>CAVSJQ010000015.1:0-329207 GCA_963728355.1 Ilumatobacteraceae bacterium | reverse complement strand
ACGTCCGTAAACATGATTGGGTTCGCTGCGCCGTACACGTAGGGCTGCATCGTCTTACCGACCAGCGGGTCCACTGAGAGGAAGCGGCCGAGGAGCGGGTCATAGGGTCGGGCGCCATTTGGATGACGGGTCGCAGCCCAATTGTGTGGTCGAGGGTCGTTGTGTTGGCCGAGCCATCCGTAGTCGAAACTGCCGGGCGAGTTGTCGGGCATACCTCCAATCGGGTTGCCGTCGGGGTCGTAAATGTGGGTCGAACCTTGTTTTTCCCGGTGGCGTCGGTGGTGGCGGTGATCGAGCCGTCGAGGGGTAGGACCACACCTCGCCGGACGCATCGCGCGACACCAGCACGCCGCCGGGCAGTCTTTGGGTGGTTTCGATGATCGCGCCGGTCGCATCCATCACGACGTCGGCGGCATCACCGGGTCCGCGAGCCGTACCGGGTCACGGTGGTGACACCGTTGACGGTTTCGGTTCGCCGGATGATGCGGTTGGACACGTCGCGTTGTAGTCCACGCTGGACGTTGGTGATGTCGTGTTGGGGGTGTGGGTGGCGAGGTGGCGGTCGGCGGCGTCGTAGACCATGTCCTGGCCGGCGAGTTGGGTGGTGTTGCCGCGGTGTCGTACGTGATCGCGTCGGTGTAGTTGTTGAACGGGTCTGTGGACGACATCACCTGTGTCAACCGGTCGGCGGTGTCGTAGCAGAAGGTGGCTGCTGTTACCGTGTTCACGCTGAGCGAGGTGCGGTTTGCGTTCTTGCCGCCGCTGGCGATGCTCCGCAGCCGCCCGATCCGGCGAACCCGTAGGTGTACACGTCGCCGTAGGCATGCGCTCGGCTGAGTCGGCCGACGCTGTCGTAGCTGTAGTTGTTGCCGGCCGGGTCGCTGTCCATGCCGTCGATAGATCGGTCGATCACCCGTCCCGAACGGGACCTTACGACCGTGTCTGACGTGATCGAACCACCGCCGGGCTGATCCCAGGTCAACGCAATAGGTTGACCGTTCGAGTTGTGTTGCACGGCCCCGACGGTGTTATTCCCGGCGTTGCTGGTCCCCGATGGGTAAGTCACCTCCTTGAGGGCATGCGGGTCGGGATCGGCCGGACCCCAGTAGGCCAGTTGCGCAATCGGCGCACCGTTCAGGGTCTGGGTGACCAAGCGGCCGCCGCGGTCTGCGACGTAGCTGTGGGTGCCGACTGCATCGGTGACTACACGACACGTCCGGTGACAGCGTCGAACACCGACTGCGACGACATGCCGGCCAGGCCGTTGTAGGTCACGGTCCGACCGAGCACGTCTGACACCATCGTCACCGTACCGGAGGCATCACCGACCGAACGCACACGAGGATCCCCGCCCACCGCATATGTGATGGTGGTCGTGCGGGCGGGGGCGGCCGCATTCGAGGGCACCGACACGGTCGTGACCCGACCGCGAGAGTCATAGTTGGCGCATGACCAGGCCTGCCAGGTGTCAGAGCCTCCAGTGCGGGTGCCAGATCTGGTGGCGACCGTTCGCCCCCAGCCGTCATACACCTTCTCAGAGATGATCGAGGTCCCCGATGCCGCAGGAGGTGACACGGTGATTCGAGTCATACCGCCTTGGTGGACGGTTGTGTCATCCTGGGCGGTACATGACACGTTCACCGCCGCTGTAGAGCCGGCGCCCGAGATCGTGTAGTACTCGTAGTTGTAGCTGTTACCGGCGGGGAGGGTGCGGGTGAGGCGACGCCGGTAGCTGCCCGGTTCGTAGGTGTTGGTGTGGGTGAGTTTCAACCCGGCGGGGTCTTCGACGGTTTGGGTGACTAGGCCGATGGCGGGGTCGAGGCCGCCGGTGTCGTAGGAGATCTGGGTGTTGTTGGTGGGGGCGTCGCCGCCGTCGTCGTGGGTGGTGACACGGGTGGCGAGGCTGTAGGCGGGTCGCAGGGCACTGATGGGGACGGCTGTTTTGGTGCCGGCGGGTGGGGTCCAGTTGATGGTGAGTTTGGCGTTGCCGGAGGTGTCGAGGAACTGGATTGCGACACGGCGGATGTGGTTGGTCCCGGATTTGAGGGTGAGGTCGTTGTTGACGGTGTAGGTACCCGTGGCGGTGGTGGCGCCGGTGTTCTTCAAGGCGACTTGTTGGCCGTCGATGGTGACCGAGGCGATGTCGTCGGTGTTGGCGACGATCTCGAAGCCCCAGTTGCCGGTGGCCGGGAACCAGATCTCGCCGTCGGAGCGGAAACTGAAGTCGGTGGCGGTGACCGCTGCCGGTGATCCGGCTGCCCAGTCGTAGGCGAGGGTGGTGCCGGTGCCGCCGAGTCCGGTGGTGCGGTTGGAGGGTTTGCCGGCGCCGGTGTTGTTGTTCCACCAGGAGGTGCCGAGCCCGGTCCATGGCGTGGTGGTGCCGTCGGGGTTGAGGCGGGTGTCGTACTCGGTGCTGGTGCGCGGTACCGCTGGTGTGGTGCAGGTGCCGTTGGGTTGTTTGTAGGTGGGCGAGGTGGTGGTGAGGTTGAAACAGATCGATCGGGCGGGGCCGTAGGTGTCGACGAGTTCGTTGCGGTAGTTGTAGATGTTGGTGGTGGCGTAGCCGTCGGTGATCGACACTTCGGGCCGATCCATACCGCCGTGCCAGCGCACTTCGGTGAGTGAGTACTGCGTGGCCGCGGTGTTGAGAGCTTGATAGTCGTAGTTGGCTCGGGCGGTGTCGTCGAAGGTGACTTTGCGGTCCCAGTCGGTGGCGGATCCCGGGTTGTCGAGGCCGTCGACGAGCACCCAGGTTTCGTTCACGGTGATCCCGTTGACGTCTTTGTATTGCGAGGTGACTTTCTGGCGGCCGGTCGCGCCGACGGTCGCTTTCGGTCCGGTGACCGTGACGCCGCGGCCTTTGGTGTCGTAGGTGATCAGGGTCTGGTAGTCGGTGGAGGCGGTGACACCGGAGGGCGTGTGGGCGATGAGGTCGTTGACGTACGGGTCGCGGAATGTGGAGATCATCGGGACCGTGTAGCCGTTGAGGGCGACGTTGGTGTAGCCGATGTCGTAGATCTCGTTGCCGGGATCGACGATGCGTGACAGGACCCGTTCACCGGTCGTCAACGATTTGTAGTACAGGTTGGTGGTGGTGTCGGGGTAGGTGACTTTGCACAGCATGCCGGGGTCGGGGGTGGTGTAGCCGGTGGCGGTGGGGCAGGTGCCGAGGCCTTGGTAGGTGTAGGTGACTTGGCGTCCCGAGATCGGGTCGGTCTCGCGGTGAGGCGCTGGGTGGGTGTTGATCCGGTCGGCGTCCACGTCGTCCAGACCGGGGTGGGTGCGGCGGGTGTGAGCGCGTCGATGGGGGCGGTGACGGTGTCGAGTTGGCCGGTGGTGTGGAACTGGTGCACGTAGCCGGCGGTGTCGGTGACGGTCACTTTGCCGGCGGTGACGGTGACGATGTCGTCCTGACCGGCGGGCGGCTTGTAGGCGTTGCCGTTGCGGGTATACGCGATGGTGGAGCCGTCGTTGACGGTGAGGACGACTTCGTTGGCGGTGATCTTGGCGTTGCTGTAGATCGCCCCGTTCGACTCGGAATGGTTGAGGACCCAGCCGCGTGGCAGGACGCGGGCGTCGGGTGACAACCAGCTGGACGGGATCGACACGAAACTGCTGCCGGTCGAGACGTACAGGGCGAACTGTCCGGCCCCGGACGGGTTGCGGTAGGTGATGGTGATCGGAGTGGGCTGGTTCGCGGTCAGGGTCATTCCGGCCGAGCCGGCGGTCACGTTGCTGCGCGCGAAGTACGTTGACGGCACTTCGCCGAGTGGGTCACCGAAGTTCACCGTTGCCGGACTCGCGATGCGGGCGGTTGCGCCCCGGTTCACACGCAACGCGAACGTCGATGCGATCTTGACTTCGGCGTCTTCGTCGGAGTTCAGCGATGCAGCGAACTTGTAGTTGCCGGTGGTCGGCACGGTGATGAACCCGGTCCACGTCGACATCAAGTTGCTGATCCCGGGCGCGGCGGTCGGGTTCGTCCATCTCATCTCGAGACGCGCGTCGGTCTGATAGGTGACTTGTTCGCCGGCATCGGCGACGAAGTTGTTGTTGGTGTTGTTCACCAGCCGTGAGCGCAACCCGACGTCTTGGGCGCGCGTGTTGTACGACATCGAGACACCCATCGCCCCGCCGAGCGTCGGCACCTGCGGCGTAGCCACCGAGGTCGTCACGTTTCCCGTCGCGAGGTTCAGAGCGACCGGGCCGAGGGATTGCATCGGTGACGGCCCACCGCCACCGAGCCGCGCCTCAAACGCTGCCTGCCGGGCTGTGGGCAAGGTCCCTTGGGGTTGACCCTTGTAGTAGTACCAATGGAAATAGGTGGTCGAGTCCTGGAACTCGACCGTCCACTCATACGCGGTGTCCGGCGCCAGCGGAGCGTCCGCGGGAACGATGATGGTCTGTTGGGTGTTCGTGCCGCCCGGGTTGATGAACCCGGTCCAATCGGTGCGATAGACGACACCGGTGGTGCCTCTCGCTCGCACCACGGCGCGGTAGCGCACAGTGTCGCCATCAGGATCATCCGGTGTCGTGAAGGTCAGTTGCGCCGGGTTGTTCGGCGCCCACGTGAACCCGGCAACCGGTGAAATCAGCTGCGGTGTCGCAGCCGCGTCGTTGTACAGCTTCCACGGCCGCAGCCACGACGAGTTCAGCGTGTAGTTCGTCGACGTCACGTTGGAGACCTGTACACCCCAGTAGTACTGCTGGTTGTACCAGTCCGCTGGGAACCCGGCACCTTGCCATTGGCTCCAACTGTTCGAGGTGATCCATCCCGAGTCGGCCTTCGGTGTCCCGCACCCCGTCCAGGTGTTCGTCGGGCAGATCTTGAACCGGTAGTACAAGGTTTCACCATCCGGGTCGGTGCGTGCGGGGACCGACAACGAGATCCCGTTGAGGTGATTGTGGAACGTGTACGGGTTCGCCGCCGGCGACACTCCGCTCGCAGTGATGATCGGCAACCGGTCATAGGTGATCGACAACGACGCATTGATCTCCTTGAACGTGTACACCCCCGACGCTTCGTTGCCGGCGAACGCCCAGGTCACTGCGCTGCCGCCGGCGGTCCAGAACTCGTTGATCTTGCTGGTCACGTTGAACGACGTCGCCCCGGTCGTGATGTACTTCGTCGTGTCAACCTGCGGCATCCAAGGATTCGCACAGTTGTTCCCCTGATGCACCCCACACCACGTGAACCACGACGCCTGACGCACCGAAATCGGCTGCGACGACGTCGTCCCCGAGAAGTGCGACACGTTCATCGTTGCCGACACCAGCTTCGAGCCGACCGTCGACGTCGGCAGCAGCGACGTGTAGTCGTACGCGAACGTCGAACGCCAGATCGTGTTCCCGCTCGCCATCGAGTTCCCAACCCGAGGCCGCGCGCAGTTCGGGTTCTGCGGACACGTGAACCCGTTACCAGCGAACGCGAACCGAACCCCGTTCATCGCGCCGATCGTGATCACCGGGTCAATCACCACCGGAAACGCCGACTTGTCCAACGTGCCCAACCACCCGGCGTCGACACCAACCGAGACCGCGGACGCCGCCTCACCCGCCCGAGACGCAGCCGCGGGCGCGACCGCTTCGACCGGTTTCGCGGCCTCGTTGATCGGCGTGCCATCATGATTGAACACCTCGACCCCACCCACCGACACATCCTCGATCGACGCGTCCGCAAGCTCAAAACCGCCGCCCTCGGCTGCGACAAGACCGAGACCGTCGAACACCAACTCATACGACGGCTGCGCACCCGGACCCTTGATCACCAACTCCTTGCGGACCGACACGTTGTCGACCACGAACCGCAGATCGACCCCCGGCCACGCCTCCACATACGTCGCAGACAGCCCGTCATCCGCGATCACCGGTGCCGACAACCGGCCACCCGCACCCGGGCGAACCGTCACCGTTGTGCCAGCTTCGCCGACCACCATCGCCCCGTCAGCAGTGAACGACGCCGACCACGGCGCCGCCCTCACCTCGAACTCGCCCAGCTCGGTTGTCGGTACCAACGTCGGATCGATCCGCTGCCACTCGCCGCGGTCATCTTCGAAGTTGACCGCCATCGACGAGAACACCGCCGTCTCGGTCCCATCAACATTGTCGAACACCGTCGAGAACACGTCGCGCTGATCGGCATCCTCGACCGACAACGCCTCGTCGAAACCGGCAACGGCAGGCTTCTCCACGAGCGGATCGACCGGCTTGAGCGGTACCGACGGCGGCTCCAACAACACGTCGCTCGGACCGGTCGGGACCGCAGCCACCGAAGCATCACCCTCAATCGACGCCGGCGACTGCCGCAACTCCGCCGCCAACGTCCCCGTCTGCGGAACCTCAACCGCCCGAACCGGATCGGCGTACGCCAACGACGACACAAACACAGCGCCAGCAACCAACGCGCAAGAACCGCCACGAAGCATGATCCCCCACCTGCAAGACGAACCGCTGCTCCCACAGACGGTGACGATGTTGACGCACATAGTGGCGGCAAGGCGATCAGATGTCAAGCGAGAAGAATCAAGAAATCCTCACGTCAAGCTGAGGTCTGGCGACAAGCCACGACCGATAATCCCAAGCTCAGATTCTTGATCGCCTACTCGGCTTCCGGCGAAGTGTTGGAGGTCCGACGGTCGGTTGGGTAGCGCATAATCACGCTCGTCAGGCGGGTGAATCAGCGGGCAGGGTGAGATGCAGAAAGGTGGGCGGGACCTCCGTCCGACCTGGGGCGGCGATGTGTCAGATGACTTGGACGCTGACGCGATTGGCGTGAGCGGCAAGCGCCTCGATGTCGGCTCGGTCTCCGGTGAGGACCGTGCCTCCTGGTTCGGCGATCGCGACGACGAGTGCATCGACGGCGGAGCCGGTTCGGGCGAGTCTGCGGAGCTCGGCGGCCCGGCGGGCGACGTCCACGCTGACGGTCGATTCGATGATGCACGTCTTCAGGAAGCGGTTGGTGTTGGCATCGCGGCCGGCATCGCCGTGCAGCGACTCGACGAGCACCATCGTGGGCACGAGCGGTGGCCACAACTCCTGCGCCGTCAATGCGCGGATCAGAGAGACCGACGTCTTCGTGCGTGCGGCGAGGCGCGAGAGTCCTCCGCTGTCGAGAACGAGCACGTTCAGCTGACTCGGTCGAGCGATCGATCTCGGATGCGTCGTGCGATGGCGTCCGCTTGCGACTGCTGTCGTGTGCTCGGTTCTCCGACCTCGGCCACGAGTTCCTCGAGATACCGCGCCGTCTCGTCGAGCGCGTCCTGGCGTTCGAGTTCGGCGCGCAGCGCGATCTGGAGGAGTTCCGACGCCGGCAAGCCGCGCTTCTTCAGCTCATCGTGGAGGTCGTCGGGGAGATACACCTGGACGCGTGGCATACGCCTAACCATACGCATATCCTGAACGCCAGGCAAGCAGTCGTTCACGCTGGGTCGTGCCCGTGGCCGCCGTCGGCGCTCCAGCGCCCCAGCTCATGCCGTTACTCTCAGGGTTACTCTCAAACGACTCCTCTCGGACGCTGCTCTGACCCCACACGCTGGGGAAACGCGAAGCGATGCGGATTCCCGTCCACCTCCGCCAACGGGTCCACGGGCGTCTGCGGCATGCCGAGGCGGTACTCCGGCGTTCCGGCGCAGTTCTACGAGTGTGCGAGCGGCGGGCAGGCCAGTAGCGGTTGGTCGGCGTTTCGGCGGGCCACGTCTTGCACGACTTGGTGTACGAAGTCGAGCTTCGTGTGCACCGGCTCGGCGATCGTGAAGGGGTACAAGTCGCTGCGGCCCATCGCATGGTTGATGCGGTTCAACAGCAGCGACAGCCAGTGCCAGTCGGCGAGCATCTCGCGCGTCGAGGCGCCGTGATAGGAGCGGCGTGGTCGAATGTCGTTGTCGATGAGACCGTCGCACAGTGTCGTCCGGCTGGTGGGCCGCTCAGCTCGGCCGCCGGCCGAGCGAATTCACCGCCCCATCCATGACGTTGGCGCCACGCCGATGGTTGCGCCGGCGGTGACGACGAGCGCAAGGTGCTCGAACCATTGCCCGGTGACCACGTTGGCCGGCAGCAACGGTACGACCGCAGCACCCCACACCGCCACCGTGTAGGCGAGGACCACTCGGGCTTGCGATCGCCGGCCACCAGGTCGGTCACGCGCCGGGATCAGTGAACGCTGCGTGCCTGACGCGCACGCGTCCGCGGGCCGGCCCGAATCACTCCACCAGGCAGAACTGATTGCCATCGACATCGGCGAGCGCAACTCCTCCGAGGCATCGGTGAGCGCCGTCTTCGAGACGGGAGGCGCCAAGTCGAATCAGTTCGCCGACGGCGTCATCGGTTGTTGTGCCCGTCGCGGGCCCGAGGTGGAAGTGAATCCGTTCGCGGTCGGACTTCGCCATCAGCGGCGGTCCGCTCCAGGTGATCTTCGGCCCGTCCACGGTGGGCGCCTGGATCGCCGTCTCCTCGTCTCGATCCCAGACCAGCGGCCAGCCGAGAGCGGCGCTGAAGAAGTAGCCGAGGTCCTTCGTCCCGTCGCAATTGACGGCTCCCAGACGTGGACAGCTGGCGAGGAAGCGGTTGCCCGGCTCGATGACACAGAACTCGTTGTCCTCGGGATCTGCAAGCACCACGTGACCCTCGTCGCCGGTCTGGCCGACGTCGGCAGGTTCGGCGCCATGTGTGATCAAGTCAGTGACCGACGACTTCTGATCATCGACCGATATTGACGTCAGATCGAAGTGGATCCGGTTCTGTGCGACCTTGACTCCCGCACCGCTGCGAAACACGAGGTGAAAGCTCGTCGAGTCGCTCGGGAGCAACTCGAGCTCTCCCGCGGCAGTCGAGTTCACGCGCCATCCCAGTGCTCGCTCCCAGAACTGCGCCAGCCTTCGAGGGGAGCTGGACTCCAGCACCAACGCGACAAGCTCGACCACCACTGAGCCAGTCGTACCACACCGACCACCACGCGCCGGCCGTGTGCGGGTTCGAACTGTTGCAGGCGGCAGTGGCCGCAGTAGCGACTCGGACGACGAGTCGCATTCCTCCGGGTCGAGCAACCGACGTCCCGCATGCTCAGAGCGTCTTGCGCATGTGAATGTCGTCGGGCTCGAGTTCGAGGAGTTCGCCCAGGGGATGCGCTGTGACGTGGAATCCGCAACCGAGGTAGAAGTCGACCGTGCTCTTCGACGGCGTGGCCGAGACGACCATCGCGGTGTCACCTGCGCTTCGGGCAATGTCGTCGAGCTGCGCCGCCAAGCGAGAACCGATGCCGGTGCCGCGCCACGGAGCGCTGACGTGAAGGAACGCCAGCTGTGCGACTCGGGGCCGGCGGTGCGGCACGACGACACCGACACCGGCCAGACGCCCGTCGACCAGCGCAGCGATCGCGACGCCGCCGATGTCGAGGTAGCCGTGAAGCGAGCGCTCCTTGGCCTCGATGGAGTGTCCTCCGTGCCCGTCGCGCTCCCACGCAGGGGCGTCCCAACGTCCAGGACGTTCGGCGAGGCGCTCACCGTCTTGGACGTAGAGCACATCGATGTGTTCCGTCCGGTCGATCTCTGCGACCCGTCCGAGCTCGTCTCGGCCCAGCTGTCTGATCTCGAACCCGGATGCCACCGTCGCATGTTGCCACCGCAGCAAGACTCCGAAGTGGGGGTTTCGGTGCCCGGTGTTGGAACGTGGTGGTGAGACGCCAGTGCTGGCACGTAGAGGCAAAGCGCGCTGACACGCTGGGCGCCGTAGCTCTGAACGTGGACGATGGCGGTAACCAACCACACGAGTGCACCGCGGGGCGGTGCGAGGGAGCACACCATGACCACCGATTCGATCGCCATTCACCCCAGCCCGAACGACACCCTCCGGACATGGAATCGCATCGCCGGATTCTCCGGCTTCGCGTTCGTCATCCTCTTCATCGCCATGGGCGCAGCGATTGCGGCTGCGGCCCCGGTGTTCACCGACGGAGCGGACGAGCTCCGAACCTGGTTCGGCGACAATCAGGGTTCCATCGCCTTCTTCAACTGGTTCACGCCGATGGCGTTCGGAGTCCTCTACCTGATCTTCGGAGTCGGGCTGCTCCGTCGTCTCACGGCCGGCGACACCAGTGGTGGCATCCTGCCGGGACTCTCGTTCGCCGGGATCGTCGCCCAATTCGCCGCTGGCCTCGTCGGCATGTCGCTGTGGGCCGTGATGTCGCTCGACCCGGTTCTCGAGGGGGCGTCCGACGGGCTGCTGGTCACCCTGTCAGCGCTCGACTCCGTCGTCTTCTTCGCTCTGATGCCCTGGGCCTCCGCCATGTTCGTCATCTTCGCCTCGGTGTTGATGATCCAGACCCGGGTCATGCCGACGTGGTTGGCCGTGCTGGGAATCGTCGCCGGGGTGCTGCCCGTGATCGGCGGTACCTGGATCTTCGGCGGCGATCCGGACAGCGCCGTCAGGGGCATCGGCTTCATCGGTGAGCTCGCCGGCATGGTCTGGGTCCTGATCGCCTCGGTGTTCCTGATTCGCAGCGCCGCCGACTGAGCGGTGAAGGAAGGGAAGGCATCGTTCCCAGTGACCTCGCCCGAGTTGGGGCGAAGCGGTATCGACACTGACGGGTCAGTCGGACGCTTCTGCGGCGGCAGCAAGGTTGGCGAGCGTCTGCTCCATCGTCGACCGGTTGTGGTCGGTGCGGTCGGACACGCCCGTCGCCTTCCCGGCGATCGGCTTGAAGAAGCCCGGTCGCAGGTCGGTCCAGCTCTCGGTGACTCTGCAACCAGTGTCCGTCGGCGTGATGTCGTACTCCCACAGGGCCACCGGAAGACCCATCGCCGTCACGCGGAACGAGAACCGGCGGCCCGGTTCTGCGTCGACGACCTTCGCGACGGTCTTCCACGACTTGCTGCCGTTTCGATTCGAGCCTCGGAACGCAGCGCCGGGAACAGGTCCTGTTGCGCCCTTGATCCAGGCGCCACCCTCGTTCTCCGGTGACCACTCCGCCATGCGAGGAAGATCGGAGACCATGTTCCACACCGCATCGGATGAGGCGCCCACATCACGACTGACGGCCACGTCTGCGCTCATGCGGCAACGGTAGTGCTGCTGCTCCATGTCGACGCCATCCGCGCGACAGCCGACCACCGGCCTCTTCAGTGAGGAACGGTGCTGCCGAGCCGGCGGCCGGCTCAGCGGCACATGCAGAGGCTCCAGTCCGAGGTGAACCGAGATACCCTCCGGCCATGGGGAACCTGGATCTCTCGATCGTCGACGACTCGACCGCCGAGTTGTGGGACGGTCTCGTGCCTGTCCTCTCCGACTACATCGCCATCCCGGCGCTCTCGCCGAGCTTCGACAGCGACTGGGCGGCCAACGGCCACGTGGACCGCGCCGTGGATCTCATCACCTCGTGGTGCCGCGACCGTCCCATCCCCAGCATGACGGTGGAGGTCCACCGACTCGACGGTCGCACGCCGACGATCGTCTGCGAGGTCCCGGCAACATCCGGCGACGACAACGTCGCCCCGGTCCTGCTCTACGGGCATCTCGACAAGCAGCCCGAAATGGAAGGTTGGCGCGACGACCTCGGACCCTGGAAGCCGGTGCTGGAGGGAGACCGCCTCTATGGGCGCGGTGGCGCCGACGACGGCTACTCGGCGTTCGCAGCACTGGGAGCGATCGAGGCGGTGCGCGCCGCCGGCGGATCGCACCCTCGGTGCGTGGTCCTCATCGAGGCGAGTGAGGAATCCGGCAGCCCCGACCTGCCTGCCTACATCGATGCGCTCGCGGACATCATCGGGACGCCGCAACTCGTCGTGTGCCTCGACTCCGGCGCCGCCGACTACGAGCACCTCTGGATCACCACGTCACTGCGTGGAATGGTTGCGGGCAACCTGACCGTGCGCGTCGTCGCGGAGGGCTTGCACTCGGGCGCATACGGCGGCGTCGTGGTCGACACGTTTCGGCTCCTGCGTCAGCTCCTCGATCGCATCGAGGACAGCGGCGATGGGCGTGTGCTCCTCGACGACGCATGGGTGGAGATCCCACCCGAGACCCGGGCGGCGCTGACGAGAGCCGCCGACTTGGTCGGCGCCGGGCGTGTGGCAGAGGTGCCGTGGACCCCCGGCGTCGAGCCCGTCACCGGTGACGACCCGCTGGAGGCCCTGCTCGCCACGACGTGGCGGCCGCAGCTCACCGTGATCGGCCAGGACGGTCTGCCGCCGACCGCCCGGGCCGGCAACGTCCTGCGCCCGGAGACCACGTTGAAGCTGTCGCTGCGTCTGCCGCCGCACGCCGATCCCGATGCCGTGTTGGCCGCGTTGGAGCGCGCCCTCACCGCCGACCCGCCGTACGGTGCTCGGGTCACGTTCGAGCGTGGGGGCGGGGCATGGGGATGGGCTGCACCGCCCACCGCCTCGTGGCTCGACGACGCACTGCAGTCAGCGGCAGACCGCTTCTTCGGCGCCCCAGCGCTGCAGTTCGGCGAAGGTGGCACGATCCCCTTCATGGCGATGCTCGGCCAGCGATTCCCCGGCACGCAGTTCCTCGTGACCGGCGTGCTGGGCCCCCACAGCAACGCCCACGGACCCAACGAGTTCCTGCATCTCCCCACGGGCCGCAAGATCACCGCCGTCGTCGCCGCCGTCCTCGACGCCGCTGCGCAACCTCACTGACGGCGCTCCTCCGGCGGGCGTCGACGAGGCTCGAATCGTTCGATTCGGGTGATGCCGCGCATCGTCATCACGCCGATCATCGTTTGGCGAACACGGCCGCGCCGCGAGGCGCTACCCGACGTCAGGAGAAGCCGATGACCGAGCCCGTCACGCCAGACATCCTCATGAGTGGTCCACGCCCACGCAGGACCAACCGGAGACTGATCGCAGTCGCCCTGATCTTCGGTGCGCTGACACTCGGCGCCTGTTCGAGCGACGGGAGTGCGTCGCCGCTCGACAATGTCACCGCCAGCGGCTCGGCACCGGATGCATCCCCCGTCGGCGACGAAGGCGGGATCGCGGGTGACAGCGGCGAGCAAGCGGGTGACAGCGGCGCCGCCGCGGCGACGATTCCCGAGCCGGTTGCCGAGGCGCCCGCCGACACGTCCCTCGACGAGACCGACAGCGGAACCGCGCAGACGGGCGGGGTACTCGTCGTCGCGGAAGCCGAGGACGGAGGACTCGGCAGCGAGCAGTGGATCGGGCTGATCATCCTCGGCGCCCTCGTCATCGGCGCGATCATCGCCATCACGGCCTGGATCAGCGGGCGCTCCAAGCGCAGCGGAAACGAGATGGTCGAACGCAGTCGCCAGGTGAACGAGGTGATCAGCCGCTCACGCTGGGTGCACGATCAGGCGACGATGACCGTGCTCGCCACGACCGACCCCACCACACTGCAGTCCACGTGGGCCGCCGTTCAAGCGCAGCTCATCGATCTCGAGGCGTCGATCGCGGCGTCGCGGTCCGGCGACCCGGTGCTCGACTCGGAGATGGCCCAGGTGGGTCGCAGTGTCGGCGATCTGCGTGGAGCGCTTGCCGCCGACGTGGCGTTGCGCCTCACGTCGCAGGGCCAGCAGCTCGAGCTCGTCGAGGCATCGCGGCGCACGGTCCTGCAGCGAAACGACGATTTGGAACGGGCGCTCCGACCGCTCGCGGCGGTCCAGGCCTGAAGCGTTGAGTTCTGACCACGCCGATCTCGCCCGACGAGGGCGTCGTCCGGGCGCTTCTCCACGACGACGGCAGATGCATCGATGGATCGGCTGGTGCACCTACCGAGATCGTGCGGACAAAATCACCCAGCATGGAGGATCCACCTTCGGTCCGCTGCGCTCAGGATGGTCTGGTACCAGACGACACTACGAAAAGAGTGAAGAACATGGCTATTGACACATTCATGGCGTACGCAGGGGTCTACTCCGACGTCGAGGCCGCCGAGGCGGACTATCAGGCAGTACACGATCTCCAGACCGAGCTCGGGCTCATCGACGCCTACGACGCCGCCGTCATCGAGCGCAAGGACAATGGCAAGGTCAAGATCGTCAAGAAGCACGAGACCCCGACTCGCGCCGGTGGTTGGGGCGGTGCCGGCGTGGGTCTCGCCACCGGCCTGGTCGTTGCGTTGTTCCCGGCCGCGGCGATCGGAGGCGGCCTGCTGGCCGCAACGACCGGTGGTGGAGCAGCACTCGGAGCGCTCGCCGGTCACGCCGCAGCGGGCATGAGCCGCAAGGACCTCAAGGAACTCGGTGAAAGCCTCGACGCAGGCCAGGCCGGCCTCGTCGTGGTGGCCGTGTCTGACATGGGCGCCAAGATCGAAAGTGCCATGTCGAAGGCCGACAAGGTCGAGACCAGGCAACTCGACGCCGACACCAATGAGATTCAGAAGGACGCCGAGACAGCCGGCTGAGCCCTGGTCCACCGAGCAACGGCGGTGTCGCGCCGCGCTGAACGCCGCAGTCGTCGACCTCCACCACATCCGCGTCGGCGCCGGCGTGTGGTCCGGCCGTGGCCGCCGACACCGCCGTCCGGCGCTAGGGTGTCGGGCGGCGAAGGGGAGTAGCTCGACGCTGGGAGATCGACACACTGGGTGATGAGCCCCGGTCCCCAGGCCCGCAGGAGCGGGTGAGCAAGACCTTCGGCCAGGCATCGTCAGATGCCCGGTCGAGGGCATCCCACCTTCCTCCGGGCCCGCACCGGAGGATCAACGTGGACGCATTCCTACTCAGCTTCGGCATCATCTTCCTCGCCGAGCTGGGCGACAAGAGCCAGCTCATGGCGATGACGTTCGCCGCCCGCTACCGAGCACTGACGATCCTGCTGGCGATCACGGTGGCGACGGCACTCGTGCACCTCTTCAGCGTGCTGCTCGGCGCCGCACTCGGTGCCGCGCTGCCCACCGACGCGATCTCGGTCGTGGCGGGTGTGGCGTTCCTCGGCTTTGCCGCCTGGACCCTGCGCGGCGACACCCTCGACGACGACGAGGCCGCTCGCGCCGCACGGGGCGGCCGTTCGGTCTTCTTCACGGTCGGCGTCGCCTTCTTCCTCGCCGAACTCGGCGACAAGACCATGCTCGCAACGGTCACGCTCGCCACCGACAACGGATTGTTCGGGACCTGGCTCGGCTCGACGCTCGGCATGGTCGCCGCCGACGGCCTCGCGATCGTGGTGGGCCAACAGCTCGGCGCCCGCCTTCCGGAACGGACGGTTCGCATCGGTGCGGCCGTCATCTTCCTCGTCTTCGGTGTCCTGCTGATCGCCGACGGTCTCCGCTGACGGCCGCCCTGCTTGGTTACCGGGTAGATCGGGCAGCGTGATCGAGAAGCGATCTTCGAGGTCCTCGAGTGATGACGAGGACTCGTCGCGCAGCTGGGGCCACTCGTTCGCCAACCGGGCGGCCACCGACACCTCGGCTGCCGCGACGGACCAGTCGTCGTCAACCTCCGATTCGGGGATCGGCTCGGACCAGGCCACGCGTGTGCTGACCGTCGGCTCGGAGGTCCTCGTCGGGGTGTTCCTCACCATCGCCCTCACCTTCCTGTTCCTGAAGGACGGTGCGGCGATGTGGGTCTGGATCCTCGCCAAGGTGCCGCCCGACGGGCGCGACAGCATCGACGAGGCGGGTCGCCATGCCTGGACGACCACCGGTTGCTACATCCGAGGGCTCACGATCGTCGCCCTGTTCGACGCGGTCGGCATCGGCGTGGCGCTCCTGCTGCTCGGCGTGCCGCTCGTCCTGGCGTTGGCGGTGTTGCAGTTCCTGCTGTCGTACGTCCCGACGCTCGGCGCGTTCGTCGCTGGTGGTGTTGCCGTCGCCGTCGCGCTGGGCAGCAACGGCGTGGTCACCGCGCTCATCCTGCTCGTCGCCGTGATCGCCGTGCAGCAGATCGGCAACGACGTCATCGAACCCCGGGTGATGGACCGATTGGTGAGCCTGCATCCGGCGGTCGTGTTGATCGCGGTCACCGCTGGCGCGGTCCTGTGGGGTATCGCCGGAGCACTCCTGTTCGTCCCGCTCGCCGCAGCACAGACGGCGGCGGGCGGGCTGTGGCAGCGCCGGTGGACTGCTGGCCTCGATTCCTGAACTCAGATCGACGAGGCCAGGATGAACACGGGGTAGCCGGCGAACAGCACGAACGACTGGGCACGACCGAGCGTGCCGTTGCGCACGGCGAGGAGGATCGCCACGGCCAACAGGATGAGCATGACGATCATCGGCGTGTGGATGAGTGCTGCGTCGCTGATGGCGAGCGGCGCAACGATCGCTCCGATCCCGAGGCTCATCGTCATGTTGTAGGCGTAGGAGCCGATGACCCCGGCCACCACCGCATCGGTGATGCCGTGGCGACTCGCGGAGAACGCCAACACGACCAGTTCGAACGCGGTGGCGAACCCGACGATCGTCAGCCCGAGTCGGGTCTGCGTCGCCTCCACATCCGTGAGCTGGCGGACGCCTTCGACGAGTGCGATCGATCCGACGGTGAGCGCCATCAGTCCGAGCAGCACCAGGCCGAGGTCGCGACCCACGCGACCTGTCGCCTCGACCTCCTCCTCGAGTTCCGCCGCTTCGCCGAGCGTGGGAGGCCGGCGTTCGAGGAACCAGATCGCAGCGACGAACACCACGTAGGCGGCGACGAGCACGCCGCCCTCGACCCGTGAGACCTCGCCGTCCCAGATCAGGATCGCCGCCAGTACGCCGGTGGCGAGACCGCCGATCGCGTACCGACGAACACTGCGGCCGAACGGCAACAGCGTGATGAAGGCCGCCGTCCCCAACGCGATCGTGACGATCGCCGCATTGGCGCCGATCACATCGCCGAACGCCACGCCGTCCACGCCACGTGCCGATGCCGTCACGACCGTGGCGAGTTCCTCCGGTTCGGCCCCGGCCAGCAACAACGCCAGAGCGAACGCGGTGACCCCGAGTCGTTTCGATGCATCGGCGAGGTGCTCGGCGAACGTCTCGGCGCCCCACACGATCGCGGCCGTGCCGACCACGATCACCGCGAGCCACATCACCGTCGTCACGGTCGGGTTGTACCACGACCCCGGGACGAAGCGACAGTCTCGGCGACGTCAGTCGTCGGGGAGATCGCGGTACACCGGGGTCCAGCTGGACCGTTCGATGCGCGCGGTGACCTCGTCGGGACCCATCGCCTCGGCGAGACCCTGCTCGACCGCCGTGGTGGCCACGGCGAACGCCACGTGTCGAGCGACGTGGCGGCTCTCCGTGATCGGCGGCAGGATGCCACCGTCGAGATTCTCGGCGGCGAGCCGTCCGATCGCCGTCGCGGCAGCGGTCAGCATCTCGTCGGACACCGCTCGGGCCTTCACCGCCACGACGCCGAGCCCGACGCCGGGAAAGACGTGCACGTTGTTGACCTGTGCGATCGGCACCGCGCGGCCGCCGACCACGACCGGAGCAAACGGGCTGCCGGTGCCGACGAGGGCTGCGCCGCCGGTCCACGTGAGGACGTCGGCGGGGATCGCTTCGGCACGCGGTGTCGGATTGGACAGTGGCAACACGATCGGCCGGTCGACGCCGGAGGCCTGCGCGCGGATGACCTCCTCGGAGAACAGGCCCGGTTGGCCGGTGACGCCGACGAGCGCATGCGGAGCTGTCCGTCGGACCACGTCGAGCAATTCGACGACACCGTCGCCGTCGTCGTCCCATTCGGCGATCTCGTCCCATGGTCGGGCGAACGGCTGCTGGAACGGGGCAAGTCCGTGCATGCCGTCGTGCAGCAATCCCTCGCGGTCGACCAGCCAACATCTGCGCATGGCGTCGCTCTCCGAGAGCCCGGCTGCGACCATCGCCCGCACCGCCTGGCCGGCGATGCCGGTGCCGGCCGATCCGGCGCCGACCACGACGAGTCGCAAGTCATTCACCGGGACGTCGGTCCTGACCAACCCGGCGACGATCGCTGCCACCGTGACGGCGGCGGTGCCCTGGATGTCGTCGTTGAACGAACAGATCTGCTGGCGGTGCCGTGCCAGCAGACGGTTCGCATGGAGCTGGGCGAAGTCCTCCCACTGCAGCAACACGCCAGGGAAGCGCTTGCGCAACGCTTCGACGAATGCGTCGACCAGCTCGTCGTACTCCTCGTTGCGCACTCGATGGTGGCGCCAGCCGAGATAGAGCGGGTCCGACAGCAACGCCTCGTTGTCGGTCCCGACGTCGAGCATCACCGGCAGGGTTCGGGAGGGATCCAGCCCGCCGCCGGCGGTGTACAGCGCCAGCTTGCCGACGGGAATGCCCATCCCGCCGATCCCGAGGTCGCCGAGCCCGAGCACCCGTTCGCCGTCGGTGACGACGACGACGTCGATTTCGAGTTCGCCGACGGCGTTGTCGAGCAGCTCGTCGACGCGATGGCGCTGCGGCCACGACAGGAACAGGCCGCGCTCGCGGCGATAGATGAGGGACCACTGCTGACAGGCCAGCCCGACGGTCGGCGTGTACACCACCGGCAACAGCTCGGCGAGGTTGCGCTCCAGGAAGGCGTAGAACAGCACCGAGTTGCGGTCCTGGAGCGCACGGAGGAACACGTGCCGGCCGAGATCGGTGCGCTTGAGGTCGTACTCCAACTGGACGCGTGCCAGTTGCGTCTCGAGGTTCTCGATCACCGGTGGCAGCAGCCCGTCCAGGCCGAGGCGCCGCCGCTCGTCGGCCGTGAACGCCGTGCCTTTGTTGACGTATCGATCAGCGAGAAGTGCTCGTCCGCGTGTCGTCATCGTGCTCCCACCGTAGGTCGACCCGACCACGACGACGGGAAACGCACCGACCTCCGTTCCAGCGTTCTGCCGCATCGGCCCGCCGGTGATGAGCCAACCGCCCAGATACGGGCTTTTCGCTCATCGCTTCCGCGTGGGTCGTGCCGGCGATGAGCCAACCGCCCTGATATGGGTTCTTCGCTCATCGCCGGAGCAGCGGGGGTCGATGGGCTCGCGGACGCCGGCGACGCTGCGGGGCTGATCGTCGCCCTGCTGCACCTCGGCGTCGACAGGGTCCCTATGATCGCGGGCCTGAGAACGACGGGAACATCGATGGGCTCGGCCGCGGTTGCGGCGCTGGCCGGGTACCTGATCGGCACGATGCCGTCGGCCGACGTAGCGACACGACTCGCCGGTGGTCCCGTCACCGATCTGCGAACCGCCGGCACCGGGAATCCCGGAGCCTTCAACACGGCGAACGTGCTCGGCGCCCGCTGGGGCGCGGCCGTACTGGCCGCCGACATGGCGAAGGGCGCCGCCGCGGGTGGGGTCGGTCGGGCGATCGCCGGCCCGGCCGGCGGGTATCTGGCCGCGACGGCATCGGTCGCCGGGCACATCGTTCCGGTGTGGTCCGGCGGCAAGGGTGGCAAGGGCGTCGCCACCTCGGCCGGTGCCTGCCTCGCGGTGTTCCCGGCGTACTTTCCGATCGATGCGGCGGTCGCCGCCACGGCGGCGGTGTCGAAACGGAACGCCGAGACCACCATGCAGTTGGCATCGGCGGTGTGGGTCACTGCGGCGATCCTGTGGTGGCGCCGTCGACTGCCGAACGCCTGGGGTCCGTCGCCGACGGTCGGCCTTCCGTTGTTCGCGGTGTCGAGCGCGGCGATGATCCTGACCAAGTTCAGACTCGCCAGGACAACGAGGTGATCCAACTCGTCACGGACTCCGGCTCGATGCTGCCCGATGACGTTCGTGGGCGGTTGGGGATCGCCGTCGTCGCATTGACGATCACGATCGACGGCGAGGAGTTCGCCGAGGGCGTCGACATCTCCACCGCCGAGTTCTACGACCGGATGGCGGCCGGCGCCGAGGTTTCCACCGCCGCTCCGTCGCCCGGCGCGTTCGTCGAGACCTACCGGGCTGCGGCGGATCGCGGGGCGACGGCGGTGCTGTCGGTGCACACCGGAGCGAGCTACTCGGCAACGCTGGCGTCGGCAACGCTCGCTGCCGACATGGTCGACATCCCAGTGGCGCTCGTCGACACCGGCGTGGGGTCGTTCCCGGTGGCGCTCGCGGTCTGGGCGGCGGCCGAGATGCTCGCCGAGGGTGGCACGATCGAGCAGGCACGCGCATCGGCCGAACGCACGTCGCGCGACACCGGCAGCCTCTTCGTCGTCGGAGTGCCAGCGGTTGCACGACGTGGCGGGCGGTTCGTCTCGGTCGGCGGTGAACTCACTCCGACAACCGTGCTCGAGTTGACCAACGGTGAGTTGCGCGATCGGGGAGCGGTCCCAGACCTCGACGCAGCGATCGAGGTCATGGTCGATGGGACCGTCGCGGCTGCTGTGGCGGGAGCGCTGCGGGTCGGTGTCGGGCACGCGGTCCATGCCGACGTCGCCGAGCAGATGAAGCAGCGGCTGCAGGCGCGCCTCCCGGACAGCGAGATCGTCGTCTACGACGTCGGCCCGTCGGTCGGTGCGCACACCGGTCCCGGCACGCTCGGCACCGTCTACACCCGATCTGACGTGGTGACGACGAGCTGAGCACGGAGCGGGGCCGAGCAGGACGTCGCCCGGCCGCTCCGGTGGCCGCCGTCCTGTCCCGTCCGGATGACGACGGGCCTCGTCGACGTCACGCGATGCCGAGGCGTTTCGCGGCACGGGTGGCCGCTGCGGGCCCGGCGAGCTGGCGCAGGAGCAGGAGCCCGTCGATGACAGCGATCGTCGCCTCAGCCTCGGCGCGGCGGTTGGCCCTCGTTCCGATCAGGAACGACATCGCCCACTCGATCCATCCCTCGACGAGCGCGGGGACGAGCGTGTCGTAGGGCGCGCGTCCTGTCGCCGCCAGTCCATTGGCTTCGAAGAACAGTGCGAAGATCGGATCGGCCTTGCGGGTGGCGAGAACCGGCCACGCCGCTCGGGCGAGGTCGATGTGGTTCTCGGCGGGGCGTGAGAATGCTGCGCCGAGCGTCGTCTGCAGTTGAAGACCCATCGACATCACGACCTCCGCGATCAGGTCGTCCTTGGTCGGGAAGTAGTACACGACGGTCCGGTCGTTGATGCCGAGCCGCTTGCCGAGCCGCCCGAACGTCAGTTGGCTCAACCCGTCGTCGAGTGCGACGACGAGTGCTCCGTCGAGGATGTCCTGTCTCGTGTGCTTGTAGCCCATCCTGGCCTTGACTGTAGTGATCACTACGATTACATTGTGTAGTCGTCAC
This sequence comes from Ilumatobacteraceae bacterium, assembly GCA_963728355.1. GTDB lineage: Bacteria > Actinomycetota > Acidimicrobiia > Acidimicrobiales > Ilumatobacteraceae > Sva-07. The sequence continues at coordinate 308,114 of CAVSJQ010000015.1, read as the reverse complement.
TACGAATCATACGAGGCCATTGCCGAGCGGCCGATGACGGAGAGAACGCGATGACGACACTGACCGAGAACGAAGCATCCGAGCTCTTCCGTCGGCTGCCCGATCGATTCCTCGACGTCGGTGCCGGCGAGGTGGCGTACCGCTGTGTCGGCAGCGGACCCGATGTGCTGTTCGTGCACGGATGGCCGGTCAGTTCGGCGACGTTCCGACTGCTGCTCCCCCATCTCGTCGGCCGGGTCACGTGTCACCTGATCGACTTCCCGTCTGCGGGATCCAGCCGTTTCGACGCTGACACCCCGATGTCGATCGTCCAGCACATCGAGACCGTCCGTCGGGTGGTCGACCTCCTCGAGCTCGACCGCGTCGCCGTCGTCGGTCACGACAGCGGCGGCATGATCGCCCGGCATGCGATGGTCGGCGACGCGCGGCTACGCGCGATGGGCCTGATCAACACCGAACCGGCGAATCCGGGTTGGCGGTTCAAGTCGTTCATCGCTGCACGGCATCTGCCGGGCCTGAGCGCGGGCCTCGGGTGGGTGGCCGGCAAGCCTCGCGTCGTGCGGTCCAAGGCGGTGTTCGGTGATGCGTTTGCCGACCGATCGCTGCTCGCCGGCGAGTTCACCGAGTTCTTCCTCGCTCCGCTCCACGAGATCCCGGCGCGCCGCGAGGCTGCGGTGACGCTGCTTCGCAGCTTCGACATGCAGCACGTCACCGACCTCCCCGCAGTCCATCGCCGACTCGAGGTGCCGGTGCAACTGGTGTGGGGCGCCAAGGACCCGTTCTTTCCGGTCGCGCGAGCGAAGGCGATGGTCGCCGAGTTCCCCGACGCGCGGATCGAGGTCATCGAAGGTGCCGGCCTGTTCTCACACGAAGAGCGGCCCGCCGAGGTGGCCGAGGCGCTGTTGCCGACGCTCACCGGCACGCGCTGACCCGTTGCGAGTCGGCGTTCGGGCATCATGGTCCGATGGATCATGGGCGCATCGCCGAGATCGCCTCCCTCGGAGGATGGACGTTCGAATCCGACGTCGTCATCTCCGGCGCCGATCCGGTACTCGCAACGCCGTGGCCGGTCGGCGAGGTCGCAGGAGTTGCGCTGGCTGTCGCCGGTGCTGCGGCCGCCAGGCTGGCGCAGCGTGGCGGCGGAGCGCCGGGTGCGGTTCGGACCGATGTCGGCGATGCCGCTGCGGCGACGATCAGCTTCGCCCTGATGCGCGTCGACGCTGAGGCGATGACGAGGACGAACGCCAACAATCCGTGGGTCGGTCGATACCGGTGCGCTGACGGACGGTGGATCCACCTGCACGGCGGATTCCCGCCGCTCGCCGACCGGCTGGCATCGCTGCTCGGTCTGCCCGTCGATGCCGACGCAGCGACGATCGCTGCCGGCGTCGCAGCCTGGGAGCCCAGTGCACTGGAGGATGCCGTCGCCGAGCGACGCGGCTGCTCGGCGATCATCCGCACCGAGGACGAGTGGCGCCGACATCCGCACGGCGAGTTCGTCCACTCGTGGGCCACGGTCGTACGCCGCGACGCCGCGGTTCCGTTCCGATCGCGGTGGGCGCCGTCGCCGACCCGGCCGCTCGACGGGTTGCGGGTGCTCGACCTCACGAGGGTCCTCGCCGGGCCCACCTGCGGTCGCACGCTGGCCGCCTTCGGCGCCGACGTGCTGCACGTGCGTGGACCCGACATCCCTCACGTCCCGGCGTTCGTGGTCGACACCGGCCACGGCAAGCGCCAGGCGTGCGCCGACTTCACCGACCCCGACGATCTGGCGGCGTTACGTCGGGTGGCGCTCGATGCCGACGTCGTGGTGCAGGGGTATCGTCCCGGCGTCGTGGGACGCTACGGCCTCGACGAGGAGTCGCTGCGCACCGACGGGTTCGGTGGGGTGTTCGGGTCGGTGTCGGCGTTCGGCCACGAGGGACCGTGGTCGGATCGAGCGGGCTGGGAGCAGTTGTCGCAGTCGACCAGCGGCTTGTGCCTCGACGCCCTCGGCGACGACGAGCCGCCGATGCTGCCGTGCGCGTTCACCGACTACACGACCGGGTTCGTGATGGCTGCAGGGATCATGGAGGCACTCGACGCCTCGCTCGTCGACGGTGTCGCCAAACGAGTGGACGGCTCGCTCTGCCAGACCGCAGCGTGGATCCTGCGTCTCGGGCAACTGGATGCGGTCGGAAACCCGACAGGGTTCGCACCGATGCTGCGGCGATCGGAGACCGGCTTCGGGATCGTCGAGCATCTCGGGCCGTGCGTCGACGTCGAGGGTCTCGATGTCGGCTGGACCCGACCGACCACGCCGCTCGGCGGCGGGTCGCTCGGATGGTGAGGCGCGATGGCAGCCGTGGCCGAATGGCTCCGGGAACGGATTCCCCCACGACCTGACCGCCACGTCCCACCGTCACCGAATGACTTTTGCCCCTGGGGGTATCGCCGTTGCCGGCCGACAATGGACGAAGGCCGAGTCGGCTGAGGACGGGAGCATGATGCAGCAGCGAAGTCGGAATCTGCCGATCATCGGAGCGCTGCTCGTCGGCATCGGCATGATCGTTGCACCCTTCGTCTTCCAGATGTTCGACCGAGCGCCGCTCGGCGGCGACATGATCGACGGCTTCGAGCCGTACATGACGATCGAGGAGGTCGAGAAGTTCCGCGGCTATCTGGAGGAGATCGACGCCGCCAACAGCGAGTCGACCGAGTCGTTGCATAACGCGCTCGTCGAGTCGGGAGCGGTCGAGGCATCGCAGTACGACGTCGTGTTCGCCTCGGTCGTCAACCTGAACGAGCAGTGGCCGACCGTCGACGCGGACATGACCGATCTGATCGATCGCATGGAGGCCAACCTCGACAACTACGCCGCAGTCGCATCGCTCCCACCCTTTCCGATGTTCCCGTGGTTCTTCGTCGTCCCCGGCGCCCTGGTCGCCCTCACCGCTGGCATCGCGCTGTACCAGCGGCGCACGCCGTCGAACCGCGCCCGTCCCGCCCTCTGGGTGCTGTTCGGTCTCGGCATTGCCGTCGTCGCGGCGCCGGTCGCATTCCAGATGTTCGACCGTGCACCGAAGGGCGCCGACATGATCGACGACTTCCGATCGATGATGACCCGCGAGCGGGTGCAGTCGGTGCAGGGCTACTTCGTCACGTTAGGAGCCGCCGAAGGGCAGTTGCGGGCCAACGCTCTTCCATTGCTCGTGGAGGCGGGCGGGGATGTGTCTGCGTATCCCTCGATCGCACGGTGGTCCGAGGACTGGCCGACCATTCTCACCGACTTCAACCCGATGGTCGCCACGATGAGCGACAACGTCGACAACTACGAGGCGGTGGACGCCCTGCCGTCGTTCGACCTCTTCCCATGGTTCTTCGTCGTCCCCGGCGCACTTGTCGCGATCTTGGCCGTAGTGGCCATGCGGTCGCGACGAGCAGCCGAGGACGACGGCGGACCTCCCCCCAACACCCCGGTCCTGGCCGGCAAGGAGTCATCATGACCAACCACCTCACGAAGCGGCGCCTGTTCGCCGCCCTCGCGGCAGCCACGCTCGTCATGGCTGCGTGTGGGAGCGACGACGATGCCAGCAGCGACACCGAAGCGGTGACCGAGGAGACGGCTGCAACCGAGACGACCGAGACGACCGAAGCGACCGACACGACCGAGGCGATGACGGAGGAGACCGAGCCGCCCGTGACCGAGGCGCCGACCACCGAGCCGGCTGCAGGCTTCGAGGGCGAACTCGTCGGCACGTTCTCGATCGACGACGCCGTCTGCGACGCAGCCGACGTGTCGGGTTCGTACTTCCGGATGCTGCAGCCAGACGGCAACTACATCCCGAACGCCGACTCGCCGTGTGCCGACGTCACGTACTCCGGACTGACCGCCGGAACCGACGGCGGGCTGGTGACCGGTACCTACCAGGAAGCACCTGACCCCGCCTTCGACGACGCCGGCAATGCACTCGCCGATGCGATCTTCACACCGGTGACGTTCTTCGCCGTGGCGTTCGCCGGTGCAACCGACTCGGCTGAAGCGATGCCGATGCTGACCGCCACCGACGGCGTGCTCACCGGCGACCTCTCGGCGTTCGCCGCCTACTACGGCGGTGGCAGCTTCAATCAGGGAGCGCCCAAGCCCGATGGCACCGGCGACGCACCGATGGGCACCATCGACCCGGAAACCGGCGCCTACGTAATCGACTGGACGAGCCTGATCTCGGGAGGGTCGTTCGACGGCTTCACGGGCGTCTGGCACCTCGAAGGCACGTTCACTCCGAACTCCTGAACCGACCCGTTCGAGGCGAGGTGCGGGGGCACGTGTCGTGCGCATCCGCGGTCGATACGTCGACGATTGCCGGCCATCACTAGGTTTGGTTCGTCCGCCGAACCTGGGAGAAGCAAAATGGCCGGTCTCGAATCCACCCCCGACATGTACGACCTGCGGATGTCCGAGGGCGTCCGACCGCTGTACGACGCGGTGAAAAAGTTCATTTACACCGAGGTCGAGCCGATCACGGCGGAGTTCTTCCGCCTCGGTCAGGGCCGAGCGGACCACTGGGGCTACGGAGAGGGTCAGCTCGAACTGCTCGAGTCCGTCAAGGACAAGGCGAAGGAGCAGGGCCTCTGGAACTTCTTCCTGCCCGACGCCGAGACCGGCGAGGGTCTGAACAACCTCGACTACGCGTACATCGCGATGGAACTCGGCAAGAACCCGCTCGCCTCGGAGTCGATGAACTGCGCCGCTCCCGACACCGGCAACATGGAGGTGCTCGAACGCGTGGGCACGCCCGAGCAGAAGAAGCAGTGGCTCGAGCCGCTCCTGCGCGGCGAGATCCGCTCCGCCTATGCAATGACGGAGCCCGATGTCGCCTCCTCCGACGCCAAGAACATCGAGTGCAAGGCCGTCCGCGACGGCGACGAATGGGTGATCACCGGCGAGAAGTACTACATCTCCGGAGCCGGCGATCCCCGCTGCAAGATCATGATCACGATGGTGCAGACCAGCCCCGACGGGCCGCCGCACCAGCGCCAGTCGCAGATCCTCGTCCCGATGGATACGCCCGGCGTCGAGATCGTCGGCCCGATGCACGTGTTCGGCAAGGACGACGCTCCGCACGGGCACATGCATCTGCGCTTCAACGACGTCCGCGTCCCGTACGACAACGTGCTGCTCGGCGAAGGCCGCGGCTTCGAGATCTCTCAGGTGCGCCTCGGCCCCGGTCGGATCCACCACTGCATGCGTTCGATCGGTGCCGCGGAACGAGCGTTGGAGCTGATGGTCAAGCGCGGCCTCACCCGTGAGGCATTCGGCAAGCGCGTCAGCAACCTCGGCAAGAACGTCGAGATGATCGCCAAGTCACGCATCGAGATCGAGTCGATGCGACGCATGGTGCTGACCGCGGCGAAGGCGATGGACGAACTCGGCAACGCCGAGGCCCGGGTCTGGGTCAGCGCGATCAAGGCGATGGTGCCCATCCGGGTGTGCGAGATCATCGACAACGCCATCCAGATCCACGGCGCGACCGGCGTGTCGCAGTGGACGCCGCTCGCCGACATGTACACCTCGCAGCGCACGCTCCGACTGGCCGACGGCCCCGACGAGGTGCACTGGTTCGTCGTCGGTCGCTCCGAGATCGCCCGCTGGGAAGAGGAGGGTGGCAACACCTACGACCCGAAGGTCGAGTACCTCTCGCGCACGAACGACGTCAAGGACGGCATCTTCTCCGGCCCCTGACCCGGACCGCCCGCCCCCCGAGCGATGAGCGAACCGCCCAGATACGGGCTTTTCGCTCATCGCTGACCGGGCTTCCGCTGAGGTGATGAGCCAACCGCCCGGATACGGGCTTTTCGCTCGACCATCCGGTCAGTAGCCGGAGCCGCAGAACGGGGTGGGCCGGACGGAGAAGAGGGTGTCCAGGCGCTCCAGGACGTCGTCGGTGGCGACGACCGAGCCGATCGTCGCGAGATCGCGCCACGCCACGGCGCCGAGATAGGCGGCCGAGAGGGTCCCGATGTCGACGTGCACGTCGGCTGGAGCATCGATGCGGGCGGCACCGCTCGCGGAGATCGCCCACACACCGCAGTTCGCTGCGAACGTCGGGTCGTCGACAGCGATCGTGACGGTTGCATCCACCGGGGTGTAGGTCCTCGCTTCGAGTGCGGCATCGACGTCGAGGATCCGGAGCCACTGGTCGTCGACGCGCGCCTTGGCCTCGTAGGCGCGGGTGTCGTGCATCAGTCGGCGCACCGGCTCGTCGACGGGACGCTCGTCGGCTTGCCAGCGAGCGATGAGATCGATGCCGAGCAGATACCGCCAGAGCTCGACGTCGACGGCCGGTGACGTCCCCCAGAGATCACGGATCTTGCCCTGCCCTGGTGAATTGGTGGCGAACTGTTCGTCCCAGTCGACCTCGTAGAGCACGTAGCCGTCGTCGACCCCGTCGGGACCGGTGTGCACCGCGACGAACGATCCCTTCCCGAAGGGCGAGTCGACCGGGCGGCTGGCCTCCTTCAGCGCGCGCGCCCACCACCAGTCCGGTCGGCTGATCGTCCCGACACGCCACCGCGCCACGCGCTCGTACAGGGGCGGCACGACGTCGAGGACCTCTCCGTAGCCGAGCAGCCGCATCGAGCCCGGGGCGGCGACCGAACGCCACGGCGCCGCATCGCGCGTCGTGATCTGCGCCGACACCAGGTCGCTCGCCAGGCCGAACCCGTATCGCCGGTAGATCGGCGTCTCGCTCGCGTGCAGCGTGGCGAGCACGTTCCCACGCTCGCGCGAGTCAGCGAGCAGACGATGCATCATGCGGGTGAGCAATCCACGTCGCGTGTGCGTCGGCAGCACACCGACACGCGTGACGCCTGCGGTCTTCAGCCTGGCGCCGCCCGGCACCGTCGAGTCGAACCGGAACGCAGCGACGCAACCCACACAACGCTCACCGTCCCAGGCGGCCAGGGCATCACTGTCGTCCCATGAGGCGGTGCCGGCCTCGAACGTCTCGTCGTTGACGGGTCCGCTGAGGAGTGCGGCACGGAAGGCATCGATCGCTGCGCGCCGCTCGTCGAGCTCAACCGTCCGGATGTCGAAATCGTTCACACGTGCACGTTGCCACACGACCACCACGCCGGCGCTCCGAATTTCCCGATGCGATGAGCCAACCGCCCAGATCCGGGCTTTTCGCTCATCGCCTCACGTGTTCGCCGCGCGGCGATGAGCCAAGCGCCCGCATACGGGCTTTTCGCTCATCGCTCGGGTGGGCGAACCCGGTCAGACTGCGAGGAGGTCGCGGGCGCCGGTGTCGCTCGACGGGTGTCGCAGCTTGCTCATGGCCCGAGCCTCGATCTGACGGATGCGCTCACGCGTCAGGTTGAAGTGCTCGCCGACCTCTTCGAGCGTGCGCGGTTCGCCGCGGTCGAGGCCGAAGCGCAGCTTGAGGATCTCGCGCTCGCGCTCGTCGAGCGGCGCCAGCAGCCGCGAGATCTCGTCGGGCAGCAGCGCCGTCGCGGCGACCTCGAACGGCGATTCGGCGGAGCGGTCCTCGACGACGTCGCCGAGTTCGGCGTCGCCGTCCTCGCGAAGCGGTTCCGACAGCGACAGCGGCTCGGCGGCGAAGCGCAGTGCCTCGGTGACCTTGTCCTCGGGCATCTCGACTTCCTTGGCCAGCTCGGACAGCGTGGCGGGTCGCCCGTACTTCAACTCGAGTCGCGAGCGCGCCTTCTGCAGGCGTGCGAGGGTGTCGCCCGCATGGACCGGCAGACGGATCGTGCGGCCCGTATTGGCGATGCCGCGGGTGATCGCCTGGCGGATCCACCACGTCGCGTACGTCGAGAACTTGAAGCCCTTGCGCCAGTCGAACTTCTCGACGGCGTGCATCAGGCCGAGGTTGCCTTCCTGGATCAGGTCGAGCAGCGGCAGACCGGACGCCTGGTACTTCTTGGCGATCGACACCACGAGGCGCAGGTTCGACTGCACGAACTGGCGCTCGGCTTCCTCGCCCTGGCGGGCGAGCCGGCGGAGCTCACGCTTCTTGGCCGCGGTGAGTTCACCGCCCGCATCGAGCTCGGCGATCGCCTCGTTGCCGGCCTCGATGGCCTTGGCCAAGCGAACCTCGTCGTCCTTCGTCAGCAGTGTGTACTGTCCGATGTCGGTGAGATAGAGACGGACGAGGTCTTCGTCGTCGCGGTCGACGCGGTCTTTGGCCACCTGGTGCTCCTACTGTGTCGTTTCGACGACGGCGTCGGCAGAGCCGGTGCCGTCGTGGAGGATTCGGCGTGCGAGGGTGTCTGCTGGCGAAGTCTGCGGAGAAGGGTGCACGACGGTCGACATGAGACGGTCGTCACGATACCGACGCCGCCGGATCCGTCAACCAATGGAGCGAAACAGCAACACTCATATCGGTGTTCGAGATGCACGATGAGGGGGGATCACCATGAGCGATGCCAGGGGATCGGAGAGCGATGACGCAGCAGGAACCAGCGACGAGCGCGGTGAGGTGGAGCTCACGATCGTCACGATGACCTTCGACGCGGCAGACGACGGGGCGCTCCTTGCGATCCTGTCGAAGTATGTCGTCCTCACGCGGATGCAGGACGGGTGCCGCAATGTCGACCTCTGCTCGAGCGTGACCCATCGGGGCCGGCATCTCGTCGTGCAGAAGTGGGAGACGCCGCAACATCAGCGCACGCACTTCGATTCCGACGTGATGGTCGACATGGCGACCGCCTGCGTCGGCGTGCTGTCGCAGGCGCCCGACATCGACCTGTGGGATGCGACGAGCGCACATGACCTTCGCTAGGCGGGCGCCCGGTCGCAGCGGAGCCGCCGTTGGTGAGAACTCGGTGAAGGCGCCGCGTCGAGGGCGCCACGGACCGGCTGCGCGGTAGAATTGTCACACCATGTCGAATCCAGTGTTCAACGAAGAGTCGTTCAAGACGGCATCTCAGCAGTACCGGGCCGGCCAGGCAACCAACGCCGGGCAGGCCGGATGGGGCGCTCCGACCGCCGGAACGCACGTCGCGACGCAACCCGTCTCCGACGGTCCCGTGTCCGGCTGGCAGAAGGCGATGACCATCAACGGCACCATCACCGCATCGCTGGTGCTGCTGGTCCTCCTGCTCGTGTCGGCGTCGTTCGGTTGGTCTGCAGCGTCAGGCCCCACCGACGTCAACGGCGTCGAGACCTACCAGTTCCCGCCGATGGCGTTCGTCGGCATCATCGTCGGCTTCGGCGCCGTCATGCTGTCGATGTTCAAGCCGAATCTCGCCAAGTTCTTCGGCCCGGTCTACGCGATCGCCTACGGCTTCGCCGTCGGTGCGATCTCGAAGGGCTACGAGACCTTCTACAACGGCATCGTCCTGCAGGCTGTGCTCGCCACGGCGTCGGTGTTCGCCGTGATGCTCGTGCTCTACCGCACCCGCATCATCAAGGTCACCGACAAGTTCCGCCGGACGGTCATCTTCGCAACCCTCGGTGTGATGGTGCTGTACCTCGGTTCGTTCATCTTCAGCCTCTTCGGCGGGTCGCTGCCGTTCCTGAACGGTGACAACATGGCACTGAGCATCGCGTTCTCGGTGTTCGTCTGTGGTCTGGCTGCCATGAACCTGGCCCTCGATTTCGACTTCATCGAGCGGGCCACGAACTCCGGCATGCCCAAGGCATACGAATGGGTCGCCGCACTCGGGCTGGTCGTCACACTCGTGTGGCTGTACCTCGAGCTGTTGCGCCTGCTGTCGTACCTGCGGAACTGATGTCAGCACAGCTGATCGGCTCGGTCAGCGCGCTCACGTGACCACTGCAACATCCGGAACGGCCGAAGACGGCCATGCCGAATCTGTCTCCGGCGGCAGCCTCGTCGAGGCTGCCGCCGTCGGCGTTCTCGGAGGGGTCGTGGCGTCAGCCGTGGGCGCACCGATCGGATTGGCGGTCCCGTTCGCCGCCGTCGGCGCCGCCAACGGCGTGATCACCGGGTGGCGCCGAGTGTACGACTGGGGCTGTGCCAACGGCGTCGTCGCGTTCACCCTGGATTCGACGTGGTCGCTGCCGATGACAGCGGCAGGCCTGGCGTCACAGGCACTCGGCGCAGCGCGTGGCCGGCCGGGATACGACGCATCGTTGAGCCGGCGATCGAACCGGCAGGTGTTCCGGCGGGGATTCGTGCCGCGCCGGGGGTTCGCGATCACGGTCGGCAACGTCATCAGCGGTGCCGGCGACACCAGTGCCCCACGCCGCCGCCGATTGGTGACCGATCACGAGGATGTGCACGTGTGGCAGGCGCGCTGGTTCGGGCCGCTGTACCCGTTGCTGTACGGCGCCTGGATGCTCGGTGGCGGGGCGATCGGGATGATCGTGTGGGTGACGCTGCGGCGCGCCGATCCGTTCACCCGTGTCGTCGAGTCGTGCGCGTACTACCTCAACCCCTTCGAATGGTGGGCGTACAGCCGTGACGATCACTGGCCACCCTCGGGCAAGGTCGGCGACCTCGGATGGCGACGTCCAATCGTCCGACCGTTGCGACGTTCGTGACCTCTCGATGACCAGCGACTGACGTGTCCCGGTCGAGGCGCGTCCGTCGGATTGCGCACGAGCTGCGTGGAGACCTCGCCAGTCGCCACGTCGTGGGCATGCGCGTGGACTCAGACGTTGGCGGGCTCGCGGAGATCCGGAGCCGAGGGGAGCTGCCCCTGGTCGAGGACGGGCAGTCCGAGTGCGGATTCGACCGCCTTCATCAGGCCGGCGTGCGATCCGATCACGTCGTCGATCGCTCCCGCGTTGGCGGTCGGAGCGATCAGCAGGTTCGGCACCGGCTGGTCCTCGTCATAGATCACGGCGACGAGCACCTCGCCGCGCCGGTACGCGGCACTCGACACGATCGGTTCGATCGTCGACCGTGCCCACGAGTCGACGACGTCGTCGCCGCAATCGTGGCCGTCGTGGCACTGGTCGGGGACGACGAAGGCGAACGTCGGCAGCCGGTTCGGGTTGAAATCGGACATCGGTCGGACCTCGTCGGCGCAGTGGTTCGGGTCGTCAGCTCCTCGGTAGTACAGCGCGGGGATGTGCTTGGCGCGGTTGTCGCCGACGGAACACGGCTCGGTGGAACCGTCGACGTACGTACGTGCGGTGCCGCCCGACTCGCGCACTTGGCGGAAGATGTTGTCGTCGGTCGAGCTGCACGCGTCCGATGGCATGCAGTCGTCGGACACGGTGGTGCTCTTCACGCCTGACGTCAGTCCGATGTACTGGTTGAGGCTGTTCTCGGCGGCGTCCATCTCGGTCCAGTCGGTGAAGTAGCTGCACTCCACGGCGAGCCGTTCGAGGTACGGCATGTCGCCGCCGGCGAAGCCCATGCCGACCGCCTCGCTGCGGCCGCCGGTCCAGGTGCGGTTCTCCTCCACGATCATCACGACGTGTCGGTACGTCACCGGTGGGGCACCGGTGGCCGTGCACGGACCGTCCGGTCCGACTGCGGTGAGTTCCGATGGTGTGGCGACGGACGACTCCGACCGTGAGGGACTGCTCGTCGATGGAGCCGAGCGTGGTGGCGCGGCCGCAGGCGGAGGTTCCGGCTGCGCCGTCGGCGACCCGTTGGGATCGGCCTGGCAGCCGGCGATCACGCCGGTTGCCAGCAGTGCACGCAGCGCTGCCGATGTGATCGATCGCGTTCGAGGACCGAAGAGCACGGTCGAAGGATCGCACCGTCTGCGCCCTTCGACCTCGTTCCTCCCGATCATTGCCAAGTCCTTACCTGCACTCATGTCGGCTGGCCGAACCCCGGCCAACACCCTACGAACCCGAACCAGGAGATGATCGCCGTGTACACCCCCGTCCACCCCTCCTTGCCCTCGGAGCAGTCGCTCTCCGTTGCTGCGGCAGCGACGACTGGTCGCGCCGGCGCGTTCATCCCCGGGCGTTGGAGACGACGCCTGACCAGCCGAGGTCGTCAGCGTTCCACAAGGAGTTGAACGCTGCGTCGACGCCGTCGTGGAACCCGAACCGGTTGCGGTGGTTGTACCGCCACCGTTGCTGGTTCGTTCGGATGCCGAGCCTGGCCAGTCGGCCGACGCAGTACGTGTCCCATGCTGCGTTCTCCTCGAGCGTGAGGTCGACGTCGGCGGGCACATCGGCGAAGTCTGGCCGGAGACGGTCGCGGGCCCGAAGCAAAATGCGACCCAGCGACTCTCGGGCGTTGTCGGCACTGAACGACATCGGATGTTGGCGGTCCTCGAGGGCGCCGCTCTCGGCACGGAGGGTGATCGTGGCGCCGGGTCCGGTGCCGTCGAGGTCCTCGGACAGTTTGGCCAGCGGTGTCGTCTCGTCGATCACGACGTGAATCGGGTTGGCCATGTCCAACGTCGTCGCAAGTTCGGCCACGATGTCGGCGATGTCGCCTGCGTCGAACTTGACGAAGACGAACTCGCTCGGCGACACGGTCACCCGTCCGGTGGACGCAGCGGTCGAGACGTCGGTCATCGTGGTGGCCGTCAGGCCGGCGCGCCGGCGCCGACCTTCTTGCGGTAGGCGATCACGGCAGCCCGGCGCTCGGCGAGCGCTTCGGCGTCCATCTCCGAAATCGCCTCGACCTCGTCGTCGGTGAATCCCGCCAGCTCGCGGAACCGCTTGGCAAGGCTGAACGAGCTCTCGGGGCTCTCGCCGCGAGCGCCACCGAAGCTGAACAGCTTGTCGACGACCTGCTGGAACTCGAGTGCCTTCGTGCGACGGTCGGGATCGTCGGCGGTCACCCTGCGCAGCCAGTCGGAACCCATCTTCACGTGGGTCACCTCGTCGGCGAGCATCCAGTCCTCGCAGAACTCGAGGTACGGATCGCCGGCGATGTCGCCGAACTCCTTCATCTGGGTGAACACGTCGATGGCCAGTCCCTCGAGTGCCCGGTTGACGCCGGCGAGCCGCAGGATCGGGTCGTTCGAGCAGGCCGCCTCGAACAGCACGGTGTTCTCGGCGAACTCGCCGAGCTCGGTCCCCATCCAGTCCGACAGCTTGGCGCTGATCTCGACATGGCGGGCCTCGTCCCATGCCTGGCGGGCCATGTCGAGTTTCAGCTCGAATGGCACGGTGTCGTTCGTGCCGTCACCAGCGGCGAAGTCGTGGGCGGTACGCCCTGCGCCCTCGAGTGCCTGGATCTCGCCGACCATGATGCCGTGCATCAGGCCGCGAGCCGCGTCGGAGGCGTCGTGGCGTTCCGGGGTGAGCCGTTTCGCGGAGCCACGGCTCTTGGCCGACGATTCCTTCACGTCGATCGCTGTGCGACCGTCCTTCATCCGCTCGGCCATGTTCGTCTGGACGAACCGCTCGTCCCGAGCAAGATCCTCTACCGGAAAGAACTGACGCATCACGCGCCCCCTTCAGTCGTGGTGGTGCTGGACATCATATTCGCCGTGCCGATGCTGTCGAGGCCCGTGATGCCGCCGGCTTCGACCATCAGCGCTTCGAGTCGGGCCTGGTGGACCGCCGCGCGCTCGACGTGTTTCGGAGTGGTGATCAACGACTGCAGCAGCATCTCGCCGTCGCGCCAGTCGTCGAATTCGTCCTGGAGGATGAAGTTGATCGAGCGGATCGTGGGGGCGTCGGTGATCTCGCTGGTGTTGTTGCGGTGATACGTGTACGCCGCGATGAACCGCGGGATGAGGACCCGGTAGACGCCGACCAGCTTCTCGATCGTGAGCTCGGGCGCTTCGGGCTCGGTCATCGCCGCGATGAACCGCTCCATCGCGTCGTTCGCGGGAACGGTGAGGCGCTCGGGCTTCATCTCCCGAAGTTCCGGCAGCCGCTTGTGCCAGAGGTCGGCGTGCCACGCGTGGTGGTAGCAGTGCGTGCCGAGGCGCATCTTGACGTCGAGCTCGGGCACCGTGGCGACCCATCCGCCGAGCGCCTCGAACAACTTCATCTCGGTCCACTTGTAGTGGCCGACGCGTCGCGCCGTCTCCTCGACGCTGAACGACCCGGGAATGTCGCGCCGGTCCCATGGCGCGAACGGCGCCCGGGCGGTGGACTCGGTCTCGGTCGTGTCCGTCATCCGCACGACGCTAGTGAGATCGTGCCCCCGCCGCCGGACCGGACCGCCTGCCCGCGCCGCACAGCGATGAGCCAACCGCCCAAATCCCGGCTTTTCGCTCATCGCTCGGAGACGGTGCCGGCCGGTGATGAGCCAACCGCCCACATGCCGGCTTTTCACTCATCGCCCGGAGGGCCGGGTGGTATCTCGGAGTGGCGTGCGGGACGGCGTCAGTGGATCGGGCGATCGGCGGCCCACACGGCCTCGGCCGCACCGAGGTCGGTCGCCGGCTCGCCGTCGGCGATGTACTCGAGCAGCATGGCGCGCCACGGCCCCGTTGCTTCGAGCTTGCCGAGGATCGCGCTCACCCCCCACACGACACGGTCGAGGATCACGAAGCTCGGCGGCATGTTGAGCTGTTCGATCACCGGCCCGTGCGGTCCCTGCACGTCGAAGATCTTGGCGATCGTCTCGCGCATCCAGTCCCGGGTGAAGGTGAAGTCATCGGTGAGGTACGGCACGTACGGGCTCGAGACGTAGTCGTAGACGAGCGCCGGATCGAGACCGTGGCCGGCGGGAAGGAAGCCGGAGTTGACCATCTCGCGCACGAGCAGGTTCGGATCACGCTCGATGATGATCGCGTCGACGGTCGGGCGCAGCGTCTCCCACTCGCCCGGCGACCACCGCTTGACCAGGCCGTAGTCGAGGAACGTGACGCTGCCGTCGTGGTGGAACTTGTAGTTGCCGGGATGGGGATCGCCGTTGAAGATCCCGTGACGCATGATCGCGCCCTGGGCGAACCGCCAGATCACCTCGGCGGCGCGTTGCTTGGTGGCAGAGGACTCCGTTGCGCGGAACTGGTCGAACGTCATGCCGTCGATCCACTCCGTGGTGAGCACCCGGGCGCTGCTCAGCTCGGGCACCAGCTTGGGGATGCGCACCCATGGATGGCCCTGGAAGCGGGACTCGAACTCGGCGAGGTTGCCGGCTTCGATCGAGTAGTCGAGTTCCTCGCGCATGCGGTCGCGAAGTTCGTCGACGAGTCCCTTCGCGTCGAGTCCCTTGAGCATCATCGACGAGAACATCGCGTACATCACCTCGGCGGCGTCGAGGTCGCTCTCGATCGCCTCGTGCACGCCCGGGTACTGCACCTTGACGGCGACGTCACGCCCGTCGTGGGTGACCGCCCGATGAACCTGGCCGATCGACGCCGCAGCTACCGGCATGTCGGACCAGTCGAGGAAGACCTTCTCGGGCGGCTTGCCGAAGTCGCCCTTCACCACGTTCGCGGCGAGGGTGGGCGCCATCGGTGCGGCGTCGGCCTGCAGCGTGGCGAGCGCCTCCTGCGCCTCGTCGGGCAGCGCTTCGAAGATGAAGCTGATCAGCTGGCCGGCCTTCATCAGGACGCCCTTCATCTCGCCGAGTTCCTTCGCGACGTCCTCTGCGGTGCGGATGGCGAACTGTTCGTCGAGCTGGGCCCGTCGCTCCTCGGCCGAGCCGATGCCGCGGACGCGCGATACGGCGAAGCGTGCCGAGTTGCGTGCCGACAGCTTCCACACGCGCACCGAGCGGTTGAAACGGCTCGTGAGCGGTGACTCCTTCGCCTTCTGCGCTGCGGCAGCGAGGCCGGCTGCGAGCGCAACCACCGATGCGAGACCTGCGACAGCCTTCTTCTGCATCACGCCCGCCGTGCGGTGGGGTCTGCGGCCAGGACGTGCTCGGGGAGGGGCTCGCCCGTCACCTCGTCGGTCCAGTACGTGCCGTCCGACAGCCGCTCGAGTGCGACTTCCACGGCGGCGAGATCCCGTTCGACGGCGTCGAGGTCGACCTCGTCGACCGGCGGCTGCGGGGCGGCCGGCGCAACGTCTGCGGGGGTGTCAGCAGCAGGTGTCGTCGTCTCGGAGGAGGAGTCGGTCACAGCGTGCGAGGCTAGTCGCTCGACGATGATGGGCCCGCCGGGGCTCGGGGTGAATAGTGTTCGCGACGTGGCCTCGGATCGGCGTCGACGAGCGCGATGGGGGGATCTCCCGCTCGCGACGATGATGCTCGCACCGTCGGCGATCATCCTCGGCGTGTTCGTGCTGTACCCGTTGGGCAGAGCCGTGTGGCTCGGCCAGCAGCGCTGCGACAACTTCGGCAACCGGTGCGTGTCGCAGGGATTCGGGCAGTACGTCGACCTCTTCCGCAGCAACGAGTTCCAGAATGCGCTCGCCGTCACGATCCGTTTCGCACTGATCACGGTGCCGGCAGGTGTGATCCTCGGTGTCGGGCTGGCGGTGCTCGCCGACAAGCACCTGCGCGGGATCGGTCTGTTTCGCGCCGTCTTCTCGTCGACGGTCGCGACGTCCGTGGCCGTGGCGAGTCTGATGTGGCTGTTCCTGCTGCAACCGTCGGTGGGTGTGCTGGCCAACGTCGGGTGGTTCAACTCGCTGTTCCCGTCCGTGAAGAGTCCCGGATGGCTCCAGGACCCCGACACCGCGCTCTGGGCGGTGAGCGCATCGAGCGTGTGGGCGAATCTCGGTTTCACGTTCATCCTGGTCACCGCCGGGCTGCAGTCGATCCCGCGCGACCTGCACGAGGCCGCCGCAGTCGACGGAGCCGGAGGCATCCGCCGCTTCTGGTCGATCACCGTGCCGATGATGGGCCCCACGTTGCTGTTCGTCGTCATCGTGTCGTCGACTCGCGCGTTCCAGGCGTACGGCGAGATCGACCTGCTCACCGGGGGAGGTCCGCAGCCGACGAACCCGACCACCACCATCCCGTACTTCATCTACGGTCAGAACTCGCCGATCCGCAACGACGCCGGTCTGCAGGCCGGCGCCGCCGTGCTGCTGTTCGTGATCCTCCTCGTGCTGTCGGGCCTGCAGCTCGCCGGCATCGGACGTCGGGTGCACTATGGCGAATGATCGCGCCGAGCCGTCCGGCCTCGAGAGCACCGGGGCGATCGTGCGTCCCACCGGAGCCGATCCCACGCGGGTTCCACGTCGACGCTTACGGCAGTCGTTCGACGAGCCGTCGGGTGCCGGACGACTCGGCCGCTATGCACTGCTGTGCATCGTGACCTTCGTGGTCGTCTTCCCGATCTACACCACGGTGGTCGCGGCGTTGAAGCCGGGCAGCGAGGTATTGCAGAACCCGTTGTTGCCGACCACCGTGACCTTCGACGTGCTGGTCGAGGCCTGGAACGAGGGCCGGCTGGGTCGGTACCTGTTCAACTCGTTGGTGGTCGCCGTGATCGTCACCGTGGCGCAGGTCGTCACGTCGGTTCTGGCCGCGTACGCGTTCGCCATTCTCCGCTTCCCGGGCAAGCGCATCGTGTTCCTCGCGTTCGTCGCCACGCTGCTGGTGCCGGTGGAGGCGACACTCGTCGTCAACCTCGACACGGTCGACAGTCTCGGATGGCTCAACACCTATCAGGGCCTGGCGGTGCCGTTCCTGGCGACCGCGTTCGGGATCTTCCTGCTGCGCCAGGTCTTCATGACCCTGCCCCGCGACCTGCGCGACGCCGCCGCGATCGACGGGGTCGGCCACCTCGGATTCCTCCGCCACGTCGGGGTGCCGCTCGTGCGACCGACGATCGGCGCGCTCGCCCTGTTCAGCTTCCTCGGTACCTGGAACCAGTACCTGTGGCCGAACCTGGTCATCAACGAGGCCGACATGAACACGGTGCAGAGCGGCCTCCGGCTGCTCAGCCGGTCGAGTCTGTCCGAGCCCAACCTCGTGATGGCCGGCACGGTGATCGCTGCCGTGCCCATCTTCGTGGCGCTGTTCGTGTTCCAACGTCAACTCGTCCGCGGGCTCACCGCGGGCGCCGTGAAAGGATGACCTGATGCTTCCCCCAGCACACCGTCGCCGTCGTTCCGTCGGCCAACGTTCCCGCAGCGGACCACTGCTCCGAGTGGCGGCCCTCGCTGTGGCGAGCGCGTCGATCGCTGCGGCGTGTTCGTCGGGCGAGTCGGCCCTCGAGATCGACAGCGGCAGCGACCAGACCCCCACGACGCCGGCTCCCGACGCCACGACGGGCGCCACCTCGGGCGACACGCAAGCGACGACGTCCGACGACACCGCGCTTGCCTCGACGACCACTCAGGCGCCGTTGGCGCAGTTCCCCGACTGTCCGACCGGCGCGCTCGGGTCGGCGTCCGGCCCGGTGGAGATCACGTTCTGGCACGGGATGAACGACGTGCTCGAGGATGCGCTGACCGAGTTGACCAACGCCTACAACACCAGCCAGGACCAGGTGAAGGTCACCCTGCAGAACCAGACCGGCTACGACGCTGCCATCGACAAGTACATCCAGTCGAGCCCCGACAGCCGGCCGGAGATCATCCAGTTCCCCGAGTACTCGCTGCAGACCTTCGCGCAGTCCGACACGATGATCCCGGTGGGCGCATGCATGCAGGACAGTGGCTTCGACACGTCGCCCTTCCTCGCTCGGGCGCTCGACGCCTACACGTTCCAGGGAGTCCAGTGGGCGATGCCGTTCAACGTGAGCAACCCGGTGCTGTACTACCTGCGTCCGAAGTTCGTGGCGGCGGGGCTCGATCCCGAGAACAGCCCCATCACGCTCGAGGAGATGCGTGACGCGTCGCAGCAGATCGTCGACAGCGGCGCCGCCACCTACGGCTGGGTGCTCGACTCGGGCACGAACTCGGGTGGTGGCTGGTTCCTCGAGCAGTGGTTCGCCCGTGCGGGTGAGCCGTATGCGAACAACGACAACGGTCGCGCGGCCCCCGCCACCGAGGTGCTCTTCGACAGTGCCACCGGTGTCGAGCTGATGACCTTCCTGCAGCAGATGATCGACGACGGCCTGGCCGTGTCGATCGGCGACAACGCCAGCGGCCAGGACACCTATCTGAAGCTGATCGACCCGGCAGCCGACGGTGCGATGACGATCGGGAGCAGCGCCGCACTCGGCGGCGTGCTCGCTGCGATCGACGGAGGTCTGGCGCCGGGACTCACCGCCGCCGACGTCGGCATCGGGCCGATGCCCGGACCGAGCCCCGAGCCGGGCGTGAATCTCGGTGGCGCCTCACTGTGGATCGTCGATGGCAAGGGCGACGAGAAGACGGCAGCGGCGTGGGACTACATCACCTACCTGATCACCGCCGAGGCACAGTCCCAGTGGGCGGCGCAGACGGGATACGTGCCGGTGCGCAGCGACGCGCTCGACATCGAGCCGCTGCTGTCGACCTACGCCGAGGATCCGCGGTTCCGTGTCGCCTACGACCAGATGGTCGGCGACGTCGACAGCGAGACGTCGCTCGCCCCGGTGCTGGGTCCGCAGCGCGAAGTGCGCGTCGTCACGGCCAATGCGACGGCGGCGATCTTCAACGGTGCCGACGTCGAATCGACCCTGACCGATGCCGCCACCCAGGCCAACGCCCTGATCGCGAGCTACAACCAGCGCAACTGATCTGCCCCACCGCCCCGAACTGTCACACCGTGCCGGGCTCAGTGTGACAGTTCGGTGCGACCGTCGCGGTGTGGGGCGCAGACGTGCGTCCCGACCGTCGGTGACGCCCCGGCCGATAGGGTCAGGCGCCATGGCTACAGCGTTCCCCCCGTTCGATGGTTCGGCTCCCAAGCAGCAGGACTTCAAGGAAGCGCCCGAGATGGGCATCGACCCGTCCAAGCGGTACACCGCCAAGCTCGACACGAGCCTGGGCGAGATCGTCATCGCACTCGATGCCGTCAAGGCACCGACGACCGTCAACAACTTCGTCTTCCTCGCGCTCAACCACTTCTACGACGGCGTGATCTTCCATCGGATCATCAACGGCTTCATGTGCCAGGGCGGCGACCCGACCGGCACCGGTCGTGGCGGCCCGGGATACCGGTTCGACGACGAACTGCCCAAGCCTCGCGAGTACCAGATCGGCTCGGTGGCGATGGCCAACGCAGGACCGAACACCAACGGCAGCCAGTTCTTCATCGTGTCCGGCCCGTCCGGCGTGGGTCTGCCGCCGGCTTACAGCCTGTTCGGGCAGGTGGTGAAGGGTCTCGATGTGGTCGATCAGATGCAGAAGGTCCCCACCGGCGGCGGCGACAAGCCGAAGACGGACGTCGTGATCAACTCCGTCGAGATCACCGTCGCCGACGACTGACGGCGGCGTCTGCGGCCGGGCTCGGGCACGATGGTCCGATCGACGTCGACCACCGTGGAACTGTCCCGCGCCGAGGCGCGCCGGCTCGCTCTCGGCGCGCAAGGGTTCACCGACCCTCGCCCCACCGGGCGCATCGATCGGCGCCATCTCCGACGTGTCGTCGACCGGATGGGCCTCATCCAGATCGACTCCGTCAACGTGCTGGTACGCAGCCAGGAGTTGCCGCTGTTCGCCCGGCTGGGGCCGCACCCGCGCAGCCTGATCCACGACGCGACCCGCCACGGCGATCTGTTCGAGTTCTGGGTGCACGAGGCGTGCCACGTCCCCATCGAGCTCCATCCCTTCCAGCGGTGGGCGATGACCGACCACCCTCGCTGGACGTCGTTGCGCCGTTGGGCGGCGGAGCGCCGGTCGCTGGTCGACAACGTGCTCGATCGGGTGCGGTCCGAGGGCCCGATCGTGGCGAGCGACCTCGCGATGCGCGACCGGCCGAAAGGAACGTGGTGGGACTGGGACGACGGCAAGCGGGCGCTGGAGCACCTCTTCCGCACCGGTGAGGTCGCCGCACGCCGTCGTCCCAACGACTTCGCTCGGCTGTACGACCTCGCCGAACGGATGATCCCGGCCGACGTGCTCGCCCTGCCCGGCCCGCCGGCGCACGAGGCGAAGAAGGAACTGCTGGTGCGAGCGGCGAAGCATCACGGAGTCGGCACCGCCGCCGACCTCACCGACTACCACCGGCTGGCACACACCAGAACGCTGCTCGCCGAACTCGTCGAGGAGGGGCGACTCGTTCCGGCGTCCGTGGAGGGGTGGTCGCAGGCGGCGTTCACGCATCCCGATGCCACCATTCCGCGTCGCGTGTCGGCGCGGGCGTTGCTCAGCCCGTTCGATCCGGTCGTGTGGAACCGCGACCGCATCGAGCGGCTGTTCGGATTCCACTACCGCATCGAGATCTACGTGCCGGCCGCCAAACGTCGCTACGGGTACTACGTGCTGCCGTTCCTGCTCGGCGACGAACTCGTGGCCAGGGTGGACCTGAAGGCCGATCGCGCGTCGGCGACCCTGCTCGTCCAGAGCGCTTTCGGCGAAACCGGCATCGACGAGCAGTACGTGGCGGGAGAACTCGCCGCCGAACTCACCTCGATGGCGCAGTGGCTCGGCCTCGATGCGGGTATCTCGGTGGCCGGGCGCGGCGACCTTGCTCCCGCGCTTGCCCGGGCGATCAGCTCGTACAGCCGCGCACGGTGAACTCTGCGCCGTCGATGTCGGCGAAGGTCACCGTGTACTCCTCGGCGTCGAGCGTCATCTCGGCCTGCCCGACCGACTGACCGCCGCCGCTGGTGTCGAGGGTGAGGTCGACGCCGGTCGAGGGGTCGAACACGCCGGTGTACACCCCCGGTTCGATGCCCTCGGCGACCACGGTCACGAGGGTTCCGCCGGAGTCGGGATCGCAGTCGACCGCGACCACCATCTCGCCGACCGCACCGGGGAGGAGGATCTCGTCATGCGACTCGGACGAGATGATCGCGTCGTTGTAGGCGCTTCCCGTGCCACCCTCGGGCAGCTCCGGCGTCGGATCGTCACTTCCACATGCCGCCGCGACCGCAGCGAGGGCGATGACGGCGCCGATGGTGGCGAGACGGCGGGGGGCAGACGTGGCGGGCGAACTCATGGCAGCGACGGTACTGGCTGGGCGTCAGTGCGAGCAGGGCCCATCGTCACCAGTGCGAACCCGCCCACGACCACGCATGCGCGCAGTTCCGGGTGGACCGTTGCACCCGAAAGTGCACGCAAACGGAAGGGAATCGTGGTGGCGCAGCATCAGGTCGAGGACGCGGGCGCGGCGGTGGCCCAGCGGAGGGTGCGCGTGACGATCTCGCCGGCGGGACGCAACGCCACCGTCTCCGACACCGGCAGCCAGGGCAGGCGCAGCGGCACTCGTGTCCATGCCGGCATGAGCGCGACGGCGGCGCCGGCGATCAGACCGTACGGTGCGCGGGCCGCGAGTGGCAGCGGTGGTTGCAGCAGCAGGTAGCGCGCGGCAGCCCGCGCCTCGCGCGTGCCTCGGAGCTCGGGGCGGTAGTCGGCGAGGCGACGGCGCAGGCGAGCCTCGGTGTCCGGTGGATCGACGACACCGAGCGCCGCCGCCACGACCGCGGCATCCGCGACGTAGCGGTCGCGTTCGGCGCCGACCAGTGGGTCGTCGCCGTACCGATCGTGGGCGGCGAGGAAACTGTCGAGTTCTGCGATGTGGACCCACTCGAGCAGATGGGCATCGTTGGCTGCGTAGCGTTCGCCGGTCGGTGCGACGCCTTCGACGCGCCGGTGCACGCGGTGGACGCGGTCGACCGCACGCTGCGCCTGCGAGGCCGGCCCGAACGTGGTGGCGGCGAGGAAGTCCGCAGTGCGCTGGAGGCGGCCCCAGGGGTCGCGGCGGTAGTCGGAGTGCTGCGCCACGCCGGCCATCGCCAACGGATGCAGCGACTGGAACAGCAGCGCGCGCAGGCCGCCCACGAACATCGATGCGTCGGCGTGGACCCGCCGGATCGGCGCATCGTCCGGGAACCATCCCGGTTCGCTGGTGTCGAACAGCTCGGCTCGTCGGCCGGGTTGGTCGGGTCCGATCACGCGTGTCCTGACCTGTTCGCCGAGCCAGGAGCGGACGTCGAGCGCCATTGGCCCATCGTGCCACGGCCCCATGAGTACCATCCGGACGTGCCAGAAGAAATGCCACCCGAGCCGGATGTCGCCCCTGCGGCGTCCGCTGGGTACGGCGAGCGGCCCACCGACGCCTCGGGGCGACCACTCGAGCGACGGGCCACCGATCGCACCCTTCCCCGGTGGGTGCTTCCGGCCATCGTGCTGTTCTGGTTCGGCTATCTACTGACGTTCGCGTCCCGGCACGTCTTCCACCGGCTGTCGTCGCTGCTGGTGCTGCTGCTGGTGTCGGTGTTCCTCTCGTTGGCGATCGAGCCCGGGGTCAACCGGCTGGCAGCTCGAGGATGGCGACGCGGACGGGCCACGATCACGATCTTGTTCGGGGTGCTCGCTGCGTTCCTGATCTTTGCCGGCGCAGTAGGGACCCTGGTCGGTACGCAGGTGGCCGATCTGCTGTCCGAGTCCGACGCCTACATCACCGACACGGTCAGCTTCCTCAACGACAACTTCGGCTCGAACATCGACCCGCAGGACGTGATCGACGAGTTCAACGATCCCGACGGACGGGTGCAGCAGTTCATCCAGTCGCAGAGCGACGAAGCGGTCCGACTGTCGCTGGCCGTGGTGGCGGTGATCTTCCAGATGCTGTCCGTGCTGCTGTTCACGTACTACCTCGTTGCCGATGGCCCGCGCATGCGTCGGGGGATCTGCGCACGGCTCAGTCCGACGCGCCAGGCCCAGGTGCTCAAGGCCTGGGAACTCGCGATCACCAAGACCGGTGGCTACCTCTACTCCCGGGCGCTCCTGGCACTGCTGTCGGCGTTCTTCCACTGGATCGTCTTCCAGTCGATCGGTACGCCGGCGCCGGTCGCGCTGGCTCTGTGGGTCGGTCTGGTGAGCCAGTTCCTGCCCGTCGTCGGCACGTACCTGGCCGGGATCCTGCCGGTGGTGCTGACCCTCCTCGACTCGCCGCTCAACGCGGCGATCGTGATCGTCTTCATCGTCGTCTACCAGCAGATCGAGAACTACTTTTTCGCTCCCCGCATCACCGCACGCACGATGGAACTCCACCCGGCCGTCGCATTCGGTGCTGCACTCGGCGGGGCCGCACTTCTCGGTTTCGTCGGTGCGCTGCTCGCACTGCCGGCCGCCGCGATGATCCAGGCGCTCACCAGCGAATGGGGCAACCGGTACGACGTCCTCGACAGTCACCTCACGGCCGTGCCCGAGCCGCGCTCCGCGCGCTCCACCGGTGATCCGAATGCACCGCCCGGTGGGTCGACCACGCCGGATCCGGCGTGACCCGGTTCGACGGGCGCCTGGCACCCATCGCCGTGGCGACACGGAGTGGCCTGGAGGAGTCGGTGCACCACGGCGCCGGAGTTGCGCTCGGGCCGGACCGCACCGTGGTGGCCACGATCGGCGATCCGGACCTGATCGTCTACCCGCGCTCGTGCCTCAAGCCCATGCAGGCCGACGCCATGGTCGGCCTCGGACTCGAACTCACCGACGAACAACTGGCCGTCGCCTGCGCGAGCCACGACGGCGCTGCGGTCCACCTCGCTGCCGTCCGTTCCATCCTTGCTGGTTTCGGCCTCGAGGAGTCCGATCTCGGGAACAC
Organism: Ilumatobacteraceae bacterium; assembly: GCA_963728355.1. Lineage (GTDB taxonomy): Bacteria > Actinomycetota > Acidimicrobiia > Acidimicrobiales > Ilumatobacteraceae > Sva-07. Next base: position 283,728 of record CAVSJQ010000015.1, on the reverse strand, counting down.
CCCGGCACGGCCGAGTGGCGCAGCCCCACGAGCGGCAGCGAGGTCGGCGGGTGTGGATCCGTCGTCGCTGCAGCAGAACTGTTCCGGCAAACATGCCGCCATGTTGGCGACCTGCCGCGTGAACGGTTGGTCGATCGACGGCTACCTCGATCCCGAACATCCGCTGCAGGTGTCGATCACCGCCGCGATCGAATCGCTGGGCGCCGTGGTCCACCACGTGGGAATCGACGGCTGCGGTGCGCCGACCCACGCGATCTCGTTGCACGATCTCGCCGGCGCATTCGCAGCACTGTCCGCGCCGGATTCGGTGATCGCGCGGGCGATGACCGGCCATCCGTCGATGGTCGGTGGGCCGACCCGCGATGTCACGTCGTGGATGCAGGCGGTCCCGACACTGATCGCGAAGGAGGGCGCCGCCGGGGTGATGGCGGCAGGTTGCGCTGATGGTCGGGCGATCGCGTTCAAGATCGCCGACGGCAGCGACATCGGCCGCCGAGCCGTGGTCGCCGAGGCGTTGCGGGCCGCCGGCGTCGACGTCGATGCGATCGCTCCGGGGACCGCCGAACAGGTCGCCGTGCCGGTGCTCGGCCACGGGAAACCGGTGGGTCGAATCGATGCGCTGGAGTGGACCCGATGCAGTTCCTGACCCTCGACCGCGACGAGTTCGTGTACGGCGCGGCGATGCCGATCGCTCCGCTGGTCCGTCGCGTGATCGCCGACAATCCCTCGAAGTTCACGTATCACGGCACCGGCACCTACATCGTCGGCGGCCGACCGAGCGGTGGGGGCGACGTGGCGGTGATCGACCCCGGTCCCCGCCTCGACAGTCATCGCGACGCGTTGGCCGTGGCCCTGGCCGGCTCCACCGTGCGCGCCATCCTCGTCACCCATTGCCACGCCGACCACTCGCCGCTCGCCGCCTGGCTCGCCGCCGAGACCGGTGCACCCACCCTCGCGTTCGGCCCGCACGGTGACGACACCTGGGACATCGGCGACGATCCCCCCGAGGTGGTCGCGGCCGAGGAGCGCCAGGCGGCCGCTCGGCGGCCAGTGGCTGGTCCGGGGGAGGATGCGGTCGAGCCGGCGATCGAGGAGTCGACCGACCGCGAGTTCCATCCCGACGTCACCGTGCGCACCGGCGACGAGGTCGCCGCCGGCGACGGCTGGTCGATCACGGCGCTGCACACGCCAGGACACACGTCGAACCACACCTGTTTCGCACTCGACGACGGCACCACGCGGACGCTCTTCACCGGCGACCACGTGATGGGTTGGAGCACCACCGTCGTGTCACCACCCGATGGTGACATGGCCGCCTACCTCGAATCGCTGCGCATCGTCGCGGGCCGCGCGGACGACGTGGCGATCCCGACGCACGGACCGCCGATCCCCGATCCGGCCGGCTTCGTGTCGCAGCTGATCGAGCACCGCGTGCAGCGCGAACGTCAGGTGCTCGGTGCGGTCCGGTCGGGGCTCGATACGATCCCGGCGATCGTCGAGGCGCTGTACGCCGACGTGCGCCGGGAGTTGTTCAAGCCGGCCCGGCGCAGTGTGCTCGCCCACCTCGTCAAATTGGTCGACGATGGGGCGATCGCCGTCGAGGGCTCGGCGCTTCCGCGTCTCGACGCCGTCTACCGCCCCGTGTGAACGTCACCGTCGGCGAGGGACTCCGACGCTCACCAGCTGCTCGCCCGGATCTCGTAGCCCGACGCACGCGCCGAGTCGATCAGCGCGGCGGCCTGGTCGCCGCTGCGCACGGCGAAGGTGGCGTGGATCCCGGTCTCGCGGACGTGCAACTCGAGCCCTTCACGTACGTGCTGCACCTCGATCAGATCGGCTCCGCCATCGGCGAACACCGCCAGCAGGTGGGCGAGCGAACCCGGCCGATCGTCGATGCGCGCCACGACCGACAGGCGACGACCCGCGCTGTTCTCGTGGCGGCGGATCAGGCTCGGCACGACGCCGAGGTCGACGTTGCCGCCCGACAGCACGACACAGGTCGAGCCGTGCGTCGCCGGCGCCACCGCTTGGGAGAGCAACGCTGCCACGCCCACGGCGCCGGCGCCTTCGACGTACAGCTTCGCCCGGTCCATCAGCAGCACCATCGCATCGGCGATCGCATCCTCGTCGACGACGACCACCTCATCGACCCACGCGTCGACCAGCGGACCGGTGAGCTCGCCCGGGTACTTCACGGCGATCCCGTCGGCCAGGGTGACCACCGGCCCGTCAGCGGGTGAGCCGCCGGCGTACGGCGCGCACACCGCAGCCTGCACGCCGATGACGCGAACGTCCGGGCGCTGGGACTTGACGGCGATCGCGGTACCGCTGATGAGGCCACCCCCTCCCAGCGGCACGATGACGGTCGCCAAGTGGTCGATGTCCTCGACCAGCTCGAGGCCGAGCGTTCCCTGGCCGGCGACGATGGCGGCATCGTCGAACGGCGAACAGAACGTCATCCCGCTCTCGCCGGCCCGATCCTTCGCCGCGCCGACGGCTTCGGCGAGGGCTGCACCGCGTTCGACGACGACCGCACCGAGCGCCCGACAGGCATCGATCTTGGTGATCGCTGCTCCCACCGGGACGAAGATCTCGCACGGAACACCGAAGTGCCGCGCGGCGAAGGCCAGCGCTTGAGCGTGGTTGCCGGCACTCCCGGTCGTGACGCCACGGGCGGCGGCATCGCCCAGCGAGGCGACCTTGTTGGTGGCGCCGCGGATCTTGAACGCCCCGGTTCGCTGCAGGTTCTCCGCCTTGAGCACCACGTTGCCGCCCATGTCGGCCGACAGGGTGAGCGAACTGATCACCGGCGTCCTCTTGACGACCTCGGCGATGACGCGGCGGGCGTCTCGGATGTCGTCGAGATCGACGCTGGCGGCCACGCCAGCACCGTACTGCGGTGACGAGACCTGCGCGGCGTGTCGTGCCCGGTCCGACCGGATCGCTCTCGGCTACTCGGCTTCGGGAAGGGGGTGCTCGGGGAGCTTGCGGACGCGCGCGCGCCGACGGCGGCGAGCCGGGATCATGTCGCGCATCTCTTCCAGATTGCCGAAGCAGAGCAGACGGTCGTTGGCCTCGAGCTTGCGATTCTCTCGTGGGTTCGGGATCACGTCGGTGTCCCGGTGGAGTGTGAGCACGGTGATGTCGCGATCGCGCAGGCCCGACTCGCCGATCGTCTTGCCGACGAAGTCGCCGGCCTCGCGTACGAGCAGTTCGGCGACGCCGTAGCCGGTGCTGACCGACAGCCGCTGGCGGACGTCGAGTTCGGGGAAGGCGACCTGGTTGGCGACGTGGTCGATGATCGCACCGGCGACGTCGAGGCCGGTGGCCGACTCGATGCCCTCCAATCCCGGCGACGAGTTCACCTCCATCACCAGTGGGCCGTCGTTGCCTTCGAGCATGTCGACGCCGGCCACCCGCAAGCCCATGATCTGCGCGGCGCGTACGGCGGTGCGCTCGTAGTTCGCGTCGAGCGACACGCCCTCCACGGTGCCTCCCCGGTGGACGTTCGAGCGGAACTCGTCGCCCTGTGCGGTTCGTCGCATCGCCGCCACCACCCGGTCGCCGACGACGAGGGCGCGGATGTCGCGCCCCTTGCTCTCGGCGATGAACTGCTGGATCAACACGTTCTGCTTGGTGTTGTGGAGCGTCTCGATGATCGCCTCGGCCACCTTTCGGTCCGGCGCCAGGATCACGCCGATGCCCTGCGTTCCCTCGAGCAGCTTGATCACCACGGGGGCGCCGCCGACCCGGTCGATCGCCGGCAGCACGTCCTTGCGGTCGCGGACGAACGCCGTCTTGGGCATCCCGATGTCGTGGCGCGACAGGATCTGGATGGCGCGCAGCTTGTCGCGCGAGTTGGTGATGCCGTTCGCCGTGTTGGGGGTGAACACGTCCATCTGTTCGAACTGGCGGACGACGGCAGAGCCGAAGTAGGTGATCGAGGCGCCGACACGCGGGATGATCGCGTCGTAGTCCGACAGCGGCTTGCCGCGGAACTGCAGGTCGGGTTCGTCACCCGAGAGATCGATCGCGAAGCGCAGCGTGTCGAGGACCTTGCACTGATGGCCGCGGTCGATCGCGGCGAGCTTGAGGCGTTGTGTGCTGTACGAGCGCGGTGCCCGGGACAGGATGGCGAGTTTCACGGTGACTTTCCGGCGGTCGGGGATGGGCGGGAGACGGACGATCGTGAGTCCTGTGCGTCGGACGGGGACTGCGGTGGCGTGGATCCGTCACCGCGGTTGCGGCGGCGGATCGATCGGTCGGGTCGGCCTCCGAGATAGGACACGGCGGGATCGACGAGGAACCGGTGCCGGAGGGCTTCGCGTCCGACGAGCATCCGGAACCCCATCTCGTCGCGCCGTGTCAGAGTGACCTCGGCGGTGACGGCTCGCCCGGCGAGGACCAGCGAGGTGTGCACGACGGGGCGGTGCTCGACCTCACCGGAGGAACTCCTGACGTCACGTGTGGCGACCACGGCTGCTTCGGCGATGACGGAGTCGGCCGTCGAGCGTTGCCAGGGATGGATCTCGAAGCGCACCCAGGGGTTACCGCTGCGATCGAACCACTCCAGACCGAACGCGTGGAGCGACGATGTCCGTGCGCCGGTGTCGATCTTGGCCTTGAGGTGTTCGACGTGCCAGTCGGGCAGTGCGACCCACTCGCGCCAGCCCAGCGTGATCGGGGCTGAACGCTTGGCCGGGGACACGCGCGCACGCTATCCCGCTCTCGTCCGCGACGGATGCCCACCCCGAGCGATGAGCGAACCGCCCGGATACGGGCTTTTCGCTCATCGCCTCTGGGTCGACGCTCGTGGAGCGCGGCGTGGGGCGTCGACGTGAGCGATGTCACACGGGCGGATCGTCGGCCGACGTCCGCGGAGCAGTCGCCGGTGGCAGGATGTCGTCGTAACACAACCGTAATGTTCTGTGATCCGGCCGGATCCGGTATCGCCATCCGTCACCCCTCGCCGCAGCCCGACTGCGGTGTCCCACCGCAAGGATTCACATGTTCACCTGGTTCGCCTCGATGTCCGAGGCCTTCATCCTGCTGCCCATCGCGATCGGGGTCTCGTGGTTCGCGCGCACGACGATTGGCCGCTTGACGCGTCGAGCTGTCCGTCGCGCGCAGCGGACCGACGGGACCTGGCGGGTGCGGCTCGACCGGCTGGGCGACGACGGTCAGGCCGACGTCCGCAAGCGTCAGCGCGCCGACGCGGTGGCACGCATGCTCGGCCGTCTCGTCACCGTGGTGATCTTCATGTTCGCGATCTTCGCTGCACTCGAGATCGTCGGCGTCAACCTCGCGTTTGCGATCTCGAGTGCGGGGTTCATCGGCGTGGCCATCGCGCTGAGCGCGCAGGACTTCGTGAAGGACTTCCTCGGTGGTACCCGGGCGCTGCTCGAGGACCGGTATGCCGTCGGCGACGAAGTGGTCCTGCGGGTGTCGGGTACCGAGGTGCGCGGCACCGTCGACCTGATCGGCTCGGCGTCGATCCGACTACGCACTCCCGACGGCGCCACCTGGCATGCCGGACATCACTCCGTCGAGGCGGTCACCAACCTCTCGCAACTCCCCGCCGTCAGCGACATCGAGGTACCGGTCGACGACTGGGCGCGGGCCGACGAGCACGCCGCCGGCGAACGGCTGGCGGTGGCGTCGAACGATGTCGGGCTGACCGGCGTGGTGTTCCTCCGCGACATCGAGACCCACGAGCCGGTCGCGGACGACGAGTCCGTGGCGGACACGGTGACCGTGCGGGTCAAGACCAACCGCCCGTTGAGTTCACCGGAAGCCGAGATCGTCCGCAGCAAGCTGCTCGAACGCTGATTCGACCGGGCGGCGGTGGCTGTGGTCGACCGGGTATCGTCGTCACGATGTTCGCGACGGTCCCGACGGCGCGTCGGCTCAAGTTCTCCGCACGCAGAGTGATCAGCGGCATCGTGAGCAGTGCGAGTACGGCCTACTACGGACGCTGGTACTACTCGAATCGCTGGCATCCCCACAACGCTCTGCTCCAACGGGCGCTGGACGACACCGTCGACTACATCACGTCGAACATGTCCGACGCGATGATCAAGCGCGACGACATCGCCGTGATCGACGATGCGCTCCGTCGCGCGTCGCGTGACGGGTTGTACATCGAATTCGGTGTTCGCAGCGGACGATCGATCAACCACATCGCCCGGCGCCGTCCGAAGGTGACGGTCCATGGCTTCGACTCGTTCGAGGGTCTGCCGGAGCCCTGGACCGGATGGACGATGGAGCGCGGGGCGTTCGGGGGCGAAGGAATCCCGGACGTGGAACCCAACGTGCGACTCCATGTCGGCTGGTTCGACGAGACGTTGCCTCGTTTTCTGGACGACCACGAGGGCCATGTCTCGTTCGTGCACATCGACTCCGACATCTACAGCTCCGCTCGAACCGTCCTGCGCGGTCTGTCCGGCCGGTTGCGTCGCGGATCGATCATCGTCTTCAACGAGTACTTCAACTACCCGAACTGGAAGGAACACGAGTTCAGGGCATTCCAGGAGTTCTGCGAGGAGTTCGACGTGACGTACGACTATCGCGCCTGGGGTATGTACGAGGCGTCGGTCGAGATCACCTCGATCGCAACGCAGCCGAGCGCTGAGGAGACCGGCTCGTGAAGCGGGCGAGTGCAGCGCTGAAGGCCGTCGCTCTCGGCGCTCTGGTCTTGGTGCTGATCCCGATCTGGTTCGTGCACCACGTCGTCACCAGAGCGCTCGGCGCACGACGTCGCGGCCGGAACGCCGACATCGACCGGATCGCCGCCGCCGACATCGTTGTCGACGCCGCCATCGACGCCGGCGAACCCGTGATCATCGAAGGGCTGCTCGACGCGCTGGGCGTCGGCGATGCCGCGACCCCCGCTGGGCTCGAGCACGTTGCCGGCGACCAGTGCATCGGGGTGACCGCGTACGATGCGACGGCGCCGTACTTCCTGTACAGCGGTGGATACGACACGACGGTCGTCGACCGACGCGAGATGCAGGTCCGTGACTTCCTGCGGATGATGTTCGACGACGGGGTCGAGCCGGCGACCGTCGTCTACCAGCTGTTCGGGATACGGTCGCTCGACGGCGAGACCGCCACCGTCCTCGATCGATTCGACCAGGGCGTGCGCACGCTCAGCGCCCAGCCCACCGAGCCCCGGTTCAGTGGCATCTGGGTCGGCTCGCCGGGTGCGGTGACCCCGTTGCACCACGACGCGTGGCCCGGCCTTCTGTTCCAGACGCACGGTAGGAAGCGGGTCGCCATGTATCGGCCGTCGGATCGCACGAACCTCTACTTCCGCCTGCCGCTGCACGGGGCCGGGCGTTGGTCGCAGCTCCCGGGCCGCTCGGCCGATGCGTCCGCGAAGGACTTCCCACGGCTGCAGCGAGCGGTTCGATACGTCGGCGAACTCCGCCCGGGTGACGCGCTGTACATCCCGCCGTTCTGGGCGCACGAGATGGAGGCGATCGAGGCGAACGTCTCCGTTCCGTTCCGCTTCGCCGGGCCCCGGAGGTCGTACCTCAACCCCGGATTCCTGCGACCGGCTTCCGAGATGCTGCGCAAGCAGCTCGACGTCGTCGCCGCTCGCTGAGTGCGGTCGTCGGTGATCTACGGCAGCGAGAACCCAGAACTTCGGGACGAACTCGTCGCTGCGATCCAGAAGGACGGCTTGTCGAGGTGGGCGGACCGGGTCCTCACGACGGCTCCACCAGACAGCGATCGCCGTCGGCTCGCCGCATCGGTGCGCTCGACCTGCGCGACGATCCGCACATCGAACGAGTGCGAGCGTTACCGACTCACGAAGGAGCTGGACGACGCGTCGATCGGCGGAACCGATGTCGCGATCTCCGACCAGCGGCACACTCTGACGGTCGATGTCGCCGTCGGCGACGCCCAGCGAGCGCTCTCGGTGTTGCTCGCATCCGGGTACCGAGTGAGCCGGTCGTGGACCGGCGGGGCGCAGAGATCCTTCTGGCGGGCGGCGGACTCCCAGTTGCTCACCCGTGAGGGACCGGCGACCAGGGTCGTACGTCTTCGGTGGCGGCAACGTCGCCGTGGTCGGCTGCGCCGCGTGTGCGGGCCCACGGCCGCCGACTGGGACGTCGTCGATGTGCCTGCGTGGCTGTGGTGGGTGTATCCGATGATTCGTCCGCTCCGCCTCCTGGCCGAACGGCTTCGACTGCGTTCGTCCGACCATGCGGCGCTCGAGCCGTTCCTGGCGACCCCGTCGGGTCTGCTGGGGCCGCTCCTCGACGTGGCGTCGGTCGACCGCAACGATGTCATCTTCGACTTCGGGTGCGGCGACGGCCGCTTCGTCGTCGCGGCGGCGGTTGCCCGCGGGTGCCGTGCGATCGGAGTCGAGCAGTCGCCGGAACTGTGTGCTGCGGCGGTCGAGCGCGCCGCCGGAGCCGAGGTCGCAGACCGTGTCCAGATCGTCAACGACGACGCCTCGAGGGTCGACCTCTCCGAGGTGACGGTCGTCGTGCTGTTCCTCCCCATGGTCGTCGCCACGCGTGTCGTCCCCGATCTACTCGTCCGGCTGCCCCACGGTGCCCGCATCGTCCTGCACGAACAGACGGCGCTGGCGCCCGACCTGCCGGCCCCCGACGACGTCATCGCGGTCGTGGGCGATGATGCGGTCACCGTCGCACATCGTTGGGTGGTCGAACGCGACGGTTGACCGGCGAGTCAGCCGAGGCCGAGGTGGCGTGCCACCACGTTGCGCATGATGTCCGGCGTCCCCGAGTACGTGAGGCCGCCGACTGCGTCGCGGAGGGCCCGTTCGACTTCGAACTCGGTCACGTAGCCACGAGCGCCGTGGATCACGGACGCATCGAGCGCCGAGTCGATGCCCACCTCGCCCCCGACGATTCGGGCAAGCGACGCGTGGAGCGTCACGTTGCGCCCCGTCGCTTCAGCCATCGCCGCTCGATACAGGAACAACCGGGCGCGCTCGTGTCGTTCTTTCATCGCCACGATCCGATGTGCGACCGCCTGGTGATGGCCGATCGGGACGCCCCCCTGCATCCGTTCCTTGGCGTATGCGATGGCATCGGAGAGCTGGCGCTCCATGGCACCGACCTGGGGCGCGAACACGTAGCTCCGTTCGACGTCGAGCACCGAGGCGAAGATGCGTGCCCCGGCCCCCTCGCGTCCGAGCAACGCTTCGGGCGCCACGACCACGTCGCTGAAGTGGAGGTCGCCGAACGGTGTGGTTCGCATCCCCATCTTGGCGCGCACGTCCGAACGGGTCACCCCCTCGGACGTGGCGTCGACCACGAAGGCCGAGATCCCCCAGCTCCCGGCCTCGGGCCGTGTGGAGGCGAAGACGATCACCACGTCGCACACCGGAGCGAACGTGATGTACGACTTGTGCCCGTTGAGCACGAACGACCCGTCGTCCTGGCGAACCGCTCGCGCTTCGAGCGAAAAGGCATCCGATCCAGACTGCGGCTCGGTCATCGCGAATGCACCGAACAGCGAGCCGTCGAGCAGCCCGGTGAGCCACTGTTGCTGCTGTTCTGGCGAACCGAAGCGGGCGAGCGCCACCTGGGTACTGAGCATCTGGCTGGCGACCGCATAGGTGAGGCCGTTGTCGGAACATCCCTGGCCGAGCCCCTCCAGCGTCAGCAGCGCGGTGGCGAGATCGGCGCCGGCGCCGCCGAGGTCGGTCGGCAGGAACGCACGGAAGATGCCGCGGTCGGCGCATCGTTGCCAGTCCTCGATCGGAAACCTGGAGCTCGCGTCGTCGACGATTCGGTCTCGCTGCCCCAGGTGCTCTCGAGCCCATGCTGCCGTTTCGATCTTCGTGGGATGATCCGGCTCGAGCAGTGCTCGGGTCAGCCGAGCGAGCGCTGCGTCGGAGTCTGCCGTCACGAGGGGGTCCTGATCTCGAGGCGGCCGTGTTCGTCGACGTGTTTCCACTCGTCCTGGAAGTCGGCGTTGTTCCAGCGCCCGAGCCCCGGATAGAACACCCGCCTGCCGCCGTGGCCCTCGAAGTCCGCTCCGTTCCAACGGGGATCGGCCGGCTCGTCGACACGCTGATACCTGCTGTCCGACGACAATCGACAGCGGCCGGTCGCCGAGCGATTGTCGATCGCTCCGTGGAGCGTGTGCATCCCGAAACAGAGCACGTCGCCGGGCTGGAAATCGGTGGTCAGCCATCGCGAGCCGTACTGCTGGAGGACGACACTCGGATCGTCGTCGAGCCACGTGAGGCCATCGCGGTCGGCGTCGGCTCGAAGGTATCCGGCATGGAGTCGCTCCGAGCGGTGACTTCCCTCCAGCAGCATCAGCGCACCCTCGTGGCGCTCGACGCGCCCGAGCGGAATCCAGCTCGAGAAGATCCTCGACGTTCCACGATTCATGTACGGCCCATCGCAGTGGAAACCGCAGCCTTCCCCGGGCCTGACGAAACGGGGCCATCGCATGTCGAAGGATCGCACCTCGCCTCCCAACAGTGCGCCGTGCACGGCGGTGACCTCCGGAGCGTCCGTCACTCCCAGGTACTGCGCGCCGGTTCGAACGCTCTCGGAGAACGCACGCAGATTGGCGGCCGTGACGGCGCGAGCTTCCCCGGCGACCGCCTCGTCGAGCGGGAACCGGTCGTCGATCTCGCCGAGGATCGCATATTTGAGGAGCACCTCTCGACGGGCGGCGGCGACGACGGCCGGGTCGAGCAGGCCACGAAAGAAGAGATATCCGCGGTCGTCCATCGCCTCGCGGAGCCCCTCGGGGTCGTTCAGCAGATCATCGGCGGCGGTGAGTTCCCCGAATCTCGCCGGCGATGTGTCGATCGGATACCCGTTGGCCGTGAGTTGCGGAATGGTGGCCGGACTGGCAGACATGAGCTCCGCCAGGCTAACCAAGTGGCGTGAGCGATGACATGCCGAGCCATCCTGTCGCGCTCAGTGCGCTGCTGGAGCACCAGGCGACCATCCGTGCGACCGACGAGGCGCTGACCGACGGTCGCGTGCGCTTGACGTGGGCCGGGTACCGAGATCGCGCCGCTTCGCTCGCCGGCGCACTGGCGGCGAACGGTGTCCGGGCGGGCGACCGGGTCGTGATCCACCTCCCCAAGTCGGTCAACTCCTTCGTGGCCGCACATGCGATCGTTCGCCTGGGCGCAATCGTCGTGCCGGTCGACTTCTTCGCCCCGGCCGCTCATGTCGCGGACGTGATCGGCGATGCTGAGCCTGCTGCGGTGATCTCGTCGGTGGGCAAGCAGCGACTCGCAGAGATCATGGCGTCGGGCTCGACGTCGACACCCATGCCCGTGGTGGTTGGCCCCGATGCCGAGGGCGTGGCGGCGGCGATCTCTGACGTCGGTCCTCGGGCGGCGGCATACATCGTCTACACCTCCGGGTCGACCGGGCGACCGAAGGGCATCGTTCACAGCCATGCCAGCGCCCTGGCGTACGCCCGCAAGGCAGTCGCGACCTACGACATCATGCCCGACGATCGATTGGCGAACATCGCACCGCTGCACTTCGACCAGTCGACCTTCGAACTCTGGGCGGCGCCACTGGCAGGTGCTGCGGCCATCGTCGTCCCCGACGGGGTCTTGCGCTTTCCCGCCAGCGTGTCCGACCTCGTGGCCCGCGAGCGAGCGACCGTCTGGTACTCGGTCCCGTTCGCGATCACGCAACTCGTCGATCGAGGCGCGGCTGACGAGCGGGACCTCTCTTCGCTCCGCTGGGTGTTGTTCGGCGGAGAGTCGTTCCCGCCCGCGGCGTTGTCGGCCGCCCGTCGTGCCGTGCCTGCAGCTCGGTTCTCCAACGTGTACGGCCCGGCCGAGGTGAACCAGTGCACCTTCCACCACCTCGACTGCTCGCCCGACGGGTTCGATCTTGCAGCGTCCGGTACATCCGACGTCAGCGTCCCGATCGGTCGACCGTGGGCCGACACCGAGATGTTGCTCGTCGACGACGAGGATCGTGCGCTCGACGGTGCCGTGGTCGGCGAACTCCTCGTCAGCACCGACACGATGATGGACGGGTACTGGCGACGTCCCGAACTGACGGCGAGGTCGATCTGCACCCGGTCTGACACGGGTACGACTCGGCGCTGGTACCGGACTGGCGACCTCGTTCGCCGGGATGCCGATGGCATGCTCTTCTTCATCGGCCGAACCGATCACCAGGTCAAAGTGCGTGGACACCGGATCGAGATCGAAGCGGTCGAGGCGGTGGTCGCCGAGGCATCCGAGGTCACGGCGTGTGCGGTGCTGGTCGAGCGCGGCTCCGAGGACCGCCTGGTGGCCCTGGTCACGCCGGCACGGGACGACACGACGTCCGTCATCGCGCTCGTGCGCAGTCGCCTGCCGCGCTACGCCGTGCCCGCCGAGGTGATCGGCGTCGAGTCGTTGCCACGGACCGGGACGGGAAAGGTCGACCGGGTCGCAGCGTCGTCGCTACTGGCCGACATCCGGCGCCAGGCCGAATCAGGCCCGTCGGACGACGCCCCGGTGAACGTGTCCCGATAGGTTCTGGCCGGCTGCTCCCTCACATACTCTTGCTCCGTGACCGTTCAGTCCACCTCCCTACAAGCCGACCTCCTCCGGTTCATCGCGAGCGACGTTGCGCTCGTGGACGGCACCGTCGACGTCGAGACCGACCTGGTGATGTCCGGGCTGATCGACTCACTCGGGGTGATGGCGCTCGTCGACTGGTTGGAGCAACGGCTCGGCATCGTGATCGACCCCACCGACGTCGTGATCGAGCACTTCGAGTCGGTCGCGTCGATCATCGGGTACCTCCGAGGCAGAGACGACTGTTCCGTCGAGTGAGTGTGGAGAGCATCACGTTCGGGCCTCGCGCCGTCGGTGAGTTCGTGCTGACGAACGTGCAGCGGCAGATCTGGACCAGCCAACGGCTGGCCCCTGGTGCGCCGCTCGCCAACATGGGGACGGTGCACCGGATCGAAGGGCACCTGGACCCGGACCGTTTCGTCGACGCCGTCGACCAAGTCGTGCGATCCTCCGATGCGCTGCGAACGGTCATCGTCGACCGACCGGGGCGCGAGCCGCGAGCACGGGTGCTCTTCGAGCCCCCGCAGACCACCGAGGTCGTGAACCTGTCGTTCGGCCAGGTCGACGAGTGGTGTCGCAATCGAATCGCCGTGCCCATCGACGCTCGGACCTGCAGCTACGACTCCGTGTTGCTCAGGCACGACGACCGCTCGTGGACGTGGTGGCTCGACCTGCACCACGTCGTCACCGACGCGTGGTCGTCGTCACTCGTGTTCGAGGCCGTCTCGCGGACCTACGACGGGACGGAGCCGGACGAGCCGCCGATCTCCTTCTACGAGTACGCCGGCGACGATGGGGTGGTGGTGGCAGCAACAGACGACGCTTCGGAGCCTCCCGACCCGATGTCGAGCGGCGCAGCGCCGATCGCTCCGTACGGCCCGCGGGGAGCCCGTACGACCTCGGTGACCAGACGAACACTGCCAGATGCGGCAGCGCTCGTCGAACCCCACGATCGGTATCGGGCCTTCACGTCGTCGATGGCGACCCTCGGTCTGCTCGCCGTCGCGACAGCGGTTGCCCTGCAACGACTCGACGGTCGCCGTTCGTTCACGCTGGGTGTGCCGCTCCATCGGCGGACCGGGCCGGTCGCGGCTCGGGTGATCGGCCCGCTCATGGCGGTGTGTCCTCTTCGTGTCGATGTCGATCCTGATGAGTCGTTCAGCGCCTGTTACGGGCGGGTGCAGCGCGAACTGGTCGGCCTCGCGCGCCGTGCGGTCGGCGGCGCAGTGCCGGACGTGCCGTTCGACGCGGTCCTCAACGTGCAGACCGTCACGTACGGAGCCTTCGCCGGCTTGCCGACCGTCACCTCCTGGGCGCGCTCGGGGCACGTGGATCCAGCCCATCCGATCAGGATCCACGCCTTCGACTACGGCAGCGGGATGACCGTCGAGCTCGACCTCAACGACGGCCTCAGCGTGGACGGGGCGCACCGTCTCTTCCCCGACCACCTCGGCCGCACTCTCGAGGCAGCAGTCACCGCACCCGATGGGGCCGTCGGCGATTTCGAGATCGCGACGGTGCGCGACGTCGCTGCCATGGAGCGATTCAACCCACCTGCGGTGGACTCGGCCGAGCCCGAACCGGTCCACGTGTCGATCGCACGTCGGCTGGCCGACGCCCCGGATCGAGTCGTCGCCGAACACGACGACTCGGTCCTCACCGCCGGCGAACTCCACCGTGGGGCCGACGCGGTCGCCCGGTGGTTGACCAGACGAGGCATCACCACCGGCGCTCGGGTCGGCATCCGCCTCCAACGGAGCTTCGATGTCCTCATCGCCGTCCACGGCGTGATGCGCAGTGGCGCTGCGTTCGTCATGCTCGATCCCGACGACCCCGTCGCACGACACGACGCGATCACCGCCGATGCCGAGCTCGTTGCCGTCATCGATGACCTCGACGCGTCGACGACGACGGATGATCCGTTCGATGTCGTCGAGGTCCGTCCCGATGACATCGCGTACGTGCTCTACACCTCGGGGTCGACCGGCACACCGAAAGGCGTACCGATTTCCCACCGTGGTCTGTCGGACTACCTTGCGTTCGCAGCGGCGACGTACGTCCCGAGCACCGACGTGGTGATGCCGCTCTACTCGTCGCTCGGATTCGACCTCTCGATCACGTCACTGTTCCTGCCTCAGCTGGTCGGCGGTCGGACCATCGTGTACCCGGACGACGCGGTGACTGCACTGTCGCGCATCGCGGCCGATCCGAGACCCACCGTGCTCAAGGCCACCCCGAGCCAGCTGGAGATCCTGTGCAGGATGGTGTTGGAGCCGCTGTCGCTCGAGATCGTGATCGTCGGCGGCGAAGCGTTCAGACGACCCGTTGCAGAGCGCCTGGCGGCGAGCTGTTCGGGGCGGGTGCGGATCTTCAACGAGTACGGCCCGACCGAGGCGGTCGTCGGCTGCATGATCCACGAATGGGATCCCACGCGCGATCTCGGAACCGACGTCCCGATCGGGCATGCCAGCGCCGGTGCCGAGGTCTACGTGCTCGACGGCCGCCTCCGGCGAACCCCGGTCGGAGCGTGGGGCGAGCTGTACGTGCGACGGCCCGGGATGGCGCTCGGATATCTGCATCGTCCCGAGCTGACCGCCGAACGGTTCGTGACCATCGATTCGATCGGTGGCGGTCCGCTGTATCGCACCGGCGACCGCGTCCGCTCGGAGCACGGTGTACTGGTCTACGGCGGGCGTGTCGATGACCAGTTGTCGGTGGGCGGCGTCCGCATCGAGCCGGGAGAGATCGAGTCGGCGCTCGTCGCCCACCCCGACGTGACGAACGCAGTCGTGCGGGTGTGGAGTCCGTCGATGCATCATGTGCGACGCTGCGTTCGCTGCGGTCTCGGGACGGACGTCCCCGGCGTCGATCTCGACGATGCCGGGCTCTGCTCGGTGTGCCACTCCTTCGATGTCGTCGCTCCACAGACCCATGACTGGTTCCGTACGCCCGCCGATCTCGATCATCGTCTCGAACGTGCTCGAAGCCGCACCGCGAGTGAGTTCGACTGTCTCCATCTGCTGTCGGGTGGCAAGGACTCGACCTATGCGCTCTACCAACTGGTCGAGCGTGGGTGGCGGGTGCACGCCTTCACGCTCGACAACGGGTACATCTCCGAGGGCGCAAAGGCGAACATCCGGCGCAGCGTTGCGGACCTCGGGATCAGCCACGAGTTCGCACGCACCGATGCCATGAACGAGATCTTCCGAGACAGCCTCGAACGGTTCTCCAACGTGTGCAACGGCTGCTACAAGACGATCTACACGTTGGCCACGGCTCGGGCGCACGACCTCGGCATTCCCGTCATCGTGACCGGATTGTCCCGTGGCCAATTCTTCGAGACACGGCTCGTTCCGCACCAGTTCGAAGCCGGCCGGTTCGAACCGGACGAGATCGATCGAACGGTGGTTCAGGCGCGGCGCGCGTATCACCACACGGCCGATGCCGTCACCCGGTTGCTTCCACAGCAGGAGGTCTTCGAGCGAGCCGACGTCGACGTGCTCTCGGAGATCGAGTTCGTCGACTTCTACCGGTACGTCGACGTCGAGCTGAGCGAGATGTACGACTTCCTGACCGAGCGGGCCCCGTGGGTGCGGCCGGACGACACCGGACGCTCGACCAACTGCCTCGTGAACGCTGTCGGCATCCACGTCCACCGGACCGAGCGGGGCTACCACAACTACGCGGAGCCCTACAGCTGGGATGTCCGGCTCGGCCACAAGACTCGTGACGAAGCGCTCGACGAGCTCGACGACCACGACGATCTCGCCGAGATCGACCGCATGCTCACCGAGATCGGCTACGTGCCGTCACGGCCGGAGGTGCTCACCGCCTGGTACCAGACCGTCGATGGTTCCGAGATCGATCCGTTGCTGCTGGCGGCGTTCCTGCGCGAGAGGCTTCCCGCTCGCTCGGTGCCAGCTGCGTACGTCCACGTCGATGATCTGCCGCTCGCCGAGAGCACCAAGCTCGATGTGTCGTCGCTCCCTGCTCCCGCGCCGTCCCACCTCGGTTCGACGGCGTATCGGGCGCCGACCACGCCGACCGAGGCGGTCGTCGCCGACATCTGGGCCACGATCCTCCACGTCGACCGCGTCGGGGGCGACGACGACTTCTTCGACCTCGGTGGCGCTTCGCTCGCCGCACTCGAAACCGTCGCCGCGACCGAACGTCGGTTCTCGATCGAACTGCCCGATGCCCTCGTGTTCGAACACCGGACACTGCAGGACTTCGCAGCAGCTGTCGACGTTCATGTCAGCGGCGGCCGCCGGCTCGGGACCATCGCCCGACTCGATCCCTCCGAACCACCTCCGCTGTCACCGGGCGAGGAGGCGATGCTCTTCGATTATCGAGCAGCGCCCGACGACGTTCGGT
Organism: Ilumatobacteraceae bacterium; assembly: GCA_963728355.1. Classification (GTDB taxonomy): domain Bacteria; phylum Actinomycetota; class Acidimicrobiia; order Acidimicrobiales; family Ilumatobacteraceae; genus Sva-07. Next base: position 266,810 of record CAVSJQ010000015.1, on the reverse strand, counting down.
ACAACGTCACCCGCTGGTACCGGGTCGACGGAGATCTCGACGCCGAACTCCTGCGATCCGCGATCGAGCGCGTTGTCGACCGGCACGGTCCGCTCCACACGTCGTATTCGGCCGATCGATCGAGATTGCCGACGTCGGCGGCGCTGTTGTTCGAGCAGCTCCCTTCCGGACCGGTCGACCAGATCGTCGACGAGTTGCGCCGTATCCCCTTCGATCTGGACGACGGCCCCCTGGTCCGAGTACACATCGGACACGATCCTCGAGGTGTCTGGAACGTCGTCATCGGCCTCCACCACATCTCGATCGATGCCGGAACATTCGACGTCCTCTGGAACGAGATCGATGCGGCCTACCACGGTGAGGAACTGCCCGACCTGGCGGTGTCGTACGCGGAGTTCGGTGCATGGCAGCGCGACCGTGATCTGACTGATGTCGTCGACTGGAACGACCCATCCGATGCCGACGACATGTCGGTCGGTGTGCAGCTCCCGCCGCCGCACACGATCGGACCGGATGGCTATGTGGACCGACCTGCCTCCGTGTCGACGAGCGAACTCTCCCGAGCTGCGGTCAGTACTCCGTTCGCCGCCGCGCTCGGCGCCGTCGCTGCGGTCCTGAGCGGGTTCAGTCGTAGCGGGCGCGTCGACGTGGGTATCACGGCGTCGACCAAGGACCATTCGTCAGCGGAACCGTTGATCGGTTACACCCTCAACACGCTCCCGATCCGCCTCGACGTCGACCCGGCTTCGACGTTGCGTGCACTCGATGCGGATGTGAGCGCCCTCGTGGCTCGAGCTCTGCCGTACCGCAGTCGCCCGTATGCCGGGATCGTCCGTCAGGCACGGCTTGAGGGTCGAGCCCTGCCAGAGACCACCCACATGCTCGCTTACGAGCGACTTGCGCCCGCAGGTTTCGGCGGTGCGGATGTCGAGCACCGGATCGTTCCCTCGGGCACGGCGGTCAACGATCTGACCTTCTTCGTCCAAGAGCGAGGTGAACAGCTGCATCTCGGCGTGGAGTACCGCGGCAGCGCCGTCGACCGGGCCCTCGCCCAGCGTCTTCTCGACGCGTTCTGCGACACCATCGACGCGATCTGTCGTCGGCCGCACCACTCCGTTGCCGAGCTGCGGGTGGCGGCCGAGGATCTCGTCGGCCCCGCGCTGGTGGACCGGGCGGACACGCTGCTGGCAGCGATCGTCGAACGCGCCCGGGCCGATCCCGACCGGCCGGCCATTGTCGATCCGACCGGCGAGTCGACCTCCTATGGTCAACTGCTGGCACGAGCGGCGGGCATCGCTGCTCGGTGCCGAGAGGAAGTCGGATCACCGGCGCGACTGGGTGTGTCACTCGGCCGGTCGTCATCGCTCATCGAAGCGATCCTCGGTGTGCAACTCGCGGGCGCCGCCTACGTGCCGATCGACCCGGCGACTGCGCCGAGTCGTCGGCAGGCGATGGTCGACCTCGCGTCGCTCGACGCCGTGGTCGTCGATTCGTCGACGGCTGCGATGTTCGACGACGTCAGACGGATCGACATCGCATCGATCGTCACGAGCGAGCAGCCGTCGGTGGAGCTCCCGAGTGGTGAGCAGCCCGCGTACGTGATCTTCACGTCAGGATCCACCGGCGAGCCCGCCGGCGTCGAAGTGACGCACGCGCATCTCGCCGCATCCACCGCCGCTCGCCCCGCCTTCTACGGCGACGAACCACCCGGCCGGTTCCTCCTCACGCCGAGTATCGCCTTCGACAGTTCGATGGTGGGGATCTACTGGCCGCTGGTGTCAGGCGGCACGATCGTCGTCCCGTCAGACAGCGAGGTGCACGACATCGACCGCCTCGGAGCCATCGTCGCCGAGCAATCGGTGACCCACCTCCTGATGGTGCCCAGCCTCTATCGAGCACTCCTGACTCGACGGCGTGACGATCTCGCCGGCCTCCGAACCGTCATCGTCGCAGGGGAAGCGTGTCCCTCCGAACTCGCTGCCGACCACCACCGCATGCTGCCCGCAACCGAACTGGTCAACGAGTACGGACCGACCGAGGCGACGGTCTGGGCAGCTGCGCACCGGTGCCTCCCCGGAGACGACCCGGTTCCGATCGGCCAACCCATCGCAGGCTGCCGTCTCCGAGTTGCCGACGACCACCAACGCCCCATGGCTCCCGGGGCCGCCGGGGAGTTGCTCATCGCCGGCCCTGGGGTGGTCGGCGGATACCTGTCGGGGCGATCCGATTCGTCGTTCGTCGAGATCGACGGCCACCGCTGGTACCGAACCGGCGACCAGGTGCGCCTCGATGCTCGGGGCCGGCTTGTCTTCCTCGGACGTGTCGACGATCAGCTGAACGTCGGAGGCCGGCGTGTCGAACCGTCGGAGATCGAGAACCTCCTGCTCCAGCTCTCCGGCGTCGGTGATGCGGTGCTCGTCGCGGCGAACGTCGATGGTCGTGACGCGCTCGTCGCGCACGTCGTCGCCGATCGCACCGTCGTCGATGCGGCATCGGTTCGAGAACACCTGGCCGAGCGCGTCGGCGCTGGAGTCGTGCCCCGTCGGATCGTGTTCCACGACGAACTCCCGCGAACGGTGAACGGCAAGCTCGACCGGGCGCGAGCCGCACTGCTCCCCGTGGGCGACACCCGGGTCGGGCGCTCGCCCGGTCTCGTCGAGATCTTTCGTCGAGCCTTGCAGCGTGATGATCTCGATGGGGGATCCGACTTCTTCGCAGCAGGCGGCGACTCGCTGGCAGCCGTTGAGATCGTGGCGGCGGTGGGAGCGCTCGTGGGCCGGGAAGTCACGATCTCGACACTGCTCGCGGCTCCGACACCGGATTCGTTGGCCGCCCATCTCGGTCTCGGAAGTGAGGCCCCGGCGCCCTCGCCGGCCATCAGCCTGTTGACGCTCCGGGTCGGCACACCGGATGGACCGACCGTCGTCATGACCCCTGCGTGGGACAGCGTGATGGGCTACCGCGCACTCGCCGATGCGTTCGACGACCACGTGACGGTCCTCGCCGTGGCGGTGGTCGCAGAGGGCGCCACGAACCCCTTCCCGACCGTCGATGCGCTGGGCGTCGAGTCCGTCGACATGGTGACCGACGAACTCGCCCGGAGGGGGACATCGAGCGTGGTGGTGGCGGGATGGTCGATCGGTGGCGTCGCGGCGTACGACCTCGGTCAGCGACTTGCGGCGGCGGGCGTCGAGGTCAGCGCGGTGGCCCTGATCGACACCATTTTCCCCGGTGAGCACCGGCATCTCTGGTCGAACCGATGGTGGAAGTACAAGTCGATGTTGCGCCCGGGTCTGCTCGGTGCTGCGGCCAGAGAGTTCGTGGTCGCCGTCGAACGTCGGAGCAAGTCGTGGATCGCCCGAACTGGGCGACGATTGTTAGCGATCGCCGGCGAGCCGGTGCCGACGGTCGAGTCGACCACGGCGTCGGGCGTTCCGTTCACGGCCCTGGAGTACGTGCCGGCGACGTCCACGGTGCCGATCATCCTGTTCGCTGCCAACACGACGAACCCGGATCGGAGCGAACATCGTTGGCGTACGGCGGCTCCGGACCTGCGGACCGTACCGATCAGGGGTCGACACCGCGGTGTCGACTCGGTGATGGGTGCTGGTCGTGTGCATCAGATCGTCGACGACCTCACGGTCACTGCGTTGGCGATCGGGGGCCGGTCGTGACGGCCGAGGTCGGCCTGGCGCAGGGTGCATGCCGTCGCCACCGCCGTACGGGCCCTAGCCTCACCGGTCTGGAACACCGACTGCACCCATCTCACCTCGCGTTGCTCGTCGCCATCGTGGTCGCAGGCCTGGGCCTGCTGTCCTCACCCGCGTCTGCGCACTCCGGGAAACAGAGTTACCTGTACCTCTCCGTCTTCGATGACGGTGCGGAAGGTCGCGTCGAAATTCCGGCCGTCGACCTCGGCCCGGCGATCGGCGTCGACCTCGTCGGCGTCCCCGGTGGGTTGGCCTCCGGGGTGATCGCGGAACGTGCCGCGATCGAGGAGTACGTCGACGGACACATGTCCTTGGCCGGCGACGGCGGAACCTGGTCGATCGACTACGGACCACCGAGTGTGTTGCCGACCGAGAACGGACCGTACGTCGTCCTTCCCTACGTGGTCGACGAGAACTTCGATGCTGCACCACGAACATTCATCGTCGGGTTCGACGTCATCATCGAGTCGGATCCTGAGAAGGACGCCCTGCTGATCATCGAGGACGACTGGCGCGGCGCCGTCTTCGACAATGGATCGGAGCCGCTGATCGGCTTCTCGACCGGCCTCACCGTGCAGGAGGTCGTCCTCGAGGACGCGGGGACCCTGTCGTCGATGGCGGCAATCCGCGGCCTCGGCTCCGACGCTGTACGCAACGGCATCGACATGATGCTGGTGGTGGCAGCGCTGGCCCTCCCCGTGGTCCTGCTCCCCTCAGCCCGTTCCCGTTCCGAGGTCGCCACGACGGGTGAACTCGCCCGGCGAGCGGGGCGAATGTTCGCGCCCTTCGCCGTCACGGTCGCCGTCGGGTCGCTCGCCACCGGCCTGGGAGTGATCGATCCTCCGGACCGCCTCGTCGGTGTCGCCGTTGCGATCATGCTCGGTGCACTGGCGCTCTACGCCGTGCTTGCCCGCTACGCGCCGGCCGTTCGCACCGTCGGCGTGTGGCTCGCAGCGCTCGCCGGCCTGGCCGTCGGGCTCGAACTCGGCGGCGTGTTCGTCTTCTACGGACTCGATCGCAGCCGGCCGCTCACCGGATGGATCGCCTTCCTGATCGGCGCACTGATCGCCATGGCGTTGGTCGCCGTCTTCGTCGGTCTCCCGCTGTACCTGCTGCGACGGACCCGGTTCGCCACCGTCGTGCTCGTCGTCGTGGCGGTCGTGCTCGCCGGATACGCCCTTGCGTGGACCGGTGAGCGTGTGCTCGACACCGATTGGCCCATCGAGGAGGTCGCCAATCCGTTGCGGGTGTGGCCTCGCAACGCGTGGTTCGTCGCCCTGGCGATCGCCCTGGCAGCCGCCGCCAGGGCGATCGAGTCGCACGCTGGTCGACTCCGCCCGGTCGGTCCCGAGGCGACCGACACGGTGGCGCCCGCAGTGGAATCGGTGCCGGTCGGCTGATGGAGGACTCGATGATGAGCAGGCACTCGATCTCTCGGCGATGGCGTCTCTTCGCGGTGGCCATCGGCGTCGCGCTGTTCGTCCTTGCGCCGTCCACGGTCTCCGCACACGAGTTCGGGCCGTTCGCGATCGATCGGTACGCTGCGATCAGGGTGGCTCCCGACGAGGTCCAGCTCGATTACGTGCTCAGTCTCGCCGAAACGCCGACCCGAGCCGACGGCGACTCGATCGAGGCGGACCCGGAGCGGTACTGCACCGAGCTCGCCGAGGAGATCGAGTTCTCGGCGGATGGCCAGCGGGTCGACCTCGTCGGGCTGACCGCGACCACGCTGCGCGAGGACGGCGACGGCGGGTTGACCACACTGCGAGTGGTCTGTGACTGGCTTTCGCCGTTGCCGACGTCGAGCGACACGAGGACGATGGAGTTCTCCGACGCCAATTACAGCGGTCGCGCCGGCTGGCGCGAGGTCATCGTCGTCGGCGATCGTACGACGATCGTGGGCGACGTCACCGATGAGTCGTTGACCGACCGTCTCACCAACTATCCCGACCCCTCGGAGAATCCGGACGTCGAGGAGGTCACCTTCGAATTCGCTGCGTCGAGCACCGTCGACGAGGCAGCGCTCCCCACGACCGAGCCGGGCGAGAACGACTCCGGTGGCGACGCGTTCTCCGACCTGATCGCCGATGCCGACAACGGCATCGGAGCGATGGCGCTCTCGCTGGGCTTCGCTGCCTTCCTGGGCGCCCTCCACTCCTTGGCGCCCGGGCACGGCAAGACCGTGATCGGTGCCTACCTGGTCGGCACGAAGGGCACGAAGTTCCAAGCATTCGTCCTGGCCATCGCCGTCGCGCTGTCGCACACCCTGGGCGTGTTGGCGCTGGGGATCATCACGTATCTCGCCGGCGCAGCGTTTGCCCCGGAGCGTGTCTATCCGTGGCTGCAGGGTGTCTCGGCGCTGATCGTGCTCGGCATCGGCATCTGGCTGGTCGTGACCGCCATCCGAGAATGGCGGGCGCGTGATCTTCTGGCCGCCGAGGCAGTCGAGCGCGCACAACTCGAGTTGGCGCAGGCCGACGAGCTCGCTGACGTGCCCCTGCTCGCTCGGGCCGGCGTCGCCGTGGCCACGGGGTCGGCCCTGGATCCGCACATGGCGCATGGCCACGGAGATGCGGCGCTTCACGCTCACTCCCATCGCGATCATTCCCACGACGACCATCCTCACGACCACGATCATCCTCACGACCACGACCACGACCACGACCACGACCACGACCACGACCACGACCACGACCACGACCACGAATCACGTACACGGCGATGGTCATGACCACGATCACGACCATGTACACGGCGATGGTCACGATCATGACGACGGCCATTCGAACGATCACGATCACTCACACGACCATCCCCACGGTCACGACCATCCACATGATGATCACGACCATCCACATGATGATCACGACCATCCCCACGGTCACGACCATCCACATGACGAGCACGACCATGACCATGGCTCAGGTTGGCATCGGCACGGAATCTTCCCGCACACCCACAAGTACGACCTCGACGAACTCGATCTGTCGGGCAAGGTCAACTGGAAGACCCTCGCCGCGTTGGGCTTGTCGGGAGGTCTGGTCCCCTCGACGTCAGCCATCATCGTGCTGCTCGGAGCGATTCAGCTCAATCGAATCGCGTTCGGGGGGCTGTTGATCCTGGCGTTCGGCCTCGGCATGGCGATCGCTCTGGTCAGCGTGGGTCTCGGCATGGTTGCGCTACGGGACCGCACCTTCGGCGCAATGGACGAGAGCTCGATCATCCGCACGGCACGGATCTGGATCGTTCCGATCGCTGCATTCGCCGTGATGGCGATCGGTGTGTTCCTCGTCGTGCGGGCCGCAGCCGAAATCAGTGGCCTCTAGCTCCGGGCTGACGGTGGTATGACCCTCCGTCGGTGATTCACTGCTGGACCGGACAGGCATCCCCGTCCAACCCACGAGCCTCGAGAAGGTGATGTGAACCAGAAGGAACTCGCCGGGCACGTGTCCGGCACCACCGCAGCGCTGGCGCTGGGGGCGCTCGGGATCGTCTACGGCGACATCGGCACCAGCCCCATCTACGCCATGCGCGAGAGCTTCGACCACGCCGGCCTCGCCGTCACCGTCGAGAACGCCTACGGCATTGCCTCGGTCGTGTTCTGGGCGTTGATCATCGTGATCTCGATCAAGTACCTCGCCCTCGTGATGCGCGCCGACAACCATGGCGAGGGTGGGATCCTGGCGCTGACCGCACTGGTGGGGCCCAAATCGGGCCGCCCGACCGGTGCGCTGGCGGCGGTGATCACCATGGGCGTGTTCGGGACGGCGCTGCTGTACGGCGATGGCCTGATCACGCCAGCGATCTCGGTGCTCAGTGCCGTCGAGGGATTCGAGGTCGCGAGCACTGCGTTCGCCGACTTCGTCATCCCGGTGGCCATCGTCATCCTCGTCGGGCTGTTCGCCGTGCAACGGCACGGCACCGCACGGATCTCGCGGATCTTCGGGCCGGTGATGCTGCTCTGGTTCTCCACGCTCGCCGTGCTCGGCCTGCGCCAGGTGCTCGAGCATCCCTCCGTCGTGCGCGCCGTGTCGCCCACGTACGCGATCACCTTCTTCAGCGATGAACCGCTGCGAGCGTTCATTGCGCTCGGCTCGATCTTCCTCGTGGTCACCGGCGGCGAGGCGCTCTACGCCGACATGGGCCACTTCGGCCGGCGCCCGATCCAGATCAGTTGGTACGTCCTGGTGCTGCCGGCGCTGCTGCTCAACTACTTCGGGCAGGCCGCATTGCTCGGCGCGTCGCCGGAGATGATCGAGAGTCCGTTCTACCAACTCGCCCCGTCGTGGGGCACCCTGCCGTTGGCGGTGCTGGCCACGGTGGCCACGATCATTGCGTCGCAGGCGTTGATCTCCGGCGCCTTCTCGCTGACCGCGCAGGCCGTGCAGCTCGACTACCTGCCGCGCGTGAAGATCGTGCACACGTCGCCGCACCACATCGGCCAGATCTACGTGCCGATCGTCAACTGGCTGCTGATGATCGGCTGCGTCGGACTGGTGATCGGGTTCAAGAGCTCCAGCAACCTCGCATCGGCGTACGGCATCGCTGTCACGATGACGATGTTGATCACCACACTCCTGTTCTTCCGAGTCGCCCGCGACCGGTGGGAGTGGTCGCTCGGTCGAGCGCTGGCGGTGTGCATCCCGCTCCTGATCGTCGACATCGCCTTCCTGTCGGCGAACGTGCCGAAGATCGTGTCGGGTGGTTGGTTCCCGCTCGTGGTGGGTCTGCTGCTGGTCACGTTGATGACCACGTGGCGGCAGGGCCGCCAGCTCGTTGCCGAGCGTATCCATCGGGGTGAACGTCCGATCGAGTCGGTCGTGCACGAGGCGCAGGCCGACGACGTCGAGCGGGTGCCGGGCATCGCGGTGTACATGTTCAAGGACGCCGGCGCAGCGCCACCGGCGTTGCTCGCCAACCTGAAGCACAACCACGTGCTGCATCAGCTCACCCTGATGGTGTCGGTGCAGACGTCGGAGGTGCCGCGGGTGCCACCAGAGGAACGAGCACGCCTCCGTAAGGTCGGGTCGGGGATCCAGCAGGTCGATCTGAGCTTCGGCTACCTCGACGAGCCGAACGTGCCCGAAGCCCTCGCACTGCTCGACATCCCGGGCCAACTCTTCGATCCCGAGTCGGTCACCTATTTCATCGGTCGCGAGACGGTGTCCGCCACGAAGGCGCCGGGAATGCACCCCGCGCGAGAGCAGCTGTTCGTCGCCCTGAACCGCAGCGCATCGAGCGCCTCGCGTTTCTTCTGTCTTCCTGCCGGCCGTGTCTTCGAGGTCGGCACCCTCGTCGAGATCTGACTGTCACACCGTGCCGGGCCAAACGTGACCGTTGGGCCCCGTACAGCGCACGTCGCCGGGCGCCTCACATCGAGTTCGCAGTGCCGTGGTTCGGTCAGTGGCCGAATTCGGTGGTGATCACGCGGCCGATGCGCTGACCTGCGCTCGGCGCCAGGTCGCAGACCACGAACGAGCGCTGCAGCCATCGGTCCCTGCCGTCGAAGCGGGGGATGAACGGCGAGCGCCCGTGGACGGCGATGTTGTTGTCGACGACGAGCAGGTCGCCGGGCTCGAGGACGACGGACGTCTTGATCTCCTCGATCATGTCGCGTACGTGGACGAGGACATCCTCTGCCTCGCTGTCGATGCCGACCGTGAGATCGGCGTCGAACACGAACGTGGGCTCGTCGCGTGTGCCGGTGATCAACGGTCGTGCCGCGCCGAGCTCGTTGTTGCGGCCGCCCAGGAAGCTGGCATCGACCGCAGTGCGGAAGCGGGGCTGGAACATGATCTCGACGGCGTCGTCGGGAAGCCGATCGATCAGCTCGTGCACCGACACCAGCGTGGTGTGTGCCGACGGGTCGCCGCGCAGGCACAACAGCAGCAGGTAGCGGGGGCGGAACGGGTGGAACGCGGTCTCGGTGTGGAACATCAGGTTCGAGCGCGACGACGTGGAGGTCTGCCGATCAGCGTCGGTCTGTGTCGGCACGATGTTCTGCACGATGCGTCCGCCGTGCTCAGGGACATAGCCGACCGGCTGGCCGAGTCGGCGGGCGACGGTGAGCAGTGCGAGCTCCGTGGCGAGATCCTTGTCGACGGGCGACTCGGGCGTGGCCGGCGTCGCCGGGAGTTCGCCGATGGGCGCGTTGCGGATCAGGAGTGCGCCCGAGCGATGCGACTCGGATGCGAACCGCACGATCGCCTCGTCGACCTCGACGGGGAGATCCCGGGCGCCGAGTGCGGCAAGCCGGACGAGTTCGTCGTCCAGTCGATCGCCGGGTGTGGTGCTGATGACCCAGCCGGAGGCATCGACCGTTGCCGGTGCGCAGTGGGTGGTGGTTGCACTCGTCGCGGACATGGTCGCCTCCTCGGATCGTCGGTGGAACAGATGTGCCAAGTATAGCGGAATGCTGAAACGGCCGTGATCAACGATGCGCTGCTGTGCGGTGCCTGACCGCTACGGTGGGCGGTTCATGGAGGTCGAGCAACGGCTCCGCGAGCGAGCCGCACGCCTCACGCCGTCCGAACGACGGATCGCCGAGACGATCCTCGCCGACCCGCAGGTCGTCGCCTTCGGCACGGTCGCGGAGCTCGCTGCCGCATCGGGTGCCGGCACCGCCACCGTCGTGCGGTTCGCCGTGAAGCTCGGCTTCGACGGGTACTCGGAGCTGCAGGCGTCGATCCGTCACGACCTCGCCCGACAACTTCGTCCGGCCGCGGAACGGATCCGCGACGAGCCGGCGACGCGCGGAGCGGCGTTGCTCGATCGGCACCTCATGGCCGAGATCTCGAACGTCCGAGCGACGTTGGAGGCGGTCGACCCCGCGATGCTCGCTGGTGCGGTCGCACTGCTGGCCGACCGGGCACGCCCGGTGCTGGTGCTCTCCGGGGTCGCCTCGCGGGGAGTGGCGACACAGTTCGTCGGCGATCTCGAACAGCTGCGCCCGGCCTGTCGACTCCTCGACGGCAACGCGATCGACATCGTGCGCACGCTCGCCCTGGTCGGCGCCGAGGCGACCGTGGTGGCACTCGATCTTCGGCGCTACGAACGGTGGCTGATCGATGCCCAGGGGGAGGCGCGTGCGAACGGTGCGGCCGTGGTGGCGATCACCGACAGTGTGCTGTCGCCGCTCGGCCGTTCGGCCGACCACGCCTTCGTCGTCGAAGCGGCGTCGGCGGGCCCCTTCGACAGCCACGTCGGCACGCTCGCGCTACTGGACCTGCTCGTCGCCGATGTCGCCACGGCGCTGCGCTCGAGCGCAACTGAGCGCCTCGATCGGCTGGAAGCCGCATGGCAACGAGCCGACGCGCTCACCGACGGGTGAGCCCGCACGTCTGCTGCTCGGCCGGCCAGTAGCGTCTCCGCGATGAGTGAGCTGCGCGTTGCTGCCCTGCAGATGGCGATGGGCGACGATCTCGACGTCAACCTCGCAACCGCCGAGCGTCTGGTGCGCGACGCGGCCTCACAGGGTGCTCGCATCATCCTGATCCCCGAGCTGTTCGAGGGCCCGTACTTCTGCAAGGACCAGTCGTCGGAACACCTGGGCCGTGCCCGGCCGCTCGAGGGTCACCCGACGATCGAACACTTCGGACGCGTGGCGCGCGAGCTCGACGTCGTGCTGCCGCTGAGCATCTACGAACGCGCCGGCCAGGCGCTGTTCAACACCGTCGTGATCGCCGACGCCGACGGCACGGTCCTCGGCCATTACCGCAAGAGCCACATCCCCGACGGCCCCGGATACACCGAGAAGTACTACTTCAGCCCGGGCGACACCGGCTTCCGCGTCTGGGACACGATGCACGGCACGATCGGCGTCGGCATCTGCTGGGACCAGTGGTTCCCCGAAGCCGCTCGATCGATGGCCTTGCTCGGCGCCGAGGTGCTGCTGTACCCGACGGCGATCGGCAGCGAGCCGCCGGACCCGACGTGGGATTCCAGCGGCCACTGGCAGCGTGTGATGCAGGGCCACGCCGGCGCGAACCTGATGCCCGTGGTGGCGGCGAACCGCATCGGTCGTGAAGTCGGCCGGACGTGCGAGATCACGTTCTACGGCTCGTCGTTCATCGCCGACAACACCGGTGCCAAGGTGGCCGAAGCCGACCGGGACCACGAAGCGGTGCTGGTCGCCTCGTTCGACCGGGAGCATCTCTGCACCCAACGAGCGGCGTGGGGACTGTTCCGCGATCGTCGCCCCGAGCTGTACGGCCCGATCGTCACGCTCGATGGCCGTACGAGCATTCCCGAGCGATGAGCCAACCGCCCGAATCCCGGCGTTTCGCTCATCGCCCGGCCGGTCGAGCGCGGAGCGATGAGCCAACCGCCCGGATCCCGGCTTTTCGCTCATCGCCGGCCACGTCGAGAGGCGGTCGGGGGTGACGCGGTTGCCGGCGGAGTGGGAGCCGCACGAGCGGACGGCGATGTGCTGGCCGGCGCGCACCGACATGTGGGGCGAGCTGTACGCCGACGCCGAGGTCGCACACGCCGAGGTCGCCAACGCCATCTCCCGGTTCGAGCCGGTGACGATGCTGGCCGCACCGGGCACCGCCGAGCGTGCAGCGGCGATGTGCGCTGCGAACGTCGAGGTGATCGAGCAGGCGATCGACGACTCGTGGTTCCGCGATTCGGGACCGATCTACGTGCTCGACGACGCCGGCGATCGGTTGGCGACCGACTGGCAGTTCAACTCGTGGGGCGAGAAGTTCCTGCCCTACGCCGACGATGCCGCGGCCGCCCGCCGTTTCGCCGACCGTCGGGGAGATCCCGTGCGGTCGATCGAGATGGTGTTCGAGGGCGGGTCGATCACCAGTGACGGTGACGGCACGATCGTCACCACCACGCAGTGCCTCATGCACCCCAACCGCAACCCGACGATGACCCAGTCGGGCATCGAGTCGGCGCTGCGCACCGAGCTGGGCGCGGAACGGATTCTTTGGTTGCCCCACGGATTGGCGCTCGACGACGACACCGACGGTCACGTCGACAACATCGCCGCCTTCGCGGCACCCGGGCGACTCGTGGTGCAGGGCTGCGCCGATCGGAACGAGGACGACTGGCTGCGTCTCGACATCGACCGACGGGTCGCCCAGGGAGCGATCGATGCGAGGCGACGTGCGATCGAGGTCGTCACCGTGCCGGTCCTGCCGTTCGCCGAGATCGACCGTGGCGAGGGACCCGAGCGTGTCGTCGTGCCGTACCTCAACTACTACCTCGGCAACGGGCTGGTGCTGATTCCCACGTGCGGGCATCCTGCCGACGCCGACATGGTCGCCCTGATCAGCGAGCAGTATCCGGGCCGAGAGGCGGTCGCACTCGATGTCGGCGCGATCCTCGCCGCAGGTGGTGGCGGCATCCACTGCATCACCCAGCAGATCCCCACCTGAACGACCGCGTCGCTCCCACTCGCTGGAGGGCCCGTCGCCGTCCCCCCCCGAAAAATGTGCGGATCTGCCCGCGGGCGGCGGTCCGGCACGCATTTTTCGGGTCGGTTGGGACGCTGCCGGCTGTGGGAGGCTGAACACCATCGAATCGGTGCGTGTGGATCAGTGGTTGTGGTCGGTGCGACTGACCAAGACGCGCAGCGACGCCGCTGCGGCCTGCCGTGGTGGCCACGTCGAGGTGAACGGCACGACGGCGAAACCGGCGACACCGGTGAAGGTCGGCGATCGCGTCGAGGCGTACCTCCACGATCGTGCACGGATCCTCGAGGTCACCCGGCTGATCGTCAAGCGTGTCGGTGCGAGCGTTGCTGCGGATTGTTTCGTCGATCACAGCCCGCCGCCACCCGAACGCGAACTCGACGTGCCGGTGTTCCAACGTGATCGCGGCGCGGGCCGTCCGACGAAACGCGACAAGCGGCAGCTGGACCGCCTCCGCGGCCGATCGAAGTGAACGTCGCCGTCGCTAACGTGCGCGTCCCGTGTCGCTGACCCAACCGCACCCCGATCGTCGTCCGGACGGCGAGGACGAGCTGCAGCCGACCGTACGTGGCGGGGTGGCGTTGTGGACGCTCTTCCTGGGCTTCACGATGCTGATGGTCGGCAACGGTCTCAATCTCGCGGTGCTCGGCGTGCGGATGGTCGACGAAGGCTTCGATGTGCAGACGAGTGGCGTGGTGATGGCGTGCTACTTCGCCGGCTTCCTCCTCGGCCCGGTGCTCGTGGTCAGGTGGCTGTCGGGCGTCGGGCACATCCGCGTCTTCGCCAGTCTCGCGTCGCTCGCTTCGTGTGTGGTCCTGATGCACTTCGTCTGGGTCAACCCGTTCAGCTGGGGCGTGCTTCGGTTCGTGTTCGGCTTCTGCATGGCCGGGTTGTACGTCGTCGTCGAGTCGTGGTTGAACGATGCGTCGACGCCCCGTACCCGTGGCCGCACCCTGGCGGTGTACATGATCGCCTCGATGGGCGGCCTGGGGCTCGGACAGCTGTTGATCGCGACCGGCGACCCCGGCGATGCAACGCTGTTCGTCGTCGCCTCGATCCTCGTGTCGATGTCGTTCGTGCCCTTCGCGCTCGCTGCGACCACCGACGCGCCCCCGGTGCGCATCTCTCCGACGATGAAGGTGCGCGAGTTCTTCCGCACCGCTCCCACCGGCATGGTCGGCATCTTCTTCGTCGGCGCGTCGCACGGGATCCTTTTCGGGCTGAGCGCCGTCTACGCGACGCGTGCCGGCTTCGGCGCCGGGATGACGGCGGCGTTCCTGGCCTTGCCGTCGCTCGGAGCGTTGGCGATGCAGTGGCCGATCGGTTGGGCATCCGATCGGCTTCCCCGCCGTGGTGTCATCTTCGTCGTCGCCGTCGCTGCGGCGTCGGTCGCCGGATTGCTCGGCCTGATTCCCGAGGGCAGCTCCGCCACCCTGCCGGTGATCTTCGTGCTCGGAGGCCTCACGTTCCCGCTGTACTCGCTCCTACTGTCGCACACGCTCGACCGGGCGGCTCCCGGCACGGCGATGGGCGCAAGCGGCACGTCGCTGCGAGTCAACGGGACCGGCGCCGTGCTGGGGCCGATCATCGCCGGAGCGATCATGGCGTCGTTCGGCGAGACGGCGTTCTTCTGGTGCCTCGTGGCGACGCACGGCCTGATCGCGGCCTACGTCGGATATCGCTTGGTGGCCGAAGAGGCCGTGCCGCTCAGCGGCCAGGGCCCCTTCGTCCCGATGCCGGCGCGGGCGACGGAGTTCGCCATCCGCCTCACGTCGCGCCCACTGCGGGTCTCACGCGAGCGATTGCGCCGACCGTGAGGATCGACCGACGACGCTGACGGGGCGACGCACGTGTCGGTCAGTCGGCCAGTGAGATGTGGGCGACGACCGTCTCGGTCGACCACGTGAGGACGAGTTCGGGCCGGCCATGCGTCGAGCCGTCCGTCACGCTGTCCGGCGGAGCGTCGAACCCCAAGGTGAGGCGTCCGAGGTGGAACTCCCCGTCGCCCGGCGACGGCGTGGTGCCGACGATCCGTAGCCCCACCTTGTCGTTCCGTCCGGCGGCGCGGACGGTGAAGTCGAGGTCGCCGACACGTTCGACGTCGACCCACGCGGTCTCGGGCGGCAACATCAGTCCGATTGCGTTCGTCGTGCCGTCGGGCTCGGCGACGTGCGCGGTGAACGGGACGTACTGATCGAGCGAGGTCTGGTGACGGCGACCTTGCTCCCAGCCGATCGCCACGTCGGGCCGGAGCAGACTCTTGGCCACCGAGTCACGGAACTGCTGACCGTGCAGGCGCTCGTCGTCGACTGCGGTGAGCTCGAGATGCGGTGTGACCGCCGGGGCGAGATGCTCGATGAGCGGAAGGAAGTACAGATCGTGCACGTGCACGGTGTCGGCCTCGATCGGCGAGGGCAGCACGGTCTCGGCGGGCTCCCCACACGTCGAGTACCACAGCCCCGACAGCGACACGTACTCGGTCGGCGCCAGACCGTAGGCGCGGACGTACGGTCCGCACGCAGTGCCGAACCGACGGTGGTAGAGCGTCGAGATCCGCCGGCCGATCTGCGGCAGCATGGTCGCGGCAGCGTCGGCGAAGCCCTCGGTGGGCGGATGCATGGCCCACAGACCGATCGCCAACAGGTCGATGCCGTCGTAGGTCGGCGAGTTGTACTCGTCGAGATCGCCGTAGCGAAGCAGTCGCTCCATCGGCACCGCCAGTCGGACGTGCGCCGCGGCGCGCAGTTCGGCGTCGGCGGTCGAGGCGGCGACGTGACCTTGCAGCCAGGCGTGCAGGAGATTTGGGTTCGTGTACCACCGAGGAATGCGGTCGCGCGGCTCGCCGGCCACGCACTTCCGGAGCGCATTGTCGATGCCCTGAATGACGTCGGCCGGCAGCGACGCACCGTGGACGATCGTGCACAACGCCAACGTGACGCCGACGAACTGCCGCCAGTTGGGGTCGTAGTGAATCCACTCGACGGCGTCGTCGCCCGGCGGCTCGGGCTGCTCGGCCGACGTGGGGAACGTCCCGCTCCAGGGCCGATCCGACAGCGGATACTGCAGGGCGAGCACACTGCGCAGGGCGACGACCGCCCGCTCGACGTTGCCGTCCCGGAGGTCGAGGAAGGCGCCGTTCGCCGTCTCGCGGACGGCGTGCAGATGCAGCGGAGAGATGTCGACGCCGGGGGTCACGCCCGGCGCGTAGCGATCCATGCCCCGCTCGTGGTCCCACAGCTGGTCGTGCAGCGCGTGAAGTGCGTCGATCGGAGCGCTGGACATTGAGTCGGTTCCTCAGCTCAGCCCGACGATGTTGCCGTCGGCGTCGATGTCGATGCGCTGCAGAGCCGGAGACGCACCGAGGCCGGGCATCGTGCTCATCGCTCCGCAGATCGGGTAGACGAACCCGGCGCCGACCGACGCCCGCACCTCACGCACCGGCAGCGTCCAGCCGGTCGGCGCACCACGCAGCGTCGGGTCGGACGAGATCGACAGGTGTGTCTTGGCGATGCACACCGGCAGGTTTCCGAATCCGTTGCGTTCGTAGGTGTCGATCTGGCGGGCTGCCTGTGGTGTGTAGTCGACCCCGTCGGCGCCGTACACCTTGGTGGCGACGGTGTGGATCTTGTCGCGCAGCGGCATGTCGTCCGGGTACAGCAGCGCGAACTCGCTCGGCTCCTCGGCCGCTTCGGCAACCACCTCAGCGAGATCCTTCGCGCCGGCACCGCCGTCGGAGAAGTGGGTCGAGACCGCCGAGCGTGCACCGAACTCGGCGGCGATCTCCTCGATGGCGCGGATGTCGGCGGGGTGGTCGTCGGGGAACACGTTGATCGCCACCACGGGGGTGCAGCCGTGGATGCGCATGTTCTCCAACTGCTTGCGCAGGTTGGCGCCCCCCTCGTGCACCTCGTCGGGGTTCTCGGCGAGCAGCGCCTCGGGCAGCGGGCGTCCGGCGACGATCGTGTGCTTGCCGCTGTGCGCCTTCAGACCCCGAACGGTGGCCACGAGGACTGCGGCGTCGGGGGAGAGGCCCGACACGCGGCACTTGATGTTGAAGAACCGTTCAGCGCCCATGTCGGCGCCGAAGCCGGCCTCGGTGACGAGGTAGTCGCCCATGTGGATCCCGATCAGATCGGCGACGATCGAGGAATTGCCGGTCGCGATGTTGCCGAACGGACCGGCATGCACGAGGACCGGTGTGTTCTCGAGCGTCTGCATCAGGTTGGGCTTGATCGCCTCACGAAGGATGACCGCCATCGCGCCGGCCACCTCGACGTCCTCGGCGGTGACCGGATCGCCGGCACGCGTGTACCCCACCACGATGCGCCCGAGCCGCCGCCGAAGGTCTTGGAGATCGGTGCACAGCGCCAGCGTCGCCATCACTTCCGACGCAGCGGTGATGTCGAAGCCCGTCTCGCGCGGGACGCCGTCGAGACGCGAGCCCAGCCCGGTCACGACATTGCGCAGCGAGCGGTCGTTGACGTCGATCGATCGGCGCCACGTGATCTGGTGGGGGTCGAGCCCCGACGCGTTGCCGTGGAAGACGTGGGCATCGACGGCGGCCGCGCACATGTTGGTGGCGGCCGTGACGGCGTGGACGTCACCGGTCAGGTGCAGGTTGAGCATCTCCATCGGCACGACTTGGCTGTAACCGCCACCGGCCGCGCCACCCTTGATGCCGAAGGTGGGACCCATCGACGGCTGGCGGACGGCCAGCGTTGCGTTCCGGCCGACGTGGGAGAACCCCTGGGCGAGGCCGACCGCCACGGTGGTCTTCCCTTCGCCCAACGGGGTCGGGGTGATCGCGGACACGACCACGTACTTGGCGCGGGGCCGGTCGGCCATGGCGCCGATCGCCCCCAGGTCGATCTTGGCGGCGCCGGTCCCGTACGGCTCGAGCAGCTCGAGCGGGATCCCCGCCGATGCGGCGATGTCGGTGAGCGGCTGCAGCTTCGCCTGCCTGGCGATGTCGAGATCCGAAGGAAACGTCACGCTGCCAACCCCGGTCCGTCGTAGCTCACACGCATCGCGAAACTCTGGCACAACCGATGCCGTCCGCCCGTGCCCATCGAGGACGGCAACACGCTTCACCCCCGCATGCTGCAAGATGGGGTGATGTCCGCCGGTGTTGCGCGCGATGGGGCCGAACCCGTCGTGGACCAGCGCGTGCCGGTCCACGTGCGGTTGCGCCGAACGCTGATCGGTCGTGGGGCCGTCGTACCGCTCGCCACCGCCCATGCGCTCGCAGCAGCCGGCGACGCGTTCGTGTCGGTCAGCCTCGCCGGTTCGCTGTTCTTCAACGTCAGCCCGAACGCCTCCCGCCAGCAGGTGCTGCTCTACCTGCTGATCACGATGGCGCCGCTGGCCGTGCTGTCGCCGTTGGTCGGCCCGGCCGTCGACCGCTTCCGGAAGTCGCAGCGTTTCGTCGCCGCCGGTTTCTTCGTGTCCCGCGGGGTCTTCTGCCTGATCCTCGCCGTCACCTTGCTCCAGCTCACCTTCTATCCCGTGGTGTTGCTCCTGCTGATCGCCAGCAAGGCGTCGGGCATCGTGAAACAGACCCTGGTGCAGACGCTGGTGGACGACCCCGACGAGCTCGTCGCCACGAATGCCCGACTCGCTCGCTTCGCCAGCGTCACCGCCGCACTCGGCGTGGCGGCCGCGAGTGGAATCTTCGCGGTGGCCGGTGCCGAGTGGTCGCTACGCGCCGCTGCCGTGCTGTTCGCGCTCGCCGGTGCAGCCGTGCTGCGGGCGCGTCCGCGGTCGACGGCTGCGGTGACGTCGGACGACGTCGAATACGCCGAGACCCACCTGCCGACGGTGGTCGTGTCGTCGATTGGGCTCCTGGCGATCCGCGCTGCGGTCGGCTTCTTCATCTTCACCCTGGCATTCACGCTGCGTCGATCGAGCGAGCCCGCACTGATCTACGGACTTGCGGCGGCCGCCTACGGCATCGGGGCGTTCCTGGGGCACACGGCGGCAACGGTGTTGCGGCGGTGGTTCAGCGAGGAGCAGTTGATCGGCTTGTCGCTCGCACTTCCGGCGTTGTTCACGGCCGTCGGAATCCTCGGCGCCTCGGTGCCGTTGCTGATCGTCACCTCGGGCATGGTCGGTCTGTCGACCACCCTCGGACGTAATGCGTTCGATGGGCTCCTGCAACGCCGCGCCCCCGAGGCGCTGCTCGGTCGGGCGGGGGCGCGATACGAAACGCGCTTTCAGCTGGCGTGGGTGTTCGGCGGTGTGTTGGCGACGCCGATCTCCCTGCCGGTGGAAGTCAGCATGATGGTGCTCACCGCGATCTACGTGCCGGCGCTCGTCGTGTTCGTGCGTGGTGTTCGCGACGCCCATCGGTTCGAAGGGCCGCCGGAGCACCATCTCGGTGGCGCCCATGCACGGCTGGCGATGGCGCACCAGGCGTGGGAGGCGGGTTCGCTCCGTGTCGCCATCGTGGATGCCTCCGCTGCGGTCGATCTTGCCCAGAGCGTCGCCGGACCCGTGGGCGACCCGGGCGAGCGGTGCCGCCTCGACGACCTGCGTCGCCGGGCGATCGACGTCGACCGGCCGGTGGGGGACAGCGATGCGCTGCAGGCGCTGCGGCTGGCTGACTCGATGATCAGCGCGGCGTCGCTGACGTGACCGAGGCGGCGAGTGCAGGTGGGTCGGAGGAGTCGGGGCTCCCGTCGGTGGACGTGTTCACCGTGATCTCCAGCTCGAACGGTTCGGCGTCGTCGACGGAGGTGTAGCGCACGAGGTCGAGTTCGACCGTCGGTGCGGGTTCGGGGATCGGTCCGAGCAGCAGCATCGCGCCGTCCTCGCGGACCGGCTCCCCCTCGATGTCGGGGTCGAAGGCGTCGGCGACGTCGTCGGTGAAGCGGACCGTTGCCCAGTCGACCGTTGCCTCCGTGACCTGGGCCTGCACGCCGACATCGATCGTTGCGCCGTCGTCGGATGCGACGAAGACCACCGGCAGCTGGGGTTCGCCGTCGGCATCGAAGACCGGTTCCTGCTCGTCGGCCTGCCAGGCGACGACCGCGGTGATCGCATCGGCGGTCCCGACGACGTCGGTCGCACCGGGGTCGCCGTCGTCGCATGCCGCCATCGCCAACACGGCCAGCACTACGACGGCGCCACGGTGCGCTGCCCTCGCGCCGCGCGGCGCCCTGTTGCCTCCCACGCCGACACGTTAGGCGAGTGCCGCCCGTCGAGATGCCGACGTTGGGGATCCCGATCGCGCGTCCTGCAAGATATGTCACGCACGCACCTTGCATCGCACGGAATGCGTGGTATAGTTAGCACAAGAAAGGCAGATCGAGCACCCGCCAGCTGCCGCCAGGCCCCGGAACACCAAGCACCGAAGGAGTTCGACATGTTCGAGCAGATCACCAAGTTCGCCAACGAGACGACCGACACCGTCAACGAGGCAATGAAGGACAACAACATCAGCGAGCGGTTCGCGACCACGAGCGACCAGGTCCTCGATGCAGTGCTCGACGCCAACCGTCGCATCGTCGACATCGCCGTCACCACCGCCGACCGGGTCGCCGAGCAGATCAATGTCGAGCTGCCGTTCGCCGATCGCTTCCCGACCCCGACCGTCGCCGGTGAGCGCTACCTCGACTTCGTCGAGCGTGCCGTGTCGCTGAACCGTGACATGAACCAGCGCGTCGCCGACATGATCAAGGTCGACACCGCACGGGCCGCGTCGGACAAGGTCGTCACCACACCGAGGACCGCCGCCAAGAAGGCGTCGGCCAAGGGGACGTCCACCCGCAAGACGGCAGCGAAGAAGCGCCCCGCCGCCAAGAAGACCGCCGCCAAGACCGCCGCCAAGAAGGCTGCCGCCTCCAAGTGATTCCACGTTGCGACCGCGGTGCCGCCGGCCCTCCCCCCGGTTCCGGCGGCACCGCCGTCGTAGGCTGACTCCATGGACGACCAGTCCGACACGCGCATGCCCCGAGGCGTCACGGCGCTGGGCGAGTTCATCCGCAGCCAACGTCGCATCGCCGATCTCTCGCAGCGCGAACTCGCGCGTCTGGCCGATCTCTCCGACGCCTACCTGAGCCAACTCGAGCGCGGTCTCCACGAGCCCTCGGTGAGGGTGCTCAACGGTCTCGCCCAGGCGCTCAACGTGCCGAGCGACAAGCTGCTGGCATATCTCGGCCGACACGGCGAGGCGCCCGCAGAACGTTCGACCGAATCGGCGATCGCCACCGACGATCGGCTCACCGACCCGCAGAAGCAGTCGTTGCTCGACCTGTACCGAGCCTTCATCGCAGCGAACGATGTCGCCGCCTCGTCCAAGTGAACGCTTCGACGCTCGTCGGGCCGGACGTCATCTGACGAGTCGGCGGGCTGCTTCGACGGCGACCGCCACGGTCGTCGACTCGATGCGCTGAGCGGTCTCCTCGTCGGGCGTCTCCTGCTGGGTGCGGTTCACCAGCACCCCGGCCACGCAGCCGGCCCGCAGCCCCGACGATGCACACATCGTGAACAACGTCGCCGCTTCCATCTCGTAGTTGAGGACACCCATCGCCTGCCAGTCGGCGAGGCTGCCGCGGAACCGTCGCGTCACCCGTCCGGAGTACGTGTCGTAGCGCTCCTGGCCCGGATAGAAGGTGTCCGATGACGCCGTGATCCCGACGTGGGGCTCGACCCCGACCGACCGCGCCGCCTCGACCAGAGCGGTCGCGCACGAGAAGTCGGCGACGGCGGGGAACTCCATCGGGGCGAAGTGCAGGCTTGCACCGTCGAGGCGCACCGCGCCCGTGGTGACAATCACGTCGCCCGGCTGCAACTCCGGCTGGATGCCGCCGGTCGTGCCGACGCGCAAAAACGTCCGGACACCGAGTTGTGCGAGCTCTTCGACGGCGATCGACACCGACGGACCACCGATTCCGGAGGAGCAGACCACGACGGGTACCTCACCGAGCCAACCCAGGTAGGAGGTGAACTCGCGGTTCGAGGCGAGGAACTCCTGGCGATCCATCGTGGACGCGATGTGTTCGACCCGTGCCGGATCGCCGGGCACGAGCGCAATGGTCGCTCCCTGCAACATCTCTGCCGTCAACCCGAGGTGGAACACCGTTGCCATGGGCCGAACCGTACCCCGAACCCCGAAATGTGCACAGATCTGCCCGCTCAGCGGCACCTCCGCGTCATTTTTCGGGATCGGGGACCGCGCGGGCCGCGAGGAACCCTCTCTTGCAGACATGCACATGTCTTTATATGCTTGCCGGATGCCGCTCGACGACGTGCTCGACGCCCTGCGCGCGATCGCCGAGGAGTCGCGTGTGCGGATCCTTGCCGTGCTGCGGCGTGGCGAGCTCACCGTGACCGACCTCACCGAGATCCTCGGACAATCCCAGCCACGCGTGTCGCGTCACCTGCGGGTGCTGGTCGATGCCGGACTGGTGACCAAGCACCGCGAGGGCACGTGGGCGTTCTTCCGGATCGTCGACGACGGCGCCCCAGCGGAGCTCGTCACCGCCGCCATCGCCGCCGTGGACGCCGACGACCCCATCTTCGCCGCCGACCTGGCCCGGCTCGACGTCGTGCGGACCCGCCGCGCGGAGGCTGCGAGCGACTACTTCGAGCGGATCGCCCCGATCTGGGACGAGGAGCGTTCGCTCCATGCCGCCGCCGGCACCGTCGAGGCGGCCATCGTCGACGTGGTCGGTGATCGACCGGTCGGCCGCATGCTCGACGTCGGCACCGGCACCGGCCGCATGTTGCAGCTGTTCGCCGATCGGGCCGACCGTGCGGTGGGGCTCGACACGAGTCACTCCATGCTGTCGGTCGCCCGCGCCAATCTCGAACAGCTGGGTCTGCGCCATTGGGAGCTGCGCCAAGGTGACGTCCACAGCCCGCCACTCGAGCGGGGGTCGTTCGATCTCGTCGTCATCCATCAGGTGCTGCACTACCTCGACGACCCTGGGCGCGCACTCGCCGAAGCGGCCCAGCTCGTCGCGCCCGGCGGCCGGATGCTCGTCGTCGACTTCGCTCCGCACCGACACGACTTCCTGCGCACGGCGGCCCACCGCCGATTGGGATTCACCCACGACCAGCTGCGCCAGTGGTTCGACCACGCGGGTTTCGATTGCGCTCGAATCGTCGACATCGACCCACCGGACGGTGACGACGGGCTCACCGTCACCGTCTGGCTCGCCGACAATCGCCGGGCCGTTCAGAAGATCGCCTGAGAGAAGTTGCCACCATGACCGACCGCCAGCACCCCTTCCACGATCATCCGATCGCCCAGATCGCCCGAGACCGCATCGTCGTGCTCGACGGTGCGATGGGGACGGAGATCCAGACGCTGGGACTGTCCGACGACGCGTTCCGCGGCGACCGCTTCTGTGACCACGGCTGCGACCTCGCCGGCAACAACGAGCTGCTCACGCTCACGCAGCCCGACGCGATGCGCGAGATCCACCTGCGCTACCTCCTGGCCGGTGCCGACATCGTCGAGACCAACACCTTCTCGGCCAACCGGGTGTCGCAGGGCGACTACGACACCGTCGACCAGGTCGTCGAACTCAACGAGGTCGCGGCTCGGCTCGCCCGTGAAGCCGCCGAGGAGGCACACGGCCGAGACGGCCGGCGCCGGTTCGTCGCCGGCGCCGTCGGTCCGACCAACATGACGCTCTCGCTGTCGCCGAAGGTCGAGGATCCCGGCTACCGCGCGATCACGTTCACCGCCCTGGCCGACGCCTACCAGGAGCAGATCGAGGCACTCCTGCGCGGCGGCGTCGACGCCATCCTCATCGAGACGATCTTCGACACGCTCAACGCCAAGGCGGCGATCGTGGCGAGCCGTCGAGCGATGAGCGCTCAGGGGACGCAGCTTCCACTGATGATCTCCGGCACGATCACGGACCGTTCCGGCCGCACACTCTCCGGCCAGACGCCCGCCGCGTTCTGGCAGTCGATCCGCCACGCGCAGCCACTGACCGTCGGGCTCAACTGCGCCCTCGGCGCCGAGGAGATGCGACCGCACCTGCTCGAGCTCGCCACGATCGCCGACACCCTGGTGTGCGCGTATCCCAACGCAGGCCTGCCGAACGAGCTCGGCGGCTACGACGAGACACCGGAGCAGACCGCTGCCTTCGTCGGCGAGTTCGCCGAGGCGGGCCTGGTCAACGTCGTCGGTGGCTGCTGCGGGACGACGCCCGCACACATCGCCGCCCTCGCCGGCGCAGTGACCGGCAAGACACCGCGCGTCGTGCCCACCCGCACGCCCCGCCTCGAACTGTCCGGTCTCGAGCCCTTCGCGCTGACCGACGACATCCCGTTCGTCAACGTCGGCGAACGCACCAACATCACCGGCTCCGCCAAGTTCCGCCGCCTGATCAAGGACAACGAGTACGGCGAGGCGCTCGTCGTCGCGCTGCAACAGGTGGAGAGCGGCGCCCAGATCATCGACGTCAACATGGACGACGGCCTCATCGACGGCGTGCAGGCGATGACGACGTTCCTCAACCTGATCGCATCGGAACCCGACATCGCCAAGGTGCCGATCATGATCGACTCGTCGAAGTTCGAGGTGATCGAGGCGGGCCTGCAGTGTGTGCAGGGCAAGCCGATCGTCAACTCGATCTCGATGAAGGAGGGTGAGGAGCAGTTCCTCGCTCAGGCCCGCACGTGTCTGGACTACGGCGCGGCCGTGATCGTCATGGCCTTCGACGAGGTGGGCCAGGCCGACACCGTCGAACGCAAGGTCGACATCGCGCGGCGGGCGTACCACCTGCTCGTCGACGAGGTGGGGTTCCCGCCCGACGACATCATCATCGACCCGAACATCTTCGCCGTCGCCACCGGCATCGAGGAGCACAACCGCTACGGCCTCGACTTCATCGAAGCGACGAGACAGATCACCGACGAGCTGCCCCACGTCAACGTCTCCGGTGGCGTGTCGAACCTGTCGTTCTCGTTCCGCGGCAACGAACCCGTCCGTGAAGCGATGCACTCGGTGTTCCTCCTGCGTGCCGTCGAGGCGGGCATGCGCATGGGCATCGTCAACGCCGGCCAGCTCGCCGTGTACGACCAGATCGACCCCGAGCTCCGAGAGCTGTGCGAGGACGTGGTGCTCGCCCGCCGTCCCGACGCGACCGAGCGGCTGCTCGACGCTGCCGCCCGCTTCGCCGGTGACGGCGCCGAGGCCGTCGACCCCGCCGCCGCCGAGTGGCGGTCGTGGGACGTCGATCGGCGCATCGACCACGCACTGGTCAACGGCATCACCGTCTTCATCGAGACCGACGTCGAGGAGGCTCGGGCCGCCGCCGACCGCGCGGTCGACGTGATCGAGGGGCCGCTGATGAGCGGCATGAACACCGTCGGCGACCTGTTCGGCGCCGGCAAGATGTTCCTCCCCCAGGTGGTCAAGTCCGCTCGCGTCATGAAGCAGGCCGTCGCCTATCTCACCCCGTTCATCGAGGCCGAGGGAGAAGACGGAGCGGCATCGAAGGCGGGCACCGTCCTGCTCGCCACGGTGAAGGGCGACGTCCACGACATCGGCAAGAACATCGTCGGCGTCGTGCTCGGCTGCTCGAACTACGAGGTGATCGACCTCGGCGTGATGGTGCCGGCCCAGACGATCCTCGACACGGCCAAGGAGCGAGACGTCGACATCATCGGGCTCTCCGGGCTGATCACGCCGTCGCTCGACGAGATGGTGCGTGTCGCGTCCGAGATGGAACGTCTCGGCTTCACCACGCCGCTGTTGATCGGCGGTGCCACCACGAGCCGGCTGCACACCAGCTTGAAGATCGACCCGGCCTACCACGGCCCCGTCGTGCACGTCGGCGATGCCAGCCGCGCCTCGGGCGTGATCTCGAGCCTGCTGTCGAACACCCAGCGCGCGGGGTTCCTGGCCGAACTCGAGACCGACTACGCACGAGTGGTCGAGTCGCACGCCCGTGCGACCGTCGAACGTGATCGGGTGTCGCTCGATGTCGCGCGCGCCAACCGGCTCGACGCGACGTTCGACGACACGACCGTCAGCGAGCCGACGTTCGTTGGCGCCAGGGTCTTCGACGACTACGACGTCGCCGAGCTGGTGCCGTACATCGACTGGACGCCGTTCTTCCGCACGTGGGGCATCCGCAGCAAGTTTCCCGAGGTGCTGACCGATCCGGAGTTCGCCGACGCCGCCAAGCCGCTCTACGACGACGCGATCGCGATGCTCGACCGGATCGTCGCCGAGCACTGGTTCCGGCCGAAGGCGGTCGTCGGGTTCTGGCCGGCCCAGGCCGACGGCGACGACATCGTGGTGTACGCCGCCGAGAACCGCTCCGCTGAGCGGGCGCGTCTGCACGGGATCCGTCAGCAGGCCACCAAGACCGACGGTCGACCCAACCTCAGTCTGTCCGACTACGTGGCGCCGGTCGGTTCCGGAGTCGCCGACTGGATCGGTGGATTCGTCGTCACGGCCGGCCCGGAGGAGATCGAGATCGCCGAGCGGTTCGAGGCCGACAACGACGACTACTCCTCGATCCTGCTCAAGGCGCTCGCCGATCGCATCGCCGAGGCGTTCGCGGAACGGATGCACGAACGGGTCCGCACCGAACTGTGGGCCTACGCCCCCGAGGAGTCGTTCACGCCGACCGAGCTGTTGAAGGAGTCGTTCCGCGGCATCCGCCCAGCGCCCGGCTATCCGAGCCAGCCCGACCACAGCGAGAAGGTGGCGCTGTTCGAACTCCTCGATGCTCCCGACGCGATCGGTGTCGAGCTGACCGAGTCGTTCGCCATGTGGCCGGGCTCGTCGGTGTCCGGTCTCTACTTCGCCCATCCCGAGTCGAAGTACTTCGGCGTCGGCAAGATCAAGCGCGACCAGCTCGCCGACTACGCCGCCCGCAAGGGCTGGACGATCGAGGAAGCCGAACAGCATCTCGCCCCGGTGCTCGACGGCAGCTGAACGGCGTGCGGACGGCGCCGCAGGTCAGGGACCGCGGCGGGTCAGGGATCCGGCAGGTCGGGGTCGCGGCGGGGACCGACGGCGAACATCACCGCCAGGCCGACGGCCAGCCCGGCGCCGACGCGGAGTGCCAGGAACGTCGAGGTCGCGCCGAACAATGCAGCGGCACCCAACGGTCCGACGGTTTGGCCCAGCCGAGCGGCCCCCACGTACACGGCGACGACAGCCCCTCGGTGTTCGGGAGGTGACAGCTCGACCGCTTGGTCCTGCAGCGTCGGGATCAGCGCTCCCTCACCGATGCCGTAGACGATGCAGCCCAGCACGACGAGCGCGACGGCCTCGCTCGCACCGATCAGGAGAAAGCCCACGGCGAACGCGAGCGAGCAACCGACCAGCAGCACGCGCGCCGACATACGTTCGCGGACCCGCTGGAGGTTGAACGCCACCAACGTCGACGGAATTGCGGGGAGGGCCAGGAAGAGGCCGCGCATCGAGGCGCCGTAGCCGAACTCGTTCTCCAGGTGGATCGGCAGTGTCGCCAGGAACACGCCGAAGATCATGACGAACGACACGGCGCCGCCCAGCAGGATCGTCAGCACGGCGGGCTGCCGCACCACGTCGCTGATCCCGCCGAGTTGCTGGCGCACCGAAACGGTCGCATCGGGACGGTCCGGTGGCAGCATCCGCCAGGCCACGAGTGCGGTCACGAGGGCCAAGCTGTACGGGGCCAGCGCCAGCCTCCAGGAGCCGATGTCCGCCAGGACCCCACCGATCGGCGGCATCACGGCGAGACAGACGGTGAGGAACGCCGCGTTGCGTCCGATCAGTCGTGTGCGGTCCGCAGGTCCCCAGTGGTCGCCGATCAGGACGACGGCGAGGTTGATCAGCCCGGCGGCGCCGATGCCCATGCCGAACCGGGCGACGATGAGGAAGGCGAACGACGGGGCGAGGGCGGCTGCGGTCCCGAATACGCCGAAGATGGCGAGGCACGGGACGAGCACACGCCGCCGCCCGAACCGGTCGGCGAGCACGCCCATCACCGGCGCCATGAAGATGCCGGGAAACGAGGTGGCGGCGATCAGCAGGCCGGCACCGGAATCGGACACGCCGAACTCGTCGAGGATGTCGGGGATCGCGGGCGCCAACAGCGTGTTGCCCATGATCCCGGTGCCGGTGACCGCCAGGATCAACGCAAACAGCGCTCGCCGGTCGGTCATCGCCGGCGACCGTACGACACCGGCCCGGGCCGTGCTGAATCACCCATCTGGCACCACCGGTGCCATACGCTTCCTGCGACCGTGGCGGCCGTCACGGTCGGGACGAGAACGAGGACGACATCCATGAACGACAACCTGCGCATTCCGCTCGCCGAGGGACTCGGCACCGCCATCTTGGTGATCGGCGGCCCAGGCACAGCGATCTTCGCCACGGGTGGCTTCGACGAGGGCCTGAACCTCGGCATCCTCGGGGTGTCGTTCGCGTTCGGCTTGAGCCTGCTCACCATGGCCTACCTGATCGGCAGGATCTCCGGTTGTCACATCAACCCGGCGGTCACCATCGGCATGATCGTCTCCAAGAAGCTCGATGCGGCGAAGTCGGCGCCGTACTTCATCGGCCAGTTCGTCGGAGGCATCGTCGGCGCCGGCATCATCGCATTGGCACTTGCGGGAACCGACGGCTACTTCTCGGTGGCCCAGGACGCCGGATTCGCGTCGAATGGGTTCGGTGAGCATTCGCCCGGCGGCTTCGATCTGCTGTCGGTGGCGATCGTCGAGATCGTGGTCACTGCGGTGTTCGTGCTGATCGTGCTCGGTACCACCAACGAGCACGGCGTGCCCAAGGGCTTCGGTCCGATCGCCGCCGGATTCGGCCTGACGCTCGTGCACATGGTGTCGATCCCGGTGTCGAACGCTTCGGTCAACCCGGCCCGCTCGCTCGCGACGGCCGTGTTCCAGGGCGACTGGGCGCTCGGCCAGGTCTGGGCGTTCATCGTGTTCCCGGCGATCGGCGCCGTTCTCGCCGGCGTGCTGTGGATGGTGCTCGAACCGGTCGAGGTCGAGACCACCGCCTCGACGGCCTGATCCACGTCGCCCGATGAGCGAAAAGCCCGCATCTGGGCGGTTCGCTCATCGCTGGCTGAGTGCTGGCTTGTCGGTGACCTGGTCGGTGGCGTGGTGGGGTGCGTCCGCATCTGCCCACATTTGGGTGGGATTTCCCGGCCCCTGATAACTTCTCGACCCGATGTCCGTGTTCCTGCGCGATTACTTGACCGTGGTCTGGTTCGGCCTCGCCGCCTTGGCGATCGGCGGAATCCTTCTCGGCCTGGCGGCCCTGGTGCGGCCGTCGAGCCCCAACTACGACAAGGGCATCGCGTACGAATCCGGCGTCGACCCGGTCGGGATCGGCTGGTCGCAGAGCCAGGTCCGGTACTACGTGTTTGCCCTGCTGTTCGTGATCTTCGACGTGGAAGCGGTGTTCCTCTTCCCGTGGGCCGCGAACATCGAGCGCTACGGCACCTTCGGGCTGGTCGCCATGCTGATCTTCATCGTGCTGTTGCTCGATGGTCTCGTCTATGCCTGGAAGCGAGGACTGTTGCGATGGGTCTAGTCGACCGGGGCCGCATGCCGGCCCCACTCACCAAGTTGTTCAACATGAGCCGGTCCTACTCGCTGTGGGTGTACCAGTGGGGTCTCGCCTGCTGCGCGATCGAGATGGGCGCCGCCTTCGGGTCACCGCGTTACGACGTGATGCGCCTCGGCGTCATCCCGCTGCCGGCCAGCCCACGCCAGGCCGACTTCGTGTGCATCTCGGGCACGGTCACCGACAAGATGGCGCCGGCCATCCGTCGCCTCTGGGAGCAGATGCCCGAGCCGAAGTACGCCATCTCGATGGGCTCCTGCGCCAACTGCGGTGGCCCATACTGGGACAGCTACTCCGTCACCAAGGGCGTCGATCAGATCATCCCGATCGACGTGTACGTCCCCGGGTGCCCTCCGCGCCCGGAGGCGCTGCTCGAAGGTGTCGTGTTGCTGCAGCAGCGCATCAAGAACGAGGACATGGCCGCGAAGTGGCGGGGCGACGAGTTCACCACGCAGCAGGCCACTCGCGAGCGCGAGCGCGTCGCATCGGCCCCTGCGGTCGAAGCGCCGGCGACGCCGGATCGGGAGCCGATCGTGGTGGGCGGTGGCCCCATTGAGTGACGCTACCGACACCGCCGACCAACCTCAGGCCCTGCCCGGCGACGGGTTGCGCGAGGGCATCATCGACGACCTGCGGCGACGCATCGGCGATGGCGTCGTCGACACCCACATCTCGCCGAACGACGACCTGTGGATCCGCGTGCGGACCGACGCCTGGCGCCAGACCGCCGAGGCGCTCAAGTCCGCCGGGTTCACCTTCTTCGGCTTCCTGTCCGGCCTCGACTGGCTGCCGTCGCCGTACGGCAAGGGCGAAGAGGACCCGACCGCCGAACCGCAGGAACCCGACACCGAGATCCGCCAGGGCGTCACCGGCGGCGAGACCCGGTTCCAGGTGTTCGCCCGTCTCGTCGATCTCGACCGTCACGTCGGGGTCACCGTCAAGGCCGATGTGCCCGACGAGCCGTTCGCGGTCGACTCGTGGACCACGGTGTTCTCCGGAGCGAACTGGCACGAACGCGAAACGCACGAGATGTTCGGGATCGGCTTCAACGGCCACCCCGATCTTCGCAACATGTACCTGCCGACCGATTTCGAGGGTTTCCCGTTGCGCAAGGACTTCCCGTTGCTGGCCCGCATGATCAAGCCGTGGCCCGGCATCGTCGACGTCGAACCGATGCCCGCCCAGGAGGCAGCCAGCGACGAGCCCGCAGCAGCCGCTGAGCCCGCAGCAGAAGGGGATGCGTCATGACGACCCTCTCGGACCGCCAGCAACTGAGCTACATCGCCAGCCAGGCTGCGGACGCCCGCCTCAACGTGGAACTCGAGACCGAGGGGATGACCCTCAACATCGGTCCGCAGCACCCCGCCACCCATGGCACCCTGCGCATCATCTGCCGCCTCGACGGCGAGCAGGTCGTGTGGGCGGAGCCGTCGTGCGGCTACATGCACCGCGGCTACGAGAAGCTCACCGAGGTCCGCACCTTCCCGCAGGTGACGACGCTGGTCAACCGGATCGACTGGCTCGGCAGCTTCGCGAACGAGGTGCCGTTCATCCTCGCCGCCGAGAAGCTCATGGAGATCGAGGCGCCACCGCGCGCGCAGGTGATCCGCACGATCCTGTTCGAGCTCTCGCGCATCGCCAACGTGTCGCTGTTCCTCGGTGACCTCGGCGTGCAGATGGGCGCCATCACGCCGGTGTTCCTCGCCTTCCGCGACCGCGAGTACGTCCTCAACCTGATCGAGGGCGCCACCGGCGGTCGCTTCCACCCCAACTTCGACCGCATCGGCGGCCTCAAGGACGACCTGCCGAAGGGTTGGATCGACGAGACCCGCCAGGTGATGGTCAAACTCCGCGAGTTCTGCGACATCATCGAAGACCTGTTGTTCGGCAACGAGATCTTCCAGAGCCGCATGCGCGGCATCGGGATCATCCCGGCCGACATCGCGAAGGACTACGGCCTCTCGGGCGCCAACCTGCGTGCGAGCGGCGTGAACTACGACCTGCGCCGCGACCAGCAGCTGCCGATGGCGTGGGACAAGGCCGACTGGAAGGTCTGGACCCACCCCGACGGCGACAGCTGGGCACGGTGCTGGATCCGTCTGCAGGAGACCCGCGAGTCGTGCAAGATCGTCGAGCAGCTCCTCGACCAGATCCCTGCCGGTCCGATCATGACCAAGGTGCCGCGCATCATCAAGGTGCCCGAAGGCGAAGCTTGGGTGTCGACCGAGAACCCGCTGGGCGAGATGGGCTACTACGTCGTGTCGAAGGGTGACCTCGGCCCGTTCCGGGTCAAGATCCGCTCCGCGAGCTTCAACAACATCTCGATCGTGCCGTGGGCGCTCAAGGGCGTCTACGTGCCCGACATCATCACGATCCTCGCCAGCCTGTACTTCATCCTCGGAGACATCGATCGATGAGTGCTCTGGCAATCGAGATTCCCTACTGGGGGCAGTCGCTGCTGCGTGTACTCGGCGGCCTGGTCGCGGTGCTGTTGCCGGCCGGCACGATCGTGTACCTGTTCCTGTTCAAGATGATGTCGTTCATGCAGAGCCGGCTCGGTCCGATGGAGGCCGGTCCCTACGGCTCGCTGCAGCTCGTCGCCGAGGTCGGCAAGTGGATGCAGAAGGAGGACCTCGCCCCCGAGGCCGCCGACAAGAGCATCTTCAAGATCGCGCCGCTCGTCGTGCTGCTGTCGACGTTCCTGCTCGTCGTCGTCATCCCGTTCGGTCCCGACGCGCTGTTCACCGACTTCGAGGTCGGCATCTTCTACGGCCTGGCCGTCGCGTCGGTCAGCGTGCTCGGCATCCTGATCGCCGGCTGGGCGAGCGCCAACAAGTACTCCCTGCTCGGTGGGCTCCGCGCTGCCGGCCAGCTCATCGCCTACGAACTCCCGATGGTGCTCGCCACCCTCGGCGTCGTCATCCAGGCCGGTTCGATGAACCTGCAACAGATCGTCGTCGCCCAGAACACCGGCGAGATCTTCGGTTTCGGAGGGATCGGCAACCCGTACATCTTCACGCAGTTCATCGGGTTCCTGATCTTCATGATCGCCGTGCAGGCCGAGCTCACCCAGGCACCGTTCGACATGCCGATCGCAGAGTCGGAGCTGGTATCGGGCTACATGACCGAGTACTCGGGTTTCCGGTTCCTGATCTTCTTCATCGCCGAGTTCGCCACCGCCGGCGTGTTCGCGCTGATTGCCTCGGTGCTGTTCCTCGGCGGCTGGGGCATCCCGTTCGACTGGTTCGGCTGGACCACGGTCGACAGCGTCGACAACTGGATGAACATCGTCGGCCCGCTCATCATGTTCACCAAGATGTTGGTGCTCACCTTCATCATCATGTGGGTGCGCTTCAGCTTCCCCCGTTTCCGTGAGGACCAGCTGCAGACCTTCGCGTGGAAGGTGCTCATCCCGCTGGCGCTCGCCAACACGGCAGTCACCGCGATCTTCAAGGTGGCGTTCTGATGTCTGGACTGATTCATGCCTGAAAAGCCCAAGGTTCCCGGCCTGTTCAAGGGTCTCGGCGTCACGCTCGGGATTCTCAAGGACACGATCGTCGACGGCGCCAACACGGTGCAGTACCCGCACGAGAAGGAAGCGCCGCCGATCCGCGCCCGAGGTGTGATCGCGCTGCACGAGGAGAACTGCACCGCCTGCATGCTGTGCGCGCGGTCGTGCCCCGACTGGTGCATCTACATCGAGGGACACAAGCAGCTCGCGCCGCCCCGTCGCGCCGGTGGCAAGCCGCGCCAGGTCAACCACCTGGACCGCTTCGACATCGACTACGCCCTCTGCATGTACTGCGGCATCTGCGTCGAGGTCTGTCCGTTCGACGCCCTCTTCTGGAGCCCTGAGTACGAGTACTCCGAGCCGAAGATCGCCGACCTCCTCCACGACAAGGAGAAGCTCGGCGAATGGATGGAGACCGTTCCCGAGGCGCCCGAGCTCGAAGCAGGAGCGCAGAAGAAATGAGCATCGGGAAGTGAACGCCGTCATCCTCGCCGCCGACGGCGTCAACGTCGCGCAGAACGTCGGCTTCGGCATCATCGCCGCAGCGATGATCTTCGCCGCGCTCAACGTCGTCACGACGAAGAACGTGGTGCACGCCGCGCTCTGGCTGGTCGTGGTGCTGTCGGGCGTCGCCGCCCAGTACATCCTGGCCGCCGCCGAGTTCGTGGCGATCTCGCAGGTGCTCGTCTACATCGGCGCCGTGATGGTGCTGTTCCTGTTCGGCATCATGCTCACCCGCGCCCAGATCGGCAAGGAGTCCGACCTGAACAACACGGGGTGGGTCCTCGGGATCCCCGTCGGCGCCGTGCTGTTCGGTCTGCTTGCCTGGGTGATCCTCGACGCCTTCGGCGACGACGTCCTCCCGGACCGTGGCCCCGCACCGACGGTCGCCCTGAGCGACCAGTTCCTGTCGATCTACCTGGTGCCGTTCCTCGCGATCTCCTTCGTCCTGCTCGCCGCCGCCATCGGCGCCATCG
Source organism: Ilumatobacteraceae bacterium (assembly GCA_963728355.1). Taxonomy (GTDB): domain Bacteria; phylum Actinomycetota; class Acidimicrobiia; order Acidimicrobiales; family Ilumatobacteraceae; genus Sva-07. The sequence continues at coordinate 232,641 of CAVSJQ010000015.1, read as the reverse complement.
TCCTCGCTCGAAAAGATTGATGGAAGAGAAGAACTGATGCTGGCTGTCAACTTCCTCCTGCTCGCCGCGGCGCTGTTCGCCATCGGCGTGTACGGCGTCATCGCCCGCCGCAACGCGGTGATGGTGCTGATGTCGATCGAACTGATCCTCAACGCGGTGAGCCTCAACCTCGTCGCCTTCTCCCTGATGACCGGTGCCATCGACGGCCAGGTCTTCGCCCTCTACGTGATCGCGATCGCCGCCGCCGAGGTCGGCGTCGGGTTGGCGATGGTGCTGATGATCTACCGCAACCGCAGAACGATCGCCCTCGACGAACTCTCGGAAATGAAGGGCTGAGATGTTCGCCGCGGAAGCACTCGAACTCAGCGCCGGATGGTTCCTCGAGAACGCATGGCTCACAGGCCTGGTCCCGGTGATCGGCTTCGCCATCATCATCGCCTTCGGCAAGAAGCTCCCGATGAAGGGTGCCGAGGTCGGCCTCGCGTCGATGGCGATATCGCTCGTGGTCGCCGTCGGTGCCGGCATCCAGTGGATGCAGCGCACCAATTCCGTCGACAGTGAAGAAGCCGTCGGGCTCCTCCAGGCGTTCGGCCGGTCGCTGCCGAGAGCCGCCGAAGGTGAAGCCGAGCCGTTCATCCCTCCGGTCGTCAAGACCTGGGTGTGGTGGCAGAACTCCGGCCTCGAATTCGGCATCGGGTCGAGCGTCGACGGTCTCGCCGTGCTCATCCTCGCGCTCGTCGCATTCATCGCGCTGCTGGTGATGGTCTTCAGCGTCGACTACGTCCGCGACGACCGCCGCTACACGCACTTCTTCGCTGCGATCACGCTGTTCGCCGGCGGCATGTTGATCATGGTGATGGCCGAGAACATGGTGCAGCTCATCTTGGGCTGGGAGATCATGGGGCTCACCTCGTTCATGCTGATCGGGCACTGGTGGGAGGAGGAGGCCAACAGCCGCGCGGCGCTCAAGGCGTTCTTCACCGTGCGCGTCGGCGACGTCGGCCTGCTCGTCGGCACCGCGATCATCTTCTTCGGCGCCAACCAGTGGGCGGTCGACAACCTCGACTCCAATGGGTTCAACATCGCCGCCATCCAGGCATGGGCCCTGTCCGGTGAGGCCAACACCCAGTTCCTGCTGTGGGGCGCCGTTGCGTTGTTCATCGCCTGCATCGGCAAGTCGGGTCAGTTCCCGTTGCACACGTGGCTGCCCGACGCGATGGCCGGCCCCACGCCCGTGTCGTCGCTGTTGCACAGCTCGACCATGGTCGTGGCCGGTGTGTTCCTCGTCGCCCGCGTCTATCCCGTGTTCTGGGAGGGCTTCAACATCGGGACCGGTGGACTGTCGTTCATCGCGATCATCGGTGCGATCACCATCGTGATCGCCGCGCTGCTGGCCTTCGTGCAGGACGACATCAAGAAGGTGCTGGCCTACTCCACGGTGAGTCAGCTCGGCTACATGATGCTCGGTCTCGGCACCGGCGCCTGGCTGCCGGCGGTGTTCCACATCGTCACCCACGCCTTCTTCAAGTGTGCGCTGTTCCTCTGTGCCGGCTCGGTGAGCCACTCCGGCTCGCACCACTCCTTCGACATGAAGAAGGACATGGGTGGGCTGCGCAAGAAGATGCCGGTCACCTTCACCGCATGGATGGTGTCGACGCTCGCACTCACCGGGGTGTTCCCGTTCGCCGGGTTCTGGTCGAAGGACGAGATCATCGACAACGTCGGCAACAACGGCTACACGTTCCTGATGTGGGTCGCCCTGTTCGGCGCCGCGCTCACGGCGATGTACATGACCCGCGCCACCTACCTCACCTTCTTCGGGGAGCCGCGCGGGGCAGCCGCCGGCGAGCACCATCAGCACGCCACCGACATCGATGCCGAGGAACACGAGCTGGAGGAGGTCACCGTCGGTGCCCCCGAGCCCCGGTCGCTCGGTGCCGCCGCCAATGCGCACGGAGGCCACGGAGCGAACTCAGCTGACGACGGGTCCGACCATCACGACGAACATGCCGGACCGCACGAGTCGGGCAAGCTGATCCTGGTCCCGATCGTCATCCTGGCGTTCTTCGCGATCTTCGCCGGCTTCTTGAATCCGACACCGCTGGCGTCGCGCTTCGGCGAGGGCGTCGAGCTGCTGAAGAAGTACGTCGAACCCCGAGCGACACCGGTCGTCACGGAGGAGATCCTCGCGACCGGGCCCGGCGAGTCGCTGGTGATGGTCGACGGCGTCGCCTACACGTCGGTCACCCCGGCGGCCGAGGGCGGCGAGGAAGGTGCGGCGAAGTCGGGCTGCGGTTTCACCGCCCCCGAATCCGGCACGCTGTGCTTCTTCCCGGGCGTCAGCCACGCCGAGCCGAAGTTCGCCAAGATCCTGCTCTCGCTGGCGGTCGTGGCGGTCGGCTATGCGCTCGCCATCGGGTTCTGCGTGCTCTTCTACGGGCGGCGCGACCCGCGACTGGTCGGTCTGACCGAACGCAACAAGGCGCTGCGCGGCGGTTTCCTGTTCCTGAAGAACAAGTACTACCTCGATGTGCTGTACGAGAACATCATCGTTCGTGCCGTGGCCCATCCGATCGCGAACGCGGCCTACTGGGTCAATCAGAAGGTGATCGACGCCACCGTCAACGAGGTGGGCGTCGGCACCCGAAAGACCGGCCAGTGGGTCTACGACAACATCGACCAGAAGGTCGTGGACGGCGCCGTCAACGGATCCGGCTGGGCCGCATCCGAGGCCGGCCACGCCATGCAACCCACCCAGTCCGGCAAGGTCGGCCAGTACGGCGCACTCCTCTTCGGTGCCGCCACCGTCGGCGCCATCGTCCTCGTCCTCGTCAACGTGAGCTGAAAGCAACTCTGAACCCATGGAAACTCTCACCGATCAGAATTGGCTGCTGAGCGTCGGCACCTTCCTGCCGCTCGTCGGCGTGCTCGTGATGATGTTCATCCCGCGCAGCGAGGAGGCGACCGTCAAGCTCGTCGGCATCGCCACCGCGGGCGCCACGCTCGTCGTCGGCGTCGTCACGTTGTTCGCGTTCGACTACGGCCAGTCCGAGAAGCTGCAGTTCTTCGTCGACGCCGAGTGGATCCCGGTGATCAACTCGAACTACACGATCGGCCTCGACGGCATCAGCCTGCCGCTCTACTTCCTGTCGATGGCGGTCACGTTCCTGGTGATGATCTACAGCTGGGACAACATGCCCGACGCGGGCAACCCCAAGGCGTTCTTCATGCTGATGCTGGTCCTGCAGACCGGTATGGCCGGCACGTTCATCGCCCAGGACCTGATCCTCTTCTTCGTCTTCTTCGAAGTGGTGCTGCTGCCGATGTACTTCATGATCGGTGTGTGGGGCGGCGAGCAGCGCAAGTACGCCTCGCTGAAGTTCTTCCTCTACACGATGTTCGGATCGGCCTTCATGCTGGTCGCGTTCCTGGCGCTCTTCTTCCAGACCGACGCCGTCAGCTTCGGCTTCGCCCACCTGATCGACGCCGGCGCCGGCATCGACCGCAGCGTGCAGATCTGGATCTTCGCCGGCATGTTCCTCGGCTTCGCCGTCAAGGTGCCGATGTTCCCGTTCCACACCTGGCTGCCCGACGCCCACACGCAGGCGCCCACGCAGGGTTCGGTGATCCTGGCTGCGATCCTGCTGAAGCTCGGCACGTACGGCTTCGTGCGCATCGCCATCCCGATGCTGCCCGAAGGCGCCAAGGCCTGGGCACCGGTGATCGGCATCCTCGCCGTCATCGGCATCATCTACGGCGCGCTCGGCTGTCTCGCCCAGACCGACATGAAGCGGTTGATCGCCTTCTCCTCGGTTGCCCACATGGGCTTCGTGATGCTGGGTATCTCGACGCTGACCACCTTCGGCATCAACGCTGCGCTGTTCGGCATGGTCGCCCACGGCCTGATCACCGGCATGCTCTTCTTCGTCGCCGGTTCGGTCAAGCACCGCTATCACACCCTGGAGATCAAGCGGCTCTCGGGCATGCTCATCCAGGCGCCGCGACTGGGGTGGATCCTCGGCTTCGCCGCCATGGCATCGCTCGGCCTGCCCGGCCTGGCCGGGTTCTGGGGCGAGTTCCCGGCGATCCTCGCGGCGTACAACCCCGGTTTCGGGCTCAGCACCGCACTGTTCCGCACGCTGATGGTGATCGCCGCGATCGGCACCGTGCTCGCCGCCGGTTACCTGCTGTGGCTCTACCAGCGCACGGCGTTCGGTGAGCCGAGCGAGGAGTTCTCCGGCCACGGCGGCACGCACGCCGGCGGCGTCGCCCACTCGCTGAGCTCGGCCGCGAACGACCACGACGACCACGACGAGATCTACGACGTCACCACGATCGAATGGATCGCCTGGACGCCGTTCCTGGTCGCCATCGTGGTCTTCGGTGTCTATCCGCAGCTGATGTTCAAGGTCATGGACCCGGCGGTCACCGAGATGGTGGCGCGCCTCGGAGAGACGCTGGGCTGATGCTCGCCACGCTCCTTGCACAGGCCGGCGACTGGGTGTCGCCCACGATCGACTGGCACGCGGTCGCACCCGAACTCGTGCTGGCGATCGGGATCAACCTGGTCCTCGCCCTCGATCTGCAATTGGCCGAGACCAAGAAGTGGATGATCTCCACGATCACCGGCTTCATCCTGCTCGCCGCGTTCATCCCGGTCGTGACGCTCGCGGTCGTCGGTGACGACGCCGCCCGATCCCTGTTCGACGGTCGCTACGTGATCGACGACTACTCCCTGGTGCTCAAGGGCCTGTTCCTCCTCGCTGCGTACGTCGTGGTGTTGATGAGCCAGACGGAACTCGAAGAGGGCGGCTACTACCAGGGCGAGTTCTACGTGCTGCTGCTGTGCAGCGTGCTGGGCATGGTGATGATGGCGTCGTCGCGCGACCTCGTCAGCATCTTCGTGGCGCTGGAACTGCTGTCGATCCCCGGGTACATGATGGCCGCCTGGAACAAGCGCAACCGCAAGTCCAACGAAGCCGGCGTCAAGTACTACCTGATGGGTGTCTTCGCGTCCGCGGTGCTGCTCTACGGCATGAGCCTGCTGTTCGGGGTCACCGGCTCGACGCTGCTCGTCGACATCGGTGCGTCGTTGGCCGACGGCGATCTGATCGGGCTCGAAGTCGTCGCCGTCGTGTTCGTGATCTGTGGGTTCGCCTTCAAGGTCTCGGCGGTGCCGTTCCACCAATGGGCACCCGACACCTACGAAGGTGCACCCACACCGGTGACCGCATTCTTCTCCGTCGCGTCGAAGTCGGCGGGCTTCGTCGCACTGATGACCTTGATCTTCATCGCATTCCCGGGCGCCGACGAGGTGTACGAGCCGCTGGTCTGGGTGATGGCTGCGCTGACGATGACCGTCGGCAACGTGCTCGCCCTTCGTCAGACGAACATCGTGCGGATGCTGGCGTACTCCTCGATCAGCCAGGGTGGCTTCATCCTGATGCCGCTGGCGTTCGCCGGCAACTCCAACGCCACCGGATCGGCGATGAACGCCGTGATGGTGTACCTGCTGGTCTACGCGTTCATGAACCTCGGCGCATTCGCGATCGTCATCGCCGTCTCGCGCAAGACCGGCAGCGGCGAGATCTCGTCGTTCGGTGGATTGTTCGGCTACGCGCCGGGTCTCGCTGTCGCCATGACGATCTTCTTCGCCTCGCTCGCCGGCATCCCGCCGCTCGGTGGTTGGTTCGCGAAGTTCAACGCCTTCAAGGCCGTCCTCGACGCCGGCACGACGGCGGCATACGTGCTCGCCGCGATCGCCGCAGTCAACACCGTCATCGCCGCGGCGTACTACATGCGGGTGCTGCGCGTCGTGTGGATGGACGAAGCGCCCGACGGCGACGTCAGCCCGGTCAATCCGCCGGCGCCCGTCGTCGCTGCGTTGGCGATCACCGTGATCGGCACCATCGTCGTCGGCGTCCTCCCGAACGTGGTCGCCCGAGTCGGCGCCCTCGATGCATTGACAGGGGCGTTCTAGTCCTCCGGCCGGAGACGGCGATGACTGCGTTCCGCCGGTTCGTCGCTGCCGAGAGGCAGCTTCCTCACGGCGCGCCTTGTCCTCTTCGCCTCCGATCCGGAGCCAGACAGGGCGCTTGAAGAAATGACAGAGGAGATTCGTTCGCTCATTCGTGGATCGGGGGCGATTTCGTTCGAGCGGTTCATGGAGCTCGCGCTGTACGGCGCCGACGGCTTCTACACGAAGCACGACGGGGGGGCGGCCGGGCGGCGTGGGGATTTCATCACGTCGCCGGAGGTCGGCCCGCTGTTCGGGACGGTCGTCGCCCGGTACCTCGACGCCGAATGGGAACGCATCGGCCGACCCGACACGTTCACCGTCGTCGATGCCGGCGCCGGCCCCGGCACCCTTGCGCGGTCGGTGCTCGCCGCTCGCCCGATGTGCGCCGACGCGCTGCGGTACGTGGCGGTCGAGGTGGCCGCGGGTCAGCGCGAGCGGCACCCCGACGGTGTGGAATCCGTCGCGTCGTTGCCCGACGATCCGTTCGCCGGGGTCGTGATCGCCAACGAACTTCTCGACAACCTGCCGTTCCGCCTGGTGGTGTTCGACAATCGCTGGCGGGAGGCGTTCGTCGACGTCGGCATCGACGGTCGGTTCGTGGAGGTCCTGTCGACACCCCTCGACCCCGTACCGCCCCAGCTCCCGGCGGGCGGAACCTTCGGCGCTCGTGCGCCGCTGGTCGATCGAGCCGCCGCATTCGTCGACGATGCCCGGCAGCTCCTCACGGCCGGATCGGTCGTCGCGTTCGACTACGGCACGCCGCTGACCGCCATGCTCGCCGGCCGGCCGTGGCGTGACTGGCTGCGGACGTATCGGGGCAACGAACGTGGCGAGCACTACCTCAGCGCCGTGGGGGACCAGGACATCACGATCGACGTCCCGATCGACCAGCTTCTCGAGCCCGATACCGTTCGAACGCAGTCGCAGTTCCTCCAGCTCTGGGGCATCGACGGACTGGTCGCGGAGGGCAAGCGGATCTGGGACGAGCAAGCAGCACGCCCCGGTCTCGAGGCCATGCGGATGCGCAGCCGCATCAGCGAGTCCGAGGCCTTGCTCGACCCGGCCGGCCTCGGCGGCTTCCTCGTCGCCGAGTGGCGCAGCTGACGATTCCGCTCGGCCGCCTCGTGCGCTTGTTCGTTTGATGCTCCGACGCGCGGGTAGACGTCTTGGGACGACAACGACGACGAAAGGTGCAGACACATGCGGGCACGGAACTTCTTCCCGGGGCTGGCGGTGGCGGTCGCTGGCCTCCTCGGGGTCACGGCCACGGCGGCGGTCGCTCAGGACGGCGAACTCCCCGACGGATTCGAGTTCGACGGCGACGTGGTGTCGGTGTGGAGCCCTGCCGACATGCGCGCCATCGACATGCAGGCAGACAACCGGATGCCACTGATGATCCCGCCGGCACAGATCCTCGACGACTCGGTCTTCATGTGGGATTCGTGGCCGCTGCGTACCTGGGACGGCGAGATCGCGGACATCGACGGCTGGAAGGTTCTCGTCGGGTTGTCCGCCGAGCGAACGACCGAGGGCGTCCCGGCGTTCTACACACGTTCGGAGTGGCGCTACTGGTTCACGAAGGACGGCGACTGGAAGCCGGGCGGACTCGTCTTCGACCCAGCCGACGCGTTCGGCAGCCGCCAGTGGGCGGGAAGCGCCAAGTACGACCCCGACACCGGGACTGCCAGCTTCTACTACACGGCGGTCGGCGGCGACCCGACCCAGGCGGCCGAGCAGCTTCCGGCGTCGTTCCCTCAGGGTGATCCTGCGGCCGGGCGCCCCCCGGTCGAACAGACGATTGCGGTGGTCGAGGCGTCCGTCGAGACCGACGACGAGGGCGTGCGCTTCACCGACGTGAGCGAACACCGCGAGATCCTCCAGGCCGACGGCGAGATCTACCAGACCATCGACGACGCCGTCACCGATGAGGTCATCTACGGCTTCCGCGACCCCTGGGCGTTCGAAGACCCCGACAGCGGTGATCGCTACCTGCTCTTCACCGCCAATGCTGCCTTCGACCCGGGCCCGCAGAACGGCGTGGTCGGGGTGGCTCGGGAGGCCGACGACGGCAGCTGGGAACTCGAGATGCCGGTCGTGGCCGCACCCGGCGTGAGTTCGCAGCTCGAACGGCCCCACCTGGTGTGGCGTGACGACGGCGTCTACCTCTTCTGGAGCACCCATCCGTTCACCTTCGCCGAGTCGGGCGCCGGCCCCGAGGGTCTCTACGGCATGGTCGCACCGTCGGGCGACTGGCAGGGCCAGTACGTGCCACTCAACCGCGGTGGCCTCGTCGCCGGCAATCCCGAAGCTGCCCCCACGCAGACGTACAGCTACCTCGTGCTCCCGTCCGGTCACGTGATGAGCTACCTGAACACCGCAGGCACGCCCGGCGACAACCCGCCAGTGGGCACGTGGGTTGGTACGCCATCACCCATGTTCCAGATCACGATGGACGGTGCCACCACGGCGGTCGCCTTCGATGGCCAGCCGCCGGCCTCGGCGGTCCGTCCCATGGACCCGCCCGCCCCCGATGCAGCCTCCGACGGCCAGCCTGACGCAGGCACCGGCTCCGACGAGGAGCTCACGCCCGGACAGGAGGCATCGGGCTGATGTCATCGACCGCATCTGCGACTCGACGCGTCGTCGCCCTTGCGGCCGTCGTTGCGCTGGTCGGCGCGGCGTGCAGCAACGGCGGCGACGACGACGCCACTCCCGACACCACAGCGCCTGATGCGGCGCCTGAGACGACGACACCGGACCGGGACGTGGACCTCGACGCCGACGCCGACGCAGGCGACCACTCCGAAGGCGCACCCGACGTCCCATCATTGGTCGATGGGTGGGACTTCGAAGGCGCGCTGGTGTCGACGTGGGCCCCGAGCGAGGCATCGTCGATCGCTCGCACCGACGATGTGGTGATGGGCCAACTCGTGCAGGACTCGCTCTCCCCCGTGGCGGACGGTCACTGGATCTGGGACTCATGGCCGCTGCGGCTGCCCAACGGTGAGGTCGCCGAACTCGACGGTTGGCGGATCCTGTTCGGGCTCTCGGCCGAGATCACGCCCGAACGGGTGCCCGGTGACCGGCACGGTCTCGCCACCTGGCGCATGATGGGCTCGCTCGACGGCGGAGAATGGACCGATCTCGGCTTGGTGTGGCCCGACGGCGATGCGCTCGGTGGCCGGCAGTGGGCCGGCTCGGCCATGGTCGACCCGGACACGATGCAGGTCACGCTCTTCTACACCGCGCTCGGCGACCTGCCCTCCGATGAGGCACTGACCGGCGGTCCGGCGACCGATCCCTACGAGGACGTGAACTGGACCGGTGGCAGCAATCTTCCCTCTGGGGGCCCCGATCGTCAGCAGATGGTGGAGGTGTCGGCCACGCTCTCCCTCGACAGTGACCGGCCCACGCTCACCGACATGGGCGAGCACCAGATCATCCTGACCGCTGACGGCGAGATCTACCGCACCGCTGAGCAGGCGGCACGACAGCAGGGTCCCTACGTGTTCCGCGATCCGTGGTGGTTCCGTGACGACCAGACCGATCGCGAGTACATCCTGTTCAGTGCCTCCCCGGCGTTCCTCACCGATGCGGCTGCCGGGGGAGTGGTCGGACTCGCAATGCGAGACGACAGCGGTACCTGGGTTCCCCTGCAACCGCTCCTGACCGCAGCCGGTGTGAACAACCAGCTCGAACGCCCGCATCTCGTCGAGCGCGACGGACTCACCTATCTCTTCGTGTCGACGCACGGTTTCTCGTTCCTCGGCGACCTCGACGCACCGCCGGGCCTCTACGGCTTCGTGTCCGACGGTGGCATCGGTGGACGATTCGCACCGTTGAACGGAGGAGGCCTCGTGCTCGCCAACCCGGCCGAAGCAGAGCAGCAGACGTATTCGTGGGTGGTGCTGCCGAGCGGCGCAGTGCTGAGCTTCGCGAACTACTTCGATCTCGAGGGTGTTGGTCTCGGCGGGATCGGTGCGCAGACGCCCGAGTGGCAGCGTGAGCACTTCGGAGGCACCCTGGCGCCCCTCGTGCAGATCGATCTCGAGGGCGACAAGACCTCCATCGCCACATCGTGACGGGCCGGCGTGCGCTCTTGGGCGTCGTCGCGTCGACAGCGATCCTCGCGGCAGCGTGCTCCGGCAGCGACGACGACGCGGCGACGCCCACGCCGCTCGTCGCCACCGGCGGTACGCCGGCGAGTGCACTCCGTCTCGACCAACCCTGGCGACCGGCACTCCATTACGCCCCGCCGTACGGATGGATGAACGACCCCAACGGGCTGTCGTTCGTCGACGGGCGCTATCACCTCTACTTCCAGTACAACCCCCTCGACGTCGACTTCGGAGACATCGGTTGGGGCCATGCGGTGAGCGACGATCTGACCGAGTGGGAGACATGGCCCGTGGCCATCGAACCGGAACCGGACCAGCTGATCTTCTCGGGCAGCCTCGTCAACGACGTCCGCGGGACGTCGCCGCTCTGCGAGCCCGATCAGGAGCCGAGCTGTCTGATCGCGGTGTACACGACCAACCGGCAGACGCCCGATGGTGCGATTCAGACCCAGGACCTCGCCGTCAGTGATCGTGCCGGCATCGAGTTCACGAAGTTCGACGGTAACCCGGTCCTCGATCTCGGTTCTGCGGACTTCCGCGACCCGAAGGTGTTCTGGCACGACGCGACCGAACGTTGGATCATGGTGGTCGTCCTGCCGATCGAACGACAGGTCGTGCTGTTCGGATCGACCGACCTCGTCGGCTGGGAGGAACTGAGCCGCTTCGGCCCGACCGGTGCCGTCGACGGCATCTGGGAATGCCCCGACCTGTTCCCTGCCCCGGTCACCGACGCAGGGCCTGACGGAGCGCGCGAGAAGTGGGTGATGAAGGTCGACCTGAACCCCGGCCACGTGGCCGGAGGTTCCGGCGGCCAGTACTTCCTCGGAGACTTCGACGGCACGACGTTCACGCCCGACGAGCCCGACGCCCCGTTGCCGCGCTGGGTCGACTGGGGTCAGGACTTCTACTGCGCCACCACGTTCCATGCGGGAGCGGACGGGGAGGGCCGTCCGCTCTGGCTCGGTTGGATGAACAACTGGAGCTATGCCACGGAGTTGCCGACGTTCCCGTGGCGAGGTTCGATGACGATTCCCCGCCGGATCGAGCTCACCACCGGCACCGATGGGCGCCTCGCGCTCACGCAGCGCATCGCGGACGAGGTTCTCGAGGGGGCCGCCGACGCCGTTGCGCTCGATTCGGTCGCCGACAGCGGGGACAGCGGTGGCGATGACCGACGAGGACTGGCCGCATCGTTCCTGCTCGAAATCGACGTACCCCGAGCGGGCCGAGCAGCGCTGCAACTCCTCGACACCGACGCCAACGTGCTGGCCGAGGTGGTGTTCGATGCCGACGCCGACACCGTGCAGATCATCCGTCCCGCGGACACCAATGCGGGGCCGGACGGCTTCGCCGGAGCGACTCCGTCCGCGCCGCTCGGAACTGGCACCGTGCTCGCCTTGGTCGACCGAGCGAGTGTGGAGGTGTTCGCCGACGATGGCCGAACGTCGATCACCTCGCTCATTCTCCCGATCGCCGAGATCGCAGACGTCAACGTCGAGGGCGCCGACGATCCTCGGATTCTGGAGATTGTCCGCTGACGTCGTGATGCTGAGGACGAACATCGACGGCTGACGGCCTCGACGTCTTCCTCGTCGCCGAATGGCTGGCCTGATCGGGGCGACGTTCAGGCGAGTTCGTTGCCGTCGGGGTCGACGATGTGCCAGTGGCCACGGTCGTCTCGGTACACCTGGAACCCGTGTTCCTTGAGATGCTGGTGGCCGGTGCACAACGGTTGGCCGTTCCTCGGGACGGTGGCCCCGTGGGCCTTCCAGCCGAGTGAGTGGTCGGCGTCGCACCACGCGAGGGTTGGTCGCAGCCGATCCAGACGCGGGTGGCGAGCAGCAGCATGACGGCGTCGCGGGCGGGGCCTCGGAACAGCCGTGATCGGCGGCCGAGGTCGATGATGGTTCCGCTGCTGTCGTAGACGGCTCGGCGGATGTGTCCGAAGAGGGCAGCGTTGATGGCGTCGTCGGGATGGAGCCGACGTCCCGACTGCGTGCGCGACACGACGTTGCGGAATCGACGTGGATCGGGCGTGACGCCCGCGGTATGGGCGTGCATGGTGCCGTGATCCAGAAGGATGTCGACGGTGACCGCTGATCGGGTCGGCCGGGCAACGTTGGCGTCGCGACTGACCGAGGCCGAGCCATCGCCGATGGGGTCGGCGAGCGCCTCCCACACCCGCAGGTTGCGTTCGAACTCGACGTGGGGCAGATTGATGGCGTCGTCGAGCAACATGCCGGCATCACGTGCGAGTGCGTCGGGATCGAGACGGGGATTGGCGGCGACGCGTGCCATTGCCTCGCTCTGGGCCACACCGACGGTGCCGGTGCGTGCGGCGGCGGCCCATTCGCTGAGCCGGTCGCGCATGCGGGCGGTCTGGATGCGGCGGTGAGCCTCCGAGCCGGACAGCGGCGCGCGTTGCTCGAGGAAGGTCCTCGCATTGAAGTATGCCTGAACGGCGTGCGCACATCGACTGCGCACGCCACGTCGGTGGTGGCGGCGTCGATCATGCGCCGCACCTGCTCGACGCCCCCGGCCATCTGCGCCAGCCCGTCCGGTTCGATCCTCATCGGGTCGATCCCGCCGAGCACCTCGATCGCGGCCACCGCCGAGATGATGGCCGCGCCCACCTTGTCGCCGTCGGTCAACGGATCGTTCGAGTCGACAGGTGAGAACCCTGCGAGCGGTGGAACGGACCCGGGGAACGCCTGCACCGACGCCCGCCACGCTTCGAGGTAGTCGATGCCACGCGGCGCCGACCCGTCGAGCGCACCGTCGCCCCCAACGGTACCGGTCGCCGCGGCGTGCCCTGCTCGTCGAGCGGACGGGACCGGTGATCTACCATCGTTTGCATGGCTGAACAGGGGAACGGCGAGCACCACGACACGATCGACGCATTGAGTGCGGAGAACCGAAAGTTCCCGCCTCCCGAGGAGTTCAAGTCGGACGCCCTGGTCACCGGCACGTTCCTGTACGACCAGGCGGCGGAGGACGACGAGGCGTTCTGGGCGCGTCAGGCATCCGGGCTGATCGACTGGGCGACGCCGTGGGACACGATCCTCGAGTGGGATCTGCCCGACGCCAAGTGGTTCGTCGGCGGGCAACTCAACGTGGCGTACAACTGCCTCGACCGTCACGTGCTCGGCGGCAAGGGCGACAAGGTGGCGATCCACTGGGAGGGCGAGCCGGGCGACACCCGCACGATCACCTATCAGGAGTTGCTCGACGAGGTCAGCCAGTTCGCCAACGTGCTGAAGGGGCTGGGAGTCGAACGCGGCGATCGGGTCAACATCTACCTCCCCATGGTCCCCGAAGCAGCGGTGGCGATGCTGGCCTGCGCCCGCATCGGCGCAGCGCACAGCGTCGTGTTCGGCGGTTTCTCGTCGCAGTCGCTCGCGGACCGTATCAACGACGCCGAGGCCAAGGTGCTGATCACGGCCGACGGTGGATACCGGCGCGGCGAGGTGTTCCCGCTCAAGCCGGCCGCCGACGAGGCGTGCGCCGACACGCCGACGATCGAGCACGTCGTCGTCGTCAAGCGGGGCGGCAACGACGTCGACATGGTCGAGGGCCGCGACCACTGGTACCACGAACTGATGGAGGGGGCGTCCACCGACTGTCCCGCCGAGCCGATGGATTCCGAACAGTTGCTCTTCCTGCTGTACACGTCGGGCACCACCGGCAAGCCCAAGGGCATCATGCACACCTCCGGCGGCTATCTGACCCACGTCACCTACACCCACAAGTACGTGTTCGACCTGCATCCCGACACCGACGTGTTCTGGTGCACCGCCGACGTCGGATGGATCACCGGGCACAGCTACATCGTCTACGGCCCGCTCTCCAACGGCGCCACGCAGGTGATGTACGAGGGTGTGCCCAACCATCCGGGAAACGATCGGTTCTGGCAGATCATCGAGAAGTACGGCGTCACGATCTTCTACACCGCGCCGACCGCGATCCGCACGTTCATGAAGTGGGGCGCCGCTGAACCGGCCAAGCACGACCTGTCGTCGCTGCGCCTGCTCGGCACGGTCGGCGAGCCGATCAATCCCGAGGCGTGGATGTGGTACCAGGAGCACATCGGTGGCGGACGATGCCCCGTGGTCGACACCTGGTGGCAGACCGAGACCGGTGGCATCATGATCAGCCCGCTGCCCGGCGCCACCACCACCAAGCCGGGGTCGGCAACGTTTCCGTTGCCTGGTGTCTCGGCGGAGGTCATCGACGACGACGCCAACCGCGTCGACGTGGGCGGCGGCTACCTGACGCTCACCCGGCCGTGGCCTGGCATGCTGCGCGGCATCTGGGGTGATCCCGACCGCTATCGCGACACCTACTGGTCGCGATTCGAAGGCCGCTACTTCGCGGGCGACGGCGCCAAGCTCGACGACGAGGGCTACCTGTGGCTGCTCGGGCGTGTCGACGACGTCATGAACATCTCCGGTCATCGGATCTCGACCACCGAGGTCGAGTCGGCGCTGGTCTCGCATCCGGCCGTCGCCGAGGCGGCCGTCGTCGGCGCCAGCGACGCGACGACCGGTCAGGCGATCATCGCGTACGTGATCCTCCGCGGTGGAGAAGACGTCGACGCCGAGGTGCTGCGTGCCCATGTCGCTGCGGAGATCGGTGCAATCGCCAAGCCCAAGCAGATCTACATCACCCCGGATCTCCCCAAGACCCGGTCTGGCAAGATCATGCGTCGCCTGCTGCGCGACGTCGCAGAGGGCCGCAACATCGGCGACACCACCACACTCGCCGATGCGTCGATCGTCGACGAACTCCAGGCGAAGGCGGCCGCCGCCGCCGAGCACTGACGGGATCGAGTCGCCGATCTGCTCTCAAGTATGCGTGCCGGTGTGCCGATGAAGCTGCATGGTTCCGCCCGATGGCGCTCGCTCCAAGCGCATTCCCACCCTGTCGTGGGACTCGGTCGTCGACAGCGGTGACGAGTCTGCATCGGGGTCGGACGCCGGCTCGCCGACCTTCGACGAACCGATCACCCTGGCTCCGCTCGCTCTCGATCTGTCGTCGCCAGCCGACGTCGACGAGCCGGTGATCGACGAGCCGATCGCCTTCCAACCGCTGCATCTCGACTCGCCGCCGGAACCGGCGACGACGCCGATCTCCCGCGTGACCGCGCCCCCGGCGCCGCCCGCGCCGCCCACCCGGAAGTTCGTCGAATCGCCGGCGCCGCAGGCCGTCGAGTCGCCAGCGCCGCAGGCCGTCGAGCCGCCGGTCGTCGACGAACCGATGACGGTCCGCACCACTCCTCCGGTCGTGATCGTGCCCGCGCTCGGTGATGTCACCTCGGGGCCAGACCAGCTCGCGCCGCTTCCGGCTGTCATCGCCGCACCGCCGGCTCCCGCACCGACTCCCGCACGGACACCGGCCCCGACGACCGACGTGCTCCCGCAGATTCAGCAAGCAACACCGGTCGTCGAGCACGGTGGGCCGCTCCTGCCCTCGATCCCTGCTGCGGCGCCCAGGCCGACGGTGGCCCCGCCGTTCGACTTCGATCCCGCCTCGGTCGCTCCAGCGCCGACACGGCAACCGCAGCGACGCAGGAGCGGGCGGGGACTGAAGCTCGTCGCGACGCTCGTCGTGCTCGGCGGTCTCGTCGCCGCGGGCGTGGTCCTCGGTCAGCCGTACCTGTTCCCCAGCGACTGGGACGAGGCCACCGCGCCGTATGCCGACGCCGTCGAGACAGGGCGCGGTGTCGAGTTCGCCGAGCCGCTCGCGATCGTCGCCGAGCCGACAAACGATTTCGACAACCGGCTCCAAACGGAGCTCGCCTCCGTGTCTCCCGAGGAACTCGCACAGTGGCGCGCGCTCGGGTTGGTGAGCGGCATCGTCGACGACTCGACGTTGGCCCGTCAGCTCACGAGTTGGCAGGATGCCCGGTACTCCAGCGCTGACGGCCAGGTGTACCACGACCAGGGTGTCGCCGGAGCCGAACTCGACGCCCAGCTCGTTCAGGAGATGACGGCGGCATCGCTCGATCAGGAATTCGCCTGGTCCGCCGGTCAGGCGCAGCGCACCCTCGACGCAGCGGCGGCCACATCGGCCGAGGTGCTGCGACAGTCGCGGGCACTCCAGCAGTCGTCGGTCTTCGACGCGGTGGTCCCTGCGGTGTCGGGTGAGGTGCCCGCGGCGCTCCCGCCCGTGATCGGCTACCGCGTCCTGGCACCGTACGTCTTCGCCGAGTTCGACGGATCGATCGACTCAGGCGACCGGACGAATCAGCTCCGCGATCTCGGGACCGCCGGTCCGGGGATCCTCGGCCGTGACCAATCAATCGTGGCGACCGGTCCGACGGTCGCGGACGGCGACACGGTGACCACGCCTCCCGTCGCCAAGGACCGCTCGTTCTGGTACCTCGTGTTCGCCGGCTATCTCGACGCCGCCACCGCGCACTCCGCCAGCGAGGCGGTGGTCGAGAGCGCGCTCACCGGAGCGGCCCGTGGAGCCACCCAGTGCGTCTCTGCGACGTTCTCGGGAAGCGGCGTCGATCAGACCGCAACGCTGCGTTCGGCGCTCGCCGCCTGGGCGGAAGCCTCACCGGCGGAGATGTCCAGCTCGTTCCAGATCCTCCCCGACGGAACGCTGCAACTGGTGTCGTGCGATCCCGGCGCCGGATTCGACGTCGCAGCACGCCCGGACGTCGCCCATGAACTGCTGGCATGGCGGATGGCCGAACTTGCGACGATGGAAGCGGTGCGTGTCGGCGGCGGCGGCGAGGCCGAACTGGTGGAGGCCTGGACGTTCGTCCAGGCGTCGCCGGTCGCGTTCGGTCTCATGGCACTGCCATCGACCGCCACGACCCCGGAGATGGCGTCGGCGGCGCGGGACGCCGTGAACGCCCTGTTCGTCCCCGCCGGCTGAGCGCTGCTCGCACACGAGCGGCTGCTCAGTCGCGGAAGTTCTGGAACTGCAGTGGGATCCCGACGTCTTCGGCCTTCAACATGGCGATGACGTCCTGCAGCGCATCGCGCTTCTTGGCGGACACGCGGATCGAGTCGCCCTGGGTCTGACTGGAGGTGCCCTTCGGCGCGTTCTCCTTGATCAGTTTGTTGATCTCCTTGGCCTTGTCGGAGGAGATCCCGACCTTGATCGTGACGACCTGGCGCACCGTGTTCTGCGTGGCGTCCTGGACGTCGCCGTAGTCGACACCTCGCAGCGACACCCCCCGCTTGACCAGCTTTTCCTCCAACACGGTCCGCAGGGCGTCGAGCCGGTCCCGGCTCACCGTGTGCAGCGTGATCACCATGTCGTTCTGGTCGATGGTGGAGTTGGTGTTCTTGAAGTCGAAGCGGGTCGCGATCTCGCGCTGGGCCTGGTCGACCGCATTGCGGACCTCCTGGGCGTCGACTTCTGACACGACATCGAAGGTGGGCATGCCATCAGGGTACCGAACCGGCCGGATTCGGCGTGGCGCTCGACGAGTCGACCGGTACGCTCATGCCGCCTCGTTCATCGCTCGACCGAGGTACGCAACACAAGTCATGGGTCGGTGCCCGAGCGGCCAAAGGGAGCAGACTGTAAATCTGCCGGCATTGCCTTCGAAGGTTCAAATCCTTCCCGGCCCACCAACGAAACGCCGGTGCTCAGCACCGGCGTTGTCGCGTGAGGGCGAGTCAGAGCATCAGTTGCATGACCGCCACGTCGAGCCAGCGGTTGAACTTCCGGCCGACCTCGCGCTCCACGCCGACCAGTTCGAAGCCGCACGCTGCGTGCAGCTGGCGCGATGCTGTACCGGTCGCCTCGATGCGTGCCACGATCGAATGGAATCCCGAGTCGGCGGCGATCCCGATCACGTGCTCCATCAGCGTGCGCCCGATGCCGAGACGCGGGTGGTCGCGCGACACGTAGACGGAGTCCTCCACCGTCGTCCGGTACGCCGCGCGTTCCTTGTACGGCGACAGCGAAGCGAAGCCGACCACCTCGTCGTCGATCGACGCCACCACCGCCGAGAAGGCGCCCGAGCGTTCGGCGATCCAGCGTCGCTGCTCGTCGAGCGTGCGTGGGACGAGGTCGAAGGTGCTGGTGTGGTTCTGTACTTCGACGTTGTAGATCGCGAGGATCGCCTCGGCGTCCTGCGCGGTCGCCAGGCGCACGTCGACCGTTCTCGGACTCGGAGGGGTCGTCGACACGCGGATCGAGAGTAGTCGTGTGCAGCGCAAATGCCGCGGTGGTTGTCCTGCCGGCGCCGGTACACTCCTCCGCTTGGTCGCGGCGGTGCCGCGCCCCGAAGGGTGCCCCGGCATCCCGGAAAATGGGTGCTCAGCACCGCTCCCGAGCGGGTTGCGTATCTGTCAGAACGCCCTCTTAGCTCAGTCGGCAGAGCACAGCCATGGTAAGGCTGGTGTCGTGGGTTCGATTCCCACAGAGGGCTCGACCAAGTGGTCGAGCATCCGCTCGGCCACGAGCCAAACCCCTGGCGGCGTAGCTCAGTTGGTCAGAGCATCCGGCTCATAATCGGAAGGTCATCGGTTCAAGTCCGATCGCCGCTACCACACAATCAGACATCAGGTCCGTCAACGGACATCACCTCAGGAGTCAGAGGACAGCAATGAGCAAGCAGAAGTTCGAGCGCAACAAGCCGCATGTGAACATCGGGACGATGGGTCACATCGACCATGGCAAGACGACGTTGACGGCGGCGATTTCGAAGACGTTGTCGGAGAAGGGGTTGGCTGATTTCACGTCGTTCGACAACATCGACAAGGCGCCTGAGGAGAAGGCTCGTGGGATCACGATCTCGATCGCGCACATCGAGTACGAGACGGAGAACCGGCATTATGCGCATGTGGACATGCCGGGCCATGCGGACTACATCAAGAACATGATCACCGGTGCGGCGCAGGTCGATGGTGCGATTCTGGTGGTGGCTGCGACCGATGGTCCGATGCCGCAGACGCGTGAGCACGTGTTGTTGGCCCGCCAGGTCGGTGTGCCGTACATCGTGGTGGCGTTGAACAAGGCGGACATGGTCGATGACGAGGAGTTGTTGGAGTTGGTGGAGCTCGAGGTTCGTGAGTTGTTGAACGAGTACGAGTTCCCTGGTGATGATGCTCCGGTGGTGCAGGTGTCGGCGTTGAAGGCGTTGGAGGGTGATGCCGAGTGGCAGGCCAAGATCATGGAGTTGATGGACGCGTGTGACGAGTCGATTCCTGAGCCGGTGCGTGAGTTGGACAAGCCGTTCTTGATGCCGATCGAGGATGTGTTCACGATCACGGGTCGTGGCACGGTGGTGACGGGCAAGGTGGAGCAGGGGATCATCCATACGGGTGATGAGATCGAGATCGTCGGGTTGCGTGATACGCAGAAGACGACGTGTACGGGTGTGGAGATGTTCCGCAAGTTGCTCGATGAGGGCCAGGCGGGCGACAACATCGGTGCGTTGTTGCGTGGTACGGCGAAGGAGGATGTGGAGCGTGGGCAGGTGTTGTGCAAGCCCGGCAGTATCACGCCGCACACGAATTTCGAGGGTCAGGTGTACATCTTGACCAAGGATGAGGGTGGGCGTCACAAGCCGTTCTTCAACAATTATCGGCCGCAGTTCTTCTTCCGGACGACGGATGTGACGGGCACGATCGAGTTGCCGTCGGGTACCGAGATGGTGATGCCTGGTGACAATGTGGAGATGACGGTGGAGCTCGGTAAGCCGATCGCGATGGACGAGGGTCTGCGGTTCGCGATTCGTGAGGGTGGCCGTACCGTGGGTGCAGGCCGCGTCACCAAGATCCTCAAGTGACTTGATCCGATTCAGGATCCGAGAGAGAGAAGTTCGATATGGCCAAGAGTGACAAGCGGGTCAAGGTGACCCTCGAGTGCACCGAGTGCAAACGGCGCAACTACATCACGATGAAGTCGAAGATCAACGATCGTGAGCGCCTCGAGATGAAGAAGTACTGCGCCAACGAGCGTCAGCACACCCTCCACAAGGAGACCCGCTGACCCCACGGCGTCGACACCGGGCAGCGAGTGCGGTCGGCAACGGCCGCAGTCAGCCTTCCGGGATCGCTGGTACCCTCGACCGGGTACTCGGCCTTCCCGCCCGAGGGCAGTAGCTCAGCTGGTAGAGCATCGGTCTCCAAAACCGACGGTCGGGGGTTCGAGTCCCTCCTGCCCTGCCCACCACCGAACGAGAAATCATGTCACTGGACGATCTGAACCGCGAGCAGAAGCGACAGCTTCGAAAGATGGGTGCCCTCGACGAGCAGGGCAAGCCGACGCGCGCCCAGCGACAGCAGCCGAAGAAGACCGACCGCGTCGGTCCCCGTCAGTACCTCCGAGAGGTGCGCGACGAGATGCGCAAGGTGGCCTGGCCCAAGGCTCCCGAGGTCAAGCGCTACTCGATCATCGTGATCATCACCGTCATCCTGTACACGGCGCTCGTCGGCGGCCTCGATTTCCTGTTCGGCGACCTGTCCCAGTGGTTCTACTCGAGCTGACACCGACATGACCGACGACCTGACTGAGACCACTGACATGACCGACAACGACACCACCGCTCCCGACGACGCCACGCCCAACCCGGTCGACCTCCTGCCGGTCGGCGACACCGACGTCCTCGCCGACGTCGAGACGTCCGACGAGATCGCCGACCCCACCAGCGAACTCCAAGGCCAACCCGACGACCAGGACGATGAAGCCGCGGCGACAGGCGCCAGCGACGAGGCGGACGCGGCGCGAGAAGGAAGCGAAGCGGACGACGAGCCCGCCACCCAGGAGGGAAGCGCCAGCGACGAGGCAGACGCGGCGCAAGAAGGAAGCGAAGCGGACGACGAGCCCGCGAGTGTGATGGACGATCCGACGCTGCGCCCCGGCCAGTGGTACGTGGTCCACACGCAGTCCGGGTACGAGAAGAAGGTCACCGCCAACCTCGAGGCTCGCATCCAGTCGATGAACATGGAGGACAAGATCTACGAGATCGTCATCCCCATGGAAGAGGTCGACGAGTTCAAGAACGGCAAGAAGCAGACCGTGCAGCGCAAGGTCTTCCCGGGCTACCTGCTCGTCCGCTGCATCATGGACGACGAGTCCTGGTACTGCGTGCGCAACACGCCGGGCATCACCGGGTTCGTCGGCCAGAGCCGCCACGGACAGAAGCCGACCCCGCTGTCGCGCCGTGAGGTCAAGACGTTCCTCACCCCGAAGACCGAGGGCGTCGACGCCGCCCCACGGCGCAAGGCCAAGCTCGACTACGAAGAGGGCGAGAGCGTGCGGGTGAAGGAAGGCCCGTTCGCGGACTTCACCGGCGAGATCGCCGAAATCAACGCCGACCACATGAAGTTGAAGGTCCTCGTCAACATCTTTGGTCGCGAGACCCTGGTGGAGATGGACTTCAGCCAGGTCGCCAAACTCTGATTCGCCACCGGCGACGGAACACACACGAGAACCAGAAAGCCAAAAGGGAACATCGCCATGGCGAAGAAGAAAGTACTCACGGTCGTCAAGATCCAGATCGAGGCCGGCAAGGCCAGCCCTGCGCCGCCCGTCGGCACCGCGCTCGGTCCGCACGGCATCGCGATCATGGACTTCGTGAAGGCGTACAACGCCCGCACCGAGGCCCAGGCCGGCACCGTCGTGCCGACCGAGATCACGATCTACGAGGATCGTTCGTTCGATTTCGTGCTGAAGACGCCGCCGACTGCGGTGTTGATCCGCGAGAAGGCCGGCCTGTCCAAGGCGGCGAACAACCCGGGCGCCGAAGTGGCCGGTTCGATCACCGAGGCCCAGCTCGAGGAGATCGCCACCATCAAGCTGCCCGACCTGAACGCCTACGACATGGACGCTGCGAAGCTCCAGGTCCGCGGCACCGCACGCAGCATGGGGATCACGGTCGTCTGACGACGCCCGGGCGCCTCCGGCGCCTCAGCGGCTTCGCCGCTACGATCCTTTCTCGGCGCTTCGCACCGAACGCACTTCGTGCGTGAATGAACAAGTTCCACAAATCGCCACGATCGGGAGCACCTCGCCCGGCGGGCCTACCACTGAGGGAGACAGACCATGTCAGGCAAGAAGTACGCAAACGCGCTGAAGCAGTTCGACCGGGACCAGTTCTACGGTCCGTCCGAAGCGGTGGGGCTCGTCAAGACGATGGCCTCGGCCAAGTTCGACGAAGGCGTCGACGTGTCGATCCGTCTCGGCGTCGATCCTCGCAAGGCCGACCAGATGGTGCGCGGCACCGTCGCACTGCCTGCGGGCACCGGCAAGGACATCCGCGTGGCGGTGTTCGCCACCGGAGAGGCCGCTGACGAGGCACGCGCCGCCGGCGCCGACATCGTCGGTGCCGACGACCTCGCCGCCGAAGTCGAGGGCGGCAAGATGGACTTCGATCTCGTGATCGCCACCCCGGACATGATGCCGGTCGTCGGTCGCCTCGGTCGTGTCCTCGGTCCCCGTGGTCTCATGCCCAACCCCAAGACCGGCACGGTCACGCCCGACGTCGGCAAGGCCGTCGAGGACTTCAAGGGCGGCAAGGTCGAGTACCGCACCGACCGCTACGGCAACGTCCACGTGCCGCTCGGCAAGGTCAGCTTCGAGCCGGTTGCGCTGGAGCAGAACTTCCGGGCCGTGATCGACGAGATCCAGCGTGCGAAGCCGGCGTCTGCGAAGGGCCGTTATCTGAAGAAGATCACCGTGTCGTCCACGATGGGTCCCGGGATCCACGTCGACACCGGCCGCTTGAAGCCCGAGTGAGCCGAGTCGCAGAGGATCCTGCGACATCGAGTCGTAGGCTCACGTTCCACATACGAAACCGGTCGCTCGCCTGAGACCGTTGGTCCCTGTCCTCACCGGTCGGGGGTAATGGGTTCGCCCGCCAACCGAGGTGCATATCGCCGAAGAATCCGTTGTTCGACGCACCGTCGGGCATGCGGGCTCCTCGTCGGTGTTCGCATCTATGCGAGCACCACGAGTCGAGCGAAAGGAGGTATGCACACATGACAACGACAACGACACTGAGAAGCGAGCCACGGGCCGACAAGGTGGCCATCGTCGAGGAGATCACCGCCAAGCTGAACGACAGCGTCGCGGTGTTCGTCTCGGAGTACCGGGGGATGTCGGTCGGCCAGCTGGCCGAACTGCGCAGCCCGTTGCGCGATGCCGGCGCCGAGCACAAGGTGTACAAGAACACCCTTGCTCGAATCGCCGCCACGAACGCCGGCTTCGACGGACTCAACGAGTACCTGCTCGGGCCGACCGCGCTCACGTTCGTCACCGGAGATTCGGTGGCGGCCGCGAAGGCGCTGCTCGACCGGAGCAAGGCCAACCCGCTGCTCGTCATCAAGGGCGGCATGCTGGGCACCAGCCCACTGTCGGCCGATGACGTCAAGGCGCTCGCCAGCCTGCCGTCGCGCGAGGAACTGTTGGCCCGACTGGCCGGCGCGTTCCAGGCGCCCCTGGTCAAGACCGCCGGTCTGCTCCAGGCGCTCCCGCGCAACTTCGCGTACGGACTGTCCGCACTCATCGACAACCAGGCAGCCGCAGAGGCCGCCTGACCCATCACCCACCGATCATCAGATCACCCCGAAAAATGCCGTGGATGTTGCGCTGAACGCAACATCCTGCGCACATTTCGGACACTTTCGAAACAGGAGAACACCATGTCCACCAAGGAAGAGATCCTCGACGCGATCAGCAACATGACCGTGATTGAGCTCAAGGAACTGCTCGACGCCTTCGAAGAGAAGTTCGAAGTCACCGCTGCTGCTCCCGTCGCCGTCGCTGCTGCGGCCCCGGCCGGCGGTGGCGGCGAAGCCGCCGCCGAAGAGGAGAAGGACGAGTTCGACGTCGTCCTCGAGAGCGCCGGAGCGCAGAAGATCCAGGTCGTCAAGGTCGTCAAGGACTTGCTCGGCGTGGGTCTGAAGGACGCCAAGGACCTCGTCGACGCTGCACCGAAGCCGCTGATGGAGAAGGCCAGCAAGGCCGACGCCGAGGCCGCCAAGGCCAAGCTCGAAGACGTCGGCGCCACCGTCGTCCTGAAGTGATCGGAGGGCCGACAGGCCCTCGACACCACGATGTGACAACACCCCGGGAGATCGACTCCCGGGGTGTTGCGCGTCACGATGCAGTGACAGTTCGCCGCGAATGCTTGACATCGGTGGCCGAACTCTTTACCTTGACCGGCAATTCAGCGAAGGAATCCTCCCGCTCGGCGAAACGCCGCTCGCAGCGGTTGACGTTGTGCGTCCTGCGCCGATAGGCTCGTCCGTTGCCGTGCGTTCCCTGTTCCCCCACCGTCCCTTCGGTCTGGTTCAGCGCGCCCGACATCACGTCGCAGCATTCTGCGTCGTCCACCCTCGATTTTCTGGAGAGTGATCCGTGGCGACTCGTCCCGTGTCCCGTGAACGCTATTCGTTCGGCAACCTCAAGGAGCCGCTCGAACTCCCCGACCTGATCGCGATCCAGCGGGAGAGCTTCGAATGGTTCCTCAACGAGGGACTGGCGAACACCTTCCGCGACATCAGCCCGATCAAGGACTTCTCCGAGTCGCTCCAGTTGGAGCTGGAGTTCGACCCGTTCGACGAAGACCTGCGTCCGCCGCCGAAGTTCACGGTGGAGGAGTGCAAGGAAAAGGACATGACCTACAGCGCGCCCGTGTTCGTGCGCGCCCGGTTCATGAACCGCAACACCGGTGAGATCAAGGAACAGACCGTCTTCATGGGCGACTTCCCGATCATGACCGACAAGGGCACCTTCATCGTCAACGGCACCGAGCGCGTCGTCGTGTCGCAGCTGGTCCGAAGCCCCGGCGTGATCTTCGAACCCGGCGAGCGGTTCCGGCTCCGCAACCTCACCAAGCACCAGCTCGTCAAGGGCACGATCCACCCGTACCGCGGTGAGTGGATGGAGTTCGACGTCGAGCACAAGCCGGGCAAGGACGTCACCGCCGGCACCCGCGTCGCTCGCAAGCGTCGCCTCGGCATCTTCACGATGCTGCGCGCGCTCGGCTACGACGAGGAGAACGCACCCGGTTTCCTCGACCGGTTCGTCAACCACTTCGACTTCCTCGAAGGCCAGTGGGACAAGGAGCGCGACATCGCGCCGACCCAGGACGAGGCGCTCGTCGAGATCTACAAGCGGGCCCGCCCGGGCGAGCCGCCCACGGTCGAGTCGGCCAAGGCGTACTTCCGCAACGCATTCTTCGAGAGCCGCCGCTACGACCTCAGTCGCGTCGGTCGCTACAAGCTGAACCGCAAGCTTGGCAGCGAAGTTGCGCTGCTCGGTTCGCTGTTCGGCCTCGAGAACGCGGTCAACTCCGAAGGCGAGCCGCTGCTCGACTACCCGGCCGAGGATCAGAACGTGCTCAGCCGCTGCGAGGTGCTCGCATCGATCACGTACATGTTGCACCTCGTCAAGCAGGAGCCCGGCTACCGCCTCGACGACCAGGACCACTTCGCCAACCGCCGCATCCGCTCGGTCGGCGAGCTGATCCAGAACCAGGTGCGTATCGGTCTCAGCCGCATGGAGCGCGTCGTGCGCGAGCGCATGACCACCCAGGACGTCGAGGCGATCACGCCCCAGACGCTGATCAACATCCGCCCGGTGGTCGCTGCGATCAAGGAGTTCTTCGGAACGTCGCAGCTGTCGCAGTTCATGGACCAGGTCAACCCGCTGTCGGGCCTCACCCACCGTCGGCGTCTGTCGGCGCTCGGCCCGGGCGGCCTCTCACGCGAGCGCGCCGGCTTCGAAGTCCGCGACGTGCACTTCAGCCACTACGGCCGCATGTGCCCGATCGAGACCCCGGAAGGTCCGAACATCGGCCTGATCGGCGGTCTGTCCACGTACGCCCGCGTCAACGAGTTCGGCTTCATCGAGAGCCCGTATCGCGAGGTCAAGGACGGCAAGGTCACCGGCAAGATCGTCTACATGGCCGCCGACGAGGAGGAGAACTACGTCGTCGCCCAGGCCAACACGCCACTGAACGACGACGGCAGCATCCGTGACGAGCGCACCCTCGTGCGCCGGTCGCCGCAGGCCGCCAGCCTCGAGGACCTCCGCAAGATGCTCGAGGCGGAGAGCTTCTTCGGTGCGACCACCGACATCGGCTACGTGCCGCCGAACGAGGTCGACTTCATCGACGTGTCGCCCAAGCAGATCGTCTCGGTCGCCACGGCGCTGATTCCGTTCCTCGAGCACGACGACGCGAACCGCGCCCTGATGGGCGCGAACATGCAGCGCCAGGCGGTGCCGTTGGTACGTGCCGAGGCGCCCTACATCGGCACCGGCATCGAGAACCGCGCCGCCCGAGATGCGGCCGATCTGATCCAGGCGATCGACGACGGCGAGATCACCGAGGTCTCCGGTGAGTCGATCACCGTCCAGTACAAGAACGAGGGCAAGCGCGTCTACCGACTCGCCAAGTTCCGCCGTTCGAACCAGGACACCTGCATCAACCAGCGTCCCCGAGTGGTCGAAGGCGACAAGGTCACCAAGGGTTCGATCATCGCCGACGGCCCGTCCACCGACGAGGGCGAACTCGCACTCGGCAAGAACCTGCTCGTGGCCTTCATGCCCTGGGAGGGCTACAACTTCGAGGACGCGATCATCCTCTCCGAGCGCCTGGTGAAGGACGACGTGCTCACGTCGATCCACATCAAGGAGCACGAGGTCGATGCCCGTGACACCAAGCTCGGCCCCGAGGAGATCTCCCGCGACATCCCGAACCTGAGCGACGACATCCTCGCCGACCTCGACGACCGCGGGATCATCCGTGTCGGCGCCGAAGTCGGTCCTGGTGACGTCCTCGTCGGCAAGGTGACGCCGAAGGGCGAGACCGAGCTGACCCCTGAGGAACGCCTGCTGCGGGCGATCTTCGGTGAGAAGGCCCGCGAGGTCCGCGACACCAGCTTGAAGGTGCCGCACGGGGAGGTCGGCAAGGTCATCGACGTCAAGGTGTTCAACCGTGACGACGGCGACGAGCTGCCGCCGGGCGTCAACCAGCTCGTGCGGGTCTACGTCGCGCAGAAGCGCAAGATCAGCGTCGGCGACAAGCTCGCCGGCCGTCACGGCAACAAGGGCGTCATCTCCAAGATCCTCCCGATCGAGGACATGCCGTTCACCGCCGACGGCCAGGCGGTCGACATCATCCTCAACCCGCTCGGCGTGCCGAGCCGGATGAACGTCGGCCAGGTGCTCGAAGCGCACCTCGGCTACTGCGCTCGCTGGGGCTGGACCAACCCCGACGGCACCAAGATCGGTGACGCGCCGATCCGCGGCACCGAGACCAAGACGCGTCCCAACACCAAGCCATCCACGTTCGTGGCGACGCCGGTGTTCGACGGTGCGAACTGGGACGAGAAGGAGAAGTCGCTCGATCATCCGACCATCCAGGAGATCCTCGAGCAGCTCAACCCCGAATCGGCGAACGGCGACCGTCTGGTCGGGATGAACGGCAAGCTCGATCTCTACAACGGCCGTACGGGCGAGAAGTACGACAACCAGATCACCTGTGGCTACATGTACATCCTGAAGCTGGCCCACCTGGTCGACGACAAGATCCACGCTCGTTCGACCGGCCCGTACTCGATGATCACCCAGCAGCCGCTGGGCGGCAAGGCGCAGTTCGGTGGCCAGCGCTTCGGTGAGATGGAGGTGTGGGCCCTCGAGGCCTACGGCGCGGCGTACTGCCTGCAGGAGCTGCTGACCATCAAGTCCGACGACGTGCTCGGCCGTGTCCGTGTGTACGAGGCGATCGTCAAGGGCGACAACATCCCCGAACCGGGCGTGCCCGAGAGCTTCAAGGTGCTGATGAAGGAGATGCAGGCACTCTGCATCAACGTCGAGGTGCTCACCGAGGACGGCCACGAGATCGAGATGCGCGACCTCGACGACGAGGTCTACCGCGCTGCCGAGGAACTCGGCATCGACATCTCCCGCCCCGAGCGTGGCACCGACGAAGACGACGCCCGCCGCGAACGCGAACGAGCAGAACGAGTCCGCTACTAGGGGTCCGAACCCGACTGCGACGCTGCAGGCGTTGCAGCCGGGGTCTGACCCCTGGCTCCGGCCAGAGATCCGAACGAGAACTGAACACGACCGTTACGCCGGGGGTCTGACCCCTGGTGTAACGCAGCCACCGAAAACGAAGACCGACGCGAAGAGAGAAGCCCAACATGCTCGACGTCAACATGTTCGACCAACTGAAGATCCGCTTGGCCACGGCGGACCAGATCCGCAACTGGTCACACGGCGAGGTGAAGAAGCCCGAGACGATCAACTACCGCACGCTGCGTCCCGAGAAGGACGGCCTGTTCTGCGAGAAGATCTTCGGGCCCACCCGCGACTGGGAGTGCTACTGCGGCAAGTACAAGCGTGTCCGCTTCAAGGGCATCATCTGCGAGCGCTGCGGCGTCGAGGTCACGCGCTCCAAGGTCCGTCGCGACCGCATGGGCCACATCGAACTCGCCGCCCCGGCCGTCCACATCTGGTACCTGCGCGGCACGCGGTCGTGGCTCGCCTACCTCCTCGCCGGCATCGAGCCCAAGGAAGAACTCAAGGCCAAGCAGCTCGAGAAGGTCATCTACTTCGCGGCGCACCTGGTGAGCTGGGTCGACGAGGAGGGCCGCCACGAGGCGCTGCCGAACCTCGAAGCCGAGTACCTCGAAGAGCGTGACGCCATCCAGAAGGAGATGGAGCTCGCGATCGATCGCCGCTTCAAGGAACTCGAGGAGACCGCCGCCGAAGCCGAGAAGGAAGACGCCAAGGCCGCCGATCTGAAGAAGATCCAAAAGGAGGCCGACAAGGAGGTCGAGGCGATCCGCGAGCGCTACGAGATCGAACTCGATCTCATCGCGCGCACCTGGGACGAGTTCAAGAGCCTCCACGCCCGCAAGATCATCGAAGACGAGATGCTGTGGCGCGAGATGCGTGACAAGTACGGCGAGTACTTCGAGGGCGGCACCGGCGCCGAGGCGATCAAGTCGCTCATCGACCGCATCGACTTCGACGAGGAAGAGGTCAAGCTCCGCAACGCCATCGACCCGCAGGAGGGCCAGAAGCCGCTCAGCGCGCAGCGCAAGCAGAAGGCGATCAAGCGCCTGAAGATCGTGGCGTCGTTCAACCGTCGTGACGAGCACGGCCGTCGTACCAACGATCCCAAGGCCATGATCCTCGACGCGGTCCCGGTGATCCCGCCGGAGCTGCGCCCGATGGTGCAGCTCGACGGTGGCCGCTTCGCCACCTCCGACCTCAACGATCTCTACCGTCGCGTGATCAACCGCAACAACCGGTTGGAGCGCCTGCTCAACCTCGGTGCGCCGGAGATCATCATCAACAACGAGAAGCGGATGCTGCAGGAGGCCGTCGACGCACTCTTCGACAACGGTCGCCGCGGCCGGCCGGTGACCGGGCCGGGCAACCGTCCGCTGAAGTCGCTGTCCGACATGCTCAAGGGCAAGCAGGGCCGCTTCCGTCAGAACCTGCTCGGCAAGCGCGTCGACTACTCGGGCCGTTCGGTCATCGTGGCCGGCCCGACGCTCAAGCTGCACCAGTGCGGTCTGCCCAAGCTGATGGCGCTCGAGCTGTTCAAGCCGTTCGTGATGAAGCGTCTCGTCGACCTCGAGCTGGCGCAGAACATCAAGACCGCCAAGCGCATGGTCGAGCGTCGCCGCCCGCAGGTGTGGGACGTGCTCGAAGACGTCATCAAGGAGCACCCCGTGCTCCTCAACCGTGCACCGACGCTGCACCGCCTCGGCATCCAGGCCTTCGAGCCGGTGCTGGTCGAGGGCAAGGCGCTCCAGATCCATCCGCTCGTCTGCACGGCGTTCAACGCCGACTTCGACGGCGACCAGATGGCGATCCACGTGCCGCTGTCCGCCGAGGCGCAGGCCGAGGCTCGCGTGCTGATGCTCAGTGCCAACAACATCCTGTCGCCGGCATCGGGTCGTCCGATCGTGACGCCATCGCAGGACCTCATCATCGGTGGGTATTACCTCACCGAGCAGATCGAGGGCGGCAAGGGCGAAGGTCGCGTGTTCCGTCACCTGTGGGAGGCGCTGCGGGCCTACGACGAGGGCAGCCTCGAACTGCACGCCAAGATCACGATGCGCCCCCCGGGCAAGGAGCCCTTCGCGTCGACCGTCGGTCGCGTGCTGTTCGAAGAGGCGCTGCCGGAGGACTACACCGAGCAGTTCGGTCACTTCAACGAGACGGTCAAGAAGAAGGAGATGGGCGTCATCGTCGAACGCCTCTCCGACAACTACGACAAGGCCATCGTCGCCGAGTCGCTCGACAAGATCAAGAACCTCTGCTACCGGTTCGCGACCCAGTCCGGGCTCACCGTGTCGATCGACGACGTGCGCACGCCGAAGGTCAAGCGCTCGTTGCTCGACGGCTACGAGGAGCAGGCCGACAAGGTCGAGAAGCAGTTCCGCCGTGGCATCATCACCGACGGCGAGCGCCGCCAGCAGGAGGTGCGCATCTGGACCGATGCCACCGCCGAGGTGCAGGCCGCGATGGAGAAGGAGTTCAAGGAGCAGCAGTTCAACCCGATCGACATGATGGTCGGCTCGGGCGCTCGAGGGAACATGACGCAGATGCGTCAGATCGCCGGCATGCGTGGCCTCGTGGCCAACCCTCGTGGCGACATGATTCCTCGTCCGATCAAGTCGAACTTCCGCGAGGGTCTCGAGACCCTCGAGTACTTCATCGCCACGCCGGGCGCCCGAAAGGGCCTCGTCGACACGGCGCTGCGTACCGCGGACTCCGGCTACCTGACCCGTCGTCTCGTCGACGTCGCTCAGGAACTGATCGTGCGCGAAGAGGACTGCGGTTCGACGCTCGGCGTCTGGATCGAGAACGTCTCGCCGGATACGGCGAACCGTCGCTCGTACCTCGAGACCAAGCTGTACGGCCGCGCGCTGCTCAACGACACCGAGCTCGCCACGCCGATGGTGAAGGAAGGTCACGAGATCTCCCTGCTGCCGCGCAACACCATCGTCGGCGACGAAGAGATGGAAGCGCTGCGTGACGATCCGAACATCGAGCGGCTCCGTGTCCGCTCGGTGCTCACGTGCGACGCCGAACTCGGCGTCTGTGCGATGTGCTACGGACGCTCGCTCGCCACTGGCAAGATGATCGAGCTCGGCGAGGCCGTCGGGGTCATCGCCGCACAGTCGATCGGTGAGCCCGGCACGCAGCTGACGATGCGGACCTTCCACACCGGTGGCGTGGCCGGCAAGGACATCGCCGGTGGTCTTCCCCGTGTGGTTGAGCTGTTCGAGGCCCGTACACCGAAGGGCTCAGCCCGTCTCGCCAAGGCGACCGGCGCGCTGCACCTGCGTGAGGACGAGGGCAAGGGCATCCCGGTCGTCGTCGTCGACGATGCCGGCGAGGAGCACGAGGTCGTGCTGCCGCTCGGTGCTCGTCCGATCGTCGAGGACGGCCAGGAGGTCAAGGCCGGTGATCCGCTCACCGATGGTCCCTTCGATCCGAAGGAGATCATGGAGATCAAGGGCATCCGTGAAACGCAGCTCTACCTCGTGGAGGAAGTGCAGCGGGTGTACCGCGACCAGGGTGTGTCGATCCACGACAAGCACATCGAGCTGATCGTGCGCCAGATGACCCGCCGGGTCGGCGTGCAGGAGCCCGGTGGCACGGTGTTCCTGCCGGGCGAGCGTGTCGACTCGAAGCGCTTCCGCGACACCAACCGTCGCATGGTCGAAGAGGGCGCACGCCCCGCCGAGGGCCGGCCCGAGTTGATGGGCATCACCAAGGCGTCGCTGGCCACCGAGTCGTGGCTGTCGGCCGCCTCGTTCCAGGAGACCACCCGGGTGCTCACCGAGGCCGCCATCGACGGCCGCGGCGACAGCCTGATCGGGCTCAAGGAGAACATCATCATCGGCAAGCTCATCCCGGCTGGCACCGGCATGATGAAGTACCGCGAGTTCGGTATCGAAGCTCCCGAGTACGAGCCGATGTCGTTCTACTCGAGCGACGGTGAGGAAGAGGATCCGGCAGCGTTCCTGGCGGGCCTCGAGGGCACCTACGAGCCCGAAGCCGCCGTCGAACCGGCTGGCTGACCATCCCCACGAACGCGAACGAACGACCCGGGCCTGCGCCCGGGTCGTTCCGCGTCCGCCGAGCGATGAGCCAACCGCCCGGATATGGGCTTTTCGCTCATCGCTCGCGGCGTGGTCGCCGGTGGCTCGCGGTCAGATGAGCAACTGCACGATGATCAACTTGAGGATCATCGCGAGCGGGAACACGAGGGCGTAGCCGGCGTCGATGCGCTCGTCGCCGTCTGTGCGCTCGGACGCGAAGGCGAGCACCGCCGGCTGGGTCTGGATGCCGGAGATCATGCCGGCACCGTCGACCGGGTCGCGGCCGAGCATCCGAACCATGATCGACGCCAGCACGGCGGTCGCCGCGGTGACGAGGACGCCGGCCACGGCGAGTTGCAGGCCGACACGCGTCCCGACGGCGTCGGCGAAGGTGCCGCCCGAGCGGATGCCGACCCCGCCGAGGAACAGCGACACGCCGAGCTGGCGGATCGTGAGGTTCGCGGCGTGGGGGATCTGCCACGTGAACGGACCGGTGCGCGACAGGGTGCCGAGCACCAACGCAGCGATGAGGGGACCGCCACCGACACCGAGTTCGATCTCGCCGCCGCCCGGCAGCGGGATCGCCAGCTGCGCGAGCAGCAGTCCGATCGCCAGCCCGGTGGCGAAGCCGAGGGCGTCGACTTCGCCGAGGCCGCGGTCGGAGTCACCGAGCGCTTCGGCAATCTCGCCCATCCGTTCCGACGGTCCGACCACCCGAACCCGGTCTCCGAGGCGCAGCACGAAGTCGCGGTCGACCACCAGATCGGCGTCGCCGCGCCGCACTCGTGTCGCCATCGCGCCGAAGCGGCCCTCGAGGTCGACCTCTCGCAGTCGGGCGCCGGCCAGTTCGCGCCTGGACACGGAGATCCGCCGGAAGTCGAGCTTCCGGCGGTCGAGCGCCAGATGGCGGTCACTGCGGTGGCCTGCCCACTCGACGAACCGGTCGACGACGTCGGGATCTCCGATCACGGTGCAGAGGTCGCCCGGAGTCAGGTGCACGTCATTCGTCGCGAGGTCGACCTCGCCACCGTGCTCGACACGCGAGAACGCCAGCCGTTCCCCCTGCCACGTGCGTAGCTCGCCGAGGCTGGGCAGATCGGCCCGACCGACGATCACGGTCGCGCTGGTGACGTCGCGAGAACGTGTCGGTGTCGGCGTCGCCGACCGTGCGTCGCGCCGCGACGGGTGCTGCAGTCGGCGAATCGAGAGTCCGGCGGCGATGATCATCGACAGCACGCCGAGTGGATAGGCGAGCGAGTAGCCGACGACCGGGTCGGTGACCTCGCCGGATGCGATCTCGGGTGCCAACTGTTCGAGCGCCGCCGACAGCGCTGGCGTGTTGGTCTGGGAACCGGCGAACAGACCGGCGCGTGCACCGTCGTCGAAGTCGAACATCGCGCTGACACCGGCCACCGTGAATCCGATGGCCGTCAGCAGGACGATCACCGCGACGCTGACCTTCACGCCGTCCTGGCGGAGTCCGCCGAAGAACGCCGGCCCCGAGGCCAACCCGACGGTGTAGATGAACAAGGCCAGTCCGAACAGCGGGATGATTGGCGGCAGGTCGGCGAGATCGGGCTCGATCGCCGAGATGGCGAGGCCTGCGAACAGCGCTGCCGCCGGCCCGAGACCCACCCCGCGGATCCGCACCCGTGCGACGGCCGCACCGACGGCCACGACCACGAAGAGCACCAGGAGCGGATCGGAGGTCAACACTCCCACGGGCCGGTTCTACCACCCCGGCACCTCGGCCCCGACGGATGCGCCCAGCAAATCGCCCGCGTGGGGTGGGTGCGGTGTGTTGCGCGGGGAGGTGGGCGCCCGTAGCCTTGCAGGGTCCTCTCATCGGGCTCGTCGCGAGACGAGCCGATGTACGGCGGGCGGGTCGCAACCCGCGATTTCGTCCAACTCACCACATGTCGACGGCTCCGAGCTGACGACACGACCGAACGAACGAGGTTTCATTCGTGCCAACCATCCAACAGCTCGTCCGTCAAGGTCGCAGCTCGAAAGTCACCAAGAGCAAGACGCCGGCGCTCAAGGGTTCGCCCCAGCGTCGCGGTGTCTGCACCCGCGTGTACACGACCACCCCGAAGAAGCCGAACTCGGCGCTCCGCAAGGTCGCGCGTGTCCGCTTGAACTCGGGGATCGAGGTCACCGCCTACATCCCCGGTGAAGGCCACAACCTGCAGGAGCACTCGATCGTGCTCGTGCGTGGCGGTCGTGTCCGCGATCTGCCCGGTGTGCGCTACAAGATCATCCGCGGTGCGCTCGATGCCGTCGGCGTCAAGAACCGCAAGCAGGCCCGCAGCCGCTACGGCGCCAAGAAGGAGAAGTGACCCGAGATGCCACGTAAAGGTCCCGCTCCCCGCCGCGAACTCGTCGCGGATCCCATCCACAAGTCGGTGCTCGTCACACAGATCACCAACAAGGTGATGCTGCACGGCAAGCGCACCGTCGCCGAGAAGATCGTGTACGACGCGATGGAGATCATCCAGAGTCGCCTCGACGGCGACGACATGGCGATCGACACCGTCAAGCGTGCGATCGAGAACGTCAAGCCGCCACTCGAGGTCCGCAGCCGCCGCGTCGGTGGCGCCACCTATCAGGTGCCGGTCGAGGTGCGTCCCCGCCGGGCGACCACGCTGGCGATCCGCTGGGTCGTCGACTACGCACGCAACCGCCGCGAAAAGACGATGGCAGAGTGCCTCGCCAACGAGCTGATGGACGCCGCCAACGGCCTGGGCGCCGCGATGAAGAAGCGCGACGACATCCAGAAGATGGCCGAGTCGAACAAGGCGTTCGCCCACTACCGCTGGTGAACGTCCGCCGACCCGGTCGGCGACACACGAACGTACGGAACCCGGGGCCACGGTCCCGGGTTCTGTCGTTTTCGGCGTCGTTGACGGCGGCCCTTCACGAATGCACTAATCTCACCACTCGGGGAGGACGTCGGCTCAGTGATCGCTCGGCGATCGCCAGATCGAGAGGGGAACTCGATGCATGTTCACAGCGTTCTGAAGGTCAAGGGGAACGCGGTCGCCACCATCGCACCGGAGGCATCGCTCGGCGAGGCCACTGCGTCGCTTCGCGACCACGGAGTCGGGGCGTTGGTGGTCAGTCGCGACGGTCGCACGATCGACGGAATCATCTCCGAACGCGATGTCGTCCGGGCACTGGCGGCACACGGCGCTTCCACGCTCGGCCAGGCGGTGTCGTCGGCGATGTCGACGTCGGTGTCCACCTGCCGGGGTGACGACACGATCGATCAGATGATGGCGATGATGACCGAACGCCGCATCCGTCACCTTCCCGTGGTCGGCGAGAGCGGTCACCTGGCGGGGATCATCTCGATCGGCGACGTGGTCAAGGCACGCGTCGGCCAACTCGAGCAGGAGAACAACCAGCTGCACGACTACATCCAGGCTCGCTGACCGATGAGACGACTCCTCGCGATCGTTCCGCTGCTCCTGATCGCGGCCTGCGGCAGCGACGGCGGCAGCGAGGTGGCCGATGGCGCCGCCAGCGAGACATCGGCCGTCGAGCCGACCGCTTCCGATGCCACCGCTTCCGATACCACCGCTTCCGACGTCACCGCCTCCGAGGGCACCGCAGCCGATGATGTTGCCGAGGGATCCGACGGTACTGCTTCCGAGTCCGACGACGCAGCAGCCGAGTCCGACGACGCCCCTCCCCCCGCCGGGGGAAACGGCGGTGCGGTGCTCACACTGGCGAACGGCGAGACGTTCGAGTTTCCGACCGTGTTGTGCTCACTGGAATCCCAGATGGCAGCCGGGTCGGAAATTCTGTTCACGGCGACCTCCTACGACGACCCGGGCCTCGACATCACCCAGTTCGGCGACGAGGGGACGATCACCGGCGTGGCATCGATCTCCGTCTACAACGGGGACTACGACACGCTCTGGGAGGCCAACTCCATGTTCGGCTCGACGGTGGAGCTGACCTTGGACGGCTCCACGATCCGCGGCACCGGCAGCTTCATCGAGGGAGGCGACATGGCCAACGAGCCGGTGGCCGGGGAAGTCGTCGCCAACTGCTGAACTCCGCCTCACCGATCGCGGCGGGGAAACACCGGTCGCGCCGAGGTGGGCACGGCCAGACGACCGATACACTCGAACCTCGTGCTTGCGCCGCCTGCGCGCAGCACGGCAACCCCCAGTCGCCCCTTGACACGGAAGTGAAGTAGCAGATGGCCAAGCGAGAGTTCCCCCTGGAGCGCACCCGGAACATCGGGATCATGGCGCACATCGACGCCGGCAAGACCACCACGACCGAGCGCATCCTCTACTACACGGGCAAGAGCTACAAGATCGGCGAAGTCCACGACGGTGCGGCGACCATGGACCACATGGCCCAGGAGCAGGAGCGCGGGATCACGATCACCTCTGCTGCCACCACCTGTGTCTGGAACGACCACCGCATCAACATCATCGACACGCCGGGCCACGTCGACTTCACGATCGAGGTCGAGCGTTCGCTGCGCGTCCTCGACGGTGCGGTGACGGTGTTCGACTCGGTCGCCGGCGTCGAGCCGCAGACCGAAACCGTGTGGCGTCAGGCCAACAAGTACAACGTGCCCCGCATGTGCTTCGTCAACAAGATGGACCGCATCGGCGCCGACTTCTACCGCACCGTGCAGATGGTCGAGAGTCGCCTGCAGGCGAACCCGCTCGTGCTCCATCTGCCCATCGGCGCCGGCGGTGCCGAAGCGGTCAAGGCGTTCGAGGGCATGGTCGACATCGTCAGGATGAAGGCGCTCGTCTGGCGCGGCATCGACGAGAAGGACCTCGGCGCAAAGTACGAGATCGTCGACATCCCCGACGACATGGTCGATCAGGCTGACGAGTACCGCGAAGCGATGATGGAGACCATCGCCACGCAGA
The DNA here is from genome assembly GCA_963728355.1 of Ilumatobacteraceae bacterium. Taxonomy (GTDB): domain Bacteria; phylum Actinomycetota; class Acidimicrobiia; order Acidimicrobiales; family Ilumatobacteraceae; genus Sva-07. The sequence continues at coordinate 195,545 of CAVSJQ010000015.1, read as the reverse complement.
GCGAAGAGCTGATGGACAAGTACCTCGGCGGCGAGGACGTGTCCGAAGCCGAGATCAAGGCAGCGATCCGGTCCGGCACGCTCGCCGGTGAGTTCGTCCCCATCCTGTGCGGCTCGGCGTTCAAGAACAAGGGTGTCCAGCCGATGCTCGACGCCGTCATCGACTTCCTGCCGAGTCCGCTCGACATCGAGCCCGCGCACGGCGTGGAGATCAAGGGTGGCGAGGAGCACGAGGTCACCCGCGGCCCCGACGACAAGGAGTTCGCGGCGCTGGCATTCAAGATCGTCGCCGACCCCTTCGGCAAGCTGACCTACTTCCGGGTGTACTCGGGTGAGATCAGCAAGGGCGAAGAGGTCTACAACTCGACCAAGGAAGACCGTGAGCGCCTCGGCCGCATCCTGCTGATGCACGCCAACCAGCGCGAGGATCTCGACGTCGCCATGGCCGGAGACATCGTCGCCGGTCTCGGCTTCAAGAACGTCACGACCGGTGACACGCTCTGCGACCGCGATCACGCCGTGATCCTCGAGCGCATGGAGTTCCCCGAGCCGGTGATCCACGTCGCCATCGAGCCGAAGACGAAGTCCGACCAGGAGAAGCTGGGCAAGGCCCTCAAGTCGCTGTCCGACGAGGACCCGACGTTCCGCATCCGCTCCGACGAGGAGACTGGCCAGACCGTCATCTCCGGCATGGGCGAGCTGCACCTCGAGGTGCTCGTCGACCGCATGCAGCGCGAGTTCGGGGTGGAGGCCACCGTCGGCAAGCCGCAGGTGGCGTACCGGGAGACGATCACCAAGGAAGTCAAGAGCGTCGAGTACCGCCACATCAAGCAGTCCGGTGGTTCGGGCCAGTTCGCCGTCGTCAAGATCGACATGGAGCCCAACCCGGGCGGCGGCTACGAGTTCGAGGACAAGATCTCCGGTGGCAAGATCCCCCGCGAGTACATCAACCCGACCAACCAGGGTCTGCAGAGCTCGCTCGACAACGGCGTACTTGCCGGCTACCCGACCGTCGACGTCAAGGTGTCGCTGGTCGACGGCCAGTACCACGACGTCGACTCCTCCGAGATGGCGTTCAAGATCGCCGGCCAGATGGCGTTCCGCAAGGCGGCCGAGATGGCCAAGCCGGTCCTGATGGAGCCGATCATGGCCGTCGAGGTCGTCACGCCCGAGGAGTACATGGGCGACGTGATGGGCGACCTGTCCAGCCGTCGCGGCCGCATCGGCAGCATGGAGGCCCGGGGCAACACCCAGGTCGTCAACGCCGCCGTGCCGCTGTCGGAGATGTTCGGCTACAGTACCGACCTCCGTTCGCGCACCCAGGGACGGGCGACCTACACGATGCAGTTCTCCGAGTACCAGCAGGTGCCCGAGGCCATCGCCCAGGAAATCGTGAAGCGGGTCCGCGGCGAGTGATCGCCGCTGATCACGTCACATCAGTTCTTTGACAACCCACATCTGACAACTACGAAACGACATTGGAGTCGCACGCATCATGAGCAAGCAGAAGTTCGAGCGCAACAAGCCGCATGTGAACATCGGGACGATGGGTCACATCGACCATGGCAAGACGACGTTGACGGCGGCGATTTCGAAGACGTTGTCGGAGAAGGGGTTGGCTGATTTCACGTCGTTCGACAACATCGACAAGGCGCCTGAGGAGAAGGCTCGTGGGATCACGATCTCGATCGCGCACATCGAGTACGAGACGGAGAACCGGCATTATGCGCATGTGGACATGCCGGGCCATGCGGACTACATCAAGAACATGATCACCGGTGCGGCGCAGGTCGATGGTGCGATTCTGGTGGTGGCTGCGACCGATGGTCCGATGCCGCAGACGCGTGAGCACGTGTTGTTGGCCCGCCAGGTCGGTGTGCCGTACATCGTGGTGGCGTTGAACAAGGCGGACATGGTCGATGACGAGGAGTTGTTGGAGTTGGTGGAGCTCGAGGTTCGTGAGTTGTTGAACGAGTACGAGTTCCCTGGTGATGATGCTCCGGTGGTGCAGGTGTCGGCGTTGAAGGCGTTGGAGGGTGATGCCGAGTGGCAGGCCAAGATCATGGAGTTGATGGACGCGTGTGACGAGTCGATTCCTGAGCCGGTGCGTGAGTTGGACAAGCCGTTCTTGATGCCGATCGAGGATGTGTTCACGATCACGGGTCGTGGCACGGTGGTGACGGGCAAGGTGGAGCAGGGGATCATCCATACGGGTGATGAGATCGAGATCGTCGGGTTGCGTGATACGCAGAAGACGACGTGTACGGGTGTGGAGATGTTCCGCAAGTTGCTCGATGAGGGCCAGGCGGGCGACAACATCGGTGCGTTGTTGCGTGGTACGGCGAAGGAGGATGTGGAGCGTGGGCAGGTGTTGTGCAAGCCCGGCAGTATCACGCCGCACACGAATTTCGAGGGTCAGGTGTACATCTTGACCAAGGATGAGGGTGGGCGTCACAAGCCGTTCTTCAACAATTATCGGCCGCAGTTCTTCTTCCGGACGACGGATGTGACGGGCACGATCGAGTTGCCGTCGGGTACCGAGATGGTGATGCCTGGTGACAATGTGGAGATGACGGTGGAGCTCGGTAAGCCGATCGCGATGGACGAGGGTCTGCGGTTCGCGATTCGTGAGGGTGGCCGTACCGTGGGTGCAGGCCGCGTCACCAAGATCCTCAAGTGACCGAGAGAGCTGACTGACATGGCACAGAGCATCAGAATCCGCCTCAAGGCGTTCGACCACGAGATCATCGACCAGTCGACGAAGAAGATCGTCGAGACGGTGACTCGCACCGACGCCACCGTGCGTGGCCCGATCCCACTGCCCACCGACAAGCACCGCTACACGGTCATCCGTGGCCCGCACGTCGACAAGGACAGCCGGGAGCACTTCGAGATGCGGGTGCACAAGCGCCTCATCGACATCGTGAACCCGAACGGCAAGACCATCGACAGCCTGCAGCGCATCGAGCTGCCCGCCGGCGTCGACATCGAGATCAAGATCCAGAACGCCTGATCCGGTCGAACCGCCAGCCCGAGATTCGGAGCCGATCGTGCGCATGGCGCAACGATCGCTCCGGATTTCGGCGTTTTCGGGCCGCTCCGCGGGTGTGAACGAGGTGAGAACCGCGATCGCGGCAGGGTTGCAGGTTCTCGATCGCGGATAGACAGGACTCATGTCCTCGTTGCCGCCACCGGCCCCCGGCGCTGCTCCCGGCCTGCCGTCGCCACCGCGGCGCACCGCGCCGGCTGCCCGACGTCGCAACTGGATCGTGGTGGTCGCGGTCGGTGTCGTGGCGTGGGTCGCCGGTCTGACCGGTGCGCTCGTCGGCAACGAGGTGTCCGACTGGCTCGACTCGCCACCCCAGAGTGCGAGTGACGAACCGATCAACGTGTCCGACCCGAGCGGCCCGATCGAAGGTCGCCTCGACGTGGCCAAGGTGATCGACCACGTGGCCGCGTCGGTGGTCACGATCAGCGCCGACATCGACAGCCAGTTCGGGCGGGGCCAGTCGGTCGGCACCGGAGTGATCGTCACGACCGAAGGTGAGATCCTCACGAACGCGCACGTGGTCAACGGCGCCACCGAGATCCGGGTCCGGCTGTCCGGTGAGACCGAGCCGCGAGAGGCTCGTGTGCTCGCCTCGGATCCCGGCAACGATCTCGCGTTGCTGCGCATGAGCGGCGACGAGTTCGACGCCGCAGTGTTCGCCGATCCGGGCAGCGTCCGTATCGGCGACGAGGTCGTCGCCATCGGTTTCGCGCTCGGCCTGGACGGTGACCCCTCGGTGACCCTGGGCATCGTGTCGGCGCTCGATCGCACCATCGGCACCGACGGCGCCTTCCTCGACGGGCTGATCCAGACCGATGCGGCCATCTCGTCGGGCAACTCCGGCGGTCCGCTCGTCAACGCACGTGGCGAGGTGGTCGGCATCAACACCGCCGTCGCGCGAGACACGGCGACGTCCGCCGCCACCAATGTGGGATTCGCGATCAGTGCCAAGGAGGCGCTGCCCGTCATCGAGGCGCTGCGCGCCCAGTCGGGCGGCGACCCTCGGGAGGAGGGCTACCTCGGCGTACAGCTCGACGATCGGCGCGACGGTGGCCAAGGTGCCGTCATCCGCAGCGTCGAGCCCGCCACACCGGCGGCGGAGGCCGGCGTGGAGGCCGGCGACCTGGTCGTCGCCGCCGACGGTGCTGCCATCGACGGGGCCACCGGCCTCATCGCCGCAATCCGTGATCTGCAACCCGGCGACACGACCACGATCACCGTCGTCCGCGACGGCGAGCGCCTGGACCTCTCGGTCACGCTCGCCCTCCGTCCCGAGGACTGAGCCGACGCATCGGCCTGCGCCCGCCCGAGCGAGCGTCGGTGGGACGTGGGAGGCGTTCCGGGCCCCCGCGGCGGGGCGGGAGTTCTAGCCTCGGGAGATGCAGGATCTCGACGTGATGCTCGGCGGGGCGCGTCCGTCCGGGTTCGGCTACTGGCCCTTGCCCGAGGACTCCCCCGCCGTGGCGGTGCAGCGTGAGCCGGTCCGGCTCGTCTCGCCGGACGGGGCGCTCGTGCGCGGGATCCTCTGGACGCCGCCCGTCGGCACGCCGTGGAGGACGGCGGTGATCCTGTCGCACCCGCGCGGCGACTTCAGCGTCCACTACGCCTGCCCGCTCCTCGCCGCCGCTGGTTACGCCGTGTTCGGCTTCGGCACGAGGTACATGAACAACGACACCGACTGCCTCCACGAAGCGTGCATCACCGACGTGCGCACGGCGCACGACGAGATGGTCCGCCGGGGCGCCGAGGCCGTCGTGCTGCTCGGCAACTCCGGCGGCGGCTCGTTGATGGCGATGGCCAATGCGCAGCTCGGCATCGGCGATGGCTGGATCGGAATGGCGGCACACCCGGGTGAGGGCGTGTTCATGTTGCAGGTGATCGACCCGTCGGTCGCCGACGAGCACGACCCGTTCTCGACGGTGCCGGAGCTCGACATGTACCACCCCGACAACGGTTGGCGGCCGTGGCCCGAGCCGTGCAGCTACGACCCGGCGTGGGTCGAGCGGTACCGGGCGGCACAGGTCGAGCGTGTGGCGCGCATCGATGCCGTCGCGCGGGCGTCGATCGAAGAAGCCGGCGGCGTGGTGCCCGAACTGCGCTCCGTCGACAGGTCGGCCGATCCCCAGCGCTGGCGCGAGCTGCGCCGACGTGCGGTCTTCACGAAGTACCTCACGATCTACCGCACGCTCGCGGATCCGGCATACCTCGACGTGTCGATCGATCCTGACGACCGGCCCATGGGGTCGCTCTTCGCGTTTCCCGATCCGTTCGATGCCAACTACGGGCGCGGCGGCCTCGCCCGGACGATGACGGCTCGGGGCTGGCTGAGCACCTGGTCCGGCCTTTCGAGCCCCGCCAAGCTGGCCGACACGATGCCGAAGGTGACCGTGCCGACCCTGCTCGTCCATCCGACCGCCGACACCGAGATCCGCGTGTGGCAGGCGAAGGAGATCGTCGACGCCGCCGGCGCCGACGACGTGACCTACATCGAGATGAAGGGCGCCCCGCACTATCTCGAGGGCCACCGCCCAGAAGCGTTGGCGCAGGTCGCCGACTGGATCTCGACCCGGTTTCCGTGAACCATCGCTGCGGTCACAGCGGCAGTGTCGTGCGGATCCAGTCGGCGAGCAGCGGGTCGACGATCGACAGGTCGCGGGTGAGTGTGCCGTTTCCGACGAGGCGGTCCCGCGCTGCCTGCACGGCACCGGACGACGCACCGAAGAGTTCCAGCGTGCCTCCGAACAGCGGGCGTCCCGTCGCCACCGCGCGCAGCACCACCTGCTCGGCGTGGCTGAACGTGCTGAACAGCATTTCCAGGCCCGGCGCGATGCTGCGCTCTACCGCCTGCCGGGCGTCGGCCCAGGCCGCTTCGCCGGAGCCTCCCGGTTCGGTACGGAGCCACGCGGCATCAGCGAGCTGCATCGAGCGGTAGGGGTGGCCACCGGTCGCGTGGTGCACCAGGCCGGCCAGACCCTCGCTGCGCCGACCGGTCGTGGCGAAGCCGTCGTCGACGATGTCGGCGAGTTCGGCCAGCGTGAAGGGATGGATCTCGATGATGTCCGCCTGTGCGTAGAAGGGTTGCGATTGTTCGGTGAACATCGCCGCCATCGCCGACGGTTCGGATCCGGCGAAGAGTACACCGATCTCCTGGACGTGGTGTTGCAGCTTCGTGCGGAGCAGTCCCGCGGCGCCGGCGACACCGTTGATGCCGGTGAACTCGTCGACCACCAGCAGTGTCGGCTCCTCGGCGGCAGCTTCGACGAGCAGATCGAGCAGGAGGTCGAGCGATGCGTCGGCGTCCGGACGCTGCGAGGGGGGCCGGGAGAACTCCAGCTTCAGCACGCCGAGGTTCACCGAGCTGGCGACCGCGAGCGACGACAGGCGCGAGCGGAGGCCGCCGCGGCCGGCCGCCAGCGCGCGATCGAGCCGGACGACGAGGTCGGCGGCCGAACGAGTCTCGTAGAGGTCGAGGCGGATCACCGACGTGCCGGCGTGCTCGAGCGTGGTCGCAACTGCGCCCAGTACGGTCGTCTTGCCGAAGCGCCTGGGTCCGAGCAGGGCCGTCATGCGGCGTCCGGTGACCCGCTCCACCAGGTCGGCGACGAGGTCATCGCGCCCCCGGACCCGATCGGGCGCGAGCGGACCTTGATGGGGGAAGGGCGTGTCATCAGACAGCATGAAATGATGCTATCTGCCAGCACAACCGCTCGCGGTCGAACACGGCGGCGAAGAACACGACGGTCTTCGGATCGGCGAAGCCACCGGAGTGGTCAGTCGTCGACCGCGCGGACGAACCAGGCTGCGAGCACGCCGGTGCCGAGGCGCTCGGCCCCGAGCTCTCCGGCAGGCAGATGGTAGAGCGACCCGTCATCGACCCAGAGCAGTCCGAGCCCGTCGTCACCCAAGCGGATGGAGGAAGCACTGCCTGGCAGCGATCGCTCGAGCTGCGTACGTTCGTCGAGTGTGGTGTCGGCGAAGTAACGCAGGCGCGTCGTCGTTCCGGAAGTCTGGGCCACGACGATCTCGCTGTTCGGGCCGTGCCCGGCGAACTGCATGGTGACGTCGGACGCCTCGGACACCGGCGGCACCCCGAGCTGGCGTGCCGGTGCCGGCTCGAGCGTCGACCGATCGACGTCGTACAGCGACCATCCGTCGGCGTTCCATCCGAGCAGGACGAGGTGGTCATCGTCCGCAGCGGCCGTGGCGTTCGACGACCACGTCAGGTCGCGCACGTTGAGGTAGCTCTCCTGCGTCCCCTGGTTCAGTTGCCGGGACTCGCCCTCGCCGCGCGCGTCTGCCGACGTCTGCGTGATCAGGGCGTCGTTGGCCGTTCCGAGCAGGTCGCCGGTCGGTGACAGCGTCGGCGAGAAACCACCGCCGATGCGCATGACGTCGCCGGGCGAGACTGCAGCGATGACGTTGCCGGAGATCGGCTCGCAACAGTCGCCGAACACGATGCTGCCGCCGACCTCGCCGGCCACGTCATCGATCACGTTCGGCCCCGGACCCTCCGTGACCACGCCGTACGGGTCCGGGTAGTCGGCGACGACGGTCCGCGGACCCGGCGTCGTGAGTGCACCGGACCAGAGTTCCAGATTTCCGGCCCGGGTCAGCACGAAGAGATCGGCATCGGCTCTGGCGTCGAAATCGCCGGAGGGGATCGGGAGCTCCCACGTCGCGGTCTGCCCGAGCGTGGTGGCGGGCGCTGCCGGCGCGGTCGTGCTCGGTGCGGGCGTTGTCGCCGATGTCGAGTCGGGCGCTGCGCTGGTCACCGACGTCATCGTGGCCGGGGGTGTGGTGGCCGGGGGTGTGGGGACGGCTGCGTCGTCCGTCGCGGTCGGGTCCTGGCCTGCGTCGTCGGCAGCACCACATCCGGTGGCCAGCAGGATCGTCACGGCGCCGATGACGGCGGAAATGCGGCGGGGATCGATGAGAGGGATGACCCCTTCAACGTACCCCGGGTGCCCGGACGGAAACGGGCGCCTGCGCGTGTTGGAAGCAGCAACCGGCGCCCATAGCATTGCATGGCCGTGATCGGGAGGCATTCCGATCGCCAGACCATTCAGCAATCGATGTCTGTGTAGGCCGTCCGCAACGTCCGGAACGGAACCGCCCAGCGACAACATGATCTCGTGCTCCGCACGCTCGTCCGACCTGTTCGGCTAGCGGCGGAGCATTTGCGTGGAGAGCCCGAGTTCAGGGCTTGGACAACGAAAAGGAACCGGCCGCCATGGCACAACAATCGATCGTCGGCGAAAAGGTCGGCATGACACAGACATGGGTCGACGACAAGGTCGTGCCCGTCACTGTGCTCCGTGTCGAACCGATGCGCATCGTGCAGATCAAGACCAACGAACGCGACGGCTACACCGCGCTGCAGGTGACCTACGGCCACCGCGACGCGAAGAAGCTCACCAAGCCGGCCGCCGGCCACTTCGAGAAGGCCGGCGTCGCTCCCGGAAAGCGCCTCGTCGAGCTGCGCCTCGACTCGGTCGACGGCTTCGAGATCGGCCAGGAACTGACCGTCGAGCAGATCCCCGCCGGCACCAAGGTCGACGTCACCGGCACCAGCCGGGGCAAGGGCTTCGCCGGCGTCATGAAGCGTCACAACTTCGCCGGTCAGCCCGCATCGCACGGCAACAACAAGAGCCACCGCAAGCCGGGTGCCATCGGCTCGTGCGCCTTCCCGGCGCGCGTGTTCAAGGGCCAGCGCATGGCCGGCCACATGGGTCACGAGCAGGTCACCACGCAGAACCTCGAGGTGGTGTCGTCCGACCCCGAGCGCCACCTGCTGCTGATCAAGGGCTCGGTCCCCGGTCCCGCCGGTGGTGTCGTGCTCGTGCGCAACGCCGTCAAGTTCGCAGGAAAGGCAGGCTGACGTGGCCGCTCTCACCCTCAAGACCGCTTCCGGCAAGGACAGTGGCACGATCGAGCTCGACGACGACGTGTTCGGCATCCAGCCCAACGTGGCGCTGATGCACCAGGTCGTCACCGCACAGCTCGCCGCTCGCCGCTCCGGCACCCAGAGCACCAAGACCCGCTCGGATGTCTCCGGTGGTGGCCGCAAGCCGTACGCCCAGAAGGGCACCGGCAACGCCCGCCAGGGATCGATCCGTGCACCGCACTTCGTCGGTGGTGGCGTCGCCCTCGGCCCGAAGCCCCGCAAGTACGACCAGAAGACCCCCAAGAAGATGGTCAAGGCGGCACTGCGCTCGGCGCTGTCCGACCGTGCCAACGAGGGCAAGGTCGTCGTCGTCGACTCCTGGGGATTCGACACGCCGAAGACCAAGGACGCGAAGGCCGCCCTCGACGCACTCGACATCACCGGCACCGTCCTGGTGGTCGTCGGCCGTGACGACGCAGCCGCCGCTCTCAGCTTCCGCAACCTGCCCAAGGCGCAGGTCATCGGCCCGGGCGAGCTCAACGCCTACGACGTGCTCTGCAACGAGTGGGTCATCTTCACCAAGGACGTGCTCCCCGCCGGCACCCCGACCTCGCTTGCGGCGAGCACCGACGAGAAAGCAGCTTCGTGATGAAGGATCCTCGCGACATCATCATCGCTCCGGTCGTCTCCGAGAAGAGCTACGACCTCATCGAGCAGGGCGTCTACACCTTCAAGGTGAGCCCCAAGGCCTCCAAGCCCGAGATCCGTGACGCCGTCGAGGCGATCTGGGGTGTCGAAGTGCTCAAGGTCAACACCCTCAACCGTCCCGGCAAGCGCAAGCGCACCCGCGGCACCAACCGAATCGGTCAGCGTCCCGCCACCAAGCGGGCCATCGTCACCCTGGCAGTGGGCGAGATCCCGCTGTTCGAGAACTGAGCGCATCATGGCTATCCGTTCCCGCAAGCCCACCAGCCCCGGCCGTCGCTTCCAGACGAGCTCCGACTTCAGCGAGATCACGAAGACCACGCCGGAGAAGAGCCTGCTCGCGAAGAAGACCAAGACCGGCGGCCGCAACAGCTATGGCCGCAAGACATCGCGTCACCGCGGCGGTGGTCACAAGCAGCAGTACCGCATCATCGACTTCAAGCGTGTCAAGGACGGTGTGACCGCGAAGGTCGCCGCCATCGAGTACGACCCGAACCGCACCTGCCGCATCGCACTGCTCCACTACAACGACGGCGAGAAGGCCTACATCCTGGCGCCTCGCGGCCTCAACGTCGGCGACACCGTCCAGAGCGGTCAGGGCGCCGACATCAAGCCCGGCAACGCCATGCCGCTGCGCTTCATCCCCGTCGGCACCACCGTGCACAACGTCGAGCTGCGCCCCGGACAGGGCGGCAAGATCGGTCGCTCCGCCGGGATCGCCGTCCAGCTGGTCGCCAAGGAAGGCGACTACGCCACGCTGCGCATGCCGTCGACCGAGATGCGTCGAGTGATGATCGACTGCCGCGCCACGGTCGGCGAGGTCGGCAACAGCCAGCACGAGCTGGTGAAGATCGGCAAGGCCGGCCGCAACCGCTGGATGGGCAAGAAGCCCCAGACCCGCGGTGTGGCGATGAACCCGGTCGACCACCCACTCGGTGGCGGCGAGGGTCGCACCTCCGGTGGTCGTCCCGCCGTGTCGCCGTGGGGCAAGCCCGAGGGTCGCACCCGCAACAAGAAGAAGGCCAGCCAGCAGCTGATCGTCCGTCGTCGTCGTACGAGCAAGGGTCGCCGCTGACGCGGCAAGGAAGGTAACTCCGCATGTCTCGCAGTCTCAAGAAGGGCCCGTTCGTCGACGAGCATCTGCTCAAGAAGATCGACGCACAGAACGCCGCCGGAGAGCGCAAGGTCGTCAAGACCTGGTCGCGTCGCTCCACCATCATCCCCGACATGGTCGGCCACACGATCGCGGTCCACGACGGCCGCAAGCACGTCCCGGTCTACGTGACCGAGTCGATGGTCGGCCACAAGCTCGGTGAGTTCAGCCCCAGCCGCACGTTCAAGTTCCACGCCGGCATGGAGCGCAACTCGAAGGGTCGCCGCTGATGACCGGTCCGAAGCTCAACGAGAAATCCTTCGTCGCCGGCGAGCGCTCCGGCACCAAGGCCACCGCCCGGTACGTGCGATCGTCGGCCTCCAAGGCCCGCGCCGTGCTCGACCTGATCCGCGGTCTCGACGTTCGTAGCGCCGACGAGGTGCTCCAGTTCACCGATCGCCACATCGCCCGTGACGTCCGCAAGGTGCTCGCCAGCGCGGTCGCCAACGCCGTGAACAACGACGACCAGGACGCCGACGAGTTGTTCGTCATCGCCTGCTTCGCCGACGAGGGCCCGACGCTTCGCCGCTTCCGCCCCCGTGCCCGCGGTCGTGCGACTCGCATCAACAAGCGCAGCTGTCACATCACGGTGATCGTCGCCCGCATGAGCGACGATCGCATCGCGGTCATCCAGGCCCGCCAGGAGCGCGCCGGTGGCAGCACCGGCCGCGGACGTCCGCAGAGCAGCGCCGCGAGCCGCCGTGCCCGTGTCGAGCGCAGCCGCCAGCAAGCCGCCGGCGAGACCGACACGACCGACACCTCCGACGAGGTGGTCGACGCCGAGATCGTCGACGACGAGACCATCGCCGAGACCGCCGACGAGCAGGACGCCGTCGACGCCACCGCGAAGCTCGCCGCCGACGCCGACGACACCGAGTCGGAGGATGCCGAAGAAGAAGTAACCGAATCCGACGATGCCGAGCTCGCTGACGCGACCGCCGACGTTGACGCACCCGCCGAGGGAAGCGCCAGCGAGGCCGCCGCCAGCGAGGGAAGCGCCAGCGACGAGCTGGACGAGGCCGACCAAACGCAAGCAGCCGACGAGTCCGGAGAGGCCGAGAAGAACTAATGGGTCAGAAGATCAATCCGTACGGCTTCCGCCTGGGAGTGACCACCGACTGGAAGTCGCGTTGGTTCTCCGAGCGCGACTACAAGGAGTACCTCACCGAGGACTGGACGATCCGGCGCGAGATCATGACGCGCCTCGAGTCCGCTGCGATCAGCCGCATCGAGGTCGAGCGCACTCGTGACAAGCTCCGCGTCGACGTGCACACCGCCCGTCCGGGCATCGTCATCGGGCGTCGTGGCGCCCAGGCCGACGAGCTCCGTCAGCTGATCACCAAGATCACCGGCAACCCGAAGATCCAGCTCAACATCGTCGAGATCAAGAACCCCGAACTCGACGCCGCGCTGATCGCCCAGGGTGTCGCCGACCAGCTCGTCAACCGCATCGCCTTCCGCCGTGCCATGAAGCGCGCCGTGCAGAACGCACAGCGTGCCGGCGCCCTCGGTATCCGGGTGCAGTGTTCGGGCCGTCTCGGCGGCGCCGAGATGAGCCGCACCGAGTGGTACCGCGAGGGTCGGGTTCCGTTGCACACGCTGCGCGCCGACATCGACTACGGCATGCGCGAGGCCAAGACCACCAGCGGTCGTGTCGGCGTCAAGGTGTGGATCTACAAGGGAGACATCCTCCCGTACAAGAAGCTCAACGAGGACAAGATCGCCCGTGAGGCCGCCATGGCGGTCGGCGAGACGTCCGGTCAGGCCGGCCCCCGCAAGGTGGTGTCGTCGGGTGGACCCCGCGACGCCGCTCCGGCGCCCGAGACCCAGCCGCTCGTCCGTGAGGCCGATCCGGAGCTCGAGAAACTGCTCGATGAAGAAGAGGCGATCGCCAAGCGCACTGCGCAGGGCGAGGGCCACGACACGCCGCACTTCCGCGGCGAGGACTGAAAGGGGACGAACCATGCTGATGCCACGCAAGGTCGCCCATCGCAAACACCATCGCGGTCGCACCAAGGGCCTCACCAAGGGCGGCTCCGGCCTGAACTTCGGTGAGTACGGGATCCAGGCGCTCGAGCCGGGTTGGATCACCGCCCGTCAGATCGAGGCTGCCCGTATCGCCATGACGCGTTCGATCAAGCGCGGTGGCAAGGTCTGGATCAACGTGTTCCCGGACAAGCCGGTCACGAAGAAGCCGGCCGAGACCCGCATGGGCTCCGGCAAGGGCAACCCCGAGTTCTGGGTTGCCGTCGTCAAGCCCGGTCGCACCCTGTTCGAGCTGTCGTACCCGAACGAGGACATGGCACGCGCCGCCCTCGAGAAGGCGATCCAGAAGCTGCCGATCAAGGCGCGGATCATCACGCGTGAGGAGGAGATCTGACATGGCGAAGAACACCGACCTCGTCGAGCTCAGCCTCGGTGAGCTGATCGACGAACTCAAGGCCACCAAGCAAGAGGCGCTCAACCTGCGCTTCCGCAATGCGACCGGCCAGCTCGAGAACACCGCCGAGATCGGCAAGGTGCGCAGGCAGGTCGCTCGTATCAACACCCTCATCCGCCAGCGAGAGATCGCTGCGGCCGAGGCCGGACAGTGAGTGACGACATGACTGACACCACCCAGACAGACGCCGACGTGAGCGCAGCCAGCGAGGGAAGCGCCAGCGACGAGCTGGACGCAGCGCGAGGCCGAAGCGCAGCGGCGGCCGAGCCCGCCACCAGTGACAGGAACGCTCGCAAGACCCGTGAGGGTGTCGTGGTGTCGAACGCGATGGACAAGACGGCCGTCGTGGCCGTGGTCGATCGTGTCCGCCACGCCAAGTACAACAAGTTCGTGCTGCGCACGAAGAAGCTGTACGCGCACGACGAGACCAACGACGTCAACGTCGGCGACAAGGTCCGCGTGATGGAGACCCGTCCGCTCAGCAAGAACAAGCGCTGGCGGATCACCGATGTTCTGGAGCGTGCCAAGTGATTCAGCAGGAGTCCCGCCTCCGTGTCGCCGACAACTCGGGCGCCAAGGAAGTGCTGTGCATCAAGGTGCTCGGCGGCACACGCCGTCGGTACGCCTCGATCGGCGACATCTTCGTCGCCACGGTCAAGGACGCGATGCCCGGCGCCGCCGTCAAGAAGGGCGAGGTCGTCAAGTGCGTCGTCGTTCGTACCAAGAAGGAGAAGCGTCGTCCCGACGGCAGCTACATCCGCTTCGACGAGAACGCGGCCGTGCTGATCAAGGACGACCTCACACCACGTGGTACCCGCATCTTCGGCCCGGTGGGCCGTGAGCTGCGTGACCGCAAGTTCATGCGCATCGTGTCGCTGGCACCGGAGGTGCTGTGATGAAACTCAGGAAGGGTGACACCGTCGAGGTGATCACCGGCAAGGACAAGGGAAAGCAAGGCGAGGTCGCCTTCGTCTTCCCGAAGACCAACAAGATCATCGTGCACGGCGTCAACACGGCGTCGAAGCACCAGAAGGCGCGCCGGGCGAACGAGCCGGGCGGCATCATCGAGAAGGACCTTCCCTTCGACGTCAGCAACGTGATGCTGGTGCACAAGGGCAAGAAGGTCCGTGTCGGCTACCAGATCCAAGACGACGGCACGAAGGTGCGCGTCGCCCGTCCGAGCGGAGAGGTGATCGGATGAGCACCGCAGTCGCTTCCCCCGAGAGCACCACGGTCCCGCGCCTGAAGGCGCGCTACAACGACGAGATCAAGGCCAAGCTGCAGGACGAACTGGGCATCCAGAATGTCATGCAGGTTCCCGGCCTGGAGAAGATTGTCATCAACATGGGCGTCGGTCGCGCCGCTGGTCAGCCGTCGCTGATCGAAGGCTGTGTCGCCGACCTCACCGTGATCTCCGGCCAGAAGCCGATCGTCACCAAGGCCCGCACCTCGATCGCCAACTTCAAGCTGCGCGAGGGCCAGGCCATCGGCGTCAAGGTGACGCTGCGTGGTGACCGGATGTGGGAATTCCTCGATCGCCTGATCTCGGTCGCCATTCCTCGTATCCGCGACTTCCGCGGCCTGCCCGCCAATTCGTGGGACGGGCACGGCAACTACACCTTCGGGCTCAGCGAGCAGACGATGTTCGCCGAGATCGACCCCGACAAGGCCGATCAGCCCCGTGGCATGGACATCACGATCGTGACCACTGCCCAGGAGAACGACGGTGGCAAGGCACTGCTGGACGCATTCGGTTTCCCCTTCAAGAAGGGCGCCGAGGCCGAGAACGAGCCCCGCAAGAAGAAGACCCGTGGTCCCCGCTACGGCGGCAAGAAGAAGTGAGCTGAGGCGACGACATGGCAAAGAAAGCACTCATCAACAAGGCCAACGCGAAGCCGAAGTTCAAGGTTCGCGCCTACACCCGCTGCCGCCGCTGCGGCCGTGCCCGTTCGGTCTACCGCAAGTTCGGCCTCTGCCGTGTGTGCCTGCGCGAACTCGCACACGCCGGCGAGATCCCCGGTCTGACGAAGTCGAGCTGGTGAGGAGACAACCATCATGATGACCGATCCCATCGCCGACATGCTCACGCGGGTCCGCAACGCGAACACCGCCAAGCACGACGAGGTGCGCATGCCCTCGTCCAAGCAGAAGGTCGCCCTCGCCGAAGTCCTCCAGAAGGAGGGCTACATCGAGAGCTTCGAGACCGCACCGTCCCCTCGGGGTGTCGGTGAGGTGCTGACCATCAAGATGAAGTACTCGCCCGATCGTGACCGCACGATCATGGGCCTGCGTCGCATCTCGACGCCGGGCCTGCGCGTGTACCGCAACGCCGGCACTGTGCCCCGGGTCCTCGGTGGACTCGGTGTTGCTGTCCTGTCCACGTCCCAGGGCCTCATGACCGACCGCGAGGCGCGCAAGCGCAACGTCGGCGGCGAGGTCATGTGTTACGTCTGGTGACCCGGACCGGAGCGAAGGAGAAGTAGGAACCATGTCCCGCATCGGAAAGGCACCCATCACGGTGCCCGCCGGCGTCGACGTTGCACTCGACGGACGAACCATCTCGGTCAAGGGCCCCAAGGGCACCCTGCAACGTGAGATTCCCGGCAGCATCACCATCACCCAGGACGGCGACACACTCGTGTGCGAACGCCCGAACGACGAGAACAAGACCAAGGCCATGCACGGGCTCACCCGCAGCTTGGTCAACAACATGGTCATCGGCGTCACCGACGGGTTCACCAAGAACCTCGAGATCGTCGGCGTCGGCTACCGAGCGGAAGCGCAGGGCCCGAACGCACTGCGGCTCAACCTCGGCTTCAGCCACTCGGTCGACGTCAAGGCCCCCGAGGGCATCACCTTCGAGGTGCCCGTCCAGACACAGGTGATCGTGTCGGGCATCGACAAGGAAGTGGTCGGCCAGGTGGCCGCCAACATCCGCAGCATCCGCAAGCCCGAGCCGTACAAGGGCAAGGGCGTCCGCTACGCGGGCGAGCGCGTGCTGCGCAAGGCCGGCAAGGCCGGAAAGAAGTAACGGAGCGTCTCATGACCAAGATCGCCCAAGCTCGCCGCAGTGGTCGCATTCGCCGCCACCGTCGCGTCCGCAAGAAGATCCACGGCACTGCCGCACGTCCCCGTCTGGCCGTGTACCGGTCGAACAAGCACCTGTCGGTGCAAGTCATCGACGACGACGCCGGCACCACCCTGGCTGCTGCATCCACCAACGAAGCCGACCTGCGCGCTGCCGGTTCGGGTTCGAGCGTCGAGGCTGCTGCCCGCGTCGGCCAACTCATCGCCGAGCGCGCCAAGGCCGCCGGTGTCGATCAGGTCGTGTTCGACCGTGGTGGGTTCGCTTACCACGGCCGCATCGCCGCCGTGGCGTCCGCCGCCCGTGAAGCAGGACTGGAGTTCTGATGGCATTTCCCTCCAACAATCCCGGTGACAGCCGCGGCGGTGGCCGCGACAACCGTGGCCGTGACGGCCGTGACGGTGACGACAGCGGTCTGCGCGAGTCACGCGTCATCACGATCAACCGCGTCGCCAAGGTCGTCAAGGGCGGTCGCCGGTTCTCGTTCACCGCGCTCGTGGTGATCGGCGACGGCAACGGCCGCGTCGGTCTCGGCTACGGCAAGGCCAAAGAGGTGCCGCTCGCGATCCAGAAGGGCACCGAAGAGGCCAAGCGCAACCTGTTCGAGGTGCCGATGGCCGGCAGCACGATCATCCATCCCGTCCTCGGCACCACCGGCGGCGGCAAGGTCATGATGAAGCCCGCCGCACCCGGTACCGGTGTGATCGCCGGTGGCGCCGCCCGCGTCATCCTCGAAGAGGCCGGCGTCCACGACGTGCTCTGCAAGTCGCTGGGTTCGGCGAACCACATCAACGTGGCACGCGCCACCGTTGCGGGCCTCAAGTCGCTGCAACGTCCCGACGAGATCGCGGCGCGCCGCGGGCTCCCGGCGGACGAGTTCGTGCCCAAGGGTCTGCTGAACGCCTACAACGAGCGTCAGAAGAGCCGTGCCGGAGCGGCCGCAGCGCCGACCGGGGGTGCCGAATGAGCGAGTCCACGATCACCGTCACGCAGATCAAGTCCTCGATCGGCACCAAGCCCAAGCACCGCGGCACATTGCGGGCGCTCGGGCTCGGCAAGATCGGCTCGACCAACACCCTGCCCGACCGTCCAGAGATCCGCGGCATGATCGCCCGGGTCCCGCACCTGCTCGAGGTGTCCGACGCCGCCGCTACGGGCGACACGGCGTCCGGCGCCGCCAAGAAGGAGAGCTGACCCATGCAGGTCCATGACCTCGCGCCGGCACCCGGCGCCAAGAAGAACGCGAAGCGCGTCGGTCGCGGTACCGGCGGCAAGGGTGGCAAGACCGCCGGTCGCGGCAGCAAGGGCCAACGCGCCCGCAACACGGTCGCACGTGGCTTCGAAGGCGGCCAGACGCCGCTGAAGCAACGCGTGCCGAAGCTCAAGGGCTTCAACAACCCGTTCCGCGTCGAGTACCAGGCCGTCAACCTCGACGCCCTGAGCGCACTCGTCGACGAGATCAATGACGCCACCGTCACCCCCGAGGTGCTCGCCGCACACGGTGTCGTTCGGAAGAAGTCCTTCGTCAAGGTGCTCGCCCGTGGCGAGATCTCGACCAAGGTCGACCTCCACGTCCATGCGATCTCCGCGGCAGCTGAAGCGGCCGTCACCGCCGCGGGCGGTACGGTGACGCTGATCGAACTGCCCTTCCGCGAGGAAGGAAAGGCCGGTCGGCCCGCCGTCAAGGGCAACCAGTTCGCCAACCGCTGAGCGTGGCGTCCGTTCCATCCCACGTCTCCCCAACCGTCACAGGAGTGTTCTGAGTGTTCTCGCAGCTGGCGAACATCTGGAGGGTCCACGACCTTCGCAACAAGCTCTTGTTCGTCGTCGCCATGGTCGCCGTCTACCGTCTCGGAGTCTTCATCCGGGTGCCAGGCGTGGACCCCATCGCCATCGAGCAGCTGCGCGAGTCCGCCGGTCAGCAGGGAGCGCTCGGCTTCCTGAACCTGTTCTCGGGTGGTGCCTTCGAGAGCTTCTCGATCTTCGCGCTCGGCATCATGCCGTACATCACGGCGAGCATCATCATGCAGGTACTGGGCGTGGTGATCCCCAAGCTGGAGGAACTCCAGAACGAAGGCGCGGTCGGCCAGCGCAAGATCACGCAGTACACGCGCTACGTCACGATCGGCCTCGCCACGCTGCAGTCGACCGGTCTGGTGTTCATCTTCGGGACCGGTCGCGGCACGGCGTTCTTCTCGGCTGCGAGCGCAGCGCCGACGGTGCCGCTCCTCCCGGATGGCGTCTGGCCGCGCGGCTACTTGATCATTCCCACGCTCGTCGCCGGCACCGCCGTGCTGATGTGGATGGCCGAGCTGATCAGCCAGCGCGGCATCGGCAACGGCATGTCGATGATCATCTTCGCCTCGGTCGTCGCCAGCCTGCCCGGCGGATTCTGGAGCATCCTCCAGCTCAACAAGGTGTTCTGGTTCGTCGCCATGATCGTGCTCACGATCGGCATCATCATCTCGGTCGTGTACGTCGAACTCGGGCAACGGCGCATACCCGTGCAGTTCGCCAAACGTGTGGTCGGACGCCGGATGATGGGCGGTCAGAACACCTACATCCCGTTGAAGGTGAACCAGTCCGGCGTCATCCCGATCATCTTCGCGAGTTCCATCCTGCTGCTGCCGGTGATCTTCACGCAGTTCCTCGGATCGGGAGAGGGCTGGCGTGGCCAGATCGCCGAGTTCGTCGACCGGTACATCGTCAACCCGCAGAACTTCGTGTACATCTCGATCTTCGCGCTGATGATCATCGCGTTCGCCTACTTCTACAACTCGATCGCCTTCGACCCGGTGCGCCAGGCCGACCAGTTGCGCCGACAGGGCGGGTTCATCCCCGGTGTACGCCCCGGTCCTCAGACCGAGCGCTACCTCGGCAAGGCCGTCAACCGCATCACCCTGCCCGGCGCCGTGTTCATCGCGATCATCGCCGTGTTGCCGTACATCCTGCTGATCATCGCCGGCATCAACTCGTTCGGGTTCGCCGGCACCAGCGTGCTGATCTCCGTCGGGGTGGCGCTCGAGTTGATGCGCCAGATCGACAGCCAGCTGACGCTGCGCAACTACGAGGGATTCCTCAAGTAGGTCGCCGTGATCCCCGGCGCCCGCCTCATCATCCTCGGGCGACAGGGTGCAGGCAAAGGCACGCAGTGCGTGCGATTGTCCCGGCACTTCGTCGTCCCCCACATCTCCACCGGTGACATGCTGCGCGCCGCCGTGCGCGAAGGCACCGAACTGGGCTTGATGGCCAAGCAGGTGATGGATGCCGGAGGCCTTGTCGGCGACGAGATCATGATCGGGCTGGTCGACCAGCGTCTCTCGGCGCCGGATGCATCGACACGCGGCTACATCCTCGACGGGTTCCCACGCACGATCGAACAGGCCGATGCCCTCGACGCGATCGCCGACGGACGACCGATCGACGTGGTGCTCGACCTGAACGTGCCGCGCGAGATTGTGCTGGAGCGGATCTCGGCACGCCGGGTCTGTCGTGACTGCGGTACCAACTACACCTCGGCTGGCAACGATCCCGACCCGTGGATCTGCGACGTGTGCGGCGGCGACGTCCAACAGCGCGCCGACGACACGCCCGAGTCGGTCAACCGTCGCCTCGATCTGTACGAGGAGCAGACCTTCCCGTTGATCAAGCACTACGGCGATCAGAACCGCCTCGTCGTGATCAACGGCATCGGTCATCCCGATGCGGTCTTCGACCGGCTGGTCAAGGCCGTCGAAGCCAACCGCAACTGATCGATCGCCCCTCCGGTCGGGGTCGGATGTCGGAGCGCGACCATACTCGCGAGATGGCCGATGTGACACCGGAGCGGACACGACGACGGGGACGGCCCCCCGCGACCGACTCCGCTGACACGTGGCGGGCGATCATCGACAACGCCCGGCGCCTGTTCGCAGCGCGCGGCTACGGCGGGGTCACGAACAAGGAGTTGGCCACCGCATCGGGCATCACCACTGCGGCCCTCTACCACTACGTCGAGTCGAAGCTCGACCTCTACGTCGCGGTGCACCACGACATGCAGCGGCGCGTGTACGGCCGGTTCGTCGAGGCCGTTGCGGCGTCGGACACCTTCCTCGGTCAGTTCGAAGGTCTGCTCGAGGCCGCGCACCGCATGAACGCCGAGGACCACACGCTGGCGTTGTTCGTCGGCACCGTGCGCAACGACATGCTGCGGTTCCCGGAGATCGCCGAACGGCTGGACCGGGCCCATGCAGCGCGCGACGAATTCTTCGTGGGGATCGTCGACACCGGCGTCGACACCGGCGAGGTCCGGGCCGAGGACCGTGAGCGGATGGCCGAGTTCATCCGGATCATGCTGATCGCACTGACCGAAGGGGCGTCGCAGGACACGGCCCAGCACCGCCGCGCCATCGATGCGATCCGAGCGCTCCTGCGCGGCGAGCTGCTCAGCGCACCGAGCCGCGCTGCAGCCGTCCCGGGCGAGCGCCGGTGAGCACGCCCTCTTCGGCGATCACCTCGCCGCGCTTGACGGTGGCCACGTAACCGTCGGCCGCCTGCATCAGTCGGGTGCCGCCGGCGGGCAGGTCGGCGACCATGACCGGCGGGTGCAGCGTGAGCCGGTCGTGGTCGATCACGTTGATGTCCGCGAGCATCCCCGGAGCGATCTCGCCGCGGTCGTTCCAGCCGACGTGGTGCGCCGTGCGTCGGCTCTGCTGGTGCACGACGTACTCGAGCGAGAGTTGCTCGCCGCGGGAACGATCCCGGGTCCAATGGGTGATCGCGGTCGTGGGGAAGCTGCCGTCGCAGATCGAATTGCAGTGCGCTCCGGCGTCGGACAGGCCGAACATCGAGTTCGGCGAGGTGAGCATGTCGCGTACGTCGTCGAGGTCGCCGTGCGCATAGTTCATCAGCGGGATGTACAGCAGTCGGCCGCCGTCGTCGTCGAGGAGGAGGTCGTACAGCAACTCGTCGGGCCGCGTGCCGAGTGCGGCAGCACGACCCGCGACGCTGTCAGCGGGGGTCGGTTCGTAGTCCGGCGGATCGGACAGCGGATACATCCGGTCGTAGCCGGAGTGCAGGATCCCGACGAACCCAGACGGGGTCGACGCCGCATGCTCGTCGAGCAACGTCCGGCGCACCTGCGGGTCACGGAGGCGGGCGAGGCGTTCCGCTTGGCCGAGCGTGTGGAGCTGGCGGTACGAGGGACAGAACATGAACGGGTTCGCCGTCGCCTGCAGGCCGATGAGGACGCCGATCGGGCGGACGGCCACCTGCGCCTTGACGTCGGCACCGGCAGCGTTCCACTGGTCGATCGCGGCGAGCAGTTCGCGGAACCGGCCCGGCGCGTCATCGTTCTGCTGGACCGTGAAGCTGAGAGGTCGACCGACTTCGGCGGCGACGCGCCCGAGCAGCTCGATCTCGTGGGCGACGAGCTCGTCATCGGTCGACTGGTAAGCGTCGGAGATGAGCTGGACCACGCCGGTGCCGGCGCGGCGCAGTGCGCCGGCGATGCCCAGGACCTCGTCGGCGCCGGCACGGAGGGTGCCGATCTGCTGGCCGCGTGACGTGCGGTGGACGTAGGTCCGCGAGGTCGTGAAGCCGAGTGCGCCCGCCCGGATCGCTTCCTCGCACAGTTGCGACATCCGATCGATCTCGTCGGCGGTGGCGGCCGCCTCGACGTCGGCGCCACGGTCACCCATCACGTAGGTGCGCAGGGCGGCATGCGGGACCTGCGTGCCGACGTCGACGGTCCAACGCAGGCGGTCGAGTGCGTCGAGATAGTCGGGGAAGGACTCCCAGCCCCAGGTCAGCCCCTCGCTGAGCGCCGTTCCCGGGATGTCCTCGACGCCCTCGAGCAGCTCGATCAGGAACTCGTGATGGTCGGGCCGCACGGGCGCGAACCCCACCCCGCAGTTCCCGAGCAGGACCGAGGTGACCCCGTTGACCGACGACGGCGCCACGTCGGGGTCCCACGTGACCTGGCCGTCGTAGTGGGTGTGGATGTCCACCCATCCCGGTGTGACGATCATGCCCTCCGCATCGATGTGACGGCGCCCACGCCCCACGTAACCGCCGGGCTCGACGACGGCCACGATCGTGGCCCCGTCGACGGCGACGTCGGCCCGGCGCCGCTCGGCGCCCGTTCCGTCGACCACCGTGCCGTTGCGGATCACCAGATCATGCATGTTCGAACGCTAGCAATGGCGGCGAGGCGGGCTTCCGTCGGCGGACCCGCCGTCGTGATCGGTGGCATAGCACACCGCACGAGAATTCCGGCGGACCGCGCCATTGGATCTGGCAGAGAGCGCCGCTAGCATGACACGCCGGTCTGTTCGCGGACCGCGGTGCACCACGTCGGCCACGCCGACAGGGTGGCCGAGAACTGCAATGTCGTCAAGCCGAGCCGTCAGCGTGCGCTGTCGTGCCCGGTTCCGCCCGCAAGATCAAGACACGAGTGAGGAGAAGCCCCTGCCGAAGCCAAAGGAAGACGCGATCGTGCTGGAAGGCAAGATCCTCGAATCGCTTCCCAACGCCATGTTCAAGGTCGCGCTCGACAACGGGCACGAAGTCTTGGCCCACATCTCCGGCAAGATGCGTATGCACTACATCCGCATCCTGCCCGGCGACAAGGTGCAGGTGGAACTCACTCCGTACGACCTCACCCGAGGCCGCATCACGTACAGGTACAAGTAAGAGAGCAACCGTGAAAGTACGACCCAGCGTCAAGCCGATGTGCGACAACTGCAAGGTGATCCGTCGCCATCGTCGCATCATGGTCATCTGCACCAATCCCCGTCACAAGCAGCGCCAGGGCTGAGGGGCACAGGAGAAATCACATGGCACGTATCGCCGGCGTCGACATCCCCCGCGAAAAGCGGTTGGAGATCTCGCTCACCTACATCTTCGGGATCGGTCTGCCCACGTCGCAGAAGATCTGCGCGGAACTCGACCTCGACCCGAACACCAAGGTGTCGAACCTGACCGAGGACGAGGTCAACCGCATCCGCTCCTACATCGACCAGAACCTCAAGATCGAAGGTGACCTGCGCCGAGACGTGCAGGGCGACATCAAGCGCAAGATCGAGATCGGCTGCCTGCAGGGCGTCCGTCACCGCAAGGGCCTGCCGGTCCGCGGTCAGCGCACCCACACCAACGCTCGCACCCGCAAGGGCCCGAAGCGCACCGTGGCCAACAAGAAGAAGGCAGTCCGCAAGTGAAGGATCAGAAGTAATGGCGAAGCAGACCGCGAGCCGACGTCCGCGCAAGCGCGACCGCAAGAACGTCAGCACGGGCATCGTGCACATCAAGAGCTCGTTCAACAACACGATCGTCTCGATCACCGACACCGAGGGCAACGTCATCGCCTGGGCGTCGTCGGGTGGCGTCGGCTTCAAGGGCAGCCGCAAGAGCACGCCCTATGCCGCGCAGCAGGCCGCCGAGAAGGCCGGCCGCGCCGCCATGGAGCACGGCCTGCGTCGCGCCGAGGTGCAGGTGAAGGGCCCGGGCTCGGGTCGCGACACCGCCGTGCGCTCGATCCAGCAGACCGGCATCGAGGTCACCTCGATCAAGGACGTCACCCCGGTACCCCACAACGGATGCCGCCAACCCAAGCGTCGGCGCGGCTGAGGAGCGACTGAGTCATGGCTCGTTACACCGGACCCAAGGTGCGCATCTCGCGCCGTCTGTCGGTCAACATCTTCGAGAACGAAAAGGGCCGTCAGGCGCTCGAGCGCCGTCCCTTCCCGCCCGGCCAGCACGGCCGCACCCGTCGCCGCAACGCCGGCAGCGAGTACCTCGCCCAGATGCAGGAGAAGCAGAAGGCGAAGTACATCTACGGCGTGCTCGAGAAGCAGTTCCACAAGACGTACCTCGAGGCCCAGCGCCTCCAGGGACCGACCGGTGAGATCCTGCTGCGTCTGCTCGAACAGCGTCTCGACAACGTGGTGTACCGCGCCGGTTGGGCATCCAGCCGTCCGCAGGCCCGTCAGTTCGTCAACCACGGCCTGATCCAGGTCGACGGCAAGCGCGTCGACATCGCCAGCTTCCGCTGCAAGAAGGGCCAGGTCGTCTCGCTGTCGCCCAAGGCGCAGAAGATGATCGTGATCCAGCACAACATCGACACGCTCGACCGCTCGCTCGTCGGGTGGCTCGAAGCAAGCGACGGCGGCAAGGCCGTGACGATTCGCAGCCTGCCCGAGCGCGAGCACATCGACGTGCCCGTGCGCGAGTCGCTCATCGTCGAGCTCTACTCCAAGTAATCCCCGTCTCTCGAACGTCCCCGCTCGTCACTCGAACACCCGGAAAGGTCCCGGCACCAATGCTCGTCATGCAGCGCCCCACCATCGAAGCTCTCGGCGAGGAGTCCGACAACCGCGGCCGCTTCGCCGTCGGCCCACTCGAGCCCGGTTTCGGCCACACGCTCGGCAACTCGCTGCGCCGCACCCTGCTGTCGTCGATCCCCGGCGCGGCCATCACGACCGCCCGTTTCGACGACTCGCTCCATGAGTTCGACACGATCCCCGGCGTCGCCGAGGACGTCACCGACATCATCTTGAACCTCAAGGACATCGTTGTCACCTCGGTGTCGGAGGAGCCCGTCACGATGCGCCTCGACGCTCGCGGTGCCGGTGCGGTCACCGCCGGCGACATCGAGTGCCCGGCCGACGTCGAGGTCCTCAACCAGGACCTGCACATCGCCACGCTCAACTCCAAGGGCCGCCTCGCCATCGACCTCACCGTCGAGCAGGGCCGCGGCTACCTGTCGAGCAACCGCGAGGACGACAACCGGATCATCGGTGTCATCCCGATCGACGCCATCTTCAGCCCGGTGCGCCGGGTGGCGTTCGAGGTCGAGCCGACCCGCGTCGAGCAGGCGACGAACTACGACCGTCTCGTCATCGAGATCGAGACCGACGGTTCGATCACCGCCGCCGACGCCCTCGCTTCGGCGGGAGCGACCCTGCGGTCGCTGGTGGACCTCGTGGCAACGATGTCCGACGAGCCCAAGGGCCTGGAACTCGGCGAGATCGTCGACGCCACGGTCAGCTCGCCGGACCTCGACCTCCCGATCGAGGACCTCGACCTGTCCGAGCGTCCGAACAACTGCCTCAAGCGGGCCCAGGTCAACACCGTCGGCGAGCTGCTGACCAAGACCGAGGACGACCTGCTCAACATCACCAACTTCGGCCAGAAGAGCCTCGACGAGGTCAAGGCCAAGCTCGACGAGCGCGGCCTCACGCTGCGCGGCTGACGCTGCGACGCACGTAACGAAAGACGATTGAACGATGCCCACTCCACGCCGCTCCCGCCGCTTCGGAAGCTCTGCTTCCCACCAGCGCCTGATGATGGCCAACCTCGCTGCGTCGCTGTTCGCGGCCGAGGCCATCACCACCTCCGAGGCCAAGGCCAAGCACCTCCGCCCGATCGCCGAGAAGCTGATCACCAAGGCGAAGAAGGCGCAGGAGGAAGGCCCGATGCAGGTTCATCGCATCCGTCAGATCGAGGCGTTCCTCGGCGACAAGGAGATGACCTACAAGCTCGTCCACGACGTGGCGCCTCGTTACGCCGAGCGCAACGGTGGCTACACCCGGATCCTCAAGATGGGTCCTCGCGCCGGCGACAACGCCCAAATGGCGCGCATCGAACTCGTCTGAGCGTGACGGCGTGCCCGACACGCGAACCGTTCGCCTGACCGTCGCCTACGACGGCACCGACTTTCGCGGGTTCGCCGAGAGTGAGGGAGTGCGCACCGTCCTGGGCGAACTCCGCCGAGCCGTCGAGACCGTCGTGCGGGGTCCCGTCGAACTGAGCGCAGCCGGCCGAACCGACGCCGGCGTGCACGGATGGGGCCAGGTGATCTCCGGCGACGTGCCGGCAACGACCGACCTGCGACGTCTCGAGCGCAGCGTCAACGGGCTCTGCGGCCCTGACATCGCCGTCCGCGAGGCCGCGTGGGTCGACTCGACGTTCTCGGCCCGGTTCTCGGCCACCGGCCGGACCTATCGCTATCACGTGTGGAACGACCCGGCGCCCAATCCGCTGCTGGCGCGCACGACGTGGCACGTGCCGCTGCCCCTCGATGTCGCGACGATGAACGTCGCGGCCGCATCGTTGTGCGGGGAGCACGACTTCTCCTCGTTCTGTCGTCGCCCGAAACCCGCTGCAGGGTTCGACGAACCCAGCCTCGTCCGCCACCTGCGCACCGCCAGCTGGACCCGGGCCGACGACGACTGGGGATCGCCCGTGTTGCGTTTCGAGATCACGGCGTCGTCGTTCTGTCATCAGATGGTGCGCAGCATCGTCGGCACGCTCGTCGATGTCGGCCTCGGCCGACGAGCCGCCGACACGATTCGCGCAACGCTGTCCGCCCTCGACCGCAATGCCGCGGGTCAGGTGGCGCCACCCACGGGCCTGGTGCTGTGGTCGGTCGGCTACAGCGGCGAACGCTGGGACGCCTGAGCGCCTTCGTCGACGACCACGTCGTCGTTCGTCGAGATGCGCGGCAGCATCGCCAACAGCTCGTCGGCCGCGACCGCCGGCGAGAAGAGCCACCCCTGGAAGGCACGACAACCGAGCTCCGCGAGACGATCGCGCTGATACGGCTGCTCGACGCCCTCGGCCACGCACGTCAGCTTCAGATTGTCGCTGAGGCCCAGGATCGCCGTCGTCAGATTGGTCGCCGCCGGATCGACGTCGATACCGGCGACGAAGCGACGGTCGATCTTCACGCCGTCGATTGGCAGTTCGAGGAGATGCGCGAGGCTCGAATAGCCCGTGCCGAAGTCGTCGATCGCCACGTGGATCCCCGCGAACCGCAGCTTCTGCATGTTCGCCAATGACGCCGCACCCGGCGAGAGCAGATCGGTCTCCGTGATCTCGACGACCAACTGGGCCGGGTTCGCGCCGGCGCGGCGGCACCGCTCGAGGAACGTCGCACCGAACGCCGGACGCGAGATCGCCTTGGGATCGATGTTGACGTGCACCTCGATGTCAGGGTGGCCGGCCTCGACCAGGCGCACTGCGAATTGGAGTGCACGATCGATCACCTGATCATCGACGGCCTCGGCGAGCCCGGCCATGCGCGCCAGTGGCAGGATGTCGCCGACGCCCAGGACACCCCGCAGCGGATGCACCCAACGCACGAGGGCCTCGATGGCGGTGACGGTGCCGTCGACGGAGCAGATCGGTTGGAAGAACGGCTGGATCTGGCCGTCGTCGAGTGCCGCCCGGAGGAGCTCGAGCTGCCGACGACGTTCATTGATCGCGTCCACGGAGATGCCACCGGTGTCCGGATCGGCGAACCGTTTGACGGACATCAGCTCGTTGCTTGCGCTCACGAGCAGCGCGTCGAGCACCTCCGGTCGCGCCTCGAATGCCATCGCCGTGCGAATGTCGAAGTTCACCTCCTGCCCGTCGATGGAGATCGGCTTGGCGACGTCGCGTCGGACCCGCTCGCGCAGCATCTCCACTGCACTCGGACTCGCAGCCTGGATCGCCAACACGAACTCGTCGCCACCGAAACGCGCGGTGATCAAGTCGGGCCAGCGGATCTGGTCGATCCGTTCCGCCACGGCCGACAGCACGGCGTCGCCCACCGGCTCGCCGTAGAGCTCGTTGATCGAGCGGAAGTGCACGAGGTCGACGATCAAGATGCCGAGGCCGGTACCGGACTGCATCATCGTGCGCGCCGCACGCATGAAGCCGTCGCGGTTGAGCAGCCCGGTGCGGCTGTCGTGCTCGGCGAGGAACTCCACGCGGTCGCGGGCGTCGGCCAACGACGTGGCGATCTGTGCACTGATCACGTAGCTGGCGACCACGGGATCGTCGAGCAGGTTGTTGATCGTGAATTCGCAGATGAGCGGGGTTCCGTCGGCGCTCAGGATGCGGGCGTCGAGGGTCAGCGACCCCTGCGGGGCGAGTCGTTGGGCGGCGTCGACGATGCTGTCGCGGTCGTCCTCGTGGAGGAAATCGAGGATGGAACGACCACGAACGATCTCCGGATCGTGACCCAGCAGGCGAGTCACTGCGCCGTTGACCGATCGGACGAGCCCGGTGCCGTCGGCCAGGATCACCATGCCGTGCATGTTCGCCATCACAGCGCGCAGGACCTCGGTGTCACCCTGGTCGAACTCGAGCCGATGCCGATCGGTCACGTCACGGGCGACGATCACGATCAAGCCTGCCAACGGATCCGGCGAATCAGGCGACCGGTACGTTCCGCGGAACTCGAGGTAGCGCCACGTGCCGCGACCGGTGCGGACTCGCAGCATCAACAGGTCTCCGAACGCCTTGTCGCGCACCGTCCGCAGCGCGGAGGATGCCAGGGTCAGATCGTCCGGATGCACGAGATCCAGCACCGCGGTGCCGAGCAGCTCGGTCGCGTCCCAGCCGAGCACGTCCGCAGCGGTGTCGTTCGCGTACCGCAGGACCCCGTCGGGGTCGACGGCGAACACCGGGTCGGCGAGATGGTCGACAGACGGCGCCTGTGAGTTGGCGGGACTCATGACGTTTCATCGGTCCGCGTGCACACGAACTTGAGGATATTCCGCCTTCGCTGCCACCCGAGGTATGGCGTGGGGAATATGCGACTGGTGGGTCCGGTTCGGGAACGGGTGGAGCCCCTGCGCATCCTGATCGCTTCGACCCCTGTCGGTCCCCTCGGCTCCGGTGTCGGCGGCGGTGTCGAGCTGACGTTGCACAGCCTCGTGTACGGGCTCGGGGCCCTCGGCCACCACGTCGAGGTGGTCGCACCGGCTGGGTCGCTCCACGTCGGCGTCAAGGTGCACCAGATCGACGGAGTGCTCCAGCACAGCAGCCAATTCTCGGACCGCTCGGCGCCGACCGAACTGCCGGTCGGCTCGGTGCTCGTCGCGATGTGGGATCACATTGCGGCCGTGCAGGACGATGTCGACGTCGTGGTCAACCTCGCCTACGACTGGCTGCCGCTGTATCTCACCCGGTTCCTCGATGTCCCCGTGGTGCACTTCGTCTCGATGGGGTCGCTCACCGACGCCATGGACGCTGCGATCGCCGACGTCGCTTCTCGTCACCCCGGGCGCCTTGCCGCCCACACGCTGAGCCAGGCGGCCACGTTCGAGGATCCCACGTGGTTCCGCCTGCTGGCGAGCGGCATCGTGACCGATCGGTACGACATGCACCTCAGCGCCGACGTCCCCGGCCACCTCGGAGCAGTTGGTCGGATCTCCCCGGAGAAGGGGCTCGAGGACGTCGCCGAACTGTCGGCGCGGAGCGGGTGGCCCGTCAAAGTGTGGGGCGTCATGCAGGACGCCGGGTACTGGAAGCGCATCTCCGATCGTCATCCGGCCGCACGGCTCGAGTACTGCGGTTTCCTGGCGACCGACGACCTGCAGGCGGCGATCGGTGGCTGCACGGCGGTGCTGATGACGCCGAAGTGGGTGGAAGCGTTCGGAAACGTGGCGATCGAAGCCATGGCGACCGGCGTGCCCGTGATCGCCTACGACCGTGGCGGTCCCGCCGAGATCGTGGCCGACGGCGAAACGGGCTTCGTCGTGCCGGCGGACGACGTCGATGCCCTGCTCGGTGCGGTCGAACGCATCGGGTCGGTCGAACGCATCAGGTGCCGTCAACGCGTCGAGGAGCACTTCTCCGCCGAAGCGCTGGCCCTGCGCACCGAGGCATGGTTACGCGACGTGCTCGCCATGGCCAGCGTCGAACTCCGGTGACGGCTGAGGCCGCGGGTTGGAGGCCGCGGGTTGGAGGCCGCGGGTTGGAGGCCGCGGGTTGGAGGCCGCGGGTTGGAGGGAGGTGTCGGCGGCCGTATCATTTCACGGTTCCCCATTGCGGGATACCTGACTCGACTCTCGACAGATTGATTGCGGCATGCCTACGTACACCCCGAAAGCCAGTGAGATCCAGCGTGCATGGCACGTCGTCGATGCGGAGGGCCTCGTGCTCGGCCGACTCTGCACCGAGGTCGCCCGGATCCTGCGCGGCAAGCACAAGCCGACGTTCGCACCGCACATCGACACCGGCGACCACGTCATCATCGTGAACGCCGACAAGATCGTGATGACGGCCGGCAAAGCCGAGCGCACGATGGTGTACCGCCACAGCGGCTACCCCGGCGGCATCAAGTCCGAGAGCTACGCACAGCTGCACGCCCGCAAGCCGGAAGAAGCCGTGCGCAAGTCGATCCGGGGCATGCTGCCCAAGGGTCCGCTCGGTCGCCAGCAGCTCCTGAAGCTGCAGGTCTACGCCGGCCCCACCCATCCGCACGCCGCCCAGACCCCCACCAAGCTCGAGATCCCGGCCGCCAAGGCCCGCTGAACGACCGACGATTGCACCAGAGAGACACACACACATGGGAACCGCACCGCTCACCCAGACCACCGGTCGCCGCAAGGAAGCTGTCGCCCGGGCCCAGCTCCGCCCCGGCACCGGCCACTTCACGATCAACGGCAAGTCGCTCGACGCCTACTTCCCGACCGCGGTCTCGCAGATGGTCGTCTCCGAGGCGCTCACCGTCACGGACACCCGTGAGAACTACGACATCACGGCCTCGATCCACGGTGGCGGCATCAGCGGTCAGGCCGGCGCTCTGCGCCTGGCAATCGCCCGTTCGCTGATCGAGATCGATCCGGAGAGCCGCCCGGCCCTCAAGAAGGCCGGCCTCCTCACGCGTGACTCGCGCAAGAAGGAGAGCAAGAAGTACGGCCTCAAGAAGGCCCGCAAGGCGCCGCAGTTCACCAAGCGCTGATCGGGTCCGCCGGATGCAGTTCGGCACCGACGGGGTTCGTGGTGTCGCACTCACCGAACTGACCACCGGCTTCGCCACCCGACTCGGACGCGCCGCAGCGCGGGTGCTGGGTGCCGACGGCGCGACCAGCGTGGTGGTGGGCGGCGACACGCGCCAGTCGACCGACGTGCTCGACCGGGCGCTCTGCGACGGGTTCGCGGCCGAAGGTCTCGACGTGGTCCGTCTCGGCGTCGCGCCGACGCCACAGGTCGCCTTCGAGGCGCAGCGTCGTGGTGCCCTCGGTGCCGTCGTGTCCGCATCGCACAACCCGTGGACCGACAACGGGATCAAGCTGTTCGCTCGCGGCGGGGTCAAGTTGTCCGACGAGGTCGAACGCCGGATCGAGGCCGAACTCGTCGCCCTCGGCACCTCGTCGACGGCCGCGACCGCCGCGCGTTCACCCGGTCGAGTGGCCGATGCCAGCGCTGATCACGATGCCTACATCGGACACGTTCTCGGGTTCCTCGACGGGTTGCGCCTCGACGGCCTGCGTATCGTGCTGGACGCGGCGAACGGTGCCGGCCACCAGATCGGCCCCGAGGTCCTGCGGGCGGCCGGAGCCGACGTGACCGTGGTGGCGGCGTCGCCCGACGGCCGCAACATCAACGATCGTTGCGGTGCCACGGCGCCGTCGTTGGTCGCCGAGGCCGTCGTCGAGCGCGGCGCTGATGTCGGCATCGCACTTGACGGCGACGCCGACCGGTTGATCGCCGTCGATCATGCGGGCAACATCGTCGACGGCGACCACATCATCGCGATCGTGGCCAACGACCTGCGCGCTCGGGGAGCGCTGCGTCACGACACGGTGGTCGTGACCGTGATGACCAACCTGGGATTCCACCTCGCCATGCGCGCTGCCGGTGTCCGGGTGGTCCAGACGTCGGTCGGCGACCGCTACGTGCTCGAGGCGCTGGGCGCAGGCGGTTTCTCCCTCGGCGGCGAGCAGTCGGGACACGTGATCTTCGCCGACCATGCGACCACGGGCGACGGGATCCTGACCGCCGTCGCCCTCCTCGATGCCGTGCAGCGTGCCGGGCGCCCACTGGCCGAGATCGCCGGTGACGCCATGACGTCGTTGCCGCAGCTCCTCGTCAACGTGCGCGTCGCCCATCGGATGCCCGATGTCGCCGACCGGCTGGCCGACGAGATCGCTGCCGCCCAGCGGGTGCTCGGCGACACCGGCCGCGTGCTCGTTCGTGCCAGCGGCACCGAACCGCTGGTGCGCGTGATGGTGGAAGCGCCGTCCCACGATCAGGCCGAAGAGGTGGCCGCACTCCTGGCGGATGCGGCGCAGCGTCTCGCCGAGGCCTGAGCGATGAGCCAACCGCCCTGATGCGGGCTTTTCGCTCATCGCTCGACGACGACCTGAGCCGGCGATGAGCCAACCGCCCTGATACGGGCTTGTCGCTCGTCGCTGGGGGTGGCGCAGGTCGCCCGGAAGCTCGCGGCAGTAGCCTGGGACGCCATGTGCGGCATCATCGGCATCGTCAGTCGACCACCGACGCGAACGACGCCGACGGCTGACGATCTCATCTCCGGGTTGGACCGGGCGGTGGCCGCAATCTGCTCGACGCCGGTCGACGTCGTCGAGGCCACCGGGCACGCCCGGTCGGTCGACGAGGCGCTGCGCGGGCTGCCTGGTGTGCTGGCGCTCGTGGGCCACGTCGACGTGGTCGCCGGGATCACCGCTCGTCTCGACCAGCTGGACGCGGCGGCGTCGGAGATCGAGCACGGGCTCGACGCCAACGCCGACCAACTCGGTGCCGAGGAACTCGAGCGGGCCAACGCCCGGCTGATCGACCTCAAGGATGCGCTGTGGGCGATCCGTCACGATCGCCTGCGCACCGCGCACGAGGTCGAGGCGCTGGCCGGTCGGGAGGCGCCCGTCTCGGCGCTGGGCGGGTACCTGGCAGTGCAACAGGCGTTCTCGGCGCTCGACCGTCTCGAAGTTCGCGGACGTGACTCCGCGGGCCTCCACGTGTTCGTCTGGGGTCACGACGTCGATGCGGGATCACTCAACACCCTGGTCGCCGAACGCGGCACCGATCCGCTGTTCCAGTCCGGTGCCGTCGTGCAATCCGGCGACTCCCTCTCGTTCGTGTACAAGGCGGCCGCCGAGATCGGTGAGCTCGGTGACAACACCGCGGCGCTGCGGCGCGCGCTGAGCGCCGACCGCCTGCTCCGCCGAGCACTGCAGTCGCCGGCCGCGCAGGTCGCGATCCTGGGGCACACCCGCTGGGCGAGCGTCGGCATCATCAGCGAGCCGAACACGCACCCGCTCAACTCGTTCGAGCTCGAACAGCCGGGTGGTGCACGACCGCCCTATGTCGTCGCCGCGTTGAACGGCGACGTCGACAACCATGCCGACCTGCGCGCCAAACACGATCTGCGGATCG
Source organism: Ilumatobacteraceae bacterium (assembly GCA_963728355.1). GTDB lineage: Bacteria > Actinomycetota > Acidimicrobiia > Acidimicrobiales > Ilumatobacteraceae > Sva-07. The sequence goes on along the minus strand of CAVSJQ010000015.1, from coordinate 162,079 downwards.
CGTCGACGATCACGACCGACGCCAAGGTGATCCCGGCGCTGGTCGCACGCCACGCCGCCGGCGCCGACCTGGCCGAGGCGTTCCGCCGCACCGTCACCGAGTTCGAAGGATCGGTCGCGATCGGTGTGGCCAGCGCCGAGGCACCCTCGCGGCTCTTTCTTGCGCTGTCCGGCAGTGGGCAGGGGCTGTACATCGGCCTCGCCGACGACTGTTACGTCGTGGCCAGCGAGCCGTACGGGGTTGTGGAGGAGACCTCGCGGTATGTCCGCATGGACGGCGAACACGGTGGTGAGATCGTCGTGCTCGACGGTGCACACGCCGGGGAACTCGATGGGATCGTCCGGCTCGCCTACGACGGTTCGCCCCGACCGGTCACCGCAGACGACGAGGTGACCGCCGAGGTCACCACCCGCGACATCAATCGAGGCGACGCTCCGCACTTCCTGCTCAAGGAGATCTCCGAGGCACCGCTGAGCTTCGCGAAGACGCTACGCGGCAAGATCGTCGAGCGCGGCGGCCTGCTGCACGCCGACGTCGGCGAACGGGCGCTGCCCCCCGAGCTGGTCGCGCGCCTCGCCGCCGGCACGATCACCCGCATCCGAGTGATCGGGCAGGGCACCGCTGCCGTCGCCGGGCAGAGCACCGCGACGATCCTCGACGAGCTGACCAACGCCACGCTCGACGTCGGGGCGATCACGGCCACCGAGCTGTCCGGCTTCGGGATGCGGCGGGACATGAGCGACACGCTCGCCATCGCCGTCAGCCAGTCGGGAACGACCACCGACACCAACCGCACGGTGGATCTGCTCCGTTCGCGCGGGGCGGCGGTGATCGGCATCGTCAACCGTCGCAGCAGCGACCTGACCGACAAGGCCGACGGCGTGCTCTACACCTCCGACGGACGCGACGTGGAGATGAGCGTTGCCTCCACCAAGGCGTTCTACGCCCAGGTCGCGGCTGGCGCGCTGCTGTCGTGTGCGATCGCCGAGGCGTCCGGCATCGGCGACGAGCGGCGACGGTCCGCGCTCCTGGCCTCGCTGCGAGAGCTGCCCGACGCGATGCGCGAGGTGTTGGGACGGCGAGAAGTCATCGCGGATGCGGCACGTCGACTCGCCCCGTCCAAGCGCTACTGGGCGGTCGTCGGCAACGGCCCCAACAAGGTGGCGGCCGAGGAGGTTCGGATCAAGCTCAGCGAGCTGTGCTACAAGTCGATGGCCTGTGACTCCACCGAGGACAAGAAACACATCGATCTATCGTCCGAGCCGTTGATCCTCGTGTGTGCCGCCGGGCTGGTCGGCTCGACCGCCGACGACGTCGCCAAGGAAGTGGCGATCTTCACCGCCCACAAGGCCACACCGATCGTGGTGGCGAACGACGGCGAGACCCGCTACCACGCCGCCGCCACGATCAATGTCCCTCCGGTCGACCCCGCCCTCGGTTTCGTGCTGTCGGCGATGGTCGGGCACCTGTTCGGCTACGAGGCGGCGCTCGCCATCGACGCCTCGGCCCATCCGCTGCGCGAGGCGCGCGAGACCATCGAGCGACTCATCGGTGAACACCGCTCGGGTGACGAGGTCGTCGAGCGGTTGTCACGCGAGTTGCGCCACCCCGCCGAGCGCTTCCACGACGGTCTGCGTTCTGGGCTGTACGACGGCCATCTCGAAGCATCCACCGCCGCCCGGTTGTACGGGCTGCTGCGCGACGTGTCGTCCGATCGTCCGGTCGAGCAGTACCAGCAGCAGTCCGGCAAGGTCGGCACACCTGCCGCGCTGATCGACGATGTCGTCGCAGCGCTCACCCGCGCGATCGAGGAACTCACCCGGCCGATCGACACGATCAAACACCAGGCCAAGACCGTCACGGTGGGCATCTCGCGCAGCGACGAGGACGTCATCGACCGCCCGCTCGTGCAGGCGGTGCTCTCGGCGGGGGCCGGACGCGACGTGCTCAGCTACCGCACGCTCAAGGTCCTCGCCGACCTCGACCCGGCGGTGGCCGACGTGCGGGGGTACACGCGGTACCGCATCGACCGCGACACCATCTCGATCATCGATCGTGGCGGGATCTCGCGTGATCTTCCGAGCCGTGTCGAACACGGCGCGCCGTTGCGCGGTACCAAGCACCGGGTGGCGTCGGAACGAGAGGTCCTCGTGGCCGTCGGACGCAGCGACGGGCGCACGGTGGCCCTGGTGCCCGAGGTGAAGGGCGGCGAGACCACCGGGATCACGTTGCTGCACCTCGCCTTCCACGATCGGCTCCCCGCAGAGGTCATGCGCGGCGTGTTGCAGGGCTACGACCGCCGGTACGACCGCCTGGTCGACTGGGTGACCGAGACCGAGGGCAGTTTCGACGAGTCGCTGCTGGGCGAGTTGCCGGTCGGCGATCTCCTGATCGAGCCGATCTCCGACGCCGCCGACCACTGGCGCCGGTGACCACCGGTGACCACGGTCGGGTCGGTGCAGTGAGCGTCATCGGGATCGGTGTCGACCTCGTCGACATCGAACGGTTCCGGCGTTCGCTCGAACGGACGCCGTCGATGAGGACACGACTGTTCACCGAGGCCGAGCTGGCCTACGTCGCCCCGCAGATCGACCCGGTTCCGTCGCTGGCTGCGCGCTTCGCAGCCCGCGAAGCGGTGATGAAGGCGCTCGGTGTCGGGCTGGGGGCCTTCGGCTTCCACGACGTCTGGGTCGAGCGCGCGCCGTCGGGACGGCCGTCGCTGTCGGTGACCGGTCGCGCCGCCGAACTCGCCGCAGACGCCGGCATCGTCACCTGGCACCTGTCGCTCACCCACAGCGACATGATGGCGGCCGCCTACGTCGTCGCCGACGGTCTGTCGTCGCCGGCATCGGTGCGGCCCGACTAGGAGTTGGGATGCTTGCGCTGCGAACATGCTCGCCATGATCGAGCAGTACCAAGCAGCATGGGACGAATTGACCGCCCCCGGCGCGCAGTTCGCGACGAAGCACATCGAGGTCCGAGGCGTCCCGATCAAGGTGTTCGAGAATGCCTTGCCCAGCATGCGCACCGTCTGGGAGATGGCGCGGGGCTACGGCGATCGCGATTACATCGTGTACGAGGACGAGCGCTACACCTTCGCCGAGGCCGACGCACTCATCCGGGCGCTCGCGGCGCGGCTGGTCGACGTGCACGGCGTGCAGCCCGGCGATCGGGTCGCGCTGGCGATGCGCAACTATCCCGAGTGGGTGTTGGGCTATTGGGCGATCGTCTCGATCGGCGCCGCCGTCGTCGGCATGAACGCCTGGTGGACCACCGAGGAGATGCGGTTCGGACTCTCCGATTCGCGCCCCAAGGTGTTGATCGCCGACCGCGAACGCGTCGAACGGGTCCTCCCCGTGCTCGACGAGTTGTCCGACGAGGTGCCGATGGTGCTGATGACGGTGCGGTACGATGGCGAACTCCCCGGCGGCGCCGAACGGTGGGAGGACGTCATCGATCCGGCTGCCGCACCGGCGGAGCTCCCCGCGGTCGAGATCGACCCCGACGACGACGCCTGCATCTTCTACACCTCGGGCACGACCGGGTTCCCGAAAGGGGCGCAGCTGACGCACCGGGGCTCGGTGCACAACCTGCTCAACATCGTGTTCATGACCGCCGTCGCCGGTCTCGCCACAGCGAAGGCCGGTGTCGTGGCACCTCCCGCTCCGACCGACGAGAACGGCCAGCCGAAACAGGCCGTGTTCATGGCGCCCACCCCGCTGTTCCACGTGACGGCGAACAACTGCCTGCTCCATCCCGCGACCATCGCCGGCGGGCGTCTCGTGCTGACCTACAAGTGGGACGCCGGTCGCGCGCTCGAGTTGATCGAACGTGAGGGTGTCACCAACTTCTCCGGCGTGCCGACGATGAGCCGTGAGCTGTTGATGCATCCCGACTGGGAGAAGCGCGACACGTCGACACTCGCCGGCATGGGCGGCGGCGGCGCTCCGTTGCAGCCCGATCTCGTCGACAAGATCGACAAGTCGCTCGCCGGCGGAGCGCCGAGCACCGGATACGGCCTGACCGAGACCCACGGCATCGTCACGGCGAACTCCGGCAGCCTCTACGTCGCCAAGCCGGCGTCGTGCGGGCGCGTCGTTCCGACCCTCGAGGCCAAGCTCGTCGACGAGAACGACGACGAGGTGCCCGCCGGCCAGCCTGGAGAATTGTGCGTGCGCGGCGCCATCGTCATCAAGGGGTACCTCAACCGGCCCGACGCCACTGCCGACTCGATCCGTGACGGCTGGTTCCACACCGGCGACGTCGCCACGATCGACGACGACGGCTTCGTGTTCATCGTCGACCGCATCAAGGACATGGTGTTGCGCGGCGGTGAGAACGTGTACTGCTCCGAGGTCGAAGCCGCCATCTACGAACTCGACGGCGTTGCCGAAGCGGCCGTGTTCGGGGTTCCCGACGACCGGCTCGGCGAGATCGTCGGCGCCGCGATCGTCCTGTCGCCCGGCGCGACGATGACCGAGGACCAACTGCTGGCCCGCCTCGGCGAGAACCTCGCCAAGTTCAAGATCCCCGAGCGTGTGTGGTTCCTCAACGAGGCGCTCCCGCGAAATGCGAACGGCAAGTTCGTCAAGCGCGACCTGAAGGATTCGCTGCTCGGAGGCTGAGCCCGTCGGGATCGGACGTCGCCCGCGGCGCGTGTCGTTACGCTCGCGGGCGTGATCCCCATCGTGACGCCCGAGGAGATGAGGGCGATCGACGCCGCGGCGCCCGAGCCCGTCGACGAGCTGATCGAACGGGCCGGTCGGGCAACCGCACGGACCGCACTCGACATGCTCGGTGGCGCCTACGGGCGCGTCGTCGTCGTGCTCGCCGGGCGGGGCAACAACGGCAACGACGGCCGGACGGCGGGGTCCCACCTCGAGCGACGAGGCGTCACGGTGCGCGTGGTCGATGCCGGGTCGGCACCCCCGGTGCTGCCGGCGTGCGACTTGGTGATCGACGCCGCCTATGGCACCGGATTCCGTGGCGACTGGAATGCTCCCCACATCGTGTCGGCCGGCGGTGGGTGCCCGATGGTGCTCGCCGTCGACATCCCGAGCGGCGTCGATGCGCTGACCGGCGACGCCGGCCCCGGGGTCCTCGCAGCGGATCGGACGGTGACCTTCCAGGCGCTGAAGCCCGGACTGGTGTTCGGCGACGGTGCCGAACTGAGCGGGCGGATCGACGTCGTCGACATCGGGCTGGACGTGTCCGGATCCACCCAGCACCTCGCCGAGGGCTCCGACGTCTCCGACTGGTGGCCGACGCGGGCGCGCGGGGCGCACAAGTGGAACGGTGCCGTCCGCGTCGTGGCCGGCAGCGCCGGGATGCTCGGGGCCGGGCGGATGAGTGCCGAGGCAGCGGCCCGTTCGGGTGCCGGGCTGGTGACGTTGTCGAGTCCGGGCATCGACCCCGACGCCCGCAGCGAGGTCATCCAGCGCCGCATCCCGGCGACCGACTTCCATCACCAGGTGTTGAGCGACCTCGATCGGTTCGCTGCGCTCGTCATCGGGCCCGGCCTCGGCCGCGACGAGGGCACGGTCACGTCGACGCGCCGTCTGATCTCCGACGCCGCACTGCCGGTCGTGATCGACGGCGACGGCATCTTCGCCGCCGCCTGGAGCGCTGACGGCGCTGCTGCGCTGCTGCGGCCACGCGGTCGTCCCACGGTGATCACCCCGCACGACGGCGAATTCGGACTGCTGACGGGCCACCGACCCGGTGCCGATCGGGTGGCGGCTGCCCGCGGTCTCGCCGCCGACCTCGACGTCGTGGTGTTGCTGAAGGGGCCGGCCACGGTGGTCGCGACGCCCCGCGGCGAGGCGCTGGTGGTCGACCACGGCGACGAGCGGCTGGCCACCGCGGGGTCCGGCGACGTCCTGTCGGGGATGATCGCAGCGCTGCTCGCTGCGGGTCTCGCCCCGGAACGAGCGGCCGCTGCCGGTGCATGGCTCCACGCCGACGCGGCCCGGCGCGGACCTCGCCGCGGGCTGCTCGCCGGTGACATCATCGATCTGATCCCGGCGGCTGTCGGGTCGCTGTGAACGCCCCGACGGAGCCGGCCCGCCGGGCGTGGGTCGACATCGACCTCGACGCCATCCGCCACAACGTCGAGCATCTGCGCACGATCGTCGCACCCAGTGGGCTGTGGGCGGTCGTCAAGGCGGGTGGCTACGGCCATGGCGCCGTCGAGGTTGCTCGCGCGGCGCTGGCGGCCGGCGCCCAAGGCCTGTGCGTGGCGTTGGTGAGCGAGGGCGTGGAACTGCGCGAGGCGGGGATCGATGCGCCGGTCCTCGTGCTCAGCGAACAACCCGTCGACGCAGCGGACGAAATCGTCAGATTCCGGTTGATGGCCACCGTGTACACGGTGCCGTTCATCGACGCCCTTGCCGCTGCGGCGCACGACCGCGGTGTCGAGGGTGTGCCGGTGCATCTCAAGATCGACACCGGCATGCAGCGCGTGGGCGCCCGGGCCGACGCCGTCGGCGAGCTGGTCGCCGTACTGCACGCGCACGGCTCGTCGCTTCGCCTGGTCGGCGTGTTCACCCACCTGGCGATGGCGGATCATCCCGACGACGAGTTCACCGATGTCCAGTTGACTCGCCTCGACGCCGCGCTGGAGCTGCCGGCGTTGTCGGGTGGGGTACTCGTCCACGCCGCCAACTCGGCTGGAGCGTTGGCGCACCCGACCGCTCGGCGCTCGTTCGTGCGGGCGGGCATCGCCATCTACGGGGTGTCGCCGGGGCATGCGGTCGACTCGTTGTGTGTTGAACTCCGCCCGGCGTTGTCGCTGAAGGCGAGCGTGTCGTACACCAAGCGGGTGGCGGCCGGCACCGGCATCTCGTACGGGCTGAGGCACACGTTCGGCAGGGATGCGACCGTCGCCACCGTGCCGATCGGCTACGCCGACGGGGTCCCCCGGCGCTCGTTCGAGGTCGGCGGCGAGGTGTTGATCCGGGGTCGGCGTCGCCGCATCGTCGGCGTGGTCACGATGGATCAGCTGATGGTCGACTGTGGCGACGACGACGTGGCCGTCGGCGACGAGGTCGTCCTGATCGGCGACCAGGACGGCCCGGACGGCACACAGCGCATCCGCGCCGAGGACTGGGCCGACCTGCTGGGCACCATCGGCTACGAGATCGTGTGCGGCATCGGCGGTCGTGTGCCACGCCGTCACGGTCGTAGCATCGGTCCCGAGATGTCGGGTCGTGAAGATGCTTGAGCTGCGCGCCACGTCGCTGGCGGACACCCATGAGATCGCCGCCGCGCTCGCTGCGCGGTGCCGGCCCGGCGACATGATCGTGCTGTCCGGGGAGATGGGTGCCGGCAAGACGGCGTTCGCGCAGGGCTTCGGTGCCGCTCTCGGCGTGACCGAGCCGATCACCTCTCCGACGTTCACGTTGGTGCACTCCTACGACATCGCACCCGGCCTCGGCAACGGCGCCAAGGCGCTCCACCACGCCGACCTGTACCGGCTGGACCGCACCGCCGAAGTGGCCGACCTGGCGTTGGACGAACTCGCCGAATACCAGGGCATCGTGCTCGTCGAATGGGGGAACGTCGTCGATGCGCTGTTCGGCGATCATCTGGTGGTGCATCTGGAACCCGACCTGTCGTCCGACGAGGCGGCCGGCGAGGCGGGTCGCGACGACACAACGGAAGACGCGGTCGAATTGCCGAGCGACACCGGCCGGCTGATCGAGATCTCCGCGAGCGGATCCGACTGGGCATCTCGTTGGAGTCGGCTCGTCCAGGCCTGTGAGAGGTTCCGATGCTGATCCTGGGCATCGAGACTGCCACCGAGCGTGTCAGCGTCGCCGTCGGTGGCCACGAGGGCGTCATCGGCCTGTTCGAGATCACCAAGGGCCGCCGCCACGTCGAAACGCTCGTGCCGGCCATCGAGTTCCTGCTGCGCCAGGCCGACATCGAACTCGACGAGATCAGCGTCGTGGCCGTCGATGTCGGGCCCGGGCTGTTCACGGGCATGCGTGTCGGCCTCGCCGCTGCCAAGGCCATCGCCCAGGCTCTGCGGATCCCGATGATCGGCATCTCGTCGCTCGATCTGCTGGCCTTCCCGTGCCGGCACACGGATCGGGTCGTCGTGCCGGTGATCGATGCGCGCAAGAGCGAGGTCTTCTACGCCATGTACCGACAGGTGCCGGGCGGCCTGCAGCAGGTGTCCGAGCCGATGGTCGGCCCGGTCGAAGAACTCGTCGCCGATCTCCTGGCCCGCAGCCAGGACGTGCTCTGCGTCGGTGACGGTGCCCTGCGGTACCGCGACGAGATCCTCGACGGCTTCCGCTGCGAGATCGGTGGCGATGCGCATCCGTCCGCCGCCCCGCTCGTGCAACTCGCTCACGCAAGGGCGCTGCGGGAGGAGTGGGTGAATCCGTGGGAGGTCGAGCCGATCTACCTGCGCGCACCCGACGCCCAGATCAACTGGTCGACGCGGGTGACGCGATGATGGTGATCCGATGAGCGTGATCGAGCGACTCCTGAGGCGTGATGTCGCCGCCGGCACCGACGTGATCGGCAACGTCGCCCTCGAGCCGATGCACCGCCGCGATCTGCGACGCGGGGTGATGGCGATCGAGAAGGTCAGCTATCCCAAGCCATGGTCACAGGGGGTGTTCGAGAGCGAACTCGCACAGGTCCGATCGGGTGCCCGCCGCTATCTCCTCGCGCGTCGCGTCGACGGCGGACGGGGTCGGGGCAGCGTCATCGGGTACGCCGGACTGTGGTTCAACGCCGACGGAGCGCACGTCACGAACGTGGCCGTTCAGGCAGAGCAGCAGCGCAGCGGTGTTGCGACCGCGCTGATGCTGGGGTTGGCCGATGCCGCGATCGCCCGCGGCTGCACCGCATGGACGCTCGAGGTGCGGGTCTCGTCGACGGGCGCCCAGGACCTCTACCGACGGTTCGGCTTCGGGCCAGCGGGCGTGCGGGCGCGCTACTACGAGAACACCGAGGACGCGATCGTGATGTGGTGCAACGACATCCAGGGTGACGACTACCGGGCTCGGCTCGATGCGATCCGGTCCGCCTCCGAGCAGCGGTGGGCGTCGTGAGCGCCCCGCTCGCGGACGTCGACGTGCGAGACCAGCCGGTGGCGACTCCGGCGGTGGACGAGTCGACGCTGATTCTCGGCATCGAGACGAGTTGCGACGAGACGGCAGCGGCATTGGTACTCGGTGGCTACGACGTCGTGTCGAGCGTCGTGTCCACCCAGGTCGAACTGCACGCCGACTTCGGTGGTGTCGTGCCGGAGATCGCATCCCGAGCGCATCTCGACGTGCTCAATCCCGTGGTCGCCCGTGCGATCGTCGAGGCCGGCGTCGAGGAGGAACGCATCGACGCCGTTGCCTGCACCGTCGGCCCCGGACTGATCGGCGCCCTGCTCGTCGGGGTGTCGGCCGCGAAGGCGCTGGCGATGGCGTGGGACGTCCCGTTCGTCGGCGTCAATCACATGGAGGCCCACCTGTACGCCGCCTCGTTGGAGGATCCGACGCTCGAGTTCCCGCTGCTCGTGTTGCTGGTGTCGGGCGGTCACACGATGCTGGTCGAGATGCAGGACCACGGCCGCTACCGGCTCGTCGGCCGGACGATCGACGACGCAGCGGGCGAGGCGTTCGACAAGGTGGCACGGTTCCTCGACCTGGGCTATCCGGGCGGACCGGCGATCGATCGGGCCGCCCTCGACGGCGACCCCGAGGCGATCAGATTCCCGAGGGCGATCATGGACGAGGGATACGACTTCTCCTTCAGCGGGCTCAAGACCGCCGTCGTCAACTACGTCCGCAGGCATCCTGACGTGTCGTCGCAGGACGTCGCGGCGTCGTTCCAGGCAGCCGTTGTCGACGTACTGGTGACCAAGGCCCGCCGCGCGGCCAGGGACATCGGTGCCACCGGCATCGTGCTCGGCGGCGGAGTGGCTGCCAATTCGCTGCTGCGCGAGGAACTGCTCGACGCCTGTGAGGCCGACGGCATCCAGGGGTTCCTGCCGAGCCGGGCGATGTGCACCGACAATGCGGCGATGATCGCGGCCGCGGGCTGGCACCGCCTGCGCTCCGACGGACCGACCTCGCTCGACATCGGCGCCGTCCCCAACCTCCGCCTCCCATTCATCGACTGAGCGTTACGCCAGGGGTCAGACCCCCGGCGTAACGCTTGCCGATACCGTGGTGGGCCATGTCGTTCCGGATCGGCCAGTTCGAGCTGTCGGCTCCCGTGGTGCTCGCCCCGATGGCGGGTGTCACCAACGCGCCGTTCCGCGAGATGTGCCGATCGTTCGCGCCGGGGCTGGTGTACGTCAACGAGATGGTGATGGCCACGCCCGTCGTGCACGGCAACGCCAAGACCGATCGGATGATCAGCTTCGCCCCCGACGAGCACCCCCGCAGCCTGCAGCTCTACGGCAGCGATCCCGACACGATGGGGCGAGCCGTCGCCAAGCTGTGCGATGCCGGACGGGTCGACCACATCGACATCAATTTCGGTTGTCCCGCGGCGAAGGTCACCCGGCGCGGCGGGGGAGCGGCCGTGCCCGCCCGTCCCGAATTGCTGCGGGCGATCCTTCGTGCGGCGGTGTCGAACGCGTCGCCGTACGGCGTTCCTGTGACCGCCAAGTTCCGGATGGGACTCTTCGACGACTGGCTCACCCACCTCCGCACCGGCGAGGTCTGCGCCGACGAAGGCGTCGCGGCGATTGCCCTGCATGCCCGTACGGTGCAGCAGCACTATTCCGGCGAGGCCCGCTGGGAGGCCATCGCCGAGCTGAAGGACGCCGTCGGCTCGATCCCCGTGCTCGGCAATGGCGACATCTGGCAGGCGTCCGACGCCGTGCGGATGATCGACGAGACCGGCTGCGACGGCGTCGTCATCGGACGCGGCTGTCTCGGTCGTCCGTGGCTGTTCGCGGATCTCGTCGAGGCCCTCGCGGGTCGCCCGGTGCCCGACAGCCGCCTGCTCGGCGAGGTCTGCGACGTGATGGTGCGACATGCCCGTCTGCTGGTGGACCACCTCGGCGAGAACCACGCCATGCGCGACTTCCGCAAGCACACCGGTTGGTACATGAGCGGCTACCCGGTGGGCCCCGAGGTGCGCCGGCGCTTCTCGATGGTCAAGTCGCTGATGGAACTCGAGGACATCGTCGCCGAACTCGACCCGACCGCCAGGATCGTCGAGGGTGGCGAACGGATCAAGCGCGGCCACACCAACGGCCCGATCAAGGTCAGCCTTCCCGACGGTTGGCTCGACGGGCACCGTCGTGACGAACTGCTCGAGGACCTGACCGTCCCCGACGACGACCACGTCATGGCGCTCTCCGGCGGCTGACTGTCACACCGTGCCGGGCCAAGCGTGACACTTCTCGACCTGGGAGGACGTCGGCTGGTGCTGGCGTCGGCCTCGCCGAGGCGTTCGGAGCTACTCAGGAGCGTTGGACTGGACTTCGAGGTCACGCCCGCCGACATCGACGAGTCGTCACATCCCGGCGAGACGCCGTCGGACTACGTCGCCCGGCTGTCGCAGGAGAAGGCGGCAGCAGTCGCCGAGCGCACCGTCGACGATCCTGTCATCGTCGCTGCGGACACCACCGTCGACGTCGATGGCCGCATCCTCGAGAAGCCGGTCGACGACGACGACGCCCGGCGCATGTTGCGGCTCCTGTCGGGACGAACGCACCTCGTCCACACCGGGGTGACCGTCTCGTGGTTGCCCGAGCCCCGAGTGTCGGGGGCGGCGACGCAGACGTGTGTGGTCGAGACGGCGGTGCGGTTCGTCGAGCTGACCGACCGCTCGATCGACTGGTACCTGTCGACCGGCGAGCACCTCGGCAAGGCCGGCGCCTACGGCGTGCAGGGAGCGGCAGGTGCGTTCGTCGAACGAATCGACGGCAGCGTCACCAATGTGATCGGCCTCCCGTTGGCACAGACGCTCGACCTCATCCGGTCCGTCACGGCCGGACCGCCAGCGCCGTGACAGCGGATCACTCGGCGCCCGTGATGTTGCCGATCTGCCCCAGAGGACGGCCAGGATCATCGCCGACCCTACGAAGTCGAACCAGAACGGCGCCGTGATGCCCCAGACGCCGGCGAGCACGCCGCCGAGGGCGGCTCCGACGACCAGGCTGCCGAAGACGCCCACCATGTAGACGCTCGCCACGCGGCCCTGGAAGTCCATCGGGACGACACGCTGGCGGATCGTCGCCGAGGTCGTCCCCCACGCCGCCTCGTGGATGCCGAACACGAAGAAGACGGGGACCGCCCCCGCCACGCTCGTCGTCACCGCCAACGAGAGTGGAAGAACGTCTCGATGACGAGCCCGATCCGCAGGACGTTCGCCATACCCAGGCGCCGCTCCAGCCATCCGTAGGCCGACGCACCGACGACGCCGCCGACGGCGCCGACCGACGAGATCAGACCGAAGCCGACGGCGCCGAGTCCGAGCCGCTCGGTGGCGTACAGCACGAGGATCGACCACACCGCTCCGAACGTGATGTTGAACGCGACGATCGTGATCGTCAGTGTCCTGATCGCCGGGTGTGCCCACACCCATCGGAGCCCGTCGACGATCTCGCGTCGTACGTGGTGGCCGGAGCGGGCGTGTTCGTTCGCCGGTACGTTCATCTGCCCGACGAGCATGGCGCCGAGCGCGACGCAGATCGCCTGCGTCGCGAACGGCAGCACCACGCCGGCGGCGAACAAGACGGCACCGATCGGTGGCCCGGCCAGCCGATTGATCGTGATGTTGCCGAACATCAGTCGGGCGTTGCCGACTCCGAGGTCGAGCGGATCGCCGACCATCGGCAGCAGCGTCTGGGTCGTGATGTCGGCGAACGTCTCGGCCGTGCCGAGCAGGAACGGGTCGTCGGTCTGGGAGGCGACGAGGAGCGGCCCTGCGGCGAGTGCGATGCCCGTCACCGATGTTGCTGACCCACGACGACGCGACGAGCCAACGGAAGTTCGGCCCCATTCTCGGTGGGGCGACGACGTCGATGACGCGCAGCACGGCCGAGCAACGGTAGCGGCGCGCCGGCGTGGCGTCCCGTACGCCCCGGCCGGCCGAACGCCCGTCGTAGGGCACCTCGTTAGCACTCTCGGGTGTCGGTTGCTAACGACGGGGTCGCTGGTCTAACCTTGGCAGTCGGCCAGGTCGAGTGCTAACTCGATCCGGCTCATCAGACCAACGGGCATCGAACCCGCCGTGAGCAAGCCAATGGAGGCTTACACCATGAACCTGAAGCCGCTGGATGACCGCATCGTGGTCCGGCCCAACGAGGCCGAGACGCAGACCGCATCGGGTCTCGTCATCCCCGACACCGCCAAGGAGAAGCCGCAGCAGGGCGAAGTCCTCGCTGTCGGTCCGGGCAAGCGCTCCGAGACCTCGGGCGAACTGATCCCCGTCGACATCAACGTCGGCGACACCGTCCTGTACTCCAAGTACGGCGGCACCGAAGTCACCGTCAAGGGTGAAGACCTGCTCGTACTCAACAGCCGCGACGTCCTCGCGGTCGTGGAGAGCTGACCGTCGCACTGCGACGTCAGCAGCAGAACCCACACCGCAACCGCAACACATTCGACAGCCAGAGAGGAACCCCCAATGGCAAAAGTACTGAAGTTCGACGATGAGGCCCGCCGCGCGCTCGAAGCCGGCGTCAACAAGCTGGCCGACGCCGTCCGCGTGACGATCGGCCCGAAGGGCCGCAACGTGGTGCTCGACAAGAAGTTCGGCGCCCCCACGATCACCAACGACGGCGTGTCCATCGCCAAGGAGATCGAGCTCGAGGATCCCTTCGAGAACATGGGCGCCCAGCTCGTCAAGGAAGTCGCGACCAAGACCGACGACATCGCCGGTGACGGCACCACGACCGCCACCGTGCTCGCCCAGGCAATGGTGTCGACCGGCATGAAGAACGTCGCCGCCGGGGCCAATCCGATGGCGATCAAGAAGGGCATCGAGAAGGCCGTCGCCGCGGCGGTCGAGTCGATCGCCAAGCAGGCCAAGGACGTCGACGACAAGTCCGACATCGCCAGCGTCGCCACGATTTCGGCGGCTGACAGCTCGATCGGCGAGGTCATCGCCGACGCCATCGACAAGGTCGGCAAGGACGGTGTCGTCACCGTCGAGGAGTCGAACACGTTCGGCACCGAACTCGACTTCACCGAGGGCATGCAGTTCGACAAGGGCTACCTGTCGCCGTACTTCGTCACCGACGCCGAGCGCCAGGAAGTCGTCCTCGAGGACGCCTACATCCTGCTGAACAGCGCCAAGATCTCGACGGTGCAGGCCATGCTGCCGACCCTCGAGGCCGTGATGCAGACCGGCAAGCCGCTCGTGATCATCGCCGAGGACATCGAGGGCGAAGCCCTCGCGACGCTCGTCGTCAACAAGATCCGCGGCACGTTCAACGCGGCTGCGGTCAAGGCACCCGGCTTCGGCGACCGCCGCAAGGCGATGCTGCAGGACATGGCGGTCCTCACCGGCGGCCAAGTCATCAGCGAAGAGGTCGGCCTCAAGCTCGAGAACGTCACGCTCGACCTGCTCGGTACGGCCAAGCGCGTCGTGATCACCAAGGACAACACCACGGTCGTCGACGGTGGTGGCACCGAGGACGACATCCAGGGCCGCATCAACCAGATCAAGGCCGAGATCGAGAACACCGACTCCGACTGGGATCGCGAGAAGCTCCAGGAGCGCCTCGCGAAGCTGGCCGGCGGTGTGGCGCTGATCAAGGTCGGCGCCGCCACCGAGGTGGAGCTCAAGGAGAAGAAGCACCGCATCGAAGACGCCGTGTCATCGGTGCGTGCGGCCATCGAGGAAGGCGTGGTCGCCGGTGGCGGCACCGCCCTCATCCGGGCCCGTGGAGCGGTTGCCGAGGTCGTCGAGTCGCTGGAAGGCGACGAGAAGACCGGTGCCAAGACGGTGTGGGAAGCGCTCACCGCGCCGGCCCGCAACATCGCCAACAACGCCGGCCTCGAAGGTTCGGTCGTCGTGCGCGAGATCGAGGCCGCCGAAGGCTCGATGGGCATGAACGCCGCGACCGGCGAGATGATGGACCTCATTGCTGCGGGCATCATCGACCCGGCCAAGGTGACCCGTGCGGGACTCCAGAACGCCGCATCGATCGCTGCGATGGTGCTCACCACCGAGTGCCTGGTGGCCGACGAGCCCGAAGAAGAGGGCGCCGGCGGTATGCCCGGCGGTGGCATGGGTGGCATGGGCGGCATGATGTGACGTGATCCCATGGCGGCGTGAGCCGTCGGATCACCATCCGAACCCCGAACACCAAACGGAGCCCCGAGGGAGACCTCGGGGCTCCGTCGCGTCTGCGAGCCACGGCTCGTAGAATCGACACGATGGTCGAGATCGAGCGAGTGCGGCGTCCGTTCTGGACTCATCAGCTCGTCGAGTACCTGCTCGGTATCGGGCTGATCAGCGCCGCCGTGCAGACACCGCAGCCAGCGGTCCCCGCCGTGCTCGGTCTCGTCATCATTCTCAATGCGGCGATCACCAAGGGCGCAGCCGGTGCGTTCCGGTGGGCGGGCAAGCGCGCTCACAAGCACCTCGACGTGGTGGTGATGCTGCTGTTGATCGGCGGTGCGTTGCAGCCGTGGGTCTCGATCGACAACACCAGCAGGTTGCTGCTGGGAGGCGTGGCGTTCGTGCTGTGGTTCGTGTGGTTCCACACCGACTTCACCGAGAAGGTGCCTCGGGCGGAGCGCGCATCGGCCAAGGCGGAGCGCCCGTCGAGCGAGGACATCGGCAGGGGCGCAGGACGCGTCGTCGGAGGCGGCGTCAACTCGTTGAAGCGTTGGAAGGATTCCTTCAGCAGCGGCGCCGACGACGACTGACCAGAACCGGGTCAGCATCGCCAACGCCGAGACGACCACGTGGCGGTACGGTCGGAACCATGACCGACTGGACTGCGCAGACCTGGCTCGTTGCGGGTGCCCGCAACCGTGTGCCCGGCGAACCGCTCAACGTGCCACCGGTGTTCGCATCGAACTTCTATCTGCCCGACGACCGTGTCTACAGCCGTTCCGAGGGAACGCCGACCACCGACGCACTCGAGGTGCTGCTGGGCGGTCTCGACGGTGGACGAGCGCTCGCGTTCGCGTCGGGGATGGCCGCGGCGGCGGTGGTGTTCCAACGGCTCGCCGTCGGGGCGCGCATCGCCGTGCCGACCGACCCGTACCACGGTGTGGCCGGCATCGTCGCCGAGGGCGAGCGTCAAGGTCGCTGGTCGGTCCGGCGTCTCGATCAGGCCGACACCGCAGCGTGGGTCGACACCGTTGCCGAGTGCGACCTGGTGTGGCTCGAGTCACCCGAGAACCCCTTGATCACCGTTGCCGACCTCCCGACGATCTGCTCGACGCCGCGCCCCGACACGACGATCGTGGCCGTCGACAGCACGTTCGCCACGCCGCTCAATCAACAGCCGCTGGCGCTCGGCGCCGACGTCGTGATGCACTCGGCCACGAAGTTCATCGGCGGGCACTCCGACCTGCTCGCCGGCGTGCTCGCCGTGTCCCGCGACGATCTGTACGACGAGTTCCACGAACGGCGCCTGCTGCACGGCGCCAGCATCGGTGCGATGGAGGCGTTCCTGACGATCCGCGGTGCGCGCACGTTGGGGCTGCGGCTCGAACGTGCCCAGGCCAACGCGATGGAACTCGCACAGCGTCTCGAAGCGCATCCCGAGATCGCCCGCGTGCGATACCCCGGACTCCCGAGCCACCCGACGCACGATGTCGCCGCCCGCTTCATGGCCGGGTTCGGCGCGATGCTCTCGTTCGAGACCACCGGCACCGGCGAACGAGCCACCGCCGTGTGTGAGCGGACAGAACTCGTCAACCACGCCACGAGCCTCGGCGGCGTCGAGTCGACGATGGAGCGGCGAGCGGCGATCCCCGGACAGGAACGGATCCCGCCGACCCTGATCCGGTTCAGCGTCGGCTGTGAGGACGTCGAAGATCTGTGGCGGGACCTCGACCGGGCGCTCGATTCCACGGCGCGGGGCGACGGATGAGCGAACGCCGGCGTGGCGGGAGCCAACGTATCCCGCGCCCCGACGTCTGGACCGAACACCATGCGCCACCGTGGCCGACCGGCACCCGGTGGACGGTCGACGAACTCGTCGACCGGGTGCCGCAGCACGCGGCCCCGCTGCTGCCGTCGTTCCCGGACGCCCGCGTGTCAGCGGTGCTGATTGCGCTCGTCGACGGCCAGGACGGCCCCGAGGTGCTCCTCACGCGGCGGTCGATGCAGATGCGGACGCACCGCGGCGAGATCAGCTTTCCCGGGGGACGGCTCGATCCGGGCGAGTCGCCGGTCCAGACCGCCCTGCGCGAGGCGCACGAGGAGGTCGGACTCGATCCGGAGATCCCGACCGTCGTGGGCGAACTCGCCCATCTCAACACGATCGTCAGCCGCAGCTACATCGTGCCCATCGTGTCGGTGCTCGACCATCGGCCCGACGTCGAACCGCTCACCGGCGAGGTCGATCGCGTCCTGTGGACGCCGCTCACCGAACTCACCCAGCCGGGCACGTACCGGATGGAACGCTGGGGCAGTCCTCCGATGGATCGCCCCCTGCACTTCTTCGAACTCGACGACGAGACCGTCTGGGGCGCCACCGCCCACATGCTCGTCGACCTGCTGACGCGTGTGGGTACGTCGAAGCGTCGGTGACCGTGCGTCGAGTCAGGTGCTCCAGCCGCCGCTGAAGCTGAAGAACTGGCCGGTCTGGAACCGGTTGGTGCCGTCGAGGAGCACCGACGTGAACGCGGCGAGCTCGTCCATCGTGCCGAGCTTCTTCATGGGCACCTGCGCCTCGATCGCTGTCCGGCGCTCCGGGTCGGTGTCGGCCCGCGAGGCCTTCAGGAAGCCGGGGAAGTCCATGTAGTTCGTGCCGACGGCGTTGACCTGGACGCCGTCGCGGGCGTGTTCGAGCCCGACCGCTCGGACCAGGCCGTTCGCCCCGGCGCGGGTGCTGCCGTAGATCGAGGTGATGGGATCCGGCCGGGCGCCGGTCGCCGACGTGAACACGACGACCTGACCCTGCTTCGATTCGACCATCGGTGGCAGGACCGCCTGGAGGCCGTGGAACACCATGTCGAGGTTCATGCGCTTGACGCGTTCCCACTGGTCGGTGGTCATGTCGAGGAACTTGCCGACGATGATCTGACCCGTCACCAGACACGCCGAGTCGAGCCGACCGAACCGGTCGAGGGCGGCGTCGACGAGCTTGCGATTGCCGTCGGCGCCGGCCAGGTCGACGTCGGTCACGGTGTGGACCTCGGCTCCCATCGCTTCCAGTTCGGGCACCTGGCGGGCGAACGGCACCTCGACGCCCACCATCGAGTCGTCGCCGTCGGCGCCCTGTAGGACGAGGTCATACCCCCGGCCGGCGAGGGAGCGAGCGAGCGCCGGCCCGACGTAGCCGCTGGCCATCGTGATCAGTGCAACAGGTCGCGTGGTGTCCATCGGTCCATCGTGCCAGGCCGACGCCGGCCGATCATGAGCCGGCGCGGGCTCATGATGTCACGCTTGGCCCGGCACGGTGTGACTGTTGGTCAGGCTGGGGTGAGTTCTCGGAGCAGGCGCCAGGCCGATTCCACGTGTCGACGTTCGGTGGACCGCGCGCCCACCGAGATGCGCAGCACCGACCGGCCGTCGAGGACCGTACGGGTGAACAGTGCCTCGCCGGTGGCGTTGGCGGCGTCGACGAGGGCGTCGGTCGACGCGTTGGCCGCCTCGGCCCCGTGGGCCCGCACGGCGATGCACAGCAGGTTGAGGGGATGCGGCGCCACGATCTCGAACCGGTCGTCGGCCTCCACCCACGTGGCGAGTTCCTGCGTCAGCCCGACGTGGCGGCGGATCATCTGCTGGAACGACGCCACGCCGTCGCAACGGATCGCGAACCAGAGCTTCAACGCCCGGAAGCGTCGACCGAGTGGGATCTGCCAGTCGCGGTAGTCGATGACGGCGCCCGCCTCGGCGGCCGCCGACCGCAGGTATTCGGGGAGAATGCTGAGGGCGCCCAGCAGTGCCGTCCGGTCGGCGGTCCAGTAGAGGTTGCAGTCGAAGTTGACACCCATCCACTTGTGCGGGTTCGTGCAGTACGAGTCGGCGAATTCGACGCCGTCGCCGACCCAGCGGAACTCGGGCACCAGCGCTGCGATGCCCGACATGGCGGCGTCGACGTGGAGCCAGACGTCGTGGCGCCGGCACACTGCGCCGATCGCCGGGGTCGGGTCGAACGCCATCGACGACGTCGTGCCGTGGGTGGAACACACGAAGAACGGCACGAATCCGCGAGCGCGGTCGGCGGCGATCATCTCGTCGAGCGCGTCGGCCCGCATGGCGAAGCCGTCGTCGTGGGGCACGGTGCGGATCCGGTCCGTACCGACACCGGCGATCCGCAGGCCCTTCTCGATGCTGGAGTGCGCCTGCGAGGTGGCGTAGGCGACGAGCCGGGTGGTGTCGCCGTCGTGGTTGACGGCGCCCGCGGTGGCCCGATAGCGCGCCGACAGGATCGCCACGAGGGTGGCTTCGCTGGCGGTCCCCTGGATCACGCCGCCGCCGTTGTCGCTGGTCGAATGGAGCCGCTCCGGCAGCCCCAGCAGTTCGAGCATCCAGTCGAGCATCAACGTCTCGACCTCGGTGCACGCCGGTGACGTCACCCAGCTCATCCCCTGCACGCCGAGGCCAGCCGACAGCAGTTCGCCGAGGATCGACGGGAACGAGGTGTTCGCTGGGAAGTACGCGAAGAACTCGGGATGCTGCCACTGGGTGAGACCGGGCACCACGACGCGTTCGACGTCGGCCATCACGGCCTCGAACGGCTCGGGTTCGGTCGGCGGGTGCTCGGGCAACTGCGCGCGGACGTCGCCCGGCTGCACGGTCGAGCCGACCGGGAGCCGTTCGACGTCACCGACGTAGTCGGCGATCCAGTCGATCAGGTCGTGGCCGTGGGTGCGGAACTCGTCGGGGGTCACACTGCGAGCGTACGCGGGCACGATCCGGCAGCGCAGCTCGACGCCGGTGTCCGAGACCCGGGCGCGCCCGCCACCCGTCAGTCGGGCGAGGTCGACGCAGCGGCGGTCTTCTGGCTGCGGCGCACGGCCCACGCGACGCGGCCGAACACGATGAGCAGGCCGGTCACCATGACGATCGCGACGAGGTCCTGGTGCCAGCCGCCGCGTGCTTCGCTGCCGCAGCCGGGCCGTTGCAGCATCCCGATGCACTCGGAAAGATCACGGTTCTCGGGAAGGAACGGGTTCGCCTCGTCGATGACGATCTCGTCGTCGGGCACGGTCGCGGCCGGGACCGTGGCGTCCGGGCTGCCCGGCTCGACGGGCGGCGCCGAGGCCGAGACCGGCTGCGCCGAGAGCAGGCCGCCGAGCAGCGTCAGGGCGAGCAGGATGCGGACGAACCACGGACCTGATCTACGATTCACACCCTTGAGTCAACCGCAGCATCACGACGTCCACACTGTCCGGCCCACCGTTCTCGTCGTCGACTTCGGCGCCCAGTACGCACAGCTGATCGCCCGTCGGGTCCGCGAGCTGAAGGTGTACTCCGAGATCGTCCCGCACCGCATCACCGCGGGGGAGGTGGCCGAGCGCAAACCCGCGGCGATCATCTTGTCCGGCGGCCCCAAGAGCGTGCACGTCGAGGGGGCGCCGTCGCTCGATCCGGACATCTACGAGCTGGGCGTGCCGGTGCTCGGCATCTGTTACGGGGCGCAGCTCATCGGACGGCAGCTCGGTGGAGTCGTGGGTCGGGGCATGCAGGGCGAGTACGGCCGCGCCCGGATGACCCGGACCGGCCCGTCGCTGCTGCTGCCCGACGACGCCCCGGCCGAGCACGACGTCTGGATGAGTCATTTCGACGGCATCACCGAGGCGCCGGAGGGTTTCACGGTCACCGCCACCACGCCGGGGGCGCCCGTGGCGGTCCTGGAGGACGACGATCGCCGCCTCTACGGCGTGCAGTTCCATCCTGAAGTGGTGCACTCGCCGCACGGCATGGCGGTGCTGGCCCGGTTCCTCCACGAGCGTGCCGACATCGGCGCCGACTGGGAGATGTCGTCGGTGATCGACGAACAGGTCGAGGAAATCCGCGCTCGCGTCGGCAGCGACCGGGTGATCTGCGGGCTGTCGGGCGGCGTCGACTCCTCGGTGGCGGCTGCGCTGGTGCACAAGGCGATCGGGCACCAGCTGACCTGCATCTACGTCGACACGGGGCTCATGCGCAAGGGCGAGAGTCACCAGGTCGTCGAGACGTTCCGGCGCAACCTCGGCATCGAGCTGATCCACGTCGATGCCGGCTGGCGGTTCTTCTCCGCATTGGAGGGCGTGACCGAGCCCGAGGCCAAGCGCAAGGCGATCGGCGAGCAGTTCATCCGGGTGTTCGAGGAGAACACCGGCGGGCTCACCGATGCCAAGTGGCTGGTGCAGGGAACGCTGTATCCCGACCTGATCGAGAGCGGCGGCGTCGACGGTACGGCGTCGGTGATCAAGAGTCACCACAACGTCGGCGGTCTCCCCGAGGACATGAGCCTCGAGCTGATCGAGCCACTGCGCGAGTTGTTCAAGGACGAGGTGCGCAAACTGGGCGCCGAACTCGGCCTCCCCGACGAGATGGTGTGGCGCCAGCCGTTCCCCGGCCCCGGTCTCGGCGTGAGGATCATCGGCGAGGTCACCCCCGAGCGGGTGGCGCTGCTGCAGGAGGCCGATGCGATCGTGCGCGAGGAGTTGCGCCTCGCCGGGCTCGAACGTGAGATCTGGCAGTCGTTCGCCGTGCTCGCCGACATCCGCTCGGTTGGCGTGATGGGCGACGAACGGACCTACGGGCACCCGATCATCATCCGAGCGGTCACGAGCGACGATGCGATGACCGCCGACTGGGCGCGCGTCCCCTACGACGTGCTCGAGACGATGTCGCAGCGGATCATCAACGAGGTGCCGGGCATCAACCGTGTGGCCTACGACATCACGTCGAAGCCGCCGGGCACCATCGAGTGGGAGTGAACCTCACCGACGAACCGACGCCATCGTCGGCGCCGACGGGACCCGGGCCGGGTGCTCCGACGCCGTGACGGGCGGCACATGAAGTCTCGTCAGCCGTTCGCAACACGTTCGTCACATTCGCTAGGCTGGGCGGTCGAACTATGCGGCATCACTTCAAGCAGATCCTGCGCGTCCTTCCGATCGCCATCGCCGTCACCTTCGCCATTCCGGTCTCCCTTCCGACCGTTGCCCAGGCCCAGAGCGTCGACCAGCAGCGCCAGCGCGTCGAGGACATCGTCGACGAGCTCGAGCGACTCGAGGAGCGCGCCCGCCAGCTCGGCGAGGACTACAACGAAGCGATCGACACCAAGGACCAGCTCGCTGTCGAGATCACCGAGGCCGAAGCGCGTGTCGCCGAGCAGGAAGCCGTGCTCGACGAGCTGCGTGGCAGCTTGGCCGACATGGCGCGTCGCTCGTTCGTGGGTGGCGGATCCGTGCCGCTGGGCCCGCTGTTCGAGGACTCCGAGAACCTCAACGACGCCGTCAAGCGCGAAGAACTCGCCCGTGTCGCGCTGAGCGCCGGCGACGTGACGACCGACGAGCTCGACGCGCTCGTGGACGACCTCAACGACGACAAGGACGAACTCGCCCGCAAGCGCGAGCAGGCCGACCAGCTCGCTGCCTCGCTCACCGACGCCCAGGCCGAGACCGAGCGGCTCACCAGGGACTACACCGAAGCGCGCGCAGACGCCGAGGCGAAGCTCGGCCAGCTGATCGCCCGAGAGGAACAGCGACGCGCCGAAGAGTCGCTGCGCCAGATGCGCGAGCAGGCAGCGGCCGCAGCGGTCAGCTCCTCCTCGTCCGGTGGCGGCAACTCCGGCGGTGGTGGCAACTCCGGCGGTGGTGGCAACTCCGGTGGCGGCAACGCGAACCCAACCGCCACGTCGAGTGGGTCGGCGTCGACGTCGAGCGGTGACAGCTCGGGCGGTTCGTCGTCGAGCAGCGGCGGTGGCTACTCGGCACCGGCGGTCTCGTCGCGCTCGGGCATCGCTGTCCAGGCCGCACTCGCCCAGCAGGGTGTCCCGTACCGCTACGCCACATCGAGCCCGGGCGTCGGGTTCGACTGCTCGGGGCTCACCGCCTACGCCTGGGCGCAGGCCGGTGTGGGCCTTCCGCACCAGTCGCGCGCCCAGTACGCCTCGACCCCACACGTGCCGAAGGATCAAGCCCAGCCCGGCGACCTGCTGTTCTTCTACAGTCCGATCAGCCACGTCAGCATCTACCTCGGCAACGGCGCGCACGTCCACGCCCCCAACACCGGCAGCGTCGTCAACGTGTCGTCGGTGAACTGGGGCAAGGTCGTCGGCGTCGGCCGTCCCGGCTGATCCATCGCACCCGGTCCGGCCCGCCTCAGGCACGGAGTGGTCGCCGCACTCCGGCTACGGTCGACGCTCGTGCACGACTCGATTCACGGCATCGATGTTCCCAACGTGACGGCGTGGCTCGTCGACAACATCGATGGAGCGACCGCCCCCTTCCAGTTCGATGGGATCGTCGGCGGTCGCTCCAACCTCACCTACACCGTCACCGGGGCCGACGGCAAGAAATACGTCCTGCGTCGTCCGCCGACCGGCGCTGTGCTCGCGACGGCGCACGACATGGCCCGCGAGCACAAGATCATCTCGGGCGTCGGCAAGTCGTCGGTTCCGGTGCCGCCTGCACTCGGACTGTGCACCGATGAGGCGGTCAACGGCGCGCCGTTCTACGTGATGGGCTTCGTCGACGGTGTCGTGCTCGACAGTGCCGACAAAGGGGCGCTGCTGAGCGTCGACAACCGCCGCTCCGCCGGCTTCGACCTGATCGACGTCCTCGCCGACCTGCACGCCGTCGACGTCGACGCAGTCGGCCTGGGCGATCTCGCCAAGCGCGAGGGCTACGTCGAGCGTCAGGTCAAGCGTTGGAGCACCCAGTGGGAGCGCTCGAAGACCCGCGAACTGCCTGCGGTCGAGGAGGTGGCTCGCCGTCTCGCAGCGCAGTTCCCCGAGCAGCAGGGCGTCTCGATCGCCCACGGTGACTACCGCTTCGGCAACGTCCTCACCGATGTCGACCGTGGTCGGATCAACGCCGTGCTCGACTGGGAACTGTGCACCCTCGGCGACCCGCTCGCCGACGTCGGCTACGTCGGCGTCTACTGGGCAGATCCCGGCACGGTGCAGGCCCGACCGAACGACCCGACCGGGATCGAAGGATTTCCCGCCTACGGCGACCTCCTCGAGCGCTACGCCACGCGCACCGGCCGTGACCTGTCGCAGATCGACTACTACATCGCCTTCGGGTCGTTCCGCCTCGCGGTGATCTCGGAGGGTGTGTACGCCCGCTACCTCCACGGAGCGATGGGCGACCAGGGCATCAGCGCCGAGCAACTCGACGCGTTCAAGGTCGGTACCGAAGTGCTCGCCGAGTCGGCGCTCGACGCAATGCGGCGACTCTGACGCCGACCGGATCTGGCAAGATCGGATCCATGGACACCACGACCGACGTTCTCGACGGATGGGAGCTCGACGAGTTCTCCGCCGCCGGCATCACCCACCCGATCTACCGGCGGGGCAGCGGTCCGGCGGTGATCGTGATCCACGAGATCCCCGGCATCACGCCGTTGGTCACGAAGTTCGCCAACGAGGTGGTCGAACGCGGCTTCACGGTGGTGATGCCGTCGCTGGTCGGCACACCCGGCAAGGAGCCATCGAACGCCTCTGCGATGCAGCAGATGGCGAAGGTCTGCATCGCCCGCGAGTTCACCGCGTTCGCACTGAACCAGACATCACCGATCATCGCCTGGCTCCGCGCGCTCGCCCGCAACGTCCACCAGCAGGTCGGTGGTCCCGGCGTCGGCGCGGTCGGGATGTGTTTCTCCGGCGGCTTCGCGCTCGGCATGATGGTCGACGACATCATGCTCGCCCCGGTGCTGTCGCAGCCGTCGATGCCGCTCCCGATCGGCGCGTCACGCGGCGCCGACCTCAACCTGTCTCCCGACGATGCTGCGGCGATCGCGGAGCGGGCCGCCGCCGGCTGTCAGGTGCTCGGTCTCCGTTTCACCGGCGACAAACTCGTTGGCGATCGCTTCTCCTCGCTGCGTGAGTTGCTCGGCGACGCGTTCATCGCCATCGAACTGCCGAGCTCCAAGAAGACCGACCACTCGGTGCTGACCGAACAGCGTGACGATGCCAGCGTCGAGCGCGTCCTCGACTTCTTCGTCGAGAAGCTGCAGACCTGACCTCGAGATCGCGCCGCCGCCACCTGCCGAACGCGTGAACAAATGGGCCGCCAGTACGCCCATCTGTTCACGCGTTGGACGTCAGAGGGCCGTTTCGGCGTGCTCTTTCGCCGATCGGTAGTCGGCCTTGCCGTTCGGCGCCCGCGGGACCTGGTCGACGAAGATCACCGACTTGGGTGCCTTGTAGCCGGCGAGATCGTTCTTGACCGAGGCGATGATCGTTGCCGAGTCGAGCGTGACACCCTCGGCGAGCGACACGACCGCGGTGACCGCCTGGCCGAACTTCTCGTTCTCGACGCCGACGACGAGGCAGTCGACCACGCCGTCGACGCGCTTGACCGCTTCCTCGACCTCTTCGGGGAACACCTTCTCACCGCCGGTGTTGATCACTTGGCTGCCGCGGCCCAGCAGGATCAGCGTGCCGTCGGCGGCCACCTTCGCGAAGTCGCCGGGGAACGAGTAGCGCACGCCGTCGATCACCCGGAACGTGCGCGCCGACTTCTCCGGGTCCTTGAAGTAGCCGAGTGGCACGTTGCCGCCGGCGGCCACCATGCCGACATCGTCGGAGCCTGGCTGCACCTCGCGGTCGTCGTCGGCGAAGACCTTGGTCGTCGGATTCTGCGTGAACCGGGCCGTGTCGGCCGTCATGCCCTTCATGGAGATCTGGGTGCCCATCGAGCCCTCGGTGGAGCCCATGGCGTCGACGAGCATCGCCTGCTCGATCCGGTCGAGCAGTTGCTCCTTCACCTCGGTGGTCCACATCACGCCCGACGACGTGATCACGACGATCGACGACGTGTCGTAGCTCGAGCCGTCCGGCTTGCCCTCGTCGAGGGCACGGATCAGCGGCTTGGCGAAGCTGTCGCCGACGATCGTGACGGCGGTCGCCCGGTGCTTCTCGACGGTCGACAGCACCTCGTGAGCGTCGAGGCTGCGGTTGGTCAGCGTGATCACGTGCCCGCCGGCGAGGTGGGGGATGAACGCACCGATCCACAGCCCGGTGCCGTGCATGAGGGGCGCACACGGGACCGAGATCAGTTGGTTGCCGCCCTCGACCGCCGTCTGCACGATGCCGGCCACCTCGGCAGCATCGGTCGGCGGTGTGACGCCGAGGAGTGGGAACCCGCTGGCGATCAGACCGGCCGCCATGCCGCCGTTCGCATACATCACACCCTTCGGCATCCCGGTCGTGCCCCCGGTGTACAGCATGTAGATGTCGTCCTCCGCGCGCTCGATCCGCCGCATCGCGTCGCTGCCGGCGACCAGATCCTCGTAGCGCACGGCGTTCGGCACGTGGCCGGCACCCTCGCCATCGTCGACCTCGACGAGCAGGGTCAGCTCCGGCAGCCGGTCCGCGACGCGGGCCACCCGGTCACCGAGCGAGGAGTGGAAGAACAGCGCCCGGGAGTCGGAGTTGTCGAGCAGGTACCAGAGCTCGTCGTCGAGGTAGCGGTAGTTGACGTTGATCGGCACGCCGCGGGTCTTCATGCACCCGTACTGCGCCTCGAGATACTCGTTGCAGTTGTACATGTACAGCGCGGTCTTGGCGTCGTGACCGAGCCCGTGCGCGTCGAGCGCCCCGGCGACCCGTGCAGCGCGCTCGGTGTACTCGGCCCACGTCCGGGTGAGGTCGCCGTGGGTGACCGCAGGCGCATCGGGGATGACGTCGGTGATCGATTCCCAGACGGTGGCGAAGTTCATCTCCATGTGGTCACCGTAGCGAGGCCTGTGTGCCGGAGGTCACACGATTCAGTAGACCTCTGACGCGTTCGCGCTCGCTGGTGGTCACGTTGGCATCGGCGAGCCGGAACCGGCAGGCATCGGCGAGACCGGCGTCGACGACATCTGGTCCGCGAGCACGTCGGAACGCCCCGACGAGCAGCCGTTGACCGATGCGGTCGACCGGGCTCGCCGCCTCGAACGTCGACATCAGGACGTACGACAAGGCGGCGTCGAATGCCGCCGGGCCGCGCATGGCATTGGTGAAGTCGATCACGACCGGACCCTGGGGTCCGAGGAGCACGTTCATCGGATGCAGGTCGGCATGGACGACGGCGGTGCCGTCCGGGATCGGACCCGCCGAGGACAGCCAGTCCGGCGCCGCGACGTCGTTGATCATGCGTTGCAGCCGTGCGAGCGTGAGCGCGTGGCGACGGAG
The DNA here is from genome assembly GCA_963728355.1 of Ilumatobacteraceae bacterium. Taxonomy (GTDB): domain Bacteria; phylum Actinomycetota; class Acidimicrobiia; order Acidimicrobiales; family Ilumatobacteraceae; genus Sva-07. Next base: position 134,631 of record CAVSJQ010000015.1, on the reverse strand, counting down.
CCGCCACGGTCGACGTTGCAGATCGTCGAGCATCGACGGGCCGCTCACGAGATCCATCACCAGGTCGCGCCCGTTCGCGCGGTGGACGGTCGGCACCGGTACCCCGGCCGCCGTCAGCCACTCCATCAGGCGCGCTTCCGGCTCGGAGTCGTGTTCGGTCCGGTAACGGCGCAGTACGGTGCCGTCGCCGAGGTCGAACACGTCGGCAGCCCGTCCGGAGGCGATCAGCGGACCCGGCGGCTCCTCCGGCCCGCCCGCCTGTTCGCTCACCGTGGGCCGCCGTCGACGTCGATCACCGCGCCGGTGGTGTACGAGGACGCATCGCTCGCCAGGTAGAGGGCGGTGCCGACGATCTCGTTGGGCCGACCCCCGCGTCCGAGGGCGAAGCCGACCTGCGCCGAGCGCTCGAACGAGTCGAGATCCCAGGCCTTGGAGATGTCGGTGAGGAACGGCCCCGGCGCGATGCAGTTGACCCGCACGGTCGGGCCGAGTGTGCGCGCGAGACCGTAGGTCAAGTTGTTGACGCCGGCCTTTGCCGCGCCGTACACGAGTTCGTTCGGGCTCGGACGGTGCGACGCGATCGACGACACGAAGATGATCGATCCGCCATTGCTGCCGCCGTGCTCCGGTCCGGCCATCCGGGTACCGATCAGTGCCGACAACCGGAACGGGCCCTTCAGGTTGACGTCCATCACCTTGTCGTAGAGCTCCTCGTTGATCGCGTCCACGCTGGGGTACAGCGGTGACATCCCGGCGTTGTTCACCAGCACGTCGCACCGGCCGAACTGGGCGTACACCGTCTCGTACAGGCGATCGGCGTCCTCCCAGCGGCCGGCGTGGTACGCCACCGCGAGCGCCCGGCGACCGAACTTCTTGCGCACGTCGTCAGCCAGCGTCTCGCAGGCATCGAGCTTGCGGCTGGCGATCACGACGTCGGCACCGCGCTCGGCGAAGGCGAGCACCATCTCGCGGCCGAGCCCGCGTGACCCACCGGTCACCACCGCAACCCGGCCGGTCAGGTCGAACAGGTCGTCGCTCATGACGCGTGAGTGTTGCAGGACCCGCCGGCGGGCGTTTCATCCGGGGTCTGACCCCAGGTGAAACGTGGTCAGATCGCGAGGGCGGCGCGCCGGGCTTCGAGGACGGCCTCGTGGATCGTGCGCGGCGCCACCGCATCGCCGATCTGCACGGCACCGTCGATCGGTTCGGTGGGCAGCCGGAACCCGCAGTCGACCACCGCCGAGCAGGAGACAGTGCGGCGCTCGCCGGAGTAGCGGTCTTCCAGTTCCACCTCGCCGGCCCGGGCGGCGCGCAGCAGCGTTCGCCGTTCGATCGTCACGCCGGCTTGCGCCAGTCGGGTGTTCGCCGGGGCCAGGTCGCCGGTCCGTGAGAGTTCGTTGCCGGCGATGTTGTCCTGCGTGACGAGCACCGCCCGCCCACCGAGTTCTTCGGCGAGCGCCACGGCGATCGATCCGCCGATCGGATCGAAGAGCACGATCGTGCCGTCGACAGGGAGTGGGGCGGCACTGCGGCGCACGTCGGCGACGTCGAGTACGACCGCGTCGTCGGCGACCTCGTACGGCCGGACGCCTGCGACCGAGCCGGTGGCCTGGACCACCGTGGTGTGGTCGCCGATCTCCCACGTGCTGGTCTCGAGCCGGATGTTGGTGCCCAGATGTCGGTGCTCGCCCCGCCACCAGTCGACCAGGGCCCCGTTGGGGCCGGCGTCGGCGGCGAGGCCGCCGACGTGGTCGGCCTGTTCGATGACGGTGACACGGTGCCCGCGGACGGCGGCGACCCGGGCGGCCTCGAGGCCGGCGGGGCCGGCACCGACGACGATGACGTCGCGTGGATGTGGCGCCGCCACGTACCAGTCGGGGTCCTCGGTCTCGCGGCCACTGGTCGGCTCGGCGATGCAGGTGACGATCGGATTGCGGGCGTCGCGGACCTGGCATGTCTGGTTGCAGCGCGTGCACGGTCGGATGCGGTCGCCTTCGCCGCCTGCCAGTCGGGCGACGAGGTCGGGGTCGGCGATCTGTGCTCGCGTCATCTCGACGGCGTCGCACAGCGAGTCATCGTCGTAGCCGCCGAGTGCCCATTCTGCCTGGCCGGCCCCGACGACCGACCCCTGCAGGATCACCGGTACGTCGGGATGGCCCTCGTGGACGGCGGCCCGGACCGAACGGCAGACGTCGACGTTGAAGCCGGTCGGCTCGTGGAAGTCCGGTCGCGTCTTCTCGACGGTGTAGATCGACCCGCGCGTGACCACCACGTAGTCCAGACCGGCGTCGACGAGCGACGCGGCGATGCCGGGAGCCATCTCGGGGGTGATGCCGGCCCAGGGGGCAAGTTCGTCGCATGACAGTCGCAGCCCGACGATCCGGTCGCCGGCGGCGCCTCGCACGGCGTCGATCACCTGGCGGGCGAACAGCAGCCGGTCGTGCCCCCAGGGATCGTCTCGCTGGTTGGTGAGACCGGACAGGAACTGGCGCACCAGGCTGTGCTGGCCGGCGTTGATCTCCACGCCGTCGAGGTCGGCGTCGACGGCCAGCTTCGTTGCTCCGGCGAACCCGTCGACGACCGCAGCGATGTCGCCGGCCTCCATCCACTTCGGCACCTCGCGCGTGTTCACCTCGGGTACTCGCGACGGTGCCCACAGCGGCCGCTGCGAGTAGGCGGAGGAGCCCTGGCCGCCGGCATGGTCGAGCGAGGCGATCACCAGCGAGCCGTGCGGCCGACAGGCCCGCACGATCGAGGTCCAGCCATCGCTGCACCGCTCGGCGAGCGGGGCGCGCTCGTACGGCCAGTCGGACGGATGGACGGAAGCTCCCTCCACCACGATCGTCCCGCATCCACCGCGCGCCCGGCGCTCGTAGTAGGCGACGAGCCGTTCGGGGATCGACCGGTTGTCGGCACCGAGATTCGTGACGTGCGGTCCGAACACGACCCGGTTGGGTGCGGTGCGCGATCCGAAGGCGATGGGCGTCAACAACTGCATGGACTGTCCATTCTGACGGGAACGCTCAATTCTTGCTGAGCGAGTGCTCTTCCCGCCGTATCAACCGGACGATGTTGCCCGTGTGCTTGACGAGGATCAGAGCACACACGCCGGCGACGGCGACGAACTCCCACGCCGGCTTCTCCTGCACGATCAGGCCGATGGGTACCAATGCAACGGCGATCACCGAACCGAGCGCCGCCTTGCCTGTCACCTTCGACACCAGCCACCACAGCCCGACGGCCAACGGGGCGAGGATCGGCTGGACGACGAGCAGGACCCCGGAGCCGGTCGCGACGCCCTTGCCGCCCTTGAAGTTCCGGAACACCGGGAACATGTGGCCCACGACGGCGGCGGCACCGCACCAGTACGCCATCGGTCGTCCGTCGATGGCGAGACCGAGGCCCGCGGCGAGCGCTCCCTTGCCGGCGTCGAGCACGTAGACCCACACACCCTTGCGCCATCCGAGCGCCCGGGTGACGTTCGATGCTCCTGGGTTTCCCGAGCCGAACGCCGAGATGTCGATGCCGTTCGCTCGGGCGATCAGGATTGCAGACGGGAACGTGCCGAGGACGTAGGCGATCGGCACCAGCAACAGCACGGGTGACGATCCTGTCACGAACCGGTGCGAAAACCGCTGACGAACGAACCGTGGCGGTCAGCTAACTTGTCTGACCCCCATGGTGGCCGACCTGTTTCCCGAGCTCGACGACGAGCGCGCTCGCCTGGGTGCTGCGCGGATGTCGCGCGATCGGATGATCGAGCGCTTGGAGGCGGTGGACCCCGAAGGTGCGGCCGACGAGATCACCAAGGAGTACATCGAGGCCACCGTCGGCGATGCGCTGGAGGATCTCCGCAGTCCCGGCGCGGGTGACTTCTTCGGGCGCATCGACGACTGGTACATCGGCCGCCGTCACATCGAGGACGACCACCACGACCCGGTCGTCGTCGACTGGCGGGCGCCGATCGCGGCACCGTTCTACCGAGCGACGTCGGTCGATCCGCTCGGCATCGCATTCCGGCGGCGGTTCACCCTCGACGACGGCGACCTGATCGCCTACCTCGACGAGCACCTCGACGATCCGGACGAGGGTGAGGTCGCCGGCGGGATCCCCGACCCGGTGCTCGCCGAGATCGGTGCCGAACGGTCCGGTGAGATGCGCGAGATCGTGTCGACGATCCAGGCCGAGCAGGACATCGTGATCCGTTCGCCGATCGATCAGGTGCTCGTCGTGCAGGGCGGCCCTGGCACCGGCAAGACCGCCGTCGCACTGCACCGAGCGGCGTACCTGCTGTTCGAGCACCGTGCCCGCCTCCTCCGTGACGGCGTGCTCGTGGTGGGCCCCAACCGGGCGTTCCTCGACTACATCGCCAACGTGTTGCCGTCACTGGGTGAGCGCACCGTCCGCCAAGCGACCGTCGACGAGCTGTGCATCCCGCGAGTGGAAGTCACTGGCGTCGACGATGTCGGCCTGGCTCGTTGGAAGGGCGACGTCGAGCGCCTCGCCGACCTCGAAGCGCTGGCACTCGCAGCGATCACGACCCCCGACGACGACATCCGGGTGCCGATCGGCGCCCGCACCCACGTGATCGAGCGAGAGCTGTTCGCCGAGTGGCTGGCGACCGCGACGTCGGGGACATCACCGCTCAACCAGCGGCGAGAGCGGATGCGTTCGATCGCCCAACGCGAGCTGCTGCGACGCACCGGCGGCGACGACGCGTGGCGCCAGGCAGCGCCGTTGAAGGCGGCGATCAACAGGGCGTGGCCGACCCAGAAGCCGGTGCGTCTCGTCGACAAACTGCTGCCGGGACCGTCTGGCAAGCGGCGGGTGTGGACTCGCGCTGATCAGCTGCTGGTCGACGAGGCGAACTCGATGCTGAACGGCTCGCCGTTCACCTACGGCCACGTCATCGTCGACGAGGCCCAGGACCACTCGGCGGTTGCGCTGCGGGTGATCGGCCGCCGCAGCCCGAGTGGCTCGATGACGTTGGTCGGCGACGTCGCTCAGTCGACCACGCCCGCGGGACAGGAACGCTGGTCGAACGTGTTCGGCCACCTCGGCACGGGCGCCCGCCGTGCTGGCGCCGTCGGGGGTGATGGCCCGGACGGTCGTGGTGTCGAGGGCACGATCGCCGACCTCACCATCGGCTACCGGGTGCCGGAACCGATCCTGGCGGTGGCCAACCGGTTGCTCGCCCAGACCGGTGTCGATGCCACCGAGAGTCGCAGCGTGCGCCGCACCGGCGAACCGCCGACCTGGCACCGGACGGATCCGGTCGCCGGCGATCTCGAGCTGGCGGCGATGGTGGCCGAAGTGGCAGCTGCGACCAAGCATCGGCGTCGCGTGAGTGGGATCGTGGCACCGCTGCGGCTGCACGAGGCGATCGGGCAGGCGCTCGTCGACCACGGCCTCGTCGCCGTCGACCACGTCCACGAACTCGATCCTGGCGAGATCCCACTGTTCGAACCGGAGCGCGTCAAGGGCCTCGAGTTCGACGGGGTCATCGTGGTCAACGCGCACGAGATCCTGAGCGAAGGAACCTCGAACGCGGTCACGCCGCGCGGGGCCCGGTTGCTCTACGTGGCGATGACCCGCGCCGTGCAGGAACTGCACCTCGTGACCGACGCCGATCCGCCCGCCGCCCTCGCGATTCGGTGAACCCGACGTCCGGCAAGGATGACCGGGATCGTCGAACGCCCAATCCGCTCGGCTCGTCGGTCGAGTGTTCTTGCGAGGACCAACGCACAGGCGGCTGCTGCGGCACCACCGAGAACGAACGGCGCTCGGGGCGTCGTCGTCTGGATGACCCATCCCATGGCGACGGCACCGAGCGGCGTGCTGCCGTTCCAGGCCATCTGGTGCAGCGCCATGACCCGACCGTGCATGGCGGGTTCTGCGGCCTGTTGTACCGCAACGGTATTGACCGACTGGAAGCATGCCGATGCGAATCCGAGCGGGATGGCCAGCATCACGAACGTGAGGTAGGACGGGGCAGCGGCGAGCACGACGAGCGTCGCACTGAAGGCGGCGAGGACCAAGGCGAGTGTCCGGCGCGGGTCTGGTGTGATGCCCGCCGCGTAGATGCCACCGAGGACGGACCCGATGGCGCTGACGCTCATCGCCGCGCCGACGGCGCCGGGACCTCGGTCGAAGCCGAAGCGGACCATGGAGGGAAAGGTGGTCTGGAAGTTCAGGGCGACGAGCCCGACGACGGCCATCACGACGAGCGGTCGAGCGACGTCGGGGCGGTGGCGCACGTAGCTCGCAGCTGCTCGCAGGTTCGCGCCGGCGCGGGCTCCGATCGGCCGTGCGATCAGCCGGCTGCGATCGATGGCGGCGAGCGCGACGAGCACCACGACGTAGGAGACTGCGTTGGCGTAGAAGCACGACGCGATGCCCGTGACGGCGATCATCGCTCCACCGAGTGCAGGACCGACGAGGCGTGACATCGAGGCGATGGTGCTGTTGGCGGCGACAGCGCTCGGCAGCGTGTCTCGCCCGACGAGCTGGAACAGCAGGGCCTGCATTGCGGGACGTTCCACGGCGAGCACGAGACCGGACAGCAGCGTGAGGGCGTAGATCATCCAGAGCCCGGGCGTTGCTGCCGAGATCGCGATGCCGAATGTCACTGCGATCCCCGCCGACACGGTCGACGTCACGAGGAGAAGCCGGCGATTGTCGACCCGATCGGCGAGCACGCCGGCGGGGGCGCCGAGCACGAGCAGCGGGAGGAACTGCAGGGCGATCACCGCTCCGAGGCGGTCGCTGCGCCCGGTGATGTCCAGCACCAGCCAGGTGACGGCGAGCGCTTGGAGCCAGGACCCCACGCTGGAGATCACCTGTCCGACGAAGTACCGCCGGAAGTTGGGATGGTGGAAGGCGGCGAAGCGGCTCATCACGAGTCCTGGCGGATCAACAGGGCGGTACCGATCACGACGGCCCCCGCCGCCCAGCATGCGATGACGGCGGCATTGGCGACGTTGGAGAAGGCGGCCGCCAGCGTTTCGGTCGTGTCGGCAGCGGAGCGGGTGCCGAGCAGGCCGTGGGCGGCGGTGAACGGCAGCAGCCTCGAGACGGTGGGCGAGACGATGCCGCGCACGAGGGTCTCGACGGCGAGTGCCCACACGAGTACCGAAGTGACGGCGGCGGCGCTGTGTCGCACGCTCAGCCCGACGCCGAGGCCGAGGATCGAGGCGCCGGTGGTGAGGACCAGCGCCCAGGCGACCCCCGATGCGGCACCGGAGAGGTCGCCGGTGTCCATGCCGCTCGCGACGCCCCCGACGAGTCCGCCGATGATGCCGAGCGCCCCCATGGTGAATCCGAGTGCCGCAGCGGTGACGGTCTTGGCGGCGATGATGGTCGGCTTCGACGGGCGGGCGGTGAGTGTGCCGGCGAGGGTGCCGTGGTGGACCTCGGAGGTGAACAGCAGGGTGCCGGCGACCACGGAGAACAGCGTCGTGAGCCAGCTGGACACCAGGAAGGTGTTGCCGATGGTGAAGGGCAGGTCCTCGTAGGGGTCGGTCTTGACGATCCGTCCCAGGATCAGCGACATGGCGACACCGATGACGATGGTGAGGCCGATGAACAGCGGTGTCGAACGGACGGAGCGGAGCTTGATCCATTCGCTGCGCACCGCGGCGCGGACGTCGGCGATGACCGGTGCGGGTGCAGGTTTGGGTGCGGAGTCGGACTGGAGCTGGATGGTGGCGTTCATGGGAGTGTCCTTTCGGGTCGGAACGGGTTCGTCGGATGCGGTCAGGCCGCGGCGTAGTTGGCGGCGCTGCGAGTGAGGTCGAGGAGGATGTCTTCGAGGCTCTGCGAGCGATTGCGCTCGAGCGTCGTGGCGAGCGGCTCGGCGGTGATCAGGCGGCCGTTGCCGACGACGACGAGGTCGTGGGCGAACGTGGCGAGCTCGGTGATGAAGTGGCTGGAGACGAAGACCGTTCCGCCGCCTGCGGCGAAGTCCGTGAGCATCGTGCGCAGCCAGCGGATGCCGTCGGGGTCCAGGCCGTTGGCGGGCTCGTCGAGCATCAGCACCTCGGGGTCGCCGAGTAGTGCTCCGGCGATGGCGAGGCGCTGGCGCATGCCGAGCGAGAAACCTCCGACTCGCTGGTCGGCGGCGCCGTCGAGGCCGACCCGGTGGAGGACGCCGTCGACGCGGCCGTCGGGTATCGAGCTGAGTGCGGCGAGCGCTCGCAGGTGGTTACGAGCCGAGCGCCCTGGGTGCATCGCTCGCGCGTCCAGGACGACGCCGATCGTGCGGGCCGGGTGGCGGAGCTCGTCGTAGCGCGAGCCGCGGTAGGTGACCGTGCCGGCGTCGGGTCGGGCGAGGCCGACCATCATGCGCATCGTGGTCGACTTACCGGCGCCGTTCGGGCCGACGAAGCCGGTGATGTGTCCGGCTGCGAGATCGAACGACAGGTCGTCGACGGCCGTGCGCCGGCCGTAGATCTTGGTGAGGTGGGACACGGTGATCATCGGGTGCTCCTGTGTGGTGGTTGTGGTGGTGGGGGTGGCGGTCGAGTCGCTCGCAACGTGGTCGGTGGGGAGGGGGCTGATGGAGATCAACTCGGCGTTGATCGAGGCCAGGTACGCCACGACGCCGTGGAGATGCGACGGATCGCGCACCGTGCCGGCGAGCCGTGTGCAGTGGGCGACGGAGTGGTCGACGCTGAAGTCGTCGAGCAGCGGACCGAGCAGGCGGGGGCCGACGCGGCCCCGCAGCACGATCACATGGGTGTCGGTGGCTGGCATGCAGGCACGGTCTCATCGGAACGGGTGAACCGGCTTCACCCCGTGCGCGAATTCACCGGGTGAACGCCCGCTACATTCGGCCGGTGGACGTGGGTTCGTACGGCAACCTGGCAGCCACCAAGCTGCGCCCGCCGGTGCCGCCGACGCGGCTCGTCGAGCGGGCTCGACTCGACGTGGTCTTGGACCACGCGGACGCCTCCGAGGTGACGCTCGTGTTGGTCAGTGCCCCGGCGGGCTCGGGAAAGTCGACGCTGGTCGCCGGTTGGGCCGCCACACACGACGCCCCGGTGGCGTGGCTGCAGTTGGAGGACTCCGACGCCGATCCGGCGCGTTTCTGGGTGTCGCTCACCGCCGCGATCGGGCGGGTCGCCCCGGAGCCCGTCGCACGGCTGGGGCCGGTGGTCGCCGGTTCGTTCGGCGCCGACGACGTGGTGGTGCCGGCGATCGTCAACGAGTTGGCCGCGCTGTCTGGCCGGCTCGTCGTGGTGCTCGACGACTACCACCTGGTCGACACCACTGCGGTGCATCGTGGTGTGGAACGGCTGATCGAGCTGTGCCCGCCGCAGCTCACGCTCGTCCTGATCACCCGTGCCGACCCCCCGTTCCGGATGGGTCGTCTGCGGGTACGCGGGCAGATCCGTGAGATCCGTGCCGGCGACCTGCGGTTCGAACACTCCGAGGCGGCAGCGCTGCTCGGTGGGGTCGCCGACGGGTTGGGAAGTCAGGCGCTGGAGGATCTGTGCGAACGCACTGAAGGATGGGCCGCCGGGCTCGTGCTGGCGGGTCTGTCGTTGGAGCACACAAATGAGCCGGAGCGCTTCGTGGAGACCTTCCGGGGCGACGACCAGCTGGTGGCCGGCTACCTCGCTGACGAACTGCTGGCCGCGCTCGACGACGACGAGCGCCGTCGAATGGTCCAAGCGGCCGTTCTCCACCGCCTCTCGGGGCCGTTGCTCGATGCCGTCACGGGCTCCCACGACGGCGCCGAATGGCTGGCGGGTCTCGCCGCGCGCAACCAATTGGTCATCAGGCTCGACACCGTGGGGGAGTGGTACCGCTACCACCACCTGTTCCGCGATCTCCTCCTGCTCGAGGCGCGACGTTCGATCCCCGATCGGCTTGTCGACCTGCACCGTCGCGCCGCGTCCTGGTTCGAGTCGTCCGGTCATCCCGCCGCCGCCGTCGACCACCTGCTCGCCGCAGGCGATCGCGAGCACGCCATGTTGCTGATGCGACTTGTCGGCCCCGATCTTCTCGGTGCAGGACAGCTGCGGACCCTTCGCAACATCCTCCGGCAGCTCTCCGAGGGCGGTGAACTCGACGCGATCTGCCTCGCCTTGTCCGGTTGGGACCACTACCTGACCGGCCGCTACGACGAGGCGCAGCGTCTCCTCGACCGTGCCACGGAGACGCTGCCCGACGACGTGGAGCCCATGCGGACGATGCCGTTGCGGATCAACCTGGCCCTCGGACGTGGCGACGTCGCGACGGCCCTCGATGGCGCACGCGAGGTGCTTGCCGCCGGTGGCCTGGACGGGCGACCGAGCGAGCTGATCACCGCAACGGGCGCAGCGTTCGCATGGGCCGGCCTCGCCGAGGAGGCACGAGCTGCGCTGGCGATCGCACACGTGCGGACCCTGGCCGAGCAGCGCATCACTGCGCACGCCATGTCCCTCGTCGCATCCGCCGTCGTCGACTTCCACAGTGGCGGCGACGACGCCGCCCGCGTCGCGGCGCGACGGGCGCTCGACTTCGCCGCCACGTCGGGACTCGGCGACTACCACGGCATCGCACCCGCCATCGCCATCGAGGCAGTCACCGGCCACACCGACTCGGTGGCGGCCGACGAGATCGAACGCGCCGTCGCGCTCGCCCGCCGGGCGACCACGAGGCTCGGACTGCTGTTCGTGCTGATCCTGGCCGGTGACGTGCACCTGCACGAGGGGGATGACCGCGGACGAGCCTCCCTCGAGGAGGCGGTCCGGCTGATCCAATCGTGCCCCGATGCGGGAATCAACGGACCCATGCTCGACCGTGTGACGGCGCGGCACCGGATTGCGCGTGCGCCGGTCGCGCCGGTCGCCGGGCTCGTCGAGCGGTTGTCGGAGCGGGAGCTCGCCGTGCTCCGCTATCTGCCGTCCGCGCTCTCGTTGCCGGAGATCGCACGCGAGCTGTACGTGTCACCCAACACGGTCAAGACCCAGTGCAGCGCCGTCTACCGCAAGCTCGCCGTCACCAACCGACGAGCCGCTGTCCAGGTCGCTCGGCAACAGCGACTGCTCTGATCGCAGACGCGGCTGCCGGCGTCCCTCGAACGATGCTGTGGGCGGCCGTCAGCCGAAGGAGCTGACGAGCCGTTCGAGGGTGGTCCGTCCCATGTCGGCCATGGTCGGATTCGAATCCCGGTAGTACCAGTACGCGCCGATCGCCTGCTCGAATGCCCAGGCGGCTCCTCGCTCCCACTGCAGCTCGCTACAGGACATTGCCCGTCGCATCTGCTCGCGCAACGCGTCGGCGAAGCAGTGCCATGCGACGACCAGGTCGAGGGCAGGGTCGGCCGCCTGGAAGCCCCCGGTGTCGAGCGCGCCCGTCAGGCGGTCGTCCGAAATGAGCAGGTTGGACGGGGTCAGGTCGCCGTGGCCCATCGCGTCGGGGTCCTCGCGAGGCAGCTCGTGGAAGCGTGACCACAGCCTGCGCATGACGTCGGTGTCGAGGAGGCCTTCGTTTCGGGCGATGCACTGATCGACCCAGGCATCATGAGCGTCGAGCCGGCCGCCTCGGCCCGGCCCAGCGAAGCGCCGACCCTCGACATCCCATGCGCGGAGGCTCAAGATCAGGTCGACGATGTCCATCGCGAGCGCCGTGGTGTGCTCGTGCGAGCTGGGATCGGCCGTCGAGCCGGGGAGCCACGATTGCGTCGCCCACGGCATCGGGTAGCCGTGCCCCGGTCGGCCGATGTCGAGTGGTTGGGGCGCCGGAACGGGCGATGCCCGCACGAACTCGGCCGAGGCCGCCGCCTCTCGACGGAGCCGTCGTTCCGCCGTGTCCGGATCGTCGTATCGGAGTGGGAACCTCGCGGTGACCGTCGAGCCGATTCGGAAGAGGGCATTGACGGTTCCGGCACCGTCGACGCGCACGATGGCCTGGCCCGCGAGCGCCGGAAGCTGATCGGCGAGCAGCGCCGCGACCTGCTTCACCGAGATGGCGAGCTGGTCCACGTGCACCCACTCCAGGATGGTCCACCGTCGGGTTCGCGCCGGTTCTGGTTTCGCTGTTGCTTGCCAATGACGGTTCGGGCGTGCAGTCTGTGCGCCCTGCCGGCTGCGGCCGGAGCACCCCCGAAGGAGGGCAACCAGATGAGACCGCTCCGCTACTCGATCAACATCGCGCTCGACGGCTGCTGCGATCACGAGGCAGGGATCGCTCCCGATGAAGAGTCGATGCGGTACTGGACCACGCAGATGCAACGAGCCGATGCCCTGCTGCTCGGCCGGGTGACCTACGAGATGATGGAGTCGGCGTGGCGGCGCCCCGCGACGGGGACGTGGCCGGACTGGATGGAGGAGTGGGAGATCCCGTTCGCCGAGACCATCGATGCCGCGAGGAAGTACGTCGTGTCGACCACGCTCGATGCGGTCGATTGGAATGCCGAGCTCATACGAGGTGACGTGGGTCGGGCGGTCCGAGAGCTCAAGGACGAGTCGGGTGAAGGCCTGTTCGTGGGGGGCGTGACGCTTCCGCTGGCCTTGGCCGATCTCGGACTGATCGACGAGTTCGAGTTCATCGTGCAGCCGGTCCTCGCCGGACACGGGCCGACGCTGCTCGAGGGTCTGCGCGAGCGCATCCAGCTCGACCTCGTGCATCGCCACGAGTTCCGGTCGGGGGCGGTGGCACTGCGTTACCGAACGACGCCCGCTCCCGACACCGCGTGAACCGATGCCGTGAACGCTGGCCATCGCACCGAGGGGTACTCGCTTCCGTGGCTGCGGGGCCATCGGTCGCAGTGGGCACCGCCTTGGAGCAAGATGGTCCGATGCCCACACCGGACGGACCACGATCGACGGTCGACACCACACCGAATCGGTCGGCGACGGGTTCTCGGCGCCGGGGCCTCCCGCGGATCGACTCGAACGCAGAACTCGCCGATCGGCGAGAAGCCGTGGAGCAGCTGGGCGAGGCGCTGCGCGACCTCTCGTATCTGACGATCGGCAGCGAAGTCCCGGCCGAGGTGCTTCGCGCCGTGGCAGAGGATGCACGCCGTTCGGCCGCCGCTCTCGCCGGGCACCAGCGGCGACTCGATGAGCCGTCGTCGGTCGACGACGTGCACGGAGGCGCGCGCTGGTTCAACCCGGTCGTCGGGTCGGGAAACCCGGTCGCGCCGCCGATGCGCGTGGAGGTCGTCGACGGCACTGCGATCGGCTGGTGCACTCTCGACTGGCGCTACGAGGGGCCGCCCACCTACGCCCACGGAGGCATCAGCGCATTGCTCCTGGATCAGATCATGGGACACGCGGCTGCGCTGGCCGGCCACCGTGGCGTCACTGCACGGCTGGAGGTTCGCTATCGCTCGACGGTCCCGCTCGATCAGCCGCTGAGACTGCAGGCCCGGCTGATCGACGTCCTCGGGGCGCGAGCAGCACTCCAGGGCTCGATCAGCTTGGCCTCGGCGCCGGATGTCGTACTCGTGGAGGCCGAGGGCCGGTTCCTGGCGTTGCGACAGGAGCAGGAAGCCCGCCTCTTCGGTACGTCCTCGACACCGGCAGACCAGATGACCTAAGGCCGTTCAACCGACCGCTGGAGTTCCGTACTGTGGGGATGAGCACCAACCACGAAGGGGACTCCGATGAACGATTCGCTCGCGGTGACCGACGCTCACGTCGCACCAGCCGGCCTCGACTCCGACACGCTCGTGATGATGCTCGACGCGCTCGGGGAGTTCGTCGGCCACGCACTCCCCGCCAAGCTGCAGCTCGAGCTCGATCACGAAGATGTCTGTCCCGAGGACATCGTGCGCGCCATGAGCGATCCGAACCAGCTGGGCGTGCAATTGGTGTTCGTCCCCGAGGCATTCGGCGGCATGGACGGTGGAGCGTTCGACTCGTACCGTGTCTGCGAGGTGATGGCTCGCCACGACATCGGACTGGCCACGGCGGTGTTCGCCACGTTCCTCGGCAGCGACCCGATCCTCTTCGGTGGCACCGTGGAGCAGAAGCAGCGCTGGCTCGGCGCAATTGCCGAGGAGGGCCTGGTGTTCGCCTACGGGGCCACCGAGCCCGACGCCGGAAGCGACCTCGGCGCGATGAAGACCACCGCAACACGGATCGGGGAGAACGGCGTCGTCACCGGCTACCGCATCAACGGCCGGAAGCAGTGGATCTCCAACGGATCGATCGCCGACGTCACCACGATCCTCGCCCGTACGCCCGACGGCCCATCCTGGTTCGTGGTCCCGAAGGAGACGCCCGGGCTGACCGCGGCGCATCCGGAGGACAAGCACGGCCTGCGACTGTCGAACACTGCTGCGCTGTTCCTCGACGATGTCGAGGTGCCCGCCGACCATCTGATCGGCGAGGTCGAGGGCAAGGGGCTGATCCAGGCCCAGCAGGTGTTCGGCTACACCCGCGTGATGGTCGCAGCCTTCGGTCTCGGCGGCGGTTGGGAAGCACTCGACCGGGCGATCGAGTATTCGCTCGAGCGCCAGCAGGGTGGGGCTCCGCTCGCCGAGAAGCAGGGTTTCACCCACAAGCTGATCGTGCCCCACGCCGTGCGGTTGGAGGCCGCCCGCAGCTACATCGAGGACACCGCCGACAGGATCGATCGGGGCCTCGGTGAGAACGGGGCGATGAACACCGAGGGCGCGATCGCCAAGCTGATGGCCACCGAGGCTGGCAACGCCGCTGCCGACGCGGCGATCCAGGCGCACGGCGGCTATGGCTACACCCGCGAGTACGTCGTCGAGAAGATCAAGCGCGACGTCAGGATCACCACGATCTACGAGGGGACATCGGAGATCATGGAGATGACGATCGCTCGCGATCGCTGGCAGCAGCACCTCAAGACGAGCGGTACCTACTATCGCGACCGCGCCGCCGCACTGACCCAACTGGAGGCCACGCACCCGACGGTCGGCGCCGGCCATGGCGCGCTCGCCCTACAAGCGCTGGCCGCGGTGCTCGAGGCGTGCCGCGTCGCCCGCCTGACACGCAACCAGCACGTCCTGTTCCGGCTCGGAGAGTTGATCACCCATGCCGAGTGCGCCGAGGTGTTCGCGCAACGAGCGGCCGCAGCACTCGACGGCGACCGCCACGAGAAGAGCCTGGATCGATTCGACGGACCCGCACTGGCCGCCATGAGTCGTGTATTCGCTCGCGAAGCTGCCCAGAAGGTCGGCCAGGAAGGCGTCCGCTGGGTGGCGGGTTCCATCGACGCCGGAAGCGCCGACGTCGCACCGCTGTTGGCCACCATTCCCCACGACGCCATTCGCGCCTCGCAGTCCGGCCTGCTGGCCGACATGGATCACGTTGCCGACGTGTTGTACGGCCGCACTGCGTGACGCTGCACATCCCGCCCCTCCCACCGGCCTTCCGCCCGCCCACGCACGCCGACCTCCGCTGCTCAGGAGTACATCACGATGTTTGACATCCACACGAGGCCCACCTCACCGATCGCCGTAGTCGGCGTCGGCGCGATCATGCCCGACGCGCCCGATGCCGACAGGTTCTGGGCCAACATCACCGGCGGCCGGTACTCGATCAGCGACGTTCCGCCCGAGCGGTGGGACCCGGCGCTGTACTACTCGCCCGATCACGACGAACCCGACAAGACCTACTCCAAGGTCGGCGGCTGGGTTCGCGACTTCCCGTGGGACCCGATCGGCTGGAAGCTGCCGATCCCGCCAAAGGTGGCCGATCAGATGGACGACGGCCAGCGCTGGGCGATCGCCGCTGCACGCGCGGCGCTCGTCGACGCAGGATGGCCCGACTGGACGACCGACCCCGACAACGTCGCAGTGATCATCGGAAACGCGATCGGTGGCGAGAAGCACTACCAGACCAACATGCGCATCGAGCTGCCCGAGGTGCTCCGCGACCTGCAGGACGCCGAGTCATTCGCCGCACTGCCCGCCGACCAGCGCCAGCGCATCCTCGATGAGACGCGATCGCACTTTCTCGACCACTACGGCGAGATCAACGAGGACACGATGCCCGGCGAACTCGCCAACGTCATGGCAGGGCGGATCGCCAACCTGTTCAACTTCCGGGGTCCCAACTTCACCACGGATGCTGCGTGCGCCTCGGGGCTGGCCGCCATGAGCGTCGCGGTCGACGGACTCGTCGACCACCGTTTCGACGCCGCCATCACCGGCGGCATCGACCACAACATGGGTGTCGCCGCGTTCGTGAAGTTCTGCAAGATCGGAGCGCTGTCCGCGACCGGGACCCGGCCGTTCGACGCCGGCGCCGACGGGTTCGTCATGGGCGAGGGCGCCGCGCTGTTCGTGCTCAAGCGGCTGGAAGACGCCGAGCGCGACGGCGACCGGATCTACGCCGTCATTCTCGGCATCGCCGGCTCGAGTGACGGCAAGGGCAAGGGCATCACGGCACCGAACCCGATCGGTCAACGACTTGCCGTCGAGCGGGCCTGGCGTGCTGCCGGCGAGGATCCCGGCACCGTCGATGCGGTCGAGGCGCACGGCACCTCTACCCGGGTCGGTGACGCGACCGAATTGCAGAGCCTCACCGAGGTGTTCGGCGCAGCCGGGGCCCGTCCGCGCAGCATCGCGCTCGGTTCGGTGAAGTCGAACATCGGGCACCTGAAGGCCGCGGCCGGCGCGGCCGGCGTGTTCAAGATGGTGCGCAGTCTGAGCGACAAGATGCTGGCGCCGAGCCTCAACTTCAACGATCCCAACCCGAACGTCGACTGGGACACGTCGCCGTTCGTCGTCAACACGAAGCTGCGCGACTGGCCGGAGCCTCCGAGCGGAGTGCGGCGTGGCGGGGTGAGCGCGTTCGGATTCGGTGGGACGAACTTCCACGTCGTGTTGGAGGAACACGTCCCCGGTCGCCACAAGCCGCCGGCGCGGGTGTTCGCCGGAGCATCGATCGGCCAGGCGCCATCCGTCACCCCGGCGAGCGAGCCCGGGCCTGCTGCGGTCGCCGTTACGGCCGACCGCACCAAGCCGCCCCTTCGCGGGGCACTCGTGCTCGGCGCCCCGGACGACGCCGGCCTGCTGGACCAGGTGCGCCGGGCCCTCGCCGACGCGCGGGCCGGTCGAGCACCGGCACCTGCCCGACCCGACCCGGCGGTGGGTCGTGCCGCTCGCCGCATCGCCGTCGACTTCGCCGATGCGGCCGATCTCGCCACCAAGCTCGACAAGGCGATCAAGGCGCTGACCAGCGGCAACCCGGCGATGTTCCGGATGCTGCGCCAACAGGGCGTGTTCGTCGGGGGTGGCCCGGTCCCGAAGGTGGCATTCCTCTACACCGGGCAGGGGTCGCAGTACGTCAACATGCTGCAGGCTCTCCGTGCCAGCGAGCCGATCGTCGATGCCACGTTCCGCGAGGCCGACGACGTGATGACGCCCTTGCTCGGGCGCCCGCTCAGCTCGTACATCTTCGTCGACGCCGACGACGCCGCGGCCGTGGCGCAACTCGAACAACAGCTCCTGCAAACCGAGATCACTCAACCGGCGGTGCTCGCCACCGACTCGAGCATCAGCCGTCTCCTCGGCGCCTACGGCATGCACCCCGACATGGTGATGGGGCACAGCCTCGGTGAGTACGGCGCACTCATCGCAGCAGGCTCGCTGACGTTCGCGGCGGCGCTCGAAGCGGTGAGCGCCCGCGGCCGCGAGATGGCGCGCCTCTCGGTCGACGACAACGGCGCGATGGCGGCCGTGTTCGGACCGCTCGGCGAGATCGAGCGGATCGTCGACGCCACGCCCGGCTACGCCGTGGTCGCCAACATCAATTCGTACAACCAGGCGGTCGTCGGTGGGGCGACCGACGCAGTCATGGCGGCGATCGAGTCGTTCACCGCCGCGGGCATGCAGGCGGTGCGCATCCCGGTGAGCCATGCGTTCCACACCACGATCGTCGCGCCGGCCTCCGTGCCCCTGGTGGCGACGTTGGAGCGGCTCGACGTTCAACCGCCGCGGATCCCGCTGGTCGCCAACGTGACCGGCGAGTTCTATCCAGCGGACGCGACCAGCGAGACGATGCGCGACTACCTCGGGCGCCAGGTGGCATCGCCCGTGCAGTTCGTGAAGGGACTGCACACCCTCTACGACGCCGGCGCCCGCGTCTTCGTGGAGGTCGGCCCGAAACGAGCGCTGCACGGGTTCGTCGAGGACGTGCTCGGCGAACACGACGACGTGCTCTCGCTCTTCACGAACCACCCCAAGCTGGGCGACGCCGTGTCGATCAACCAGGCATTGTGCGGCTTGTGGGCTGCGGGGGTCGGCTTCGAGACACCCGTGGTGCCCCACGTGACCGCACCAGCGGTTCCCGCCGTCACCCCATCCGCGACTCCGGCTGCCACCGCGGTCGCGGCGGCGCCGGCAGCAGGACCGGTCGACGATCGCATCATGCAGCTCGGACAACTCTTCGCCGGCGTCATCGAGGAGGGGCTGCGGATCTACGGCGCCGAACCGGCCGCGCCGAGCGCATCGGCCGCCGCTTCCACGCCGTCGACATCCGGTGGCCGCATCGACGGCGAGCCGGTGGTCGTCACCGGCGCGGCGCTCGGCCTCCCGGGCGTCGAGCGGACCTTCGACGACGCCAACATCGCCCGCATTCTCGCCGGACAGCAGTTCATCGACACGCTGCCGGACGCGGCACGGGCGCGCATGGCCGACATGCACATCACCCGGCTGGTCAAGAGCGAATCGGGTGGGGCGAGCTTCGAGACCATCGACGATCCCGCCGAGGTCATCAAGCTCGCCGGCCGCCATGCCCCGCTCGACATCGTCGAGCAATTCGCGGTCGACACCGCCCGCGACGAGGCCCTCGACAACACGACCCGTCTGGCCATCGGTGCCGGATTCGACGCGATGCGCGATGCCGGGATCCCGTTGGTGATGCGCTACAAGACGACCACGCTCGGAACCCAACTCCCCGATCGATGGGGGCTGCCCGACGAACTCCGTGACGACACCGGAGTGATCTTTGCGAGCGCCTTCCCCGGCTACGACCGCTTCGCCGAGGACGTCGAGGCGTACACCGCCGATCGAGCCCGGCGTGAGCACCTGCTCGCACTCGAGGGCGTACGGGCCCGGATGGACGGCACCGAGCCCGCCGTCGCCGAGGTCGACCGCCTGATCGCCAACCTCCGCGCCGAGATGGAGGCACACCCGTACGGCTTCGACCGGCGGTTCCTGTTCCGCGTGCTCTCGATGGGCCACTCGCAGTTCGCCGAGATCATCGGGGCCCGCGGGCCGAACACACAGGTCAACGCCGCCTGCGCATCGACGACACAGGCAATTTCCCTGGCGGAGGACTGGATCCGCGCGGGTCGGTGCCGCCGGGTGGTGGTCGTGTCGGCCGACGATGCGACCGGCGACTCGCTGATGCCCTGGATCGCCAGCGGATTTCTCGCCAGCGGCGCCGCAGCCACCGACGAACACGTCGAGGACGCGGCGACGCCGTTCGACCGCCGGCGCCACGGGATGATCGTCGGGATGGGTGCTGCGGCCCTCGTGGTCGAGTCGGCCGAGGCAGCGCGAGAGCGCGGCCTACAGCCGATCTGTGAGGTGCTCGGGGCGATCACCGCGAACTCCGCATTCCACGGCACCCGTCTCGACGTCGAACACATCGGCGCCGTGATGGAGGCAGTCGTCGAACAGGCCGAGTCGCACGGTGTGCGCCGACACGAGATCGCCGGCGAAGCGATGTTCGTCTCCCACGAGACCTACACGCCCGCCCGCGGGGGGTCGGCGTCCGCCGAGATCAACGCACTTCGCCGGGTGTTCGGCCCCGACGCGGACCGGATCGTGATCACCAACACCAAGGGGTTCACCGGCCATGCGATGGGCGCGGGCATCGAGGACGTCGTCGCGGTCAAGGCGCTCGAGACGGGGATCGTTCCGCCGGTGCCGAACTACCGCGAACCAGACCCCGACCTCGGCAATCTCAACCTCTCGCAAGGGGGCGCCCACCCGGTGCGCTACGCGCTGCGGCTGGCCGCGGGCTTCGGCTCGCAGGTGGCGATGGCACTGCTGCGGTGGACGCCGGTGGCGGACGGACAGCACCGAGCGCCGGATCAGCTCGGCTACGGCTATCGCATCGTCGACCCCGGTGCGTGGCAGCGCTGGCTCGACCTGCTCGCCGGACACGATGGTGCGCGCCTCGAGATCGACCACCGCCGCTTGCGGGTGCTCGACGTCGGCGCGCCCGCCTCGTCGCGACACGAGTCGGCGGTTGCGGTGCCGTATGCCGGCCAGCTCGCCACCTCGGCGCGCCGGACAACCGAGGCTGCGCCCGCTGCCAGCACCGCGGCACCCGCCGCCCCGGCGGCGGCGACCGTTGCCCCGGCCACGGCCGTTCCACCGATTGAGGCTCCGACACCCGTTGCGGCCGCCGCTACACCGGTTGCTGCGGCTCCCGCGGGTGACGACGTGCTCGATCAGGTGACGGCGGTCGTGGCCGAGATGACCGGGTATCCGACCGAGTTGTTGGAACCCGACCTCGACCTCGAAGCCGACCTCGGCGTCGACACCGTGAAGCAGGCGGAGGTGTTCGCTGCGGTCCGCGGCCACTACGACCTCGAACGCGACGACAACTTGCAGTTGCGTGATTTCCCGACGCTGCGTCACGTCGCGGACTGGGTCCGCCAACGCGCCGGGCTCGACACCCCCGCCACTGCAGCCGCTCCCGCCGCTGCGGCCGCTCCGGCTGTTGGGGTTCCCGCGGGTGACGATGTGCTCGATCAGGTGACGGCGGTCGTGGCCGAGATGACCGGGTATCCGACCGAGTTGTTGGAACCCGACCTCGACCTCGAAGCCGACCTCGGCGTCGACACCGTGAAGCAGGCGGAGGTGTTCGCTGCGGTCCGCGGCCACTACGACCTCGAACGCGACGACAACTTGCAGTTGCGCGATTTCCCGACGCTGCGTCACGTCGCGGACTGGGTCCGCCAACGCGCCGGGCTCGACACCCCCGCCACTGCAGCCGCTCCCGCCGCTGCGGCCGCTCCGGCTGTTGGGGTTCCCGCGGGTGACGATGTGCTCGATCAGGTGACGGCGGTGGTCGCCGAGATGACCGGGTATCCGACCGAGTTGTTGGAACCCGACCTCGACCTCGAAGCCGACCTCGGCGTCGACACCGTGAAGCAGGCGGAGGTGTTCGCTGCGGTCCGCGGCCACTACGACCTCGAACGCGACGACAACTTGCAGTTGCGTGATTTCCCGACGCTGCGTCACGTCGCGGACTGGGTCCGCCAACGCGCCGGGCTCGACACCCCCGCCACTGCAGCCGCTCCCGCCGCTGCGGCCGCTCCGGCTGTTGGGGTTCCCGCGGGTGACGCTGTGCTCGATCAGGTGACGGCGGTGGTCGCCGAGATGACCGGGTATCCGACCGAGTTGTTGGAACCCGACCTCGACCTCGAAGCCGACCTCGGCGTCGACACCGTGAAGCAGGCGGAGGTGTTCGCTGCGGTCCGCGGCCACTACGACCTCGAACGCGACGACAACTTGCAGTTGCGTGATTTCCCGACGCTGCGTCACGTCGCGGACTGGGTCCGCCAACGCGCCGGGCTCGACACCCCCGCCCCCGCCCCCGCAACGGCAACCGCATCGACGGTGACCGTCGCCTCCGAGCCCGCTCCGCCGAGCGTCGTTCGCGGTGACTTCGATGCCGTCGACGCGTTGCCCCGCCGAGTCCCGGTGCCGTCGCTGCGTCCGCCGGCGACCCACTGCCTGCCGACCGGTGTGGAGCTCGACGGTGCCCGCATCGTCGTGATGCTCGACGAGGGCGGCGTCGGCGAGGCACTGGTGAAGCAGCTCGACAAGGCCGGTGCCGACACGCTCACGCTGGAACCAGGACTGGAGACCGACGCACTGCTGGCCCGGGTGGAGGCGTGGCACGCGGACGCGCCGATCACCGGCGTCTACTGGCTCGCCGCGCTCGACGACGACGGAGATCTCGCGGAGTACGACCTGCCCACCTGGCGCGAGGCACTGCGCCGCCGGGTCAAGGCGCTGTACGCCACCATGCGTTTCCTGTACGACGCGAGCCCGTTTCTCGTGTCGGCGGTCCGCCTCGGCGGCTACCACGGCTACGACGAGGCCGGCGCGACCAATCCGCTCGGAGGACCGGTGACCGGCTTCACCAAGTCGTATCGCAAGGAGCGAACGGACGCCTTGGTGAAGGCCGTCGATTTCGCTCCCAGCCGCAAGACCTCGGCGATTGCGGCGCAGTTGATCGAGGAGACGCTGTTCGATCCGGGTTGCGTCGAAATCGGGCGGACCGACGACCAGCGCTTCGGCGTTGCGTTCGTCGAAGCGCCGTTCCCGCAGCGCTCCGACGACGGCCAGCCGGCCCGCGGCGGGGGCATGACGCTGGATCACGACTCAGTGGTGGTCGTTACGGGCGCAGCGGGGAGCATCGTGTCGGCGATCACCGCCGACCTCGCTGCGGCGTCGGGCGGCACGTTCCACCTGCTCGACCTGACCCCGACCCCCGACGCTGCCGATCCCGACCTCGAGGCGTTCCGTACGGACCGTAACGGACTGAAGGTCACGATCGCCGAGCGGATGAAGGCAGCCGGAGACCACCCGACGCCGGTGACCATCGAGCGCGAGCTCGCACGGTTCGAGCGCCTCGACGCCGCCCTCACCGCCATCCAGTCCGTCGAGGCTGCCGGTGGCACCGTGCACTACCACTCGGTGGACCTCACCGATGCTGGAGCTGTTGCTGCAGTGATCGACGACGTACGCCGGCTGAGCGGCCGCATCGACGTCCTGCTCCACGCGGCGGGACTGGAGATCAGCCGCAACCTGCCCGACAAGGAATCGCGGGAATACGACCTGGTCTTCGACGTCAAGAGCGACGGCTGGTTCAACGTGTTCCACGCTGCGCAGGACATGACGATCGGTGCGACCGTCGTGTTCTCGTCGGTCGCCGGACGGTTTGGCAACCAGGGCCAGACCGACTACTCGGCGGCGAACGACCTGCTGTGCAAGGTCACCAGCAACTTCCGTCGCAACCGGCCCGAGACCCGCGGGCTGGCGGTCGACTGGACGGCGTGGGGTGGCATCGGCATGGCGACCCGCGGATCCATCCCCAAGATCATGGAGATGGCAGGTGTGCAGATGCTGCCACCCGAGGCCGGGGTTGCGTGGATCCGCCGCGAGTTGGTGTCGAGCGAGTTCCGGGGCGAGGTGATCGTGGCCGGAGCGCTCGGGATGATGGCAGCTGAGTACGACGACCGGGGTGGCGTCGACCTGACCGCGGAGGTCGGCGATGAAGCCGACCACGGACCGATGATCGGACGCGCGTCGCTCAGTGTCCACGACGGCGTGGTCGTCGAGACGACGCTCGATCCGAGGCAGCAGCCGTTTCTCGACGATCACCGCATCGACGGCACCGCGGTGCTGCCGGGCGTGATGGGGATGGAAGCGTTCGCCGAGACCGCACGGCTGTTGGTGCCGGACCACCAGGTACTGTCGGTGGACGACGTCACCTTCGCCGCGCCGCTGAAGTTCTACCGGGACGAACCACGCACCCTCACCGTCCGGGCGGTCCTCGCCCCTGATGGCGACGATCTCGTGGCGCACTGCACGCTCAGCGCGCAGCGCCAACTCCCCGGACAGGAGCAACCCCAACGCACGGTGCACTTCACCGGCCGAGTGCGCCTCAGCACCCAAGCCCGACCGCACGAGCAGCTCGAGCCGCCGGGCGATGCCAGCGGCCCAGCCCTCGACGCCGAGCAGGTGTACTCGTTCTACTTCCACGGCCCGGCGTATCAGGTCGTGTCCGGGGCATGGAGGGACGGCGATGCGTCGGTGGCGACGCTCACGGACCCCCTGCCGGCCAACCACCTGCCGCCGGAGCAGCCACTCGCCACCGCACCGCGGCTCATCGAGCTCTGCTTCCAGACCGCCGGTCTCTGGCAGGCCGGTCTGGAGGACCGGCTGGCGTTGCCGATGCGGGTGGGCCGAGCGAGCTGGCAGGCGACGCCCGACGGTCCGGTTCGTGCGATCGCCCGTGAGACGTCGGCCGGGGTATTCGACTGCGTGGTCGTCGATGCCTCGGGAACCGTCGTGGCGCAACTCGACGGGTACGAGACCATCCCGCTGCCGGCGCCGATTCCCGACGCGGTCGCGGCCGCGCTGCACGCCACCTATCGACGGTGAACGAGGTGTACGGAACGTGAGCCCCATGGTGACCGTCCAGCGCCTCGGCGTGATGGACGCGGGTGAGACCGCGGTACGCGTGCTGAACGCCGTCGGTGGCTTGAACGATGCCGGTGACGCCCCACCGATCACGACCGTGCTGTTCCACGACGACCCGGATCCCCAACCCTGGTACGGCCGGGAGGCCGACGAGGTACGAGCACTCTGCGGCGGCGTCGAGCAGCGCTCGATCGACGACGTGGTCGAGTGTCTGCGAGCAGCCGACATCGACACGTTGTGGCTCGGGGCATGGCCGCGCGACGAACGAGCGGATCTGATCGCGGCGTGCGCAGCGGGCGACATCGGTGTCGTCGGCCCTGACGCCGATACGGTGCGCCGGCTGGCCGATCCGGCCCAGCTGCCGGCGTCGGCCGATCGCGCCGCACTGTTCGACGGCCGACCGTTGCGCCGCGTAGAGGTCGATGTCCTGGTCGACGACCACGGCACGGTGTGGAATCTCGGCGGACGCGACGTCAGCGTGCGCCGGCGGCACCACTCCCTGGTCGCCGAGGCTCCGTGCGTCGGGACCTCCGAGGAATTGGCGACGGCGATCCGCGCGGCAGCGTCCGAACTTGCCCGGGACCTCCGGTACCGCGGCGCCGGCATGGTCACCTTCGTTCACGACCACACCGACTTCGCCGTCACCGCCGTCGACTGCGTTGCACCGCCCGACCACGCCACGTCCGAGGAGCGTTCGGGCGCCAGCTTCATCGGCTGGCGCCTACGCGTCCACCGCGGAGAAGCGCTGCCCGAACACGAGCCAGCTGCCGACGGTGTCGCGATGGAGGTCAGGCTGCTCGCCGAGGACCCCGACGCCGGGTTTGCCATCACATCGGGCCGCGTCGCGTTGTTGTCGTTCCCCGTCGGTACGGGCGTGCGCGTCGACGCCAACCGACGCGTCGGTGATCGCGTCGACGACGACGATTCGTTGCTCGCTGTCATCACGGCGTGGGGACCCGACCGATCGGTTGCGCTCACCCGTATCCGCCGGGCGCTCGAGCGCACGGCCGTGGTGATCGAGGGTGGCGCGACGAATCTCTCGTTCCTGCTGGCCCTGCTCGACGACGACCAGTTCCAACGTGACGAGGTCGACCACCGTTGGCTCGACCGGATGATCGCCGGTCGTCCGCCATCCGAGCCCCACCCAGTGGTGTTGTTGGCTGCCGCGGTCGAGGCGTACGAGGCCGATCGGCGACGCGCGCAGGAGGCGTTCTATGCGTCAGCGGAACGCGGTCGTCCGCGGCAGCCCGACGAGGTGGGGGCGGGCATCGAGCTGGGCTACCTCGGAGAGTCGTACCGGCTCGACGTCGAATGCGTCGGGCCGCGCACCTATTCCCTGCGCTCGGGGCGTTCCGCTGCCCACGTGACCGTCGACCGACTCAACGAGTACGAACGCCGACTCACCTGTGCCGGTCACCGGCACCGGCTGGTCGTGTCGCCCGCCGAGTTCGGATTCCGGTTGCAGCTCGGTCACGCCTCGCACGTGGTCCAACGCGAGGACGGCGTGCTCGTGCGCGCCGACTGGCCGGCGTTGATCGTGAGCGCCCTGGTCCAGCCGGGTGACAGCATCGCCGAAGGTCAGCCGATCGCCGTGCTCGAGTCGATGAAGATGGAGACGACCGTCGTGGCACCGTTCGCTGGAGTCGTGCTCGACGTGCTGGTCACCGCGAACAGCCAGGTCGAGCGAGGTGCCGCGCTGCTCCGGTTGCGACCGCAGGTCTCCACGGTCGCACCGCCGCCCGGTCGACGAGTGGACCTGAGCGGGTTCGAGCGGAGGATCGACTTCTCCCGCAAGCCGTGCGATCGGGTCTACGAGCCGCTGGGTGACTATCTCCTCGGTTACGACCTCGCCCCCGCCGAGCTGCGCCGCCTGCTCACCGAGCAGCGTCGACTGGCCGAGATCGCCGACGCCTCCGACCCCTCGCTCCTGGCCTGCGAGGACGGGCTGCTCGACATCTACGCGGAGCTCGGTTCGCTGTACCGGCCGCAGACCGAGACCGAGCACGACGACCTCGCCCCGGGCGTCGAGAACACCCAGGAATACCTGGTCTCCTTCCTGCAGTGGCTCGACGCCGACCGCGCCGGGCTGCCCAGCGAGTACCGCGCCCGGCTCGAACGAGCACTGGACCGGTTCGGCGTCCGAGGTCTGGACCGGACCCCTGAACTCGAGGCCGCGCTGATGTGGCTGTTCCGGTCGTTCTCGCGATTGACCGAGCTCAGCCCGGTCGTGATCGCGATCCTCGAACGGCGCCTCGCCCACCGCGAGGCACTGCACTCGTCCGCCGACGTCGAGACGCGCGCCCTGCTCGATCGGCTGGCGTCCGCCACCCAGGGACGTCAACAGCCCGTCGCGGATCTGGCCCGCGACGTCCGCTTCCACTACTTCGACGAACCGTCGATCGAGGCTGCCGCAGCCGAGACGTACCGCGAGATGGCCGATCACCTCGCCCGCCTCGCAGCGCAGCCCGATGCCGCTGATAGAGACGAGCGGATCGCTCGTCTCGTGTGGTGCCCCCACCCGATGCGATCGATGCTCCAGGCCTCGTGGACGGACGCCGACAGCGACAGCGCGCTGCGACGGCTCGTTCTGGAGATCCACCTCCGTCGCTATTACCGCACGCGAGAGCTCGGCGCCATCACCACCGAAGAGTGCGGCCGGTTCCTCGTCGCTGCGACGGACCACGGCGACGACGAGGATTCCGTCCACGTCGTCGCCGGTTACCTCCCGTTCGACGAGGTTCCGGAGTGGTCGATGGCTCTCGCCGACCATCTCGCTGCGGTGCGCGCAGAGTGCACGATCGTGATCGATCTCGTGGCGTGGAGCGAGACCGAACGGCACGACATCGCCGAGACGGCCGGACAGGTCGCGGAACTGCTGGACTCGTGCGACTTCGGGCGGCCCGTCCACCGGGTCAATGTCACGGTCGGCTCCTCGCCCGGGGCCGAGCGTCGTCGGGCCCACAGTGTGTCGTTCATCGGCGACGACGGGTCGTTCACCGAAGAGTTGCTCTACCGCAACCTGCACCCGATGCTCGCCGAACGTCTGGAGATCTGGCGACTCTCCCGTTTCCGGCTCGAGCGGCGTCCGTCACCCGAAGACGTCTACCTGTTCGACGGAGTTGCCCACGACAATCCACAGGATCACCGTCTGTTCGCGCTCGCCGAGATCCGCGGGCTCACTCCGATTCACGACCCGGTCACCGGCGAGACGAGCTATCCGCGGCTCGAGCGCGTCGGCCTCCTGGCGATGGCGGCGATGCGTTCCGAGCTGACGCGATACACCCCGCGTGACCGCCCGGTTGCCAACCGGCTCGTGCTCGACGTCCAGGCCCCGTGGACGCTGCCCATGCAGGAGACGAACGCTCTGGCGCGGCGGTTCGCGCCACTGGCGGCTCGGGTCGGCCTGGAGAAGGTCGTCCTCAAGGTCCGGATTCCCGATGAACGGCACCCCGGCGGCTTACGGCACGCAGTGCTGCACATCGAGGATGTCGGACACGGGTTGCTCGTGCATGAGGAACTCGCCGGAGACCAGCCGGTGCGGCCGTTGGGTGCCTACCAGCAGAAGGTGCTCACCGCCGCTCGGTTCGGAACGCCGTACCCGTACGAGATCGTTCGACTCTTGACCCAGCACCCAGCCGAGGCGGGCCTTCCCGCCGACTCCTTCGTCGAACTCGACCTCGACGCCAGCGACCGGCTCGTGGAGGTGCACCGCGAACCGGGCGGCAACAGTGCGCACATCGTCGTCGGGTTGATGACGAACCACTCGGCTGTCGTCCCCGAAGGGATGCGGCGGGTTGCGCTCCTCTCCGACCCGACCCAGGGTCTCGGCAACCTGGCCGAGCCGGAGTGCCGCCGGGTCAACGCAGCGCTGGCCTACGCGCACGAGCACCTGCTGCCGGTCGAGTGGTTCGCCGTGTCGAGCGGGGCGCTGATCGCGATGGATTCGGGCACCGAGAACATGGACTGGATCGCGCTCACGCTGCGGCGCTTGATCGAATTCACCCAGGCGGGTGGCGAGATCAACATCGTCGTCACCGGGATCAACGTCGGGGGGCAGCCGTACTGGAATGCAGAAGCCACGATGCTCACCCATACCAAGGGAATCCTCGTGATGACCCCGTCGTCGACGATGGTCCTCACCGGCAAACAGGCCCTCGACTTCTCCGGCGCAGTCAGCGCCGAGGACAACTTCGGCATCGGCGGATACCACCGGGTGATGGGTCCGAACGGACAGGCGCAGTACTGGGCCCCCTCGTTCGCCGACGCCTGCGCGCTACTGCTGCGGCACTACGAGCTCACCTACGTCGTGCCGGGCGAACGGTTCCCTCGGCGCCGACCCACCGCCGATCCGATCGACCGCGACGTACGTGCGAGCGGGCACGCCGTGCTCGCGAATTGCCCCTTCCGCACGGTCGGCGACGTGTTCTCTGCCGAACTCAACCCCGAGCGCAAGCAGCCCTTCGACATGCGCTCGATCATGCGAGCTGTGGCCGACACCGACTCGGCGCCGCTCGAACGTTGGAGCGATCTCCGCGACGGCGACACGTCGATCGTGTGGGACACCGCGGTCGGCGGGATCCCGGTCTGCCTGCTCGGTATCGAGTCGCACACCGTCGGCCGGCAGGGGTACGTGCCATCGGACGGCCCCCCGGCGTGGACGTCCGGCACCTTGTTCCCGCACTCGTCCCGCAAGACGGCTCGGGCGATCAACGCCGCCAGCGGCAACCGACCGCTGGTGGTGCTCGCCAACCTCTCCGGCTTCGACGGCTCGCCCGAATCGATGCGTCGGCGTCAACTCGAGTTCGGTGCCGAGATCGGACGTGCGGTCACCAACTTCGACGGTCCGATCGTGTTCGTCGTGGTGTCGCGGTACCACGGTGGCGCGTTCGTGGTGTTCAGCAAGGCGCTCAACGACGAGATGGAGATCGCCGCGGTCGAGGGGTCGTACGCGTCGGTGATCGGCGGCGCCCCGGCGGCAGCGACCGTGTTCGCCCGGGAGGTCAAGCAACGCACCGAGCGCGACCAGCGCGTCCGCGAGGCGCGCGAGGCCGCCGCGTCTGCGCGCGGAACCGACGCAGCGCTGCGCCGCACCGAGCTCACCAAGATCACCGAGCAGGTGCGGTCGGAGAAGCTCGGGGAGGTCGCCGACGAGTTCGACGGCATCCACACGATCGAGCGGGCCCTACGGGTCGGGTCCGTCGACCGGATCATCGCTGCGGCCGACCTGAGGTCGTACGTGGTCGACGCCCTCGAGCGCGGCATGAAGCGCCACGACGTGACCGCTTGAACGATCAGTTCAGCAGGTCGGGCGCCCGACCCAGGAGTGCACGGGAGCAGCGGTCGCGAGGTTGGAACCGGTCGCCAGCAGCTCGGGCGGGTCACGGTGCGACGTACAGGCGATCGTGAGCACGAATTCGCCGTCGCGTCGCCACCATCCGGGAATCGGCCCCGACGATGCGGTCACGTTCATCGGCGCCCATCCGTCCCGCCGCCGCTCGGCCTGCAGTTGCACCTCGACCGTCCTCGTATCGGCGCGCAACCCGACCTGCTGGACCTTGAGGGCGGCCTCCTTCGCCGACCAGATCAGATTCGCCGCCTCGTGCCGCAGTTCGGGGTCCGGCAGGGTGCGGACGTGCGCGCGCTCGGCCGTGGTGAAGAAGTCGCTCACGAACCCGGCACTGCGCGGTTCGACGACCTCGAGATCGATGCCGAGCCTGCCGGAACTGTCCGCCAACGCCACGAGGCACACGGCCCACCCGGCGCGGTCGCTCATCGAGACGTCCACCTCCGCCGCTTGCCCGTCGAGGTGGACGTACGGTGCTCCGCTCGCGCGATGAAGCACTTCGATCCGGGCGAGCGATGCCGGCGTGCGATCGAGGTCCAGCACGGAGGCGATCGCCTGCTTGGCGGTCCAGCGACGGGTGAGGTATTCGTTGCGACGCTTCGTGAAGCGGATCGACACGAGGTGGTCCCATTCGTGCGGCGTCAGCCAATCGAACGTCGGCGGCACCTCGTGCTCACCGTGCGCCAGCCACCACATCGGACCATTCTCTCTCGTCTGTCAGCATCACCACACAGCGGTCTGCGATCGGCTCGGAGCCATGGGGCCAAGAACAAGTCGACGGAGAACCACCTGTTCCTCGCCGAGGAGTTCGGCGCCGAGGTGAGCCCAGCCCCGCTGGCGGCGCCATCGTCCCGCTCGGTCATCATGGACCGGTGGGAACACGACGCATCACGGTCGGCGAACGGCGCGCTCGGATGGCGCTCCGCCATCGTTTGGTCCCCTCGACCCGAACCGATGACATCGCGGCGATCGCGGAGTCGGTGGTGGCGCTGCATTCCTCGGATCCGGTGTCGGTGTTCCTCTCGGCGCTGGCCCGGATGCGCGACCCGTCGATCGCGGCGGTGGAGGCTGCGCTCTACGAGGCCCGCAGCGTGATCCGGTTCCATGCGATGCGGCGCACCCTGTGGGTCGCCACGCCATCGGTGGCGCGGATTGCGCACGCTTCATCGACGACGAAGCTCTTGGGGCCCGAGCACCGCAGGTTCGTGAAGCGGCTGGCTGACAGTGGCATCTCCGACCACGGAGACGAGTGGATCGCGTCGGCGAAGGAAGAGGTTCTGGCAGCGTTGCACCGCGTTGGCGAGGCCTCGACGCGTCAGCTCGGCGAGGCGGTGCCCGCCTTGCGGCAGCCGATCGACGTGTCGCCGGGCAAGCCGTACGCCACCACCCAACATGCCCACGTGCGCATCATGTTGCACCTCGGCTTCGAGGGTGTCGTGGTGCGGAGCCGCCCGCTGGGTTCCTGGGTCAACAGCCAGTACCGCTGGGCCGCAATGGACGACTGGCTTCCCGGGGGCATCGTCGGCATGGATCCACGTGAGGCCGCCGCCGAACTGGTCCGCCGTTGGCTGCACGCGTTCGGTCCTGCGACGACCGCCGATGTGCAGTGGTGGACCGGCTGGACATTGGGTGACACCCGGCGCGCTCTGGAGGGTGCCGGTGCGGTCGCAGTCGCGATGGAGACCGCAAACGGTGACGTCGACGCGTGGCTCGCACCCGACGATCTCGACACGGTGCGCGGATCATCGAAGTGGGTCGCACTCCTGCCTGGCCTGGACCCGACGACGATGGGATGGAAGGACCGGAGCTGGTACCTCGACGCCGAGGTCGCCTCGCACGTCGTCGACCGCAACGGCAACGCCGGATCGACGATCTGGGTCGACGGTCGCGTCGTGGGGAGTTGGGTCCAACGCGAGGACGGCACCGTCGCGCTCGGGTGGCTCACCGACGTGCCCGCGGCTCGTCGTGCTCAGGTCGAAGCGACGGCGCACGTGCTGGAACACGAGGTGGGTGACACCCGCTTCAAGATGCGGTTTCCCGCTCCGATCCAAGCCGAGTTGCTCTCGTCCTGACGCTCTCGGGGTCCCGCCCAATGCTTCCGCGGCGACAATCCGCGCGGGCGAGGTGGGCTCTTCCCGAGCGTTCGGCCGCTGAAGGGTGACGGATCTCGTGGCCGTCAGCGGACCCTCGATGCTGCTTGTGGGGCGGTCAGACCGTCAGTTCGACGGGCCGGTCGGCGGGGTCCTTGTTGATCGGCATCGTCCACTCGCTGTAGGCCAGGTTCGTGCCGAGCACGATCCGAACTGCGCTACCCGCCATCGTGCGGTGCAGCCAACCCGCTGGAGCCTGGATCCTGCACCCGGGTTGGGTTCGGGTGACGTTGCCGTGCTCGTCGGCAAACGAGCCGGTGCCCGCGATGGTGAACGCGACACTGTCGAACTCGTGCCAATGCAGGACCTCGTCCTCGTCGTGGACGTCGTCGAATGCCAACCCGTGGAAACCCATGGCGGCGATCTGATCGAGGGCTTGCTGCTCGCTGATCGGCTCCCGCTGCGTGAACTCGTACTCCATGACGTGCCGTTCCCCTTCGTGAGATCCGGTCGCGGTCGGTCGGTCCGACGTCGATGACCCCCCTACATGATGGCATCGCCCAACTGGCAGGTCCACCAGGCGTTCGGGACGGTACGCCAGTCTCGCGATCGGCGACCGGCCACCTCCCGCATTACGGCGGTCGACGGTGGCTTTCCTGGCGGGCGACGTGGGGTCGGTGTTGTGTCGCCGATGCCGAATCCGCCGATATTCCAGCCGCCACGTCCGCGCGCCTCGACAAGACTGACGCGATGGAAGCCGTCGTACGACGCGTCCGACCCGACGAGGGCACTCTCCTCAAGGCGGTTCGTCTTTCGGCGTTGGCCGACTCGCCGTCGGCATTCGGGTCGAGCTACGCCGCAGAGGTCGACCAACCCGACGACCACTGGACCGATCGAGCGATGCTCGGTGCTGCTGGGGAGCGCAGCGTCACCTTCTTCGCCATCGTCGACGAGTCGGTCGTTGGGCTGGTCTCGGCCTATCGAGCCGATCCTGCGGAGCGTTCAACCGAGCTGGTCTCGATGTGGGTGTCGCCGACGTATCGACGGGCAGGCGTCGCTGTCGAGTTGGTGACCGCCGTCGTGGATTGGGCTCACCAGACCGGCATGGCGACGGTCGAGCTGTGGGTC
The DNA here is from genome assembly GCA_963728355.1 of Ilumatobacteraceae bacterium. Lineage (GTDB taxonomy): Bacteria > Actinomycetota > Acidimicrobiia > Acidimicrobiales > Ilumatobacteraceae > Sva-07. The sequence goes on along the minus strand of CAVSJQ010000015.1, from coordinate 101,924 downwards.
GCACGCGGCAACGATGCTGCTGTGCGCTTGTATGGGACGGCAGGCTTCCGTCTGACGGGGGACCAGCAGCCACTGCCGTCGGACCCTTGCAAGGACGAAGTCAGAATGCGCCTACGCCTCGCCTGACCGGCTCACGAGGTCCACGGAGAGTTGGACACACCCGTACCCGGCGGTCGGAGGCAGTGCGGAGGAGTCTCGCTGGGTGACGCGCGTCATCGAGAACGGCAGCGAACCTGTGCGTCACTGTGCGACGCGGGCAGCGGTTTCGACGCGGTTCCGGTAGTCGGTCCACCAAGCGGCATTGCCCTCGGCGAGGTTGTCGTTGTCGGCTCGTAGGCGGCGTGACGGTCGAAGTTCTGTCGCCGCCGGTCGTAGATGGTGGTGGTGCGAGGGTCGGCGTGGCGGGCCGCAATCTGTACGTCCCGGAGCGGGACGCCAGCGTCGAGTGCGGCCATGATGAACGCCGAGCGCGGCATGTGCGGATACACGTGCCCGAGCGCGGCTCGCCTACCGATCGCCTTGACCCAGCGATGTGCGGTGCGACGGTCGAGGCGTTGGCCGTCGCGTTGTCGCAGGATCGGTCCTTCGCACCGTTCGCCGACGGCGACGTCGATCGTGCGTGCCGTGCGTGGAACAAGCGGATGGTGGCGGGCCTGCGACCCTTCCCGAGGATCTTGAACGGTTCGGTGCCGGCGCTCGAAGCCGAGATCCTCGACGTTGGTCTCGCATGCCTCGGTGACGCGAAGCCCATCGAGGCCAAGGAATACAGCCGCGGCATGGTCGCGTTCGAAGCGTTCGGCGGTGGGCACTCCGTTCAACTAGCGCATTCAACACAACGACGGGTCGCCGGTAGAGCGACGAGCCGTTCGAACCCGATCTGGCAGCCACATTCTTCACAAGCACCGAACTCCGCGTCGTCCAAGTCGGCCAGCGTTGATCGGAGTGCTGCAGCATCACGGACGGCCTGGGTGTGCAAGGCGCTTACCTGCGCCCGCTCGAACGCAATCGTCGTACCTTCGGGGTCATGCTCGTCGTCGGTGTTCGACATCTCAGCAGCTGCGACGATGTCGTCGAACTGCCGAGCAAGCGACGCAGCTTGTTCTTCCGCTCGGCCGAGCTCGGCAACGAGTGCAGAGCGGATCGCTCGTCGTTCGATATCGGTGAGCCCTCGCATTCACCATGCGTACACCCGCAAGTGACTCCGCAACTCGCGACGTCAGTCGGCAGGACCGAGCCGGTGTTTGGTGGCGCTGGGGTGCGTTGCGAGCGACCCGGCTCCATGCGGCTGATTCAGCTCGGCCACCGGTCGCAGAAGTTCCGCCGGCACCCATTCGCGCTCCCAGTCGTCGAAGTGGGCCGGCTCGGCGTCGTCTCGCAGGAGGTGACCCATCCACAGCTCCCCACGATCGTTCCGGATCGGAGTCAGAGCATCAGAGCCGCGGTTGGCGAATGTCACGACACACCGGCGTCCATTCGGCAGCTCGTAGATCGTCCGCACCGAACCCAGAGGGCCGTACCGGACCGATGAGGGCAACTCCCGACGCTCGAACACGACGGCTGGTCTACTACGACCCGGCGACGCGGCCAGTCACTATTCACTTCAGATTCGGTTGCTGTCGGACCCGGCGATAGGGGTGACAGTCGGTCAGGTGTGCGTGAGCATCGAACCGGCGATCTCCTTGACGAGTTTGGCGCCGACCATGGCGGTCATGGCAACGACGTCTCGTGACGGGTTCAACTCGACGACGTCAGCGCCGACGATTGGTCCCGGTAACGCGTCGATGATGTCGAGAACCTCTCGGAACGTCAGACCACCTGGCTCGTGATGCGAGACGCCCGGGGCAATCGATGGGTCGAGACCATCGAGATCGATGGTCAGATAGATGGGTCCGGTGAGCGTGGACATGTCGAAGGCCGCGAGCTCCCGTGGCGACACCATCGTCACATTCCACTTCGCGCCCTGTGCGCGCTGATGTGGCGTCGCGGTACGGATGCCGAACTGGACGAGTGAGCGCATGCAGCCCGCCTCGAGCGCCCGAGCGAATGGGGAGGCGTGGCTCAGTGGGTTGCCGTCGAGATCGTCGTACAGATCGGGGTGGGCATCGACATGAACAACGGTGAGGGGCCGCTGCTCGAGACTCGGTGCGTCACGGAACGCCAGCAGGATCGGGTAGGTGATCGAATGATCTCCGCCGATGGTGATCACCGGTCGTGCCGCCTGGAGCTGCGCTGCAATTGCCGCGGTGATCGCGTCGGCATCGGCAGTCGAGCCGCGCTCATTGGAGATGGCGACGTCGCCGATGTCGTCGAGCACCGGAACGACCACGACCGACGACTCTGTCGTGTCGTTGCCCGATCCCGAGTGCAGTGCGGCTCGAATCGCCGTGGGTCCCTCCGCGGCTCCGAACAGGTGCGAAGAGTTGGCGTCGAGCGGCACGCCGATCAATGAGATCACCATGTCGATGGTATCGATGCGGTGATTTCACCGGTCCTTCGATCCGATCGGGCGACCGACGTTCGGCGACACGGAGGGTCAACGGATCGAGAAGACGAGTGCTCCCCACCGGCGATCGGTGACGCTTGTCAGTCGTATCGAGCCCGGTCGGCCCATCCGCTCGAGCCTCGACCACGTCGATCGGGAAGGATGGGGACATTGCGCAGTACTTTGGCCGGCTTGGCTTCATCAATCTGCTCGAAGGCGTGGTGCGTGAGCACGATGTAACGTTCGTGGAGGTGGTCTTTGCACCCAGCGAAGCGCTGGCGATCGACCGGTTCCGCGCCCGCCGGCGAGAGATGATCGAGCGCCGCGTCCACCACCCCGAGCGGGACATCGCCGACGGCGACGTGGAAGCCTTCGTCGTCGATGCCGTCGAGCGCCTCACCCGGCTCCCGACGGCCCGACCGAATTCGCTGATCGTCCCATTGAGCGCGAGGGGTCCGAAGGCGAGGTCTACCGCCGCCTGCTCTCCGTCCTCGGCGAAGAGTGCCGGCTTTCGCCGCGTGCACGTGTCGCCGGTCCCCGGGGGGGCACACTGCACGGCGTCGCAGTCCCGGCGATATTGGACACGGGTCACGTAGCTGGACGTTCTCGTGAACGAGTTGCGCAGTAGGAGCGCGTGCTGTTCACGAGTTCAGCGGCGCGGGAATGGAGCGTGCCGGCCAGGGCATCACCGACGTGCCGGTCAGGGGGGCGCCCGTGGGGCTGCGCCGAGATCGACGGTGTACCCGCACCTGTGGCCGATCAGCCGGCATGCGGTCGAGTGGGTCACGGGCACGACCCTGACGGTGTTGCGTGCGGCGATGTCGGCCGAGGCGCACGACAGGTCCTGCATGACTGCAAACGTGAACTATCGGCGGAGAGCGGCGACATCGCCCCGTTCGTCTTTCCGTGTGACCGGATCTTGTCCGTCGCCGTGCGACCGGTCATTGCCTGATGGTGTAACGGGATCTCAGCGGCGGCCGAGGGTGACCGGGACGCGCTCGGGCGAGGCGACGCGGACCGGCTTGGAGTGGTCCATCATCGGGCGGGGGCGCTCGGCGGCCGACGCCGCCAGCATTGCTGCTTCGCCGTAGCCGCCCACACACTCGGGGTCGGGGCCGTCGAGCGGGATGCCGACGAAGAACTTGGCTGCCATGCAGCCGCCCTGGCAGGCGTCGTAGCTGCCACACGATGCGCACGCGCCCGCGGACTGCGGCTCGCGTAGCTCTGCGAAGAGTTCGCTGTGCCTCCAGACTTCGGAGAATCCACCACGGTCGCGCACGGAGCCGGCCTTGAACTCGTCGTGGATCACGAACGGGCAGGCGTACACGTCGCCGATCGGATCGATGAGGCACACGACGCGACCGGCGCCACACATGTTCAGTCCGGGCAGTGGCTCCTCTCCGAGCGCATTCAGGTGGAAGAACGAATCGCCGGTGAGGACGTTGTCGCCGTGGGCGAGCAGCCAGTCGTAGATCTGGCGCTGCTGAGCGTTGGTCGGGTGCAGGCCGTGCCAGGCGTCGGCACCCCGACCCGACGGACGCAGTCGTGTGATGCGCAGCTGTGCGCCGAAAGAATCGGCGAGTGCCTTGAACTCGTCGAGTTGGTCGACGTTGTGGCGGGTGACGACCACGGAGATCTTGAAGTCGCCGAAGCCGGCGTCGCGCAGGTGGTGCATCGCCCCGATCGCCGTGTCGTACGACCCAGCACCACGCACGGCGTCATTGGTGACGGCATCGGTGCCGTCGAGGCTGATCTGGATGTCGAGGTAGTCCATCGCAGCCAGGCGACGAGCCTTTTCGGCGTCGATGAACGCGCCGTTGGTCGAGAACTTCACGCCGATGCCCCGGCTGATCGAGTACTCGAGCAGCTCGAAGAAGTCGCGGCGGATCATCGGCTCGCCTCCGCCGATGTTGATGTAGAACACCTGCAGGTCGTGGAGTTCGTCGAGGACCGCCTTGGCCTCGTCGGTGGTGAGCTCGCGCGGATCGCGTCGCCCGGACGACGACAGGCAGTGCACGCACTCGAGATTGCAGGCGTAGGTCAGTTCCCAGGTGAGGCAGATCGGGGCGTCGAGCCCCGTCTTCAGTTGCTCAACCAGATGCGACTTCGTGGCGCTCATGGAGCATCTCCGATTCGGTGAGTGAGGCGAGCGCGCGTTCGAACGACGGCCAGCGGACGGGATCGATGTCGCAGGCGCGCAACGTGTCGGCGAGCGTGTCGTGGTCGGCCAGCGCCTGGACCACGCGCACGACGTCGGGGTGCTTGAGGAAGATCAGCTTTCGGTTGCCGTAGTGGTAGGCGAGCGCACCGAAGGGCTCCGGTCGCAGGGCCACCTGCGGGTGGAGTTCGAGTCGTCGGTCGAGCAGCGACGGTGCAGGCTGGGCGGTCGTGGCGATCACGTCGTGGGGTGGTGGTTCGCCGAGGTAACGGCGTCAGTAGACGCCGCACATCCCGTCGATCGAGATCTCTTCCACGAGCAACTCGTCGTCGAGCAGGTCATCGGTCGATGCGACCTCGATCTGATCGGTCGTGGTGTCGTCCGTGGCGAGGGCGGTCTGTTCCATGGCGCCGAGACTACCCAAGGCCGCCCTGCCGGACCATGGCGGGGATCAGCGCGCCGGTACGACAGCGGCGTACAGCTCCGGCGTGTGGTTGCGCCAGCGGGTCGCTGCGATCGCGACGCCGGCTCGGAGCACGGCCGTACCGGCCGCCATCGAGACCACCGCGAACACCGTGACGAGCACAACGGACTCGACGTCGATCGCCCACAGCAACCCGAGCGCGATCGGCATCGTCAGCACTCCGAGAACCGCAAGCACGGCGAAGAACACGATCCCGGCGAACCATCCCTTTCCCGAGTCGCCGCCGGCCAGCGGGTTGTCGCTCTCGGGGATGGCGATCGGGACGAGCGCGGACTGCACCATGGCGGCGCCGGTCCCGGCGAGCAGTGCGCCGACGCCGATCAGGAAGCCGGCGGGCAGGTGGCTCCAGCGATCGGTGATCGTCGCCGCGATCAGCGGGCCGATGACGGTGAGCGGCGCGGCGGCGACGAGCACCGACCGGGCCTTCGCGTGCACGAGCACCTCGGGATCGACACCGGTGAGGAGCTCGTTCGCCATCGCTGGTCCATCGGAGCCGAAGCTGTTGCCGGCCATGAACAACACGGCGAACTGGATGGCGCCCCCGGCGAGGACGGCACCCGCTCCGGCCCCGCCGCCAGTGAGGACGGGCACGAGCACGACCGCCAGCCCGAGCCCCGACGCCGTGAACGTCTCGAGCGCAGTGCGCGGCGTGCGGAAGCGGGAGAGGACCCCGCGCCACGCGGTGGCGCCGACCCCGCCGGATCCGCACGCAGCACGAACCAGACCGCTCAACCGCCTCCGTCCGTCGGCGACCTGCGTCCGCTTGGCATTGCCGCCGCGAACCGACGTGACGAGCCGACGGGCGGACCACGTGAATGCGAACAGCAGCGGGACCAACCACAGCATGCCGACGACGGCGTGGCCGAGCGAAACGAGCGGGTCCGTCGCCGCGAATGCCCGGCCGAGCTGCCCGGTCGGGGTCCATGCGAGCGCGCCCACGATCCGGTCGCGACCGTCGCCGTCGATGTCGGCGGCGACGCGCGGAGCGACCTGGAACCCGGCGTAGAACACGAGGGTCGACAGCCCGACCACCACCTGGCCGACGCGCGGGTACCGGGTGGCGAGCAGTCCGAGCAAGTTGATCGTGGTGCGTGACAACAGCAGCAGCGAGCCCAGGACGCCGAGGGTGGCGGCGGCGAGTGGGAGGACCGATGTGACATCGCGGATCGCTCCGGTGAAGAGCCCGACGCCGAGCATCGCGGCCGCCAGACCCGGCGGACCTGCCGCCGACGCCGCGAGCAGGCCGATGCCGAGCTGGCGCTCGGTCAACGGTTCCGTGGCGAGCACCCGTGGGTCCACCGGCTGCGAGATGCCGGCGATGACGCCGATCATCATCACCACCAGCACCGCCGCCGTGATCGAGACGACGTAGAACCCCTCGGAGCTGCCGGTACCCCGGCCCGCCCCGAATGCAACGAGTGCTCCGACGATGCCGACGACGAATGAGGCCACGAGCCCGACGACGGCGACCACCGCCTGCACTCCGCCGCCTCGCACCGTGGCCCGCAGCATCGTCCAGCGGAGTCGAACGAACAGCGTTGCGACCGCCACGTTGCTGGGAGGGGAGCCGTTCAACTCAGCCAACCGAGCGCTTCGGTGTCGACGTCGGCGCCGCCGACCACGTCGATGAATGCATCCTCGAGCCGGCGCCCTCGGCGCAGCTCGTCGATCGGGCCCGATGCGACGACGCGCCCGTGGTGGATCACCCCGACGTGGTCGCAGACCCGTTCGACGATGTCCATCACGTGCGTCGACAGCACGACGGTGCCGCCACCGGCACGGAACCGGTCGAGCATCTGACGCATCGCCCGGGTGGACACCGGGTCGACGCCCTCGAACGGTTCGTCGAGCATCACCACTCGGGGCCGGGCGATCAGAGCGGCGGCGAGCGCGGTCTTCTTGCGCATGCCGTGGCTGTAGCCGGCGATCGGGCGTCGGGCGTCGTCGGCGATGTCGAGCACCGCGAAGAGGTCGGCGCCTCGGGTGCGGATGGTGTCGTCGTCGAGTTGGCGGAGCGCACCGATCGTCTCGATGAACTCCCACGCCGTGAGGCGGTCGAACAACTGCAACGGGTCGAGCATCACACCCATCGACCGGCGGGTGGCGAGGATGTCGTCGTGGACGTCGATGCCACACACCTGGATGGTGCCGGCGTCGGGGCGCACCAAGCCGCACACGGCACGCATCGTCGTCGACTTGCCGCTGCCGTTGGGGCCGACCAGGCCGTAACAGGCGCCGGCGGGCACGTCGAGCGTCAGCCCGTCGATGGCCGTCGTCTCACCGAAGCGCTTGGTCAACCCGATGATCCGGAGCGGCGAGAGCACCGGTGGCGGCAGTTCCACCGCAGCAGTCTGCCCCGGCTTCCGACGTCACACTGCGCCGGGGCTGATGTGATGCCGCGGACCTAGTGGGACGCAGCCGCGGTGGTCGCGAGGTGGTCGCCGAAGTCGAAGGCTGCGACGGCGCCGATCACGAGCACCGCCGGGGAGTGGACGTCGGCATCGCCGAGTTCGCCGAGCGTCCAGCGCCCGACCGCCTGAGCGTCGGTGGTGGCCGACTCGACCGCTGCGACCGGGGTCGTCGGGGCGAGCCCGCCCGCGAGCAGTTCGGCAGCGATCGTCGCACGCTGCGACACCCCCATCAACACCACGATCGTGCCGCCGACGTTGGCGAGCGATTGCCAATCGACGTCTGGTTCGCCCGCCCGGCGGTGGCCGGTGACGACGGTGAAAGCAGCGGAGACGCCACGGTGGGTCACGGGGATCCCGGCCGCGGCGGGAGCGGCGACCGACGACGTGATGCCGGGGACGATCTCGAACGGCACGCCCGCCGCAGTCAGCGCCTCGGCCTCCTCCCCACCGCGCCCGAACACGAACGGGTCGCCACCCTTCAGGCGCACGACCCGCTTGCCCTGCCGGCCGAGTTCGACGAGCAGCGCCGAGATCATCTCCTGGGGCGTCGGACGCCCGGGCCGCTTGCCGACGTCGATGCGCTCCGTGGAGTATGGGATCAGGTCCAACACGCCGTCGCCGACGAGTGCGTCGTGCACGACGACGTCGGCGGTCGCCAACAGCCGTGCGGCCTTCAACGTCAGCAGCTCCGGATCGCCCGGCCCTGCCCCGACCAGCGCCACGCTCACGCCTCGCTCCCCGGCGTTTGCGTGAGGATGTGGGTGGGGCGGTCCACCCGAGATTGTCCACAAACGGGGGGTCACGACGTGCTCCGGGAGCGGCGGGAAGAGGTGACCGGGGGGAGCAGCGCTTGGAGGTCGTCCCCGTCCTGCTGGACGGCCCAGTCGCCGAAGCTGCGGCCGTCGCCTGCGCGGGCGTACTCCTCGAGGAGCGGGCGCAGCACCTCGGGGACGTCCCCCAGCGGCACGTCGGACCGGAGCAGACGGGCGAGCCGGTCTCCTGCGGGCGAGCCGCCGACGAAGATGTCGTAGTTCTTCTTGGTGCGCCCGACGATGCCCAACTCGGCGGCGTAGGGCCGCGAGCAGCCGTTGGGGCAGCCGGTCATGTTCAACCGGAGTGCGAGCCCGGTGTTGCCGGTGTCGGCCAGCACCTTCTCGATCCGGTCGAGCACATCGGGCAGGACGCGCTCGGCCTCGCCCAGCGCCTTGCTGCACGTCGGCAGTGCCGGGCAGGCGATCGCCAGGTTCCGCGTCGGGCTCTGGTCGTCGGCGAGGCGAACCCCGTTCGCGCGCAACACGTTCTCCACCGCACCCCGGTCGGTGACGCCGAGCAGCAGCAGATCCTGGCGCGGCGTGACGCGCATGCCGCATACCGTCGAGTCGGCGACCAGACGTCGCAGCGCCAGGCGCAGACCGCCGGCGACCTTCCCGGACGGCACGGGCAGTCCGAGCGCGCTGGACCCGGCGATGTCGTGCCAGCCGTGATGGGCGTGGACCTCCCATTCGGGCAGCGCGACCGGCTCGGCCAGCGAGAGCCCCGTGCGCTGCTCGATCTGGTCGCGCAGCCAATCGACGCCCTGGGCCTCCAGCAGGTACTTGAGACGTGCGCGAGAGCGGTCCTCGCGGTTGCCGTGGTCGCGCTGCGTCGTAACGATCGCCTCGACCACGTCGACCACGTCAGCCGGCGGCACCCACGCCACCGGCTGCGCCAGCAGCGGGTACGTGTCGTCAGGGCGGCTGTGGCTCATACCCATCCCCCCGCCGGCGAAGACGACGTACCCGGTCGCTTCACCGGTGGTGCCCTCCGACAGCGTCGGCACGATCCCGACGTCATTGGTGTAGATGTCGACGCAGTTGTCGCCGGGCCAGGCGATGGCGATCTTGAACTTGCGCGGCAGGTACGCCGCGCCATAGATCGGTTCGACGTCGTCGATCGGCGATGCGGCCGCCGGACGTTCGGCCGACACCGCGCGCTCGCCGTCGACCCACAGCTCCCAGTAGCTCTCCGTCTGTGGGCGGAACCGGGCGACGATCTCGGCGAGGAGCGGATCGAGGACCGCAGAGCGCTCGGGATGGGGGAGCGGGCACGCCATCACGTTGCGCACCACGTCACCGCACGCCCCCAGCGTGGTGAGCAGCGACGCATTGATCCGGCCGACGAGTTCACGAAGCTCGCTCTTGTGTACGACGTGGTACTGGACGCCCTGGCGGGTGGTCAGCCTCAGCTTGTTGTCGGCGAGGGTCGCCACCCGATCGAGTGCCAACCACTGATCGTTGGTGATCACGCCGCCGGGCACCGAGGCACGCACCATGCACGAATAGTCGAGTGGCAGCTTGAGCTGGGTTCGCGCGCGGCGGACGTCGCGGTCGTCCTGCTGGTAGATGCCGTGGAACTTCAACAGCAGCTCGGCGTCGTGGTCGAACTCCTCGCTGTCGTTGGTCAGCTCCTCGCCGATCGTGCCACCGAGGTAGTTGCTGGCGAGCTTGATCGCTTCGGCGTCGGCGCTCACGGGTGCAACCCGCATTCGGTCTTGGCGCTGTCGGCCCATCGGCCGGCGCGTTGGTCGTCGCCCGCAGCGACCGGTCGTGTGCACGGCCAGCAGCCGATCGACGGGTAGCCGCGTTCGGCGAGCGGATGATCGGGGATGCCGTACGCCGCGACGTAGGTCACCACGTGTGCATCGGTCCAGCCGGCGAGCGGGTTGACCTTGACCACGCCGCGCAGCAGGTCCTCGTGGACGAACGGCGCAGTGCGGCGGGCGTCGGAGTCGCTGCGGCGCAGGCCGCTGACCCATGCGGTCCGTCCGGCGAGCGCCCGGCTGAGTGGCTCGACCTTGCGTGCCGCGCAGCAGGCGTCGGTGTCGGTCTGCCACACGTTGACGGGCAGGCCGGGCTCGGGCCTCATGACGCGGATGTCGAGATCGAAGCGCGAGCGCAGGTCGCTGGCGAACCACTCGGTCTCCGCGAAGAGATATCCCGTGTCGAGCAGGGTGATCTCCACGCCGGGGATGGCCTCACTGGCGACATGAGCGAGCACGGCGTCGCCGAAACTCGCGGTCACACAGAGCCCGCCACCGAATCGACGGTGCGCCCAACGCAGGACTCGGTGGGCGTCGACGACGGGATCGTCGGTCTCTTCCGGACGGTCGGTGAGGTCGGTCACGGGAAGTATTCAATCAATTCCGACCAACCAGATCAACTTTGTAGGGAATTACGTTTCTACACTCCTGTTCATGCCCACACGACCGGCGTCGACGTTCGCCTATCCGGTGTTTCTCGACCTGCACGACGTGCCGGTCCTCGTCGTCGGCGGGGGCCGGATCGGCGCCCGCAAGGCCGAGGGACTCGCCGCCGCCGGCGCCCGGATACGGCTCGTGGCGGCCGAGATGAGCGAGCACGTCGATGCTTCGATCATCGACGACCTGCGAGCGAAACCGTTCGAGCCCTCCGATCTGGACGCCGTCCGCTTGGTCGTCACGGCGACCGGCGACGAGGCTGTGGATGCCGCCATCTCGACGCAAGCGCGTGATCGGGGCATCTGGACCAATGCGGCCGACCAGCCCGTCGACTGTGAGTTCATCCTTCCGGCCATCGCCCGCCGTGGACGCGTGACCGTGGCGGTCAGCACCGACGGTGCCAGCCCGGCGCTGGCGCGTGAGCTGCGCAACGTGATCGACGAATTCCTCACCGACGAGATCGGTGCACTGGCCGAAACGCTGGCGCGCGAGCGGGCCGCCGTGCAGTCGGACGGCCTGTCGACCGAGGACGTCGACTGGACGCAACGGGTGCGACGCGGCATCGCCGAGGCGGTTGCCGGCCGTAGTCTCTCGCCGTGAACTCCGCTCGCCGGCCTCGACGTCCGTGGGCCGCCACGGCGGTCCTCCTGGCCGGGCTGCTGGCAGCCTGCACCCCGACGACGGACGTCGAGGTCAGGAGCGTCTCGTCCGCTGAGGGCGCAGCTCCCAGCACGGCACCGGCGCTGCCGGTCGACGGCTCCACGCCCGTCACCGCGCCCGATCCGACCGGGTTGCCGTCGCTGAGCGAACCCGACCCTGCCATCGTGATCGGTGAACTCGACAACGGGCTGCGCTACTTCATTCGCGACAACGACAATCCCGGCGGCCGCGTCGAGATGCGCCTGGCCGTCGATGCCGGATCGGTCCTCGAGGACGACACGCAGGACGGCGGCGCCCACTTCCTCGAACACATGCTGTTCAACGGCACCGAGGAGTTCCCCGAGAACGAACTGATCGCCGTGCTGCGCAGCTTCGGCGCCGGCTTCGGTGCCGACATCAACGCCTACACCGATTACGACGAAACCGTCTATCAGCTGACGATGCCGACGGCCGACCCTGCGGTCGTCGACACCGGTCTCGACGTGCTCGAGCAGTGGCTGTCGGCCGCCACGATCGATCAGGCACAGGTCGAAGCGGAGCGGGGCGTGGTGCTCGACGAATGGCGCGGGTCGGAGGCGAGTTCGAACGGACGGATCTTCGATGCACTCGAGGAACTGTTCCTCGCAGACTCGCCATACGAGGGCAAGGATCCGATCGGCACCGACGAAGCGATCATGGCGACCGACGCCGCCGCATTGCGGGCGTTCTACGACGACTGGTACCGACCCGACAACGCGGCGGTCGTCGTCGTCGGCGACATCGACACGACCACGATTTCGGACGGCATCGTCGAGCGATTCGGTCCGCTGCGCGCCAGGGGAGCGTCGCCGTCCCGACCGGAACCGACCGTCGAACCAGCCGCCGAGCCGCAGGTGGTGATCCTCGCCGATCCCGACGTGGCGGAAGGCTTCGCTCAGGTGACCTTGCCCGTCGCGGCCGTGCAGGACGAGCCGGCCGAGACCGAGTTCCAGAACTCGATCCTCGATTCGATGGCCTTCGCCATGATCGCCACCCGTCTCGGCAACGACGCCGTACGCGGCGAGGCGCCGTTCGACGACGCCCGAGTGGATTCCAGTGGGTTGGTCCGAAGCCTGGACGCACCCGAGATCATCGTGTCGGCCGACGGCGACGCACTCGAGGCGTCGGCGCAGGCGGTCTTCGACGAGTACGAACGGGTGCGCCGATTCGGATTCAGCCAGGCCGAGGTCGACCGCGTGATCGCGTCGTACCGCACCTCGGCGCAGTCGACGTACGACGGCCGGGAGTCGCGCCAGGACGCCGATTTCGCAGACGAGTACGTGCGCCACGCACTGGTCGACGAACCGATCCCGACGGCGGACGCCCAGTTCGACTTCACCGAGGCCGTGCTCGATCGGGCGACGCCCGAGACGATCGCCTACCGGTTCGTGCAACGCCTCGCCGCGGCAGCACCGCACGTCCTGGTCGTCGTGCCGGCCGGTGAGATCGACGACGTCCCCGGCGAAGCGACGTTCGCGGCCCAGGCGGCGTCGATGCTGGAGCGCGAGCTCTCGCCGCGTCCCGACGACGACGGCATCGACGGCGACCTGATGGTCGCCCCCGAGCCGATCGAGGAGATCTCCCGCGACCGGCTCAGCGCGAACGGGATGGCCGGCTTCGTCGATCCCGTTCTGCTCGAATTCGACAACGGGGTGAGCGTGTCGCTCAACACCAGCCTCATCGTCGAGGGACAGGTCGCCTTCGAGGCCCGCAGCCCCGGCGGGCTGGCGGTGCTCGACGACGGCGACGTTCCCGCTGCCGACGCAGCCGGCGCCGTGGTCGGCCAGAGCGGCATCGCCACCTACGGGCCCGTGGAGTTGGCCGACTACCTCTCCGACAAGGACGTCGACATCCAGGCGTCGATCGACGCCTTCACCGAGGGGTTCCGTGGACGAGCGGCAGCGAGCGACCTGGAGTCCCTGTTCCAGTTGATCCATCTCTCGATGACGCAGCCTCGGGTCGATCTGATCGCACTCGAGCAGTACCTCGACGACGAACTGACGATTGCGTCCGATCCATCGATCGACCCCGGATACGCCGAATTCGCGACGCTGCTGGACGCCAGGTACGACGACCCTCGGTTCCTTCTCCCCACGGTCGATTCGCTGAACTCGGTGACCGCCGACGACATCGAACGCGTCTACCGCGACCGATTCGGCGACGCATCCGACTTCTCCTTCGCCTTCAGCGGCGACTTCGACATCGCTGCGGCGACCGAGTTGTCGCGGCGCTACCTCGCCACCCTGCCGTCGACGGACCGGGTCGAATCGGTCGACTTCGTGGAACCGGCACCGCCGTCGGGGATCGTCGTCGAGCAGACCGCAGCCGGCGAGGGTGCTCAGGCATCGGTGGCGTTGTTGTTCACGGCGCCGGCCACGCCCGATCGGCGCGACGACATCACCGCGGCGATCCTGCAGGAGGTGGTCGCCGCTCGACTGACCGACGTCGTACGCGAGGAGTTGGGCGACTCGTACTCGCCGTTCGCATTCGTCCAGCTCACCGATGGTGCCTCGCCGAACGCAGAGACCTACATATCGAACACCACGGCGCCGGAGCTGCTCGACGAGGTCGTCGACGCCGTCACCGCCCAGCTCGAGGCTCTGCGCACGGACGGCCCGAGCGATCGCGAATTCCAGGCGGCCGCCGAGAACATCCGGCAGCGGGTTCAGCTGTTCAGCAACGAACAGGTCAACGACGAGGTGCTGTCGGTGCTGACCGATCCTGCCGGCAACGCCTCCTTCGACGAGTTCCTCGGCCAGGCACGCTGGGTCGAGGTCATCGACGCCGCCGAGATCCGAGCAGCCGCCCAGCGCTGGCTTCCCGCCGACCGGTACATCGAAGTGCGAGTCGTGCCCCGCTGAACCTCGACCACCACTCCGAAAAGTGCGCACATGCGACCGCCGGTGCCGGTCTCGTGCGCACGTTTCGGTCGGACTGCCGGGTCGAGCTGGCTGGAGGCGGTCAGCGCATGTTGGCGGGGGTGACGGTGCGTTGGCTGACCTCGACGAGTTCGCCGCCGCGCACCTCGTAGCTCACCACGTGGTCGACGGCGTGCTGACCGCTGCGTGCCCTGCCCGTGACGACGTCGAGTTCGGTGCCGTCGACGAGCGGAACGAGCGCGACCGCGCGGAACCCGTCATCGGTGCCGGGGGACGAGCGCTTGTCCTCGCGTAACAACAAGCCGGAATCCCAGACCCAGACGTCGTCAACGCTGACGAACCGGCAGCGATGGTTCGTCTTGGACTTCGAGACCATGCCGCCGGGGCACACGACCACGCTGCCCTCCACCCACGGCAGCACGCCGAGGCCGTCGCGTCCGAAGCCCGACTCGAAGCCGGCGGCGATGATCGCGTCGTGATCGCCGCTGTCGATCGCCCGCTCGATCTGGATCTGACGGACCACTTCGGCGAGGTTGTGCAGGTCGTCGTCCGACAACGATCTGACCTGGTCGACGACGCTCTGCGGATCGGTGCCTGGTCCCGTCATCGACCCAGTGTGTCCGATGCCGCCGCGAGATGACACCTGACGTACTGTTCGCGTCATGCAGACCAAGGCAGCAGTACTCAGGGAAATCGGCCAGGAATGGAGTGTCGAGACCATCGAACTGGACCCGCCGAAAGCCGGAGAGGTCCTGGTGCAGTTGAAGGCGTCGGGCATGTGCCACTCCGACGAGCACCTCGTCACCGGTGACCTCGCCGGGGCGACGTCGCCGATGCCGCTGATCGGCGGACACGAGGGTGCCGGTATCGTGATGGAGGTCGGTCCGAACGTCACCGGACTCGAGCCCGGCGACCACGTCGTGTTCGGTTTCATCCCGGCGTGCGGGCGATGCCCGAGTTGTGCATCGGGCCACTCGAACCTGTGCGACGTCGGCGGCGAGGCGTTCCCGACCGGTCGCCAGATCTCCGACGGCACCGCTCGCCACCACACCGCCGACGGCGAGGACCTGGGACTGATGTGCCTGCTCGGCACGTTCGCCCAGCACACCGTGGTCCACGAATCGAGCTGCGTCAAGATCGACAAGGAACTGCCGCTCGACCGGGCGTGCCTGCTCGGCTGCGGTGTCGTCACCGGCTGGGGCTCTGCGGTGTACGCAGCTGAAGTCGGCCCGGGCGACTTCGTGGCGGTGGTCGGTGCCGGCGGCATCGGTTCCAACGCGATCCAAGGCGCCAAGCTGGCGGGTGCTCGTGTCATCGCAGCGATCGACCCCGTCGAGTTCAAGCGCGAGACGGCGATGGAACTCGGCGCCACCCACACCTATGCCTCGGTCGCCGAGGCCATGGAGGCGCTGGGCGACTCCACGTGGGGACGGGGCTTCGACAAGGTGATCATGACCATGGGCGTCGGTGACGGCGACGCGCTCGGCGAGGCATTCCACCTCGGCGGCAAGCGGGCCAAGATCGTGGTCACGAACATCCACCCGACCTCTGAGGCATCGATGGCGGTCCCAGGTGCGTTCCTCACCCTGTTCGAGAAGCAGCTGATCGGATCGCTGTTCGGGTCGGCGAACATCCGCAAGGACATTCCGGCGCTCCTCGAGCTCTACACCCAGGGCCAGCTCGACCTCGACACGCTCGTCACCAACACCTACTCGCTCGACGAGATCAATCAGGGCTTCGAGGACATGCGCAACGGTAAGAACATCCGTGGCGTCCTGATCTACGACTGAGGGGGACATCATGAGGAGCCGGGCAGCAGTGCTCCACGGGACCGACCAGGAGTGGCGGATCGAGGAGATCGAGGTCGACGCGCCGAAGGCCGATGAGGTCATCGTCGAATGGAAGGCCGCCGGCCTCTGCCACAGCGACGAGCACATGGTCACCGGTGACATGGTCCCTCCACGCGAAGCCTGGCCGTTGATGGGCATCGACGATCTCTGGCCCGTCGTGGGCGGGCACGAGGGCGCCGGTGTCGTCGCCGAGGTCGGTCCAGGGGTCACCAGCGTCGCCGTCGGCGACCACGTGTCTGCATCGTTCGTGCCGTCGTGCGGCACGTGCCGCTACTGCTCGACCGGTCGTCAGAACCTCTGCGATGCGGGCGCGGGCGCCTTCCTCAAGGGCATGATCACCGACGGCACCAGCCGCCACCGTCTCGCCGACGGCGGCGCCGACCTGACGCTGTTCGCCAAGCTCGGCACGTTCTCGCAGTTCTCCGCGGTCTCGGTCGATCAAGTGATCAAGGTCGACACCGACCTGCCGCTCGAAGCGGTCGCGCTCGTCTCGTGCGGCGTCGCCACCGGCTGGGGATCGGCCACCAATCGCGCCGCGGTCGCTCCCGGCGACACCGTCGTGGTCGTCGGCATCGGTGGCATCGGGATCAACGCCGTACAGGGCGCGGCGATGGCGGGCGCCCGTCGGGTGGTCGCCGTCGACCCGATCGAGTTCAAGCGCGAGAAGGCGATGGAATTCGGTGCAACCGAGGCGTTCACGTCGATGGAGGAAGCGTTGCCTGCGGTGATGGAGATGACCCGGGGGATGATGGCCGACAAGGTGATCATGACCCCCGGTGTGCTGTACGGCGACCTGATGGCGCTCGGCACGCAGCTCGCCGGCAAGGGCGGCACCATCGTGGTCACTGGGGTCGCCCCGATGACCCAGACCGAGTCGTCGGTGAACCTGTTCGAGCTGGCGATGTGGAACAAGGAGATCAAGGGCACGATCTTCGGTTCGCTCAACCCGCGCGCCGACATCCCACGGCTCCTCGACATGTACCGAGACGGCCAGCTCAAACTCGACGAGCTGATCACCAGCCGCTACTCGCTCGACGAGATCAACGACGGCTACCAGGCGATGCGCGACGGCACGAACATCCGCGGGGTCGTCGTCCACGGCTGAGTGGATACCCGGCCTGGACTGCTGATCCGTCGTCGACGCACGCCGGTCGCTAGGTTCGACTGACGATGAGGTCACATGTCTGAGTCCGCCGCCCGGGGTGTGCAACCCCTCCCGTCCGAACTCGTCACGTCGATCGGTTCGACGGTCGTCGGCCGCCGGCGCGAGATCGAACTGATCGTCGCCGCGCTCGTCGCCGACCGCCACGTCGTCATCGAGGGGCCGCCGGGCACCGGCAAGTCGACGCTGTTGCGCACCGTTGCCCACGAGCTCGGTGTCGGCTTCGAGTTCGTCGAGGGCAACGCCGAACTGACCCCTGCCCGACTCGTCGGCCACTTCGATCCGGCGAGGGTCATGGCCGAGGGCTACGACGCCGATGTCTTCGTCGACGGACCGCTCGCATCGGCGCTACGCGACGGTTCACTGCTGTACATCGAGGAGATCAACCGTGTGCCCGAGGAGACCCTCAACGTCTTGATCACCGTGATGAGCGAGGGCGAACTCCACGTGCCGCGCCTCGGCCGGCTCGCAGCCGCTCCCGGTTTCCGCCTCGTTGCGGCGATGAATCCGTTCGATGCGATCGGCACCGCTCGTATCTCCGGAGCGGTGTACGACCGCGTCTGCCGGCTCGCCGTCGACTACCAGACCGCCACCGACGAGCGACAGATCACGCTGCGCGAATCGGGTGGCAGTGACCTCGACCCCGACTGGGTCGCCAAGGTCGTAGAACTCGTCCGGCGCACGCGATCGCATCCCGATCTCCGAGTCGGATCCTCGGTGCGTGGTGCGATCGACATGTGTGCGGTGGCGTCGTCGTTGGCTGCGGTGCGCGGGTCGTCGGTGGCCGCCGGCGACGTGTCGCTCGACGCCGCGCTCGTGGCGTTGTCGGGGCGGGTGCGACTTCGCGAGGGCGCGACGCGCTCGACCGAGGACATCGTGCGAGAGCTCTGGACCGAGGTGTTCGGCAAACGCGACGACAGCGGGTCGAACGAGGGAAAAGCGAACGCCCCGATCGGGGCGACGCCGGCTCGCTGAACAGCCCGCCACCGGCGAAGGAGGGTGACGCCGCGGACGACGAGGTGTCCAAGGCCCGCCGGAAGACGACATCGCGCCGGTCGCTGGAGCAGCAACCGCACTTCGACGAGATCTCACCGGAGGTGGGCGAACTCGATGAGGACGCCCTCTCGCGTGCACTCGATGAGGACCCCGACGACACGCTGGCACTGTTGGCCGAACTCACGGGAGCGACCGATCCGAAACTGCGCGAGCTCGCGCGTCGACTGGCCGGTCGGCTGTTCCTCGACCTCGCCAAGCGGGGACCGGCGTCACCACGAGGCGTCGGCCAGTTGCGTACGCAGCGGTACCGACCCGACGCCGGCGACCTCGATGTCGACGCCAGCCTCGACGCACTGATCACCGCCCGGGCCGAGGGTGCCGCAGTCGACCCCGACGACCTGCGCGTGCGGTCGTGGTCCACGCCCGGCACGGCGATCTGCCTTCTGGTCGATCGAAGCGGTTCGATGACCGGTCGGCCGCTGGCCACGGCGGCCGTGGCCGCCTCCGCGGTCGCCTGGCGCAGCCCGGACGACTACTCGGTGCTCTCGTTCGGCAAAGACGTCGTGGCAGCGAAGAGCCAGGACGGCACGAAGACGAACGAGCGGGTGATCGACTCGGTGTTGGCCCTGCGCGGCTTCGGCACGACGGACGTCGCCGGGGCGCTGACCGCCGCCGCCGACCAGCTCTCGAGGTCGAAGGCCGGCCGCAAGATCACCGTGCTGCTGTCGGACTGCCGGGCGACGGCGCCCGGCGACGTTGCCGGCGCCGCCCGCCGTCTCGACGAACTCGTGATCGTCGCACCGGAGTCGGACGAGGTCGAGGCCCGCCAACTCGCCGAGCAGGTCGGAGCACGATTCACGACGGTGGCGGGGCCGTCGGATGCCGCAGCCGCCCTCGCCCGGGTCCTCGACAGCTAGCGCCGACACCGCTGCAGGGGGTCTCGCCCCTGCAGCGGTCAGCAGGAGACGCTCTTGTCGGGGACGACGCCGAACTGGTTCTGGTCGGGTTGCACGTTCGGCAGGGTCGTCGCCGGCGCCGAGGTGGGCGCGCCCGAGCCCGTGCCATCGTCGACGATGGAATCGTTCGTCGGGGCCTGCGTGGACGGGGTCGAGACGTCGGGAGTCGTTCCCAACACCTGCACCGGCGCCTCGCCGAGCGTCGCTTCCCCACGGAAGACGGCGAGGACGGCCTGCATGTTGTCGCCCTCGATCGTCGGCACCAGGACGGCGTTGCCCTGAATGGTCCGGGGGTCGGCATCGATCTGGTACGTGGTGATCTCGGTCGGATCAACGCCGCTGAGTACGCCGGCGAACTCGAGCATCCTTCGCGGGGTCAGTCCCGGGTCGGCCACGATGTACTCCGAGAGGGTCTCGATCAGGCCGCCGGCGACGTCGGGGTTGTACGCACCCTTGGAGAGCAGTCGCGACACTGTTCGACGAAGGAAGTCCTGCTGGCGCGAGATGCGTCCCAGGTCTGACGTCGGATCCTGTCGCCACTCGCCGCTCTCGTCGAGGTACTGCAGCTTGCGCGACCGCACGTAGGCGAGTGCGTGGTCGCCGTCGAACGTGAAACACCCTGCCGCTGGCACGTTGAGCCCGGTGTTCGGATCGCGCACCGGTGTGGTGAACGGCACGGCGACGCCTCCGACTGCGTTGACCAGGGTGCGGAACGCACAGAAGTCGACCTGCACGAAGTGGTCGGTGTTGATCCCGAAGTTCTGGTAGATCGTGTCGATCAGCTTCTGCGGGTTGTCGCGCTGGTACGCCTCGTTGATGCGCCCCTTGCGTGAGGTGCCGGCGATGTCGACGAACAGGTCGCGGGGGAACGAGAGCACGGCGACTTGCGAGGTGCTGGGGTTGACCCGCCACATCATGACCGTGTCGCTGCGCTCGCCGAGGTTGCTGCGGTCGCCGAATGCCGGCGCGTACGGCGAGTCGGGGTCGATGCAGGAGTTGTTGTCTGCGCCGGTGATCAGGAAGTTCTTGGCGTCGGGCTCGGCGGGCGGGAACGTCTCCGGCGGAGCCTCCGGCTCGCCGGCTTCGTCGCTCACAGCGCCGTCGTCGGCGGGGGCCGGCGCGGGCAGGCTCGCCTGCGACGGATCGATGATGGCGGGTGCGATGTTGCGGTCCTCGATGACGCGCTGGCCGGCGAACAGGGCGCCGGCCGCGCCGAATGATCCGATGGCCATCGCGAAGACCGCGGCGATGGTGAGGCGCTGAGGCCACGTCCGCGGCATCTTCTTCGCGGAGGTCGGCAGATCCGTGACGCGTGGTCGTGTGGGCGGCGGTGGTGGCGACTGCGCCGGCTCTGGGGCCTCGGGCTCGGTCGCGTCGGACATGTCGGCGAGACGTTACCGGCCGTGCCGCCCGGCTCGCGGTCGCCTTGCTGGGGATCGCACCTGCTCAGTCGTCGTCGGCGAGCGTGACAGCCGCGGTCACGGTGTCGCCGTCGACGACCTGCAAATCGCGGATCGAACCCGCGTCGACGAGGTCGCTGCGTCCCGCCTCGATGGCGGCGTGCAGCTCCGCCGGCGCCGTGATGACCACCTTGTCGACCGCCGCACGCTGGCTGCGCTTCGCCTCGGTCTTCGCGCGCCGCACCTGCGTCAGCACGTCGATCGTGACGTCAGCGAGGGTGGGGTTGCCGAACGGAGTCGTCTCGTCGCCGGCCGGCGTGGGCCAGTCGGCGAGGTGGACGCTCGAGTCGTTCCACCAGCTCCATGCCTCCTCAGCGGCGAACGGGAGGAACGGTGCGAACAGTCGCTGAACGGTGCCGAGCGCTTCTCGCAGCGCGCGCTTCGCCGAATCTGCGGCATCGGGACGCGACTCGTCGTAGGTGCGGCCCTTGACCAGCTCGACGTAGTTGTCGCAGAACCACCAGAAGAACGCCTCGGTGCGTTCCAGGGCGCGGGCGTAGTCGAACGCATCGAAGGCCATGGTCGCTTCGGCGATCACGGCGTCGAGCTTCGCCAGCATCGACCGGTCGACCGGTTCGGTCACGCCGTCGTCGAGCGAACGGTCTGCGGACGGCGCCCCGAACTGCAGCACGAACTTCGTGACATTGAGCAGCTTGTTGGCCAGCTTTCGACCCACCTTCATCTGGTCTTCGCTGAAGGCGGTGTCGACGCCCGGACGGCCCGAACCCGACCAGTACCGCACCGCGTCGGTGCCGTAGGTCTCGAAGAGGTCCATCGGCGTGACGACGTTGCCCTTCGACTTCGACATCTTCTTGCGGTCGGGGTCGAGGATCCAGCCCGACAGGGCGGCGTGCTTCCAGGGTGCGCATCCGAATTCGTGGTGGCTGCGCGTCATCGTGGCGAACAGCCAGGTGCGAATGATGTCGTGGCCCTGCGGTCGCATGTCCATCGGGAACACCCGCTCGAAGAGGTCGTCGTCCTCCTCCCAGCCGCCGGCGATCTGCGGGGTGAGCGATGACGTCGCCCACGTGTCGAAGATGTCCGGATCGCCCATGAACCCGCCGGGTTGATTGCGCTGGTCCCCGGTGTAGCCGTCGGGGACGTCGGTCGAGGGATCGATCGGCAGTTGCGACTCGTCCGGCAACAGCGGTTCGTCGTACCGCGGCTCGCCCTGCTCGTCGAGCGGATACCAGATCGGAATCGGCACGCCGAAGAAGCGCTGGCGGCTGACCAGCCAGTCGCCGTTCAGACCCTCGACCCAGTTGTCGTAGCGGTGCTGCATGTGCGGTGGGTGCCAGGTGACCTCACGGCCACGCTCGACCAGCGCGGCGCGCAGTGCGGGGTCGCGGCCGCCGTTGCGGATGTACCACTGGCGCGACGTGACGATCTCGAGCGGGCGATCACCGCGCTCGTAGAACTTGACAGGATGCTCGATGGGGCGCGGTTCGCCGATCAGCAGGCCAGCGTCGACGAGTTGCTCGACGACCACCTTCTGGGCCTGCTTCGACGTGAGGCCCGCGATGGACGGCGTAGGCGTCGGGATCGACCCCGTTCGGTGCGTCCGCGTGCAGCCGACCATCACGGCCGATGATGGCTCGCATCGGCAGGTCGAGCTCTCGCCACCACGTGACGTCGGTGGTGTCGCCGAATGTGCAGATCATTGCGATGCCGGTGCCCTTGTCGGGCTGGGCGAGCTCGTGCGCACGGATCTCGACCTGCTGGCCGTAGAGCGGCACGGTGACGGTCGTGTCGAAGTGCGGTCGGTACCGCTCGTCGTCGGGGTGCGCGACCAGGGCGACGCACGCCGCGAGGAGTTCGGGACGCGTCGTGTCGATCTCGATCGCGCCCTCGCCGTCGGTGCGCGCGAACGGGATCTTGTGGTAGGCGCCCGGACGCTCGCGATCCTCCATCTCGGCTTGCGCGACGGCGGTGCGGAAGTCGATGTCCCACAATGTCGGCGCCTCCTGGCTGTAGGCCTCGCCGCGAGCGACGTTGCGGAGGAAGGCCCGCTGACTGGCTCGGCGCGACCGCTCGTCGATGGTCGCATAGCGGTGGTTCCAGTCGACCGACAGCCCGAGCCGCTTCAAGAGGGCCTCGAAGACCTGCTCGTCCATCTCGACGAGTTCGTCGCACAGCTCGAGGAAGTTCGGCCGTGAGATCGGGATCGCGTGGTGGTTCTTCGGTGGGTCGCCTCGGAACGGTGGCTCGAAGCCCTCGGTGTAGTGCTGGGTCGGGTCGCAGCGCACGCCGTAGTAGTTCTGCACGCGGCGTTCGGTGGGCAGGCCGTTGTCGTCCCAGCCCATCGGGTAGAAGACCGCTCTGCCGCGCATGCGCTGGTACCTGGCGATGATGTCGGTGTGCGTGTAGCTGAACACGTGGCCCATGTGCAGCGAGCCGCTCACCGTCGGCGGTGGGGTGTCGATGGAGAACACGCCCTCGCGCGGTACCGACGCATCGAAGCGGTACGTGCCATCGGAGTCCCACCGGGCGGCCCAGTGGTCCTCGATGCCGTCGAGCGTCGGCTTGTCGGGGATGTTCGCCATAGACGAGCGAGGCTACCGACTCGCCACCACCGCCTCCCCGGCCGTTTGTGTGCGGATTCGGGTGCACCGCCCCACCCAGAATGCAGCACAAACGGAGAGGAGTCCTGCGCTCTTTCGTTTGTGTGCGGATTCGGGTGGACCGCCCCACCCAGAATGCAGCACAAACGGAGAGGAGTCCTGCGCTGGGGAGGCGGCCTGGGGGCGTTGCGGAAAGGTGGCGGGGCGGCTGGAGGGGGTCCTCGTAGACTCCGACATCGTGCTGCACCTCTACGACACCGCCACGCGATCCGTGCGCGAGCTGGCTCTGCGCGAGCCAGGCAAGGTCAGCATCTACCTGTGCGGACCCACCGTGTACGGCCCGCCCCACCTCGGTCACGGTCGCGCCACGCTCGTCTACGACATCTTGCGCCGCTACCTCGAGTGGAGCGGGCTGGAGGTCCGCCTCGTGTCGAACATCACCGACATCGAGGACAAGATCATCGAGCGCGCCCGTCGCGAGGACCGCCCGTGGCAGGACATCACCACCAAGTGCGAGCGGATCTGGTTCGAGGCGATGGAGGGCATCGACGTCGAGCGTCCCACCGACGTGCCCCGAGCCACCGAGTACGTCGACCAGATGGTGGCGATGATCGGCGAGCTCGTCGACTCCGATCATGCCTACGTCACCGACGACGGCGTCTACATGGCGGTCGAGTCGGTCGACGACTACGGCCTGCTCGCCCACCAGTCGGTCGACGACATGCGCTCCGGCGGCGGCGAACGCGAGGTGTTCGGCGCCGACCAGAAGCGGCATCCCGCCGACTTCGTCCTGTGGAAGTTCTCCAAGCCCGGCGAGCCGGCGTGGCCGTCGCCGTGGGGTGTCGGTCGACCCGGCTGGCACTCGGAATGCGTCGTGATGAGCCTCGACCTGCTTGGCGAAGGGTTCGACCTGCACTGCGGCGGCCAGGACCTGCGGTTCCCGCACCACGAGAACGAGCGCGCTCAGGCGGTGGCGCTCGGCAAGACGTTCGCGAACCACTGGATGCACAACGGCTTCGTCGTCGACGCCGAGGGCGAGAAGATGTCGAAGAGCCTCGGCAACGTGTCGAATCTGCTCGACCTCATCGACATCTACGACCCGCGCGCCTATCGGATGGTGCTGCTCCAGTCGCACTACCGCAGCCCGGTCAAGATCACCCAGGAGAACATCGACGCCGCAGTCAAGTCGCTCGCCGGCCTCGACGCATTTGCTGCGCGGGCTGCGGGCGTCCCCGACGCCGATCCCGACGCCGCAGTGATCGACGAGTTCCGCTCCGCCATGGATGACGACCTCGACACACCGAGGGCAACAGCGCTGCTGTTCGACACCGTTCGTCGCGCCAATGCAGCACTCGACGCCGTCGACGCATCAGCTGCGAACCTGGTCGCTGCGGCACGCGAGATCGCCGGCGCGGTGGGACTGCGACTCGGCTCGGCCACCGACGTCGACCCCGAGGCGCTCGAGCGAGCCAGGGCGCTCGATGCGGCGCGGGCGGCGAAGGACTTCTCGACCGCCGACGCGCTCCGGGCGCAACTCCAGGCCGACGGCTGGACGGTCGAGACCACTCGCGAAGGGACGTCGCTGCGACGGTGACGGCCACCATCGACCGGCCGGTCGGCGCCGCCCAGCAGCCGGCGGTGGAGCCAACCCTGACACCGATGGGGTACCAGCCCTCGCTCGACGGGTTGCGGGCGTTGTCGGTCGGCGTCGTCCTGCTCTACCACGCCGGGTTCTCGTGGATGCACGGCGGGTTCTTCGGAGTCGAGGTGTTCTTCGTCGTGTCCGGATTCCTGATCACGTCGTTGCTGCTCGACGAGACCGACCGCAACGGTGACGTTTCGTTCCGTCAGTTCTGGCTCCGACGTGCCCGCCGGCTGTTCCCGGCGCTCTACGCGGTGTTGCTCGCCGTGGCCGTGTGGGCCGCCCTCGCAGGTTCCGCCGAGCAGCAGTCGCAGCTCCGCCGCGACATCCCGTGGTCGGTCTTCTACGTCAACAACTGGGGCCAGATCCTCGGCAATGTCCCGTACTTCGCAGGAGAACCACCGCTGCTGCGCCATCTCTGGAGCCTCGCCGTCGAGGAACAGTGGTACCTGATCTGGCCGCTGGTGTTCGTGGCCCTGCTCCGCATCCGCCTCCCGCGTCACCTCCTCGGCGCAGCGGTGATCGGCGGAGCGTTCGTGGTGTTCGCCTACATGTTCTGGATGCATGCGCGCACGCCGACGCCACTGGGCGGCCCCCCTGCCGCCTTCGAGGGCGTCGACCGGACGAACTTCCTGTACCTGTCGACGATCACGCGCGTGGGTGGCCTGTTGCTCGGGGCCGGCACGGCATTCATCTGGCGGCCCTGGCGGTGGACGCATGCGCCCGACGCACCGGCGGGCCGCATCCTCGATCCGCTCGGTGCGGCCGCGGTGGCGATGCTCGGCTGCGCCGCATCGGTCGCCGTGTTGACGGAGGGGTACGTCTACCAGTGGCTGTTGCCGCTGGTGTCGATCTTGTCACTCGTTGCGGTCATGGTTGCCGTGCACCCCGCCGCACTCGGGTTCCGGCGAATCATGGGGTGGACACCGTTGGTCGAGATGGGCAAGCGCAGCTACGGGCTGTATCTCTGGAGCTGGCCCATTTTCGTGATCGTCGGAGCGACGACGGGCTCGGTCGGGAAGTTCCTGTGGGCCATGGTGCTCACGGTCGTGATCGCCGAGGCGTCGTATCGCTTTCTGGAGACACCGGTGCGGCGTGGGGCGATCGGGCGCTGGTGGGGCGAACGGGCCCCGATCACCTACTGGCCCGTCGCCGGTGGGGCCGCCCTGGTCGGCGTGCTCCTGCTCTTCTACGCGAACGTCGAGCAGTTCAACCGGTTCGAGGGCGGCGACGACGCCGTGTTCGACGTCGAAGCCGCCGTCGGCAATGGTTCGGTCGGGTCCGCCGAGGAATCGGCCGTCGACGCCGAACGGCCGGTCGAGTCGAGTCCCGTTACCGCACTCACCACCCCGGTCGTGCCGGCCACGTCGGCCCGCCTGGCGATCGTCGGTGATTCACAGGCGAATGCGCTGGCGATCAACCTGCCCGACGGAATCGACGGTGTCTTCCCGAATGTGGTCAACGGCAGCGTCGACGGGTGCAGCGTCTACGACTCCGGTTCGGTCCGGAGTTCGGTGAGTTTCGGCAACAACTTCTCGATCTGCCAGGGGTGGCAGCAGGAATGGGCCGACGCGGCGGCCGGCAACGATGTCGCACTGGTCGTCGTGGGCGCCTGGGACGTGTTCGACATCGCCGACGACGGCACGGTGTATGGGTTCGCGACCCCCGAGGGCGACGCATTCTTCGTGCGCAACCTCTCGTCAGGGATCGACGCGATGCTCGCCGAAGGCGCCAACGTCGCGCTGCTCGAGGTGGCCTGTATGCGACCGCAGGACGTCGAGGGCGCCGGCGTCCGAGCGCTCCCCGAACGCGGTGACGACGAGCGCGTCGCCCACGTCAACGACCTGCTGCGTCAGACGGCAGCGGCGTACGGATCACCGCGCGTCGAGTTCCTCGAGGGTCCCGACGAGTGGTGCGCCGACGAGGCGATCGCCACCGACCTCGGCTACCGCTGGGACGGCGTCCACGTGTACGAGCCCGGCGCCAACCTCATCTACACGACCGTGGCGCCCGACCTCCTCCGCCTCGCGGCGATCTGACCGTACGCCTCGCCACCCGGCGCCACGGGTCCGCCGTCGGCGTCCGCGGCCGTGTCAGCGGTTGGACTCGGACAGCACGTTGGTGGCGAAGTCGGTCGCTGTCATCGTCTCGGCGGCCATGACCTCTTCGTTCGTGTCGGCGCCGACGGTCTCGAACCGGAGCACGATGGTCGTGCCGGAGTCGGGCGACGAATCGATCTGGATCGATCCGCCGCACCGGTTGACGATCCGCCGGACGGTCGCAAGGCCGTACCCGCCGTGGGAGCCGCTCTTGGTCGTGAAGTCGGGCTCGAAGGCGTGCGCGATCGCCTGCTCGGTGAAGCCGACGCCGTCGTCGGCGACGATGATCGACACCGTCCGGCCGGGATCACCGCCCGCCGACCCCGA
The DNA here is from genome assembly GCA_963728355.1 of Ilumatobacteraceae bacterium. Taxonomy (GTDB): domain Bacteria; phylum Actinomycetota; class Acidimicrobiia; order Acidimicrobiales; family Ilumatobacteraceae; genus Sva-07. The sequence goes on along the minus strand of CAVSJQ010000015.1, from coordinate 74,544 downwards.
TACCGACCGGCGGGTCGACACCGTGATACGACCGACCCCATCGATTGCGTCAGCGGCGTTGGAGACGAGGTTCATCAACACCTGGCTGAGCCCGACATGGTCGATGTGGGCGAGTGACGCATGTTCGGATGCGTCGACCTGCAGCATGATCCCTGGACGGATCATTCGGCGAAGGAACGGCTCGATCTGGCGGATCGACTCGCCGATGTCGGTGACGCGGGTCTCGTACTCGTTGCGTTGGCCGAGCCAGAGCAGGTCATCGATGATGGCCAGCCCGCGTTGGGCGGCTGCGCCCAGATCATCGATGCAGGAGACGGTGGTCTCGTCCAGGCGAGCGGGCCCGACCCGCGCTGCAGTGGCGTGCTCGTGCACGTCATCCACACAGCCAATGATGACGACGAACACGTTGCGCAGGTCGTGCGCCAAACCTGCGCTCGCGCGTCCGATCAGCGCGCGTCGCTGTGCGTCCTCGAGTTGGCGGTGGAGCAGTTCGCTCTCCACCTGGGTGCGCCGTTCCACTTCCGCGTACGCCCGTCGGGCCGCTCCGACGGCGCGTGCTCGAGCCTGGGCCACCAGGTACACCAACACCAGAACGAGAGTGAGCAGCGGAAGCTCGGTGAGCTCATCCGACGGTGTGTCGAGCGACGCGACCGCCCAGGTGACGAGCGCAACGGTGATTGCCGTCCATGCGACGAGCCGGATGACGAATTGGCGGAACGGCAGCACCAGCGCCGCCAGCACCAGGAGGACGAAGATCACGTGGAACCACATGACGACCTCTCTGCTCGCGACCGCCGCCACCAGGGCGCCGAACAGCCCGAGATCGAGGGGGAGGGTCGATCTGTGTTCGGATGCCAGCCACTCGCCGGCGCGTCGGGACGCGCCCACCGGGTCCCATGGAGACGACCCGCTGGATGGGTCGTCCGACCGCGTTGTCAACGTCATTCTGAAACCGCCGCCTAGGTTCGTCAATGAATGTGACAGAAACCTACGGCGAGCCGCCCGTCTTCGCAATGGATCTGGGCTCATGAAAGCGTCAAGTTTGCCGATACGAGAGCATGGCGATGTCCCTCTCCAGCACCTCGGGCCCGGCGTCGGTGCTGCTCGTCGACGACGACGACGACGTGCGCGCGTTCCTGACACCGCGCCTCGAGGCGAGCAACCTGCTGGTGGCCGAGGCCACCTCCGGCGAGGAGGCGCTGCAGATCATCGACGACTCCTTCGACCTGGTCATCCTCGACGTCGGTCTGCCGGGCATCGACGGCTTCACGGTCGTCCGAGCGTTGCGCGAGCGTTACTCGTTGCCGATCATCGTCGTCAGCGGTGCCGCCGACGAGGCAGACCGGGTGCTCGGACTGGAGATCGGCGCCGACGACTATGTGGTCAAGCCGTTCCTGCCCCGCGAACTCGTGGCAAGGGTCCATGCTCAACTCAGGAGGGCTGCTCAACCGGTTGAGGTTCCCCGTCCGGAGCACCGGCTCTTCTTCGATGATCTCGTTCTCGACGGCCATGCGATGGAGGCGCGACGCGGGGGCGAGGTGCTCCCGCTGACCAACAAGGAGTTCGACCTGCTGCTGTTCCTGGCATCGTCGCCGCGACAGGTGTTCACGCGCGACCAACTCCTGCGTCACGTGTGGCAGACCGAGCCGGGCTGGCAGGATCCGTCGACGGTGACTGAGCATGTGCATCGCATCAGACGCCACATCGAGATCGATCCGGCGCAGCCCGAACATCTGGTTACTGTTCGCGGCGCCGGCTATCGGTTCGATCCCTGAGGCGACTCGACCACGCAGCGTCGACTTCTTGCCCATCTTGCCACGTGTGATGGTCGTCGCCACGGGGATGGTGAGTTCGCGTTGATCAACTGTTGAGCCGGGATTCCCCACGCAGATGGCTGACCTTGAATCTTTCGAATTGGACGTTCGCTTCGTGCGGACGCTGACTCGGAGGAACGAGAGACCTGCCCGGCTACGGCCCCAACACGCGCACCGTGATGCAGGTCAAGATCACCGAGAATCCGGCAGCGGCCCCGTTCAACCTGACGGCACTGCGCAACACCTTCAAGCACCACGCCGACGGCAGTGGCGTCTTCGAGGACGGCCAGCACCCGATCATCGTCGGTCAGGCCGCCTACAACTCCGCCTACGGCACGAACTTCGCCAACACCGGTGACTGCACCGATCCGACCGGCACCAACAAGTGCGACGGGTTCGCCCGAATCAACCAGCAAGGAGGAGACCAGTTCCGGTTCGACAACCTCAAGGGCTCGAACCCGCAGCTCGAGGTCCCCCTCGAACCGAAGGCGATCCACGACGAGATGAACTCGACCGCCTTCGACGAGCTCGGCCGGATGACGGCCAACCTCGGTCTCGAGGCGGTAGTCGGCTCGTCCGCCTGGGTCAATGCGACCCCGCAGCCCATCGTCACCAAACCGTGACCCCAGGCCGTGGGCGTTGCAGCAGCGGTGTCCGTCGCTGATTCTGCAAGTTCGCGCCGAGAAAAACACTGAGAGCGCGACTAGATGCGCAAAGCGTGAGATAACCACACTGGAGATGATCGATCCGTCACCGAATTGTAAAGATTCGCTGATGGCCCCAACCCGGTGCTCACGCTGTGTCGTGTGGCGACCATGGAAACGAACATCGACGTCCAGAGCACCTGGTCGCGCGTGGTCGCACACTGGCAACCGGCTGTCCTCGTGACGGCGTGCGTCGCCGGCGGCCTGACGCTCACGACGATGGTCATCGGCTCCACGCCTGACATCGTGGTCCAGGCGTCCGAGACGGTGATCGAGGTGGCGCCGGTGGACACCCTGGCATCGGAGACGCCGATGGTCACCGAGGCGCCGATCGACACCGTTGCGTCCACCGAGGCGGTCGAGGTGGTCGACGACCCGGCGGTCGCTGACACAGCGACAGACGCCGGTGCCGCAGTGTTGCTCGAACCGGCGAGCGTGGTGGTAGCCGCTCCTGGCGCCGCGCCGACGGCTCCGTCTCCCGCCCCGGTCGCGGCACCCATCAGTGCGACGCCTGCAGCGACGCCGGTCGCACCGCCCGCGCCCGCCCCCGCGCCCGCACCCGCACCCGCACCGGCGCGCACGCCCGCACCCGTCACGGCACCTCGGACGACTGCGGCCCCGACGGCTGCGCAGCCACCCGTCACCACGCAGCCCGCGACCACGGCTGCCCCGACGCCGACCACGGCTGCCCCGACGCCGACCACGGCTGCCCCGGTGGCCACCACGGCTGCCCCGGTGGCGGCGGCGCTGACGTACCCGTCGTTCTCGGCGGGTTCGGCAGCAACGGTCGTCCTGCAGTTCGACGGCTCGTCGATCTATGTGGCCTCGGTCAATCGACAAGCGAACTGGGTGTCGCAGGTCGAGAAGAACGGGCCGCGCACCGTCGAGATCAAATTCTTCAATACGGCCACCCGACGCGACGAAGAATTCCACGCGACCGTCGAGGGCGGACGCATCAAGGTCGAGAACTGAGGAGACATGCCGGAACTGACCACCGAAGAGCGACTCGCCCGTCTGCGGGCGAGTCGCGGCATGCCGACGGTCACCCCGCCGGTCGACGCACCGACGCCCGAGGCGGCTCCGCCTCCCGCCGCGGCCGCCTGGGGGCCGCCTCGGATCGACGCAGCGGCGATGCAGATGACCGAACCGGTCACCGTCTCCGGTGTCGAGATCGAGGCTGCCGCCACCAAGCGCATCCGCGATCGGATTCCACGCAAGCCGCACCCTGCGCGCCGTGCTCGTTGGGGTGTCACGATCGCCGCAGCCGCCGGGTTTGCCGGGCTGGTTCCTGCGATGGGCTCACTGTCGGCTGCGCCGGACGCCGATGTTTCGCCGCCCCCCGACGAGCCCGACCCGGCATCGACGACGTCCATCCCCGACGCGCAGGTCGACGCCACGATCGAACTGATGGACACGACGACCGTGCCCGATCCGGCGACGTCGATCGTTCCTCTCGACTCGATCGCCGTGGACACCGAGGCGACCACACCGCTCGCTCCTGCCGATGCCGGGGCGGCCGCTGTGCCGAGCGCTCAGGCGGCGCCGACGACCCGTCCGGCAGCCGGAGGAACCCCGGCTCCTGCTCCGGCGGCGACGCCAGCCGCTGCTCCGGCGCCCGCTCCGGCTCCTGCAGCCGCGCCCGCTCCTGCTCCGGCTCCGGCTCCTGCTCCGGCTCCGGCTCCTGCTCCGGCTCCGGCTCCGGCTCCGGCTCCGGCGCCTGCTCCGACGCCCGCTCCTGCTCCGGCTCCTGCTCCGGCTCCGGCTCCGGCTCCTGCTCCGGCTCCGGCTCCGGCTCCTGCTCCGGCTCCGGCTCCGGCGCCTGCTCCTGCTCCTGCGCCGGCTCCTGCTCCGGCTCCGGCTCCGGCGCCGCCGCCGCCCGTCACGTCGGGGTCCGGATGAGCGCCGTGCGGCCGTGGTCGATGGTGGTGTTCCGGGCGATGGGCAGCCCGTGCCGCATCGTCGCCCCCACGAACGAGCTCGCCCGACACGGTCAGGACCTCGTGTTGGAACTCGAGCGCACGTGGACCCGGTTCGATCCCTCGAGCGAGGTCTGCGAACTGAACGAACACGCCGGTTCCCTCACGATCGTGTCGCCGGTGACGTACGAGCTGATCTCGCTCGCCGAGCACGCCCGGCGGGCGACCTCCGGCGCCTTCAACCCGCTGCTGCTCGATCATCTCGTCGACCTCGGCTACGACCGGACCTGGGAGTCCGTCCGATACGTCGATGGGGCGCTCCCGCGGGCACGTACGGTGCCGAGCGAAGCGATCGAGCTGTATCCGGAGATCTCGGCGGTTCGCCTGCCCTCCGGCACCCGTTTCGACCCTGGTGGGATCGGCAAGGGCATGACCGCCGACATGGTCGCGGCTGCGCTGCTCGCCGCAGGCGCCGAGACGGTCCAGGTCGAACTGGGTGGCGACGTTCGGGTCGCCGGTCCGTCGTGGTCCGACGAGCTGTGGCAGGTGCAACTCGACGGCAGCGATCACGATCGGTCGTGTCCGGCCACGATCTCGCTGGCAGGCGGAGGTGTCGCCACCAGCAGCGTCCTTCGTCGCCGCTGGCGTCGCGGTGACGTCGACGTGCACCATCTGATCGATGCGAACACGGGACGAAGTGCGATCACCGACCTCGACGCAGTCACTGTCGTCGGTCCCACGTTGTGGTGGGCCGAGGTGGTCGCCAAGGTCGTACTGATCCGCGGATCGGCGCACGGTCGGGAGCTGCTCGACGAGTTGGGGATGTCGGGCGTGCTCGTCGTGGGGGACGTCGAGTCCCCGTACCAGGTCGTCTCGCAGAGGGTGGTGACCGCATGAATCCGCAGGTGTGGTGGTTCGTGTCGAGATCGTCCGGCATCATCGCCTGGGCCCTGCTCACGCTGTCGGTCTGCTGGGGGCTCTTCATCTCCACCAAGGCGGTCGCCAAGGCGTCGAGTCCCGCGTGGTTGCTCGACCTGCACCGCTATCTCGGAGGCCTCGCGGTCATCTTCACCGGGATCCATCTCGTCGGTCTCGTCGCCGACAATTACGTCACCTTCGGGTGGGCCGAAACCTTCATCCCGATGGCGTCGACCTGGAAGCCGGGACCGGTCGCATTCGGGATCGTCGGTTTCTACCTGCTCCTCGCAGTCGAACTGAGCTCACTCGCCATGAAGCGTCTGCCTCGCCGACTCTGGCGATGGATCCACCGCTCGAGCTTCATCCTCTACTTCGTCGCGACCTATCACGCGATCAGTGCGGGTACCGACTCCGAGAACCAGTGGTTCCGCATCGTTGCGCTGGCGTCGATCAACATCGTGATGTTCCTGACCATCGTATTGATCCTCGCGGCACGCAAGGCGAAGCTGAAACCCGGGCGGCCCGCACGAGTTCGTGCCGCGGAACTGGCCAGCACCGCAGCCGAGTGACACGTCGTTGTCGTTGACGTCGGACCGCACGGCCCGGTGACGTCGGATCGTCAGTCGTCGTGTGGCCTGGAAGACCTCGGATGGTCAGTCGTCGTGGTCTGAGTTCTGGATCTCGACGTCGAGCCCGCTCGCCTTCAGCTCGGCATGAACCTCACAACCGTCGTCCGTGCCGAGGAACTTCATCTCCACCGACTCGGGCCCGTCCGCCGACACCCGAGACGTGTAGCCGGGAAGCGGGGCGATCGAGGCGATCCTGACCGTGCGGCCGTCGATCTCGACGACAACATCACCACATGCGCTGCTGAGCACCTGCGATGTCGGAGCCGGTGGCGCGGGTGCTGCCGCTTCGGGGGTGGCGGTCGTGGTGGGCAGTTCGGGCACCGCCTTCACGGACGGCGCCGTGACGGCCGGAGCCGTGACGGCTGCGGGGTTCGTTGCCGGTGTTGTCCCGACGGGCTCGGCAGCTTCTGGTGGGTCCTCGCTCGCGGGCTCCGGTGCCGGTGGTTCGATCGGGTTCGGCTCGGGTGCGGCCGCGGTCGTGGGCGCAGGCTGCTCCTCGGGCGTGTCGGCGTCCGAAACGTCGCGCGGCTCGCTCACCGGCGGCAGGGTGGAGACGAATGCGCCGTTCTCGCCGTCGGGAGACGTCGTGCGTACTGTCGGGGAGACGGGTGCAGAGGTCAGAGCCAGCACCCCGGCGCCACCTCCGGCCAGCAGCAGGGCTGCGGTGGCGCCCACGGTGACGCGTCGGCGGTTCCGGGCACGACGCATCGTCGGTCGGAGATCCTGGAGCACCCGATAGGAGCTGATCGGTTCCGGCGGGCCATGGAGCGCCCGGCGCAGAGTCTCGTCGTCGTTCACGCCTGGGCCTCGTTCCGATCGATGACGGACCGCAGACGTTCGCGGGCGTCCGACAGATGCGACTTCACGGTCCCTTCGTTCAGCTGCAGGATCGATGCGATCTCGGCGACGCTGCGGTCGTCGACGTAGAACAGTGTGGCAACTTCACGCTGGCGGGCCGGAAGGATCCGGAGCATCTCGTGCGCGGACGACGTGGCGTGATACCCATCTGCGTGTGGAAGCTCGGTGACTGCCGGCATGGCTTCCTCGCGGCGGCGGCGACGACGATCGGACCTGAAGCTGTCGCGGCTGGCGTTCAGGGCGACGCGCCTGACCCAGCCAGCCGGCGACTCGTACCCTCGGATCTTCGACCAACGGGCGTAGGCCCGGATGAAGGCCTCCTGGGTGGCATCGGTGGCACGCTCGCGATCGCCGGTGGTCACCACGAGCACGCGCAGGACGGCGTCGTAGTTCGCGAGGAAGAAGCGTTCGAATTCGTCGTCATGGGTCGGCACGGTCACTCCGAGCCGCCAGCGTTGCTGCGATGAGGCTCGCTGGCTGATGAAGAGCGCGTCCACCACGCACTCAACACGTTGCCGCCTGGCGATCCGGTTGGGTGCCACTGAACAGGCGGGGGACCGGGGCGACGGTCGGCGAAGCTCGCCACGGTCCCCGATCGTAGTGCTCTGTCGTTGCCCGATCCGGGACGTAAGTTACCGACGGGTAGACAACGGCGTTACCGGTGGGTAACTTGAGGTCATGACGGACTTCTCGCTCAACCTCAACGAAGATCAGCTGCAGATCCAGAAGTGGGTTCACGACTTCGCCGAAGGCGTCATTCGCCCGGTCGCGGAGGAGTGGGACGAGCGCGAGGAGTTCCCGTGGCCCGTCGTGCAGGAAGCTGCGCAGATCGGCCTCTACGGTGTTGACTTCCTCCTGAACGCCATGGGCGACCCGACGGGTCTCACCCTGCCGGTCGCCATCGAGGAACTCTTCTGGGGCGATGCCGGCATCGGCATGGCGATCATGGGATCGGCGCTCGCCGCGGCCGGTATCTCCGGCAACGGCACGCCCGAGCAGGTGATGGAGTGGGTGCCCCAGTGCTACGGGACGCCCGACAAGGTGCAGCTCGGCGCATTCTGTGTGAGCGAGCCCGATGCAGGCTCCGACGTGTCGAGCCTGCGCACCCGTGCGGTCTACGACGAGGCGAAGGACGAGTGGACGCTCAACGGTACGAAGGCGTGGATCACCAACGGCGGCATCGCCGATGTCCACGTCGTGGTCGCCAGCGTCGACGCCGAACTCAAGTCGAAGGGGCAGGCGAGCTTCATCATCCCGCCGAACACGCCCGGTTTGTCGCAGGGCCAGAAGTACAAGAAGCACGGCATCCGCGCCAGCCACACCGCCGAGGTCGTCCTCGACGACGTCAAGGTGCCGGGATCGTGCCTCCTCGGTGGCAAGGAGAAGCTCGACGCCAAGCTCGCCCGTGCCCGTGAGAACGTGTCGTCGGGCAAGCAGCCGGCGATGGCGACCTTCGAGGCGACCCGCCCGGCCGTGGGGGCCCAGGCGCTCGGCGTCGCCCGCGCCGCCTACGAGTACGCTCTCGACTACGCCAAGGAGCGTCGCGCCTTCGGTAAGCCGATCATCATGAACCAGGCGATTGCGTTCAAGCTCGCCAACATGGCCACCGAGATCGACGCCAGCCGCCTGCTGATCTGGCGTGCCGCCTGGCTCGCCAAGAACGGCCAGTTCAAGAACGGTGAAGGCTCGATGTCGAAGTGGAAGGCCTCGGAGACCGCCGTGCGCGTCACCGAGGAAGCAATCCAGATCCTCGGTGGCTACGGCTACACCCGCGAGTACCCCGTCGAGCGCTGGCACCGCGACGCCAAGATCCACACGATTTTCGAAGGGACCAGCGAGATCCAGCAGCTGGTCATCTCCCGGGCGATCTCCGGCCTGCGGATCGAGTGACGTCCCGCGAGTGGAGCCGACGCGGCTCGACTCGAAGAACCCTCCCGCCCGACGTCCGTCCCTTCGACGCACCCCATTGCATCCGGTGTGCTGCATCTCGGTCTGACACCCGATGCAAACCAGGTGCAATGGTCAGCCGTCGCTGGGGCGGATGGTGAGCCGGGCTTCGCGGAGGTAGAGACCGCGGCTGCCGTCGTAGGCGTTGCACCTCGCGCGTGACAGGGTGCCGAACGGGTTGGTGGATCCGGCGACCCTACACTCAGCGCTGAGGAAGATCTCCAGAGGCTGGCTGGCGTCGTGCGAGCTGCCGAACCCCAGCGGGTCGAGCGGCTCGAAGTTGAGGCGCAGGTCGGAATCTCGGCCGATCTGCCACGGGAGCGCTTCGGCGCGGCCGACGGTGCCGTCATCGTTCCGCGCGCTCGCCCGCACCTGCAGCGATGCTCCCATGCCGGCCCAGTTGCCGGTCTCCAACGTGGCCGTCATCTGCGTCTCGAAGTACACGCTCACCAGCGGGTCGGGGCCATAGCCGTCGAACGTGTCAGGCCCGAACTCCCAGTAGGCCGTCACGCGGGCATCGTCCGTCTCGCTGATTCCGATCGTGGACGTCTTGACCCCGATGCGGTCGGGACCGAGCTGGGCTCGGGCGCCGTCGTTGCTCGACTCGTTGCCGAGGATTTCAGCGTCGGCCAGGTCGAGCGCGATCACCAGCGGTTCGGGCGGCGGCTCGGTGGTGGTCGGTGCCGGCGTGGGCGGAGGGGTCGGCGTCGGTGCCGGCGTCGGTGCTGGCGTCGGGGGAGGAGGGGGCGCCGTGGTGGGTGCCATCGTCGTGGTCGCTTCCACGGTGGTGGTGGGATCGGTGGCCGCGGGCACCGTGGTGGCGCCCGGGTCGGACGACGCCGTGGTGGTGGTGGCCGTGTCGACCAGCTGCAACTGGGCGGCGCTCCTGCCGCCGTTGCCGTCGTCGTCGGTGATCTCCACCGTGACCGTCACCTCGGTGACCGTCAACGTCTCCAGATCGTAGACGTGCTGCGCCTGGAGCGACCCGGCCGCTCGCAGCCCGGTGGTGGTGGCGCCGTCGCCCCAGGCGATGACGATGTCGACCGGATTGTCGCCGTCGGAGGCGTCGAACGACACCGTGGCCAGATCGCCCACGATGCCGAGCGAGCGGATCTGCACGATGGGCACGTCGCCACCCGACCGGGTGGTCGACGAGCCGCAGGCGGCGATCACCGCCAACAACGCAGCGACCGACAACCACCGTCCGAACCCACCCATCGGGCCATGGTGGCATACCCAGAAGAAGCCCTCCACACGCACCGGTGAACGCCCTTCGTGCGCTGAGAACCCCGTCGATGCCCGTGCGGTTCGGCGCTGCTGCTCAGACCTGGTCCCGGATGCGAACGCACACCACGATGATGTCGTCGTCCGTGCCCGACTCGGCGGTGAGCTCTGACAGGATGCACTCCAGAATGTCCTCCACCGAACGCTGCGGTGTGGCGATCCGCGCTGCCACGGTGGAGAGCTGCTGCATCCCGTCATCGATCGAGTATCCGCGGTGCTCGACCAGGCCGTCGGAGTAGAGCAACATGACGGCGCCCGGCGCCAACGTGGCCGTGCCGATCGACGGTTGGAGACCCGCGGGCCAGACACCGAGCGGAGGTGCAGGATCGTCGGCCAGCCAGATGACGCTTCCGTCGCTTGCCATGACCAGCGGGGGAGGATGTCCCGCCAGTCCGAATCGCAGCGCTCCGGTCTCGACGTCGAGGACCACGCTGACCGCCGTCGCGAACGTTCCGTGCTCGCGTGCGCAGTGATCGTGCACCCGGAGGATCGCTGCAGGATCGGGCTCGGTGAACGCCATGAGGGCACCTGCGGCGATACGTACGCGACCCATCGTGGTGGCGGCGTCGAGGTCGTGGCCGACGATGTCGCCGACGGTCACCCCGAGATACCGGTCACCCCACCGGTACGAGTCGTACCAGTCGCCACCGACCGCGAGAACGTCGCTGGCAGCGGTGTAGCGGGCGGCGATCTCGACGCCTGGATGCTCGACCAGCCGCGAGGGGAGCAGCGCACGCTGCAGCTGGAGCGCGATCGCGTGTTCCTGTCTGCTCGTCTCGAGCACGCGTTCGTGCAGCTGCGCTCGGTCGAGGGCCTGGCCGGCCTGGTTGGCGATGCTCGTGAGCAGCGACGTCGTGGATGCGTCCAGCCATCGCTCTTGCTGGGCGGCGACGACCAGTGCTCCGATGGCGGTGCCGACACCGTTGCGGAGCGGAAAGGCGCCGACGGTCCTGACCGGATGCTGCGCGGTGACACTCGCCAGCCGGGGGAAGCGGGTGTCGATCTCCGCTTGGGTGTGGCACAACACGGTGGCGTTGTCGGCGATGGCGCAGGGCCCGGGTAGCTCGTCGCAGATGGCGACCGCACCATGATCGGTCCGGATGATGCCGGATGAGAGCAACGTGACGACATGGTGGTGCTCGACGACATCGAGTGCAGCGACGTCCACGCCGAGAGACTCCTCGAGGTCGTGCAGGAGCGCCTCGGCGATCTCCAGTCGGGTCGTGGCCGCAGCGAGATGGGTGGCGGTTCGTTCCAGCAGTTCGATGCGCTGGCGCGCGTGGCGTTCATTTGCCAGCGATTGGGCCGCCTGCGCTTCGGCCACACAGCGCGACGTGATGTCGTATCCCGATGCGACGAGATGGGAGATCCTGCCGGAACCGTCGCGGAGCGGTGCGAGCTGGAAGTCGATCCAGATCGTTTCGCCGTCGCGGGCGGCGACCTTCGTGTCGTATCGCACCGATTCGCCGTCGAGCGCCCTCGCGATCGAATCGAGAAGACGTTGTTGCACGTCGACCGAGTGGGTCCACCAGGAGGTGTCCCAGAACGGCCGCCCCAGCACGTCGGCGGCACGCAGACCGGCGATGGCGAGTGGTGTCCGATTCACCACCAGCAGGGCGCCGTCGGTCGACAGCACACCGACGAAGGTGAACAGGTTGTCGAGGACGCGCCTCGTGAAGGTTTCGCTGTCGCGGATCCGGATCCCGGATTCCACGAGCTCTGTGACATCGGCGCTCGTGCCCACCATGCCGAGATAGGACCCCTCGGCGTCGAAGCGCGGCTCTCCCCACGAGTCGAGCCAGCGCCATTCGCCAGGTGCGTTGCGAACACGCGCCCGCCCCCTGAACGCTCGTCGCTCGGCGATCGCTTCGTGGAACGCTCGCTCGTACTGCTCGTGGTCGTCAGGATGGATCAACGCCTGCCAGCGGTCGGCGCGCATCTCGGCTCGTGTGGTCCCGAAGTACTCGCAGAACGTGGTGCTCACCCACGTCTGAGCGCCGTCGGGGCCGTGCTCCCAGACCATCAGCGGCAAGGCATCGACCATCGAGCGAAAACGGTGCTCACTCCTCCTGACGGACTCGGCCTCCATTCGGCGCGCCGTCTCGTCCTTGAAGAGCACGGCGAACCGCCCCGGGCCGTCGGCGGCGACCGCGAAGCCTTCGAACCATCTGCCCAACGCTTCGGACCAGTGATCGACGACCGCTGGTTCACCGGTGAACGCCACGTTCTTGTACGTGTCGATCCAGTACTGCTCGAGGTCGGGCACGAGCTCCAAGGCAGTCCGGCCATCCGCTTGCGAGAGGCCGGTCATGCGATCGAACGCCTCGTTGGTCTCGATCAACCGGTAATCGACGGCCTCGCCGTCGGCGTCGAGCATCATTTCGGCCAGGAAGTACGCCGCCTCGGTCGCACGAACAGCGGCACGCAGAAGCGGTACACCGCCCTGGACGGCGGTCTCATCGGCGTCGTCGACGCGTTCGCTCGGTGGCTGCCCTTCGGCTGCGGGATGCTGTGGAGCATCCTCGAGGGAATTCACCGGTGGCTCCCAATCTCTCGACACCGTGAGCGTATCAATTGGCACAGGGCGACGCGAAAGGCGATCCGGCCCAGGAGACGACGGCGGGCGATGGCCTGCTGTCGTCGGTCGGGTTTCGGATCTGCCGGTACGGGGGCACGCCACGATCAACGACGTGGGAGAGATGTGCAGTGGCCGAGCCGAGCAACGAGCAGATCATCGAGGCGCTGCTCGATCGACATGGGCGCACGTACGCCTCCGAGGCGGGAATCCGACTCGACCGGAACACGCCTGCACCACTGTTCCAGTTGCTTGCCCTGTCGCTGCTGCTGAGCGCGCGGATCTCGGCGGGCACATCCGTGCAGGCGTTCGTTGCGCTGCGGGATGCCGGATGGACCACCCCGGACAAGATGGCCGGGTCAGCGTGGTCGGATCGCGCTCGGGTGCTGAACGAGGCCGGATACGCGCGGTACGACGAACGGACCGCACGCATGCTCGGCGAGACGGCCGACATGGTTTGCGACACGTACCGAGGCGACCTGAGGAAATTGCGAGACGCCGCTGCACGCGACCCCGAACAGGAACGTTCGTTGCTGCAGGAGTTCACCGGCATCGGTGCGGTCGGTGCGGCCGTCTTCGGCCGCGAGGTGCAATCCGTCTGGGACGAGCAGTATCCGTTCGCCGACGATCGGGCGCTGGAGTCGGCCGACCGTCTCGGTCTCGGCTCCGACGTCCGCGCACTCCAGGGCAACACCGACGGCGCCGAGCAGTTCACGCTCCTCGTCGCGGCGCTCGTGCGATGCGGCCTTGCCGGCGACCACGACGAGATCATCGAGCAGGCGGCCGGAGCGTGAAGTTCGGAGCCTGACCGGCAGCGCCGGCTCAGGAGTTGCGGGCGACCAAACTCTCCGGTGCCTGCTCGACGCTGTCGTCGATCAGCACCACCTCGTGGCCGGCGCGCTGCAGCAGGCTGGCCGCGATGGACGCACGGGCACCGGTCGAGCAGTGCACCCACAGCTCTCCGGGCGGAAGGTGGTGCAGATGATCGAGCAACTGGTGAAGTGGGGTCAGCTGCGCCCGTGCGAGGTGGCGTTGGTGAAACTCGTCGGGGCGGCGGACGTCGATGATCTGCACCGGTGAGTCGGGATCGCCGTCGTCCTGGATGCGCTCGGCGAGCATCGCGAAGTCGGCGAGGGGATAGTCGAGGATCGGTCGGTCGCCGGCCAGATCGCCCAGCGGTACCGTGCCGCCGCTGGACGGTCGATCGATGCCGATCCGTGCGAGTTCGCGTTGCGCCGTGGCGAGATCGTCGGACGACCGGCCGAGCAGCGTCAGCCGCGTCCCCCACGGCATCAGCCAACCCAGGTACGTGGCGAACGACTCGGAGAGTTCCAGCCCGATGCTGCCGGCGAGATGCGCTGCTGCGAACGCCTTGCGGTCGCGGACGTCGACGACCCACTCGTGGTGCTCCAGCCGTCGTCGGAGTTCATCCGCGACGAGCGGTGGCAGCGGGGACAGATCGGGCTCGAAGGGACCGGCCCGGTTGAGGGGGTCCATGTGTGCGTAGTAGGCGGGATATGCGGTCAGCCCGTCGAGCAGTTCACGGACGAAGGCTTCTTCGTCGTCGATCGTCACGGCGAGGTTGCCGGCGCGTTCGTCTGCGATCGTGCTCTCGGTGCGGTCGGCGGCCGGACTCGACGAACAGAAACTGCCGAATCCGTGCGTGGGAAACACGCGCACGTCGTCCGGCAGTCGATCGACCAGCGACCGCACCGACCTCCACTGGGCGCGGGTCAGTGGCTCGGTGTCGGCCTCGCCGATCAGGTCGGTTCGCCCGACGGTGTCGTAGAGCAGTGATCCGCCGGTGAACACTGCGGACGACCGCTCATCGGCGGCTGTGCCGTCACGGGCGATGAATGCGAGATGGTGATGCGTGTGGCCGGGGGTGGCGACCACCTCGATCGTCATCGATCCGACGTCGAGGTGGATGCCGTCGGCGATCGCGGTTCGGTCGAAGGACACCCGCTCACCTTCGGCAACGCAGTACGCCGCGTCGACGCGTCTGGCCAGCGCCAGACCACCGGTGACGTAGTCGTTGTGAACATGAGTTTCGAGTACGTGGGTGATCCGCACGTTCGCCGTCAGCGCAGCGTCGAGCAATCGGTCGATGTCTCGTTGAGGGTCGATGACCGCGGCGACCTCACCGTCGTGCACGAGATAACTGCGGTCACCGAGGCCCGGTGTCTCGATCGTGTCGACCGTGATCGTCATCGCAGTGCTCCCGTCAGCCGCCGAGACGCTGGACCGAGAAGACCTCGTCGCCATCCACCGAACCGACGAAGCTGCCGTCGAGTTCGTCGAACGAGGCGCCCGGGAACTCCGACGTGGTGCCCGTCAATGAGGCGTCGCCGCCGTCGACGGTCGTGCCGGTGCACGTGATGTCCACGGCGGTGAGGTCACTCGTGGCGTCGGCCTCGCAAGTCAGGTCGCCCTCGATCGGATCGCCGGCCGTTTCGAACTCTTGGGCAGCCTGCGTGCTGGCGAAGTTGCGGGCTGCGAGTTCCACGGCGTTCTCCGACGCCTCGTCGATGGCGTCGACCACTTCGGTGACCACCGACTCCACTTCTTCCTCGATCGTTTGCTGGTCGTCGTCGTCGCACGCCGCAACGGCGCCAGCCATCGCGATCGTCGCGACGAGTGCTGCCGAGGTGCGGAGCGAACACATGTCGTCACCGTTCCCGCCACCTTCGTCGCCCAATCGCCGACCTTCGGTGCGCCACCCTCAACGCACTTCGCAGTCCTCGCACACTCAGTGTGACCTCTGGACCCCTCGCGCTCGACGGGCGGACACTGTGGGTGACGAGCTCGTCGCTGAGCGACGTCACAGGCTCTGCAGTTCGTCAATCTCGGTGCCCTCCGAGACTCGTTCGAGCTCATTGTGGTCACGCACTGTGGTGAGCATGCTCGCTCCGCGTTGACTTCTGGAAGTCCTCAAGCTAACGTGTGGCCGTCCTCAAGGGATCGTGTCGCAGCAAGCGTCACGAATTCACTTCCGCTCCCGTTGGGCGGAGCAACCGAATGGAGTCATCATGACCAGCAATTCTTCCACTCAGACCACGTCACGCGGCGTTTCCTGGTGGGGTGTTTCCTGGTGGTGAACCGCTACGGCGCTTCCTGGTGGTGGCCCTGCACTCGTCGGCTGAACTCTCAAGTCGACGGGTCCGGGGGTCGATAGACCCGACGGAAGCGTCGACGCTGTGCGTTTCCGTGTCAGGAGCGCACCGTGACCACCACAAGACCCCGGGAGATGACCGAAGACGTCAACGACGCTTCGTCGATCTCTGCGCCCGCGCGGTCCTCGGCACGGTCACCCCCAACGAGACACAGTCGTTCTTGCGGTTGCACTCTGCCATCGCCGCAGTAGCGCTTCTGCTGACTGTTCCGAATCTCGGCGACGCGACGCGAGAGGCCCCGTGGTTTGTGCTTCCGGCGCTCGCTCGCTGGGTTTGCGCTTGCCGAGTACAGCGTGTTCCGTTTCAGCTTCCGGCGCGAGACGTTGGTGTTTTCTCTGTCGGAGATTCCGCTTGCATTCGCTTTGGTCTATCTGGCGCCCATACCAGCTCTCATCATCAGGGCCGCTCGGCGCAACGGGGACGATCCTGGCTGTTCGCCGGCCAGCTACTTACAAGATTGTCTTGAACATCGGGATGTTCGCCGTCGAGACGGCGCTGGCATTCGTCGTCTTCCGCGGCTCGTCGAACTCGGCGGCAACACCGACACCGTCCTCGTCCTTGCGGCGATCGCTGTAGCGATCGTCATGGGCTTCTTGTCGTCGACCATCGTCGGGATCGCAATCTCGCGCTTCGAAGGTGGATTGTGGCAATGGCTGGTGGGCGAGTTCGGTGTGGCATGGTGGCTATTCATCGTCAACGCGACGCTGGCCGGAATGGTGCTCGGGCTGGCCTTGATTTCCCCCTGGCTACTTCTGGTTGCACTCATACCTGTCGGCTTGTTGTGGTACATCATCCGGGCATACGGTGCAGTAGATCAACGACTGCGGGATCTCGATGCGGTACACGGTTTCACCGGTCGTGTCGGGCAGTCGCTTGATCCACGGACGAGATCGTCCGAGCCGCCGTCGCCCGGACTGCGGAAGTGCTTGCGCACCGATGGCGCCGCCGTCGTCGTCTTCGGCGACGCCAGGACGCATCGTTGGCGCACTTTCATGGGGAGATCGATGTTCGCCTGCCGATCGACTCGGCCGACCGCGCTTTGAGCGACCTCGTCGAAGTCGATGGCGCCCTGATTCTGTCAGGCGCTGCGACTGCAGCCATTCCTGCCTGAGGGCTCTCCGACCAAGGAGGTCATCCTCGCTCCTATTCGGGACGAGTCCGGACCGATCGGTCTTCTCATCGTGCCCGGCCGCCCGAAGTCGGGACAACGCTTCGGTAGCGATGACGTCGTCCGCATGCAGAACCTCGCCGAGCAGTTGGCGGCCAGTTTGCGACGGGGATTGCTCCACCAGCGCATCGAGCGTGAAGCCCGTGAGGATGCGCTCACCGGGCTCCCCAACCGGGTCTCGTTCGAACGTTCGGTGATGGAGATCGCGTCCAAGCGCAGCGGTGACGACCACATGTTCGTGATCATGCTCGACCTCGATCGCTTCAAAGAGGTCAACGACACCCTTGGCCATCACGCTGGTGACGAGCTGCTCCGGGTGGTGAGCCAGCGGCTCGCAGCGCTGCTGCGCCCCGACGACGTGCTGGCCCGCCTGGCCAGCGACGAATTCGCCATCGTCGGCGAACGCAGCGATCGCGACGAGATGCTCGAGCTGGCATGGTCGTGCGTCAGCGACATCGGCCGGCCCGTCACGCTCGACGGCCTCGAGATCGTGGTGACGGCCAGCGCCGGTCTGGCGATCGTCGACGAGGACGTCGAGGATGGTGCACCACTGCGCTTTGCCGACATCGCCATGTTCAACGCCAAGACACAACGGCTCGGTGTGGAGATCTACCGCGACGAAATCGATCGGCGCACACCTGCTCGCCTCTCGATGCTCGGCGACCTCAGTTCCGCCATCGAGAACGACGAGCTGAAGGTCCATCTCCAGCCCAAGCTCGACCTGTCGTCGGGAACCGTCGTCGGCGCCGAGGCGCTCGTGCGATGGACGCACCCGATACGCGGCGCTGTGCCGCCGCCGCAGTTCGTGCGGATCGCCGAGGACACCGGGCTGATCAAGCAGCTCACCGACTTCATGCTCCAACGGTCGATTCAGCATCTCCGGACGATCCACGACCGCGGCTATCGCCTGGGACTCGCCGTCAACCTCTCGACCCACGACCTGCTCGACACCAAGCTGTCGACCCGGGTCGCCGAGCACCTCGCTGCGAGCCGCGTCGACCCATCGATGCTGACGCTGGAGATCACGGAGTCGTCGCTGCTGATCGACGCCCCGCGGGCGCGCGCCACGATCAACGAACTGCACGAGGTCGGCGTTCGGCTCTCGATCGACGACTTCGGCACCGGTTACTCCTCGCTGAGCTACCTCCGCCGGCTCCCCGTCTCCGAGCTCAAGATCGACCAGTCGTTCGTCGCGAACGTCCTACTCGACGATCAGGACGAGGTCATCGTGCGGTCGACGATCGAGCTGGGCCACAACCTGGGGCTGGTCGTGGTCGCCGAAGGCGTCGAGAACAACGAGGTGCTCCAACAGCTTCAGATGTTCGGTTGCGACATCGCCCAGGGCTATTGCATCTCGCGTCCCTTGCCACCCGAGCACTTCCTGTCGTGGCTCGCCACCACCAGCTTGCCGAGCCTGAAGTCCGACCCGATGGACTTCTCGCGGTGGGTGGATGCCGGCGACCCACAGGAATCGGCGCCCCAACACGACTGATTTCTCCTGGCTCGTCGGGGTGATGAACCTTTCGGCCCTGCACGAGCGACTGCTCCTTCGGTGATACTCGAGTTGTGAGTTCGCGTCTTCCGCTCCAGCACGTGTCCATACACGGTCACTCGGTGGGCTATCGACGCGGGGGAACCGGCCAGAAGATCCTGCTGATCCATGGTCTCGCAGGAAGCTCCAAGACGTGGGACGATGTGATTCCGCTCCTCACCCCGCATGCCGACGTCATCGCCGTCGATCTGCTCGGCCACGGCGAATCGGCGAAGCCGACGGGCGACTACTCGCTCGGCGCATTCGCCAGCGGGTTGCGTGACTTCCTCTCGATTCTCGGGATCGAGAGCGTCACCATCGTCGGACACTCGTTCGGCGGCGGCGTCGCCATGCAGCTCGCCTATCAGCACCCGCACGTCGTCGACCGTCTGGTGCTGGTGGGCAGCGGAGGTCTCGGACGTGAGGTGTCGTGGCTGCTGCGGCTGCTGACACTGCCGGGTGCCGAATACGTGATGCCGTTCGCCTTCCCCAGGCCGATCGTCGACCGGGCGACCGACGTCGGTCGCCAGCTCGGTCGGCGCAACATCCGTTCCCCGAAGCTCGCCGAGATGTGGCGTGCCTACAGCTCGTTGGCGGGTGCCACCAACCGCAAGGCGTTCGTCCGCACGATGCGCGGAGTGATCGAGCCGACCGGGCAGACGGTCAACGCCAGCGACCGCCTGTATCTGGCGGCGCACGTGCCGACGATGATCGTGTGGGGTGACCATGACGGGATCATCCCGGTGGCCCACGCCTACGCAGCCCATGAACTGATCCCGTCGAGCCGGCTGGAGATCATGGAGGACGTCGGCCACTTCCCGCACGTCGAGCAGCCCGAGGCGTTCGCCGACCTGTTGATCGACTTCGTCGCGACCACCAAGGTCGCAGCGACGCGGCACGAGGCGCTCCGCAACGTGCTGGTGGAAGGAGCCTGACGGGCTCAGCGTCGGCGGATCACGATGTGGGCCACGCCGTCGCCCTCCCACCACCGGAGCGTCTCGCAGCGCGCATCGGCGCCGATCGTGTCTCGCAGCTCGCCCTCTGGGGCATGGAACAGCCCGGGATCGGCGCTCCCCACGGTCGACAGCACCGTGATCATCGCCATGGCTCCCGGGCCGAGACGGTCGATCATCGGCGTGAACAGCCGAGGATCACGGAACCGCTGGCACACGATCACATCGAAGGTGCCGAGGTCATCGGGCAACCCGTCGTCGAGATCGACGGTGCGCGCATCGACTCGCTCGGCCACGTCGGCTGTGTCGGCAGCGCTCCGAAGCAGTTCGATCGCGACACCCGACACGTCCAGCGCGGTGACCTCGAGTCCGCGGCTGGCGCACCACAGCGTGACGGTGCCGGGACCACTTGCCACGTCGAGACACCGTCCGGTCGCAGGGAGCAGCGAGGTCAATTCGGGCCATCGGTCGATCGCATCCGGCGGGCGGGCCTCGACCTGCGTGGTGCTCGCATGGCGCTCGTCCCAGCGTCGTGCATCGTCGCGCATGCTGCATCTTCGCACCGCGGCGGCACATCACGACCGAGTGCTGGACCGACGTCACAGCGCCGATCGATGCACGAATGCGTGAGCAACGGCAGCCCGCGTGCGAACATCGAGACCGTGACGGACATCGACAAAGGCGCCAGCACCGACACTTCGACCGGCTGGCTGTCGCCCGAGGACCTGGAACTCGTACGCGCGCACGTGCCCATCGTGTACGTCGATGCGGTTCCGGTACGTGTCGACGCTCTCGGCAACGTCATCAAGGTCGGCTTGCTGCTGCGGGTCGCCTCCGACGGCTCGATCAGCCGGATGGTCGTCACCGGACGCGTGCTCTTCGGTGAACGGGTCCGCGAGGCGTTGATGCGTCACTGCGAGAAGGACCTCGGCCCGATCGCACTCCCGCGCGTGCCGGCGAATCCGACGCCGTTCACCGTGGTGGAGTACTTCCCGAACCCGGAACGCTCGGGCTTCTACGACCCCCGGCAGCATGCGGTGAGCCTGGCGTACGTGGTGCCCGTCGACGGCGAGTGCGAACCGACACAGGAGGCGCTCGACCTGTCGTGGTTCACCCCGGAGGAGGCGGTGAGCTCGGAGGTGATCGCACAGATGACGAGCGGTCACGACCGCCTGATCCGCCTCGCCCTCGCCCACGTCGGCAAGCTGCCCTGACCGCGACGCTCCGCTCGGCCCAACTGTCACGTTTGGCCCGGCACGGTGTGACAGTTCGGTGGGTCAGAGGAGCCAGAGCAGGAGCCACATGGTCGCCATGCCGACGGCGAGCGACGCGATGAGGTTCCGGGCGATGGCGGCCACCACGATCGCCGCTGCGATGGCGGCGACCTCCACGAACTCGACGCCGTCGATGCCCTGACCGCCGGCGACGAGATTGACCGTCAGTGCCGACAGGACGGCGGGACCGACGTACCGCAGCGCCCTGATGATGTTGGGGGGCAGCGGCCGGTCTGCGAGGAACACGATCAGCCCGGCACGCGACGCGTAGGTGATCATGCCAACCGCCAGCACGGCGCTCGCCGCCGCGACGGCGTTCATCGCCGGACGGCCTCGCGATGGCGCCGGTCGTTGCGTCGTGTCTCGGCGACATCTGCGAGATAGCCGGCCACCACGCCGCTGACAGCGCCGACGAGGATGCCGCCGTTGTTCGGCACGTCGAGCGCCAGCAGGCATACGGCCGCCCCGACGACGGCGGCAACGGCACCCGGCCGGTTCGTCAACCCCAACACGACGAGGCCGGCGAACATGATCGCGGGTGCCACGTCGAGTCGCCACTCGGTCGGAATCGACGAGCCGACCACCAGTCCGAGCGACACGGTGGCGATCCACGACGTGAAGTAGAAGATGCCGGCACTGAGGTAGAAACGCCTCCACTGCGCAGCTGGCAGACCGATCCGGACGCTGGTCAACGCAAACAGCTGATCGATCAGGAGGAACGGTCCGAGCCAGCGGAACCAGCGTGGCTGATCGGTGAAGCGCGGCGCCAACGCCGCGCTGTACATGACGTGGCGCAGATTGATCACCGCGGCGGTGGCCACCAGGGTCAGCCACGTCGCTGTCGCCGCAAGGCTCACCGTTGCGAGCTGTGCCGCACCCGCGAAGACGAACACGTTCGTCGACCACGCCACGCCAGTGGGCATCGCCGAGTCGGTGATCGCCACCCCCAACACGAGCGCGAACGGGATCGCCGGGATGAACAACGGCACCGCCGCCCGCAGCGCCGTGGCGGTGGTGCCAGCACCCGATGGTTCGATGTCGCGCTCCGGGACAGGCATCACCCGTCGAGACTACGAGCGACATCGGGGCATCCCGGTGGCGACCCTGGTGTCTGACGTACCATGTTCCCTCGATGCCCGAAGGCGACACGATCCATCGGTCGGCCAGCGCCATGAGAACAGCGCTCGCCGGCAAGACGATGCTTCGTTTCGATGCGCCCCGCCTAGTCGGTCCGGTGCCATGTGCGGGCCGTGTCGTCGAATCGGTCGAGAGCCACGGCAAGCATCTCGAGATCGAGTGGGACGACGGCCTCGTGCTCGACACCCACATGCGCATGACCGGCTCATGGCACCTGTACCGCAGGGGCGACAACTGGCGTCGCCCGTACACCCAGATGCGTGCGGCGATCGAGGTCGAGGACTGGGTGGCGGTGTGTTTCAACGCACCTCACGTCGAGACGTATCGCAAGGCCGACAAGCGCCGCCATCCCGGGATGGGTCGCCTGGGCCCGGACCTGTGCAAGACCGACACCGATCTCGGTGCGGTCGTCAACCTGCTCCTCACCGCAGCCGATCCAAACGCCCGAGTCGCCGAGGTGCTGCTCGATCAGCGTGTCATGTGCGGCGTCGGCAACGTGTATCGGTGCGAGGTGCTCTGGGCGACCGGGCTGAGCCCGTATGCCCGAGTCGGCGCTCTGAGCGAACGCGACGCGATACGGATCGTCAACACCGCAGCGCGGATGCTGCGTGCGAACCTGCATCACGCGAACCGGATCACGGCGCCGTCGGTGAAGGGTGGCCTCGCGGTCTACGGACGCAACGGCCAACGGTGCCCGAGGTGTACCGACACGATCGAGTGCCGACGTACCGGCGAGCACCGTCGCATTCTGTACTGGTGTCCCGGCTGCCAGACGAGCCTCGATCCGAGACTCGAACGATCGAGTGACGACACGCCGATGGATCCCCATCCTGCAGCGCAGCGCTGGTTGGCCGATCTGCCCTGGAACCGCGACGTCAGCTGACGGCGCGTCTCGGCCCCGCGTCAGGCGCGGCCGAGGATGCGTTCGACGCCGATCTCGATCACGACCCGGTCGTCGCGTTCCTTCGGTTGGCGGTAGCGGGCGGCGTAGCCCTCGACGCCGGCACGCACGTCATCGGGATCGGTCACCAGTCGGACCGGGCCTTCCAAGCTGAGCCACCGGCCGCCGTCGACCTGACAGACCGCAGCGCGCTGGCCGGCTGCCTCCATGCGGGCGGCGTTGACCGCCTTCTGCGACGAAGCGAACGTGATCACGCGTGCCACCTGCGCGGTGGCGTCGTAGCTGAAGCCGACGGCGACGACGTGCGGCGACAAGTCGGCACGCAACGTGGTGAGCGTGGCGAGGTGACGTTCGCCCAGGAACGTGGACACCTCGGGGGACAGGGCAGCAGGGTCGAGCGCCATGGCCGTTGTCTACACGCTCATTCGGTGGCGATCGCTTCGAGCACGTTCATGTTCGACGCCTTGTACGACGGGTACAGCGCCGCGACGAGGCCGGCGATCACGGCGCCGACGAGGATGGCCACGATGATCGCCGGGTTGAACGCCAACTTGCTGATCACGTCGTCGGGCACGGCCAGCGACAGGATCACGCCGAGGAACGTGCCGACGACGATGCCGACCAGCGCACCGAAGATCGACACGATGACGGCCTCCCAACGCACGGATCGGCGGGTTTGGCGCCGGTTCATCCCGACGGCACGAAGTAGGCCGATCTCGCGAGTGCGTTCGAAGACGCCGAGTGCCAGCGTGATCGAGATACCGAGGATCGCGATCAGGATCGCGAAGGCGAGCAGCAGTGTGATGATGACCAGGAGCTGGTTGATCTGCGCTTCTTGCGAATCGAGGAACTCGGCGTTGGTCTGAACGTTCGCCTGAGGGAACGGTTCCATTGCTGCCGTCACGGCCGCGTCGCCGGTCGCCGGGTCGACGCCGTCGGCGAGCTTGGCGATGACGAAGAAGTCGCGTGCGGGAGCGTCGCTGATCTGGCTCAGGGTGTCGAGGCTGATCAGCCAATTGCCGAAGGTGGCCTCGCCGTAGATGCCGGCGACGGTCAATGTCTGCTGGACCCCGTTCTGGAACGTGACGTCGACGGTCGAGCCGACCGTTGCACCGAGATCGGCGGCGGGATCCTTGTGGAGCAGTAGCTCGTCGAGCCCGAGGTCGGCGACGGTGCCGTCGATCAGGTCAGGATCGACCAGTTTCTCGAAGGCGACGGGATCGACCGCACCGAAGTTCTTCGTGTTCCCGTCGACCTGTCCGCTGATGCCACGGATCGGCGTGACCGCGTCGAGTTCCGGAAGCTCGGCGAGCGTCTCGCTGACCACCGGCGACAAGCCCTGGAAGCCGGCGTCGGTGACGATGTAGTCCGCCGAGATCGCGCTCTCGAGCGTGTCGACGAGGCTCGCTCGCAGCGACGACGCGAACACCGCCGTGCTGCTGACGAGCGCAACGCCGATCATCAACGCGGAAGCGCTCGACGACGTGCGCCTCGGGGCCCGGGCCACATTTTGGCGGGCGAGTGCACCAGGCACCTTGAACAGGCGCTCGATCGGCCATCCGATCACCCGGGTCACCGGGGTGGCGACCGTGGAGGACAGACTGGCGATCCCCAAGAAGAGCACCAGCGCACCGATGCCGGCGAGCGCGATCAACCCCGTCGTGCCTCCCGGACGCAGGAAGAGCCCCGTCAAGAACATGCCGATGCCGACGACGGTGACGACGACGCCGGCGACGAGACGCCGCGCCCGCATCGCTGCGAAACCGAGTTCCGGTCGCATCGCCGCCACCGGGGGAATTTTCGACGCTCGTCTCGACGGGACGATGACCGACACCATCGTGATGCCCACCCCGACCAGCGCGGCCACCAGGACCGTACGTGCACGCAGCACGGTCTGCGTGTCCGGAAAGCCCGCGCCGGCAGCGTCGAACGCAGCGATGAGACCCTGCGCGACGAGCAGACCGCCGGCGACGCCGATCACCGTTGCGAGCACGCCGAGAACGAACGCCTCCAACGTGATCATCCACCGAACCTGACGACCGGACGCGCCGACGGCGCGGAGCAACGCGAGCTCTCGGAGCCGCTGACCGATCGTGATCTGGAAGACGTTGTTGATGATGAACGCGCTGACGAATGCCGTCACGAACGCGAAGATCAGCAGCCCGGTCCCGAAGACGTCGACGAACTGGTTGATCGCGTCCGCGGTCTCCTGGGCGACCTCTTCGCCCGTGACCACCTCGGTCTGCGGCGGCAGGATCGACTCGAGCTGCTGTTGCACCGCAGCGATGTCGGCGCCCTCGGCGAGCGAGATGTCGATCGCGTCGACCATGCCGTTGGCGCCGAAGTGGTCGAGTGCGGTGTCGAGGTCGAGGGCCACGAGCTGTGCGCCGCCGAAGCTGTCGGCGCTGCCGAGCCCGACCGTGGCGCTGATGGTGCCCTGGAAGGTGCCGACGTCGGTCAGGTACGACACGGTGTCGCCGACGTCGAAGCCTTCGGCGTCGGCGGTCGCCTTGTCGATCGCGAGTTCGTCGGGTCCGTTCGGTGGGCGGCCATCCTTGACCGTGACGCCCTGGATTCCGTCGTCGCCTTCCCAGGAGACCCCGATCGTCGGGCCGCCCGCCGGGGTGATCACGTCGCCGTCGGCGTCGAGCAATTGGGCGAAGCGCTGCAGTACGGGTTCGGCGACCGCGACACCGTCGACCGCGCGGATCGAGTCGATGAGGCCGACGTCGATCGGGTCGCGTGCGTCGTCGCTCTCGAACGCCTGGGCGGCCCGTACCTCGAGGTCGACGTCTTGGTTGATCTCTTGGAAGAGATTGTCGAAGGTGGCTCGCAGGCTGTCGGCCAGCACGAACGAGCCGACGACGAAGGAGACGCTGGCGGTGATCGCGAACAGGATCGCCAGTGTGCGCCCCCAGCGGGCGCGGATGCTCTTGCGAGCGATGAGCGTTCCGGCGCTCATGTCACTCCCAGGTCCGCAGGTGGTCGATGACCTGATCGGCCGTGGGATCGATGATCTCGCCGTCGAGCTTGCCGTCGCCGACGAAGACGACTCGATCGGCGTACGACGAGGCGACGGGATCGTGGGTGACCATCACGATCGTCTGGCCGAATTCGCGAACGGCATCGCGCATGAACGACAGGATCTCGGCGCCGGTGACCGAGTCGAGGTTGCCGGTCGGCTCGTCGGCAAAGATGATGTCGGGCCGCGAGGCGAGCGCGCGAGCGACCGCCACCCGCTGTTGCTGGCCGCCCGACAGCTCACTCGGGCGGTGCTTCAGCCGGTCGCCCAATCCGACCGTGGCGACCACGTGGTCGATCCACTCCTTGTCGCCGGGCTCGCCCCCGAGCATCATCGGGAGCCGGATGTTCTCGTCGGCGGTCAGCGTCGGGATCAGATTGAACGCCTGGAAGATGAAGCCGACCTTCGTGCGGCGCAGTTCGGTGAGCGCTTTGTCGTCGAGCGAAGCGAGATAGGTGTCGCCGATGAACGTCGCCCCCGACGTCAGGCTGTCGAGGCCGGCGAGACAGTGCAGCAGGGTCGACTTGCCGGATCCCGACGGCCCCATGATCGCGCTGAACTTCTGCGCTTCGAACGAGACGGTGACGCCGTCGAGCGCATGGACCTGGGCGTCGCCGACCCCGTAGGTCTTGCGGGCATCGACGGCCCCGGCGGCGGCGTGGGCGTCCGACAGGGACGGAGCGGGCGTGACGGTGCTCGACATGGTGTCAGGTCTACCGCAAGATTCGGGGCCTCGCAGCCGGCATTTCGACAATCTCCTTGGTGCTGGGCTCAGGCCGACGACGTCCGACCGGTGGTCTCGCCGCAGGTGGGGGTGCCGTACGATCACACGTGATGCCCACTTGCGCGTCCTGCGACGCACCGCTGCCCGACGGCGCACGCTTCTGCCCGGCCTGCGGCCACGAGGTCGCCCCCACCATCGCCGAGGAACGACGGTTCGTCACGGTCGTCTTCGCCGATCTCGTCGGCTACACCGCATTGTCGGAACATCTCGACCCCGAGCGGGTGAAGCGGTTGATCGACGCCAGCTTCGAACGGCTGATCGCCGACATCACGGCGTTCGGTGGTCGCGTCGACAAGGTCCTCGGCGACGGCATCCTCGCATTGTTCGGCGCACCGGTCGCCCACGAGGACGATGCCGACCGTGCGATCCGCGCCGCGATCCAGATGCACGAGTCGCTGGCCCGTTTCGTCGCCGAGCAACCCGAGCTCGACGTTCCTCTGCAGTTGCGCATCGGGGTCAACACCGGTGAGGTGGTCGTCGGCAACGTGTCGGGCACCGCCGAGTACACGGCGATGGGTGACGTCGTCAATGTGGCGTCACGTCTGCAGACCCTCGCCGAACCGGGCGGCATCCTGATCGGTGATTCGACGGCGGCGCTCGCATCGGAGGAGATCCTGCGTGAACCGGTCGATGCGATCGAGTTCCGCGGGCGCGAGCAGACCGAGCGCGTGTGGCGCGTCGTCGGTCGCCAGCGACGCGTCCCGAGGATCGGGCCCCGCTTCCACGACGTGCCGTTCGTGGGACGTTCGACGCAGTGGGAGCTGCTCGCGTCGATCATGACCATGGTCGCCAACGGCCGCAGTGCGATCGTGTCGGTGACCGGCGAGGCCGGTGCGGGCAAGACCCGGCTGGTGTCCGAAGCGCTCGATGCCTTCCCGAGCCGGGCCGTCACCATCTTCTCCGGAGCCTGTGCGCCGTATGGCGAGACCAACGTCTGGGCGCCGGTCGCGACGGCGCTGTTCCGGCGTCTCGAACTGGACCAGGAGGCGCCGCCGGATCTGCTGCGCGAGATCAGCCGTGCCAAGGGTGTCGAGCTCTACGGCTTCGAGGCCGACGACCCCGTGCTCGACCGCTTCGTCGAAGGGGTGCTGCACCTGCTCGGCCATCCCTCGGAACTCGACCAGGTGCAACCGGCGCAGGCCCGTGAAGTGCTGTTCTCGCTGATCGTCGAGGGGCTCCGACGGCGCACCCGCACCGGACCGGTCGTGTTGTGGATCGACGATCTGCAGTGGGCCGACGTGCTGATCATCGAGTTGCTGCAGCGCGTGGCACGCTCGCTCACCGACCGCCCGCTGCTGATCGTCACGGCGCAGCGTGACGACGCCGACGTCGACTGGCCGCCCACCGGCGATCATCCGGTCACCGTGCGCATGCCGTTGGACCCGCTGACGCTCGAGGAGGCACGGCGCCTCGTCGAAGCCGTGCTCGGACCGTCGGCCACTGACGCGTTCGTCGGCAGTCTCTATGAACGCAGCGGCGGCAACCCGCTGTTCCTGATCGAGCTCGCCGAACTCGCCAAGTCGAACCCGGCCAGTACGGCGCTGCCGGGCTCGCTGCGGGCGCTGATCTCGGCGCGCCTGGACCAGCTCCCGGCGCCCCAGCGGTCGATCGTCGACAATGCCGCGGTGCTCGGGACCTCGGGTCTGGTCGAGTCGCTGGAGAAGTTCGCCGCCGAGATGGGACAGGACTTCCACGTCGACGATCTCGACGCGCTCGACGAACACGGCCTGCTGGAGGTCGACCGTCCGGGCTGGCGGTTCCGCAGCGACGTCGTCCGGGAAGTCGCGTACCAGACGCTCACGAAGCTGGTTCGGGCGCAGCGACACGGCGGCACGGCGGCGGTCATGGGCCGGGACCCCCGAGTGCCGATCGACCAGGTGGCCCACCATGCCGCATGCGCCGCCGAGCTGTCCGCAGAGATCGGCCCGGTCCCGGGGCTTCCCGTCGACATCTCGGATCGGGCAGTGAGCTTGTTGTTCGAGGCATCCAAGCGTTCGATGGACGTGGGGGCGTTCAACCAGGTCCGTCGCCATGCGACGCGCGCGCTCGACCTCGGGCCCGGCGACGCCGGGGTTGCTCGCGAGCTGCTGTTGCTGCGTGCGCAGGCCCAGGCGGAACGTCGCGCCGTTGCTGCGGCGCGCGCCGACGCCGAGGACGCGCTCGATGCTGCTGCAGCGGCCGGCGACCGACGCCAGGAAGGGATCGCGCGCCGACTCCTCGGCGTGCTGCATCAGCGCGACGGCGATCTCGCCGGCGCGCGGCGCGAGCTCGGAGCGAGCGTCGACATCTTCCGGCAGTTGGGCGACGACACCGAGCTGGCGTCGTCGTTGCGTGAGCGTGGGCTCGCCGAGGTGTTCGGCGGTTCACTGGGCGACGCGGAATGGCTCTTGGGGGAGGCGGAGACCCTCACCGAGCGGATGCACGATCTGCGCGGCCGGGCCTGGGTTCGACAGCACCAAGCGTGGGTGGCGTTTCTGTCCGGCGACGCAGAACTGGCCGAGAACCGCCTGCTGACCGCCGCCCAGGAGTTCGACCTGCTCGGTGACCGGTTCGGTCGCGGCTGGGCTGCCGGATTGCTCGCCTACGTGCGGTTCTACCAGCGACGGTTCGAGGAAGCCGAGGCCCTGGCCGTCGAGGTCCGCCGCGATTCGATGGAACTCGGCGACCCGTGGGCGCCGGCGATGATGGATTCGCTGATCGCGGCGATCCGTCTGTGGTCGTCGCACTTCGTCGAAGCCGAGGAGCTGTCGCGCCGGGCGCTGACCAGCTTCCGCCGGCTCGGCGACAAGTTCGGCGTCGTGCAGGCATTGTCGCCCCGTACGCGGGCGCTCGTCGCGCTCGGCCGTACGCACGAAGCCGAGCGCGGGATCGAGGAATCGCTCGCCATGAGCGATGCGTTCGGTGACCTGTCGTTCCCGATGATGGCGGCGGCAGGGGCGGCCGTGCATCTCGGTCTCGGTGACCGCGGCCTCGGTATCAGCCAGCAGGCCCTTGAACGCTCGCTGGCGATGGGCGCCGACGGTTCCGAGTCGCGCATCACCGTGGCGTTGGCGCTGTGCCAGGTCGGTCGTGCCGACGAAGCGCTCGTCGCGCTCGACCAGGTCGCCAACGTGACGCCGTATCTGTGTTCGGTCCGTGCGCTCGCGAGGGCGATGACCGGTGATGCGTCGGGAGCGATCGACGATGCCCGACACATCGCTGCGGACCCCGGCTCGAGTTATCTCGACCGGGTGATCGGCGGGACGGCCGGTGCGGCCGCACGTATGCAGCTCGGCGCCGGCAGTGAAGCGGTCGAGTGCTTCGACCACGCCAAGGCCGTGGCCGACGATGCAGGAGACGTCGTTGCGCGGGAACTGGTGGCGCTGACCCGATCGGTCGTGTTGTCCGAGGAGCGCCACCTCGAGGTCGGCCATCTCGGCGCCGGCTGGAGGCTCGTCGCAGAATCGTTGGCGGCGCTGGCCGTGGACGCATCCGGCGAGCCGGTGTGAGGGCCTCTGGCTGATGGCTGCCGCTCGCCGGCATGCGACCGGGCTCATCGTGGGTCGCTTCGATCCGCCGCACCTCGGGCACTCGTACATGATCGACTGGGCGGCGCAGCGCTGTCGGAAGCTGGTCGTGTTCGTCAACACCTCACCCGACCGCGACGTCGCTCCGGGCAACCTGCGGGCACGCTGGCTGGCAGAGTTGCATCCCGCCGTGACCGTGATCGAGGTGCGCCACCGGTTGAGCACGAACTTCGAGGACGAGGAACTGTGGTCGAAGTGGATGGCGCTGTTCACCGAGATGTGGCCGCTCGACGACGGCCCGGACGCCGTGTTCTCCTCGGACGACTACGTGGTCGAGTTGGCGGAGCGGTTCGGCGCCGACCACGTGGTGGTCGACGCCGAACGGATCACGGTGCCGATCTCGGCCACCCAGATCCGCGAGGATCCGGCTCGCCACCTCGACCGCCTCGCCCCACCCGTGCGTGCGTGGGTCGAGAGCAACTGGCTCTGACCCCCGCCGCGCGCCGCCCACCCCCCCCAAAAACCCCGAAAAATGCGCAGGCCCACGTCAGCGGCGGGCAGATCCGCACACATTTCGGGTTGGAGGACCGGTTCGTGGCGGATCGTGGTCAGCGGTTGGGTTGCTTGGTGATGCGGAGGTACGGCTTGACGGGATTCCAGCCGGCCGGGAAGAGCTCCTTGGCGTCGTCGTCGGAAACCGCCGGGACGATGATGACGTCCTCGCCGTCCTTCCAGTTCGCCGGGGTGGCCACCTTGTAGTCGGCGGTGAGCTGGAGGCTGTCGATGACGCGCAGGATCTCGTCGAAGTTGCGCCCGGTGGAAGCGGGGTAGGTCAACGTCAGCTTGACCTTCTTGTCGGGGCCGATCACGAAGACCGAACGCACGGTCAACGTGTCGCTGGCATTCTCGTGAATCATGTCGTAGAGGTCGGCGACGGCGTGGTCGGGGTCGCCGATCATCGGGAAGTTGACCGCGGTGCCCTGGGTCTCCTCGATGTCGCCTTCCCATTGGACGTGGCTGTCGACCGGGTCGACCGACAGGCCGATCACCTTGACGTTGCGCTTGTCGAACTCGGGCTTGATCTTGGCGACGTAGCCGAGTTCGGTCGTGCAGACCGGGGTGAAGTCCTTCGGATGGCTGAACAGGACACCCCACGAGTCGCCCAGCCATTCGTGGAAGCTGATCTCGCCCTGCGTGGTGGGGGCGGTGAAGTCGGGTGCGGTGTCGCCGAGGCGGACGGCCATGATGTTTCTCCTGGTTGGGTGTTCCGGTCGGGGGACTGTGCCGGGGGGACGGACCCTAGCGCTATTCCCGACAAAATCAGTCGGGAATATCGTGGCCCCCCGGGGGAGTCTTGGAGCGGGTCTACGCTCGGGACATGAGCATCCCCGTGGCGATCGGCGATCTTGCCGCAGCGACCGACGCCTACGGTTGGGCGTACCTGCTGACGGTGCGAGACGATCTGCGGCCGCACATCGTGGCGGTCAGCCCGGCGTGGGAGGGCGACCAGCTCGTCATGGAGGTGGGCCGCGGGACGGCACGCAATGCGGCCGCTCGCGCGTCGATCTCGCTGTGCTACCCGCCCGTTGAGGACGGCGGCTACAGCCTGATCGTCGACGGGAACGCCGCGCTCGCCGGTGACGACATCGTGCGGTTGTCGCCGACGGGTGCGGTGCTGCATCGACCGGCGCCCGACGGCGTCACGGGATCGTCGACCGTCTGTGGGAACGATTGCGAGCCGGTCGGTCCTCCGGGGGGCTGAGGACCGACCGGCTCAGATCTCAACTCGCCGGGCGGAGTTCGATGCGCACCGTGTTCAACGGACCGCGGGTGACCGCAGCGGTTGCATCGCGGCGTCGCCCGCCGAGCCACACGGTGACCCGATCATCGGCCTCGACGTTGCGCAACCACTGTGAGTCGGAACGGAGGGTGCTCACGTTGAGCGTGTCGCCGACTCGTGAGGCGAGAACCGGGACACTGCGGGGGAGTCCCGAGACCCTGCCGGTGGTCTCGAGCACGACGGGGCCTACGCCGAGTGGCTGCGGATTGCCCAACCCGCCGCGCACGGCGGGGCGCACGACGGCATTGAGGGTCGCAAACCCTCGCCGTGCAATGTCGCTGGGAAAGGTGGTGATCATGCGCCCATCTGCGTGGTGTGTGTGACCTCGACGACCATGACCACGCGCTCGTCGCCCGGCTGGTGGAACGGATACTGGTCGGCACCCATGTACTTCTTGGCCATTGAGTCGATGAACTCGTTCGAGGAGTCGTCGTCGATGCTCGCCACCTCGCCACGCATCTCGAGGTAGCGGTAGGGGTTGTCCGGATCGATGCCGGACACGGCGATCGTGGCATTCCGCACCAGGTTCTCGTACTTCTGGCGCCCCTTGGTCAGGGAGAACACGAAGTGACCGTCGCGCCAACCACCCCACACCGGGCTCGACTGCAGCTCGCCGTCGGGTCCGAGCGTGGCGATGTGCCAGAAGGTCGTCTTGTCGAGCAGGTCGGCGTAGCCGTCAGGAATAGTTGCCATAGCAACGACAACCGCGCCGCCGCGATCTGTATTCCAATGCCCGTCGTCGGCGTCGCCTGACGGCGTCCCAGGTCATGTCGACAACGTCGTCCACGCGCCGTTGTCCGCCGCCGATCTGATCGCTGCGTCGACGAACGCCACGCCTCGGACACCGTCGAGCGCATTCGGGAATACGAGCGCCAATGGATCCGGATCGACGCCCGTGCGGCGGGCAGCGATCGCTTCCGCAGCATCGCTGTAGACGTTCGCGAAGCCCTCGTGGAATCCCTCGGGATGGCCGGCGACGATCCGGCTCGCTCGGGCCGCCAGCGGCAGGGTGCCCGGCCCGTTCGGTGTTCGCAGCTCGGCCGGTGCACCGAGTGGCTTGAAGGTGAGTTGTGTCGGTACCTCCTGCATCCACTCCACGGTGCCCTTCGTGCCGGACACTCGAAGACGCAGGCAGTTCTCGACGCCCGCCGCTGCCTGGGTGACCCAGAACGAGCCGCGAGCCCCGTTGTCGAACCGCAGGAGTGCTCCGGCGTAGTCGTCGACGAGACGGTTCGGCACGATGTGGCCGATGTCGGCGGCGAGCTCCGCCACGTCGAGCCCGGTGACGAACCGCACGAGATTGTGCGCATGGGTCCCGATGTCGCCGAGGACCAGCGAGGGGCCACCTCGCGCGGGGTCGTAGCGCCAGGGGAGCGGCCCGTTGCGGTCGGGATCCCGCTCGCCCGCCTTGCCGCCCTGGACGTACTCGACCTGCACGAGCTGGATCGCGCCGAGCATTCCCTCCTCGACCATCGCGCGGGCCTGGCGGACCATCGGATATCCCGTGTAGTTGTGCGTCAGGCAGAAGACGAGACCGGTCTGCTCGACGGTGGCCAGCACGTCGAGGGCTTCGTCGAGCGTGTTGGTGATCGGCTTGTCGCAGATGACGTCGAAGCCCCGATGCAACGCCCCGATCGCATACGGGTGGTGGCTGTCGTTCGGCGTCATGATGGCGACGACATCGGCGCCGTCGGGGCGCGAGGCCTCGCCGTCGAAGAGCGCCTCCGCGGTCGGGTGCGAGCGGTCGGGTGCGATCCCGAGCCCGGTGGCTGCGAGCGTGGATCGCTCCGGATCGGACGACAGCACGCCGGCAACGATCTCGTAGCGATCGTCGAGTCGTGCCGCCGCTCGATGCATCGACCCGATGAAGCTTCCGGGCCCCCCACCGACGACCGCCAGCCGGAGCCGTCGACCGAGCATGTCGATGACCGGATTGGTGTCCATGTCTGCCTTCCCCGTTCGGATGTCGGCCGAGACGCTAGTGGGCGGACCGCTCCGGCTCAGCGAGCGGGGCCGCCGTCGTGGAGACTTGCCGACGTGACGACCGACGACATCGCGGGCATCCTCGCCATGGACACACTCGCTGGCCGACCGCCCACGATCGGTCCGTCGGTGGAGGCGGAGCTCGGTACCGGCTGACATGGTCGTCAGCGGAGAGGAACTCGGCGCCTGGATTCGTCGACGCTCGGCGGGGGCCGATCGTTTCCTGTTCGGCATCGCAGGACCACCTGGCAGTGGCAAGTCCACATTGGCGCAGCGTCTGGGTGCCGAACTCGTCGCACCGGTGGTGCCGATGGACGGATTTCACCTGCCGAACGCGATCCTGCGTGCACGTGGCCAACTCGACGTGAAGGGAGCCCCCGAGACATTCGCTGCAGCCGACTTCGTCCGTCTCGTGACCGAGCTTCGCGATCCTGGTCGCACGATCGAGTGCCCGGAGTTCGACCGGACGCTCGACGAGCCCATCGCTGGTCGGATCCGCGTGGCCCCCGACGACGTGGTGGTCATCGTGGAGGGCAACTATCTGTTGCTGGATCGTCCGCCGTGGTCGTCGCTGCCGGATCTGTTCGACTCGATCGGTTACCTCGAGGTTCCAGCCGAGACTCGCCTCTGGCGGCTCGTCGAGCGTCATGTGGCGTTCGGCATGAGCCGAGAGCGAGCAGTCGAGTTCGTGCGTCGATCCGACGAGGCCAACGCCGTCATGGTCGAAGCGAGTCGAGCGAGAGCCGACCTGATCGTGTCGTGACTCGGTTTGCATCGACTGACGCCCCATCGCTGGACTCCCAGATGCGGCGGACCCGTCAGCGCCGTCGGTGCTCCAGGGCTCGGTGCACGGCGTCGAGGTAGTTCTGGCGTTGGACGTCCGAGCCGAGACGAGCGGTCAATGCCCGACCTCGCGCCGCCATCTCGGCTCGCCGATCCGGCGACCCGGCGAGGTCGAGGAGCACGTTGGCCAACTCCACCTCGTCGTCCGAGTCGAAGTAGGCAACGACCCCGTCGGACTCCGGGATCACTGATTCGGTGGCTCGCAGCCGGGTGCACACCGCCGGCACGCCCATCATGAGGAACTCGAACATCTTGTTCGTGTTCACCAGGTCGGAGTACGGATTGGCGCGCTGTGCAACGATTCCAGCGTCAGATCGTTCGAGCAGGGTGACCAGTTCGGGCAAGGCGAGCCACCGGTGGTGCTCGCAGATGTCGGCGATTCCCAATTCTCGGATCAGAGATTCCACACGCGGTCGGTGGGGTCCGTCGCCGGTGAGCACCAGTCGGACCTCAGGGAGCGACGGCCGTACCAGGGCGATCGCCCGGACGATCGTGTCATGGCCGTACCGCTCGAAGATCGAGCCATGGCTGATCACGGTGAAGTGATCGCGATCCGGCGTGGCGCCGGTGCCAGCGGACGCCATCGACGGCGCTGGCACGTTCAGAACCACGCTGATCGCCGATCGATCGACGCCACGCGACGCAAGGTCGTCGGCCAACTCCTCGGTCACCGTGAACACGTGGTCGGCGCGCCGCGCCGACCAGATCTGCAATCTCCCGAGCAGCCGTTGCAGCCATCTCGGTTGCCCGAGTGACTCGCTCAGCTGTGGTGTCGGCTCGGAGACCTTGAGCAGCACGGCCGCACCGAACAACCTCGGGATCAAACCGACGATCACCAGAACGTCGGGAAGCGACGACGCCTGCACGAGCCGATACCGATGGCGAAGGTGGCGTGCGGCGACGACGAACGTCGCCATGGAGAGGAAGAGAAAGTAGTCGACGAGGTAGGCGGTGATTCCTCCGCGCCGCCGGCGCACCGGCAACGTCACCACCTCGACGCCCTCGGGGAGATCGGCCCAGTGGTTCTCGTCCTCGATACGCATCACGACGAGATCCACGTCGTAGCCGGCGTCGACCAACGCCTCGCTGTCACGCACGAGCGGTCCTTCGAGACGGTCGACCTGCCGCACGATGCATGCCCGCGGTCGCGACGGCCGATCCGCCGGGTCGCGGAGGGCATTCGGTCGTGGCGGGGTGTCGGTCGGTGTGAACGGTCGGCTGTCGGTCATGGTGTAGTTCCTGGGGTTCTCGATCGGGCAAGGTCATGCGGCAGCAGGTGGCGGCCGCACGAGCCCGCGGGCGGTGAGTAGGAGCGCCTTGATCTGGGCCCGGCCGGGCCGAATGAGCCCCGCTGCACAAGCCGGGAGGACGAGCAGGTATCGCCAAGGCGACGACGCGACGGGGAAGAACAACAACGGGCCGAAGCCGATCAGCCAGGAGATCGACGGTGCCCACGACAGCGGGACGTCTCGCTGCACCGCCCAGACCAGCAGCAACGTGGGTGACGCAGCGATCACGCTCGCGATCCCGAAGCCAACGGCCCCGAGAGTCGCCACCAGCGGCACAGCGGCGGCCAGGAGCACCAGTACCCGGACGAGCTCCACGGTGCCCACGATGCCGGTGCGACCCAACACCGTCAGGCCGTGGGTCAGGGTTGCGGCCGTGCCCATGGGCAGTGCCGCGAGTGCGAGCCAGGGGAGGACCTGGAGCATCTCGGTCCACTCCTCACCGAACAGCAGCGGCACGACGGTCGGCGCTGCGAGGGAAAGCGCCCCGAGTAGCACACCGAGTACGAGCGTCTGCAGCCCCATCGCTTCCGAGAGCATCGTGCCGAAGCGCCGCCGATCGTCCTGGACGCGGGCCAACCCTGCGAACACCACCCGGGAACCGGCGCGCAGCACCGCCAGAGTGGTCTCGACGAGGCGGACAGCGAGGGCAACGATGCCGACGACTGCGGCACCGCCGAGTGCGCCGACGACGACGGGGTTGACGAGTTCTCTCGACCGACGCAGGCCGTCCGCGAGGGTGATCCCTGCCCCGAAACGGACGATGCTCCGGTTGACCGATGTCGACCATCGCCAGCGGGGCCGGTACCGGGCGAGCAGACAGCTTCCGATCAGGAGGTACATCTGCCAGGCGACGTAGCCGATCGCCGCACCGACGGCCCCCAGGCCGGTGGCAGCGAGCGGCAGCGCGACGGCGTACAACACCACGTCTCCGCCGAGTTCGAGGGCGCCGATCCGCCCGAACCGGAACGATCGCTCGAGCGATGCCTGTGCCGGCGCCCACAGTGCGCTGAGGGGGACCGACAGCAGCAGCACTTGCAGAGTGAGGACGGGAAGTCCGGTCGCGCGTCCGACGAGCTCGGTCGCCGCGAGCGCCACGACGGTCGTGACCAGCGTGGCCACGACGAGGAAGGTGAAGACCTCATCACAGCGTTCGTGGTCGAGGTCGTCGACCTGGCGGACGAGGAAGAGCTCGGTGCTCATCTGAGCGAGCACGGTGACGACGAACACGATGGCCACCGAGCCTGCGTAGATGCCGTAGTCGGCAGGCCCGATGATGCGGGTCAGCACGACGACACCGGCGAGACGGATCACCATGCCCAGCGCTTCGCGCGAGGAGAGCAGTACGCCGCCGCGCACGCTCAGGTGGCGAAAGCTCTTGTCGGATGACGACGGACTGCGGGCCTCGGTGCCCGGCTCGGGCGGCCTCATGGCAGCTCCATTGCGGTGCGTAGCGCAGGCAGCCAGTGGTCGATCTCCGTGCGCCATTCGTCGGGCACGCCTCGTGCGCGCCGACGGCGGTCCAGTTCGCGTACCGCTGCAGGGCTCACCACGAGGGCGCACGCGCGCAGTGCGCTCTTGGCGCTGTGGTGGCGTACTGCCAGTCGGGAAGCGATCAGGGCGGCGTCGCGCCGGCGTCCGGCGTTGGTCAGCTTCCACATGACGTACCATTCGAGGTCGTACGCAACCGGTGGCGACGGTGGCCAGCGATCGTGGCGCTCGAGGATCGACCGCGCTGAGCGGCGCATCCCGTCGACTCCGGAGGACTTGCTGCCGGGCCACAACCGGTATGCGACGAGCGGGAGGTCCACCGATGCCACCGGCCCCCGATCCGCCAGCCGGATCCAGAGTTCCCAGTCCTCCATGTTGGAGAGCGACTCGTCGAAGCCCCCCAACTCGCGCAGGACATCGGCTGAGGCCATGACGCTCGACCCGCCGCCGGGCACCAGATTCCAGTCACGCATCGTTCTCTGGTCGTGTGGATCGAGCCGCTCGTGGCCGATCGGACGGAGGTCCGGCCCGACGGTCACGGCGCCGGTGCAGGACCAGACGGCGTTGCTCCTGCGGAGCTCGTCGAGTTGCCGGCGGAGTTTGTCAGGTGCCCACAGGTCGTCGTCGTCGCAGAAGGCGACCCATCGACCCGATGCGTGTCCGAGGCCGACGTTGCGGCTCGATGCGGCACTCGCTCCGTGCGTGTTGTCGATCACCTTCAGTCGGGCGGCGGCGATCGAATTGGCAACGTCGTGGGTGCGAGGGTCGTCGGCATCGTCGACGACGATGATCTCGAGGTCGACCTCGCGTTGCGCAGCAACGCTCCGCAACGTCTGACGGAGCGTGTCGGGGCGACGATGTGTCGGGACGACGGCGGTGACGAGTTCGGTCATCGCGACCGCTCCAGCGGGTCGTCATCGACGAGTTCGGCGTACAGCGCGTCGTAGCGATCGATCATGGCCTTCATGTCGAACTCTCGGGCACGAGCAGATGCTCGGCGTCCCATCTCCTGCGCCGTGTCGTCGTCGAGGAGGAGGTCGACGACCGCGGTGGCGAGAGACTCGGTGTCCTCGACCGGCACCGTGTGACCACGGCGCCCGCTCTCCCGGGCATCGATCCCGACCAACACATGGGTGACCGCACCGACATCGGTGGCGACTGCCGGAAGGCCGGCCGCCATCGCTTCGAGCAGCGCCAGCGGCATGCCTTCGCTGCGAGAGGGCAGCACGAACACCGTCGCCGTGGCCAGGACGTCGCGGATGGCTTCGGGATGCTGAGGTCCGGCGATCGACACCGATCCTCGCGGCAGGTTCTGGGCGGACATCTGCTCCAACTCGTCGCGGAGTTCACCGTCGCCGACGATGACGAGCCGAGCGTCGGGCACCCGTTCGATGATCTGCGTCATCGCATCGAGCAGGACGTCGTGTCCTTTCACATCGGTGAGGCGTCCGACGCTGACGATGGTGGGTCGGCGGTCGGGTCGCCGGTCGCTGCTCGACCAGAACTCCCAGTCGATGCCGTTGGGTATGAGGTGCAGGGGCGTGCCATCCATGTTCGGGTACTCGGCGAGGCGGTCGCGCAGCGACGCCGAGACCGCCGTGACGGCGTCGGCCTTCGCGACGACGTGACGCGCCCAGCGCTGCGTGCGTCGTCCGGTCGGCGCCATCACGTCGCTGCCGTGCGCTGACAAGACCAACCGGTACCGGAAGAACGGACGCAGCGCCAAGAAGTGCAGGATCTCGGGCCCGATGTAGTGCACGTGGACGATGTCCGGTCGCAGATGCGAGATCTCTCGTGCCAGCCTGACCAGTGACCGGGCCGTCGCCACCACACTCCGTGCGAGATGTGACAGGCCGGCGACGTGGGGGAGGTGGAGGCGCAGCGCGTCGCCGCCTGCCGTCTGCGACCAACGCTGGTCAACCTCGTCTCCTCGCTCCCGGAGCCCGGCAGCCAGCACGCGGCCGGCGGCCTGGACGCCCCCCAGTTCGTGCTCCGGTGTGGGCGAGTAGAGCAGAATCCGGCGTCGGCGCCGTGAGGAGGTCTGCGGGGGTTCGGGGCGATTGCGCACGATCCGGCGCAAGGAGGGCAACCAGGTCCGCGCCAGGATGCGGTATCCCGTCGAGGACCGGGGTGCCGCCAGCCAGGCGCGCAACGCAACGCGCCGGGCCGCTCGGCGGTCCGCGGTGTCGCCACCCACCAACCGGCGTGCGCTGTCGGCGAGGAACAGGTGCTCGACACCGGCGCGCCGCATCTTGCTTCGGTGCTTGTGGTGGAATCGAACCCGCGCCTCGTGGTTCGAGGACTGGTGGAGCGACTTCCGGTCGGCGCCCACCGGGTCCTCGTAACGCATCACGGCGGCGTCGACGAAGTCGATGTCATGGGCGCGTGAGATCCGCAGCCAGTAGTCGTAGTCCTCGATGGCGGGCAAGTCCTCGTCGAAGAAGCCGACGCGTGCCACCACGCGCCGGGGGATCATCACGTTGGAGCCGCCGCCGTGGATGACGTTGCGTTGCAGGAGCTGGCGGAACAGCCGGCCGCGATCGGTGGGCAACGTCGTCTCGGTCCCGCCCCGACCGTCGTGCTGCTCCACACCGCCGTAGACGAGCCCGAGATCGGCGCCGCCGTGTTCGAAGCGTTCGAGCTGGCGGGCGATCTTGTCGGGGAACCAGGTGTCGTCGGAATCGAGGAATGCGAGGTACTCGCCCCGGCTCTCGCGGATCCCGCGGTTGCGTGCCGCAGCCACACCTGCGTTGTGCCCGAGGCGGATGTAGTGGATCCGCGGATCTCCGATCGAGGTCACCGCCACGTCGGTGCCGTCGGTGGAGCCGTCGTCGATGACGAGCACCTCCAGGTCGGTGAACGTCTGGGCGAGGGCGCTCCCGACGGCGCCCACGACGCAGTACGCACGTTGGTAGGTGGGCACGATGACCGACACGGTCGGTCGCACGACGCGCTCGCCATGGCCGGCGGGTCGGCTCGACCCTGGGCCGGGGAAGTCCGGGGTGGCTCCGGCGTGGGTGCCACAGGTGATCATCGCTGCGACGTCGGCAACGTCACCTGCGACGACCTCTGGTTGACGGCGTTCGCCGACGCGAGTTCTCCCGAGATCCCACCGTCGACCGAGTGGTCGCAGCAGCCGAGGGCTCGACGGCCTGGCGACCTCGTCGGCCCGTTC
Source organism: Ilumatobacteraceae bacterium (assembly GCA_963728355.1). Lineage (GTDB taxonomy): Bacteria > Actinomycetota > Acidimicrobiia > Acidimicrobiales > Ilumatobacteraceae > Sva-07. The sequence goes on along the minus strand of CAVSJQ010000015.1, from coordinate 33,832 downwards.
GATCAGCTCGGGTGAACCGGCGCGTGCATCCTGCGCGATCCGGGCCGCAGCTGATCGAATTGCGCGACGCCGCGCGCCTGTCATGTTCCCGGATTCCTCGAGCCACCAGATGATCTTCTCGACGACGTCGAGCCGGGCGACGAGACCAGCGCTGGTCGATCGCCGGTCGCTCAGCGATTGTGCACCGTGGGGCGCGCGACGATAGAAGGACGCACCGGCCGTCGTGGCGGCGAGCGGCGTCCCGATCGCCAACGCCCGCATCATCAGGTCACCGTCCTGGTTCATGGCGAGACCCTCCTGCCAACGGCCCGCACGTTCGAACGCCTCACGCGCCCACAGCACCGAGCACGGAGGGTGGTACCAACCGGTCAACCACGCAGCCAACGCGTCGTCGCCGGACCGGCGCGGCTGACACGACGGCGGTGCAGCCCTCCAGGTTCCGTCGGTCGACTCCAGCCGGAACCAGGGGCCGACGGCGACCGCAGCGCTCTCCGAATGAAGTGCCGATGTCAGTGCTGCGATCGTGCTGGGCCCGATCACGTCGTCGGCGTCGAGGAACATGAGGCGCCCGGCTTCGGTGCTGAGGGCGCCCAGGTTGCGCGCTGTCGCCGCATTGCCCGCCGAGCCCTGAACGAGTCGGATCCGGTCGGGGAAGCGTTCGACGAGTCGATGCACCACGTCACAGGTGCGGTCGGTCGAGCCGTCGTCGACGACGACGACCTCGGGGGTGTCCCGAGGCGAGAGGTGGCGCTGTTCGAGCACCGAGCCGATGGCTTGGCCGATGAACTCCTCGGCATTGCGCGCGGGGATGACCACGGCTGCACGTCGGTCGACCGAGGCAGACATCATCGCGCCTCCGTCCGATGGACCGCCGTCGCGACGGCATCGGACACCACCGCAGCGTCCGCCACGAGATCTCGGAAGTTGAGTGGGCCATCGCCGACCGAATCTGCGCCCACGATCGAGTAGCGGTGATCGAGGGCGCTGGCGAGCGCGTAGAAGTTGGGGTTCGGGAACGACAGGTCGGCGATCTCGACCACCCAGGTTCCGGGATGGCAGGCGATCATGTTGGTCAGTCCGGCTCCGTGGGGACCGACGATCACCGACGTCTCGTTCATGAGATCGATCTGCTCGTCGAAGCTCAGCTCCTCCATCACGACGTTCTCGACGCCGAGCGGTTCCAGGAGGTCGAGCACGTCGTCATGGTTGACGAGGCGTCGTGACGGTGCCTCCTGCCGGCTGATGAAGACGGAGCGACCGCGGGGACGTTCCGTTCCCACGTCAGGTGTCGACGTCGATGCGCTGGTGAGCGCCCGCCTGGCGAGTCGCAGCAACTCGGGCCGGAAGCGATCGGTCACCAGGAGGCGGAGCTCGTCGACGACGATCGGACGATCGAGATCGACGCGCTCGAAGCGGTCGGGGTCGATGCCAACGCGTCGGATCGAGTCGACGATCGCAGGGCTGAGGTCCTCGGGCAGGATGACATCGTCGAGTTCGCCGCGATCGCGCAGCAGCAGGAGTTTCGGGAGGTGGGCGGTCAGCCAGTGCGAATGATTGTGGTAGACCCGCTCGATGATCCACGTCGCCCGGCGCAGTCGCTGAGGCGCGTCGCCGGCTCTGCGCATCAGTCGTGCATGCCGGGGCCGGAAGCGGAGTTCGCGCGCTTCGACGGCGCAACGGCCGGCGGCCACGACCGCAGGGACGTAGTTGCCGCCGCGCTGTTCGTCGCGATAGCCGACGATCGTGGCGTCGGGGATCGAGATGATGGCGGTCGGATCGCCGTGGCGTTCTGGCACGTCCCACATCGAGTATCCCCACCAGCCGTCGTCGTCGGGGAGCTCGTCGCGCACGGTGATGTTGTCCGGCAGCGGGTTCGATGCCTGAGCAGCCTCGTGGACGATCTCCACGCGCGACAGCTCGACTGCGGGCGCCCGAGGAAGCGCCCGGTAGCCCGTCAGCGTCGGAGGGAGACCTCGACCGACCGCAGCCCGCGCGAGGCGTGCGGCGGCCTGTCGCCCGTGGGCGAGCACGTAGTTCGGGGTCGGGCGAGCCATGTCACACGGAGCCGCTCTGTCGATGGGTGAGCTCTACGGCATCCCGGTAGTAGGGGTTCTCCGCGCGAAGTCGCTCCGGTGTGTCCAACGCATCGAGCTCGCCGTCGACCACGACCATGACGCGATCGCAGATGAACAGCGTCGACATCCGATGCGCCACCATGAACATCGTCATGTGCCCTTTGAGCGACTCGAGCGATTGTTGGACGAGCATCTCCGAACGCACATCGAGGGCACTCGTCGGCTCATCGAGCACCAGCACCGATGGGCGGGCAGCGAGCGCCCGTGCGAGGCACAGGCGCTGCTTCTGGCCACCTGAGACCGGCGCCGTGCGGTCGTCGAGCACCGTGTCGTACCCGTCTCGCATGGCGATGATGTCCTCGTGTACATGCGCGAGACGGGCGGCCCGCACGACATCGTCGAAGGTGACATGTGACCGGTAGTACCTGATGTTGTCGGCGACGGTGCCGTGCATCAGTTGTGGGGCTTGCGGAACGTAGGCCACGGCGCGCTGCCAGTCGGCCAGCGAAACGTCGCGGACGTCGAGGTCGTCGTTGACGACGAGCGCCCCACCGTCGGGCTCGCGCAGCCGGAGCAGAATCTGCACCAGCGTCGATTTGCCGGCACCGGACGGACCGACGATGCCGATTGCCTCGCCGGCGTTCACGGTGAAGTCGACGTGGCGCAACACCGGGGTTCCGCTGTACGAGAAGCCGACGTCGGACATGCCGAGTCGACGGATCGTCGGGAGGGGCAGCTCACCGCTCTGGCGGGGCGTCGAGCGGTAGCGATCGATCGTCTCTCGGACCCGGTCCATGAACGGCATCAGTTCGTGCATCTTCGTGAACGAGGCCTGGAGTTCCTGGCCGTAGGCGAGCGATCGCACGAGCAACAGCACGACCGCGGTCAGCGAGGCGAGCGGAGCGTCGGTGGCGCGAGAGACCGCAAAGAGGGCGAGGAGGAGAATGGTCAACGCCAAGCTCTGGTAGAGCACGGGAACCAGACGCGACAGGTAGCGGGTGCGCAGCAGCGGCAGCCGGAGGCCCTCGATCTGGTCCGTGAACCGCTGGCGATAGTCGGCGGAGGCTCCGAACACCTGCGTCTCTTCGGCGAGGCGAACGATTTCCTGGGAACCTTGCGTGTACTCCGTTGCCTGCCTCGACAATTCGTCGGAGTGGCCGCCGGTCCGGCGAGACAGGGGCCGCATGACGAAGAACAACGACATCGACAGCAGTCCGAGGAGGAGCGCAGTCGGTGGGCTGATCGTGAGGGCCATCACCAACAGCGCACTGAACATCGCGAACGAGCTGAGTGCCTGACCGAGCGCCACGACCGCCATCGATGCCTGGCCGACGTGGCTCGAGAGGACGGTCTCGAAGTGCCCGAGTCGATCGGTGGCCTGCACCCGCCACGAGGTGTCGAGAAAGGCGTCGAACAGCTGCTCGCGCAACGACGCCATGGCGTTCGCACTCATCGCCGCAGGGAGGTATGCGACGACGGCGTTCAGGACCGCGCGTGCGGCGGCGAGGACGAACCCGACGATGAAGGCACCGTTCAAACTCACCTGGAGTTCGAAGATGCCGAGATCGACACCGAGCTCTTCGGCGCCTGAACCCAGTGCGGTACCGATCGTGGCGATGAGCGCCAACAGCGACGCCTCCACCAGACCTGCGGCGATCGATGCGGTGACGAGGGCGGCGAGTTGGACGCGCGAGATGCCGACGAAGGGCCGTATTCGACGCCAGCCGCCGACCAGACGCTTGAGCGAGGACAGGAGGCTGCTGCGATGCAGCAGCGTGAGGGCGGGTGCCGTCATGGTGCGACGGGTGCGTCCCGGAGTGGCGTGCCGGACGAGGTTTCACGGTCGGCGGAATCGGTGATCGAGTCGCCGCGTGTTGCCCGATCTGTCAACAACAGCCAGGTCGGGCCGAGATCGAGTTGACGAAGTGCCGACGTCGCATCCTCGACGCTGCTCAGGCGGGTGCCTCGTGGCACGACCAACACCGTGACGTTGGAGTCGGCTGCCACCCACTCGCCCGACTCGATCGTGCCGGGTGCTCCACCGGTACGGATGTCGAGATCACGTTGCCCGCCGGTCTTGGCGGCCGAGCCATCTGCTCGGTGACCCGAGCCGATGGAGGCCCGCTGGACGCGTTGGAGGCGCTGAGCGGCTGCGGTGGTCGTTGCGTGGCGGTCGCGCTCCACGCCCAGTAGTGCAGCTTCGACGCGGTTCGTGGATCCGAGATCTGCCCAGTGTCGCAAGAGCACCGACACCGATTGGTCGGGCATGTCGTCGAGGTCGGATCCTGGCACCCCGGTGCGGCGCACTGCCAGCTCGATGTCGTCGACGCGCACGTCTGTTCGTTCGAGTGCGATCGCTCCGGCGATGCCGATGACAACGCCGCCGATCAGTGCTGCGACAGCGAGCGCAGCCGATCCCCCTGAACCTTCGGTTGCTGTGACGTCGCGGCTGATCACCTGGAGGAAGTTCGGCGGAATGGCATTCTGTTCGGTCGAGGCTGCGGTGTTCTCCAGCAATTCGTCCATCAGCGGACCGGTTCCCGCGGGTGCACCGGTGAGCGGCTCCTCGTCGACCACTCCTTCGGTCACCGCGACGACGACTGCGTCACGCCCGGCGACCGCCTCCGTCTCGGTGTCGCCGGAGAACGTGATCTCGACGAGCGACGAATCAGGAATGGCGGCGAGTTGCAGGCCGGACCGAGCGGCCTCCACGTCGGTCCCCATGGCATCGGCCGCGCTCTGCATGATGCGCTGATCAGCTGGGATGAGCTGGGTGTACTGCTGAGCGAGACGACTGGCCTCGTTGACGCCGCCTGGTCCGTCCTGGCTGGCACCCGAGGGAACGAAGAGGATGGCCGATGCCTGGTATTCGGCAGTCGGCTCCGGGAGTGCGAAGAGTGTCGTGCCGACCGTGAGGGCGGGAACCAGACCGATCAACCACCAGCGGCGGGCCAACGTATGCCGAATCGATTTCATGATCTTCCTCGGTTTCGTCGCATAGGGGGAACGGTGCAGGAATCGCGTCGCTGCGACCCCGGAAGTACCCGACGCCGGCGGTGGCCAATCGTGGAGGCGGGTGTCCTCACGAGGACTCCGCGCCCGACAGCATCAGGTCGATCACCTGCGTACCGAAGGGCGTGAGATTCACGCCGTCCCAGTCGGTCATCGAGTTCTCGTCCTGCCAGCGCCAGGTGAATGCCAACACGCCGTTGAGCCCATCGTCGACGCCTTCGTTGACGAGGTGATCCACGAACTGGTCGACCCACTGTGGCTGGGGTGGGAACCCCTCGTTGACGTTTCCGATCTCGGTGACGACGATCGGGTACTCATCGATGTGCTGACCGACGGTGTCCTCCCAGTGCACCAACTCGTCGCCGCAGAAGCACGTACTGTCGTTGGCGTATCGGTGGATGGCGAACAGGAGATTCGGTTCGCCGAGCAACTCGGTGTCCAGTTGCAGCAGTTCGTCGGCAACATCCGGATCGAACGACCACGACCAGTTGATGGTGTCGAGGACGAGCACTCCGTCGTAGCCGAGGTCCTCTCGCCAGAATCGCACGGTCGCGGAGGTGGCCTCGACCCACTCGTCCCAGGAGATCTGTCGCGGTTCGTTCATCGGTTCGAACATCACGTTGGCTTCGCCACCGACCCGCCGGTCGACGGCTCGCATGAATTCGAAGGACTCCTCGTACCGTTGCGGCCACTCACTGCCCCTCGTCAGCGAATCCCACCAGGTGAACATCACGTGGATGCCGCGGTCGGCGGCTTCGGCGACGATCCGTTCGATCCGATCGAGCCACTCCACGGTGGTGAGCGAGTAGATGTGCTCTTTCCAGGCCTCGGTACCGAGCGGTACCCGGATGGTGTCGAGGCCGAGTTCGGCCATGCGGTCGAGGATTGCGTCGAGGTGCTCGACATTCCGACGAGACTCCACCATCACTGGCCAGTCGATCCAGCCGTCGGACAGGTAGAAGGGGAAGGCGTAGAGTGTCGAGCCGAGCAGCACCACCCGGTCGCCGCTCGAGTCGACCAGTAGGTTGTCGTCGACGCGCAGCCTGGCTTCTCTGAGGGGGTTTGCGCCGACCTCGCTGTCGGTCCGGTCGGCCCGCATGTCGTCGTTCGACCCGTCGTGCAGATCCTGCAACTCGCGGTCATCGACCAGCGTCTCCACGGGAGGAGTGGGGTCGCCGGAGTCCTCATCGCCATTCGTGCATGCGGTGCCGATCGTCCCGGCCACGACGAGTAGGGCGAACAGCTTGTCAGCACGCATGGTGTTGCCCCTTTCGCTCATCGCGTGAGCGGTGGCGGGCTCCTATCCGCAGTTCCATTCGGCGCATCAGGCGAGCGGTGCGGTCGGCCGAGCGCTTCCATCCAACTCGGTCCGCAGCACGAGCGGCCCGCTCGAGTATCGCCGTGAGCGCCTGGGCGCCGGGCAGTTCGCCGAGGCGGACGACCCATCGCAGGGGGATGGCGAGATCGTCGACCCACTCGGTGGGGTCGTACGGTCCGAGCAGATCCGGATGGCGTTCGTGGAGGAGGCGGCCGCCGTATCCCATCGATCGCGCGTTGCGGCGGAAACTGCTGAGATCGCCGGCGTGTCGGTGGTACGCCTTGAGGTCTCGATCGAACCGACCGACCAAGCCGAGGCGGTGGAGTTGGAGACCCAGGTGCCGATCCTCGAAGAACGCCTGGCGTGGCCACGGGTCATCGCCGTCACGCGCGCGCAGGTAGGCATCACGGCGCAGCGAGACGTGACCGTTCCACAGGTCGAGGAGGATCCGCCGCGGGTCGCGTTCGTAGCGGCTCATGACCTTCTCGTAGTCGAGCGCATAGGCCGCTGTGGCGAGGTTCCGATCGACGAGCCCGCTCTCAGTGATGGGCATGTAGCCGACGACCACCAGGTTGTCTCCCCGGGTGTGGTGACGGACGTGTCGGGTGATCATCGACTCGGTCGGCTCCACGTCATCGTCCATCAGGACGAGCACGTCGCCCGTAGCGCGGTCGACGCCGGTCCGGCGGGCGTTGTCCATTCCGCCGTTCTCGATGTTGACGGCGACGAGTTGAGGGTGGTGGTTCGCCAACTCGGCGAGGAGCGAAGCGGTACCGTCGCGTGAGCCGTCATTCACCACGATCACCTCGGTGGCGGCGGGATCAGCCAGCAGGATCGGCAGATGCCGTTCCAGGAGGTGTCGCCGATTGTGCGTGATCATGACGACCGACGTCCGCAGAGGTGTCGAGCGTGACGAGGCGCCATCTGGGAGTCGGCGCACTGCCAGGTCTCGTACATGTTCATCGGTCGAGTTCACCGAGCGTTCTCCTGTTCCGCCCATCTACCGCCCAGCGCAACGCCGGCGAGGAGCCACACCAGGTGGGGAAGACCGGGGCTCGAGAAGTAGGGAAAGATGGCATGCATCGGGATGAGGACGATGGTCACGGCGATGACCGCCCGGGCCGGTGCCTGAAGTGAGGGATCGCGCGAACGTTGGCTGGATGCCATCGCAGCCAGGAACGTCCAGACCAGAGCTGCGAACGCGAGCACGAGCGGTAGGCCGCCGAGCAGTTGCAGGCTGAGGTACATCGACTCCGTGTAGACCCAGGTGATCGACTCGGGAAGCTCCGGCCCGTAGCCGAGCACCGGACGGTCGGCGACGGCCGGGAGGTACTGCTCCTGCCACACCTCGAAGCGATAATCGACCGTCTCGGGTACGAGCGACGAACGATCGCGACCGGCGCGTGGCTCGAACTGTTCGGAGATCCGGTCGCCGATCGACGGGCCGAGCAGCCCGGCGAGTACGACGGCTGCGACCGCACCGATCTTGAGGAGACCGACGAGTCGCCCCGCCCTCGCAGCGATCAGGCCGACGCCGACGAGCAGTCCGAACGCCGTCGTGAACGTGAAGGTGAGAGTCATCGCGATGACGGCTGCACCGACACAGAGTGAGAGTCCCGCGGTGGACATGATCTGTTGCGTGTGATCCAGGAGGAGCGCGACGCCCAGCAGGACCACAGGAAGCAGGTATCCGGCCAGCACGTGCCAGTGGTCGAATGGACCGGTTGCGCGCGCCGCGAAGCCGAGTTGCTGCGCTCGTTGGAAGTTCTCCGCCCCGGTGACCTCGACGATCATCTCGCGCACCGGACCGATGTCGAGATACTGGAGGAACGCGATCGTGCTGACCGGAACGCTCGCCATCAGGATGAGCCGGAGCGCTGTGCGGCGAAGGTCGTAGGTGGTGAGGGTGACGCTCACAACTCTGCTCAACAGCAGGAACTGGACCGGGAGCAACAACGCGAACAGCGTGCCCGGCCCGACCGGCGTTGCGCTGGTCAACGCCCCGGCCGACGCGAAGACGACGGTGGCGGCCGTGTACCCGAGGGTCCCCCACTCGAGGGCTGACCATCGCGGTCGCCACCCGTTCCACCCCGTCACCAGGACGGTGCCGAGGAAGAGGACGAGCAGTACTTCCGACACCCGCAGCCCAGGGATCGGGTAGCCGCGCTGGACCCCCGATGTCACGGGCACGAGCGCAGTGACGATCAGCACTGCGGTGGCTGGGCTCGTGAGCACGACCAGCGTTCCGGCGCCGAGGACGGACACCGCGACCACGGCGACCGGCCCGATCAGTCCGGCACCCGAGACGACCAGCGCGAGTAACACGATGCCTGCGGACACCAGTGCGGGATGTGGGGTGCGCTGATGGTCGCGTCGCAGACCGCTGGCGTGCTTCGCGGCAGGAATTGATCGAACGTCGGTGGACGTCACCTGGTTCGCTCTCCGCCATCGATCAGACTGCACAGTCCTGCCAACTGGCGATCCCATCGTTCGGCGTGGTTTCGGTGGGCGAGTTCGGCGGTCGACCTCGCACTCTCGAGGTTCTCGATGACGCCACCGACCGCTCGAGCGATCGATTCGCCGTCGTTGGCGGTGGTCGTCGCATAGGGGAACGGATCCCTCACGGCCGAGAAGTCGCTCACGACGAGGGGTCGTCGGGCGTCGACCGCTTCGAAGGCAGCGCGCATCACCGACGTCGGCTCGGTGGTCAGAGCGAGCACGACATCGGCCCGGCCGAGGGCGGCGTCGTATTCCTGCGGACCGAGGTAGCCGGTCAAGTGCACGTTGGAGCCGGCGTCGGCCAGCACGCCCGCGGGCGCTCGGGAGGGGTCGCCCGTGATCCACCAGTCGCAGTCCGGTCGGAGCCGGGCAGCTTCCAAGACGTCGGTGACCGGTTCATCGGGGGCGAAGATGCAGACGAAGAGCACCACCGGTCGCTTGACGTTCTGTGTTCTCGGGCGGGCGCCGGCCAACGCTCCGACACCGCGGTCGCGCAGGGGCTCGTGCACGACCTGGGCGCGGCCACCCCACGACTCGACGACGTCGACCCAGGGCGAACTCGCGACGAGCACGCCGTCGGATCGCTCGACCAGGAATCGATGCAACCACTGGAAGCGCTGTTCGACGGTGTGGCCCTGGGCGCCGAACCCACCGGGGTGGCTGTCGAGCAGGAAGCGGGCTCCGGTCAACCGGGCGTACAACCAGCCGATCACCCCCGGCCACAGCGGCGGGTTGACGACCACCACGATGCGCGGGCGCCGGCGAACGAGAATGGCGATCATCAACGTGGCACACGACAGGTATCGCAGCGCGATGAGCGGGCGGGCCGCGAGCCGCGGCGTGAAGATCACCTGCGCCTCGCCGCCGATCTCGTCGGCCAACTCCACCAGGCGATCACCGCGACGGGTCCACCCCACGACCATCAGGTCGCGAGGCTGAGCGACCGCCATCAGCTGGCGCCCTTCCTTCTGAGAACCGCCGGGAGGGTGCGCGCCATGATCGTCATGTCGAGACGCAGGCTGCGCCGGCGTGCGTAGTCGACATCGAGCGCGAGCATGTCCCGCGGCGACAGGTCACCGCGTCCCGAGACCTGCCAGAGCCCGGTGAGTCCGGGACGTACGGAGAACCGCTCGTGGTGGCCGGGCTCATAGCCTTCGAGCGCATAGGGCACCTCCGGGCGGGGACCGACGAGGCTCATCTCGCCCTTGAGCACGTTGACGAGCTGGGGAAGTTCGTCGAGCGTCGTGGCGCGTATCCACCGACCGACCCGGGTCACGCGGGGATCATCGTGCAGCTTGAACGCAACGGCATTGTCATCGGCGGTCGCGGAAGCGGGCTGGTGCTTCGCCTCGTCGCTGCGCAACAGTCCGAGCACATAGCGGCGGTGGAGTTCATCGTCGGTGTCCACGCGCATGGAGCGGAACTTGAGCACGGTGAACGGCCGACCGCCCAGGCCGATACGGCGGCCGCGGTAGAGGGCCGGACCGGGGCTGTCGATCCTGACGAGGAGGGCGACAATCGCCATCAGCGGTGCGGTGAGCACGAGGAGAATGGCTGCTGCGGCGACGTCGATCGTGCGACCGAGACGCTCGAATCGGACGTGTCGAGGATCGGCCAACTCGTTGACGGTGGGGGGTTGTGGCCGGTCGTCCGCCGTGGCACTGAGCTCGCGCATCGTCAGCTCCTTCCTGTATCGACGGCCCACCGTTCGGTGATCGGGGTGCGGTCGGCGACGGGTCCGTGTGGGCGCGCCGGATTTCCGTAGGCGATGACGCCGGCGGGAAGGTCGCGGGTGACGACCGAGCCCGCTCCGACGATCGTGCCCTCGCCGATGTTGACGTTCGGGAGCACGGTGACGTTGACACCGAGTTGCGTGCGAGCGCCGATGGTCGGTCCTCGCATCAGCGCAGCAGACTCTTCGTCGCCCGGATACAGATCGTTCGCGAACGACACACCGGGTGCGAGGAAGGCGCCTTCGCCGAGCTCCGAGAACTGCGCCACGTAACAGTTGGTGTGAATCTTCACGCCGTCGCCGATCGTGACGCCGTAGTCGACGACCGAATTCGACCAGACGGACACGTCGTTGCCGATCTCGACCTCCTCACGAATGACTACGTGGTGCCCGGTCTGGAATCCAGCCCCGATGGCCGAACCTTCGTAGATGACCGTGCCGCTACGCAGATGGTGATGCGGTCCGATGGTCAACCGGTGCCCGGTCGTTCGGCCGGTGCGGTAGCCCAGCACCACGTCGGGGTCGCGCTGCCCGTCGCCGCCGAGCTCGAGCTCGGGACCGTGATCACCCATGGCCTGCCCCAACGCGGGTGGACGTGTCGATCGCCGCGGCGACTGCTCGTTGGACGCCGTCGACGACCGTCGAGGCGGCGCTCCGATGCAACTGGGGGTACATCGGGAGGCTCAAGATCTCCGACGCCGCCGACTCGGCGTTCGGGTGGATGCCTGGGCTGGAGGCGCCGTACGGAGGCAGCTGGTGGCACGGGACCGGGTAGTGGATGCCAGTGCCGATCCCTTCCTCGGAGAGCAGCGAGCGGACGCGGTCACGTTCGGGCACTCGAACCACGGCGAGGTGGTGCACGCTGGTGGTGCCCGGCGCCACAATGACCGGGCGTACGGCGCTGCCGTCGAACCCCTCGTCGTAGATCTTCCAGATCGCCCGACGCTGCTCGTTCCATGCCTCGAGGCGAGGCAACTTCCGTGCGAGTACACCGGCTTGGAGGCCGTCGAGCCGGCTGTTTCGTCCGATGCGGCCGTGACCCGACGGCACCGTGGCATCGCGACCGTGATTGGCGAGTGAGCGGATGGTGGCCGCCAGCTGTGCGTCGTCGGTGACCACGGCGCCGCCATCGCCGAGCGCACCCAAGTTCTTGCCTGGATAGAAGCTGAAACAGCCGGCGACACCGACGGAGCCTGCCGGACGGCCGTTCCAGGTTGCGCCGTGGGCCTGTGCGGCGTCTTCGATCATCGGTACGCCTGTCCGGCGGCTCAGCTCCTCGAAGCCATCGAGATCCACGGTCTGGCCGAAGAGATGGACGGGGATCATCGCCGCCGTCCGAGGCCCGATCGCTTGCTCCACCAGGGCAGGCGTCGCCAGCAGCGTCTCGGCGTCCACATCGACGAAGATCGGCGTCGCGCCGACGAGCAGCACGGCCTCGGCGGTGGCGTAGAAGGTGTTGGTCGGCACGATCACCTCGTCACCGGGGCCCACGCCGAGCGCTCGTAGCACGAGCTCCAGCGCATCGGTGCCGTTCGCGACCCCGACGGCGTGTCGGCGATCGCAGTACGACGCGAAATTCTCTTCGAAGGTCTCGACGAGTGGGCCCCCGACGAACGCTGCCGTGTCGAGCACGTTCGCCCAGACGTCGTCGAGTTCGCCCCGCAGTTCATCGTGGAGCGCGGTCAGATCGAGGAACGGGACAGGGCGCGTCATGAGGTCGGCACCGACGGTTCCTGGAGAGGAAGCTCGTCGTAGATCTCGGCAAGTTCCACCGGATGCCCTTGGGTCAAGGAGCGTTGAGCCGCCTCGAGGGTCGCCGTCACCGCCAAGCCGCTGCGGGCGTCCGTCCGTGGTTGCTCGCCGGTCAGCGCGCAATGGATGAAATGTTCGTCCTCGGTCACGAGGGCTTCGCGTTGGCCCACCAGCGGCATCCGGACCTCACCGTCCCAGTACGAGACCGGCTTGGCCCGCCCATTCATCGATGCCCCCTTGTTGTGCACACGAATGGGGTGACCTGGTGCGAGATCGTCGTACACCGCCATCGCATTGGCACCCACGGCGGTGACTTGGCGCTCCTTCGTGGGATGCAGCCAGCTCACTTGCACCAGCGCGTTCAAACCGTTCCGGTACGTCAGGTCCAGGTGTGCGACGTCTTCGACCTCGTGGTCGAGGTTCTTCCAACCCCAGCAGTTGACCGACGTCGGCGCCTCGCCGAGCAGATAGTTCATGATCGAGACATCGTGGGGAGCGAGATCCCACACGACGTTGACGTCGGTCTGGTAGAGGCCGAGATTCAAGCGGGTGGAGGTGAGGTACCGGAGCTCGCCGAGTTCGTCGGACTGCACGATGGAGCGCAGTGTTTGCACGGCCTCGTGATGCTCGAAGGTGTGGCCGACCATGAGGGTCAAGTCCCGCTCGTCGGCGAGCCGTGCGAGGCTCACGGCGTCGCGCGTGGACGTGGCCATCGGCTTCTCGACGAGCGCATGTTTGCCGGCGTCGAGCACGATGTGCGTGAGAGTGGAATGAGTCCGTGCCGGTGTTGCGATCACCACGGCGTCCACCATCGAGAGACCCTCGGACAGTGATCTTGCTGTCGAGGTCGTGGGGTGAGCGCGGTGGAGTTGTTCCCGACGATCATCGTCGGGCTCGATGATGACGACGTTCTCGACCTGGGGGAGGCCGGTCAGCACACGCACGTGCTTGGCTCCCCAGTATCCGCATCCGACGACGCCTACTCTCATGGTTCTCCTTTGATCGGTGAGGGTGTGGGCCTGTCGAGAGACGACGAGCCGCGATCAGTTCTCCTGATCCGGTACCCACGTCCGGCAGGTCTGAAGCAAGGTGAGTTGTAAAGCTCGTCACATCGAATTCGTCACTCGTCGCCGGTATGGTCCGGCGCACTTCGACGCCGAACGACAGCGCGCGACGCCGACCGACAGCGCGCATGGTCGCGGCCGACAACGGGTAGGGCGAGACCGTGGCGAACGTTGTTCCAAGCGGTCGGGTACCTCGCGTCAGCGTCGGTGTTCCGGTCTACAACGGGGAGAACTATCTCTCCGAGGCTCTCGAATCGATCTGCTCGCAGACGTTCAGCGACTTCGAGGTGATCATTTCCGACAATGGCTCCACCGATGCCACCGCCGCGATCTGTCAGCGGTTCGCCAGACGCGACTCCAGAGTGCGGTACTACCGTTCGAACGACAATCTGGGAGGCGCGTGGAACTTCAATCGCGTCTTGGAACTTGCTCGAGGCGAGTACTTCCGGTGGGCGGCTCACGACGACGTGATGGCGCCGCGCTACCTGGAGCGATGCGTCGAGGCCCTCGACGCCCGGCCCGATGCCGTGCTCTGCCACACTGCGGTCGAGATCATCGACGGCGCCGGAGTCAACGCCGGTCCGTACGAAGCGCCTCCGTGGCGTCGCAGCGCAGATCGAGTGCACGTGCGGTTCCGCGATGCCCTTCTCTACAAGGGCCGGTTGCATCTGATCTTCGGGCTGATGCGTCGAGCGGCGTTGCAGCGTGTCCCCGCCTACGGCGACTACGCCCACGCGGACGGCGTGCTGCTCGCCCGACTCATCATGCTCGGCCCCTTCATCCACGTGGACGAGCCGCTGCAATTGATGCGCGAACATCCTGACCAGATCTCGACCAGTTGCGGCGTCAAGAGTGCGACAGGCATGGTGGACTACCTGGCATGGCGGTCGTGGTTCGACCCGAAGTACACGGATCGTGTGGGATTCCCGTACTGGCGGATTCTCGGCGAGTACGCACGCAGCCTCGCTGCGGTCCCTGACGTAGCGATCAGTGAACGCATCCGATGTGTCGGTGCTGTGTGTGCATCTGCCTGGGCCTCGAAGGGTCAGTTGCGGCGCGACTTCGCTCGTGCCGCCCGCCACGTGATGCGAGACCGGTCCGGCATTGCTCAGCCCGTCGGTACGGATTCGCTGAACGCGCGGCATACCACGTCGGCCCCCTCGGCCATGTCGAGTGACCCCAACGGCTCACCGTGCGGTCCACCGACGACGTGGTCGTTGAAACGACCCTCCAGTTCACCAAACCTGATGCGCGCGTTGCCTGACCATCCGTCGAGCGCCATCGGGCTGCCTTCGAATGCGGCCGTGCGAAAGTAGATGTTGTCGCCCAACGGGTCGACGTCGCCCAACGCGCGGAGCCGTCGTCAGGAAGGGCAGGGCCGCACGATGGGTTCGTCGTCGTCGCTCTGCTCGATCATTCCGGGGCCGACCGGCACCCAGAGCTGCGTCGGAGTGACCGCTGCCAGCTGCCCGGTCGTCGAGGGGGAGCCTTCGGTTGCCTCGGCGGTCGACACGGAGTCGTCATCCGCTGCTTCCACCACCACCTCGAGGTATCGCACCGCGTCCGCGGCCACGGTCGTGGTCGCCGAGGATCCCGTAGAGGCCGATCCGGTGGCCGCCGGCGGGTCATCCGTGATCGAGGCGATCCGAAGGACCCGGTAGACCCCGGCCCCGAGGGTCTTCGCGCCAACTGCATCGACCGTCGTTCCCTCCGAGATGACCACTCGGCAGCCCTCCGCTGGTACTGCGGCGGCCACCAATCGTTGCTGTCGACGGACGGCGGCATCGACCTCGGTCTTGGTAGCGACCTCCGATCCGTCCCCCTCCTGGGTGAACGGTGGCACGATCGTTTCTGCGCACAGCAGAGCCGCGTACTGGCCGACGGACAACGTGGCCGGCGTCGACGTCAACAGCAGATCGAGGGCATAGCTCCGGAACAGGGTCTGCGGAAGATCGGGGCCGCCAGTCGCCGAGGTCGGGATCGTCGTGGTCGAAGCCTGGCTGCTCGGCGACAACTTCTTCTGGAACTCAGCCGCGAGATCCTCCGCTGTCGCACTCTCGTCGAGACCGTCCCTGATCGTTCCGATCGTCCTGCTACACGCCGCCCGTTCGTTCTCGGGCAACTCCGTCTTCAATGTCTCGATCGCCAACTTCACGTAGCTCTGGTCGAGCTCGTCCTGTTGCAGCGACCGATTGGCGAAGAAACCGAAGATGGCGATCACGACCGGGATCGCAACCGTTGCCAGCGTCGAGATCGTCGTGGAGTTCCGCTCGATCCAGTTCTGGTGGTCGTTCGCTGCCATACCCGCCTTGTTCGCAGTACCGACCGGACTGCCGCTACTCGGCGCCGCCGCCGCTGCCGACTTGCGAGCCGGATCCGCCGATCTGGGAGCCGGATCCGCCGATCTGGGAGCCGGATCCGCCGATCCCTTCGCCCGTGGTTCCACTCTCGTCGACGACGTGCTGGTGGAGCGCGGATGCGATCGCGGCGAGCGCTGGCTGGAACGTCGATTGGCCGAGTCTTCGGCGACTGGCCATCATTCACTCGAAGTGTCACCACGCATGGCAGGATGAAGCAAGGGGGACTCGGGAGTCTCATGGCACAACCACCGACAGGCGAGGTGACCTTTCTGTTCACCGACATCGTCGGTTCCACCGCGCTCTGGGATCAACACCCCGTGGCGATGACGGACGCGCTCGCCGAGCACGACGCCCGGGTGCGCTCGATCGTCGACGGGCTCGGCGGGTACGTCTTCAGCACGGCCGGCGACAGCTTCGCCGTCGCCTTCGAATTGGCGGCCGCCGCTCTGGAATCGGCGGTCGAGATCCAGATCGCCACGCGCGACCCGTTGAATGGGCTCGATCTCCCGGTCCGCATCGGTGTGCACACCGGCGTCGCCACCCTGCGCGAGGGCGACTACTTCGGCGGTGCCGTCAACCGCGCCGCGAGGATCGCTGCGAGCGCCCACGCGCACCAGATCGTGCTGTCGCAGCCGACCGTAGACAAGCTCAGCGCCGACATCTCCGATGACATCGCACTTCTCGACCTGGGTATCCATCGTCTTCGCGGTCTGGCGGACCCAGCCCACCTCTACCAGGTGTGCCATCCCGAGCTGCCCGCCGAGTATCCGCGACTGCGCACCGTCGAAGGCCCGGACGACGCGCTCCCGGTCCAGCTCACCAGCTTCGTCGGCCGCAGCCGCGAGGTCACCGACGTGAGCGACCTCGTGCGCAAGAACCGGATGGTCACCTTGGCCGGCGCCGGTGGCGCCGGCAAGACACGCCTCGCCGTGCGCGTCGCCGAGCGGATGGTGGCCGACTTCCCCGACGGGCTTCGGATGGCAGAACTCGGCGCCGTCGTCGACCGCGACGTGCTCGTCGAGGAGGTCGCCCAACGATTCGGCATCACCCCGGTGAGCGGCCAACCGCTCCACGTCACGCTCGCCGAAGCGATCGGTTCCCAGCGGATCTTGCTGGTGTTGGACAACTGCGAACAGATCGTCGACCCCGTCGCCGGGCTCTGTCGCGATCTCCTCACGAGATGTCCGCAATTCGCCGTGCTCGCGACCAGCCGCCAACGACTCGGCGTGACCGGCGAAGTGGTCTACCGCGTGCCCTCTCTCGCGATTCCCGGACCCGACGTCGAACCCGGGGCCGCCATGGCGTACGACGCCATCCGGTTGTTCTCCGAACGCGCCCAGCTCGCCGACCCATCGTTCGAGATCACGGGCGACAACGTCGCCGATGTCGTGGCGATCTGTCGAAGCCTCGATGGCATCCCGCTCGCGCTCGAACTCGCCGCTGCCCGCCTCCGATCGATGTCGCCCGCACAGATCGTGCAGCGACTCGACCAACGCTTCAGATTGCTCACCGGTGCCGATCGCACGTCCACCCCGCGCCAGGAGACACTGCTCAACACCATCGAGTGGAGCCACGACCTCCTCGACACCGACGAACGGGTGCTCTTCAGGCGCCTGGGTGTGTTCGCCTCCGACTTCCCGCTCGAGGCCGCCGAAGGAGTCTGCGCCGACGCCGTGCTCGACGAACTCGACGTGCTCGACCTGCTCGCAGCGCTCGTCGACAAGTCGATGGTCGCCACCGAACAAGGCACCGACGGCATCACCCGCTACAACCTGCTCGAGAGCATCCGTGAGTTCGCTCAGACCCGGCTCGCTGCCGAGGGCGAGGTCGAGATGCTTCGCGAGCGTCATGCCGAGCTCTTCGCCCGGAGCGCCAAGGAGCTCCAGTCGAAGCAACGCGCGGGCGACCTCGCCGAGGCGCTGCGCATCCTCGACGCCGACGAAGCCGAGTTCCGCAGCGCCCTCCGGTTCACCACCGAGACCCAGCGTCACGAACTGGCCGGGAGAATCATCGGCGGGCTCGGCTACCTGTGGTACGCCGCCGGCCTCTTCCGCGAAGGAACCGACTGGTGCCGAACGCTTTTCGACGACGACCCAGAGCTGTCCGACGAGGTGCGCGCCGATGTACTGCACAGCTATGCCAGCGTGTTGAGTGGCGCCGGCGACCCGGAGACCGCCATCGAGGCGGTCACCGAACAGATTGCGATCCGCCGCCGGCTCGGCGACTCGATGCGTCTCGCTGGGGCGCTGACCAACCTCGGCAACTATCTGGTGGACGTCGGCCGCATCGAAGTCGCACGCGAGGTGCTCGACGAGGCGGCCGAGCTCTACGTCGAGCTCGGTGAGTCGGCCGCGCTTGCACTGGTGAACTGCACGCTCGGCTACGGCGAGATGATCGAGGGTCGCTACGGCGACGCCGAAGCCACGTTCAGCGATGCGCTCCGTCACGCCCGAGCTGCCGGACACGCCATGTCGACCGCCGTGGCGATGTCGGGGCTCGGCCAGGCACTCGCCTACGCCGAGCGGGGCACGGATGCCCGGCCCCACCTCGTCGAGTCGCACGAGCGGTTCGCCGAACTCAGCGTCCAACCCGGGGTGATCACCAACGACATGATGCTCGGCCTCGTCGCCCGCAACGCCGGCGTCCCGGTCACCGCGGCCCGGCACTGGCTCGCTGCGCTCGGCGCGCATGGCCAACCCTGGTTCGAGCAGGACGAGTACTCCATTCTCCAATACGCCGCATCGATCATCGACGACGTGTCCACCGCCGCAACGCTCGCCGGCGCTGCGTCCGCTGCCTACGAGCGGTCCCTGATCCGGCAGATCGCCTACGTCCTCGACGACCTTGCAGCCATCTGCGCCCGACTCGAAGCGGAACTGGGCCCTGACGAGTTCGGCACCTGCTTCCGTGCGGGCGGACGTCGCACGAAGGCCGAAGCGATCGCGATCGGGACCGCAGCGCTCGAGGCGTTCATCGAGTCCGCCGACCCTGAGGTCGACCCGACGGAAGCCACCCATGCGGTCTGAGCCCCTCCGCACCGAGATCGCCGCCAACGTCGTCCCCGATGCGCCCGATCAGTCTGCGGCCCCTCTACCTGCGGGCCGATATCGTGCCGACCGTCGCGCGCTGCCGCCGTGCGGCCCCGCCTCTGTAGCTCAGTGGATAGAGCATCGGTTTCCTAAACCGTGTGTCGCAGGTTCGATCCCTGCCAGGGGCGCTGCAAAACACCAGCTAGATGGCCATTCAGTTAGAGCCAGCGGCTTACGGATTGCCAGTTGTCCCATATGTGTCCCATATCGGCTAGCGTGGCGAACGTGGCACGAGGGAGCATGCGCCTCAAGCGAGATCCCGACTACTGGGAGCTTCGTGCGTATGCGGGACGTGATCCGATCACCGGCCGACCGAGGTATGTCAGCCGCACGTTCCGCGGCGGCAAGCGCGACGCCGGCAAGGCACTGACCCAGTTTGTCGCCGAGATCGACGTGAAGGGGACCCAAGCCGACCTCTCGGTCGACGGCCTACTCACCTCGCACATCGATCATCTCGAGCAGCGCGGTCGAGGGGCGCGGACGATCGAGGGCTACCGAGGGATCGCTCGAGGTGTGGCGGCGGATCGCGTCGGTCGCCGGCAGCTCAGCGAGGTCGGTCCGAAGGACTTCGACGACTTCTACGACCGCCTCCGGTCGCGGGGTCTGTCGCCTTCGACAGTGCAGCGCTATCACGCTCTGCTCGGGGGAGCGTTCCAGCAGGCGATGAAATGGGGCTGGGCGTCACGCAACGTCGTTCGACTCGCCACACCTCCGACGGTCCCTCGCCAATCGCGCACGGTGCCGACCCCCGAGGTTGTCGCCGCGCTGCTCCGCGCTGCGGTCGAGAGTCGGAATCCGGAGAACCATGTGGCGTTCCGTCTGCTGGCAGCGACTGGCGCTCGACGCGGCGAGGTGTGCGGGTTGCGTTGGTCGTCGGTCGATCTCGATGAGCGGACGATCTGGATTCGGCACGCGGTCGCCCGGCTGGTGTCGGGCGAGTTGATCGAGAAGGACCCGAAGTCTCACCAGACCCGGCAGGTGTCGATCGATCCAACGACGTGCCAGGTCCTCCGGGATCACCGCGAGTACCAGTTGTCGATTGCGTCGCAGGTCGGCTGTGCGTTGCGTTCAGATGCGTTCGTGATCGCCGACCTTGTTGCCGACCCGACCGGCGGTGTGCCGGTACGTCCGGACCGATTGACGCAGGCGTTCAAGCGGCTCACCGACCGGGTTCCGGGCGCAGCCGATGTTCGGCTCCACGATCTGCGCCACTGGTACGCCACGACCCAACTCGACGCGGGCGAATCCCTGCCCGCCGTGGCCGCGCGTATCGGCGATCACGTCGAGACGTTGGCCAAGGTGTACGCGCACCGAGGACATCGCAGCGACCGTGCTGCAGCCGATGAACTCGGCGCTCGTCTCGACAGCGGATCTTGAACTCCTCGGTTCGATAGGGAACTCGCGCCATTGCACAATGATACCGTGATCGGTAGTATTCAGATATGGATGTAATGAACGTGGCTCGGGCCGCCGACGTGCTGGATGTCAGTCCGCGTCGCGTCCGTCAGCTACTGGAGTCGGGGCAGCTTGCGGGACAGCAGCTTGGGCGAAGCTGGGTGATCGATAGGGGCGATGTCGAACGACTCCGTCGCAACGGTGCCGGCCGGCCATGGAGTGCATCGTCGGCGTGGGCAGTCGTGGAACTGGCAGCGGGGCACGAGCCCGAGTTGTCGCCGGTCGAGCGGTCACGCGCCCGCAGGCGACTTGCGGATCACGGTCTCGGTGGGCTCGTCGAGCAACTCCGTGCCCGGGCGGAACGGCGTGAGGTGTACGCGCATCCGTCGGTACTCGGTCGGGTCGTTGGCGATGGTCGTGTCGTTCGAGGAGGCGTCAGCGCTGCGCCTCACTACCGCGCTGATTTGATCGTGCAGGACGCCGCCGAGGTCTACGTGCGTGCCGGAGATGTGGTCGACCTCATCGACCGCTACGCCCTCGACGAAGACGCAGATCGTCCGAATGCGATCCTCCACGTCGTCGACGATGAAGCCTGGCCGTTCGACGACCAACAGCAGATCGCGTCGTGGGTAGTTGTCGCTGTCGATCTTCTCGACGCAGACGACGAGCGGTCGCAACGCGCTGGGCGCGAACTGATCGAACGGCACCGGTGACCTTTCCTGTCGTCGATCGAGAACCGGTACGGCTGCCGACGCTCGCCGGCCACGACGCCGAACTGTGGGATGCACTGATCGAGCTGAGCGAGGTGCGCCCAGGGGAGTGGACGCTGATCGGCGGCCAAATGGTCTTTCTCCATGCAATCGAACAGGGAGCCACTCCGCCGCGCGTGTCGACCGACCTCGACGTGCTCGTCAACGCGCGAATCGCCGGCCGCCCGCTTGCCGCGTTCGCCTCAGGACTCGAAGGTCTCGGCTTCGAACAAGATGGGATCAGCCCCGACGGGATCGCCCACCGCTATCGCCGCAACCGAGTGACCATCGACGTACTCGCTCCCGAGGGGCTCGGCGAGCGCACCGACCTGACCACCACACCGCCGGGTCGAACGCTGCAGGTTCCTGGCGGTACCCAGGCGCTCGATCGGACCGAACTGGTTCCCGTCACGTCTGCCACCCGATCTGGTCATGTCCCTCGGCCGTCGCTCCTCGGAGCTGTCGTGGCCAAAGCCCTCGCCGTCGCAGTCGATGATGCGCCGGCAGCACAGCGTCTCGACTTCGTGTTTCTCCTCTCGCTGATCAGCGATCCACTCGCTCTCGCTGCCGAGCTGACCCCGAAGGATCGGCGCCGCATCCGAGCACGCAAGGAGTTGCTCACCGGCGAGCATCGAGTGTGGAACGAACTCGAGGCTGACGCTCGAGACCGTGCACGAGCAACCCTGCGAATCCTCAGCCGCTGACCGTGTCCCGAATGCCGGTACAGTTCGGCGATATGTGACGTTGGTCACAGTCGACCATCCGTCTGGTGTCCGCTGATGTCCTCCTGTGTCCGTTGGTGTCGTCTGGTCCGGATCGTCCGGAACGCCTGCAAACACGGGGGTTGCGGGGTGAATGACATGGGTGTACTTCTGATGGTTCATGTCGTCGTTGGGGGATCTGGCTGAGCCGTTCGAGCACCAGTTGCTCACGCTTGGTGAGGCGGCGCAGGTGCTGCGTATTGGTCGTTCGCTCGGTTACCAGCTCGCACACGAGTATCTGAGCTCAGGCGGCACCTCTGGTCTGCCGGTCGTGCGCCTCGGGGAGAAATGCCTGCGTGTACCGCGGTGGGCGTTGATGGAGTTGGCGACCACCGGCCGGGTGGTCCGGCTGTGTGACGCGGAGGCACCCGTTGGTGGAGCCTCCGATGCCCGCTGACCCGCTCCGCCGCACCATCATGCTCGGGCCCGCGGCACACGAGCTTCGCCGTCACGTCGGTCCGACGGCGTGGGTGGTGCTCGAGGAGATGCTGCAACGCTCCACCGGCGACGACGATGACGTGGTCGCGCAGGTGTCGATTCGTTCGTTGGCGTCGTCGCTCGGACTCGCGAAAGACACCGTGACTCGCGCCGTCGGTCGCCTTCGCGATCTCGGTGTGATCGACGCATCCCAGGGCCGCTCCCGCTCCGGTGTCTTCGAGGCCGGTTCGTATCGACTCGCCGTTCCCGCCGTCTGCCTCTCGCCCGCCGGCCCGTCGCAGCCTTCCGCCTTCTCGCCCGCTGCTCGCCCCTCCTGTGCTGCTCCTCCGTCTGCTGCTCGCTCCTCCTCTGCTGCTCGTCCGTCTCCGTCCGCCCGCCGCTCGTCCGGCCAGCTCTCCCTCCTTCCTGAGCTCTGAGGCCCGTTCCCGTGTCCGTCTCTCGCTTCGCTCGTTCTTCAATTTCCAGACAGGTGCCCGCGCGCAGGTGGGAGTGGTCATGATCCGGGTGACGACGCTGTACGCGTCCGGGGCGGGAGCTTCCGCCGCCTACTACACCGGCTACCTCACGAAAGCTGACGGTGAGTTGCCGGGTGTGTGGGCCGGGTCCCAAGCCCCGGGACTCGGCTTGTCGGGCGAGGTGACGACCGAAGCCCTCGAAGCGCTCCTGTCGGGCTACCACCCGACCACCGGGATGCAGCTCGGTCGTGAGTTGGCGGATCGTGTCGACAAGCATGGCAACACGATCCGAGCGGTCGCCGGGTATGACGCGACGTTGTCGGCGCCGAAGTCGTTGTCGGTGCTGTGGGGCCTCACCGGTGACGAACGTTTCGCCGAGTGCCATGACGTCGCAGTTGCTGCGACGGTGGCGATGATTGAGAAGTACGCGTCGACGACCCGTGTCCGTTCCAACGGCGCACGGATGCATCCCGAGACCGGTGGGTTGTCGATGGCAGTGTTCCGTCAATCGACGAGCCGGGCTGATGACCCACAGCTCCACACCCATGTGGTGATCTCTGCGAAGGTCCAGACCGCGGATGGGCGTTGGTTGGCGCTGGATGCGCTGGCGTTGAAGAAGCATCAGCAGGCCTTCGGCTACCTGTACCAATCCGTGCTTCGAGCCGAGGTCACCGCACGGTTCGGGATGGTGTTCGATCCGATCGTGAACGGCCAGGCCGAAATCGCCGGACTCGGCGACGGTCTGTTGGAGCAGTTCTCGAAACGTGCGGACCAGATCGGTGTCGAGATGGGCGACAAGCTCGCCGACTTCCACACCCGTGAGGGTCGTGATCCGACGTCGTTCGAGTACGCGGCGATGGAACGCGAAGCTGCTGTCGACACCCGCAACCGCAAGACCGGCCTCGGCGTCACAGATCTGCGCACACGATGGCAAGCCGAGGCTCGCTCGGTCGGTGTCGACCCCGCCACCGTTGTCGAGTCCGCGGTCGCCTACGCCCACCAACACCCACTGGAGCCGTCGCCGGTTGCAGCGGGCGAGGTCGTCGAAGCATTGGCCGCGCGGCAGTCGGCATGGAACCGCATGGATGTCCTGCGCCAGCTCTGCGACACGGTGTCTCCACATCCGGGACACGACGCCACGACATGGGCGACAGCTCTGGATGCTGCGGTCGACACCGTGCTCGCCGAGTGTGTCGATCTCGACCCGACCGACACCGCAGCGCACCGGCGCAGCGATGGGCGCTCGGTGTGGATCGAACCGATCGCCAAGCAATCCACCTCTGCCCATGTCCTCGCCCAGGAGGAGCACATCATCACCTTCGCTCTCGATGCCCAAGCACCCGAGCCGTCACCGTCGGCGACGATCGTCGAGGGGCGACTCGACGACGCTCAGCGAACCGCCGCGAGCGCCGTCGCTGGCCACGACCGCCTCGTCGTGGTCGTCGGGCCGGCGGGTGCCGGCAAGACCGCGATGCTCGAAGCCGCCGTCGCCGACCTTCACGACCAGCGTCGCGTCGTGGTCGGGTTGGCGCCGACGGCGCGAGCTGCGGCGGTGTTGAAGCAGGAGACCGGGGCGGAGTGTGACACGGTCGCCAAGCTGCTCTTCGAACTCGACCACCCGGACACGACCCGACCGTGGCCGATCCCAGCTGCGGGAGCGACGATCCTGGTCGACGAGGCCGCCATGTTGAACACTGCCGACCTCTACCGCCTCGTCGTGCACACCGAGGAGCGACAGTGGCGCCTGGCGCTGGTCGGTGACCCGTTCCAGCTGCAGGCGGTCGGGCGTGGTGGCATGTTCACCGAACTCTGCGACACCACCCGTACGGTCGAACTCGAGCAACTCCACCGCTTCACCCACCGCTGGGAAGCAGCCACCACTCTGCGCCTGCGCGCCGGTGACCCCACCGCGATTGACACGTACGCCGCCCACGGCCGAATCCGCGCCGGCAGCCTCCAGGATCATCTCGACACGATCGCGGAGACCTGGACGCGGTGTCGCGACGCAGGTGAGTCGTTGTCGATCGTGACGACCCGCAACGAACACGTCGCCGCGATCAACACCCGAATCCAACAACACCGCCTCGACAACGGCGAACTCGACCCGACCACCGCTACCCGTATCGACGGTGACTGGGCGATGGTCGGCGACATCGTCGTCACGCGACGCAACGACCGGCAGCTCCGCACCAGCGTCGGCGAGCCCGTGCGAAACCGTGAACGTTGGACCATCACCAACACCTCCGACACCGGCGACATCACCGTGTCTCGCATCGGCGGACACGGCACCATCACGCTGCCCGTCGACTACGTCCGCGACCACGTGCAACTCGCATACGCCAGCACCGAACACGGCGCCCAAGGCGACACCGCAGATCGCGCCATCACCCTCGCCACGACAGCGACCACCGGCCGCGGGCTCTACGTCGGAATGACCCGGGGACGCAACCACAACGACGCACTCGTCGCCGACACCGACAACCTCGCCCACGCCATCAGTGTCCTCGAAGCAGCCATCGCCGTGGACCGAGCCGACATCCCCGCCACCGTGCAGCGACGAACGCTCGCCGCCGCCGTCCCACGATCCAGTACACGGCCACGAGTGCAGATCCCGGACTGGTTCAACGACCTTCGAGGCGACGCCGACGAACTCGCCCGATCCGCACGAAGCAAGGTCATCGAGCGTGACGATCAACGAGCCGAGCAGAAACAGCGTTACGTCGACGCCTGCCGCGACCTACCCGCAGCGCAGGCAGCACACGCCCCGTTCCGAGCCCAGGTGGTCGACGCCGAACAGGTCGTCACCGAAGCCCGGTCGAACTTGTGGAACGCAGAACGCGACCTGCGAAACGCCGGGAAACTCCAGCGACGATCAGCACGACGCAACGTCGCCGCCGCCAACGACGTACTCGCCGTCGCCACTGAGCGCCTCGCCAGATGCGAGCAAGCAGCCGAGCCGACCCGTCGACCGCTCAGCGAGTTGCGCGACATCGTCGATCATCACGACCGCATCCACAGCACCCGTGAACTGCTCGACGACTTCAACAACCTCGACGGCAAGGCCGACCATGCCGAACACCTCTGCGATGCCCTCGACGCGTGGGAGCACTGGGCGAAAAGTCACAAGCTCTCTGCTGCGGAACTCCGCAACATGGTCGCCGTGCTCGCCGGGGACCGAACGTTGAACGGAACCAGCCAACTCGCCGAGGCAACAACTCGCTGGGCCCACGACGCAGGCATCGACATCCCAAAGCCCCCACGACCCGACCGCACAATCGACCTCGGGATCGAGCTGTAGGCGTCGAAACGCATGGGCGGGAAGGTCCGAAAGTGCAGCCGTGCACGCCGTGTCATGCGACGCGACGTCGAATTCCATTCCGGTCAGGAGCGTCGCCGCCTCGTGAATATCGAGCACTGCACTTGGGCCGTACCCGAGTGGCTGGCCGTCAGCGTGACGCGTGATTCTGCGGGGCGAAGTGTGCGGCCATGCGCAGCCGTGCCGTTCGTTTCGATGGCGGTACGGACTGCGTGCGAGAAGCACAGCATGCGTGCACCCGATCTGGTCGTCATACGCGGTGAGCACACGACGTTGCGGTCAGGCCTTCGAGAACAGCGAGCGTGTGATGTACCTCTGTTGAACGATTCGCAACACGGTCTGAGCGATGTAGTACACGACCAGCGCCGCGAGGAAGAACAACTGGATCACGGCGAAGACGATGGGCAGGTAGCGCAGCAGCGTGTGCGCGCCCGGTGACGTCGTCGGACGGATCCAGGCACGCTCGGCAACGGTGCGCTGCAAGATGACGTAGAGCGCACCGAGCCCGGCGACGAGCAACAGGTAGGGCCAAGCCGCACCAGCTCCATCGAAGAGTTCCTCGGCGGCCGATCTCGCCAGGTCGACACCGAGCGACATCATCTCGCGCTCAGCGAACAGCGCCTCGTAGAGCGGCGAATCGACCGACAGGTAACGAGGAATGAACCCCGGGTCGGCGATCTGGTCCGGACGATCGAATGCTGCCCAGACAGCGTCTGCAACCGGACGCGCGGAACCACGTGGCGCATACGTCAGACCACGAAGGACACCGAACATGATGACGAACACTGCGACCTGCGCGACCATGGGCAGATAGGGAACGGCCGGATTGATCTTGCGCTCCTGGTAGAGCTTCCTCATCTCTTCGTTCAGTGTCACCCGGTCGTTGCGGTGCTCATCCTGAAGCCGACGCAACTCGGGCTCTAGCCGCTGCATCTCGAGCAATCCCTTCGAGCTCTTGACTGTCAACGGAGTCGTGATCGCGATCACCACAAGCGCCATGAGACCGATCGCGATCGTGTAGCTGGCCGTCAGCCCGTAGAACCACGACAGCAGCGCAGCGGGAATCTCGAACATGAACTCAGCCGTCCTTCCAGTCGGCATCGTAGGCGGGCCTGGATCACGGCGAATTCACAACCCGAGAAGCGCTGAGCGAACTCCACCAAAGCACCTTTGAACGAGGGCCTGCACGGGTGGGTGCGCCCGTGAAAGTGCAGTGCTCGGCTTGGGCCGCACTCGGTCACCATCGGCGACGACGTTACAGTGATTATGCGTGCCGATACCGAGCTTGGTTGCAGGGCGCCGGTTCTACTTCTCGGTTGCCCACGCTTGGGAGCGGCACCACTCGACGACAGCCATGAGATCAACAGGCCCGGACGTATCGAGGCGGAGTACGGGCCCGAGTCCCAGCGGTTCGGCGTGCTCGACCATCTGGGCCCATTCGTCGTCGTCGGGCGCAGCGCCGTGAATGGGGTGCGACGATGTCCACCGCTGAGAGAACCGCTCGCGTAGAAGCGGCAGCGGTGCCTCGCACCACACTTCGGCGGCTCCCGCGAAGCCGGCTTGACGCATCCCGGCATCAACCAGTTCCCGTACGTCGGCGCGCCACGAGCTCTCAAGGACTGCACCGGGAGCCGATTGGCTGAGCAACGCCCACATCGTGTCGCTCGCCGCGGTGCCGAGTCTGCGATTCCAATCGCGCTGGGTCAGGCCGGGCGGTGGATCTGCGCCCAGGACATCGGCATGGGTCTCCTTGATGAGGTCCTTGCTCAGCAGCGGAAGCCCGAGCGCCACCGACAACTCGGGGGCGAGCGTGGACTTCCCTGTGGCGGGGAGTCCGTTCACCAGGACGACCATGCGAGGCACCGCAGCGACAGTACTGCGTCGCCCTCTCCGCCTCGTCGGGCCGCCGGCACGGCGACGTGAAAATCGAGTGCTCGGCTTGGGCCTGATTGATACTCGAGTGGCGTTGCGGCGGTTGTCGTAGCGTTCGGAGCGCCGGTCGGCAGCCTCTTCTTAGGGCCTGTCACCTTCGTGGTTGACCTGATCGCGAACTGTCTGTCGGCCGGTGTTCTGACCCGGGGTGTGGCTCGAAAGAGGCGCGAGCTCAACGAACCCAAATCAGGAGTGCCCACCTCGGTTCCCCACCACCGAGACAAGGAGACATTCCCGATGAAAGTGATGATTGGTATCGATCCGCACAAGGCGACACACACCGCCGTGCGATCGACAACAACGAGATGATGCTCGACGAACTTCGTGTTCGAGCATGCGCCTCGCAGGTGAAGCGACTGACGACGTGGGCGGTCCCGTTCGCGGATCGGGTGTGGGCAATCGAGTCCGCACGCGGTCTCGGCTACCTGTTCGCTCAGCAGCTCGTCGCCGCCGGTGAGACGGTGATCGACGTGCCCGCGGCGTTGTCGACACGGACCCGGTTGTTGGGCTCGGGTCGAGCGCAGAAGAACGACCCGAACGACGCCCGCTCGGTGGCGATCACCGCGTTGCGCGTCGATGGGCTCCAACGTGTGAGCGCCGATGAGCACGCCCAGGTGTTGAAGCTGTTGGCGAAACGCCATCGTGACCTGGGCCAACTCAAGAGCAAAGCGGCGTGTCGGCTGCATGCGTTGCTGATGGAACTCCTGCCGGGCGGGATGGCCAAGGAAATGACCGTGACCAGGGCAAACGAACTGTTGGACCAAGTCGTGCGACTCAGGATCAGATCACTCAGCATCGTGTCGAGGTCGCCCGCGAGTTCGTCGCTGACGTTGCCCACTACGAAGCACAGATGAAGGCATCGATGAAACGGCTCCGCGCTGCGGTTGCTGCGTCGGGAACGTCGCTGACCGACATCCGCGGTGTCGGCGTCGTCACCGCCGCGCTCATCATCGGTCACACCGGTGACGTCTCCCGATTTAAGTCGGCCGGGCACTTCGCGAGCTACAACGCGACCGCCCCGATCGAAGCGTCATCGGGTGAACATCGACGGCACCGGCTGAACCCTCGAGGCAACCGGCAGCTGAACTACGCGATCCACATCGCCGCGATCACCCAGCTGCGCTACCCGTGCGCCGGACGCGAGTACTACGACCGTCGCTGCGCCGAGGGCAAGAACTCCAAAGAAGCGATCCGGGCGTTGAAGCGGCACATCTCCAACTCGGTCTACCGGGCGCTCGTCGCCGACGCCCGCCGCATCCACGGCTGATCGGCAGGCCCGGGAAGGACACTCAGGCACGACATCAAATCCAGCGTGACCGGCTCAACATCCTGAACGGCCGGCTCTTCGGATCAGTCACTTCCCGGACCCGACAACCAACCCTACGACGCAACCTCCGGCCACGCCAGAGGCTCCACCTCACGCGCCCGAACCCCTCACCGAAATCGGGGCTTGACACAAAGAGGCATCGCGATGCGGCGCGAGTTTCTGCGGCGCCGCCGGGTTACGGGGCGGGTGTTATCGAGTGACCTCAACCGACATTTCGGGGACACAGTGTTGGTTCGATGGACCTTCCCGGCTCGACCCCGGCGCCGACGAACACCCGCACGCATGCCCTGACCGTTCTCGGATCCTCGAACATGGCCAGGTCACGCCACTGCGTAGATCTGCCATTCGTCGGGCACGCCCTTGAGAACATGGAGGCCGCGAGACTCGAACTCGATGCCCGAGCCGGTGACGAGATCCTTGACAGTACGTGACACCAACACCTCGCCGGGGCCGGCCAGCGAGGCGACCCGAGCACCGATGTGCACCGCAAGCCCGGCGACGTCGTCACCTAGGAGCTCGATCTCCCCGGTGTGCAGGCCGGCGCGCACCTCGATACCGATTGGTGCGAGTGCTTCGCCGATCGCCTGAGCCGCGGCGATTGCGCGGCCTGGTCCATCGAACGTCGCCAGGAACCCATCGCCCTGGGTGTCGATCTCGCGCCCGCGAAATCGTGCGACCTGAGTGCGAACAGCGTCGTTGTGACGTTCGAGCAACTCGGTCCATACGCGGTCCCCGAGCTGCGCGGCGCGTTCCGTTGATCCCACAATGTCGGTGAATAGGACGGTCGCGAGGACCCGCTCAGGTGAGCGAGCGCCACGCGATCCGGTGACGAACTCCTCCAGCTCAGCGAGGATCGCGTCCGATCCCTCGCCGTTCAAGATGTGATCGGAGCCGTCAATTTCTACGAACTTCGCTCCGTCGATCCGGTCGGCGATCCAGCGCCCCTCTTCGATGTTCACGTCCTGGTCGCCTGTGCGGTAGAGGCACAACGTCGGAACCGAGATCGCCGAGAGGACTTGCCGTGTATCGATCTGTGTATTCATGCGGAGCAAGGCTGCTGCGGCACGGGGACTCACCGACAATCGCATATAGCGCGCCGTCCAATCGACGAACGCCGGGTCGGACATCCGGCTGGGCGCGACCCATGGCGGGATGTGGTCCGGGTCGCCCCACGTCTTCTCGACCAGTCGCGATTTCGGCCTCTCGGTCAGCAGGATCCGGCGCCCACGGGTAGTCAGGCGACCGGGTCCGCGACGCATAGCAGCCGACGAGCACCAGCCCGTCCGTCCGATCCGGGTACGTCCCGGCGAACACGATCGACATGCTGCCGCCCTCCGAGTGGCCGAGCAGAGTTGCCGACTCGGATCCCGCCGCATCCATGACCGCGCGAACATCGTCCATGCGAGTCTCGATGCTCGGAAGGTCGCGAAGCGACACCGGATCCGACAAACCTGTCCCTCGCTTGTCGAACAGGATCAGCCGCGAGAACGACGCAATGTGTCGTAGCATCCGAGCGAACGACGGGTCCTCCCACATCACCTCGATATTGGAGACCCAGCCAGGCACGAACACGACGTCTGATCGGCCCCTCACCCAACACTTGATATGCAATGCCGACATCGCCGGCATCCGCATAGAGCGTCCTTGGGGTATCCATCGACGTGACCCTAACGGGCCGTCCTCGTTCAGCTCGGCGGTGGATGGATCCTGCCCATCGCCCCGCATCATAGGCATCGGAACGTTGCGCACCCCCAAGAAACGAATGGCTTCATCACGGTCGAGTGCGTGCAAACGACCCCCTATCCCCGGGGCGCCGACGTGAATATCGAGTGCGCTGCCTTGGGCCGCACTCGCACGCGTCGATCGGCGTCGTGCAGGTGATTATCGAGAGCGTTATCAGTCGGTCGACGCCGCCATGAGAGGATCACGGATGTGGACGGCGAGGAAATCCTTCAGGGTGGTGTCGCGAATGCCGGCGCAGTGGTCCGGTCAGGTGACGATGTCTTGCGTCCCTCGAATCCACACTCGGGCTCGATCCATGCGTTCCTGAAGCACATTCGAGCAGGCGGATTCTGCGGCGCGTCTGAGCCGGTGGCGATCGATCCCGACGGTCGCGAACGTCTGCGATTCGTGCCCGGGGAGGTTCCGCTCCCGCCGTACCCGTCGTGGGCCCAGACTGACGAAGCGCTGGCATCGGTCGCAGTACTGATCCGAGGACTGCACGACGCGTCCGCGGGCCTGTCTCTCGACGGTGAGTGGAGCAGCGAACTCGCCGACCCCGACGGCGGTCCGGTGATGTGCCACAACGACGTCTGCTTGGAGAACGTCGTGTTCCGAGACGGGCGCGCCGTAGCGCTCCTCGATTTCAATTTCGCCGCCCCGGGACGGCGAGAGTTCGATCTCGGTGCGTTCGCGCGGATGTGTGTGCCGATCGATGACGATGTCAACGCCTCACGATTGGGTTGGGCGTCGAACGACAAGCCCGTGCGACTTCGGGTCGTGTGCGACGCATACGGCTGCGACGAGTCGGGACGAGCCGAGGTGCTCGCTTGTCTGTCGGACTCGATCGCCCGTGGTGGCGAGTTCGTCCGTCGACGAGTCGAGGCCGGCGAGTCCGCGTTCATCGAGATGTGGAACAACATGGGCGGCCAAGAGCGCTTCGACCGCCGACGTCAGTGGTGGGCGGGCAACCACCAGGACTTCGCCGACGCAATGCGATAGCCAGTTCTCGTCGGGATTATTGCGTGTCACGAGTTGGGCCGCGATGGGTTGGCGTCGCGTCGCCCTCGACAGGAATATCGAGCTTGCGTTATGTGAGGTCCGATTGCGGTGAGCCGGGTTGACGGTGCCGTCTTGGCGTCTGCCCGTTGAGCGTTCAGGGAGCGGAGCCGAACCGATGAGCGTCTCCATGTCGGCTGCCGGTCCGACCTGAGTGCCTTGAGTGACCTACAGCCTGACGGGCCACTTTCGGTTGGCGCAACATCTAATCCGACAGGGGACCACTGGTGCGGTTCCCGTTGACAAGGTGCCGCCTGGGAACCCGCGTACTGCTCGCCACCCGCGTGTGGAGGAGCCAGCGAAGCGTCCTCGTAAGGGGTCATCTGTCAATGGGCGGCACCTGTGCGTGCCCCTACAGCCACCCCAGAAGGGGATCACAAAACATGAGAGGAAGCGGACAATGAAGACTTCAATCAAGGCAGTGGTTGCGATCGCTGGGGTCGCAGGAATGCTCGCCATTCCCGGGGCGGGCATCGTTGAGGCTGGAAGCGGGCCGTGCAACAGCGGCATCAAGGGCTGCGCCGCTCGCCTCTACAGTGGCGGGGGTTCCACATATCAGTTTTCTACGAGCGACTCCAACTTGAACAACAACTACTACGACGAACCAGCTCCGATTACTGATGAGCCGGTGAATGACCATGTGGGCTCAGTGCGAGGGCGCAGCACATCGATCTCACGCGTGTGCGGCTTCGCAAACTCTGGCTACTCCGGCTCGGTTTACGGCCAGGTTGCCTCGAATGCGGGGTGGAGCAACACCTCAAACATCGGGGTGAGCTCGATCTTTCTTTCAAACGACACCGATTGCATTCTTTGATGGGCCGAGTACTTGGGGCCCCTGCAACTGGTGCGAACATACCTGTGCAGATGCTCCAAGTTGCTCGTCGTCGCGGGTGGCAGCGACGTCAACGTGCGACATTCGCGCTTGCCTTCATATTCACGATGGGTGGGATCTCAACCGGGTGTGGTTCGGACGCCGCGCCAGTCCCACCGCTCCCCGCCGACCCAGCGCGAGACAACGCGCATCCCGTTGGACCCGAATGGCGGCTGAAACAGCTGTGGGCTAGTCCGACCTCGTACAACCGGGCGAGCTTCGAACTCCGCCAAGAGGCGATCAGCTCATGCATGAACGCTGCCGGCTTCGAATACTCCCCGGCTCAGTACGAAACGACGGACAATTTGATCCGCGCACTGAACCCGCTCAATCGCGAGGCCGCACAGCTCTACGGATATCACGAACCACCCTCACCCGAGTTCGATGACCCCACGGCAGAAAACAGTGACGACGAGTACATCCTTGCTCTCTACGGCACCGACGAAGACGAAGGTGGCTGCGCGACCGCATCAGCCGAGTACGCATACGGGTGGGATGGCGCGCTTCAACTCTCGAACGATCTCGACATCGCGGCCAACGGGGTAGGAGAGATCCTCGGAAGCTATGTCACCACGCCAGACGGCCAGGACCACGTCGAGGCATGGGCCAGCTGCATGCACGAGCACGGCTACCAATACGACAACCAGATCGACCCGAATACCGAATACAGCGGCCAGGACCGAATCTCCGACAAGGAGATCGCCACACGACTCACCGACATCGAATGCGACGAGTCCGTTGGCCTCACGGCAGCACGATCCGACTACGAAACGCAACAGATCGACCAATGGGTCGACGAACACAACGAACTCATCGACGGCATTAGGAAGCTCACCACTGCAGGGGAGAGAGAGCTGGCTGACCGAATGACCGACCTCGTCAAGAACGGTCCAACGGTGCTCGACAATT
>CAVSJQ010000014.1:0-777242 GCA_963728355.1 Ilumatobacteraceae bacterium | reverse complement strand
CGAGCACCCGGTAATCCCGACGACCATTTCTCAGTCGGGCGCTGGGAGCACTGGAGGGCAAGTGCGAGCGGACTCGGAAGCGTGGTTTCCTGATGTGGTTCGCTACGGCCCGGATACTGAGGGATCGATGGCGGCGCACGCGCCTGGTTGGTTCTCGGCGAGTGCGACGAATCGGCTCTGTACGGCGTCTGATCGCAAGTCCACGGTGATGACGACGCAGGAGCGGCCGTCGAGGTCGATGGGATACGGATCGTCGGGTATCGCGTTCGGAGGAGGTGAAGACAAGGCCGGCTCAATTGAGCGGAGCACGAGGCCGGCTTCGAGCGGACGGATGTCGACGATGGGCGCATCCTCGGTAACGGACGTCAGTTCGATGCGGTCGCCGTCGGCGAGGAGGGCTCGAGATGGTCGGTAGGCGTCGTCGAACATCGCGTCGCCGTCGGAGTCGTAGCCGCATTGATCGCCGTAGAAGACGAGATCCATCGTGAGCGAGGCGCCGTCGGCGCCCAGAAGGGTGGGGAATGGGATGTCGCCGCAGCGGGCGGGGATCGAATCATTCACGACGTCGGTTGTGGCGGGTGAGGAGTGCTCGGACGGAACCGTTTGCATCCGTTCCGGCGTCGAGGTGGACGCGGTTGACAGTGGCGGGATGTCAGTGCTCGTCGGTCTCGTCGCGACGGTGGCGGCAATCGCGATGGTTCCGCCGATCATCAGCGTCGCCGCGGCTGCGATAAGGAGCCGCCGCGCAGGGCCGCCGCCCGACTGTCCTGCGAACTCAACTGTCGGGTCGCTTCGTACCGTCCGGAGATCGTCGTCGGTGTTGAGATCGGCGAAGCTGGCAACCAGTTGATCGGCCGCTGCTCTGGCTCGCGGATCGATCGGGTCGTTGGTGTCGTCGTTCATCTGTCATCCTCCGACAGCAGTTGACGCAGCTTCACCCGCGCCTGGTGGAGCATTGTTTTGACCGAACCCTCGCGGATACCCATCTCCTCGGCCACGTGGGAAATCGAACGATCGCCCACGTAGTACAAGGCGACTGCGGTTCGTTGCCGTTCTGGCAGTGTCGCTACCGCAGCCCAGAACTCGCCGTCATGTCGGACATCGCTGACCATGGCACCGGCGTCGTTCCGTCTCGCCAACTCCGGCAGCCGACGTCGCTGTACTGCGCGATGCCGCGCTTGATCGCGGGCCAGATTGACGACGACTCGTCGCGTCCACGCGCCGGGCCGCTCGAGACGGCTGACCCGGGCCCACTCCTTGTACGTGCGGGCAAGCGCCTCCTGAGCAAGGTCGCGTCCCGTCTCTCGATCGCCGCACAGTGCGGCGCCGAGCGCCGCCAGTCGTTGATGCTCAGTACGAAAGAACGCGTCGAAGCCGTCGTCGCCATCCGAGTCGGTCCGAGTCCCTTGCACCATCGCCATTCACACCTTCACACGTTCCACACCGCAAGCGGGTTGATTGCACAGCGAAACGAGCGGCCGCATTGCGACAACGCTGAGATGACACCGAAGCCGAGCACCTCATCACGCAGACTCACGCTTCAGGCACGACCGGCCCCGAGTCGGCCCGGTTGCAGTGCAGCGGCATCGCAATGTCCGAGGGGCAGACGGGAGCCGCACTCGCCGGCGTTACATGTAACATGCCTGCATGGCTCGTCGACAGTCTTCATCTCCCACCGCCATTCGTGTCCGCGCTCACCGCCAGCGACTCCGCGAACAAGGACTGCGGCCAATCCAGATCTGGGTTCCGGATGTCCGGTCCCCGCAGTTCGCCGAGCAAGCCCACGAACAGTCGCTGGCGATCGCCTCGAGCCAACGCGAAGCCGACGACCAGGCCTTCATCGACGCCCTGGGCGACGACGAGTGAAACGCGGCGAGATTTGGACCGCATCCGCTGGCAGCGGCTACGCCGGCAAACCGCGACCTGTCGTCATCGTGCAGGACGACCGCTTCGACGCCACCGCATCGGTGACCGTGTGCGCCCTCACCACTGACCCGACCGATGCACCACTGCTGCGATTGCTCATCGAGGCCGACGAGGTGACCGGCATCCGAGAATCCAGTCGGCTGATGATTGACAAGATCACTACCATCCCCCGTTCCAAGCTCGGCGAACATGTCGGAGAGTTGGCCGACGATGACATGATCCGGCTCTCGCGTGCTCTCGTGGTGTTTCTCGGGCTCGCCGGAACCTGACGAACCCGCACACTTCACACACCCAGAATCAACAGCTCGGCGGCGACCCCCCGCCGCATCGCGGCCCAAGCCGAGCACCCGATAATCCCGCGTGCTCCGAGGGTCGATCTCGACACACTGCCTGCGGTCGGCGACGAAATGGACTTCCATCGGCGGTACTCTCAGGGCATCGAGCTGTGGCGAGAGACCCGTTTTTCGCCGATGGCTCCGGAGCATCCGCCACGCAGAGTGGCCAAGCAATGGAGCGATTCCATGTACCAACCATGTACCAGCATCACGGTGAACAGCGGTGAACAACGGGGACTCACGGTCAACGAGAAATCGGCCGTGAGCAGGGACGGAACCGCTCTACCCTCGTAACCCGAAGGTCGCAGGTTCAAATCCTGCCCCCGCCACCACATGGAAGGCCCGGAAACATTGCGTTTCCGGGCCTTCTGCGTTCTCGGGCGAGGTGGCCGTTTACCGGGGTGTCTACCGTCGCCCGCGAACGCAAGTCGCTGACCTGGGGTTCGCTGATCAACAGCCGGTAGATGTCTACCGCGTTGCGTCGATGAGGGCGGCGAATTGCGCTGCGGCCGCAGCGCCCATGCCGGGCAGCAGGTGTTGGTAGGTGTGCATCGTGAAGCCGGGGTGGGCGTGGCCGAGTCGTTCCGAGACCACCTTGATGGGGACGCCGGCGGCCACGAGGAGCGAGGCGTGGGTGTGTCGCAGGTCGTGGAACCGGATCCGTGGCAGTCCGGACGTGGCGGTAGTGCGCGTGAACAGTTGCGAGAACGACTCGGGTGACGGGGTTCGATGGCGAGTGTTGAGGAACATCGGCGTCGACGGACTGATGGTTGCGCCTTCCGTGACGAGACGGTGCCGCCAGCGCTCCAGGACGCGGACGGTGTTGGCGTCGAGGTCGATGCGGCGGCTGGTGCGGGTCTTCACTGGGCTCTCGACGGTTCGGCCCATCGTGGTCTGCCGAGTCCGGACGATCGACACGCTGGAAGCGGTGGTATGGAGGTCGCCCCAGTTGAGTCCGGCGAGTTCACCGCGACGCATCCCGGTGTGGGCGACGAGGTGCAACGCCGGGTACAACCGCAGACGGCGCGCAGCTTGAAGGAACTGGGCGAGCTGTTGGGCGTCCCAGATAGCGGGGACCGTTGACCGGGTCGCCGGCCGTGGGGGTCGAGCTCGCCGGGAGGGGTTGGTGTCGATGAGTTGGCGGTCGACGGCGAGATCGAGTGCGTTGGAGATGACTCGGTGGATCTCGAGCACGGTCTTGGGCGAGAGTCCCTGTCAGCGTCGACCGCCGTTGGTGATGAGGTCGGCGTAGCAGGCGTCGAGGTCCGCCGGTCGGAGTGCGTCCAGCCGGATGGCACCGATCCGCGGTGTGATGTTGTGGTCGACCATCCACCGGTACCGGTTGGCGGTGTGCCGGGTGAGGCCGCCCTTGGTGGCCAGCCATGTGGTGGCCATGAACCCGCCCACATTGAGGGCGCACGGGGTGTCGGGTCTTTGACGCTGGAGCCGTTGCTGGAGCGCGATGGCGTCCGCCTGGTCGGTGCCAGCGGGGTGCCATCGTCGGCGTTCGCGTCCGGTGATCGGGTCGTGGCCGTTGTAGGCGACGACGTAGAAGCGATGGTTGCGTTGCACGATGTGGGACATCTGCGTCCATCGGCACGTCGGGTCGTCAACCCGAAGATCAGTCGCCGCCACCGTGAGCCTCGTGACGCATCGCCACCTCGACGAAGACTGGTGATGAGATGCCGGTGACGGTGGAGCTTTCCGATGAGGCGTTGGCTCGTCTCGAGGCTGAAGCGGCGCGACGCGGGGTGAGTGTCGATGTCGTGATCAACGAACTCGCAGCGCGTCTTCCGATCGATGGTGCCAGAGAGCGTCGCCAGGGATTGATCGGTTTGGGTGCTTCCACCTCGGGCCGATCGGCCGCGGAGGCTGATGACCTGCTGGCTGAGGGCTTCGGCCGCGACTGAGTGCTGATCGTCGACACCGGCGTGCTGCTGGCGGCAGCGGACGTCAACGATCCCGACCACGCCACGTGCGCCGCGCTACTGCTCGGTGAGCCCGGCGATCTGGTGACTACTGCGCTCGTGATCGCCGAGACCGCGTACCTGATCGGTCGGCAACTCGGCGCCTCTGCCGAAGCGGCGTTCTTCGTGTCGGTGGCCGAGCGAAGCGTCGTGGTCGACGAGTTGACGGCGGACGACCTGCGACGAATCGCCGCGCTCGTGGCCAACTATGTCGATCTTCCCCTCGGCGGTACCGATGCCAGCGTGGTCGCGCTCGCAGAGCGTCACAACGCCACTGCGATTGCGACACTGGACCGTCGCCACTTCAGCGGCCCAGTCACGTGGCTGCCTTCGAGATCGTTCCGTAGCACCATCGATCTGCCACTACTTTGAGCGGGCTCACGGACACGGCAGGCGGCGACTTACGCGCCGCCAACCTGAGCGCTCCCCGCCAAGGTCAACCGGCACAGGCGACGACCAGAGGCAGCACCGTGATGAGTACCGAGACGGCACCCTGCACCGATGGGTTGCGGCCGATGGGCCATGCTCTGCGGATCTCCGACGACATCTCACCACCGGGCGGTTCGTGGTAACTGGGTGCGGTCGCGGGACTGATCCCGGTCACTGCGGTGGTCGCGCTCGATCCCCAGGGATGGTTTTCGTTCAGTGTCGCGAAGTGGTGGTCGACACTCACCGTTGCATGCGTTGCTGCTGCGCTCGCAGCGGCGCTGCGCCGTACGCCCTCCACTGCGCCGTCTCCCAGGTTGGAGCGAGCGACCGTTGCGCTGCTGGTGGTGGTCGGCCTCTCCAGTCTGTTCGCGTTGGACGGGTGGTATGCGTGGGTCGGTACACCGATCCGACATCCCGGGCTGCTTGCCTTGGTTGTGTTCGCGGCGATGTTCGCCGTGGGGCGACGTGTCGCTGCCGACGACGATGCGAGCGTTGCAGCGATCCGTGGCACGCTCGTCGCAGGGTTGCTGTTGGGTCTGTATTGCACGGTCGAGCTGATCGCCGGTGCTCCGATCGAGTTCGTCTCGAACTCGTCACGTCTCGGCGGCCCCTTTGGTTCGGCGGCATACCTCGGTGCGGCGTGCTGTCTGCTGCTGCCCGTGGCACTCGGCGCGGCAATCGACGGTGCCGGGGTTCGGAGCTGGCGCATCGTCGGCGCCGTGGCCGCGGCCGGAGTCGCTGTCGCCGTCGTCGGCTCGGGAAGTCGCGCCGCGCTGGTCGGACTCGCAGTGTCCGGTGCCGTCATCGCGGTAGGTGCACTGCTCGGCCGAGCCAGCGCCGACCGGAACTCGCGGTCGCTGCCGGTGATGTCTGCGGGCGCCGTCGTGACCCTGGTGCTTTCGGTCGCGTTTGCCGTGGTCGCCGCAACCTGGGCGGGTGTCTTCGAGCGAACTGCCCGGTGGACCTCGCGGCTCGACGAACTGGCGCATTGCGCTGCGAGCCATCGCCGCCCATCCTTTTGCCGGTGTCGGTCCTGAGGGGTACCGCCTCGTGGTCGGTCGGTTCGTCGACGCTGACTACGTGCGCCGCTACGGCGAGTCGACCGGTATCGACCGGGCTCACAGCGGTGCGCTCGACGTGGCGATCGCTTCTGGTGTGTTGGCCCGCCCGAACCACGACGATGCCGACGAGCAGCCAGAAGACAACGTCGAGCTCGGCGATCGGAAAGAGCAACTGCTGCTGGACGGCGTACGCGATCACCGCGCCGCCCGGACCGATGTCGGTGGTGTTGCCGCGCCGGATCAGCCGGACCGCGCTCCAGCACACGGCGCCGAGCAACGCCAGATAGAACACGCCGCGCCGTCACACGGCCGGTCGAGATGGTGGTGCCGCGGAACGGAGCACCAGTGCCCGCGCCGGCACGGCGTGCTCTTCGAGTCGCCGCGGGTCGCCGCCGTGGCATCACCTAATTCGTTCGAGGGCACCGGACCTGGTGCCGCGACGCCCGCTCAGGCGTGGAGGGAACGGCGGCGACAGGGCGTCCGCGTCAGAGCAGCCCGTGTTGGCGGGCGGCCTGCACGGCTGCTTTGCGTCCGTCGACGGCGAGCTTGCGGTAGATCGCTTTGCAGTGCGTCTTGACGGTGTTGAGCGACACGTACAGTTCGCTCGCGATCTCCCGCTGCGAGAGTTGGGATGGCAGATAGCGCAGCACGGCGAGTTCGCGGTCGGTGAGCTCCTCGACCAACTCGCTGGCCCTGACCCGGTCGGCGTGGCCGTGGCGGGACTCGACGCGAGCGAGGTATCGGCCGGCGACACCTGGGTCGACGCATCGATCGACGATCGACCGAGCTTCGAGCAGCAGCCTGTCGGCGCCGGAGTGGTCGTGGTCGAAGGCGACGTCGGCGGCGCTCGCGAGCGCATAGGTCAGCATGACGTTCTCCGGTGATCGCCGTGCGAGTTGCACGCCGCGCATCGCGGCCGGCACTGCAGAGGTGGCGTCG
Organism: Ilumatobacteraceae bacterium; assembly: GCA_963728355.1. Classification (GTDB taxonomy): domain Bacteria; phylum Actinomycetota; class Acidimicrobiia; order Acidimicrobiales; family Ilumatobacteraceae; genus Sva-07. Next base: position 770,585 of record CAVSJQ010000014.1, on the reverse strand, counting down.
TTGGTGGTTCGGGCGACGACGCTGTGCGCGAGGGCGAGCTGTGGCGCCTCGGCGATCCGGTGCTCGTCGGCGTAGGCGATCGCAGCGTCGGCCCTGTCGCGGGCAGTATCCGCTCGGCCTTCCTCGATTTCGGCGATCGCTTCGAAGACCGGAGTGACGGCTGCGACGAAGCGGTCGGGCCTACTTGCGGCCATCTCGTTCGCTCGGGCGAGGAACGGTCGGGCTTCGTCGAAGCGGCCGCCCATCACGCGCACCCCTCCGAGCACCATCGGGTGCGTCGGTTCGGTCATGGGCGCGGGTTCTTCGACGACTCGGAGTGCCGCAGCGACGTCGCCCTTGGCGAGATGGATCATTGCCGACAGCGACTGGATCAGCCCGGTGTCGACCCCGTCGACGTCGAGGCGTTGTGCGACGTCGAGGGCTCGTTCGGCTTCGGCGAAGCGGCCGGTCACGAACGACACCCAGCCGTGCACGATCGCCAGGCCTTCGTGGAGGTCGACGAGGTCGCCGAGGCGTTCGATGTATCGGGTCACGGTGTAGGTGCGCCCGACGTTCAGCAGCGTCGTCGCGTTGTCCGCCACGATGTCGGCCGCCTCGACCTGGCACCCGGCTTCGAGCAGATGCTCGACGGCCGACATCAGATCGCCCGACTCCGCATGCCACCGCCCGGCCGCGGCGTGGAGTTCGGCCGACCGTTCCGGGGCAGCTCGGACGAGTTCGACGCGCAGGAGATCTCGGAGCAGGTGATGGAAGCGGTGCCACGTGCCGGTTCGGTCGAGTGCGATCACCAGCTGGTTGTTGCGTGCGAGCGAGTCGAGCCAGACGGTGCCATCGTCGGTGCCGCACACCTCGTCGATGAGTGGCCCGGAGAGTCGCTCGAGGACCGACACGTCGAGCAGGCGCTGTCGCTCGGCTTCGTCGACGGAGTCGAGGAACTCGTCGCTCAGGTAGTCGGCGATCAGGTGGTCGTCGCCATGGAAGGACGTCACGAACTGGGCCACGTCGCCGCCGCCTCGCATCGAGAGCGAGGCGAGCACCAAGCCGGCAGCCCACCCTTCCGTTCGGCCGGCGAGTCGTTCGACATCGGCCGCATCGAGTCCCACGCCGTCGGCGTCGAGCAACCACGCCGCCTCGTCGATGTCGAACCGCAGGTCGGCCGCGCGGACCTCGGTGATCTGGTCTCGGACACGGAGCCGTCCGAGACGGAACGGTGGGTCGACACGCGTCGACACGACGACGATGCAGTTCGTCGGCCGTTGGGCGACCAGCCGTTCGACGCTGTCGTGGACGTCGTCGTTGCTGATCAGGTGGTAGTCGTCGATCACCAGCACGACCTCCCCATCGACGCTCGACAGCGTGTTGACCACGGCAGCGACCACGGCTTCCAGGCCGTCACCGATCGCCGATCCGATCGCCTCACCGATCCCCGGTACGCAGGTCTGGAGCGACGACGCGACCCCGCTCCAGAAGCGGATCGGATCATCGTCGCCGTCGTCCACCTGCAGCCAACCGCTGCGTCGATCGTTCGCGTCGAGCCAGCCATTGACCAGCGTCGACTTCCCCGAACCGGCGGGCGCGCTCACGAGAACGAATCCCCGGCCCGTCGCGACCGACGCCTCGATGCCGTCGATGAGTCGACCACGGGAGAGGTAGCGGTGTGGTGGCCGCGGGCGGATGACCTTCGTTGCGGACACGGCCGCTCGAGTATCGGCCATACCGCAACAGTAGGTGACCCGGTCGAAGTGGAGCGCAACTCCACGCGGTCACCCGGGTGAGATCGACAACCGAGCGAGGCGAACTCACCCCACTCGAACCGATCATGGCGTCATGGCCCACCGCTACCAGATCGACATCCGGGGCCGAGCGACCGAACGACTCCTCCGACCAGTCACCGATGAATTCACCATCGACACCACTCCAGCCGGCAACACCCGAATGACCGGCGACATCCGCGACCCATCACACCTCCACGGTCTCCTCGCCCACTTCACCTCCATGAACGCCGAAGTCGTCAGCCTGCGACGGCTCGACAACGACCCGACCGACACTGAACCTCTCTCGACCACCGAAACCATTCGACACACCTACCAACAGAAAGGCACCCAGCCATGACGATCCACACACCGGCTTCCACCACGAGGCGCTCATCAGAACGCTCCGTCGCTCGACTTCAGCGCATCGGCGGCGTCGCCGCACTCGTCGCTGCCGCAACCTTCGCCTACGGCATCGCGATGTTCGCAACGATGTTCGCCGACTACACCGACCCCGACGCCACACCGGCCGAATCGGTTGACTTCCTCGTCGCTCATCAAGGACCTTTGCTTGCCTGGTACATCGGCATCTTCATCGTGTTCGGCGCGGCACTCGTCCCGATGGGACTCGCCCTGCGCCAACGCCTTGCTGGCCCGGCCCCGCTCGTCTCGAACGCCGCGATGGTCTTCGCCGCGATCTGGGCGGCGCTCATGTACGCCACCGGCATGATCTCGAACATCGGGATCGAAGCGGTCGCCGACCTCGCCGAAAGCGACCCCGACCGTGCCGTGACCGTGTGGTCGACCATCGACACCGTCACCGACGGGCTCGGCGGCGGCAACGAACTGGTCGGGGGCATCTGGATCCTGCTCGTCTCGATCGCCGGGCTGCTCACAACACGACTTCCTCGCTGGCTGAACATCACCGGCATCGTCACCGCCGTCGCCGGACTGCTCACCGTCGTCCCCGCCTTCGAAGCGATCGAGATGGTCTTCGGTCTCGGCTCGATCATCTGGTTCATCGGCATCGGCATCACCCTCCTGCGCAGCGGCGGGACCGCCGAGGTGACGTCATGAGCATCGCCCTCACCCGAGCGACCTCATCCCGGCTGGCCAGGACGACTGCGGTCCGGGCCGCCGCCATCGGTGCAGGCAGCATCCTGCTCGGATTCGCTGGCCTGCAGGTTGCACTTGCGGTCGGAGCACCGCTCGGCGAACACGTCTGGGGCGGCACGCAGGATCGAGTGCTCCCGACCGGCATGCGAGCCCTCGCATGCGGGGCAGCCATCACACTGACTGTCGCAGCGACCACCGTCGCCCGCCGTGCCGGCCTCATCGGCCGACCCGCCCGCTGGCTCTCGCCTGCCACGTGGGCGATCTCCGGCTACCTCGCGCTCAACACGGTCGGCAACCTTGCGTCGTCCAGTGGTGTCGAGCGGTGGGCGTTCGGGTCCGCGACGGCTGTCGCTTCAGCGCTCACCGCCTTCGTGGCACTTCGCTCGGGAGGCATGGTCAGTCGCCGCGATCTCTCATAACCCGAAGGTCGCAGGTCCGAATCCTGCCCCCGCCACCACTTGGAGAGCCTGGAAACAGTGCGTTTCCGGGCCTTCCGCGTCTCTGGTGAGGTGGCTCGTCAACCCGGGTGTCAACCGTCGCCAGCGGACGTGCGTAGCTGACCCGGGAGTACGCGACCGGTGAGACGGTAGACGTCTACCGGCTGGTGTCGATGAGGTCGGCGAATTGGGCGGCGGCGGCGCCCATGCCGGGAGCAGGTGTTGGTAGGTGTGCATCGTGAAGCCGGGGTGGGCGTGTCCGAGCTGTTCGGAGACGACCTTGATGGGGTCGCCGGCGGCTCGTGCGGTCCTCACCGGGCTTTCGACGGTTCGGCCCATCGTTGCCTGCCGTGTGCGGGCAATCGACACGCTGGATTTCACGAGGTGGAGTTCGCCTCAGTTGTCTTGAGTGGCCAGCCAGGTCGCGGCCATGAACCCGGCGATGTGCGGATTGTCGGGGGGGGTGTCGGGTCGACGGTCGATTCGAGCCGGTGCGAGTCCGTACCGGATGGCGGGACCTCACACCTACAGGGCGGCGACGAGCGGGCCAATCAGTTCGGTTCGCCCTTCGACGCGCAATTCCGTTGGCAGGGCGGCGTTGTCGTCGGGTTGGCAGAGCAGCGCAACGACGGCGTCCGTCGGCCCGTCCACGGTGAGGAGCGGGATGGCCTCGCTGTGTCCGTAGCGCAGTCGGGCGACGTCTCCCTCCAGCGAGAGCGTGAGTTCATCGGTCCCGTCGATCAGGAAGTGCACGTCGCCGTCCGGAAGGCCGCCGCGATAGCGGCTTACGCGTGACTGCAGCATCCATCGGGCGTTGACCACGCGGTCGCCGGCGTCGGCGATGTCGGGAAGCAGGGGCGCTCCCCACTTGGCGAGCCGTCCTGCCAATCGGGCGAGTTCGGTACCCCGCTCGGTGAGTTCGTAGAGCTGTGCCGGCACCGGAGTACGAACCTCGCGTCGGCGCACTGCACCGGCCGTCTCGAGTGATCGAAGCCGATCGGTGAGGAGATCGGTGGAGATCCCGGGCAGGCCGTCGAACAGGTCGGTGAACCGGCGTGGTCCGGGTACGAGGTCGCGGACGATGAGCAACGCCCAGCGCTCGCCGACGACGTCGAGCGCTGCTGCGAGTCCGCAGTACTGCGCGTAGCTCCGTTTGCCCATGGTTGGAGCCTACATCCGGAAGACAAGTAGTTCAGAGTGTTCTCGATCCGAGATCACTAAGTTGACAGTTGGAAAACACTGTGTTCAACTACGCCTGATGTCAGGGACTGTGCAATCGAACGTCAGCAGCGTCGTACTGCGCTCGCCATGGGTGACCTTCACGGTGTGCTCGCTGGCGCTGTTCCTGACGACACTCGATCTGTCGATCGTCAACGTCGCCTTCCCCGACATCCTCTCCGAGTTCGGCATCAGCCGAGCCGACGCGTCGTGGATCGTCACCACGTACAACATCTTCTACGGCTCCCTGCTCGTCGTCGCCGGCAAGGTCGCCGACCAGGTCGGGCGCCGACGCATCTTCCTGCTCGGTCTCTCCGTCTTCGCGCTCGGCTCGCTGATCGCCTCGCTCGCACCCGGCCTCGGTGTCCTCGTCGCCGCTCGGGCAGTCCAGGGAACCGGCGCTGCCCTCCTGACGCCGGCGTCGCTCGGCCTGCTGCTCGCAGCATTCCCGTTGGAACGCCGCACGCAGGTCGTCGCCATGTGGGGCGGCATCGGTGCGCTCGGGATTGCGAGCGGACCGAGCCTCGGGGCGTTCGCCATCTCGCTCACCGACTGGCGCGCCGCGTTCTGGATCAACCTGCCGATCTGTCTCGCGATGTTCATCGCCGGCCGCCGAGTCCTGGTCGAGACCCCTCGCGTGCACAGTGAACATCGCCCGGACTACGGCGGTGCCCTGCTGATCACCTTCGCGCTGGCCTGCATCGCGCTCGGCCTCTCCCGATCGGAGGTGTGGGGCTGGGGCGATGCGCGCACCGTAGGAGTGTTGCTGGCAGGCGTTGCCGCGATTCCGTTGTTCGTCCGCCGGCAGCGGCATCATCCGGAGCCGGTCTTGGACCTCACGCTCTTCGAGAGCACGTCGTTCAGCGTGGCGAACACCGCAGCGCTCGTGTTCATGGGCGGCTTCGCCGCATACTCGCTGAACAACGTACTGTTCCTCCGCCAGGCGTGGGGCTATTCCGTATTGCAAGCCGGACTGCTCACCGCCCTCCCGCCAATCACGGTGGCGATCCTCGCCCCGTTCGCGGGACGGCTCGCATCCCGAATCGGATTCCGACCTCTTGTGATCGTCGGACCGTTCATCGTGGCCGCTGCCACGCTCGGCTTCTCACAACTCATCGGTATCGACCGTGAACCCCTCCGGTTCGTGCTGATCGGCGAAGTCGTCGCCGTCGGCATCGCCTGTTTCATCCCGGTCAACTCCGCTGCCGCGGTCGCCGAGCTCCCGCCGCCGAGACTGTCGATCGGCGGAGCCGTCAACAACACCTTCCGCCAGGTCGGAGCGGTGATCGGCGTCGCACTCCTCGTCGCGATCCTCGGATCGCCGACCACACCGCTCGAACTCGTCGACGCCCACCAGAGCGGATGGCTCATGATCTCGATCCTCTCGTTGGCGACCGCCGTGATCGGGCTGGCCCAGCCCGCCGTGCAACGCCGGACGCTCACCGCAATCCCTGCGCCGGCGACGACCGTGCTCCTGCCGCCGGTACCAGCCCCGAGCCGAACCCTCGCAGAGGAGACTCCAACGTGAACCAACCGATGAACCAGCACCCGGTCCTCCCACCCGATGTCTCCGGCCGGCTTGCGGGTGATCGCCCCGGATCTGATCGGTTCGGCAAGTCCGACACGCCAGTGCAATTGGCTGACTACCGCTTCCTTCGCCATGTCGCCTGGGTCGAGGAATTCATCGACGTGCTCGGTCTTGATGCGATCACGCCCGTCGTCGAGGACTGGGGTTCGCTCATCGGGCTGCGCTGTGTCGGCAACCGACCAGACCGTTTTGCTCCGGTGGTCGTGGCCAACGGCAACCTGCTCGTCGTTCCGGAGGGCCTCGCGATGCTCGCCCTGCCGGCCTCGTTGGAACCGCAGGACCTGGAGTTCCCCCATGTCGTCAGCCCGGGTGGAGGGATGGCCGTGTTCGAGGTGTTCGTCGCACCCGAGCGCATTCTCGGTGTGGCGCCGTGACGACGCTGGGATCACGTTCGCAGTCGTAGGAGCGGCGAATACCTCGCGCCGATGACGGCGATGGATCGACAGCTCCTCGAACTGTTCGACGCTCCGCCTCGAGTGGTCTGCTTGCCGACGGCCGCAGGACGCGACGGCAACGAGAAGATCGACGACTGGATGCCGCCCGACCGTGAACTCGGATCGAGAACCACCCGCCCCGATGTCACCTGTCTGTTTCGGGCGATCGATCGTCGGAGGCGATGTAGTCGTCGAGTAGTTCGATTGCGGCGGGCATGTCCTTGGCGTTCGGATATGAGGTATAGGTCAGATGTTGGCTGATCAGTCCGGGATGCTCCCGTGCGATCCAGGACGTGAAGCCGAAAGCGAAGCGCCTGAGCGCTCGTTCGTTGGGCGCAGTCGAGACGGAGTCGACGACTCGCCCTCGGTCGACGAGCCACCGAGTCTCTTCCTGGAGATCAATTCCTGACGCAGTGGTGAGTGCGTCCGTCATGGTTGCATCGCAATCGAACCGGTGCGTCTCGACGGAGGGATCGCCCCAATTGTCTTCGACTTCGTACGTGTCGAAGCCGATGTAGTCGCAGTGTTCCACGGAATAGTGGGCTCCGGCTGCCATGTAGGAGTCGAACGCTCTGAGCGCATCGGTCTCGACGGCTGGCTGTGGTGCCGCACTCAGGGCCCAGGCGATTCCATCACCGGAGTTGAATGCGTCGTACGCGGCGTTCACCGCTGCGAACGCCGCGACGGCGTCATCGTTGCCGTCTGCGCCTCGAAGTTCGATGTCTGCGGGGAGTGCATCGGTGTCCGCGTTCGAGACCGCAACGCGTACAACAACGACAGCGACCGCGACGGCCGCCGCGCTGAGCACTACCCAACGCCACTGAGCGGTTCGCTCTGTGCTGTTGTCGCGCTCACGGTCCCTGGCTGGCGGGGGGCCGGGGCCGTCAGGCTGCGCGTCCGAGGATTCGAACGACAACGCGTCGGAGTGCAGCGGTGGGCTGGCATCCACGGGTTCGATCGCAATCAGCGCGTCCTGATCACCGGTGGCTGCGAATCGTTCCCACGCGTCGGAACGTGGGTGCGCCCGTGCGGCGACCTTGTCCAACTCAGCCGACAGTGCCTGCTCGAGCTGATCGAACTCGGACATCCCCAACTGTTCGCCAAGGTCGAGGAGCGAGTCGCCCAGCAGGGAGCCAACATCTTCGGCCGGGCACTCCAGAGCCTGCCCGATGTCCGAGGTGGACCAGTCTGCGTAGTGCCGCAGGACCACCGCCAGATGTTCACGCTCCGGAAGTTCACCAACCAGCTCTTCCAGGTGCTCGGACCCAGAGGGCCCAGAACCGCCGCGAGGTGACAGCCGCTCGTCGGCGACGTCCCGCTTCGGTTGCCATGCGGACCTGTATGCGAGTCGTCGACGGAGACCCCTGGCAACCTCGGATCGAAGTTCACCGCCGACGTCGTCGGTGGAATCCAGACGTGGTGTGATCGCGACGAAGGCGTCCTGCACCACGTCAGCAGCCTCCGAATCCGAACCCAACAGCACGAACGCGAGCCGATGCATCGGCTCGTGCCCGTGGGCAAACAAGCCCTTCGCTCCCGCCCCGGCTGCCCCCGTGGGAGACCGATGCGCCATAGCGGCCATCATCCACGAGACCGCAAGACGATGCAAGCAGCCCGGCTCGTCACGCCGCACCCGACAGCGTCGACGTCTCCGACAGGGGACCAAACGGACGGTTGATCCGTCTGTCGGCGTCATGAGGGGAGCGATGCGAGCCGTCTCAGGTGCCGGTCCTCAACAGACGTGCCGGGCGGCTGGACTGTCCTCAATGTATCACCGGTGATACATTGAGGGACATGGCTGATGTGTCGATCCGAGAGCTACGCAACCACGGCGGTGAGGTCGTCGATCGCGTGGCCCGCGGTGAACGTGTGACAGTGACGCGCCGCGGCAAGCAGGTGGCCGAACTCCGCCCCCTGCGCTCGGGCGCACTGCCCATCGCGGAGCTGATGCGTCGGCGCGCCCACCTCCCTCGTGTTGACCCTGACGAGCTGCGCCGCGATCTCGATTCCGTGATCGACGCATCATTGTGAACAAGCCCGGCGTTCTCGACACAAGCACGCTGATCCTTCTCGGACGGATCACGGCAATCGATGCTCTGCCCGACGCAGCATTCATCACCGCAGTCACCCTGGCGGAGCTGTCCGTCGGCCCGCTCGTGGCCACGACCGACGACGACCGTGTCGCACGCCAAGCCCATCTCCAGGCCGCAGAAGCAGACTTCGATCCGCTTCCCTTCGACGCTGCGGCCGCGAGAGCGTTCGGCGGCGTCGCGGCGTCGTTGAGGCGCAGCGGCCGCACAGCAACCGCGCGGGCCTACGACGCGATGATCGCTGCGACTGCAGTCGCAGCCGACCTGCCGGTGTACACCTGCAATCCGAGCGACTTCATCGGAATCGATGGGCTCGAGGTCGTCGAAGTACCCCACCCCGATCACGGCTGACTGCGCTCGCGAGTGCAGGCTGCTTGTGGGCGAGCGAAACCCGGCGTCCCGATCGATCAGGCCCGCCCACACGGCCACGGCCGCCTCCCCGGCCCTGCGATCTGCCAGGACTTTCGTGGTGCACCCTGGTGGCCGAGGTGCCACCCGATTTCCGACGACTCGCGTCCGGTGACCCCAACGGCCGCGCTACGAACCGGGCTCGGCTGTCGGGCGGTTCTGGGCATGCTGGAAGCCGAACCGCCCCTTGATGCACAGGTTGCCGTGGGTGATCGGATTGTCGGTGGGTGAGTCCACCCTGACGATCGTGTTGTCCTGAACGTGGAGCTCCAACACACACCCCACGCCGCAGAACCCGCAGACGGTCTCGGTCACCACCTGACGTTCCTCGTCCCACGAGTCGTTCGCCCGCATGTCGAACTCGATGGTCGGCATCAGTGCGCCGGTCGGGCAGACCTGGATGCAGTTGCCGCAGTACACGCACGCCGAGTCGGGGAGCGCCACGTCGTGCTCGGTCGAGACGTGGGCGTCGAACCCGCGTCCGGCGATGTCGATCACGAAGCTCTGCTGCCACTGCTCGCCGCAGGCGTCGACACACTGGTAGCACAGAATGCACTTGGCATAGTCCCGCACGTAGAGGTCGTTATCGACCTTGACCGGCTGGGCGACGGTGGCTGCGTCGGCGCCGTAGCGGTCGATGTCGACGCCGTACTCGTCGTTCCACTCGGCCACGTGTGCCGTCAGCGAGAGGTCGACCGACGAGCCGAGGAACTCCAGCACCATCCGGCGCGCATGGTCGACGCGTTCGGACCGCGTGTGCACCACCATGTCGGCCTCGACGGGCCGCGAGCACGCCGGCACCAGCGCCCGCGAGCCCTCCACCTCTACGACACACAGCCGGCAGGCGTTCTTGGGGGTGATCGTGTCGCCGTAGCAGAGCGTCGGGATCCCACCGTCCCGTCCACCACAGGCGCCCAGAATCGTCGTCCCCTCGGCGACGGTCACCTCCGCGCCGTCGATCGTCGCCGCCACCTGTGGTGTCTCGTCGGGTATCGACCGTCGTTGGTCGTTCATCGTTCGAACGCTCCGAGGGTGACGACGGCGGACTCGATCGCATGATGGGCGGTCTGCCCGAGCCCACAGATCGACGCATCGGTCATCGCCCGTCCGATGTCGGCGAGCAACTCGACCTGACCGTCGCGCACACCGTTCGCCAGTCGCGCGAGAACTTCCTGCTGGCGGACCGTTCCCACCCGACACGGCACGCACTGACCGCACGATTCGTCGCGGAAGAACGCGGCGATGCGGCCGATCTGGTCGACGAGGTCGACGTGCTGGTCGAGCACCATCACCACTCCGGAACCGAGCGACAGACCTGCCGCACGCACCGACTCGTGATCGAGCACCAGGTCGAGCGAGTGGGGCGAGACGTAGCGTCCGGCGGCGCCCCCGACCAGCACGGCCCGAAGTTCGGAACCCGCCGGGACACCGCCCGCACGGTCGATCAGCTCACCGAGCGTCAGCCCCAGTTCGACCTCGTACACACCCGGTCGCGCAATGGCCCCCGACAGGCAGAACACCCGCCGGTTCGACATCGCCCGGCCGAGGACGATCGACGGGACGTTCATCAGGGTCTCGACGTTGTTGACCACGGTCGGCAGACCGAACAGGCCCTGCTCGAACGGGTACGGCGGCTTGTTGCGGGGCTCGCCACGGAACCCCTCGATCGAATTGAAGATCGCCGTCTCCTCGCCGCAGATGTAGGCACCCGCCCCGCGTCGCAGCGAGATGTCGAACCCGTCACCGAGGATGCCCTCGCGTCGGAACGTCTCGATCGCCGCGGTCAACGTGGCCTCGGCGATCGGGTACTCACCGCGCAGGTAGATCCAGCCGTGCGCGCAGTCCGCGGCGAGCGCTGCGATCGTCATCGATTCGAGCAGGGCGAACGGATCGTTCTCGATCAGCACCCGATCCTTGAACGTGCCAGGTTCCGATTCGTCGGCGTTGCACACGAGGTGGCGCGGTGAGGCCGCCTGGCTCCGGACCGCCCGCCACTTCGTGGCCGTCGGGAAGGCCGCACCGCCCCGGCCGACCAGACCGGCGGCGTCGACGAGGTCGATCACGGCCTCGGGGCCGATCTCGCGGGCCCGCCGCAGCGCGGCGAGACCGCCGTCGGCGACCCAGGCGTCGACGTCGAGCGGCTCGATCCGCCCGGCACGGCGGAGCAACACCAGATCGGGATCGCCAGCCTGGGGGGTCGGACGCCGCGGTTCGAGGGCGGCGGTGAGCTCACCGAGCCCGTCGGTGGGCACGGCGCCGAGCGACGCACGTCGGGGATCGTCGCCTGCTTCGGTCACCAATGCGGCGGGTGCCTGTTCGCACATCCCCAGACACGGCGACGGATGCACCCCCTCGGGCAGATCGCCCTCCGACACACCCCGGGTTCGGCACACCAGGTCGACGCAGGCGTGCACCTGATGCGCGGGCTGCTCGTGCGTCGAGAACAGTCCGTAGAACGTGACGACGCCGTGGATCTCCGCCGGCGACACGTCGAGACGCTCGGCGATGTGGTCGATGGCCGCCGGACTGATCCAGCCGACGCGGTCATTGACGGCGTGCAGGGTCGGCAGGAGGAGGTGGCGGCGCTCCCGCAGCGACCGGCCACCGACACGGTCGCGGCCCACCTCGCGCGCGTCCTCCGCCGGGCCGAGCGTGGAGGCAATCGCGGCACGCTCGGGCTCGCTGGGGGCGACACCGCGCGTCTTCAGATCCATGGCGACCCCGCGTCGGCGACGACCTTCATCGTTGGCCGACCTTCTCGATGCGAACGGCCGACGCCTTGAACTCGGCGGTGCCCGACTTGGGGTCGGTGGCGTCGATGGTGAGCTGGTTCACGTCGACCTCGTCCGGGAAGTGGAACGACATGAACACGAGGCCGGCGCGGAGGCCGGGGTCGATGCGCACCGGTGCCTCGACGACGCCCCGACGTGAGGCGATTCTGACGACGTCGCCGTCGGTCACGCCGATCGAACGGGCGTCTCTCGGGGAGAGGTCGACCGTCTCGCCGATGCGATTGGGGCTGCGGTACCCGCCCGACTGGACGCCCGTGTTGTAGGAGTCGAGACGACGACCGGTGGTGAGCCGGAGTGGATAGTCCTCGCTGACCTCGTCGACGGGCGCGTCGTGGACGACGACACTGAACGGTGCGCGCCGGCCGCGTTCGGCGGGGTCGTCGGCCCACAGGCGTCCGTGGAGGAACGACGGTTCGAGCGAGTCGTCGTGAGGACACGGCCACTGGATGCCGCCGAGTTCCTCGAGACGTTGCCACGACATGCCTGCGTGCAGCGGTGAGAGCCCGCGCAGTTCGTTCCACACGTCCTCGTGCGAGCCGTACTGCCAGTCGTGACCGAGGTGACGGGCGAGGTCGACGAGGATGTCGATGTCGTCTCGCGCCGAACCGGGCGGATCGAGTGCCTTGCGGACGCGTTGCACACGACGTTCCGAGTTGGTCACCGTGCCGTCGGACTCGCACCACGACGCCGATCCGGGGAGGACGACGTCGGCGAGTCGGGCGGTCCTGGTCAGGTGGATGTCGAGCACGACGAGGTGGTCGAGACCCCCGAGCAGTTCGACCGCCCGACTGACGTCCGCCTCCGACTGCGCCGGATTCTCGCCGACGACCAGAAGCGATCGGAGCTCGCGGCGTTCCATCGCGTCGAACATCTCGGTGAGGTGCCACCCGTCGGTCGGCGGAACCGTCGCGGCCCACTCGAGGTCGAACTTCGCTCGGGCGGCGTCGTCACGTACCGCTTGGAAGCCGGGAAGCTTGTCGGGCAACGCGCCCATGTCGCCGCCTCCCTGCACGTTGTTCTGACCCCGCAGGGGTGACAGGCCGGCGCCGTACCGACCCACCTGTCCGGTCAGCAACGCCAGGTTGCACAACGACAGCACGTTGTCGACGCCGTTGTGGTGCTCGGTGATGCCGAGCGTCCAACACAGCTGAGCCGCTCTGGCGCCGGCATAGGCGTGGGCCAGCTCGCGGATGGCGTCGACCGGAACACCCGTGACCTCGCTGCCTCGAACCACGGTCCACTCCTCGACCGAAGCGGCGAACTCGTCGAACCCGGCGGTCGCCCGCTCGATGAAGTCGCGATGGGCGAGGCCGGAGACGATGATCTCGCGGGCGATGGTGTTCGCCAGTGCGATGTCGGTGCCGACCTCGATCCCGAGCCACCGGTCGGCGAACTGCGCCGTCTCCGACCGGCGAGGATCCACGACGTACAACCTGGCGCCGGCGCGCACGGCTTGGAGCACGTGGTGGAAGAAGATCGGGTGGGCGTTGCGGGCGTTCGAGCCCCACATCACGATCACGTCGGCTGCCTCGGCCTCGGCATACGAGGACGTGCCCCCTCCTGCTCCGAACACGGTGGCCAGACCGACCACGGAGGGGGCGTGTCAAGTCCGGTTGCAGCTGTCGATGTTGTTGGTGCCGAATGCAACCCGGGCGAGCTTCTGTGCGACGAAGTTCATCTCGTTGGTCGACTTGGAACACGAGAAGACTCCGATGGAGTTCGTGCACGCGTCCCGGGCCGATGCGAAGCCCGACGCTGCGCGTTCGAGTGCCTCGTCCCACGAGGCCGGCCGGAGGACGCCGCGGTCACGTACCAGCGGCTCGGTCAGCCGATCGAGCGGGCGGTGACGATGCCGGCGATTGGGGCGGCCGTGGGCGCTCGCAGCCATCGCGAAACGGTAGCCCACTCCGCCGAGTCGCGCTGTTGCGTAGTCTGGCGCTCGACGAGGAGGTCGAGGTCGACACCATGGAGAGCCACGCAGCGGGCTGGATCGCCGAGACGGCCGACGTGGTCGACGTGGTGGTCACACAGGTGCGGACCGTCGGCGGTGCCCTGCACGACACCGACGCCCCGGATCGACTGATCGTCGAGGAGCCACTGTCGATACGGCTCGATGACACGCTGGTCACCACGACGATGCGGACTCCGGGCCACGATGCCGAGCTCGCGGTGGGGTTCTGCTTCACCGAGGGCTTGCTACACGGGGAACCCGTCGTGGGAGTGGGCGACCCGTTCGCGGATGGTCGCAACACCGTGACGGTGCGGACGGATCGTCGGGCCCCGGTGCCGACGCCCCGCCTCGGAACGACGTCGTCGAGTTGCGGATGGTGTGGCAACGAGCAACTCGAGGCGTTGGTCGCCCGCCTGGAGCCGGTGGAGTCGCCGACGGGCATCGACCGAGCCGCCCTGATGGAGATCGCAGCGAAGATGCGATCGCAACAGGAGCTGTTCGGCGCCACCGGTGCAGCGCACTGCGCAGCAGCGTTCGATGACAAGGCCAACATCCTCGTGCTCCGCGAGGATGCCGGCAGACACAACGCCGTCGACAAGGTCGTCGGCAGGCTGCATCTCGACGGTCGCACGACGGTGCCACCGCACTGGGGGTTGTTCGTGAGTGGGCGGGCCAGCATCGAGATGGTGCAGAAGGCGTGGGCCGCCGGTTTCGGCACGCTGATCGCCGTCAGTGCGCCGACGGCGCTCGCCGTCGATGCCGCACGTCGGGCAGGGATGACGCTCGCCGGCTTCATGCGAGCCACCAGCTTCAACATCTATTCGCCCGCGCCCACGGCATGACCACCGCCGACGCACCCACCCCGTGACCGTGCAGCGGATCACCTTGGGCTCTCGCGGGACGTCAATGATCCGGACGTCGGCCTGGAGCGCGTTGACGAGATCGAGCGGCCCGTCGCGGGCCGAAACGACTGGCCGGGTTCACCGACCATCAGGACATTGGCCTCTGCCGTCAGACGACCCTCGAGCGCGACACTGATGACCTGCCGGAGTGCACGCATCTCCCGATGGTCATGCCATCGGGAATATCAGTGCGTTCTCGGTGGCAACCAGCCACGCCATCCGTTCCGGTTGGCAACAGAAAGAGGACGAACCATGGGTCTGCATCTGGGCGACACCGCCCCCGACTTCACCGCGATGACCACCGACGGAGAGCTCTCGTTCCACGAATGGAAGCGGGGCTCCTGGGCGGTGTTCTTCAGTCACCCGGCCGACTTCACCCCGGTGTGCACCACCGAACTCGGCCGCACCGCCGCCCTCAAGGACGAGTTTGCCAAGCGCAACACCAAGGCGATGGGACTGTCGATCGACCCGATCGAGGACCACCGCAAGTGGGCTCCCGACATCGGCGACGTGACCGGTACCGAACTCAACTTCCCGATCGTGGCCGACCCCGACCACCGAATCGCGGAGCTGTACGACATGATCCACCCCGGTGAGGGCGACACCTCGACCGTCCGGTCGGTGTTCATCGTCGACCCCGACGACAAGCTCCGCTTGACGCTCACCTATCCCAAGTCGGTCGGCCGCAACTTCGACGAGATCGTGCGTGTCATCGATGCCCTCCAGGCCACCGACAAGGACCCCATCGCCACCCCGGCCGACTGGAAGCCGGGCGACCGGGTCATCGTCTCGGTGTCGATGTCCACCGAAGATGCGAAGAAGACCTTCGACAACGTCGAGGAGTTCAAGCCCTACCTTCGCTACGCCGACGCCCCGAAGTGAACCGACGGCGGACGCAGCACGACTGACCCTGCCGTGCGACTGCCATGGCGCGGTCCGTTCAGAGGAACTCGTCCTCCGAACGGACCGACGCTCCGACGTCAGGCCATGCGCTGGGCGTACATCTGCGTCGCCCCCGGCAAGAAGAACTCGCCGCCGCCATTGACTTCCTTCATGTACCTCTCCGACGACATCGTCGCTGCGATGGCCGCCTCGACACTGGCGGAATCCTCGTGTCGGACGAACCAGCTGAACTCGCCCATCGGCCCGGCGACGGTCGATGTCACCACGACGTTCAAGCCGGTCACCTCCGTGTACACGCCAGCGATGTGTGCCGCCCAGGCGCCCGCACCGACCCATTGGCCCGGCGCTGCTGCTGCACGAACGGCGCCCATGTAGGAGCCGACCGGTGCGCTGCCGGTGACCTCGCCGTGGACGAGGGCGAGCAGACGGTCGGGATCAGCCTCGGCCACGTACTCCGCCCCCTTGCTCACCAGCGCAGTGAGATCGGCGTCCGCGGCCATCGCCGCGTTCAGGTCATCGACCTGGCTGAGCGTCTCCACCGGTGCGGACCACGCAATCGTGCCGACCGGGGCACCATAGGCAGCGGTCCAGAGCGCGACCTCGGACACCGAGTGTTTGTTCACTCCAGCCGTGACCTCAGCGGCCCAGGCCGCGGCAGCGGCACCCCCCGTGACGCGCAACATTCTGTTGAACAGCAGCATGATGTATCCCCATTTCGTTGGTTGTGGCCACTGCCCCCGCAATGGCCTTTCGTCAAACTTCCAGGCCCACGCTCCGCCCGCAACGGTCAAATGTCACGCCCGTTGCCGAATATGGGGTGGGGTCGAACGGCGTGCGGAGCACCTGGGTGCGCATCGTCAGCCGCTCGGGGGAGTCACCGGCATCGAAGTTGAAGATGCTGTCCAATTGGCGGACGAAGTCGTTCGGGCTGGCACACCGGACCTTCCGCGCCTGATCTCCGGCCAGGGCGTCAGCCCATCGAGTCGTCCGGTGGTCGCCGGAAGGGGTCGTCGCGGCGCCGCCGGCGGAACGGACTTGCGCCGGTGTTCTCGTTCGAGCCGGGCAGCCGATTGATCACCCACGACAGGACGAGCACACTCGCGATGGTGAGCCCGACCGCGATCACCACCGGGCCGATCCCCGAATTGCCCCGCGACGACGCGGCGACGACACCGCCGAGGATCTGCAGGCCCGACATGGCCTCACGCTAGCGGCGACGGCGCATGCGGGCCCGCGCAGAACGACGAGCTGTACGTGATCGCCGCCGAGTTGCGCGACGATGGAAACCTGGACGAGACGGGAGTGGAGCCGTGGCGATGACAGGCGATTCGAACGACTCGACTCGCGAGCCGCTCCGATTGCGCATCCCCGAGCCGGCGCGAGGCAAGAGCAAGGCCGACCAGGTGCGCTTCATCAGCGCCGCGGGGGAGATGGCGAAGCCGGCGCTCGACGAGAAGGTCGAACGCGTCGCGCTCATGCGCAAGCAGCTGGTCCGTGTCCTCGACGACGACGGGAACGCGGTCGGGGACTGGGTGCCGGAGCTGTCGACGGACGAGAAGCGACGCGGGCTTCGCGACATGATGCTCACGCGCAGCTTCGACGCTCGCATGCTGCGCGCTCACCGTCAGGGCAAGACGTCGTTCTACATGCAGTCACTCGGCGAAGAGGCCATCGCATGCGGACAACGCCGTGCGCTCGGGCCCGGGGACATGCATTTTCCGACCTACCGCCAGCAGGGCCTCCTGATCTCGTCGGGCTATCCGCTCGTCGACATGATGAATCAGATCCTGTCAAACGTGCGTGACCCGCTCCACGGTCGTCAGCTGCCGGTGATGTACTCCTCCAAGGAGCACGGATTCTTCTCGATCTCCGGCAACCTCGCCACCCAGTACATCCAGGCCGTCGGTTGGGCGATGGCATCGGCGCTGCGGGGCGGGACCGAGATCGCGTCGGCGTGGATCGGCGAAGGCGCGACCGCCGAGTCCGACTTCCATGCCGCGCTGGTCTTCGCGTCCACGTACCAGGCGCCGGTCGTGCTCAACATCGTGAACAATCACTGGGCGATCTCCACGCCGGAGGACTTCGCGCGTGGTGCCTCCGCGACGTTCGCCGACCGCGGCTACGGGTTCAGCATCCCTGCCATCCGTGTCGACGGCAACGACTATCTCGCCGTGTTCGCCGCCTCGCGTTGGGCAGCCCAACGGGCACGCACGAATCTCGGTCCGACCCTGATCGAGTGGGTCACGCTGCGTCGCGGCGCACATTCCACGTCCGACGACCCGTCGGTCTACCGGCCGGCGGACGAGGCCGAACGCTTCCCGCTGGGTGATCCGATCGACCGCCTGCGACAGCACCTCGTCGCAACCGGAGCGTGGGACGACGATCGCCAACAGTCGTTGCAGGAAGAGGTCGACCGCGAGGTCGAGACGGCGTTCGCCGAGGCCGACTCGCACGGTTCGGTCAAGTCGGGGGCGGTGGGAAGTCCGAAGACGATGTTCGACGACGTGTTCGCGGACCTGCCGCGGCACCTGCGCGAGCAACGGGAACAGGTCGAGGGCTGAGATGAGCAGGATGTCGATGATCGAGGCGATCCGCAGCGCACACGAGATCGCCATGGAGCGCGACGATCGAGTCGTCGTGTTCGGCGAGGACGTGGGCTACTTCGGCGGGGTGTTCCGCTGCACCCAGGGTCTGCAGCAGAAGTTCGGCAACCACCGCTGCTTCGACTCGCCGATCAGCGAAGCGGGAATCGTCGGTGCCGCCGTCGGCATGGCTGCCTACGGACTGCGGCCGTGCGTCGAGATCCAGTTCGCCGACTACATGTACCCGGCCTACGACCAACTGGTCTCGGAAGCCGCACGCCTCCGGCATCGTTCCGCCGGCGACTTCAGCGCACCGCTCGTGGTCCGCATGCCGACGGGTGGCGGGATCTACGGCGGCCAGACGCACTCCCAGAGCCCCGAAGCGCTGTTCACCCACGTGTCCGGTCTGACCACGATCGTCGTCTCGAACCCCTACGACGCCAAGGGGCTTCTGATCGCAGCGATCGAGGACGACGATCCTGTCGTGTTCCTCGAACCGAAACGCGTCTACAACGGCCCGTTCGACGGTCACCACGACCAGCCGATCGTTCCGTGGTCGAAGCACCCGCTCGGCGAGGTGCCCGACGGCTACTACAAGATCGACATCGGGACCGCCCGAATCCATCGTGCCGGTGCGGACCTGACCGTGCTCGCGTACGGCACGCTGGTCCACGTCGCCCAGGCCGCCGCCGACGAGCAGGGAATCGACGCCGAGATCATCGACCTGCGCACGCTGGTACCGCTCGACATCGATACGATCGTCGATTCGGTGCGAAAGACCGGGCGCTGCCTGGTCGTGCACGAGGCCACGCTGACGTCGGGTTTCGGTGCCGAACTCTGCGCGCAGGTTCAGGACCGCTGTTTCTTCCACCTCGAGGCGCCGATCGCACGCGTCTGCGGGTGGGACACCCCGTATCCCCATGCCCACGAATGGTCGTACTTCCCGGGCCCCGACCGGGTCGGCGCCGCGATGCTCGAGACGGTGAGGACATGAGCCGCTTCACGATGAAGCTGCCCGACGTCGGCGAAGGGGTCGCAGAGGCGGAGCTCGTCTCGTGGCTGGTCGAGGTGGGCGACGAGGTGACGCCGGAGACCAACGTGGCCGAGGTGCTGACCGACAAGACCACCGTCGAGATCTCGTCGCCGGTGTCGGGCACGGTCGTCGACCTGCACGGCGAGCCGGGCGACGTGCTCGCGGTGGGCAGTGACCTGATCGAGATCGACGCCGCCGGGGCCCAGGCGGAGGAGGAACCGACGCCGGCCGGCGACGTCGCCGGTGTGGAGCGGGAATCACCACCAACCTCCGACGCCGTCGGGGGCGAGGCCGAACCGCCCGAGCCGAGTTCGAACGCCGAGCCGGTTCATCGACACCCACAGCGCGCCGCCACTGCAGGAGGCGGACACGCGCTCGCCTCTCCGGCGGTGCGAGCCCGCGCCGCTCGGCTGCGGATCGAACTGGGAAGTGTGGAGGGAACCGGGCCCGACGGGCGCGTCGTGCATGCCGACCTCGACCGTCTGCTCACGTTCGGTCGTGCACACGCTCCACGGATGGCGTCGGATGAGGGACGCGTCCAGCCCGTGCGCGGCGTCCGTCGACGCATCGCCGACCGGTTGAGCGCGGCGTGGAGCGAGATCCCGCACATCACGTACGTGGACGCGGTGGATGCCACCGAACTGGAACGGTTGCGTGCCGAACTGAACGCTCGCTCGGGCGACGAGACGACGCGTCTCACGCTGCTCCCGTTCCTGGCACGAGCGATCGTCATCGCGGTACAGGAACAGCCTCACCTCAACGCTCACTACGACCACGGCACCGAGGAACTGACCGTGTTCGAGGCGGTGCATCTCGGCGTCGCCACCCAGACCGACGACGGCCTTCGCGTTCCTGTCGTCCGGCACGCCGAGGACAGAGCGCTCGACGGTCTCGCAACCGAGATCGCGCACGTGTCGGACCTGGCGCGCAGCGGGGCAGCGCCCCGTGAGGTCCTGTCCGGCTCGACGATCACGATCACGTCGCTGGGCGCCATGGGAGGTCTGGTCACGACACCGATCATCAACGCGCCCGAGGTCGCGATCGTCGGCGTGAACAAACTGGAGGTCCGACCCGTGTGGCGCGCCCACGCCTTCGAGCCACGTCAGCTCTTCAACCTCTCGTCGAGCTTCGACCACCGCATCGTCGACGGATGGGATGCTGCGGTGTTCGTCCAGCGCATCAAGGCCCTGCTCGAGACCCCGGCCCTGCTGTTCTTCGACGAATAGGCCCGGAACGGCGACGCTGCACCCTGCTGCGGGGCCTGTTCTGGTGGTCGGGGCGCCGGTCCGTGCTGCGGTGAGCAGGGGTGCGGCCGAAGTGGGGCCTTCGGCTCTGTCACGCGACCGGGGCGGTGGCGTTCAATCAGACCATGACGACCTCTGATGCGGCCGCGCCCGACGGGGTCGCGGGCGAAGCAACACACCAGGCGGAGCCCCAC
Source organism: Ilumatobacteraceae bacterium (assembly GCA_963728355.1). Taxonomy (GTDB): domain Bacteria; phylum Actinomycetota; class Acidimicrobiia; order Acidimicrobiales; family Ilumatobacteraceae; genus Sva-07. The sequence goes on along the minus strand of CAVSJQ010000014.1, from coordinate 749,942 downwards.
GGCGGCTCCCTCGGCTCGAGGCTGAACTGGCTGCGCGCGGGAGTGCTCGGTGCGAACGACGGCATCATCTCGACCGCCGGTCTGGTGATCGGCGTCGCGGCCGCGACCACCGATGCCACCCAGATCGCCACCGCCGGTATCGCCGGGCTGGTGGCCGGTGCGGTGTCGATGGCGCTCGGCGAGTACGTCTCGGTGAGCACCCAACGTGACAGCGAACGCGCGCTCATCGCAAAGGAGCGAGGTGAACTCGCCGAGTTCCCGGACGAGGAGCACGACGAGCTGGTCGGGCTGCTGCGCGCCCGCGGCCTCAGCGACGAGTCAGCGGTCACCGTGGCGGCTGAACTCACGGCAGGTGACGTGCTGCGTGCTCACCTCGACATGGAGTTGGGACTCGATGAGGAGGACCTCGCCAACCCGTGGGCGGCCGCCGGTTCGTCTGCGCTGGCGTTCGCAGTCGGCGCCCTGCTTCCCCTCGTCGCCATCCTGGCATCGCCATCCGCGATCAGGATCCCCTTCACGTTCGTCGCCGTGCTGGTGGGGCTCCTCCTCACCGGCATGCTCAGCGCACACCTCGGCGGATCGCCCAAGCGGGCAGCCTCCGTGCGCCTCGTGGCGGGTGGGGCGCTCGCCATGATCGTCACCTTCGGAATCGGTGAACTCGTCGGTACTGCCGTCGGCTGATCAACCCTGCCCGCACACACCGCGCTCGTCGATGGCGGCGCCGACCGCAGCGACCTCAGCGACCTCAGCGACCGACGCCTCGACGGACCCGGAGCAGCGCCGGTCCGTCCGTCTCGTGCGGGAGCTGACGCGCGCGGATTCCTTTGCGCGGCGGCGTGCCACATGCTTGACTTCGCCGATGAGCGAAACTGACGACCAAGGCGACATCGAGATGACCGTCGAGACCGAGCTGATCGATGTCGATGGTGATGGCATCACCGACATCGTGACGGAGACGACCACCACGCTGATCGACGTCGATGGTGACGGCATCACCGACATCGTGTCCGAGACGACCACGACGGTGTACGACGTCGATGGTGACGGCATCGCCGACGCCGTCGACGAGACGACGATCACAGCGATCGACGTGGATGGTGACGGCATTGCCGACGCCGTCGAGGTGTCGACGGTCTCCGCCACCGACGTCGATGGTGACGGGCACTTCTCCGACGACGAGATCGAGGCGGCAGAGATGACCGCGGTGCGCGAGGACCTCGCCTGATCTGAGACCTGCGCTCAGCGCGTCACCGCGATCTGGTCGGCCGGGCCGCCGAGCGATGATCGACGGCATCGCCGCGAACGGGTAGACACGAAGGCATGTCGCAACGAGAACTGGTGATCCTCGGCACGGCGAGTCAGTCACCGACTCGCCTGCGGAATCACAACGGCTACCTGCTGCGCTGGGACGGTGAAGGGATCCTCTTCGACCCGGGGGAAGGAACGCAGCGCCAGTTCGGCTTCGTCGACGTGACGCCGGCAGCGACGACCCGGATCTGCATCAGCCACTTCCACGGCGATCACTGTCTCGGGCTGCCTGGCATGATCATGCGGCTGGCCCTCGACCAGGGACGCCTGCCGATCCCGGTCCACTATCCCGCCGGCGGCGAGGAGTACTTCCAGCGGCTGTGCCTGGCGACGGCCGGCCAGGAGCACATCGAAGTCGTACCGCATCCGATTCACGAGCCGGGAATCGTCCACCGGGATCGCGAGTTCACCATCCGTGCGGCGCCTCTGCGCCACAAGGTGGAGACCGTCGGCTATCGGCTCGACGAACCAGACGGTCTGCACTTCGTGCCCGAACGGCTCGAGGCCCTCGGGATCGAAGGGCCGTCGGTCGGTCAGCTCCGCGATGCCGGTTCGATCGTCGTCGACGGGCGAACCGTGACGCTCGACGAGGTGACCGAACCGCGGCGGGGTCAGTCGGTTGCCTACGTGCTCGACACGGCGTGGTGTGAGGGGGCGCTCGAGTTGGCGGCCGGTGCTGACATGCTGCTGTGCGAGTCGACGTTCCTGTCGAGCGAGGAGCATCTCGCCGACGAGCACGGACACCTCACCGCCCGCCAGGCCGGCCGGCTCGCGGCGCAAGCCGGCGTCCGGCTGCTCGTTCTGACCCACTTCTCGGGGCGCTACGGCGCCGAGCCGCCCTTCGCGGAGGAAGCTGCGCTCGAGTACGACGGCGAGATCGTGGTGGCCGCCGACTTCGATCGGATTCCCGTCCCGCCGCGCCGCTGACCGTGCATGGCGGTCGTGGGCCGCGTGCGGCTCAGGCGAGGTAAGCGGTCAGTAGGTCGCGCATCGACACGACGCCGACGAGCTGCCCGGCGTCGTCGGCGACGAGCATGTGGCGGAGATAGTTCTCCATCATCTCCTCCGCGACGGTGTCGACCGTCGAGCCGACGGTCGCCCATTTCAGGTGGTCGCTCTCGATCGCCTCGACCGGCGTTGCGTCGAGATCTGCGCCGCGGGCGACGCAGCGCACGATGTCGCGTTCGGACACCACGCCGTGGACGGCGTCGGGGGTGCCGACGACCAGGAGACCCACCTCGGCGGTCTGCAACCGCTCGGCGGCGTCTCGAATCGACGTCGACGGGCTCACCATCGCAACGGAATCGCTCAGGAACAATTCGACGGGCAGTGCTCCGGCACGAGCCACGCCTTCCTCGGCGGTTGGATTCTCCTGGTCGTCGTTCATGTTCGTCTCCTGTTCCCGCCGTCGCCGTTGCTGTCCCGCGAGACGATCGGACGTAGGCCGTTCGATCTTGGATTGCGCCGACCGGCAAGATCGAGGCTAGTGCGCCCCTGTGGCGCCGTCCCGGCCCGTCGGCCTGACGAGAGCGGGTCCACCCTGTGAGAGGGGTGCAAGGCGCTGGCTACGCTCGGGGAATGCCTGATGGACGCCTTGCGGGACTGGCGGCGGTGGTCGTCGGTGCCGGTCAGACGCCCGGCGACACGATCGGCAACGGCCGGGCGATCGCCACCACCTTCGCCCGCGAAGGCGCCGAGGTGTTCTGCGTCGACCGTGTCGCCGACCGCGCCGAGGAGACCGCCGCGTCGATCCGAGATCGGGGCGGCACGGCCACGGCGTTCACGGCCGACGTGACCGATGACGAACAGTGCGCCGCCGTCATCGCCCACTCGCTGGGGAACGGCGGTCGTGTCGATGTGCTCGTCAACGTCGTCGGCATCGGCGGGCGTGGCGACGGCCCTGCCCACTCCGCCGACGCGCAGGCATTCGAGCGGATCGTCGAGGTGAACCTCACGGCCATGTGGCGCATGTGCCGAGCCGCGCTGCCCGCGATGCGTGAGCGCCGGCGAGGCGCGATCGTCAACGTGTCGTCGGCGGCCGCGTTCGCCGGGGGATTCCAGGTCGCCTACGAGGTGTCGAAGGCGGGCGTCAACCGGCTGACGACCTCAATCGCGCAGTCCAACGCCTCGCGCGGTGTGCGCTGCAACGCGATCGCACTCGGGCTGGTCGACACGCCGATGGCCGTCGGTGGGATCGCCGCCGCCCGAGGTGTGCCGGTCGAGCAGGTCCGCGACGAACGCAACCGGCAGGTTCCCCTCCTCGGCGGGATGGGAACGGCGTGGGACGCAGCGAACGCCGCCCTCTTCCTGGCATCCGACGAGGCACGGTTCGTGACGGGTGTGGTGTTGCCCGTCGACGGCGGTACCTCGGTCCGAATCGGCTGAGGCCGCACGGCCGACCGTCGGCCGTGTCACGCTCGGATCGCAGCGCGCCCGTTCGAGACGAAGCCGGTTCCCCGTGTCGACGATTGACAACCCGGTCGGACGGCCACGGTCAGCGGCGTTGCCGGTCCGTCGCCGAGTCGACGAGTCCGCTGCCGGGAACAGCGGCATCGTCGTCGGCCACCGGCGAGGTCGGGCGGAGCCGATGACCGTCGAACAGTACGGCGCACACGGCGAACCATGCCCACCCGATGGCGAGCCCGACGATCACGTCGGTGGTCCAGTGGACACCCAGTGCGACTCGGGTGCCGGCAACCGTCACCCCGAGCGCCACGGCCAGCCCGGTCAACGCTGCCCTGGTCCACCGGTTCCGACCTCGTGCGAGCACGAACGCAGCGGTGGCCCACCCTGCGGCGGCGGCAACAGCATGACCGGAGGGGAACGACGACCCGGCGAACCCCGTCAGGTTCTCGATGGCGGGTCGAGCCCGCTCGACGGACCACTTGACGGAGTTCGACACCAGGAACTGGCCGATCATGGCGATCGCCACGAAGAGCGGCACTGCCCATCGCCGATCACGCCACCAGCCGATGCCGGCGACGACGACCGCGCCCACGACGATGTAGAGCGTCCCGCCGAAGCGGGTCAGCTCGCGCATCACCGTGGTGGAACGATCGCTCGCCCGGCGGGCTGCCCACTCGGAAACCGGTTCGTCGGCACGGGCCAGCCCCGTTCCGGTTCGGATCATGATCAGGGTGACGCCGGCAAGGACCGAAACACCGATGACGAAGGCTGCCGCAATCGCCAACGACTCGCCGACTGCGGCCGCCGCCCGTTTCGGCACCAAACGCGCGAGCCAGCGCGAGGTTCGCCAGTGCGCGGCCGAGTGCTGGTCCAGGTGGAGATCGTCGAGATCCGGTGCCGACGGCAGGACCACGACGACGAAGGCAGCCAGCCCGGCGGTCAGCCCGAGCGCGATGACGGTCGCAGCGACGACCACGTCAGTGGTTCTCTCCCGAATCGGCCGGCGAAGACACCCCGGCACGGAACTCAGCGAGCAGACCGGTCACGTACAGCGCTCCGATGAACGCTCCAGTTCCCATCAGCAGTCCAGCGACGACATCGGTGGGGTAGTGCACGCCGTCGTACACCCTTGCCGTTGCGACGAGCACTGCCAGCACGATCGGGATGGCGATGGCAATCTTGCGGCCCACGCGATCGGGTGTCCCCACACGCCAGGCGGCGTACATCAGCGAGGAGTACAGCGCGACGGTCCCGGCCGCGTGGCCGGAGGGAAAGCTCGGTGTCGACGGCACGGCACCCACCGCCTCGATCTCCGGACGGGGCCGATCGATGATCGCCCCGACCGCCAGGAATGTCGCCAGTTCCAATGACATTGCGATCAGGATCAGTGCGGCCAAGCGACCTCGGTCGATGGCGACGAGGATCGTCATCGCGCCGAACATCAGACCGATGGCGGTCCACGTGTCGGTCACTGCGCCGGCCTTGGCGACCGTGTCGAGGACGGCGTTGCGTTGGTCGGCCATCCACTGCACGGCATCGGCATCGAGTTCGCCGAGCGAGGAGTCGAACACGAACAGGTTGCCGAGAACGCCGAGCGCCAGCGTCGGACCCGCCAGCAGGAGGAAGGCGATCGGCCACCGGCGCAGCACCGACATGATGTCGAGACCGGGTGCGTCCGAATGGGTCGTGTCGGCGTCCGGCGTCTCCTCGCCGGTCGATGTCAATTCCCCCTTCATGATGTCAATTCCCCCTTCATGTGGCTCGCCCTACCCGAGATCAGCCGACGCAAACCGCGGGGAGTGCCGGTTGTTGCGGACCGTCCGCCCGCTCGGCGTCTCTGGCGCTCCCAGCGCCCAGGGTTTGGCGACCGTCGCCGGGGGGAACGTCGGGCGGCAGCCGCCTGAGACGGCGCCAGACCGATGACGAGCGCCCTGATGGACATCCCTCACAACGACGGAGAACCATCGCCGGCGACCAGAACCCCGATGGCCGACGACCGCGACGCGTCCGAGCGTTTCGTGGACGAGTTGGACGAAGCGGTCGAAGCGCATCCGTGGATCGAGCGCACGACCCGCATCGGGTGGACGGTGAAGGGCATCGTCTACACGCTGATGGGCGTGACGGCGATCGAGATCTCCCAGCAGGGCTCGCCGAGCGGCGACGCGTCGCCGGAGGGATCGATCGCCCGGATCGCGGCGGCGCCGCTCGGTCGCTTGGCACTGGTGGCGATCGCTGCCGGGCTGGCACTGTACGTCCTCTGGCGTCTGCTGAGCATCGCCGTGATCCGCGGCCACGGTCTGGCCGAATGGGCCGACCGGATCGGATACGGCTTCTCGGCGACCTTCTACGCCGCGTTGTGCTGGACGGCCGTCGTCACGGCGTATCGCGGCGATGAACCCTCGGAATCGAGTGAGATCGAGCGTCTCTCCCGAGAGATACTCGATGCTCGCCTCGGTCGGTACGCCGTCGGCGCCGCAGCGATCGTCATGATCGTGGTCGGGCTCTTCTTCGCCGTGCACAAGGGCATGCAGCGGTCGTTCGCCGACGACCTGCGTCGGGTCCGTCCCGACGTTGCCCGCGACGAACCGCGCGAGGCCGCCATTGCGATCGCCGGCATCGTCGGCTGGATCGGTCGGGGCGTCGTCACGATTCTGGTCGGTTTCTTCCTGCTGCGATCGGCGATCGAGTTCGATCCCGATGACGCACGCGGCTTCGACCGGACTCTGCGGGCGATTGCCGGCGGGTCGCTCGGTGCGGCGTTCGTCTTCGTCTGCGGCGTCGGGCTCATCCTCTACGGCGTGTTCTGTTTCACCAGCCATCGCCGCCGTGAATTGGAGGACACCTCGTGACTGCGCAGACGAACCCGCGCGGCGGCCACCGGGTCGTCGTGTGGAATCCGGCCAGTGGGGGCGCCCCGAGCGAGGCGGACCTGAGAGCGGCGCTCGGCGACGACATCGAGATCGTGTCGACCACGGCCGACGACCCCGGCGCCGGCCAAGCGCAACGCGCGCTGGCTGCCGGCGCATCGACCGTCATCGCCTGCGGTGGCGACGGAACGGTGCGAGCGGTCCTCGATGCGCTCGCCGGCACGACGACCTCGTTGGCACTGATTCCGACCGGTACCGGCAACCTGCTCGCCGCCAACCTCGGCCTGCCGACGGGCCTGGACGCCGCAGCGAGCGCCCTCGGCGAGACCCGGCAGATCGATCTCGGACGGGTGAACGGTGAAGCGTTCGCCGTCATGTCGGGTTGCGGCTTCGACGCCAGGATGATGCGCAACGCCAACGACGGACTCAAGGCACGGATCGGCACCGCCGCGTACGTGCTGTCGGGCCTGCGGCGTCTGCGCACGAATCTCGTGAAGACCACCGTCGAGGTCGAAGGCGCCATCTGGTTCGACGAGCGCACCTCGATGGTGCTCGTCGGCAACTTCCCCACGATCAGTGGCGGAATCGTTCTCTTCCCGAACGCCGAACCCGACGACGGACGACTCGACGTGATGGTCCTCGCCGCGAACACGATCAGATCGTGGGCCAAGGTGGCGTGGTGCGTGCTGCGGGGAAGCGAGCTGCCGCCGGATCTCGGCCGCCGGACGCAGGGCGAACGCATCACCGTCCACCTCTCTCGGCCGCAGCCCGTCGAACTCGACGGCGAAGACCGTCCACCCACCGATCATCTCGAATTCACCCTCGACGCCGCAGCGATCAGCGTCCACGAGCAAGGAGCGTGAACATGCTCGACCTTCAGGAGATCTCCAACCGCCTGCGCGCCCGACCCGTGGACGGCACCTTCAACCTCGCCGGTTTCGATCCTGACGACACCCCCTTCGCTCCGTCGAAGTCCGACGCCAAGGACGAGCTCGACGCCATGCACGAAGAGCTGTTCGATGCCCACGAGCTGCTGTTCGCCGAGGAGCAACGCTCGGTGCTGCTGGTGCTGCAAGGGCTCGACTGCAGCGGCAAGAACGGAACGATCAAACATGTCGTCATCGCGATGAACCCCGCCGGTGTCCGCACAGCGTCGTTCGCCGAACCGACCGAGGACGAACTCAACGAACACTTCCTCGAGCGGTACCGGCGCGAGTTGCCCAAGCCGGGCCAACTCGGCGTCTTCGACCGTTCGTACTACGAAGATGTGATCGTCCCACACGCTCACGACACGATGCCGAGCGACGACATCAGCCGGCGTCTCGACGAGATCAACGAGTTCGAGGCGGAACTCGACGCCGCCGGCACGACGATCGTCAAGTGCGCACTGCACATCTCGTACGACGAGCAGCGCGAGCGGTTCCTGCGGCGCCTGCGCCGCGACGACAAACGTTGGAAATTCGCGGCCTCCGATATCGAGAGTCGACGATCATGGCCGCAGCTGCAAACGGCCTACGGGGAGGTGATCGCAGCGACCAGCACCGACGCCGCGCCCTGGTACGTCATCCCCGCCGATCACAAGTGGTATCGCAACTGGATGATCGCCAAGTTGTTGCTGGCGGTCTTCGACTCCCTCGGAGCCAACTATCCGCAGCCCGACCTCGACCTCGACGAACTCCGCTCCCGCCTCCAGCCGCCCCACTGATCTCGCCGACGCAGATCAAATCAGGACGAGCCCGGCGATGCCGCAGGCGTAGGTGACGAGGATCGCGACGCCTTCGAAGCCGATGTACCGCTCATCGCGGTACAACAGTCCTCCCGCGAGCATGGCGGTCATGACGACGGTGAGCGCAAGCACGAAGAGGGCTTGCTGGTCGACGGCGTGATACACCGAACCGCTCCGGAACGCCAGATCGGCTGCGGCGACGAACAGCACGTCGAACGTATTGCCGCCAACGATGTTCGACACGGCCAGCGTCAGCGCGCCGATGCGCACGGCGGTCAGCACCGTCACCAGTTCGGGCAGCGAGGTGACCACGCTCGTGAAGAGAGCGCCGACGACGGATCCCGACAAGCCGCTGTCGCGGGCGATGGAGAGCCCCGCCTGCCCGATCAGGTAGCCGACGACGGCGACGACCGCCGCCAACGCGGCGAACTCCAGCCAGAGCCGTCGCGTCGTTGCGGGCGAGTCGTCGTCGCTGTCCACGTCGTCGACGACAGTGTCGTCGGTCGCACGCGGCCGCCACATCGGACGGGCGTGCATGCGTTGCACCAGTCTCAGCCCGTACACGTAGACAACGATCAGTGCCAGCGATGCCGGATGAACGCCGAGGAGCGAGACGTCGGGCCCGGTGGCAGCCAACAGCACGAGGCCGACGAGGGCGATCAGAATGGCCGTCTGCATCACGTTGGGAAGCGACGCAGCGGCGCGTTCGAGGTTCGCACGCCGATAGATGAGATCGGCCAACACGAGGAAGGACGTCTGGGCAGCGATCCCGCCCATCGCGTTGCTGACGGCGAACCCAGCCTGCCCGTCGAGCGCGCCGGTGACGGTGGTGATCAATCCCGGCAGCGACGTGGCAGCGCCGAGCAGCACCGCTCCCGCCAGCGCTTCACCGATGCCGGTCCGGTCGGCGAGGACGTCGACCGTGCGAGTGAACCGCACTCCGACGGTGAGCAGGACGACGCCACCACCAATCAAGACGATGGCGGCCATGCCGAGGCTGTCGATCATCGGTGGGCGCTACCCCGGCCCCTTCCGCTTCAGACCGTGTGCCGGGTACCGGGGCCGTCTTCTCAACGGCGCCGCCACCGCCACCTCCGGTGGTTCCACCGAACGGCGAACCGGACCGTTCAGGCGACGAGCGACTCGGCAAGGGGCGCCCGCGGACTGACACACTGGGTTGGTGCAACGTCTCGCCGATGCCGTCGCGCAGGATCTCGGAGTCGCCGTGGCAACCGCTGACCGACTCGCGGGCGGCGACGTCGCCGAGTCCTATCGACTGCGACTGGTCGACGGTCGCACCGTGTTCGCCAAGACCCATCGGGATCCGCCGCCAGGATTCTTCACCACCGAGGCGAATGGCTTGCGGTGGCTGGGCGAACCGGACGTGGTCCCGGTCCCCGAGGTGCTCGCCGTCGCCGACGGAGACGCCGAGACGCCACCGCGCCTGGTGCTCGAGTGGATCGAATCCGGTGGACGGGAATCCCCCGAGGGTGAATCGGCGTTCGGTCGCGCACTGGCACGGCTCCATCGAGCGGGTGCCCCGTCGTTCGGTCGACAGGACCGCCGTACCACCGGGTCGTTGGCGCTGCCCAACGATCCATGCGACAGCTGGGTCGAGTTCTACGGCGAGCGGCGGCTGGGCGTCCTGCTCCGCATCGCCCGTGACCGGCACTCGCTGCCCACAGCGACGCTCACCGACCTGGAACGCACGATCGAGCGGCTGGCCGACGTCGGTGGGCCGGTCGAACCACCGGCGCGTCTGCACGGCGACCTGTGGGCGGGGAACCGGATGGTGGATCGCCGGGGTCGATCCTGGCTGATCGACCCCGCATGCCACGGCGGTCACCGCGAGTACGACCTGGCGATGATGCGGATCTTCGGCGGCTTCGGTCCCGAGTGCTTCGACGCCTACGCGGACCAGTGGCCGATGTCGGACGGTTGGCAGGCGCGGGTGCCGCTGCACCAGTTGGCGCCACTCGTCGTCCATGCGATCAAGTTCGGTGGCGGCTACGTCGCGGCGACGCAGCGCGCACTCGACGCCGTGTCGTCGATCTGACGCCTCGTGCCCGTCACCGGGACGGTCACTGGTTCGCCGAGCCCGGCGGGTCCGAACTCCGCGATGCGAGAGGTCGGCGTGCGGGGCCGTCGAGCACGTCGCCGTCGACGTCGAAGCGCGATCCGTGGCACGGGCAGTCCCATGTCTGCTCGCCGGCGTTGAACGACACGATGCAGCCGAGATGGGTGCAGACCGCGTCGACCGCATGCGTCCGGCCGTCCACGTCACGAGAGACCGCCACGAGCGACGTTCCTCTCCGCACGACGACGCCGGTGCCGCGCTCAGGACGTTCGTCCGGTTCGAGCAGGGCGGCTGCCCGGTCGCCGACGAAGCGAACGGCGACCTTCGCGCCGGTCTTCACTGCGGTCCGCCCGACGGTCGGAAGGATCCGTGTGGCGTCGAGGATCTCGGCGTTCGGGTTGTCGCGGCCGTCGATGAGGTCGGCGATCACGTCGGCGGCGACCATGCTCGTGCTCATGCCCCACTTGTCGAAGCCCGTGGCGACGAACCGACGTCGTGTACCGGGCGCCAAGCGTCCGACGAACGCAAGGCCGTCCATCGAGCGGTAGTCGAAGGCGGACCACCGGTGCGAGACACGCATCCCGTATCGCTCGACTGCCCACCGTCCCAGGCGGTCCAGGTGGGCAGCGGAGTCGACGCCGTCGAGCATCTCGTGGCCCTCGCCCCCGATGAGCAGGTTCGGCTGCGGCGTCGACGCTCGCCTTCGACCTCCGTCCCCGTCGGACGACGCCTCCGCCGGCCCCGTCGACCGGATCGACCAGCCCTCGTCGGCGGCGAGGTACATCCCCGCGGGCGGATCGGCGACGTGACCCGCCACGATGTACGACCGCACCGGCGTGGCACGTCCTGCGAGCAGCGCCGGATCGACGATGGGCAGATGGGTGGCGAGCACCACGTTCGCCGCCCGGACGGAGAAGCCGGGGCCGACCACCGTGCATCCGGTGCGATCCTCGTCGACGTCGGTGATGCGGATGCCCTCGTAGACACTCGCTCCCAACGAGCGCAGTCGGGCCACGAGGCCGCCGACGAGGCGGACGGGATCCACGCGCAGTTGGTCCTCCATCGCGACGGCGCCGACCACCGGGAACGGCAACTCGGTCGGAACGGTCCACGTCACCGGCAGACCACAGGCAGTCGCGGCCTCGTACTCCTGCTCGACGATGCGTGGATCGGACTCGGCGCACGTCAACGCCGTTGCGGTCACGGCGTCGCAGTCGATCTCGAGGTCGTCGATGATCGTGCGGACGTCGTCGACGGCGCGCAGGTTTGCGTGGCCGTACCTCGTCGCCGTCTCGAGGTTCTTGCCGCTGATCAGCCGGTGGTAGATCGACCCCTGGAGCGCCGTCACCTTCGCCGTGCTGTGCCCGGTCGTGCGCGAACCCACCGACCGGGCCTCGAACAGCGCGACCCGGGCGCCACGCTCGGCGAGGCGCAACGCCGTGAGGACGCCGGCCAGACCGCCACCGACCACGACCGCGTCCCAGTCGGTGCCGACCTCGGCGGCGACCGGCGATGACCCGTCACGGGTGGTGGATGATGCGGCACCGTCGAGCCACAACGACGGTGTCACCGTCGCGTCGAATGTCTCTTTCATGGTGGCGCCGTACCCGGGAGCACGACGGTCGAATCTGCCGTCACCGCCATCGCCGGCGAGGGGGTCCGAGGCCGTCCGTCCGGTCGGTTCGATCCGGCTACCATCTCGCGGCGTGCCGGACGTTGGGGCTCCGACCGCGCCTCGTGTGCGGACGCAGAGCAGCTGGTGGCAGGCCGCGGCGTTGGGCATCGGGCTTCCTGTTGCGGCGGCGCTCCTGCTCGAGTTGGCTCCGGAGCCACTCGATCTGCGACCAGCGGTGGTCCTGCTGCTGGCGGTGCTGATCGCTGCGCTGGTCGGTCAACAGCGCGCCGGTGGCGTGGCTGGCGTGACCGCCATCGTGCTGGTGTGGTTCGAGTTCACCGAGCCGCGGTTCTCGGTGCGGATCACGACATGGTCCGACACGAGCGGGGTGTTGGTGTTCGCCGTCAGCGTGCTGCTGGTGGTCTGGATGACCGTCCGGGTCGAACAGGCGCGCCGACGCGAACGTGACGAGCGCGCACTCAGCGACATCGTCATCGGCGAGGCTCCCGTCGGCATGGCGCTGTTCGACCTCGACCTGCGGTTCACCCGCGTGAACCGAGCCCTGGCCGAGATGAACGGCTTGCCGGCCGGCGACCATCTCGGTCGACGACCCGACGAGATCGACCCCCAGGTGTATAGGTGGTATCAGGATCTGTCCGAACGGGTTCGGCGTACCGGCCAGCCGATCAGCGAACTGCTGTTGTCGCACCCGATCGGCGAGGCGGCGATCGAGCAGCACTGGTCGGTGAGCTTCTATCCCGTCCGCAGCGACGAGGGTCTCATGGTCGGCGTCGGTGCGGTCGTGCGGGAGGTCACCGCTTCCGTCGTCGCCCGGCAACGTTCGGAGCTGCTGGCCGACCTGGCGCGCGAGCTCGCCGGGGCAGCGTCACTCGACGAGATCGCCGATGCGGTCTCCGAGTTCCTGGCGTCTGCCTTCCGTTCCCGCGTCATGTTGGCCTTCGTCGCCGACGGCACGGTCGTCGTGCACCCCTCGTCGCGTGGATACGAGAGCATCGGGCCCGTCATTCCGCTGACTCCGGGCCGACCGCTGACCGACGTGATCCTCGACCGCAAACCGTATGCGGCGGCGTCGCTCGAGGAGTACGCAGTTCGGTATCCCGACGGTCTCGACATCATGACCGGCCCCGGGGACGAATCGAGCGTGTGGGTGCCGATCACCGACCCCTTCGACGACGGCCGGGTCCTGGCCCTCTTCCGGTTGGGGTGGTCCGGACCGCGTCAGCTCAGCGAGATCTCGCACCGGTTGCACGAGACGCTGGCATCGATCATCGCCCTCGCGATCAACCGGACACAACTCGCCGAGGCGCGCGATCGCGACCGATTCCGGGCGGCGCTCGACGCCATGCTCGACCAGGTCACCATCGCCCGGTCGGTCCGCGATGCCGATGGACGCATCGCGGACTTCCGGGTCGAGTTCGTCAACCGGGCAAGTCAGGACGGAGCCGGACGACGTGCCGACGAGATGCAGGGACACCTCGTCAACGAGCTGTATCCGAACTGGCGGCCATCGGGCATGTTCGATCGATTCGTCGACGTCGTGGAGAGCGGGGACCCGATCAGCGAAGAACGGCTCGTCTACCGCGACACCGCACCCGACGGTACGGCGATCGACGGCTACTGGAGCCTCCGGGCGGCCCGGCTCGGCGACGGCTACATCGCCGCCTCGCGCGACGTCACGGCGGCGGTCGTCGCCGAGCGCGAGGCGCAACACGCAGCGATGATCGCCGAACAGCACCGGGTTGCCGTCGATCTGCTGCAGCGCGCGGCCTTGCCTGCCCGTCTGCCCGGCGGGGGCCGGTACGAGGTGGGCGCAGACCACCGGACGGCGGCCGGTGGCCAAGTCGTGGGTGGTGACTGGTACGACGCCTTCGAGCTCGACGATCATCGGATCGCGTTGGTGATCGCCGACGTCGCCGGTCACGGGCCGGAGGCGGCAGCGTTGATGTTGCAGGCTCGCAACATCACCCGTGCCGTCGCATTGGACGGTGGACGACCGGGCGACGTCCTCGGCAAGGTGAACCGGGTGCTGATGCGTGGCGCCCCCGCGTCGTCGCCCTTCATCACCTGCCTGTACGCGGTCGTCGACCTGGACGCCCGCCGATTGTCGTGGGCGCGTGCGGGTCATCTCGAACCGCTCATCATGTGTTGCGGCTCGGTGGCGCTGGGCGGCAGTGCGGCGGATGTGCCCCTCGGCGTGACCCCCGATGCCGCCTACCGGACCCTGTCGGCCGCGTTCGGGCCCGGCGACTCGGTGATCATCTTCACCGACGGCCTCGTGGAGCGGCGCGGCGAGTGCATCGACGTCGGCCTCGGACGGCTGCGCCGGCTCGTGGAAGCGTCACCACGGCGGTCGCCGCAGGAGATGGTGGAGTACCTGATCGCCACCACCGACGAGCCGGAGGACGACATCGCCGTGATCTGCCTCGAACGCACCGCCTGAGCATCGACTCCGACGCAGCTCACCTCCGGTGCCGTTCCCGGCTCGGGCGGCGATGGCCGTACCATGTGGCCGTGGCGGTCGACGGTGAAGCAGCGCTGGCACCGGGCCAGTCGTCCAAGGTTCGATCGCTTCGCGACGACGCGATGGCCGGGCTGGTGCTCGGCGTGCAGTCGGTCCCCGATGGCCTCGCGACCGGCTTGCTCGCAGGTGTCAATCCGCTGTCGGGCCTCTACGGCTACATGGTGGGCACCGCCACCGGAGCGCTGTTCACCAGCTCGGCGTTCATGGCGGTACAGGGAACGGGCGCGATGGCGATCCTGATCGCCGACGTCCCGGCGATCGGCGACGCCAGCGATCCGACGAGAGCGTTGGTGACCTTGTCGATGCTGACCGGTGTGGTGATGCTCGTCGCAGGGCTGTTCCGGTTGGGCACGATCCTGCGATTCGTCTCCAACGCCGTGATGGTCGGCTTCATCAACGCGGTGGGCATCAACATCGTGCTCGGTCAGCTGGAGAACTTCACCGGTTACGCCGCCGACGGAGCGAACCGGGTCAGCCGAGCGATCGACACGGTGCTCAGCCCGACGTCGATCGACGGTCCCACGATCTTCATCGGGTTCAGCACGATCGCGCTGATCGTGCTGATCGAGCGCACGCGGCTCGGCGCCCTCGGGCTGGTCGTGGCCGTCGTGGTCACCTCCGCGATTGCCGATGTGGCGGGTTGGGACAGTGTCGCGACGCTGCGCGACCTCGGCATCGTGCCCGACACGTTGCCGACGCCGGAACTGCCCCTGCTCGGGATGGTGCCGACCCTGTTGATTCCGGCGGTGTCGCTCGCCTTCGTCGGCCTGGTGCAGGGAGCGGGCATCTCGGCGAACTTCACCAATCCCGACGGCAGTTACCCCGACGTGTCGCGCGACTTCGTCGGCCAGGGCGCCGCCAACGTCGTATCCGGTGTCTTCCGTGGTATGCCGGTCGGTGGTTCGGTGTCCGCCTCGTCGCTCAACAAGCAAGCCGGAGCCACATCGCGCCAGTCCCTGCTGATCGCTGGGCTCGTGATGGCGGTGGTGATCGTCGCCCTGGGCGACGTCGTGTCGATGGTGGCGATGCCGGCGCTCGCCGGACTGCTGATGCTGATCGGCTACCGCACGGTGAAGCCGGCGGACTTGAGGTCGGTGTGGAAGACCGGTGCGGTGCAGCGGGCCGTTCTGGCCACGACCTTCCTGCTCACGATGTTGATCCCGCTGCAGTACGCCGTGCTGATCGGGGTGGGCCTGTCGATGGCGATGCACGCGGTGCGCCAGTCGAACCAGGTGTCGATCCGCCGACGGGTGGTCGACGACGACGGATATGTCACCGAGGTCGACGCTCCCGCCGAGCTGGCCCCGAACGACGTCGTGGTGCTCCAGCCCTACGGGAGCCTGTTCTTCGCAGCGGCGCCGGTGTTCGAAGCGGCACTTCCCGCTGTGGGTGCCGATTCGAGAAACGCCGTGGTCATCCTCCGATTGCGGGGCCGCAGCGATCTGGGGAGCACGTTCATGGACGTCGTGCTGCGCTATGCAACCGAGCTGGCTGCGGTCGACAGCCAACTGAAGATCGTCTCGGCGAACGAGCGCATCATCGAGCAGCTGGAGGCCACCGGCATCACCGCTGCCATCGGTGCCGGCAACGTGTACCCGAGCGACGACCGTGTCGGCGCAGCCATGGCCCGTGCCACCGCCGACGCAACCGCGTGGGTCGACGCGCGCCGCTGACGGCCGGGTCTGCCATGCCGAACACCGTCAGTCGGTGACGGTCACCTCGGCGCTGCGCAGGTGCACCGTGGCGGTGAACGCCGAGGCCGGTGACGACCAGCGCACCATGAGCATGTGATCGGGGGAGTCGAGGAGTTCGAAGTCGCCCTCGAAGGCCGGCTCGGTCGAGCGCCAGCGCAGCAGCTCGACGAGGCGTCGGACGACCGGACGTTCGAGGGCCTCTCGAACCTCTTCGGGGGAGTAGCGATGGCGATTGACGTCGCGTCCCACCCCGCTGGCGGCGAGTAGATCCATGTCGTTGGTGCCGGCGAGGAGGCCGACGTAGTAGATCTGCGGGATCCCGGGCAGGAGCAGCTGGATCGTGCGTGCCGCCAGGTAGCGGTCGTCGTCGCGGCCGAGCGCGTCGTAGAAGGTGCAGTTGACCTGGTACAGGTCGAGGTTCGACGCGGCGGCGCCGGTAGCGGCCCGGCTGGTGCCGCCCGAGTTGTCGTGGATGGATTCGACGAGGTCGTGGATCTGCTCGGGTGTCAATAGCCCGGTGCGGCTGGGATCGCGGGGATCGACGCCGACGTCGATGATCCCGATGCCGTCGTGGGTGTCGAGCACGTTGACGGCGTTCGTCGGGCGCATCGACACCCATCGCTTCAACGTCGCGGCGTCGCCGCGGTAGAGGGCGTCGAGGGTCAGCGGCGGAAGCGCGAAGTCGTAGACGAGGTCGACGCGCCGTGCGATCGCGACCTGGTCGAGGTGGTGGCCGTGGATCTCCACGAGCACCTGCATGCCGCGGTCGTGACAGGCCACCGTCAACCGCTCGATGAACGCGAACGTCTCGGGCAGCATGAAACACGACGTCCCCGCCCGCTTGATCGCATACCCCACCGCATCGAGACGGACGAGCGTGATGCCGCTGTGATGGAACTGGTCGAGGATGCCGACGAGATGAGCCCATCCCAGTTCGTGCTCCACGTCGATGTCGATCTGATTGTCGGTGAACGTGGTCCACACGAGCCTGGCGGTGCCGTCGGCGAACGTGAACGACGTGAACGGCGACGTCGGTCGAGGACGGTAGATCGCGGCGACCTCGGCGGGGGTCGGCAGATGTCCGAAGACGCGCTCGGGCGTGAGGAACATCGGTGCGTGCGGCGAGTCGTCACCCGCAGTGAGCCAGTCGACGAAGGCGGTCGAGCGGGCCGAGACGTGGTTGACGATCAGGTCGGCCATGACGTCGTGCTCGGTCGCGAGCTCGGCGATGTCGTCCCAGGTGCCGATGCGAGGATCGACCGAGCTGTGGTCGATCGGGTCGAAGCCGGCGTCCGCGCCGTCGATCGGGACGAAGAAGGGCAGCACGTGCACGCCGTCGAACACTCCTCCCAACCCGTCGTGGAGCAGACGTCGCAGTCCGGGAAGGTCACCCGCCAAGCGGTCGGCGTACGTGATCAGCTGCGGAGCGGACGCCGGTTTCACGCGGCGGTCCTGGTCCGCTCGACCTGGGACTGGCGAATGGTGGCCACGACGCTCCATCAGAGGGCAGCAATACCCGCACGCAACATCGCAAGGCCCTCGGGGTCGACGCAGTACCGGCTGCGAGGGCCGTCGAACTCACCCTGGATCAGCCCCGCTTCACGCAGGACGCGGAGATGCTCCGACACCGTCGACTGGGCCAGCGGCAACTGGGCGACGACATCGCCGGTCGCGCACGTGTCCCGATGGGACAGGAGGCGGAGGATGGCGAGACGAGCCGGATGGCCGATCGCCTTCGCCATCGCCGCAAGGGTCTCGTCGTCGGGTCCGTCGTTCGAAATGGGTGCCATCACTGCCGTTCGCTCCTGCTACGACCATGGCAGCTCCGTTCGGGAAGGCTGCAACACATCGCCGTTCGACGATGAACGATAGTGCGGCGGGAGAGAGTGCGCCGGGAGCCGGACATTCTGCGACCAAAGTCCATTCCGGATCGACGGCCCATCGAGTATCGTCGATTGACGATGAAGGTTTCGCGCGTTGGAGCAGAGGCGATGGCGACGACGCACACGTCCGCTGCGCCGCATCATCCGTCGCTTCGTCGATGGGCCCCGATCGTCCTGGCTGCTGCGGTGTGGTGGCTGCTGTACCACTACAACCGGCCGTTCTGGAACTGGGTGGTGTTCGACGTCGCCGGGATGGATCCGACGTCACACTGGGGTGAAGCCGTTCACTTCTTCTTCTACGACGTCAGCAAGATCGCGCTGTTGTTGTCCGGGGTGATCTTCGTGGTGACGGTCCTCCGCAGCTTCATGTCGGTCGAGCGGACACGGTCCCTGCTGGGTGGGCGGCGAGAAGGCGTCGGCAACGTGGCCGCCGCAGGACTCGGCGTGATCACCCCGTTCTGCTCGTGTTCTGCGGTGCCCGTGTTCATGGGATTCGTCGCCGCCGGCGTGCCGCTCGGCGTCACCCTGAGCTTCCTCATCGCATCGCCGATGGTGAACGAGGTGGCGATCGTCCTCCTCTTCGGCCTCTTCGGGTGGCAGATCACCGCCCTCTACATCGCCTCGGGACTGACGATCGCCGTCGTCGCCGGCTCGGTGCTCGGACGCCTGCAGCTCGAGCGGTGGGTCGAGCCGTTCGTGTTCGAGACCAGACTTCGCGGCAAGCCCGTCGATCCCTCCGCCGGGTTGTCGTGGGACGACCGGTTCCAGATGGCGGGCGAAGAGGTCGTCTCGATCCTGCGCAAGCTGTGGCCGTACCTGCTCGTCGGCATCGGCGTCGGTGCGGTGATCCACGGCTGGGCGCCCGACGAGTGGTTCGCCGAGCACGCCACGGGGCTGCTCGGCGTACCGATCGCCGTCGGCGTCGGCATCCCGCTCTACTCCAACGCCGCCGGCGTGATGCCGCTCGTCGAAGTGCTCCACGACAAAGGCATGCCGATGGGCACGCTGCTCGCATTCATGATGAGCGTCGTCGCGCTCTCGCTCCCCGAGATGATTCTGCTGCGCCGGGTGCTCAAGCCCCGTCTGATCGCCACCTACATCGGCGTCGTGGCCACCGGCATCCTGGCCACCGGGCTGCTGTTCAACCTCGTCATCTGACCCCCTCGGAATCACACACCTCAGACCCGCACACCTCGAACCCACACACCTCGAACGAAAGGCAACACCATGGACATCAAGATCCTCGGTTCCGGATGCACGAACTGCCAGAACCTGGAGGCCGTCACCCGCAGCGCACTGGACGAGCTGGGCCTCACCGCCGAGATCGACAAGGTCACGGACCCGGGAGAGATCGTGGCGTGGGGCGTCATGTCGACGCCGGCACTCGTCATCGACGACGAGGTCGTCGTGTCCGGCCGTGTCCCTCCGCTCGGTCAGATCAAGGAACTCTTCGCCGCACGCTGATCACTGCGTGTCGGGCACCGCCCAGTCGGTGGGGACGTCGCCGCCACCTTCCGGCGTTCGTCGCGTCGTCACCTGCACCACCATCGGCACCGGGGCGATCGGGCCCGCGAACAACGCCTGGCCCAGCCCGAAGGCCGTCGACGAACGGATCATCGCCTCGGGGACGTGCGAGAAGAGCGCGACGAGGTCGTCGACGTCGCCCGCCCCGTTGATGCGCATCAGCGTGAGGTTGTCGCACTGCGACACCACGTTCGGGTGCACCTTCGACGGGCGTTGAGTGGCGACGAAGAGGTGAAGTCCGAACTTGCGGCCCTCGCCGGCGATCTGCACACCGAGTTCGGCCGTCGCCCGCAGCAGCGGATCCTCGGCCGCGGCGGGCAGCACGTTGTGCGCTTCGTCGATGGCGATGAGCACCGACCTGCGGTCTCTGCGCAGGGCCCAACGATTGCCCAGGAGTGCGAGGGCGACGACCGTGCGCTCGTCCTGCTGCGCCAGGCTGCCCACGTCGAGCACCACACAGCGCTCGTCGAGCAGGCCTCGACGAGCGAGTGACGTCTCGCCGTCGCGCCGCCACACCTCCCAGTCGGCGATCTCGAGATTCGTGATCCGGCGGGAGATGTGGGCGGCGACCGGGTCGTCGGCGAACTCGCCGTCGGCGGCGTCGGTCACGTCGTCGACGGAATAGGGCGGGGTGAGCGTCGCCGTGATCCGACGAAGGGCGTCGAACTCGTCGGCGTCGTGGATCGGGTGCAACCGCAGCAACAGTGCCTGGTTGTCGAGGCCCAGGTCGCTGAAGTCGGCGCACAGCACGAACGACGACTCGAGGCCACGCGCCCGAGCGACTCGTACCGATGCGGCCGCAGCCCGGAACCGTTCCGACTCCTCGGAGTGGTCGTCGGGGTCGCGCAGGCTGCCGAGGTGGACGTGATCGGAGTTCGGATCGATGATGACGATCGGGAGCGTGGTCTCCGACAACAGCCGTTCGAACAGCACGCCGGTCGTGTACGTCTTGCCCGAACCGGACTGCCCGCACATGAACGTGTGTCGGGCGAACCCTTTGGCGATCAGTCGGGCCGGCACCTCGGGCGCATCACGCAGCTGGCCGATGGAGAACGACGACGCATCCGCGTCGAGCGCGGACATGATGATGGCGAGTTCGTCGGGGAGCGCCGGTCGTATGATCCGCTCGCCGAACGGCGACACCTGATGGCGGCGGGTGAATCGAGCGGCGTCGATCGTGCCCAACACGACACCGTCGCCTCGGAGCGCTCGCAGCAGTGGACGCATGCTCGCCGACGTCACCACGAGGTCGGTGTCGTCGAGCGCTGCACCGAACTCGAGTTGCGGTCCCTCACGCTCCACGAGCGAGACCGAGCGGATCTGGACGACCAGCGAGGTCCACTCGTCGTGGGCCTCGCCGTCCAGCACGGCGAAGCCTCCCACCAGGAGACCGGCGTCGGTCGGTCCCATCAGATGCACCGCCGTCCCGTCAGCCGAGACACCGACCTGCGCAGGACCGAACCGAGCGTGCAGGTCGTGACGCAAGGCAAGGTGCGATCGCTCCGCGAGGGTGGTCTCGTCGCGCAGGCTCTCGTTCATGATCATCTCCTCGTCGAACGACCGGGTGCGGATTGCACCGTGCCCATCATGGCCGGAGATGCCGGTTCGACATGGCCTCCGTGCTCGTGGATTCGGTCGGGGCCGGACGAGTCAGGTCATCGCCACATCGTCGCCCTGAAGGTTCGCAGCGCATCCGGCAGGGTACGAGGATGTCGCATGCGCACAGCGATCGCCCGCCCGTCCGAATTGCCGGCCACATGAGCGGTCAGTGGCCGCTGCTTCCAGACGGGTTGGAGTACGTCCGCACCACCGACGTCTTCGATCAGCGAGACCATCCGAAGGGATTGCTGCGCGCCCACCGGGTCGCCGACGGCGTGTGGGCGCGTCTGGTCGTGCACACCGGCGAACTGGGCTTCGTGTTCGAGGACGACACCGAGGATCTACGACCCGTCTCGGCGGGCGACCACGTCGTCATCCCGCCACGACGGCTCCATCACGTCGTCATCGACGCTCCGGTCACGTTCTCGATCGAGTTCCACCGCGAGGCGGCTGCAGCCGATCCTGAGGAGGGTGCGGAGAGCAGCGGCCTCGCACCGCAGTGAACGGGTGGATGCGGGAACCCGGTGCGGCCGTCGGTCACGCCGACTCGCCGGCCGTGCGCATCCGCCGCACGGCCCGCGCCGCCTCGCTCAGCACGACGATGCTGACGGCGCAGCCGACCGCGACGAGCCATCCCGTCAGCGACGCGGCGCGGAGGCTCTTCCTCGACCAGTTCCGCCAAAAAGGCGACGCCCGAGCGTCAGCATCGGCTCGGCAGGTCGCTCGCAGCCCGCTCATCCTGTTGCTGCTCGTCGCAGCGGGCGTCGCGGGTGCCGTCGGCGAGGCGGCAATCGACCCAGGGGTAGGCGTCAGCAGCATGGATCGCGCCACCCGGGGTACCCGTCCCAGCGTTCCGGATCGGCTACGAAGAGATGGGCGAGGACGAGATGGGCGAGGAAGGGAAGTTCATGTCAGTACACGACCGGATCACCGGCCACGGCGCTCGCGGTCCCCGGCCGCGTCCCACGGCGCGCCACATCGTCGCGCTCGCCGTTGCGCTCGCTGCTCTCGTCGCCTGCGGAGACGATGACGGGCAAGGCGCCGGATCGACCGACGTCGCCGATGGCTCCCCGGTGTTCGCCGAGCTGCAGGTCCGCTACGAACATGCCGCGGCCGGCGTCGAGCGGACCTACACGGTCACCTGTACCGACTCAGCCGAGCTCTCCGGAGACGATGCCGACGTGGATGCCGATGCAGCGTGCGCCGCGTTGGAGGATCCGGCGGTCGTCGAGCGGCTGACACAGGGGCCACCGCAGGACCGGGTGTGTACCGAGATCTACGGCGGCGACGACACCGCCGCGATCGCAGGATCGATCGGCGACCAACCCGTCGACACGGTGGCCGATCGGACCAACGGGTGTGGGATCCAGGAGTGGGACGAACTCCTCGCGCCGATCCTGCCACCGGCGATCGGTGTCGTGGATCCGACCACCACCTCCACCACACCCTGAGGCCGACCGGTATTGCGCCTGCCGGTGCCCCGGCGCACCGGTCGATGGCGCCTCGCACGACCGATCAGAGAGGGCGAACGGCTGACGGCGAACGGTTGGGCCATGCGCCGCAGGGGGTAGAGGCCCGTGACCCCCTATGGAGTACTTCGTCATCCTCGCCGTCCTGGGTGTGGCGGTGCTCGCCTCGGCGGTCCTGCCCGGACCCCTCGCTGAGCGGCCACTCTCGATGCCGATCATCGCCGTCGGGGTCGGCGCCGTGCTGTTCTCGCTGCCGGTCGGCCTCGACGGCCCGCGGCCGGGAGCCGACGACGACATCGCAGAGCGACTCACCGAACTGGTGGTCATCGTCTCGCTGACCGGGGCGGGCCTGAAGTTGCGTCGGAGCGTCGGGTGGCGCAGCTGGATGACCACCTGGCGCCTCCTCGCTGTCACCATGCCGTTGACCGTCGGCGCCATCGCCGTGCTCGGTTCGGTCGGCCTCGGTCTCCCGCTCGCGGCCGCCGTCCTGTTGGGCGCGGTCCTGGCGCCGACCGACCCCGTCCTGGCGTCGGAGGTGCAACTCCCAGGCCCCGGTGGCGACGACGACATCCAGGACGACTCGATCCGGTTCGCGCTGACGTCCGAAGCAGGCCTGAACGACGGCCTCGCCTTTCCCTTCACCAACCTGGCGATCGCACTGGCGGTGGGAGGCAACTGGTTCGTCGGCTGGTTCCTCCAAGACGTCGTCCTGAAGCTGACCGTCGGCCTGGTTGCGGGGCTCGTACTCGGACGTGCGATCGGATGGTTGTCGTTCGGTCGCCAATCGCGCTTCGCGCTGGCCCGCTCCGGCGAAGGGCTGGTGGCATTCGGCATCACGCTGACCGTCTACGGGGTCACCGAGCTCCTGCACGGCTACGGCTTCCTCGCGGTGTTCATCGCCGCCGTCACGCTGCGCCAGCGTGAGCAGTCGCACGAGTTCTACATCGTCATGCACGACTTCGCCGACACGCTGGAGCGGATCGCCAGCCTGCTCTTCCTGCTGTTGCTCGGCGGTGCAGCGGTGGACGGCGCGCTCGCCGGCCTCACCGTCCCCGGCGCGTTGATCGGGCTCGCCGTGGTGTTCGTCGTGCGGCCGGTCACCGGTTGGATCGGCCTGCTCGGAACCGACGAATCGACGAGTTCCCGGTTGGCGATCGCCTTCTTCGGCATCCGCGGGATGGGCACGATCTACTACTTGGCGTATGCGGTCAGCGAGGAGTTCTTCACCGAGGTGCGTCCCGTCTGGGCGGTCGCCGTGTTCACGATCCTCGTGTCGATCGTCGTCCACGGTGTGACCGCCGGCCCGGCGCTCGCCCGGCTCGACCGCAAGCCGATCTCCAAAGGCCGCAACGAGCGTCCGGCGTGACCACCATCCGAGCGTCCTCGCGTGCATCAGTGCACCCTGAGTGCCGGAAAGCGAGACGGACGGCGCTCAGATCCACTGAGGGTCGCAGCGCCCGTCGTGATTGGTCACTGCAGCGCATGGGTAGCGCGAACGGCATGTCGTCGTCCGAATACTCCGACCCAGACCGGCCGCTCGCCCAGCGGTTCGCCGACGCACTGCTGGTGCTGGAGCACAGCGGCGAGACCGAACCGTTGGCCGAGTTGTACGACGACGAGTGCGCCGTCGGCAACGTGCTGTCCGGCGAGTCGCACCACGGTCGAGACGGCGCAGCGTCGTTCTGGTCGGCATACCGTGACCAGTTCGACACGGTGGCGTCGACCTACCGGCTGGTTGCCGGCGACGACCACGGTGCCGTCCTCGAGTGGGAGACGTCGGCCACGATGAACGGTCAGGAGATCGGGTACCGCGGTGCGACGGTGCTGCAGTTCGACGGTGGCCGGATCGTACGGTCGATGGCGTACTACGACCCGGCGGCCCTCGGCCGACAGGTCATCGGCACCGACGACTGAACCACTGCGGGGTCGGCGGTGCAGCCGCGTGGAGCCCGGTCACGTCCAGCTCGGTGAGCCATCCCGTCTCGAGCCGGAGCTCCAGCTGTCGCCGCCACGCCGGTTCCGTCGCCTGCGGTCCCACGAGCCATCGGCCGTCCACCCGAAGGTGCTCGCATACGGTCGTGTCCTCGAAGTGCAGCAGCAGATGTCCGTTGACCACGTCGATTCCGACGAGCCGCTGCCCGGCGAGGCGGAGGCCGCCGATGTCGGGACGGCGCACGTCACAGCACGTGACCCGCTCGCCGACGAAGCGGTCGGCGATCCGATCGGCGAGCCGGCCGACGGAGTCCTCAGCGGTCGCGCACTGTTGTCGCACGACTCACGACCTGGATCGGAAGATGCTGTAGCCCCCCGGACCCACCAGGAAGGCCACGACCAGCAGCACGATCCCGAGGATGATCTGACCCTGGAACAACTGCACGATCCCGACGATGCCGATGATCACCGCGATCAGCCACAGAATGAAACTCACGTTCGTCTCCTCTTGTTCGGTTCCCGCCGAACGATGCGAACGGGCGGTACCCGACTCCCGGCACCGTCAACCACGACGATCGCCTGATCTCAGGGAGTGATCACCGCTTTGATCATGCCGTCGGCCTTCTGCCGGAACGTCTCGTAGGCGGCGGGTGCTTCGTCGAGGCTGACGTGGTGCGTGGCCAACGCCATGGTGCCGAGCGGGTCGGCGTCGTCGTCGACCAGGGGCAGGATCTGGGGAATCCATCGTTTGACGTGCGCCTGACCCATGCGGATCGTGAGCCCCTTGTCGAACATCGTCATCATCGGCAGTGGGTCCTTCATGCCGCCGTAGACCCCGATGATCGACACCGTGCCGCCGCGCCGGACGGCATTGAGCGCGAACGTCAGCGCCGCCAGTCGATCGACGCCGAAGCGTTCCGTCAGCGGCGCTGCCAGACGGTCGGGGAGGAGCCCCGCCGCCTTCTGCATCGTCGCCAGGAGCGCGCTGCCGTGCGCTTCCATGCCGACGGCGTCGATCGCCGAGTCCGGTCCCCGGCCACCCGTCCGCTCACGGATCTCGCCGAGCAGATCGGCGTCGGACCGGTTCGTGCCGTCGATCGTGTCGACGCCCCATCGTCGGGCGAGTGCCAGTCGCTCGGGAACCGTGTCGACAGCGATCACGGCGCCGGCACCGCGGTGGCGGGCGACCCGGGCCGCCATCTGGCCGATCGGACCGAGACCGACGACGAGCACCGAGCCGCCGTCGGGGATGTCGGCGAACTCGACGGCCTGCCATGCCGTGGGCAGTACGTCGGAGAGGAAGACGTAGCGGTCGTCGTGACCGTCGCCGACCTTGATCGCACCGAAGTCGGCATGGGGAACGCGCAGCAACTCCGCCTGGCCGCCGGGTACCGAGCCGTAGAGCTCGGTGTAGCCGTACAGCGCGGCGCCCTTGTCGTGTTCGACGACCTGTGTGGTCTCGCACTGTGCGTACAACTGGTGGTCGCACATGAAGCAGTGGCCGCACGAGATGTTGAACGGAACCACGATGCGGTCGCCCAGTTGCACGTTGGCCACCTGGTGGCCGACCGCCACGACGCGGCCCATCGGTTCGTGTCCGAGGATGTCGCCCTCGTGGAGGAACATCGTGAGGACGTCGTACAGGTGGAGATCCGAGCCGCAGATCCCGGAGCTGGTCACCTCGATGATGACGTCGGTGGGGTCCTGGATCGTCGGATCCGGGACCGTGTCGACACGTACGTCGTGCTTGCCGTGCCAGGTGAGTGCCTTCATGTTCGTTCCTTGTCGTGGTGCCGGTGGCGGTGGTGATCGTCGTGGTGGTGTTCGTGGTGCGGCGCGCTCACCCATCTTGCGCGGTCGACACCGTCAGCTGTCCATGCGGCGAAATGTGGGCGCCGACGTGCGACGCACACGATGTCGGCGACCGCGTGGTTGCGGCGCAGCGACTCGACGACCGCAGTGCCGACATTTCCGGTTCCTCCGGTGACCACGATGCGCACGGCGTACCAGTACCCGGCTGCGGGCCTTCTATGCGCCGTTCGTCAGCGCCTCGCGCAGATGCAGGGCGTCGTTCACGGCGTGACCGGAGACATCGTTGTTGAAGTACGCGTAGACGTCGTGGCCGGCCTCGAGCACGGCGCCGAGGCGTTCGGCCCACTCGTCGAGCCGCTCGTCCCCGTAGGAGCCGTGATAGGCGTGGCGCAACGCGTCGGGGCCGTGGAAGCGGACGTAGGTCCAGTCGGTGGTCAGCTCGAAGGGATGGTCGGCCAACAGGTCGTGCACGCACAGTGCTGCGCCGTGGCGGCGCAGTACGGCGAACACGTCGTCGTGCAACCACGAGGGCTCGCGCAGCTCGACGGCCCACCGCATCGCCGTCGGCGCGCACGAGAGGAACTCGTCGAGACGTTCGGCGTTGCGTTTCCACCGTGGTGGGAGCTGTACGAGGTTCGGGCCGAGATGCACGCCCAACCGTTCCACCCGGTCCAGATGGTTCGGCAGCCAACCGGCGGCGTCACGCAGCTTCATCCGGTGCGAACCGAAGGCGCCGACCTTCACGGCGTAGACGAAGCCCGGTCGGGCGGCCGCAGCCCACCGCTCGACGGCCGTCGCCGTGGGCAGGCGGTAGAACGTCGAGTTCAGTTCGACGGTGTCGAACAACCCCTGGTAGTGCTCGAACCACAGACGTTGGGGGAGCGCGGCGGGATAGACGATGCCTCGCCAGTCCCTGTACGACCAGCCGGAGCATCCCACCCGGAGTTCCCCGGGCGTTCGTCGGCGGTCGTTCGACATCGGCGGCGGACGTGGCGACGGCGTCGTCAGTTCGTCGCGTGTCCGTCGCCGCCGCTGATCGAGTCGGCCAACGCGTCGCCGGTCGAGTCGACGGCGTCGGCGACCCGATCGCCGGCCGTCGAGGCCACCTTCGAGGCGTTGTCGTCGATCGACTGTCCGATGCGCGACTGCTTGATCTTGCGCCCGGCGTCGGAGGCAGCCGTCCGCGCTCGGCGACGCTGCTCCTCGGTGGAATTCGACACCCAGAATGCGCCGGCGGCGAAGCCCGTGATGAATCCGATGATGAGTTTCATGAGAGGAGCAGTGCCCGACTCGGCGCGATCCAATCGCGGAACCGGCCTGCCCGTGGCGGCGCGTTGTGTGTGCTGTGCGTCCGGGTGGGTACGGACAGGCCATGGCATACACGAGTCGGACCCTGGCAGCGCCCCGCGCAGCGGTGTGGGACGTCCTGATCGATCCGCGTACGTACCCGGGCTGGCTGATCGGTGCGGCGGACATCCGCGACGTCGACGACACCTGGCCGGCGGTGGGATCGCGCTTCCACCATCGCGTTGGCATCGGCTGGTTGTCGATCCCCGATCACTCCAGGGTGCTCGAACTCGATCCAGGCCGACGTCTCCGCCTGGGGGTCAAAGCCCGTCCCTTCGTGTCGGCGGTCGTGACGATCGTGCTCGTCAGCGATGCCACAGGGACCGCGGTGGCCATCGAGGAGGAACCGAAGCTGCGAACGATCGGCAACGTCGTCCGGCCGGTGATGGATCCGACGATCCACCTGCGCAATCACCGGTCGTTGCGGCGCCTCGACCGGATCGTGCAGCGTCGGATCGAAACCGGCGCCGCCGGGGCCACGGCGGACGTGCGGTGAGCCGTCCGGTCGATGCGGTCGTCATCGGTGCCGGTCCGAACGGGCTGGTCGCGGCGAACATCCTCGCCGACCGGGGATGGGACGTCATCGTGCTCGAGAGTGAGCCCGACCCGGGCGGAGCGGTGCGCAGCGCGGAGCTGCTCGAGCCCGGGTTCGTCACCGACCGGTTCAGCGCCTTCTACCCACTGTCGATCGTCTCGCCCCACATCCGCTCCCTCGATCTCCACCGACACGGGCTGACCTGGTGCCACGCACCCCAGGTGCTCGCCCATCCCACCGACGACGCCACCGCGCTGCTGAGCCGGGACGTCGACGCCACGGCGGAGTCGCTCGACCGGTTCGCCGCCGGAGACGGCGAGTCGTGGATCCGTCTCCAGCAGCGGTGGCAGGAACTCGAACACGATCTCGTCGAAGCCTTCATGAGCCCGTTCCCGCCCGTGCGGCCCACGGCGCGACTTGCCGGCTCGCTGGGAGTCCGCGGCGTCGCCGAGCTGGCGAGGGATGCCGTCGTTCCCGTGGAGCGGTTCGTCTCGGAACGCTTCGCCGGCGCCGGCGCCGGCTTGTTGCTCGCCGGCTCTGCGCTGCACGCCGACGTCACGCCGGCCACGGCGCTGTCCGGCCTGCTCGGCTGGCTGCTGACCGGAATCGGTCAGACGCACGGCTGGCCGGTGCCGCAGGGCGGTGCCGGCGCGTTGACCGGTGCGCTGGTGCGCAGGCTCGAGGCATCCGGGGGTGTCGTTCGTTGCAACAGCCGAGTCGTCCGGATCCTGACCGACCGACGCGGCGCCAGCGGCGTCGAGACGGCTGACGGCGACCGCATCGTCGCCCGCCACGGCGTGCTCGCCGACGTCGTCGCCCCAGCGCTCTACCTCGACCTGCTCGACCGGTCGATCGTCCCAAGTAGGACGCTGCACGACATCGAGCGGTACCAGCGCGGCTCGGCCACCTTCAAGGTGAACTGGACGCTCGACGGCCCGATTCCCTGGCTCGATCCGGCCGTCGGAGGGGCGGGGACGGTGCACCTCGCCGACTCGATCGACGAGATGACGATGACGGCGGCGCAGCTCGCGGCGGGCCGCATTCCGCAACGGCCGTTCGTGCTGCTCGGTCAGATGACGACGGCCGATCCGACCCGTTCTCCGCCGGGGACCGAGACCGTGTGGGCCTACACCGACGTTCCGCAGCAGGTCAGGGGCGACGGTGCCGGGGTCCTCGGCGACCTCCGTTCCGACGATGACATCGAGCGCTTCGCCGATCGGATTCAGCAACGGATCGAAGCCCATGCGCCTGGGTTCGGCTCGTTGATCCGGCACCGCTCGGTCCAGTCGCCGCACGACATGCAACGCGACGATGCCAATCTGCTGCACGGCGACAAGAGCCTCGGTACCGCACAGCTGCACCAGCAGCTCGTGTTCCGACCCACGATCGGTCTCGGGCGCCCCGAGACCGTCGTCCCCAAGCTCTTCCTGGCGTCGGCGTCGGCCCATCCCGGTGGCGGCGTCCACGGTGCATGTGGTGCCAACGCCGCACGGGCCGCCATCCTCGCTCGCCGGTGGTCTCCGCTGCTGGGGCGGTGGCGAACGCACCGTTGGGACCGGGCCCGAGATTGACGTCGTCGCGGAGGCCGCCAGCTCGGCCGGCGACGCCCCCGCTGTCAGGGCCCGAACGCCCGAGCGCGGCGGTGCACCGTGATGGTGTTCGACGTGACGCAGGTGGTCACTGCGCCGAGGCGCTCCCAGAGGTCGTGTTCCTCGCCGGACTCGAGCCGCCGCCACCCGCCGGCGAGCAGGTAGGCGTCGCCGCGGGTGCCCATGTTCGCCCCGTGCACGTGGTGGCGGGTGCCGTCGGCAGAGACCACGGCGTACGACGCGTCGAATGCTGCACGGACGGCGTCGTCGAGGCCGTCGTCCGGCTCGATGGTGCCGGCCACCGCAGCGACGTCGCGTTCGGCCAGCTCCAGGTGGGCCCTCAACCAGTAGCCGGGCACGATCGTGTCGGCGTCGGTGTGGGCCAGCCAGACGTTGCCGGCTTGGTGGAGCGAACCCCCGAGAGCCACACGGCAACCGACCGAACGCGCGGCCCCGACGCCGCCGTGGCCGGCGCGCACCACGATTGACGATGTCCAGCGACCGCCCTCGGGTCCCGAACCCGTCCGGCGCTCGATGACCGCACCCGCCGCATCAGGACCGGCGTCGAGGACGATGACGCAGGTGCTGGTGACGCTGACGGGAAGACGTTGCCGGGCGCGCTCGATGGATTCGATCGTCGCCTCGATGTCGTCGGATTCGTCACGTGCAGGCAACACCACGGCGACGTGTCGGATCCGGGTCACGTCTGGACCTCGGATGGCCCCGACGTCACCGGTGGCACGCCGGTGACGAGGTGGGTCCTGTGGTGGGCGTCATCGGCGGCGGGGCCGCCCCGCGCGTGCGGTGAGACGAAGTACTCCGCCTGCCAGTCGAGCGGCCGGAGCAGATCCTGCGTCAACGGGGCGTCGCCCTCGTTCTCGCTGTCGGCACCCGCGAACTGGCTGCGATGACACTCGATGGCCCGTCGACGTCGACCCTGGGCGTCCGCGTCGAGCTGCAGCGCGAGGATGCGCTCGTGGGCGAGGTCGCCGGGATTGCCTCCGTGCCACGTCCAGAACAGACCGAAGATCAGTGCGCTGCCCGTCCGCGCCACCGCCTCGCGCGCAGCGGCGCCCACCGCCTCATGGTCGCGGTGGTGGTCGCCGGTCCACGGGGCGACGACCAGGCCGACATGGTCGAAGGCGGCGATCGCGTCGGCGATCTCGGCGGTGTGCTCGGCGGCCGACCCCGAGCGCAGCGCGAGTCGGCTGACCGAGTCCGACCCGACGCCCAGCTCGTCGAGCGCCGCCAGCTGTTCTTCGCGGCGCTCGGCCGAGGCGTCGCGGTCGGACGTTGCGTCTGCGTGCTCGCCGTCGGTGACCGCCAGCACGTGGACCTCCACGCGACGCGCGCGCAGCGAAGCGATCAGGCCCCCGGCCACCAGGGTCTCGTCATCGGGGTGTGGTGCCACGATCAGCGTCGGAACCGCAGGAAGCCGCAGCAGCTCTGCACGTCCGTGCGTCGACGACCATGCTCGCTCGAGCGGCGTGAATTCGTCGGTGGCTTGCGACTTCGTGGACTTACGGCGCATTGATCTCCCGTCTCCGATCAGGATGGCGACATCGGACCGGTTGCATACCCCCGTCCGACGATTCCCACGCCTGATCCGAGCGATGAGCGAACCGCCCAAATGCGGGCTTTTCGCTCACCGGCGGGAGGGGACCGCCGCGAGCGATGAGCGAACCGCCCAAATCCGGGCTTTTCGCTCATCGCTCGGGAACGGTCGGTGGTCGTCAGTCGGAGATCGAGGCGACCAGGTCGCCGACCTTGCTCTCGTCGATGTTGCGGGCGATGTCGGCTTGCGCGACCATGCCGACCAGATCGTGTCCGTCGATCACCGGCAGTCGTCGCACGGTGTGCTTCGACATGGTGTCCAATGCGACGTCGATGTCGTCGTCCGCCCCCACGGTCACGGGCTTGCCCTGTGCGAGGTCGCCCGCGCGGGTCGATGACGGGTCGCCCCCTTCGGCGATGCACTTCACGACGATGTCGCGGTCGGTGAGCATTCCCTTCAGTCGATCGTCGTCGCCGCAGATCGGTAGTGCGCCGACGCCGAGTTCACGCATCATGCGGGCGGCGTCGGTCAGGCTCTGGCGCTCGCCGACGCACTTGGCGTCGGAGGTCATGATCTCTCGCACCTTCGTCATGTCGGGTTCCTTTCGGTTGAGGTTCGGTTGAGGTGTCCTCCCGCCCGCTGACGTGTGAACGCGAGGTTCCCGTCGGCAGCAAGGCGCAAACAGGACGGCACGACCGTCGTCAGCGCTGAAATGGCACCAGCACCGACTTCTCCGGGGGACGTGTCTCGCTCCGCGAGACGAGGGGTAGTTGACGGCCCTCACCCCCACACGACGACGAACTCGAGAGAGGAGACAGAGTGGCCGCCGTCCTCGGAATCAATGCCGTGTTCCACGATCCCGCTGCGGCGCTCGTCGTCGACGGCCGGATCGTGGCCGCCGCCGAAGAGGAGCGCTTCAGCCGACGCAAACACGGCAAGGTGCCCGTGCCGTTCTCCACGTGGGAGCTCCCCGAGGCGGCGATCATTTTCTGTCTCGACCGTGCCGGCCTCGGCGCCGGCGACCTCGATGCCATCGCCTACTCGTACGATCCTCAGCTCGCTCCTCGTCCGGCCGACGCCAGCGTCACGTCACTGGTGGCGTCCGACTGGGAGGGCCT
Source organism: Ilumatobacteraceae bacterium (assembly GCA_963728355.1). Classification (GTDB taxonomy): domain Bacteria; phylum Actinomycetota; class Acidimicrobiia; order Acidimicrobiales; family Ilumatobacteraceae; genus Sva-07. The sequence goes on along the minus strand of CAVSJQ010000014.1, from coordinate 717,344 downwards.
GCGCACCCTGTTCGCCGAACGAGCGGACCGCTTCGTGTCGACGCTGCTTCCCGGACGCTCCGACACCAGCGTCTGCCACGTGCCGCACCACGTGGCCCACGCTGCCTCCGCATGGGGAGCGTCGCCGTTCGAGACGTGCGCCGTCATGGTGCTCGACGGCCGCGGCGAACGCGGTTCGTTCCTGGCCGGTGCCGCCGATGCGACCGGCTTGCGGACGCTCGCCACGCAGGACCTGCCGCACAGCCTCGGCCTGCGTTACGAGGAGCTGACCGCTCACCTCGGCTACCGCCGCAGCAGCGACGAGTACAAGGTGATGGCGATGGCGAGCTACGGCGAACCGCGCCACCTCGATGAGTTCCGCCGGTTGATGCGCACCGACGGCGAGGGCGGCTTCGTGACCGAGCCGGTCGACTGGTGTCGGTATGCGCCGCCCGGCACCGGCGACGAGGACGTCCGTCCCGAGCACGCCGATCTCGCCGCGACCGTGCAGCGGCGTCTGGAGGAGGTCGTGGTGGAGCTTGCCGACTGGCTGGCCGACACGACCGGTGAACAGCGGATCGCGCTGGCGGGAGGCGTCGCACTGAACTGCGTTGCCAACAGTGCACTCCTCGAACATGGGCCGTTCTCCGAGGTGTGGGTGCAACCCGCCGCCGGAGATGCCGGCACGGCGCTGGGGGCGGCGATCCACGTGGCGGCGGCTGCGGGCGATCGTCCGCAGCCGATGACGACCGCCGCCCTCGGTCCCGAATGGAGCGACGACGAACTCGAGTCGGTCCTGCGGGCCGCGAGTGTGCCGTTCGAGCGACCCGACGACGTCGCCGAGGCGGTCGCCGATGCGCTGGCACACGACGGGATCGTCGCCTGGTTCCAGGGCCGCAGCGAGTTCGGCCCCCGGGCATTGGGACACCGAAGCCTCCTCGCCCATCCCGGACGGCCAGGCAACGTCGACCGGCTCAATGCGGTCAAGGGACGCGAACGGTTCCGTCCCGTGGCCCCGATGGTGCTCGCCGAGGCCGCACCCACCATCTTCGAGGGCGGCCCGTTCCCCAGCCCGTACATGCTGTTCACCCATCGCGTACGGCCCGACTGGCTCGACCGGATTCCGGCTGCCGTCCACGTCGACGGCACGGCGCGCATCCAGACCGTCGACCGGGACGACGAGCCGCTGGTGCACCGGATGATCGACGGGTTCGCCGATCGCACGGGCCTGCCCGTCGTGATCAACACCTCGTTGAACACGGCGGGACGACCGATGGTGGACCACCCGAGAGAAGCCCTCGAGTGCTTCGGTTCGGCGCCGATCGACGTCCTCGCGCTCGGGCCGTTCATCGTCCGCCGGGGACGGATGTACTCGTGAGGGGCACCGGCCAGGCGAACGACCCGACGTACGACATCGTCGTCCCGACGATCGGACGTCCATCACTCGCGACCCTGATCGAGGCGCTCGACGCAATGACCGGTCCGCCGCCGCAGCAGGTGGTCGTCGTCGACGATCGCCCCTCGCCGTCACCCCGGCTGGAGTTGCCGCCGACGACGAACATCGACCCGGTCGTCGTGGCGGGCCGCGCGAGCGGACCGGCCGCAGCCCGAAACGACGGCTGGCGGCGATGCACGTCACCGTGGATCGTCTTCCTCGACGACGACGTCGTGCCGGGCGCCGACTGGCGCCACGAGTTGAGCCTCGACGTCGCGAAGGCGGCACCGCGAACCGCAGCGGTCACCGCTTCGATCTCGGTCCCGTTGCCGAGCGGCCGCCCACCGACCGACGCCGAACGGGGCGTCGCCGGATTGGCGACGGCATGGTGCATCACCGCCGACCTGGCCGTGCGCCGCGAGGCGCTCGTCGCACTCGGCGGCTTCGACGAACGTTTCCGACGGGCCTACCGCGAGGACACCGACTTCGCCCTGCGTCTCCTCGACGGCGGTTGGGAGATCGTCGACGGCGACCGCAACACCACGCACCCGACACGTTCGGGGACCTGGTCGACGAGCATTCGCGCCCAACGCGGCAACGCTGACGATGCGCTGATGCGACACCTGCACGGGCGGCACTGGCGCGAACGCGGGCGGGCACCGCGCGGCACGCTGCGCCGCCATGTGGTGACCACCTCGCTCGCCGCCGCTGCGCCGATCGCCGCTGCGGCCGGCGCACGTCGCACCGCGCGCGCTGCTGCTGTCGCGGTTGCCTGGCGGCTCGCACATCTGTGGTGGAGCCGAAGCCGGCCGGGTCCGCGCACTGCGGACGAACTGGGCCGCATGGCGGTGAGCTCGGCGGTGATCCCGTTCGTGGCCACCTGGTGGGCCGTGCGTGGATGGCTGCGCGCACGGTGGCTGGCGCCGGAGGGGCGCGCGGACCGGTGGCGGCCGGAGCGCCCGCGCGCCGTGCTGTTCGATCGTGACGGCACGTTGATCCACGACGTCGCCTACAACGCCGACGCCACACTCGTCGAGCCAGTCGACGGTGCCCGCGAGAGCCTCGACCGGTTGCGGTCGGCGGGGATCGCGACGGCGATCATCACGAACCAGAGCGGCATCGGCCGTGGCCTGATCGATCGTCGCGGTGTCGACGGTGTGAATGCTCGGGTCGACGAACTCCTCGGGCCCTTCTCGGCCATCGAGGTGTGTGAGCACTCCCCGGACGCACGGTGCGCCTGTCGCAAGCCGGCGCCCGGGATGATCTTCGACGCCGCAGTCGCGCTCGGTGTCGAACCGAGCGAGTGTGCGGTGATCGGTGACATCGGCGCCGACGTGGAGGCGGCGGCCGCCGCCGGAGCCCGTGCGGTCCTCGTTCCCACCGCGGTGACCCGCGACGAAGAGATCACGTCGGCCCCCGAGACGGTGGCCACGCTCGCCGACGCCATCGGGCTCCTCCTCGACGGGCGGGTGACGCGTCGGGCGGTGATCCGTTCGACCGATCCTGCGATCCGGGTGGTCCGGACGTGACGCGCCGTCTCGTTGCCCGGCTCGACAACGTCGGCGACGTGCTGCTCGCCGGCCCCGCCGTTCGCGCCGTCGCCGCGTCCGGCGACGACGTGGTCCTGCTGGCCGGCCCGTCCGGAGCACCGGCGGCGTCGCTCCTGCCGGGGGTGACCGAGGTGATCGTGTTCGACGCTCCCTGGGTGTCGTTCGATCCGCCGACGTTCGACCGTGCCGACATCGATCGGCTGGTGACGGTCGTCCGGGACGCCGAGATCGACGAAGCGGTCGTCCTGACGTCGTTCCATCAGAGCCCGTTGCCGCTGGCGCTGCTGCTGCGAATGGCCGGTGTCGGGATGATCGCAGCGACGAGCGTCGACTACGCCGGCGGCCTGCTGGACGTCCGCCATCCCTACCTCGACGAACTGCACGAGGTCGAACAGCACCTGTCGCTCTGCTCCGCGGCGGGACACCTCCTGCCCGACGGCGACGACGGCGAACTGCGCGTCGACCGGGCGCGGCCACCGATGGGTGCGCCGCTCTCGAGCGGGCGCGCCGGCCTGCGACACATCGGCGAGCGGTACGTCGTGGTTCATGCCGGCGCATCGGTGCCGGCTCGAGGCCTGCCGCCCGACGTCGTGTGCGAGATCATCGAGGGGTTGGCGGCGGTTGACCGACACGTGGTCATCACCGGGTCAGCCGGCGAACGCCCGCTCGCTGACCAGCTCGTCCACTCGGTCGGCGACGATGCGTTGACCGACCTGGTCGGCCGCACCGATCTCGCCGGGCTCGTCGACGTCGTCGCCGGCGCGGATGCCGTCGTCTGCGGCAACACCGGCATCGCCCACGTGGCCGCCGCCGTCGCCACGCCGGTGGTGGAGGCATTCGCCCCGACGGTGCCCGCGCACCGCTGGCGGCCGTGGATGGTGCCGCACGTGCTGCTCGGACGGTCCGACATCGAGTGCGCCGGTTGCCGGAGCAGGACGTGTCCGGTGCCGGGCCAGCCCTGCCTCGAGCCGTTCACCGCGGTGGCGGTGCTCGACTCGATCGCCCGGCTCGAGCCGGTCGGTGCGGGCGTCGTCGTTCGGGTGGGAGGTGCGCCATGAACGTGCTGATCTGGCACGTGCACGGTTCCTGGATGACCAACTTCGTCCAGGGTGAGCACACCTACATCGTCCCGGTGGTTCCCGATCGTGGACCCGACGGGCGCGGCCGGGCGCAGACGTGGGACTGGCCGTCGTCCGTCCTCGAGCGGACACCGGTCGAGCTCGCCGACACGCCCGTCGACGTCGTCATCGTCCAGCGGCCGCAGGATCTGGAGTTGGCCCAGCGCTGGCTCGGCCGCATGCCGGGCCGCGACGTCCCGTTGGTCTGGCTGGAGCACAACATGCCCCAGGGACGGATCAATGCGATGTGTCATCCGGCCAAGGACCGCAATGACCTGACGATCGTCCACGTCACCCGGACCAACGCCCTGTTCTGGGACACGGGATCGGCCCGCACCCGCGTCATCGAGCACGGGGTGATCGATCCCGGTCAACAGTGGAGCGGGTCGATGGATGCGGCGGCGGTCGTCGTCAACGAGCCGGCGCGGCGCGCGCGGGTCACCGGGACCGATCTGCTGGTGCGATTCGGCGAGGCCCTCACGATCGACGTGTTCGGCCTCGGGATGCCCCAGCTCGACGATCATCTCGGGTGCCCGCCGTGGCTGCGCACCCACGACGATGTGCCCCAGGCGGAGATGCACGAGCAGATCGCGCAACGCCGGTGCTACGTCCATCCGTTCCGATGGACGTCGCTCGGCCTGTCGCTGATCGAGGCGATGCTGCTGGGCATGCCGGTCGTCGCGCTCGCGACCACCGACGTGCCCGACGCGGTGCCCCCGGGTGCCGGCGTCGTCTCCAACGACGTCGAGGCGCTCGTCGACACGACGCGACGGCTCTCGCACGACATGGAGGCCGCCTCCGCGCTGGGAGCGGCAGCCCGTCAGCATGCGCTCGAACGGTTCTCGCTCGAGCGCTTCTTGTCCCACTGGAACCGACTCCTGGAGGAAGCATGCCGTTGAGGATTCATCTCGTGTCCGAACATGCGAGCCCGCTCGCGCTGATCGGCGGTGTCGACGCCGGAGGACAGAACGTCCACGTCGCCTCGTTGGCGATCGGACTCGCGCAACTGGGTGCCGATGTCGTCGTGCACACACGACGCGACGACCCGTCGCTCGACCGGCGGGTCCAGTTCGCCCCGGGCGTCGTCGTCGACCACGTCGACGCCGGCCCACCCGCCCCGATCGACAAGGACGAGCTGCTGCCCTACATGGGCGAGTTCGCCGACGATCTGCTGCGCCAGTGGCGCCGCACACGGCCCGACGTGGTCCACGCCCACTTCTGGATGTCCGGTCTGGCGGCCACGGCCGCAGCCGACCGGCTCGACGTGCCCGTCGCACTGACGTTCCACGCGCGCGGTGCCGAGAAGCGCGCCCAGCAGGGCGCGGCAGACGCCAGCCCCGACATCCGCATCGACGCCGAGGACTGGCTGGCGAGATCGGTGGATCGCGTGATCGCGACCACGTCGACCGAGTGCCGGACGCTCACCCGGACCGGGGTCGATCCACGTCGGGTCAGCGTCGTTCCTTGCGGTGTCGACCTGGCGGCGTTCGGACCGGACGGCCCGGCGTGGCCGACGAGAACGCGGCCGTACCGGGTCGTGTGCGTCAGCCGGCTCGTGCCTCGAAAGGGTCTTGCCGACGTCATCGAGGCGGTCGCCGAACTGCCCCAGGTCGAGCTGTTGATCGCCGGTGGACCACCCGCCGGACTGGTCGACGAGGACCCGTATGCACAGCGGCTGCAGGCACTCATCGAGGACTCGAGGAGCGAGAAACGCGTCCAGTTGCTCGGTGCGGTCGATCGTGACCGGATCCCCTCGCTGCTGCGATCGGCCGATGTCGCCGTGTGCACCCCGTGGTACGAACCGTTCGGGATTGTCGCCGTCGAGGCGATGGCCTGCGGCGTTCCGGTGATCGCGAGCTCGGTGGGTGGACTGGCGGAAACCGTGGCCGACGGCGTCACCGGTCTGCTGGTCCCGCCCCGTCGCCCACAGTCGATACGAGCGGCGATCTCGGCGTTGCTGGCGCAGCCGACACGGCGCGCCGGGATGGGCCGAGCGGCTCTTGCCCGCGCCTCGACGTACGGCTGGGACGAGATCGCCGGGCGCACCCTGCGGTTGCTCGAGGCTCTCGCCAACGCAGATCGCGCTCCTCGACGGACGGGCGTCGCCAATCCCTTAGCGACGCTCGGTGACCGTGCGGACGAGCTGGCGGCCGGGGGACGGGCGTGAACGCCCAGCGGCATCTCGGCGAGCTCCGCTCGGCGATCGACCTACTCGAACGCGACACCGGTCGCCTCGACGACTGGGGCGCTCGCATCGCCGACGTCCTCGCCGGTGGTGGGCGGCTCCTCGCAGCCGGCAACGGCGGCAGTGCGGCGCAGGCGCAACACCTGACCGCGGAGTTGGTCGGTCGATACCTCGACGACCGGCCGGCCTTCAGCGCCATCGCACTGCACGCCGAGACGTCGTCGCTGACCGCGATCGTCAACGATTACGGCCCCGACGAGGCGTTCGCTCGTGGTGTCCGAGCGCACGGACGGCCCGGCGACATCCTCATCGCACTGTCGACGTCGGGTCGATCGAGCAACGTGGTGGCCGCTGCTCGGGCAGCTCGGACGATGGGGATCGGCGTCCTGGCGTTGACCGGGCCGCTGGGCAATCCGCTCGCCGATCTCGCCGACGATGCGCTGGGCGTCGTTGCGCCGACGCCGACGGTGCAGGAAATCCACCAGGTGGCGATTCATCTGATGTGTGCGTCGTTCGATCGTCACGTCGCATCGGTCGCCTCGCTGCGGCCCATGGAGGTGATTCGACGATGAGGCGCATCGCCATCGTCGGCGACGCACTGCTCGACCGTGACGTGATCGGCGACGTCTCCCGACTGTGTCCCGACGCGCCGGTGCCGGTCGTCGACCAGCAGTCGACGCTCGACCGGCCCGGTGGTGCAGCCCTGGCCGCCGTACTCGCCCTGCGTCATGACGTGGAGGTGGTGCTCGTGGCGCCGATCGCCGCGGACGAGGCCGGTACGCGGCTGCGCGAGTCGCTCGGCGACGCCGGTGTCCACGTCGTGGCGCTGCCCGACCGCGGCAGCACCGTGGAGAAGATCCGGATCCGTGTCGAGGGGCGTTCGCTCCTGCGGCTCGACCGTGGCGCCGCAGGACCGCTCGCCGAGGTTCCGCCGTCGGCCGCATCGGCGCTGGCCGACGCGGACGCCATCCTGGTCGCCGACTACGGCCTGCAGACGTTGCGCGATGCCACGGTGCGCCGGCTGGTCGGCTCGGCGGTGGGGGGTGGGGTTCCGGTCGTGTGGGACCCCCACCCGCGCGGCAGCGAGCCGTCCTCGGGTGCCACGCTGATCACCCCGAACCGCTCTGAAGCGACCGTCTTCGACGCCGACGGGACTTCGGCGGGCGGTGGCGATCTCGCATCGTTGACCAGGAGCGCCACTCGGCTCCGGGATCGTTGGCGGGCGCGCGCGGTTGCCGTCACGCTCGGTGCCGACGGCGCCGTGGTGATCGGTTCCGACGACACCCCGCTCGTCGTGCCGGTGTCGGGGCCCCGTGCCGACGGCGACACCTGCGGTGCCGGCGATGCATTCGCAGCTGCCTGCGCGGCCGCCTTCGCGAATGGCGCCGTCGTCGGCGAGGCGGTCCAGTCAGCGGTCGCAGCGGCAGCCGACTTCGTCCGCCGCGGTGCGGCCGGCGGTCTGTGGACCGATCGCATCGACGCCGTCGACCGATGCGACGAACTCGACGCCCGCGATGGCGTTCGTCCCGTTGTCGTCGCCGCTGGCGGCTGCTTCGACGTGTTGCATCCCGGCCACGTGGCCACACTGCAGCAGGCCCGGTCGCTCGGCGATCGGCTCGTGGTGTTGATCAACAGCGACGAGTCGGTACGCCGCCTGAAGGGGCCCGGCCGTCCGGTGCAACGCGCCGAGGATCGTGCCGCAGTCCTCTCCTCGCTGGGCTGCGTCGACGAGGTGATCGTGTTCGACGACGACACCCCGGTCGGGGCGCTGACATCGGTCCGCCCCGACATCTTCGTGAAGGGCGGTGACTACACCGGCATGGTCCTGCCGGAAACCTCGGTGATGGCGCAGTGGGGCGGTGTGGTCGTCACCGTGCCCTTCATGGCCGGACGCTCGACGACCTCGATCCTGCGCCGCGCCGCACCGGACGCGGCAACCGCTGCTGACCATGTTGCCGGGCGCGTCGACAGCCATGTCGGCGGCCCCGTCACCCACCCCGTCAACCCCGTCAACCACCATGTCGCCGACGTCGGCGACCCGTCGACCCACCCCCAGGGAGGTACCCGTGCACACTGATCCTGCTCGTTGGAGAACCGTCGTCACCGGCGGCTCGTCCGGTCTCGGCGAGTCCGTCGCCACCGCGCTGCAGAAGTGTGGCGCCGACGTCGTGTCCCTCGACCGCAAGCCGTCCGACGCCGTCACCACGATCGAGACCGACCTCGCCGACGGCCGTGCCGCCGAGCGAGCCACCGTCGACGCGGCCGAGCGTCTGGGCGGACTGGACGCGGTGGTGACCTGCGCCGGTATCGACACGCCGGGACCGTTCGGCTCCGTCGACGGCGCCACGTGGGACCGGATCGTGGCGGTGAACCTGCTCGGCACCGCAGCGGTCGTCCGCGCGGCGCTGCCGTACCTCGAGGAGTCGTGCGGACGCGTGGTCACCGTGGCGTCGACACTCGGACATCGCGCGGTCGGCGACGCCGCGGCGTACTGCGCATCGAAGTTCGGTGTCGTCGGGCTCAGCCGGGCGCTCGCCGCCGAGTTCCGGGGCCGCGTCGGCGTGACGTTGCTGACGCCCGGCGGCATGCACACGGCCTTCTTCGACGACCGCGACGAGCAGTACAAGCCGCCACCCGACGCCCGCCTCGCATCGCCGGACGACATCGCCGCAGCGGTGGTGTGGGCGCTGCAGCAACCCGGTGGGGTCGAGGTCAAGGAGCTGGCGATCATGGCGCCAGGGGAAGGTTCGTGGCCCTGATCCACCGGCGTGTGCTCGTCCTGCGGGCGCTCGGCCTCGGCGACCTCTTCACCGGGATCCCGGCGCTGCGCGCCATCAGACGTGCCTTCGACGATCACCAGATCGCACTCGCTGCACCAGCCTGGCAGGCGCCGATCGCCGACGCCTGTGGCCTCGAACGAGTGGTGGACGTGGGCGAGACCGGGCCGCTGCCGCGTCTCGGCCGGGTCGACGTGGCGATCAACCTGCACGGAAGCGGCCCGCAGTCCACACGGCGGCTGCTTGAACTCGCCCCGGAACGGTTGATCGCCTACCGCCACGTCGACGTGCCGGAGACCGCCGCTGGCCCGCGATGGCGGTGCGACGAACACGAGATCGACCGATGGTGCCGGCTGCTCGGCCATCACGACATCGACTGCGACACCACCGATCTCCTCCTGGAACGACCGGCGCCGGTCGATCGGGAACACGTGGGTGCGGTCATCGTGCATCCGGGCGCCGCATCGGCCGGTCGGCGTTGGCCCCCCGAGCGATTCGCCCGCGTGGTCCGTTCGGTCGTCGCCGGCGGCGTTCCCGTCGTGCTCACCGGGTCGTCGCCGGAGGCCGAGCTGTGTTCGACGGTTCGCGATCTCGCCGGTGCGTCCGATCTCGTCACGTCGGTGGCCGGCTCCACCGATCTCGATGGTCTGTGCGCGCTGGTGGCGAACGCCCGCGCCGTGGTGTCGAACGACACCGGCGTCGCCCATGTCGCTGCGGCGTTCGCGGTGGCGTCGGTGACGATCTTCGGGCCGACCTCGCCGCAACGTTGGGGCCAGCGCGACCCGGCGCTGCACCGGTGCATCTGGGCCGGTCGTGATGGCGACCCCCACGCCACCGAACTCGACCCCGGACTCGCGAGGATCGGCGTCGAGCGGGTGCTCGCCGAGGTCGACGAGGTACTTCGCCGATGACCCCATCGGCCACCGGCGATCGCGGCCGACCGCAGGGAACGCTCGTGATGACGACCCACAATCGGGCCGCCCGGGCGATCGAGGCGGTCGAGCGAGCGCTCGACCTGCCCGAGCGCTGGCCGATCATCGTCGTGGACGATGCCTCCGACGACGCAACGACGCAACGGTTGCACCGACGGTTCGGCGACGCGATCACCGTGATCACCCTCGACCGGAACGTCGGAGCAGCGGCCCGCAACGTCGGAGTCGGCGCCGCCGCCACACCGCTCGTGGCCTTCGTCGACGACGACTCGTGGTGGGAGCCGGGGTCGCTGGGGCGCGCCACCGAGGTGTTCGCCCGCCATCGCACGGTCGGACTGGTGGCCGCCCACGTCGCCGTGGAACCGGGCGGCCGCTCCGATCCCGTGAACGAGCTGATGGCAGCCAGCCCGTTGGAGGCGACGGACGCCGGACCGTCGGTCCTCGGTTTCCTCGCCTGCGCCGCCGTGGTGCGCCGTGACGCCTTCCTCGACGTCGGGGGCTTCGCACGGTTGCTCCACATCGGGGGAGAGGAGGCGCTCTTGGCGATCGACCTGCGGTCCGCTGGCTGGACACTGACCTATCGAGCGGACGTGTGCGTCCGTCACGCTCCTGCGATGTCGGACGGGGGCCGCCGCGGCCGGCGCGCGAGGCAGATGCGCAACGCCGCACTGATCGCCGTGATGCGCCGCCCGGCCGACGTGGTCGCCGGCGAGATGGTCACACTCGCCCGAGCGGCGCCCGCCGACCGTGAATCGAGGAGTGCGCTCTGCGGCGCACTTTGGCGGCTGCCTGCCGCGCTGACCATGCGCCGCGTCGTGAACCCCTCGGTCGATCGCGAGCTCCGTCTGCTGTCGTATGACGTTCACCCTGTTGGGTGAGTATCCGCGCCGCGTGGCACGGGTACTCGATGACGAGGGCGGATCCAGCACTTACGACCGGAGGAGGTCCGGAATGACGAATGCATCCACGACCGGCACGCCCACGACGACTCGATCGTCACCGACCGATCGGAGCAGCTCCGGCGATCAGGCGAAGGCCGAGGCCCGCAACGTCGCCGAGAGCGGCAAGCAGAAAGCGGGCAAGGTCGCCGACGAAGCCAGGTATCAGGCCGCCGAACTCGCCCGAACCGCTCGTGAGGACGCGAGGGACCGCATCGACGGCGAGGTCGGCAAGCTCGCAGCATTTCTCGACGACATCGGCGACGAACTCGACGGGATGGCAGACGGGACGGGCCGCACCGACGGATACCTGCCCTCGCTTGCCCGCGATGGTGCGCAGATGGCGAACCGGCTGTCGCGACGCCTGGAGAACGGCGGGCTCGATGGAGCGCTGCACGACGTCAGCATGTTCGCCCGACGGCGCCCGGCGGTGTTCCTCGCCGCAGCGTTCGGTGTCGGCCTGACCCTCGGTCGGGTGACCCGCAACGCGGACGCCCACGAGATCAGCGACCAGATGCAACGAGGCGACGGCTCGGACTCGCACATGCAGACACGCGGAGACCGGTCCGGCGGCACGCTCGAAGCTACACGCCCGTCGGCGCCGCAGTACCGCCCGTCGACCGTGTCGCCACCGACGGGCGCGGCGACGGCCACCGGGTCGACGGCGCCGACCACGGGGCAAACGCGATGACCGACGAGCGCTATCGCATCGAGCAGCCGGAGAAGTCGGTCGGCGATCTCGTCGGCGAGCTGACGACGGAAATCTCGCAGCTGGTGAACTCGCACGTCGAGTTGGCCAAGGCGGAGATCCGACAGGACGCTCGCGATGCCGCCAAGGCGGGCGGGATGTTCGGCAGTGCAGGGATCGCCACGCTCGTGGCGCTCCTGATGTTGTCCGCCGCGGCGGCGTGGGGTCTCGCCGAGGTGATGGAACCCGGATGGGCCTTCCTCGTCGTCGGGGCGGTCTGGGCCATTGTGGCCGCTGCGCTGGCGCTGACCGGCAAGAAGGAACTCGACGAGATGAATCCCGGACCACGCAAGACCATGCAAGAGATCGAGGAGGATCGAAAATGGCTCAAGACACAGAGATGACCGACACCGAACAGATGCAGGCGCGCATCGAGCGCCAGCGCGACGAGATCGGACACACTGTCGATCAGATCGGCAACCGTGTGAACCCATCCCACATCGTGGCGCGTCGCCAGGACCGCGTCCGGAGGCGGCTCACCGTCTGGAAGGACGCCGTGTTCGGCAACGACGAACCGGACTTCCCACCACCCCGCGGTGACCGGTACCGCTATCCCGGAGAGCTGCGGTCGTACTACCGCGGGGCCGGCGTCGCCGACGTCGATGACTCCGACGGAGGTGCTCGCGAGCGGATGGGGGAGGCGGCTTCGAGCGCCACGTCGCGCGTTCAGCACGCGCCCACGGCAATCCGTCGTCAGACGCGGGGCAATCCGATGGCGGCCGGTGCGATCGCCCTCGGTGCCGGTTGGTTGATCGGCAGCCTCCTGCCCGAGAGCCGCAGCGAGCGCCGCGCCGTGCAGCGCATCGAACCGCAGCTGGCCGGCGCCGCAGCCGAGGCCCGCGACGAGGCACAGGCGCTCGCCGACGACCTGCGCGAGCCCGCCAAGGATGCCGCCGATCAGGTCAAGGACCGCGGCCGGGATGCCGCGGGTGACGTCAAGGACCAGGCGAACCAGTCGGCTCGCAACGTCCGCCAGAGTTCCCGTTCGTAGCCAACCCCTGCAAGCGATGAGCGAAAAGCCCGGGTTTGGGCGGTTCGCTCATCGCTTGGGTTCGGGTGGTGGCTTCGGTCGGGGAAGCGGGCGATCGAGGTGCTCAGTCGAGCCGGGAGGGGAACCCGAATCGATCGAAGGCCTCGGTGTCGAGGAAGGCGTGGATCGCCTCGATGCGGTCGCCGCGAAGTTCGATCACCTGCAGTGCCCACGGGACGTAACCACCGTGTGGATCGACGCGGTACTGGGCGAACGCCGGGCAGCCGTTGGCCTGACCTGCCAGGAGCCGCGAGCCGGTGCAGCCGATCCCGGCGCCTGTGTACCACGCAAGCAGGTCGTCGCGTCCCTGCAGCCACATGGCGTACGGCGGCATGGTCTGGATCACGTCGTCGTGGAGCAGGGCGGCGAGGGCGTCCATGTCGTAGCGCTCGAATGCGTCGACGTACCGCTCGAGGAGCTGCTGCTGTTCGTGGGACAACGGTGCCGTCCGTTCGACCGCGGGGGCCTTGGCGAGCGTGGCCCGGGCGCGCTGCAGTGCGCTGTTGATCGAAGCGGTCGACGTGTCGAGCAGCTCGGCGACGTCGGCCGCCGGCCATCGGAGCACGTCGCAGAGCACGAGCGCTGCTCGCTGGGTCGCGGGAAGTTGCTGGAGGGCTCCGACGAACGCGAGGCGGATCGTGTCCCGTTCGGCCGCGACGTCGGCCGGGTCGGCGCCCAGGTCGATCACGGTCGCATCCGGGATCGGCGTGATCCAGGCGTCTTCGGGCAGCACGTCGGTGAGGTGGACGGGATCGGGGGTGCGGGACGGCCCGAGGTCGACCGGACGGGCGCGGCGCTGCGGGCTGCGGCCCATGTCGATGCAGACGTGCGTCGCTATGCGGTAGAGCCATGTCCTCACGCTGGACCGACCCTCGAAACGGTCCGCCGCCTGCCAGGCCCGCAGCATCGTCTCCTGGACGGCGTCCTCGGCCTCCGACCCCGATCCGAGCATGCGGTAGCAGTGGGCGGTGAGCTCGCGGCGGTACGGCTCCAGGTCGCTGGTCGCGGGGATCGTGCCCGAGATGGTCACGTCACTCATCGTAGATCGGCCTCTCCGACGCTCAGGTCACGTCTGATCGATCCCACCTCATCGACGGTCGGACACGCGCAGAGCACGTCGGCGACCCCCGCCAGCTCGAGCAGGGAATGCAGGTCGGGGTCGGCGCCGACCAGGTGTGCGCGGCAGCCCAGCCGTCGGGCAGCCCCGGCGAGCCGGCAGAGCTCCTCGACGTCGCTCAGATCGGGCGACGTCATGGCGCCGGCTCCTGATCGACTCCGTCAGCTGCCGCGCGTAGTGCGGCGACGTCGATCTTGGTCATCGACAGCATCGCCCCGAACGCTCTCTCGGCGCGAGCGGGATCGGGGTCGGCGATCAGGGCTCCGAGCTCGTCGGGGCACACCTGCCACGAGAGGCCGTAGCGGTCTTTCAGCCAGCCGCACACCGAGGTCTCGCCGCCCGCCGACAGCGCTTCCCAGTAGTGATCGACTTCGTCCTGATCGGCGCAGTCGACGAGCAGCGACACCGCCTCGGTGAACGGGAACTGCGGTCCGCCGTTGATCGCGGTGAACGGTTCGTTGCCGAGGTGGAAGTCGACGGCGACCACGGTGCCGCCCGGCCCGGGACCGGCGTCGGTGTAGTGGGCGACGCGGGTCACCCCGGAGTCGGGGAAGATCGAGCAGTAGTACTCGGCGGCCTCCAGGGCTTGGGTGTCGAACCACAGGTTCGTGATGATCCGGGGCATCGCTCAGACCGCGTCGTCGCTGGAGACGTTGACCATCCAGGAGACGCCGAACCGGTCGACGCACACGCCGAACAGCGGCGACCAGAATGTCTGGCTCAACGCCATGTCGACAGAGCCGCCGTCGGCGAGCGCCTCGAAGATCCGGCGGGCGTCGTCGTGGTCGTCGAGCGTGATGTTGAGCGCCGCCCCCTTCACGCCCGAGCCGTCGCCGGTGGGGTCGTCGGACGCCATGAGCAGATCGTCGTTGCCGAAGGTGAGCGCCGCATGGATGACGAAGTCGGCTGGGGCGTCGAACGGTGTCTCCTCGCCCGCAGGCAGGTCGGCTGCGCTCATGATGTCCAACTGTCCGCCCAGGATCTCTTGATAGCGGGTCATGGCCTGTCGGGTGGTGTTGGTGAAGAAGAGGTAGGGATGCAGAGACATGTGGGTCCTCCGGGTCGGGTGTCGTGGGTCTCGACAGTGCAGACGGAACGAACACCGAGAACTCATCGCCCCAACGACCGCCGCCTGATCGGGCGTGGTTGTCGGCGTCATGACCGCGTCTCCGGCGAGGGTGCATCTCTGCCCTCACGTGAGGGTAGGGTTCGGGGGCCGCTTCGAGCGGCCGTGACAGTTGCCGGGTCCATGTGCCTTTGCAAGGTCGACCCCAACTCACCCCTCCTTCCACGTACCGGAGCCCCATGTCCGACAACCTGTCTGCTCTCGCGCTCGACGATCCGCTCGCGCTCGAGGATTCCACGGTGCTGAGTGCACTGCGGTCGCCGAAGCGCCTGCGCATCGAACTGCTCGCCGGTCTCGCGGTGGCGCTCGCACTGATCCCGGAGGCGATCTCGTTCTCGATCCTCGCCGGAGTCGACCCGCAGATCGGCTTGTTCGCATCGTTCACGATGGCGGTGACGATCTCGGTCGTCGGTGGCCGGCGGGCGATGATCTCCGCCGCCACCGGAGCGATCGCCCTCGTGATCGCTCCGGTCGCCAAGGAGTACGGCCTCGACTACCTCATCGCCACCGTGCTGCTCGCGGGCGTGTTGCAGATCGTGCTGAGCCTCGCGGGAGCAGCCAAGCTGATGCGGTTCCTGCCGCGGAGCGTGATGGTCGGGTTCGTGAATGCGTTGGCGATCGTGATCTTCACGGCGCAACTGCCGGAGCTGATCGACGTGCCGGCGATCGTCTACCCACTCGTGGCGACCGGCTTGGCGATCCTGATCTTCATGCCGAAGATGACCCGGGTCGTCCCGGCGCCGCTGGTGGTCATCGTGCTGTTGACCATCGTTGCCGTCGTGATGGGTCTGGACATCCCCACCGTCGGCGATCAGGGCGAACTGCCGAGCAGCCTGCCGTCCTGGTTCATCCCCGACGTGCCGTACAACCTCGACACCCTGCAGATCATCGCCCCGTATGCGTTCGCGATGGCGCTGGTCGGCCTGCTCGAGTCGCTGATGACGGCCAAGCTCGTCGACGACATCACCGACACCCACTCCGACAAGACGCGCGAAGGCTGGGGCCAGGGCGTCGCCAACATCGTCAGCGGCTTCTTCGGCGGGATGGGCGGCTGCGCCATGATCGGCCAGACGATGATCAACGTCAAGACCTCCGGCGCCCGCACCCGCATCTCCACGTTCACCGCCGGTGTGGCGCTGCTGGTGCTCGTCGTCGGACTGGGTGACACCGTCGCCCGCATCCCGATGGCGGCCCTGGTCGCGGTCATGATCATGGTGTCGGTCGGCACGATGGACTGGCACAGCATTCGCCCACGGACGCTGCGTCAGATGCCGCTCAGCGCCACCACGATCATGTTGACCACCGTGATCGTGACCGTCACCACCCACAACCTCGCCTATGGCGTGATCCTCGGCGTGGTCGTCGCGATGGTCTTCTTCGCTCGTCGCGTCTCGCACTTCACCGAGGTGGTCGCCGTTGCCCACCCGGACGAGAACACGTGTGTCTACGCGGTTCGCGGCGTGCTGTTCTTCGCTTCGAGCAACGACCTCGTCTACCAGTTCGACTACGCCCACGATCCGCAGCACGTGATCATCGACTTGTCGGAGGCGCAGATCTACGACTCGTCCACCGTCGCCGCGCTCGATGCGATCGTGCTCAAGTACCACAACAAGGGCAAGCGCGTCGAGATCATCGGGATGAACGAGCCGAGCCAGAAGTGGCACGAACTCAGCGGCAATCTCGGCGCCGGTCACTGACGTGCGATCCGAGACCACGGTGATCGAAGGCGCGGCTGGACGGACGCACCAGATCGGCGAGGTCGCAGACGCCGTCGGCCTGTCGCTGCGGACCATCCGCTACTACGACGAGGCCGGCCTCGTGCCGCCGAGCGGACGTTCGGCGGGCGGCTTCCGGCTCTACACCGTCGTCGACATCGAGCGTCTGCGATTCGTCAAGAACATGAAGCCGCTCGAACTGACGGTCGAGGAGATGCGCGATCTGCTCACCACCCGGGATCGTCTCGCCGCCCCGACGACGACCGAGACCGAGCGACCCGCGCTGCTCGATCGGCTGTCGGTGTTCGCCGCGCTGGCTGACGAACGCTGTCAGCGTCTACGTGACCAGGTCGAGGCGGCCGAGTCGATCGGTCGCACGCTCCGCGCCGAACTCGACACATCTCCGGGCGCCCGCAGGCAGGGCTGATGCTGCTCGGCGATCAGGTCGGCTGATCGTCCGTTCTGCTGTAGACGGTGGGGGACACCGTCGGCGGCGCCGTGAGGACACGTCCCGCAGCATCGGTCTGCCGCCAGGTTCGTCGCCGGGATGGGTCGTTCGACTCTTTGCGAACCACCACGGTGAGGCCGACGCTTGCATCAGCACGAGTGACACGAGACGGAGGAATCGCTGTCGGTTCGTGCTGCATCATCAGTGTCGGCTCCGGTCGTCGCCCGATTGGACACGTCCGGTCGAAGAATCGAGGTCCGTCAATGGGCAGGTTCGATGTACGTCGGCTGCGGTTGGCGGTCGTCACGGGGGCCCTCGCCGGAGCAGCCCTGGTGAGTCCGACCGTCGCAGCCCCTGACGAGCCACCCCCGGTCGAGACGTCGGAGGCGCCTGCCGTCGATCCAGTGGCCGAAGAGCCACCGGGCCCGTCGGATCATGATCCGTCCGAGCCTGCCGATCCCGAGGCGGTTGTCGTTGCGGCGTCCGCCGACCTGCTGATCGGCGACGCCGCCGTGATCGAGATGGTGATCGTCGAGCCCGACACCGAGACGCCCTCGGTGCCGGCGGCCGAGCCGATCGGCCCCGTCGATGTGAACTCGGAGCACGAGGAGGGTCATGGTGGATCGGGAACGCACAGCGGTTCGGGTGGTGACGGCAACCCGTACCTGATGACCTTCGAGGTTGTCTGGTCGGACCCGGACGGACGGCCGGTTGGCGTGCTCGACGCCGTCCTCGCCGACGGGTGGCGCTCGTCGTTCGAACTGTCGGCCGACAGCGAGACCGGACGAGGCATGCCGACGTCGGCCACCTGCGCCTATCCCGACGGCAGCGACGTGCTGCAGTGTGTGTTCGACAACCCGGGCCACCGGGAGGCTTCCGATGGCCTGGTCGTCCCCGCCCGGCAGACGGCGACGTATCAAGTTGCCGTGGCATGGCCGGCGACGGACCACTGGACGATCGACGGAGTGGGCGACTCCTACTCGCCTCGCGACCTCTGCCCACGAGGCGGCCATGACAGTGGCGGCGGCCACGACGTCCCCGTCGGTGGACCCGAGGTCGTCGAGGGTCAGCAAGGACATGGAGGCCAAGGTGGCCAAGGTGGGGATGGTGGTCAAGGTGGCCAAGGTGGCGATGGAGGCGACCAGGTCCGGACCTGGACCTGCGTGCACACGGTGGTGATGCGGCAGATGGCGGTGGTCGTCCCGCGGCCGGAGCCTCCTGCCGTCGAGCCCGTCGTTCCGCAGGAGCCGGCCGTGCCGGTCGCACCGGCGGTGATCGACGAGCCCACGGTTCCCGACTCGGCAACTGCGGAATCGCCGGTCGAGACCGCCGCGGTGGTGGTCACGACACGCTCGCTGCCGGCCACCGGGAACACGGTCCCGGTGCTGCTGCTCCTGGCCGGTCTCCTCGTCGCAGCCGGCTCGACCGCCGTCCGGTTGGCCCGACCGACGTCGGGACCCGACCAGATCGAAGGGTCAACGTGACGGCCGACCGGATCGTCGTCGTCGGAGTCGACGGCTCCGATGGATCTGCCACCGCGTTGCATTGGGCATGTGATCACGCCGACCACCTCGGTGCCATCGAGCCGGTGACGACGTTCGTCACGGGCCCGCTCGACCACGTCTCGGACGCCGTAAGAGAGCCCGGCGGCGACAACGAGCCCTACCGGGCCGACGCAGAGTCCCGTCTTCGCAGTTTCCTCGAGGCGCACGCGCCACAGCTGGTCGATTCCGGAGTGGCGATCGAGAGTCGAGCTGGCCCTGGACTGGTGAAGGCGGCGAACGCCGCGGAGCTGTTGGTGGTCGGCACCCGAGGATGGGGCGGTCGGGTCGAGTTCTCGGTGGGATCCGTCGGCGCCTACTGCGCTCGCCACGCAACCGCCCCGGTCGCCCTGGTCCCTCCGGACGTCCCTGCGGAGCACGACCACCTCGATGTCGTCGTCGGGTTCGACGGATCGTCACACGCGCGGGATGCGCTGCGGTGGGCGCTCCGCCACCTCCGACGCTCCGCCCGGGTCACCGTCGTGCGGGCGTTCACGGACGAGCACGTCGCCGGTGAGCCACTGGTCCCCTCGACCGGGCACGTCGAGGACGCCATTCGGGCCGAACTCGAGGCCGGCGTGGCGTCATTGCTCGATGAGCTTCCCGGGCATCCCCCGGTGGAGATGGTCGTCGTTCCGGGCGACCCGCGCGCCGTGCTGCAGGCGGCGAGCGGCGACGCCGACCTCCTCGTCGTCGGCGCCCGAGGACATGGCGTCCTCGACCGGCTGCTGTTGGGATCGGTGGCCAGTGCGCTGGCCCACCACCCGACCGTGCCGACCGTCGTCGTGCCACACCGGGCCGCCCGACATCCTGCGCGATAGCCGACTGCGCGCCCATGCGAGCGCTTCACGGGAACTTCATGGCGACCGCGATCGGTGCTTGATCGAGTGTCGGTTGAGTAGGTGGTGCAAGGACAAGCAGCCCGAAGAGACCCGGACGAGAGGTCCGGCAACGCCGACGGCACGAGACACTCGGAAAGGAGTGGTCATGCGCAAGATGATGTTGACACTCACGACGGTCGGACTGCTCGCCGTCCCGGCGGGCTTGGCGTTGGCCCAGTCCGACACTCCCGAACCGGCAGGTCCGGTTCCGACGTGCGTCGATCCCCAACAGGATCGTGACCGCGATCGTGACCGCACGGCTGATCACGCAGGAACGCAGACGCAGGATCAGCAGCGCCTCCAGCAACGGACGCACGCGGAACTCCACGACGGCACCGGCGATGGCCCTGGGCCGGGCGACGGTGACGGTGCGATGCACCGTCACACTCACCGGGTCGAAGCCGCCGACGGATGACGCCGACGAGCTGCCGGAACGAGACGTTCCGGCAGCGCCCTCGGCCGGCCGACTCCTACGATGAACTCCGTGGCGCAGCAGCGAGTCCTGGTGGTGGACGACGAGGCAGCGATCCGCGATCTCGTCGGCTCTTACCTTCGCGACGAGGGGTTCGAGGTCGTCGAAGCGGTCGACGGCGAGGATGCACTCGCACGATTCGGTGACTGCGTTCCCGACCTCGTCGTGCTCGACCTGCGGCTGCCCGGCCTCGGAGGGCTCGACGTGTTGCGGGAGATCCGGCGTACGTCCTCCGTGTACGTGATCGTGCTGACTGCGCGGGCGGAGGAGGCCGACAAGCTGATCGGACTCGAGCTCGGCGCCGACGACTACGTCACCAAGCCCTTCAGCCCCCGCGAGCTCGTCGCTCGTGTCCGTGCGGTGCTCCGTCGACGACGAGACGACGGGATGGAGGACGGCAACGACGACGTGACGCGCTTCGACGGCCTCACGATCGATGCCGGGCGCCACGAGGTGCTCGTCGACGGCGAACCGGTGGAGTTGACGAGCCTCGAGTTCCAACTGCTCGCCGCATTGGCGGAGGCGCCCGGGCGGGTGTTCACCCGACGCCAGCTCATCGAGCGCATCTGGGGCTGGGACTTCTACGGTGACGAGCGCCTCGTCGACGTGCACATCGGCAACCTCCGCAAGTCGCTCGCCGATGCAGCGGACGCCCCCCGCTTCATCGGCACCGTGCGTGGCGTCGGATACAAGTGCGTGGCCCGGCCGCAGTGAGCGTGCGTTGGAATCCTCGGCGGTTGCGCACCCGACTGTTCCTCTCCTACGTCGTGGTCGTCGTCGCCGGTGGCCTGGCGATGCTGGTCGTCGGCACAGCGGTCACGAGGACGGTGTACGAACGTCGTCTGGGTGGCCTCGGCTTCGGGCGCGGCCCAGGCCGCTCCGCCGGCGTCAGCGAGTCGCAGCTCACGTCAGCGCTCGACGAATCGCTCGCGCCGGCCCTTGTCGCTGGTGTCGTCGCGGCCCTGATCGCTGCCGCAGTCGTGGCCATGTTCGTGGGGGGCCGCCTGCTGCGGCCGATCGACGAACTGCGCGCCGCCACACGCCGGATGGCAGCGGGCGACTATGCGACGCCGGTGCCCGTGCCATCGGAGACCGAGCTCGCCTCGTTGGCGACCGACGTGAACCGTCTCGGCGTACATCTCGCGACCATCGAGCAACGTCGCACACAGTTGCTCGGAGAGGTGACGCACGAACTGAGGACGCCGATCACCGTGATTCGCGGCCAGATGGAGGCGCTGATCGACGGCATCGTTCCGCCGTCGACTCAGGCCTTCGCGGCGATCGCCGACGAGGCCTCCCGCCTGCAGCGGATCGTCGACGACCTCACGCTGCTCTCGCGGGCAGACGAGGGCACGCTCGACGTGGAGTTCGCCGATCTCGATCTCGCGGCGGTCGCAGTCGGTGCCGCCGAGCGGCTGCGGCCACAGTTCGACTACGCCGACGTCGCCCTGGTCCTCGACGTCGGCACGCCTGCCGTTGCGCTTCCGGTGCGCGGTGATGTCGACCGGTTGACGCAGATCCTGACAAACCTGCTCGGCAACGCCCTGGGCCACACGCCGGCCAACGGCACCGTCACGGTGAGAACCGGTCGTGAAGGTTCCATGGCGGTCGTCGACGTGATCGACACCGGACCCGGGGTCGCCGCCGAGGAGGTCGAACGCATCTTCGAGCGCTTCCATCGGGGTGTGGCGGGGAGCTCCGCACGACCCGGTCGAGGGATCGGTCTGACGATCGCTCGGAGTTTCGCCCGGGCGCACGGCGGCGACGTGGTCGTCGCCTCGACCGACTGGGGAACCGGTGCGACGTTCCGTCTGACGATTCCCCTCTGACGATTGTCCAGATTCCTGTTTGTGCACACTTCTCGGTGGGCCGGCCCACCGAGAATGTCGCACAAACGTGTATTCCACGCTCGCGCTCAACTCCGGGAGCGGAGCTGCCGATGGGATGTCGTGGAGGATCTGCGAACGAGGCTGCGTCCAGGCATGGTGATGGTCAGCCCGACGGGCGGCGTGAGGATCATCAGGACCAGGACATCGGACGACGACGGCTGGAATTGTTCGGACGGCGCAGCGCTCAGTGACGACGACGCCGACGACCCCGAGCGCTGGATGGCCTACACCCCCGAGGAACTCGTCGAGCGGCTCCAGCTGGCGCGTCAGGTGATGGACCTGAGCGGACAGAGAGAACTCAGCGGTGGGCTCGCCACGTGGGATGCATGTTCCGGACGTCCGTGCGTGCTCCCCAAGCTCGCCCGTCTCGTCTGCTGATCACCCCACGGAGATCGACGTCAGCGCCTCGCCAATCAAACGGCGTGCCTCGGCCGCGATCGGTGCAAGTTCGTCTCGGCTGGTCATCGACACCATCAGACCCGGGTCGAGGGCGTCCACGTGGACCGTTCCGTCCACCTGATGGACCACGACGTTGCACGGCAGCAACACGCCGATCTGCGGTTCCACGTCGAGTGCGGCGCTCGCCAGGTTGGGATTGCAGGCACCGAGAATGAGATACCGCTCGATCTCCTTGCCGACCTTCGACTTCAACGTCTGTTGCATGTCGATCTCGGTCAGCACGCCGAAGCCGTGCTCGGCCAGCGCCGACTTCGTCGCCGCGACCACATCGTCGAACTGGCCGGTGAGGACCACTGTCTCTTCGAACACCATGGTTGTCGAACCTCCTTCGGTCGTGTCTGCCTCAAACCTGGCGCAGATCGGGGCTCGGGGGCAAGAGCCGGAGGTCCCCTCCTCGCCCACCGACCGCCGGACCCACACCGTGCCACCGATCGGACCGCCACTGACGCGTGTTCAGATCCCGGTCGGGTAGGTCTCGGGCGGCTCGAGCCGGTCCCATGCCGCGACGTCGTCGAGCGGTTCGAGCGCCGACGTCCGGTCGATGTGGATCACGACGTCGAACTGGCGGTCCAGCCGGGCGGGGAAGTAGTGGCTCACCCGCTCGGTCTGCGGGCGGTAGACGACACCGATTGCCCGCTCGAGCCGGGGATCGGCCAACACCGACGTGGCAGGGTCGGTCGTGGGCAGCCAGAACCGTGGTGGTGCGAGCCCATCGTCGACGACCTCGTGCAGCAGATGTTCGTAGCTCTCCGGCAACGCTGGCCGAACGGTCCGGCGTCGAGCCGGCCGCCCCCAGTCGGACGCCGCGGTCACCTCCCCGTCGTAGGTCGTCAGCCCGATCAGCGCGACCGCGTGCTGGCCGTAGCGCTGCCGGGCGAGCTGGCCGACGTTGAGTTCGCCGCGGACGCTCATGCCCGTGGCCCGGGCGTCGCCGATGTGCGAGTTGTGCTCCCAGACCACCGCTTTGGTGCGACCGCCGCGCCGGTCGAAGTGGTCGAGCAGGGCGTCGAGGGTGGCGGCCATGTGCCGGTCGCGGAGGTTCCACGACGAGACGTCGGCGCGATACATCTGCTGGTAGTACTCCTCGGCGTCGCGCACGACCACCGCGTTCTGCTCGGCGCAGAACATTTCGTCCTCGGCGAGCCAGCCGTCGCGGCGGGCGTACTCCACGGCCTGGCCGCGCAGCGAGATGAGCTGGGCGACCACCTCGGCCTCGCACGGAACCGCCTGCTCGTAGGCGAGCGCGAACCCGTACGCCTGGCCTTCTGCGCCGACGTGGTCGAAACACGAGTACCGCTCGCGGGCGCGCTGCGCCTCGTCGGGGTCGATCTCGTCGAGGTAGGCGACGACGGCCTCGATCGATGTGTGGAGGCTGTACAGGTCGAGTCCGTGGAACCGCGCCATCTGGCGTGGATCGCTTCTGCTGGCGTTGTGGTCGTACAGCCAGTCGACGAACTCGACCACGTCGGTGTTGCGCCACATCCAGGTCGGGAACCGGCGGAAATCCGCCAGTGCTTCGATCGCGGAACTGTCGTCCGACAACCCCAACACGTACCGGTTGACACGGTATGCGTCGGGCCAGTCGGCCTCGACCGCGACGACGGTGAATCCGTGGTCCTCGACGAGTCGCCGGGTGATACGGGCGCGCTCGCGGTAGAAATCGTGCGAACCGTGAGTGGCCTCGCCGATGAGCACCACTCGGCGATCGGAGATCTCGCCGAGCAGTTCGTCGTAGTCGTCGTCTCGCCCCTCGATCGGGCGGGCGGACTGCCCGAGCGCCGTGAGCGCCGCTTGTTCGGTCGTCCGATAACGGTCGGGGAGGACGGTCATGGCACCCTCCGTCCGGAGGTGCGGCAGTGCTCGGCGAACCAGGCGGCGGCGAGCGAAGCGACCTGCTCCAGGGTGCCGGGTTCCTCGAAGAGGTGCGTCGCCCCGGGAACCACGGTCAGCCGATTCTCGCTCTGCAGGCTGCGCTGGGCCTCACGGTTCAGCGACAGCACCTCGGTGTCGTTGCCGCCGACGATGAGCAGCGTGGGAGCGGTGACGTGACCGAGACGGTTCCTCGCCAGGTCGGGCCGCCCACCCCGGCTGACCACGGCCGCGATGTCCTGTGATTCGGCGCTGGCAGCGACCAGGGCCGCGGCGGCACCGGTGCTCGCTCCGAACAGTGCAACGGGGAGACCGGCGACGGCGTCGTGGTGCCGCACCCAGTCGGTCGCTCGGGCCAGTCGGTTCGCGAGCAGACCGATGTCGAACACGTTGCGCCGGTCTGCAGCCTCGGCGTCGGTCAGCAGGTCGAAGGTGAGCGTGCCGAGACGGGCGGCCTGGAGCTGGTCGGCCACGAACTCGTTCCGCGGGCTGTGGCGGCTGCTGCCGCTGCCGTGGGCGAACACGACGACGCCGACTGCATCGGGCGGCACGGTCAGGTGGCCGGGGAGGACCAATCCGCCGACGTCGACGTCCACCTCGGCGTCGAATCCGGGGCGAGACGTAGCTGACGCCGAGTCCGTCGAGCGGCGCCGCCGACGCGATCGTTCGAGGAGGTCGACGACGGTCTGGTCGTCGGTCTGCGTGAAGTCGTCGTACCACTCGCCGACGGACCGCAGCCACGGTGGTTCCTTCACGCAGATCACCTCGTCGGCGTCGTCTGCGAGCGCCCGGACCGATTCGGGCGCTGCCACGGGGACGGCCAGCACCACGCGATCGGCGCCGTGAGCCCGAGCGACCTGGCAGGCCGCCCTGGCCGTCGACCCGGTGGCGATACCGTCGTCGACGACGACGGCGATCCGGCCGGCGAGGTCGGCGCGGGGTGTGGTGCCACGGAAGCGACTGGCGCGTCGCTGCAGCTCTTCACGTTCGCGGGCTTCCACCCGAGCGAAGTCGGCTTCGGTCGCACCGACGTGACGGACCACCTCGTCGTTCACGACGCGTACGCCGTCTTCGCCGATAGCTCCCATCGCCAGCTCGGGCTGTCCGGGGGTGCCCACCTTGCGCACCACGATCACGTCCAGCGGCGCTTCGAGCGACTCGGCGATCTCGAACGCGACCGGGACGCCACCTCGCGGCAATCCGAGTACGACGACATCGCGACCGCGCAGTGGCGACAACTTCGACGCCAGCTGGCGTCCACCGTCGGTCCGGTCCCGAAACGTCTCTGGCACAGCGCACCTCCTCGTTCGCGACGACCCGCCCTCCGTCGTGTCGACATCATCTCGGTCCGTACGAGGACGCGCAAGGGCCGACGGTCACAACGAGAACCGACGACGCACCGAACTCGGGCGACGCACCGACAGCGGGCGTCGCTCAGCCAGGCGGCGAGGCGAGTACGGCGACGAGGAAGTCGGAATCGCTCGTGAACAGCCGCAGGTCCCATGTCGACAGGCGCAGGTCGACGACGAGACCCGCGCGGGCGACGTCGTCGAAGAAGTCGTCGAACGGGTAGTCGCCACCGGTCCCGAAGCCGGTGACGATCCTGCCGCCGTCGCGGAGCGCCGAGCCGAGGTTGCCCAGCACCTGCCGGCGAGTCGTCGGATCGAGGAATCCCATCACGTTGCCGGCGCAGACCACCACGTCGAAACCCTCGTCGATGCCGCTGGTGCGCAGGTCGAGTTCGGCGAGATCGCCGACGAGCCACGTGGGACCCGGATGAT
The DNA here is from genome assembly GCA_963728355.1 of Ilumatobacteraceae bacterium. GTDB lineage: Bacteria > Actinomycetota > Acidimicrobiia > Acidimicrobiales > Ilumatobacteraceae > Sva-07. The sequence goes on along the minus strand of CAVSJQ010000014.1, from coordinate 691,354 downwards.
CGTGCTCGGCGGCGGCGATCAACACCGGGTCGAGATCGACGCCCACCACCTGGTGGCCGAGCTCCGCCAGCCGACCGCCGACGCGGCCCGGGCCACAACCGGCGTCGAGGATCCTTGCCCCCCGGGCGACCATGGCGTCGACGAGTCGGGCCTCGCCGTGCAGATCGACACCGTCGGCGGCCATCGTGCGGAAGCGTTCGACGTACCAGCTCGAGTGGTCCGGGTTCTCCTCGATCTTCTCGATCCAGCGGTTGCCGACCGATGGCCCTTGCGTCATCGGACGCAGCGTACTGGGCTCCTGCGATGAGCTGCCCGAGCGTGGCACGCCTCCGGCTCACGATGACACGCGGACGAATCGCTACGTTCGTCCGACATGGGCGGCACGCTCGATCGGACGACGGAGGAACCACGCCATGAACTCGACCATTGACCCCGAGGCCGCGGGCTTCGACCCCGTCCGCCTGGAGCGGATCGAGGAACACTTCCGCACCGCCTACGTCGAGCCGGCCAAGATCGCAGGGTTTCAGGTGGCCGTCGGTCGACGGGGAAAGCTGGCCTACCGCACCACGGTCGGCACGATGGATCTCGAGACCGGCACCGCCCTCGACGATCAGACGATCTGGCGGCTGTACTCGATGACCAAGCCGATCACCGGAGCAGCCCTGCTGTCGTTGACCGAGCGCGCACGGGTGAAACTGAACGACCCGATCCACCGGTTCCTTCCCGAATGGCGCGACGTGAGGGTGAGGATCGACCAGGGCCACGGCAACGTCGGACTCGTCGGCCTCGACCGGCCGATCAGCGTCAAACACGCGTTGATGCACATGACCGGCATCGGTACGGGGCCCGAGGAGGCCCGGTTGAACCTCGAGGCGCTCGCCGGCGGTGGATCGGCCCGATCGCTCGACCCGTCGGTGACGCTCGCGGACCTCAGCCGCATCCTGGCCACCGAGCCACTGTGGTTCCAGCCGGGCACCCACTGGTACTACTCGTGGTCGTCGGACATCTGCGCCCGTCTCGTCGAGGTGATCGCCGACGAACCCTTCGGCGACTACCTGCGCCGGGCGATCTTCGACCCGCTCGGCATGGTCGACACTGGGTTCCACGTGCCCGAGAGCGAAGCGCACCGCGTCCCGTCGCTGTATGCCCGTACCGCACGCAAGGAGGTCCGGCTCCTCGACGACCGGGCGCGAAACCGTCTGTGCCGCGAGCCGGCGCTGCAGTCGGGCGGCGGTGGGCTCGTCGGCACGCTCGACGACTACGCCCGGTTCTGTTCGGCGTTGACGACGGGCGGAACGGTCGACGGCCCGCGGATCCTCGCTCGACCGACGATCGAGCTCATGCGCACCAACCATCTCCCCGGCGGCGGCCACCTGCGCGACGTCGCGATGCCGGGCGGCTACGGCGAGGTGGGATTCGACGGCAACGGCTTCGGTCTGCAGGTTGCGGTCGGGCTCGGCCCGGCCGAGACCGCGGGCGTCGGTCCGGCCGGCGACTTCATGTGGGGCGGCGCTGCGTCGACGTCGTTCTGGATCGATCCGAGCGAGGATCTGTATGCGGTCTTCATGACGCAACTCATCCCGAGCGGCGCCTTCGACTTTCGCGGTCAGCTCCGCTCGCTGGTGTATGGGGCGATCACCGATTGACCGACGTCAGCGGTTGATCGGCTGCCCGGTGGTCCCGGTGGTCCCGGTGGTCAGGCGTCGAAGTCCGGGGTCTTGCGGCTGGGTGCGCGCGTGAGCAGCGAGCCGAGGGGTGCATGGTCGAGCGTGCCCTCGGGGTCGACCGCGACGACGGCCAGGTCCGGTCCGGCGATCTCGAGCGCGACCTGCAGGCACGCGCCGCACGGGAACGTGAGTTCACCACCGGTCCGCTTCGAGCACAACGCCAGCACGACGGGTCGGATGCTGTCGGTGACCGACGAGAACAGCGCGACACGTTCGGCGCACATCGCCAGACCGAGCGACACGTTCTCGACCAACACGCCCTCGACGACGTGCCCCTCGGCGGACACCGCAGCGGCGCCCATCGTGAAGTTCGAGTACGGGGCGTAGGCGCGTGCCCGGGCCGCGGTGGCGGCCTCGGCGGCGGTGGCGATCAGGCGGGCGAGGTGAGCGTCGGTGTCATCGGCCATGCGTCACTCTTGCCGACCTTGGGAGCCCCGAACCCATCGAGCCCCGACGCACTCCCAGCGATGAGCCAACCGCCCAAATGCGGGCTTTTCGCTCATCACCGGCGGGATCGGGCCCGTCGCGATGAGCCAACCGCCCAAATACGGGCTTTTCGCTCATCGCTTGCGGCGTCGTTGGCGGGTGTCAGCTGCGGTTGGCGAAGTACTTGCGGTAGCGCTCGGCGGCTTCCTTCAGCTCGGGGTCGGCCTCGAACTTCGGCTGGAAGGCTTCCCAGGCGGCCTCGCGCTTGTACGGGATGTACTCGCGCGGGAAGTAGCCCTCGTGCGGGCGGTACTCCTTGAGCACCCGCCGGGCGACGGTCGACTTGTGGACCTCGTCGGCGCCGTCGGCCAACCCCATCGTCGGCGCACTCGCATACATCTCCTGCAGCGGTGTCAGATTCGTGGTGCCGAGCGATCCGTGGATGTGCAGTGCGTTGAACGAGACCTCGCGCAGCACCCGCGCCATCGTGAACTTGACGACGGCGATGTCGGTGCGGGCCTCCTGCGTGGAGGTCTGGTCGATCTTCCAGGCAGCCTCGAGGACGAGGAGGCGCAGCATGCGGATCTGCGCGTAGCTCTCCGCGATCTTCTCCTGCACCATCTGGTGCTCGGCGATGGTCTTGCCGTGCGATTGACGGCTGAGCGCACGCTCGCACATCATGTCGAAGGCCAGCTTGCATTGGGCGATCGTGCGCATCGCGTGGTGGATCCTGCCTCCGCCGAGCCGCCGCTGGGCGAGCACCTTGGCGCCGTCCTCGGGTCCGAGGAGATGGTCGAGCGGCACACGAACGTCGTTGTAGATGATGTGGTTGTGGTTGCGCGGCTCGGGCATGATCTCGACGCCCGGGGTGTTGCGCGGCACGACGAACATGCCGTTCGTGCACATCACGAACAGGATGTCGGCGACGCGTCCGGCGCTGGTGAACCACTTCTCGCCGTTGATGACCCATTCGTCGCCGTCACGCGTGGCGTAGGTCTTGAACAGGTTCGGATCGGAGCCGCCCTGTGGCTCGGTCATCGAGTACGCCGAGAACATCTCCTGGTTCAGGAGCGGCTCGAGCCAGCGCTTCTTCTGCTCCTCGGTGCCATAGGCGGCGAGCATCTCCATGTTGCCGGTGTCGGGGGCGGCGGCGCCGAACAGCTGCGGCGCGGCGGGGTACTTGCCGAGGATCTCGTTGAGCAGTCCGAGCTTGAGCTGGCCGAATCCGGGACCGCCGAGTTCCTCGTCGAGGAAGATCGCCCACAGTCCCTGGTCCTTCACCTGTTGCTGCAGGCTGCGTACGTAGGCCTTGACCTTGGGGTCCGGCGAGCGCACCGCATACGGGAAGACGTAGTGCAGCGGCTCGACCTCCTCCTTGCAGAACTGCTCGACCCAGTCGAGCTTCTCCTGGAATTCCGGCTCCGTCTCGAACGACCACATGCGTGCGAAGGTACTGCCGACGGTGCGCCGGCGCCGATGTGGAGCGCCGATCCCCCACGTTCGTGGTGCATTGTCGCTGGACCGGGCCACCCGAATCTGCACACAAACGTGGGTTGGACGTGTCGGGTTGACGAGGTGGGTGGCAGCATGGCGCCGATGGGATCCGTCCAGTTCGAACTCTCGCGACGATTCGACGTGCCGGCGCGCCAGTTGTGGGACGAGTTGGTCGACTGGCCGGCGCACGGTGCCTGGATCCCGGCGACCACCATCGACGGCGGCGATGGTGATCCGAGCGCCGTCGGCTACACGTTCACGGGATGGACCGGCATCCGACCCGTCGCACTCGAGGATCGGATGCGTGTCACACGGTGCGACTGGGACGAAGCGACCCAGACGGGAACATGCGCCGTCGAGAAATTGGGCCCCGTCCTCGGCGGGACCGCCGGCTTCACCGTGCGCAGCGAGGCGCCCGGTTCGGTTCTCGAGTGGCACGAGGACGTCACGGTGCCGTATCTGCCCGGATTCCTGTCGGGCGTCGCTGCGTTCTTCGGGCGCGCAGGCTTCGGCATGGCACTGCGCCGCCTCGCCAAGGTGATGGCGCGCCGCTGAATGCCGGAGCCGTTCTCCGCCGAACGGCTCCGAACTCTCAGGAAGTACCCCGCGAGATCGGGATCTTCCTCGCACCGTTCGACGATTCGTCGACCGGGATGCGGACCTCGAGGATGCCGTCGTTGTACGACGCCTCGACGTCGTCCTCGCTCGCGCCTGCGGGTAGCCGCACGACACGGGAGAACGAGCCGTAGCGGAACTCGGACCGGTAGCCCTTCTTGTCCTCGGTCTTGCTCTCCGAGCGACGTTCGGCACGAAGGTGCAACATGTTGTCCGACACCGTGATCTCGACGTCGTCGTCGGGATCGATGCCGGGCATCTCGGCGCGGACGACGAGCGTGTCGCCGTCGCGGAACTCCTCGACCTTCATGTCGCTGCCCTCGAGCAGGTCCTTCCACATGTCCGGCATGTCGAACACGCGACCACCGAACAGGTCGGGCCAGTCGATGTCACTGCGGTTTCGGCGGATCAACGACATCACGGACCTCCTTGGCTGCTGGGATTGGACGTGTGATCGGGGCGATGCTCTCGCATCTCCAACTCCAGCGTCGCAAGCCCGACTGCGGTTGTGGAGGGCCCTACGTCACTCGATCCGCGCCGCGCGCCGCGCAGCGTCGGTGTCGCACACGACGCCACGGCGCACGCCGTCGGGCGTGGACGTCCTCAGACGTGCACGACTTCGAACGTGGCCGTCAACTCGACACCGACCCGACGGCCTGCATTGGTTGCCGCGGAGCGCGGGAAGGTGTCGGGATCGGCCATGTCGCCGCCGAGCTGGGACCGCCCCCGTCGATCCCCTCGACCAGCAGTCCGTCGAGAAGTCCGAGGAATTCCACGTCGGTCACGCCGACCGCCGCACAGCTCGCCACCCGTGCGTGCACGCGCTCACCCGAGCAGCTGCGAGGATGAGCCGATGAACGACCAGCCGACCCGTCTCGAAGTCGACCGCGCCATCGCCGCCGAACCCGCCGCCATCTTCGAGGTGTTGCGCAGCCCCGCGGGTCACGTGGCGATCGACTCATCGGGCATGTTGATGTCGGCCGAGGGCGAAGCGGCCGGAGCGGTCGGCGACCGGTTCGTCGTGCACATGGATCGCGACTCGCTGCGGGACTTCGACCTCGGCGAGTACGACGTCACGGTCGTGATCGAGACCTTCGAGCCGGACACGGAGATCGCGTGGAGCATCGACGGAACGTTCCAGCCACCGCTCGGACACGTCTACGGTTACCGGCTCGAGCCGATCGATGGAGGGACGCTGGTCACCTCGTACTACGACTGGTCGGACCTGCACGAGCAGTACGCCGGTATGGCCGACCGGTTCCCGATCATCTCCGAGGCGAGCCTGCGCGCCACGCTCGGCATCCTCGCTCGCACGGTCGCCCCCGGACGTTCCCGGCCCGGCGCGTGAACTCGATCGATCTGAGCGCTGGCGACGCCCCCGTCCGGCTCGGTGGGATCTGCGAACTGGCGGCGATGGATCGCGGTGGGCTCACCGAACGCCTGCCGGCGTGGGCGCGCGCACAGTTGGTCGACCCGGCGGTCGGGTTCGTGTCGTCGATGCCGTCGGGCGGACGGCTCGAATTCGTCACCGACTCCACGTCCATCGAGCTGGAGGCGGTGTTCACCCGACTGGAGTACGCCGGCATCACGCCCCACACCGCCACGATCGATCTCGTCGTCGACGGCGAGTTGACGGCCAGCGAGACGCTGACGCAAACCGACGTGATCCGTTTCCCCGACCGCATGGCGACCGAGTTCGAGATCGTGCACAACGACCCGAGCATCATCCGCTTCGATGGGTTGGCCGCACGGTCCAAGCGCGTCGAGATCTGGCTCGCACAGAACGCCTCGTGCATGCTGCGCACGCTCCGCGTCGACAACGAGGCCACGATCGAAGCGCCGACGACGTCGGACCGCCGCCGCTGGGTGCACTACGGCAGCTCGATCAGCCACTGCATGGAGGCCGACCACCCCACCGGCGCATGGCCGGTCGTCGCCGCCCGCCGTGCCGGCGTCGACCTGTACAGCCTCGGACTCGCCGGGCAGTGCCAACTCGACCAGTTCGCCGCCCGCACGATTCGCGATCTCCCCGCCGAGCTGATCAGCCTGAAGGTCGGCATCAACCTGATCAACGCCGACACGATGCGCGAGCGGGCCTTCGTTCCCGCCGTCCACGGACTGCTCGACACGATCCGCGACGGCCATCCGGACACACCGATCCTGGTGATCAGCCCGATCGTCTGTCCCGTCGCCGAAGACCACCCCGGCCCGACGCTCCCGAACGGCGAGGGGACGTTCGACGTGTTCGAGCGACCCGACGCGCTCGCACCGGGCGCTCTCACGCTGTCGCGCATCCGCGAGCTGCTCGAACTCGTGGTTGTGCAGCGCACGCAGGCCGGCGACGACCACATCTCCTACCTGCACGGCCACGAGTTGTTCGGTGCCGACGATGTCGGCGACCTGCCCGACGGGCTCCACCCGAACAGCGCCGGCTACCGGCGGATGGGGGATCGGTTCGTCAACCACGCATTCCGGCCAGGCGGTCCGTTCGCCTGACGGACTGCCGTCGGGAGCGGCGGGATCGCTACGGTCGTGTCGACACTTCGACGAAAGGCAGGGGCGATGAAGATCTCCACCACCATCGGATTCAACGGCGATCCCAAGAAGCTCGCGCAGCAGGCGCGAGATCTCGAATCAGCGGGTGTCGACCTGATCTGGGGAGCGGAGATCTACGGCTACGACCTGATCTCCACCCTCGGCTATCTCGCCGGTCAGACCTCGACGGTGCAGCTGATGACCGGCATCATCCCGCTGTACTCGCGCAGCCCGGCGCTGATCGCACAGACGGCGGCGACGCTCGACGCCCTGTCGGACGGGAGGTTCATCCTGGGTCTCGGCACGTCGGGGCCGCAGGTGATCGAGGGCTGGCACGGCGTGCCGTTCGAGAAGCCGATCGGCCGAACCCGCGACACGATCGAGATCTGCCGCAAGGTGTGGAGCGGCGAGAAGGTCGAACACGCCGGCGCCACCTACCAACTGCCCCTCGCCGAGGGCGGCACCGGTCTCGGCAAGCCGATCAAGTTCATGAACCGACCGCCGGCCAAGGACATCTCGATCTCGCTCGCCACGATCGGCCCGAAGAACGTCGAGCTCACCGCCGAGATCGCCGACATCTGGCAGACGATCCACTTCGTGCCCGACCGTTTCCAGCAGGTGTGGGGGGATGCGCTCGCGGCCGGCACCGCCAAGCGCGATCCGAACAAGGCGCCGCTGGAGATCATCGCCGGCGGCACCGTCGCGCTGGGTTCGGGACCGCACGTCGACGAAGCGCGAGAGGCCGCTCGCGGCCTGATCGGGTTCTACGTGGGTGGCATGGGGGCGAAGTCGAAGAACTTCTACAACGACCTCTTCGTGCGCTACGGCTGGGAGCAGGAAGCGGCCGAGATCCAGGATCTGTTCCTGTCCGGCAAGCGTGCCGAGGCGATCGCTGCCGTGCCCGACGAGTACATCGATCTGTCCGCGTTGATCGGCGATGAGGGCCACGTGCGCGAGCGCATTCAGGTGTTCAAGGACGTCGGTGTCACCTACCTCAACGTCATGCCCCACGGCCCCGACCCCCTGGAGACGATCGAGAAGATCAAGTCATGGGCCGAGTGAACTGTCACACCGTGCCGGGCCTGACGTGACAGTTGCCTGAATCGAACATCAGTTCGTAGACTGGGGGCATGGCCGTCTCCGATGGACTCGCCGCCCACCAGGGTTCGCTGTTCGGACTGCTCGATCCTGCGGTCGACACCTCGTTCGCCGGGGTCGAGCGCATCGCGCTCGACGATCGATCGTGGGTGGACGTCGCCCGAGGGTGGCTCCAGGGCGCCGATGCCGTGTTCGATGAACTCGTGCGCTCGCTCCCGCTGCGCCAGCGCACCGACGTCAAGATGTTCGACCGACTCGTCGACGAACCGCGGTTGTCGTCGTGGTGGCACGTCGACGCAGGACATCTCGAACCGATGCCGATCCTGGCCCGGATCCGCACCCTGCTGTCGGACCGCTACGGCGAGGAGTTCGACTCGATCGGTTTCAACCTGTACCGCCACGGCGACGACTCGGTCGCCTGGCACGGCGACCGCCACCGCCATGTCGTCACCGACCCCATCGTCGCCATCGTCAGTGTCGGCTGCCCGCGGCCCCTGCGACTGCGTCCGCGCGGTGGAGGGACGTCGTTGGCGTGGCGTCTCGGCGACGGCGACCTGTTCGTGATGGGCGGAGCCTGCCAGCACGACTGGGAACACACGGTGCCCAAGGTTCGCCACGCCGGGCCCCGCCTCAGCATCACCTTCCGCAACGTCTGAGGTGAGGGCCCTCGCCTCGACCGGGGGACTGGTCATGCGGTGCCAGGCACCGGGTAACGCCGTGTCGCGGCGAGCGACGGTCAGTCGGGGAGGGGGACCGGCGGGTCGGTGACGCTGAGCTTGTGCCAGACGGTGGCGTCGGACATTCCCATGATCGCTTCGCGTACCGCTGGCGGGTAGTGCATGTTCGGCTTCGAGTCGTCGTAGGGCGGCTGTGCGACGGGCTGGTCGGGACGCTCGAATCCGATCGGGTTCGTCAGCCGGTCGAGTTCGTCGGCCGAAATGCCGCACAGGTCCTGCACCTCCGGGTCGATCCACTGGCGCTCGTCGATGTCGCGGCCCGTGCACACCTCGAGGCTGAGCCCTTCCGGTCCGGCGAAGTAGATCGATTGGATCATCCCGTGGTCGATCGGTCCCAACACCTGGATGCCGTGGCTGCGGATGCGGTCGCGCATCGTCAGCACGTCGTCGATCGAGTCGACGTTGAGTGCGAGGTGCTGCATCGTGCCGGCGGTGACCGGATCGCCCGCATTGCCGGAGTGGGTGACGCCCCACTGCGGTTCCGTCGGGTTTCCGGGCGCCTGCACGAACGCCAGGTAGCTGTCGCCCGCCAGCTCGACGAAACCGTGGAACGTGTTCGCGACGCCGTGCATCCAGTACAGCGCTCTGGTGGGGCAGCCCAGCACCTCTGCGAAGAACGTCAACTGGGCCTTCATGTCGGCGGTCGACAGCGCGAGGTGGTTGACCCCGTTCGGGTGGAGATCAGGGGATGGTGTCGCGCCGACCGCCCGGTACAGGTCGACGTCCGGGGCGGGCCGATCGGTGACGCTCATCTCACAAGTCCAGCACAGCCGCACTGTCGGGGAGAGACCGTGGGTCTGGAAAGATGCTCGGCATGGCTGACCAGAAGATGACCGAATCGGAGCGCCAGCAGTTCCTGGCCGGACTGCACGTCGGGGTGCTGGGGATCGAACGAGCCGACGGTCCTCCACTCGCCGTGCCGGTCTGGTACTCCTACGAACCGGCCGGCGACGTCGGGGTGCTGACCAGTGCATCATCGCTGAAGGGGCGCCTCGCCGCAGCCGCCGGGCGGGCGTCGTTGTGCGCGCAGCAGGAGGAGCTGCCGTACAAGTACGTCAGCGTCGAGGGGCCGATCGACATCGTGGAGCTCGACGCGGACGCCTCGCGAGCCGCGATCGAGCCGATGGCGATCCGCTACCTCGGCGAGGAACTTGGCCGCGGCTACGCGTCGTCGAGCGTCGGCCCCGACGACATCCTGATCCGGCTGCACCCGGAACGCTGGTACTCCGTCGACTACGCCAAACCGGCGGGCTGACCGCCGGAGCAGGGCGGCAAGCCTTCACGTTTGTATGCGGATTCGGGTGGGGCGGTCCACCGAGAATGCAACACAAACGAGACCGGTCGGCAGCCTTCACGTTTGTGTGCGGATTCGGGTGGGGCGGTCCACCGAGCATGCAACACAAACGGGGCGGAGCGGAGCGCAACGTCGCGGGATGGCGGTCAGGTGGGGGCGTGCAGCGGCCAGGGTGCGGCCAGCTCGAGGATGCGGGCCAGGCGCAGGCACTGGTCCTCGCGGTGGCGGGCGGTCGTGATCATCATGCCGACCGGGAGGCCGTCGGCGGTGACGCCCGCGGGCACCGTGATCGACGGCAGGTTGACGACGTTGGCGAACATCGTCAGGAGCGCCGCAGTACCCGCATGGCACCGTTGGCCGGCGATCTCGGTCGGCATCGGGCCCTCCGCTGCGAACGGCGCACACGGGTTGGTGGGCGTCAACAGCACGTCGACGTGGTCGAACAGCTCGGCGACCTGCAACTCCAGACCCCGTCGGGCCTTCTCGACCTTGGCGAACTCGGGCATGGTGATCGTACGGTTGCGCCGCCAGCCGCCGACGACGAGCGGGTCGAGCTCGTCGATTCGGCTGTCCCATTCGTCGGGGACGTCGACGAACTGGTCGGCGCTCTCCATGAACGCATAGATCCGGATGAAGTCGTCGAACCGCACATCGAATTCGGTGTCGGTCATCGACGCGGCCTCGACGAGCGTCGATGCAGCCCGCTCGGCGAGGGCGACGACCTCGGGGTTCGTCGTGACGAAGCCGAGATCGGGCGACCAGACGGCACGCAGGCCGGCTACATCGAGGCGCTCCAGCACGTCGACGTACGAGATGCCGGGCGCCGGGAGTGACGTGCGGTCGCGCATGTCAGGGCCGACTGCGACATCGAAGAGCACGGCGGTGTCGGCGACCGTGGTCGCGAGGGCGAAGTTCACGGCGTTGCCCGCATGTCGGGTGACACCGAACGTCGGGACCCGCCCGTAGGTCGGCTTCAACCCCGGGAGGCCGCAGGACGCGCCGGGACCGCGGATCGATCCGCCGCCGTCGCTCGCAGTGCCGAACGGAATCGAGCCGGCCGAAACCGCGGCCGCCGTCCCCCCGCTCGATCCGCCCGGCGTCCGCGACGGGTCCCATGGGTTGCGGGTGACCCCGGTGAGCGGACTGGCCGTGTAGCCGAACGCTCCGAATTCCGGTGTCGCGGTCTTGCCGACCGGGATGGCGCCGGCGGCGCGGAACCGTGCGACGTGGATGTCGTCGCGTGACGCTGGGGGAGCGTCGGCGTACCAGCGCGAACCGCGCCGCGTCGGCATGCCGATGCAGTCCTCGAGATCCTTGACGCCGAAGGGCACCCCGGCGAGCGGACCCAGCTTCTCCCCGGCTGTGCGGGCTCGGTCGACGGCATCCGCCGCCGCCAGTGCCCGTGCGGCGTCGACGTGCACGAATGCGTTGAGTACCGGCTGGCTCGCCGACACGGCGTCGAGCGACTGCTGGACGAGTTCTCGTGCGCTGGCCTCGCCGTCACGGACCAGCCGGGCACTCTCTCCGACGTCGGGAATCACCATCGCCGGATCGTACGTTCATCAACCCGAGCGGTCACTGCCGGGCGACGCCGCCCGCCAAGCCGTGCGTCGGAGGTCCCGGGCGGCGCCTGCGGTCAGTCGAGGCTCGGAAAGTAGATCTGCCAGGCGAGGAGCGACTTCGCCACCAAACTCAGCACGAGGTACGCCTTCTCGCCGTAGATGTAATCGGTCCACTTGCCGATGCCCCGGTACTGGAGCCACTGGTTCAGGCCGAAGCTGAAGAACAGCACGAACTGCACGATCACGATGCCGTAGACGAATCCGGGCACGGTCTGCGAACCGACGATCTGGATGAGGATCCCGACCCAGGGAGCGATGCCGGCGATCGTGCCGAACCAGAACGGCATCATGGTCGTCTCGGTGCGACCCGGCGGGTTCATGCGCTCCTGGATCCAGCCGAACAGGATCATCGCCACGTTGGCGCCGATGACGGCGACCACGGCGGTGATGTTGGTGATGCCGCTGTAGAACCCGATCAGCAGCACCATGATCGTTGCGCTGATCGAGTACTCGATCCACCGGAACCGGTTGATGCCGTTGCGCAGGTCGTTCTCGTAGGCGCCGCGCAGCACGGTGGAGGTCGCCAGGTGGTCGATGGCCGCGAGCGCGAGGAAGAGCCCGATGGCGAAGCCGATCCGCACGTCGAAGAGGGGTTCGGCCGTCGGGACCCTGGTCCCGGGCGGTCCGTCGGGGAACGTCGACACCACCTGGATCACGAAGTCGCCCGACAGCACGACGATCAACACCGCCTGCACGGCGTGCAGGACCGTCAGGCCGAGGTTCCACGTCCTCAGGTTCGCGAGACGTTCGGGCGTGACGCCGGTCGCGACGGCTGGGCCGTCGTCGACCGAATCGACCGAACGTGGAGTGTGGCCACTGCCGGAGATTTTGCTGTCCATGTGGCACATCCTTCCCAATGTCGGTCGGCGATGAACGATCGACCGAGCAACTTTCTCCGACACCTGTGTCAAGCTGGCATCGATGAGCGCCTGCTGCTCCCCATCGAACGACTCGCCTGCGAGCCGCCCGCACCCGCCCGTGGTATCGACGGATTCGGCCGTGGTCGAGCTGGTCGCGCTGGCCGGTGGCGACTTCTGGATGGGCGCCTCCGACGGTGACGGCGACCCCGCCGACGGCGAGGGCCCGGTGCATCTCGTGCAACTCCGGCCGTTCGCCATCGCGCCGACGACGGTGACGAATGCGGACTACGCCGCCTTCTGCGACGACTCGGGATACGTCACGCTGGCCGAGGCGGACGGATGGTCGTTCGTGTTCGGTGGGCTTCTGCCCGACGACTTCCCGCCGACCCGGGGCGTGGCTGCCGCACCATGGTGGCGACAGGTCGAGGGTGCCGACTGGCGTCACCCCGTCGGACCACACTCGGCCTTCGAGGAGGCGCTCGATCATCCCGTCGTGCACGTCACCTGGGACGACGCCGTTGCCTACTGCCGCTGGAGCGGCACTCGGCTGCCGTCGGAGGCCGAGTGGGAGTACGCCGCTCGTGGCGGTCTCGATCGGCAGCGGTTCCCGTGGGGCGACGACCGCGAGCCCGCAGGCGAACACCGCATGAACGTGTTCCAGGGTGAGTTTCCCGTCACGAACACGGCAGCCGACGGATTTGTCGGGACGGCGCCGGTGCGGTCGTTCCCCGCGAACGGTCACGGGCTGTACGAGACGTCGGGCAACGTGTGGGAGTGGTGCGCCGACTGGTTCTCGGCGGACACGTATCGAGAGAGCGAACGGCGCTCACCGTGCATCGACCCTGCCGGACCACCCGGCGGCACGCACCGTGTGATGCGGGGCGGCTCGTACCTGTGCCACGACTCGTACTGCAACCGGTACCGCGTCGGCGCCCGCAGCGCAAACACCCCCGACAGCGCTACCGGCAACATCGGCTTCCGCGTGGCCCGCTGATCGAGCCCCACCGTGACACCCCGTCCGCCAGGTGACACTTCGTTTGTGTTGCAGTTCCGGTGGGGCGTCCCACCCGAATCTGCGCACAAACGTGGTTGGGGTCTCGCATTCAGGTGCCGCAGAAGGTCCGGTAGCCGGCGACGAGGTCCGGCGGGGCCGGTGTGGCGTAGCGGCCGAGGCCGGGGCGTTCGTCGAACGGTTGCGTCACGGCATCGAGCAGATCGTCGAACGCTCCGACGTCGCCCCAGCTCGCCGCGGTCAGCACCTCTTCGACCACGTGATTGCGCGGGATGTAGACCGGATTGACCGAGTCCATCGCGTCGGCGATCGCGTCCCGATCGTCGCCGAGCCGTGCCGTCCACCGCGCGCTCCAGGCGTCGAACGTCTCCGGCTCGTTGAACAACGAGCGCGCCGGCGTTGCATCGCCACGCACCGCCGCCGACAGCGACCGCAGGCACGAGGTGTAGTCGACACGTTGCTCGTGCATCAGCGCCAGGAGGTCGGCGACGAGTACATCGCCGTCGGGGTCGCCGGCGACCAGTCCCAGCTTCGTGTGCATCGCAGTCGACCATGCGTTCTGGAAGCGTTCGGGGAAGCTCTGGAGCACCTCGGTGGCCAACTCGACGGCACGGTCGCCGTCCTCGTCGAACAACGGGAGCATCGCCTCGGCGAGCCGCGCCAGGTTCCACGTCATGATCGCCGGTTGGTTGCCGTACGCATATCGCCCGCCGTGGTCGATCGAGCTGAACACCGTCGCCGGGTCGTATGCCTCCAGGAACGCACACGGTCCGTAGTCGATCGTCTCGCCCGAGATCGTCGTGTTGTCGGTGTTCATCACGCCGTGGATGAACCCGACGGCCATCCACTGCGCGACCAGACTCGCCTGCACGTCGACGACGTGGTCGTAGAGCGCGAGCGCCGGCACGTCGGCGTCGGCCGCCGAGGGCACGTGGCGGGCGATCGCATAGTCGGTGAGCCTCCGGAGCAGTTCGGCGTCACCGGTGGCCGACGCGAACTGGAACGTGCCGACACGTAGGTGGCTCGACGCCACTCGGGCGAGCACCGCGCCGGGAACGTCGGTGACGCGGCCGTCGACCTCCCGCAGGATCGTCTCGCCGGTGGACGCCACGGCGAGCGCCCGGGTGGTCGGAATCCCGAGCGCGTGCATCGCCTCGCCGATCACGTACTCGCGCAGCATCGGCCCGACCGCGGCGCGTCCGTCGCCGCCGCGCGCGAACGGCGTGCGGCCCGAGCCCTTGAGGTGGAGATCGAGTCGTGAACCGTCGGCGGCCACGATCTCGCCGAGCAGCAACGCCCGTCCGTCGCCGAGCCGTGGCGAGTAGCCGCCGAACTGATGGCCGGCGTAGGCCTGGGCCACGGTGGTGACGCCGGCAGGCGCACCGTTGCCGGCGAGGATCGCCACGCCGGCAGGGGAGCGCAACGCCTCGACATCGAGGCCGAGCTCGCTCGCCAGTTCGTCGTTGAGGATCACCAGCGACGGGTCCGCCACCGGTTCGGGCTGCCACGGCCGGTGCAGCCCGACCAGTTCGCGGGCGAACGAGTCGTCGAGTGCGACAGCCATGCATCGAGCCTACGAGCGTGACGCCAGGGGTCAGACCCCCGGCGTAACGGCCACTGCTGGAAAGCGCACGGCGTTCTTTCACTTCGCGGTCCACGCCTTGGCCGAGATGACCGACCTTCGTCGTCGACGAGTACCGTCCCAAGGAGTGGCGCGGTCGCGAGTGTCTGTACTCCCTGGTCCGCCGCCACCGCTCGAGTTCCTCGAGCCCGCCGACCCGGCCGAACTCATCGCCACATTCACCTGAACCGAACAGAAGGAGCACGAATGGGATTTCGACTCGCGAACGTCAACGGACGGGCGGCGCTCGTCCGAGGCGACTCCTACACCGACGTCGCCACGCATTCGTCCGGCGCGCTCGGCTCCGATCCGATGGAGGTGCTCGCCCGACCGGACCTGCTCTCCGAGCTGTCGGCAACGCTCGACGAGGCGTCGGTCACCGGCCTGCTCGTCGACGTCGTGCTCGGCCCGCCGGTCCCGCGGCCGCAGAAGTCGTTCGGTATCGGCCTCAACTATGCCGCCCATGCCGCCGAGGGCGGACGCGAAGCACCCGACAGCCCGCTCGTGTTCACCAAGTTCCCGTCGTGTCTCGTCGGCCCCACGGCCGACGTCGAGATCCGCAGTGGCGGATGCGACTACGAGGGCGAGCTCGTCGTCGTGATCGGCGAGGGCGGCCGCGACATCACGATCGACGATGCGTGGAACCATGTGGTCGGCGTCACCGTCGGGCAGGACATTTCCGACCGCCCGGTGCAGTTCGCTGCGACGCCCCCGCACTTCAATCTCGGGAAGTCGTTCGACACGTTCGGTCCCATCGGCCCGGTCGTCGTCTCGACCGACGAACTCGTCGATCGCGACGCCCTTCGCGTCGTCTGTGCCGTCAACGGCGAGGTCCGTCAGGACGGCAACACCGCCGACCTGATCTTCGACGTTCCGACGCTCGTCAGCTTCCTGTCGTCGATCACCACGCTGGTCACCGGCGACATCATCTTCACCGGCACCCCTGAGGGCGTCGGCGCCGCCCAGGGCAAGTTCCTTGCGGACGGCGACGTGATCACCACCACCATCGACGGCATCGGCACGATGACCAACCGGGTCGTGCGCATCGGTGACCCCCGCCCGATCCGCGGCTGACCGTGGCCGACGAGGTCACGCGCATGGAGCCCGTGTCGCCGTGACAACGTGTTACGCCGGGGGTCTGACCCCTGGCGTAACAGCTGGAGCACCGCGCGGGTGATCACGCTGTTCGGCTCGCTCGACCGATGGAACCCCCGATGACCACCGACCTCGAGGGCGAGTCGCTCGGCTTCGACCGCGAGCACCTCACCGCGCAAGGCTGGGACCCGGGCACGCATGCCCACCGCTGAGCAATTGCCGCAGGGGTCCGTCCGCTGGTGCAATCCCGAGCCACGATTCTGGGGGCAACGATGACCGAACGACCGACGGAACCACGGATCGAACCGATCGATCTCGACGACGTCACCGACGACGAACTGCGAGACACGCTCGCCGGCGCGCTGACGCGCGACGGACGTCCGCTCAACATCTTCGGAGTGCTCGGCCATCACCCGAAGCTGCTCAAACGGTTCAACCTGCTCGGCGGCTTCATCCTCAACAAGGGCCTCCTGCCCGAGCGCGAACGTGAACTCGTGATTCTGCGCGTCGGCTGGAACGCACGCGCCGTCTACGAATTCGGCCAGCACACCGTCATCGGCAAGCGGTGCGGGCTCACCGACGACGAGATCGCAGCGCTGACGAAGCCCGCAGATGACCACCCGTGGAACGCCGACGACCGGGCGCTGATCGCGCTCGCCGACGACCTCGCCGCCGACGACTGCGTCAGCGACGAGAGGTGGTCGTCGCTCGCCGCGCGATGGTCCGACGCCGAGCTCATCGAACTGCTCGTCGTCGCCGGCTTCTACCGGCTCGTGTCGGGTTTCCTCAACAGTGCCGGCGTCCAGCTCGACGACGGCGTCCCCGGCTTCCCGGCCTGACTTCCCCGCCTGCGAAGTGCACCGCCGGGCGGGGCGATCACCCCCTCGCGAGGTGATCCCGTCAGGAGATCGGCCCGGTCACCGGTTCACCCGTCAGGAGGTCATGCCGCCGAGGCCGACCAGACCGCGGGCGAGTTCGATCTCGCCCATGTGGCGCAGGCCGTGCTGGTAGAGCCAGCACTCGAACGCATCGAGCACCGTGATGCCCTGCGGACCGGCGCAGCGGGCGCTGTAGGTGGTGGCGATCATCGGCGGGTACGGCTTGGCGATCACGACCCGCGTGAAGTCGGCCGGATCCATCGTGCGCAGATGCCGCTCCGTTCGTTCGAACACCGCCCGTTGGTAGTCCTTGTAGGCGTCGTAGTCGCCGATCCGCTGCGCGATCATCTCGTCGACGGTCTTGTGCTTGCCGTGGTCGGCGATCGTCAGCTGCACCCGTTCCTGCCACTCGTCGTTCCAGATCGGCGCCTCGCCGGTGATCATCATGAACGAGCCGTCATGCACGTTGACGTAGTGGAACAGCGAGAAGGCGATCGGCAGGACGCCGTCGCGTTCGAAGTGGTTGACGTGCTCGAGGCCCATCGTGTCGACGGCCTGGTAGTACAGCGAATGCATCGTGCGCATCCGCCGGTACAGCGAGTCCTGGATCGGGTCGTCGAGCGGCGGCCCGGCGTTCAGGTCGAGGTCGATGTCGGCGCCCGTGTCGGTCATGTCATGACCGTAGTCAGCGCGGTTGAGTCTCGGGAGGGCCGAGGCGGGCCAGTCGACACGTGAACCCGACGTACTGCCACATCAGGTCGTCGCCCTCACGCCAGCGGGTGACCTCGATCGGGATCCCGACCGGTCGCAGCACGTGGACGCCGTCCTCGAACGTGGCTACCACCGTGATCGGCGTCTGCTTGTCGAACTCGGCCACGTCGTTGACGCCGTGCTCCTCCGTGCCGTCGCATCGCATGTCGTGGACGATCCCGCCGGCGGTGATCGTCACCCGGTCGGCACACTGCTCGATGCGCTGGAACGCACCCAGCACCGGGTGCTCGAGGATCGGTTGGCCGTCGACGAGCACCTCGACGACCTGCCACATCCCACGCATGTCGGGTGCACCGTCGACGATCGGGTCGATGCATCCGACCAAGACGGGCTCGGGGAACTTCCCGCTCCACCCGCCTGGCGGCGTGGTGGCGACCGGAATCGAATCGACCGTCATCGCCTCACCGTAGGCCACCGCGTGAACGAATGGTTTCGTGGTGCACCCATTGGTTCACGCGTTCGTGGCCGGGCATCGCTCGCCGGGCGCACACCGTGCGGTCGATCAGAGGTTGTCGAGTTCGTAGATACGCCGGGCCGGCTCGTCGGCCGGGTCGATCTTCAGGTCCTTGAGCAACCCGTGACGAAGATCGTAGGCCCAACCGTGCACGTGGCTGCCCATGTCGTTGCCCCACCGGCGTTGGACGAACGACGTCGAGCACAACCGGTAGACCTGCTCGCGGACGTTCAGCTCGACGAGGCGTTGGTGGCGCAGATCCGCGTCGTCGATGGCGTCGAGTTCGTGGTGGTAGATGCGGTACACGTCCTTGATCGTGCGGAGCCACTTGTCGATCAACCCGTGGTACGAGCCGTCGACGGCTGCGGCGACACCTCCGCAGCCGTAGTGACCGCACACGATCACGTGCTCGACGCCGAGCACCTCGACTGCGAACTGCAGCACGGACATCAGGTTCATGTCGGTGTGGACGACGAGGTTGGCGATGTTGCGGTGGATGAACATCTCGCCGCTACCGGTGCCGACCATCTCGTTGGCGTTCACTCGGCTGTCCGAACACCCGATGAACAGGTACTTGGGATGCTGTCCGGCGGCGAGACGTTCGAAGTGCTCGGGATCGTCCGCCAATTCGTCCGCGACCCACCGGCGGTTGTTCTCGAAAAGCTGCTCGTAGTTCGGCGTGGGCACTCCGAGAGCCTGCCACACACACTCGCCGACACCCACGACGAATCAACGGAAGTTGAGTTCCGGAGACGAGCTTCGTAGCCTGCGGACATGACTCCACGAACCGACGTCGTCGAAGCACCGTCGGCCCCGGCCCTCGACGAGGGCAGCTGGACGTTCCTGACCAACCACAGCCACGTGTTGATCTGTCTCGCCCGCGATCCCCAGCTCCGCCTGCGCGACCTCGCCGACCAGGTCGGCATCACCGAACGTGCGGTCCAGGGCATCGTGAAGGATCTCGTGGCCGCCGGCTGTCTCACCCGGCATCGCGAGGGACGACGCAACCGCTACGACATCGTGACCGACCGTCCGATGCGTCACCGTGTCGAGCGCCAGCACGTGGTCGGCGATCTTCTCGGCGCCATGGTGCCACTCGGCGACTGACCCGCGGTCGGCGCCGACCGGGTCAGGACGGCGGCGGTGGAGGTGGCGGCGGTGGCGAAGTGCGTGGCGGGGGACTCGGCGGCGTCGACGGTGGCGGTGGTGGCGGCGGAGTCGCCGATGGCGGCGGTGGCGGCGGAGTTGCCGATGGTGGCGGTGGCGGCTCCGTCGTGGTCGGAGGCGGCGGGGGAGCGGTGGCTCCGGACGGTGCGGGAGGTGCCGGAGGTGCCGGAGGTGCAGCGCCGGGAGCCGGCGGTGGTGTGCCGGGCGGCGCCGCCGCGGAGTCCGACTCGGTGCCGGTGTCACCCGCCGGCGGGGTGGGACCCTTCGAACGCTTGGCCAGCACGACCGCCAATGCGACGATGGCGGCGATCGCTGCGATGATCGCCACGACGATCCAGACCGACGAGCTGTCGTCTCCGCCGCCGGGCGTCCATTCGGCCGTCATCGTGGCGTTGCCGTCGGTGACGAAATCGGCGTCAGGCTTCACATCCCAGGTCGCCGTCGCGCCGTCGGTCGACGTGGCGTTGTTCTGTCCCAGACTGCCGGGCGCGGTGACGACGAACCTGATCGTGAAGAGGTCGTCGAGGCTGACGCCGAGCATCTCGGTGGCCATCTCGGCGTCGGACTGATCGCCGGTGAGCTCGTCAACACCTTCCAGCACTGCGTCGAACCGCGTTCCCTGCTCGTCCTGCTCGATGGAGAACGACGACGTGTCGTCGCCGAGCGAGTTGAGTTCGGCGATCGGGACGCCCGACACGGTGCAGCCGACTCCGACCTCGCCGCTCTCGTCGATCTGACGGGTGCTGACGTCGTAGCCGGTGAGTTCCGCCGTGAGGTCGCCGCACGGATCGTCGCCGCCTGTCAGTTCCTCGAGCAGGGCGTCACCGGAGAGTTCGTCGAGCGCACCGGCGTCCTCGCCGAGCAGGCCGGCGAACTCCTGCAACTGCTCGGTGTCGATCAGCACGAGGTAGTCGACCTCGGCCGTGGCGTCCTCACTGATCGTGAACGTGGCCTCCACCGTGAAGCATCCGGCGAGCAGTGCGCTCGTCGCGGCGACTGCCGCCGTCCACGCGGCAGATCTGGTGGTTCGACGCTGCATCCCGGACACCGTACTCTGGCCGGTGGGAACGCTCAGGGAATACGTACCCCGTGGGGTATGTTGGACACCGCACGACGGCCGGCATGAGTGATGTCGGCCACCACGGCGAAAGGTGCACACAGCATGAAGTTCACGCAGTACTACCTCGAGTGTCTGTCGCAGGCCTCGTACCTGATCGGCGACGAGACCACTGGTCGCGCCGTCGTGGTGGACCCGCGCCGCGACACCGACGAGTACGTGCGCGATGCGGCAGCGGAGGGCCTCACGATCGAATTGGTCATCGAGACCCACTTCCATGCCGACTTCCTGTCGGGACACCTCGAGCTCGCCGCCGCCACCGACGCCGAGATCGGGTTCTCCTCCGTCGCCGAAACCGAGTTCCCGTCCCGCAAACTCGCCGATGGTGAGCGCATCTCGCTCGGTGACGTCCAGCTCGAGATCCGGCACACGCCGGGACACACGCCCGAGTCGATCAGCATCGTCGTCTGGGAGCATGCCGACGACGAAGTCCCCTACGGCGTGCTGACCGGAGACGCCCTGTTCATCGGTGACGTCGGTCGACCCGACCTGCTCGCCTCGCTCGGCTATACCCGCGACGAGCTCGCCGACAAGCTCTACGACAGTCTGCACGGCCAACTCCTCACCCTGCCCGATGCAACCCGCGTGTATCCCGCCCACGGCGCCGGCTCGGCGTGTGGCAAGAACCTGTCGACGGAGACCTGGTCGACGATCGGGGATCAGCGGATCAACAACTACGCCCTCGTGGCTCCGGACCGCGAGTCCTTCGTGTCGCTGGTCACCGAGGGGCAGCCGCCTGCGCCGTCGTACTTCGTGTACGACGCGGTGTTGAACCGCAAGGATCGTCCGCTCCTCGACGAGAACGCCCCGCTCGAGGCGTTGGATCTCGACACCGCACGACGCCTCCTCGACGGCGGTGCGATCCTGCTCGACGGGCGCTCCCCGGAGGAGTTCGCCCGAGGACACCTGGTCGGCTCGATCAATGTCGGGCTCGACGGACGCTACGCCGAGTTCGCCGGCTCGGTGGTGCCCAGTGACGCCGACATCGTCCTGGTCGCCGACGTCGGCTTCGAGATCGAGGCACGCAACCGGCTCGGCCGCATCGGATTCGACCGCGTCGTCGGCCATCTGGCCGAACCGCTGGCCGTGATGGCCGATCATCCGGAGCTGACCGCTCGGGCGTCGCGGTTGACGGTCCCCGAGTTCGAGCGCCGCCGCGCCGAGATCGCCGGGCTCCAGATCGTCGACATCCGCAATCCCGGCGAGATCGCGATCGGCGGCATCGCCGGGTCGGTCGAGATGCCCGTCGGACAACTCCCCGAACGCCTCGCCGAACTCGATCCGGATGCGCCCACCGTCGTGTACTGCGCCGGCGGGTACCGCTCGTCGGTGGCGGCCAGCGTGCTGCGGCGAGCAGGATTCGGCGACGTGTCGGATCTGGTCGGCGGATACGGCGCCTGGCTCGAGTTCGCCGGGCCGTCGCTGATCGCCCCGGTCTGAGCACCCACACGCGCATCGGCTCGCCGTAGCATCGCCAGGGTGTACGTCGACCGGGTCCGTCGTCCGGCGCGCACCGCCTGGCATCTCGGCCACGAGACGTACGAGCAGTGGCGCAATCATCGGACCATCCGCCTCGGAGCCGGGGTCGCCTACTACGGCTTGTTCGCCCTCGTGCCCATGCTCGCCGTGGCCCTCGCGGTCGCCGGATCGGTGGTCTCGCAGGCGGACGTGCAGTCGTACCTCGCCGACCAGTTGTCAGCGCTGTTCGGCGTCGACGCCGACGCCGTAGCACTTGCGGCGGCCGATGCGCTCGACGGCACGGGCCGCCTCGCCAGCCTGGGCCTCGTCGGTGCGGCCTCGCTGTTCCTCACGGCGTCGGTGCTGGTGCTCGCACTGCAGGACGCGTTGAACACGATCTGGGAGCGGCCGGTTCGCTCGGGCATCCGCCACACGGTGATGCGGCGCCTGGTCGCCTTCGTCGTGGTTGCCGGTACGGGCGCCGTGCTGATCCTGTCGTTCGCGCTCAACGCGGTGACGGGCTTGCTGAACCAGGTCGTGCCGGACGTCGCCGTCGTCGAGTCGTTGCAGGAGGTGATCGGTCTGGCCGCGTCCTGGGCGCTCACCGCCGGTGTCGTCGCGCTGCTGTTCCGCTATCTCCCCGACGTGCGCGAGTCATGGCTGCCGGTACTGGTCGGCTCCGTCGTCACTGCCCTCCTCATGGCGGCGGGCACCGCTCTCGTCGGTGCCTACCTGCGACGGTACGGAGCGTCCTCGCTGGCCGGTGTCACCGGCGGCCTGTTCCTCGTCCTGCTGTGGATCTACTACGTGGCCCAGATCGTGCTGGTGGGCGCCGAGTTCACCCACGTCCTCGGGCGGCATCGCACGACGGCGTCGGCTGCTGCGGCCGCGTCCGGGGCAGCGTCGTCAGCCGGTGGCGACGGGGAGGCCGGCGCCCGCCCAGGCGATGATGCCGCCGTTGACATCGGCGACTGACGTGAAGCCGAGCTGCTCCATGACTCCGAGCGCCTGACCACTGCGGTTCCCCGACCGGCAGTACACGAGGTACGGCACATCGGGGTCGAGCGCCGCCAGTTGTTCGGCGAAGTCGGGGTCGTAGAAGTCGACCAGCACGGCGCCGTCGAGGTGCCCTTCGGCGAACTCCTCGGGCGTGCGAACGTCGAGGACCACGAGACCCTCCGGCGGGTCGTCGGTGATCGTTGCGGCATCGGTGGCCGAGATCGTCGAGATTCCCGAGATCCCCGAGGTCGTCGCTGACGGGGCCCCGGTGGCGAGGTCGGCAGCGGGTTCGGCAGCCGGTTCGTCGCCGCCACACGACACCATCAGCAGGCTCAATCCGGCGAGGGAAGCGACGAGACCACGGGAGAACGTCATGGGGCCATGATACCCCGAGGGGTAGGAATCGGTACCGTTTCGTCTCGGAACACGTCAGAATGAGGGTGATGGATCCGGACCCCCTTCCCGAGATCATCGATCTGGCCGACGGTTCCGAGATGGAGGTCCGTCGGACGTCGACCGACGATGCCGAACGGATCTGCGCGCTCTACGAGACGCTGTCGGCCGGTGACCGCCATCGCCGGTTCTTCGGCGCCTTCCGACCGCACCTCGCCTGGTGCCGTGAGTGGGCCGACATCGGGTCGCGTGGCGGCTTCGGTGTGATCGCCGTCGTCCACCGCGACGGTCGGCCCGACGAGGTCGCGGGTGAAGCGGGGTATGCGATGCGCCGCGACGGCGATGGTGATCTGGCGGTCACCGTGGCGCCGGACTGGCGTGGTTGGCTCGGGCCGTACCTGCTGGACATCCTTGTGCGCCATGCCGCTGCGGCGGGCCTCGCGAATCTCCAAGCTGAAGTACTGCTCGAGAACGGTCCGATGCTGTCGTTGCTCAACCGTCGCCATCCGGTGGCGATGGGTCACGACGACGGCGTCGTACGTCTGAGCATCGGCACCACCGCAGCGGTCCCGACGTGGCCGTCCGGTGAGCGCCGACCGCACGTGCTCGTCGAAGTGGCGGGGCGACGCTGGTCGGGCGAGCGCGCTGCCGAGGCCGCTGGTCTGGCGACGGCGATGTGTGCGGGGCCCGCTGTGCGGGGCGACCACGGGTGTCCGGTGCTGGACGGTGGGCGGTGTCCACTTGCCGATGACGCCGATGCGATCGTCGTGCTGCTCGATCCCGACGACGAGCGCAGCGCCCAGCTGGTGCAAGCCCATCGTGACCGCTCCCCGGGCACGCCGGTACTGGTCCGTCACCACGTGTCCGACGGCGACGGCGACGGCGACGGCGACGTGACGATCGCGTCCGGCTGCTTCGCCGTGGAGGCGGATCCTGCCGATGCCGTCGCCCAGGTGCTGGCGCTCCTCGGCCCCGCCGCCAGATCGCGAACACAGAAGTAGCCGAACCGGGCCGACGTCTCGATCACGGACCCGTCACGACCCCACCGGCGATGAGCCAACCGCCCTGATACGGGCTTTTCGCTCATCGCCCCTGGGGTGCTGGCGGCCGGTGGTGAGCGAAGCGCCCTGATACGGGCTCTTCGCTCATCGCTCAGCGGTGTTGCCCGGCGCCGCGCGCGGCGAGGAAGTCGCGGAGCGAGGAGACCGTCGTGAGATGCGGATAGTCGCGTTCGGCGATGTCGATGCCGGTCTGTTCGGAGAGCCGGGTCATGACGGAGAGGTGGTCCATCGAGTCGAGCTGGAGCTCCGTCCAGAAGTCGACGTCGTGGTCGAGATCCGCCAGCTCGGGTTCCAGCTCCGGGGCGACGTCGGCGATCGCCGACAGGATCATGGTCTCCAGATCGACCTGCTCGTGCGTGACGCGCTGGTCGGTGGCGGGCGTGCCCGGTTCGGTGTCGTCGTGGTCGGTCACAGGAGGTCCTCCGGTCGGTCGATGAGGTCGGCGAGTGTGGCGAGGAAACGGCTGCCGATCGCGCCGTCGGTGGCGCGGTGGTCGGCGGCCAGCGTGCTGGTGACGACGGGTCGCACCACGACGGCGTCGTCGACGACCCAGGGTCGGGGTCGCGATCGACCGAAGCCGACGAGGGCGACCTGCGGCGGCGAGATGACGCCGTGGACGAGGTCGGCGCCGGTGTCGCCGAGATGGGTGATCGTGATCGTCGCGCCCGTCATCCAGCTGGCCCTGAGCCGGCCGGTGCGCGCTGCGGTGACGAGTTCGGTGAGGGCGGTCATCACCTCGACCAGCGAGCGTTCGTCTGCGCGCTCGATCCGTGGGGTGACCAGACCGCCACGGCGCAGCGAGATCGCCGTGGCGACGTTGACGGAGTCCGCCGGCTCGAGATGGCCGTCGATCCAGAAGCCGTTGAGTTCCCGGTGGCGTGCCGCTGCCAGGGCGACGGCTCGGATGAAGCATGCGGCAGGCAGGATCCGCTCGGCGATCGGTCGATCGGCGTTGTCGCCGGCCAGCCACGACTCGAGCGCACCCACGTCGAGTTCACGCGACAGGTAGTAGTGCGGGATCTCGCGGTTCGAGGTGGCCATCCGCTCCGCGATCAACGCACGCATCGTGTCCTGCGACCGTCGTGGTGACGCATCGGCGTGCGGCTCGGCCGGGGCGGCTCCGGCGCTCGGTGCGGCGATGACGTCGGCCTCGATCACGGCGCCGCCCGGCCCGCTTCCGTGGATCTCGCCGAGGTCGAGACCGCGCTCGGCAGCGAGTCGTCGTGCGAGGGGTGACGCAGGCACGCGCCCGCCTCCGAGGTCGGTTGGCGCAGCGCCCGGCGATGCATCGACACCGACATGGCGCGCCGGTGTTGCGCTGGGCGCCACATCGGCGGACGCTGTCGGAGATGGGCTGGGTGCGGTGCCCGATGCCGGCGCGGTCGGCGGCGAGGCGGCCGGCGTCGGTGGGTCGGCGCCGTCGACGGAGCGGAGCCGGGCGATGGGGGTGCCGACGTCGACCAGCTGGCCCACGTCGACGAGGAACTCCTCGATGATGCCGTCGTGCCAGATCTCGATGTCGATGTCGGACTTCTCGGTCTCGACCGTGGCGATCAGATCCCCACGGTGCACGGTGTCGCCTGGCTCGACGCGCCATTCGATCACACGACCCTCGTCCATGTCCGCCCCGAGCGACGGCATGGCGTACTCGAATGATCCATCGTGGTCGGTCACGACGCGCCGCCGCAGATGTTCTGCGCCGCAGCCACGATGTCGGCCACCTGCGGGATCGCTGCCGTCTCGAGGTGCTTGGCGTACGGGGTGGGCACCTCGAGGCCGGCGAGGCGGCCGACGGGAGCGTCGAGCGTCCAGAAACACGTCTCGGTGATCGCCGCCGCGAGCTCCGCGCTGAGGCCGCCGGTCCGCCATCCCTCCTCGACGACGAGGGCGCGGTTGGTGCGCTGCACCGACGTGATGAGCGTCGGCAGATCGATCGGCCGCAGCGAGCGCAGGTCGATCACCTCCACCGAGGTGCCGGCGTGCGCGAGCCGATCGGCGGCCTCGAGCGCCTTCGGCACCATGCCCGCCCACGCCACGACGGTCAGGTCGTCACCGGGGCGGCGGATGACGGCGCGGTCGATGTCGACCGGGCCGCCGTCGGGATCCACGGGCCCGCGGTCGTTGTACAGGCCGGAGTGCTCGAAGATGATCACCGGGTTCGGGTCGGCGAGCGCCGTGGGCAACATCCAGCGGGCATCGGCCGGAGTCGACGGCGCGATCACCTTGAGGCCGGGGACGTGGGCGAACCAGCCTTCGAGGCTGTGCGAGTGCTGTGCGGCCAGCTGGCGGCCGGCGCCGGTGGTCGTGCGAACCACCAGCGGCACGTTGAACTGCCCACCGGACATGTGCAGCAGAGCGGCTGCGGTGTTGACCAGCTGATCGAGTGCGAGCAGGCTGAAGTTGACCGTCATGATCTCGACGATCGGACGGAGACCGCCGAGCGCCGCACCGATGCCGGCGCCGACGAACCCGGACTCCGACAGCGGCGTGTTGCGGACGCGGTCGCGTCCGAACTCCTCGTACAGCCCTTTGGTGACGGCGTAGGTGCCGCCGTAGTCGGCGACGTCCTCGCCCATGATGAACACCCGATCGTCGGTCGCCAGGGCCTCGCGCAGCGCCTCGCGCATCGCCTCGCGGTACGTCGTGTCGACCGGCGCACTCATGGCCACACCTCGTCCAACTCCTCGTCGGGATCTTCGTTGGCCTGCGCGTGGGGTTCGTCGTCGGGCTGCGGAGCCTCGCGGTGAACCGTGGACGAGTCGGTGGGGCGGGTGACGTGGTCCATCAGCGTGTCGACCGATTCCTCCGGGGCAGCGTCCGCGGCAGCCACCGCGGCCTCGGTCTCGTCGCGCGCCGCGGCCCACATCGCCTCGACATCGTCCCCGCTGGTCGTGCCCTCGGAAATCAGTCGCCGGGAGAACGTGGTGATCGGATCGCGTTCCTTCCAACGTTCGACTTCGGCTGGGTCGCGGTACAGGTCGGGATCGAACATCGAGTGGGCCCGGAACCGGTAGGTCTGGAACTCGATGAACATCGGGCCGCCGCCCGGCCGGATCGCCGACAACGCCTTCGACGTCGCCTTGTGGACCTCCATCACGTCCATGCCGTCGACGCTCCATGCGGGCATCGCGTAGCTGGCGGCCTTGAGCGCGAGGTCGATCTGGGACTCGCTCGACGCCAGCGACGTCCCCATCGCGTAGCGGTTGTTCTCACAGCAGAACAGCACCGGCACGTTCCACAGTGCTGCCAGGTTCATCGCCTCGTGGAACTCGCCTTCGGCCATCGCCCCCTCGCCGAAGAAGCAGACGGTGACCGGTCCGACGCGCCCGAGCATCTGGTCGGCGAGCCCCAACCCGACGGCCAAGGGGAGATGGCCGCCGACGATCGCGTTCCCGCCGAAGAATCGTGTCGCCGCATCGAAGAGATGCATCGACCCGCCGCGGCCGCCCGAGCACCCGGTCGCCTTGCCGAACATCTCGCTCATGATCGAGTCCGCCGAGACGCCCCGCAGCAGCGCGTGGCCGTGTTCGCGATAGGTGGCGAGAACGGCGTCGTCGGGTTGCAGGCAACTCATCACCCCCGAGGCCACCGCCTCCTCGCCGATGTAGAGATGCAGGAATCCACGGATCTTCGTCTCGCCGTACAGTTCGGCGCACCGCTCCTCGAACACCCTGATGCGGATCATGTCGCCGAGCAGCCGCCGGTGCAGATCGTGGTCGCCGGAGATGTTTGCTGCGGGGATCCGGTCGGTGGTCATGTCCGGGCCTCCCGGCGCTCCGGTGGGGTCTCGAGGGTCGAGGTGTCGCCCTCGTCCTGGCCGAGCTCACGTGCCTTGAGCACGCGCCGCATGATCTTGCCGCTGCGGGTGTGTGGGAGGTCGTCGACGAATTCGATCTCGCGCGGCGCCACCGCGGCGCCCAACCGTGCCCGGGCGTGCCCGAGCAGTTGCCGTTGCAGCTGCTCGGTCGGCTCGTGGCCACGGTTGAGGACGACGAACGCCTTCACGATCGCGCCCGCCGTTGGATCGGGCTTGCCGATCACGCCGGTCTCGGCGACCGCCGGATGTTCGTTGAGCGCCGACTCCACCTCGAACGGCCCGATCAGGTGGCCAGAGGTCTTGATGACGTCATCGCCGCGGCCGACGAACCAGTAGTAGCCGTCGGCATCGCGACGCGCCAGGTCACCGGTGCGGTACCAGTCGCCGACGAACGAGCGGCGATACCGCTCCTCCTGGTCGAGGTAGCCCCGGAACATCGAGGGCCATCCGGCCCGCAGTGACAGCTCGCCGGAGCGTTCGGGGTCGGTCACCTGTACCGGTGCGCCGTCGGCATCGGTCACCACGTTGCCGTCGGCGTCGCGGTCGAGGAGTGTGGCCTCGATGCCGGGCAGTGGACGTCCCATCGATCCGGCACGGACCGGCTGTGACCGGTGGTTCGAGATCATGATGCCGCCGGTCTCGGTCTGCCACCAGGTGTCGATCACCGGAACCCCGAAGGTCTGCTCGCACCAGTGCACCGCCTCGGCGTCGAGGGGCTCGCCGACGCTCGCCACCAGCCGTAGCTGCGACAGGTCGCGTTCGGATGCGACCTCCGCGCCGGCGCGCTGCAGCATGCGAATGGCCGTCGGCGCGGTGTAGAAGACGTCGACCGAGTGGCGGTCGAGGATCTGGTACCAGCGCTCGGCATCGAACTCGGCCTCGTCGACGATGCTGGTGACGCCGTTGGTGAGTGGCGCAATGATGCCGTACGACGTGCCGGTCACCCACCCGGGATCGGCGGTGCACCAGAACGTGTCGCCCTCGTGGAGGTCGAGCACCAGCCGGCCGGTCACATGATGGGTCACGACCGCGGCGTGAACGTGGACGGCGCCCTTCGGTTGGCCGGTCGTGCCGCTGGTGAAGTGCACCAGTGCCGGCGTCTCGGGGTCGGTCGCGGCCGGCTGGAAGGTGTCGCTGCCCTCGGTGAGGAACGCACCGAAGGACATCACCTGCGCCTGGTGGCCGTCGGCGCGGCCGGACCCGATCTCGTCCTCGTTGCTGCCGCACACCAGGACCAGCTGCAGGTGTGGCAGCCGGTCGAGGATCGGTGCCACCTTGCGGCGGTAGAGCAGTGGCGTCGTCACGAGGATCTTGATGCGACCGATGTCCATGCGCTGCGCGATCGGGTCCGGTCCGAACGCCGAGAACAGCGGGGTGAAGGTGCCCTGTGCCTTCAGGGTGCCGAGTGCAGTCGTGTACAGCTCGGGGATGCGCCCAGCGAGCGTGGCCACGCCGGTCCCGACAGCGAAGCCGTGACGTCGCATGGCGTCCGCGAACCGGGTCGTGCGTCGAGCGAGCAGGGCGTAGGTCACGTCGAGTGGGTCGTCGACGTCGCCACGCTCACGGCCGATGAACCGCAGGGCCACCCGGTCACCGTGGCCCGCTCGCACGTGTCGGTCGACGGCGAGGTCGGCGATGTTCACGCTGCCGGGCCGGCCGGTCGCTCCGTCCGGGCGCAGCGCCGACCATGCGTCGTCCCAGGAGAATGACCCCACCGTTGCGTCGTAATCGACCAGCCAGGGTTCGGGATGCACGGATCGCCCCTGTCGATCTACGCGCTGAACTGCTCGAGCGCACGCAGGGCGTGGGTGGCGTAGGTGGATGCCGGCCCACCGCCCATCAGGAGTGCCACACCGATGGTCTCGTGGACCATCTCCGGGGACGCTCCGGCGCGCAGCGCATCGTGCATGTGCAGCGTGATGCAGTCGTCGCACTGGGTGCTGATGGCGATGGCGACCGCCATCAGCTCCTTGGTGGCCTGCGGCAGCGCGCCCTCCTTCACCGCCGACCGGTGGAGGTCGCCGAACCCCTTCATCTGGTCGGGGATCACCTGCATCAGATCTCGATAGCCCTGGCGCAATTCGTTGCGAAGTGCGGGGAAGTCGTCGGTCATGGCTGCTCCTGAATCTGATCGGTCGATGTGCTTCCATCGTGTTCGGGCGTGCCGATTCCGACCAGGGGCCAAGGTCAGTGCTCGCAGCGCCGCCCGACCCTCGCTGCACCCGCGTGACCTTTGGCCCTGCCGCCGCCGCGCCCCTGGTGGCTTCAATCGGTGCATTGGACGAGGATGCGTCGCAGATGACGGGGGCGGGGGACGACCGCCGGAGAAAGGTTGGGCTCATGGTGATGACGGATGCAAAGGTGAGTTCGACGCCCGCTCCTTCTGTCGATCGCGGCACGTGGGTCGTGGGCCTCGATGGTTCGGACTGCGCTGCGAATGCGCTCGAGTGGGCGGCGACGAACGCTGGCGGACGAGCTGCCGCCGTTCGACTGGTCACCGCCTGGCAGACACCGGTCATCGGTGCCTATCCCATGTCGGCGCCGATGAGCGTGACGATCGACGACAACGAACTCCACGACGCCGCAGCCCACGACGTGGCCGTGGTGGCGGCCGACCTGGACGGACGCCTGGACGTGCCCGTCACGGCGTCGGTGGGCCACGGCGGTCCGGCCGAAGTGCTGCTCGACGCGTCGGAGTCGGCCAGCGTGCTCGTGATCGGTAGCCGAGGGCGCGGTGGGTTCGCCCGCCTGCTGCTCGGATCGACCAGCACGCAGTGCGCCACGCATGCCTCCGTGCCGACGATCGTCGTGCCGGGCGATGCCGCGACCGATCCGGTCGAGACGATCCTGGTCGGCTGCGACGGCTCGCCGAACTCGATGGTGGCACTGCGCTGGGCGATCGACTTCGCCGCACCGGGCGGCACCGTCGTGGTTGCCTGGGTGTGGGACGCCACACCGCTGGCGGTCGGCGCCGACGCGTTCTTCTTCCCGGACGCCAGCGATCTCGCCGCCGAGCGGTTCCATCATCTCGTCGACACCGTGGCTGGGCAGGCCCGGGCGCGAGACGTCAGGCTGGAACGGGAGTTCATCCGCGGGACCCCGCGTTCATCGCTGGCGTCGCAGGCCGAGAAGGTCGACCTGGTCGCCGTGGGAGCCCGCGGTCACGGTGCCATCGGCGCCGCACTGCTCGGCTCGGTGTCGACGTGGTTGCTCCACCACGTGCACCGCCCGATCGCGGTGGTCCCCTTGAACAGCTGAGCGGGTATGGCGCGTCACGCGTCGGTGCATGCGACAATGGCAGCATGATCCGTGTCTTCCTGCTCGATGACCATGAAGTGGTTCGTCGAGGCATCGCTGCTGCGCTCGAGGCCGAGAGCGACCTCACCGTGGTGGGCGAAGCGGGCACCGCCGACGAGGCGTTGACGGGGATCCGGAACGACGAGCCCGACGTGGCGGTCCTCGACGTGCGTCTCGGCGACGGCGAGCACAACGGCATCGACGTGTGCCGCCAGATCACCACCGAATTCCCGCGCGTGAAGGTCCTGATCCTGACGTCGTTCGACAGCGACCGGGCGCTCGTCGATGCCGGCTTGGCCGGTGCGTCGGGATTCCTCCTCAAGCAGATCCGCAGCACCGAGCTGGTCGACACGATCCGCGGTGTCGCGGACGGCCGGCGCTACCTCGACGACGCCGAAGTGCGTTTGGCCGGTCGACGTCTGCGCGAGAGCGAAGAGGGCCGCCTCGACGACCTCACCGTGCAGGAACGCCGGATCTTCGACCTGATCGGTGAGGGACGCACCAACCGGCAGATCGCGCAGGAGATGTACCTGGCGGAGAAGACGGTGAAGAACTACGTCTCCAACCTCCTCGCCAAGCTCGGAATGTCGCGACGCACGGAAGCGGCTGCGCTCGCCGCCCGACTCGTCGAGCGTCACCGCAACGAGATGTGAACGTCAGGTGACGTGCCCGCAAGGTGACGTGACCGCAACCTGGCGGGGCACCGTTGCGGGAGGCCGCTCGGCGGGTCAGACCGGCACGTGCCACACCAGCCGGGTGCCGGTGGGATCGTTGTGTCCGATCGTGCACGACCCGCCCAGCTCGGCGGCGCGCCACATCATGTTCGAGAGGCCGCCGGACCGTTTCGGCTCGTTGGGCAGGCCGACGCCGTTGTCGATGATGTGCAGCGACAGCTCGTCGTCGACGTACTCGATCCGTACCTCGGCGGCGGTGGCATTGGCGTGTCGGACGACGTTGGACAGTCCTTCGGTGACGGTGGCCACCAGCTGGTCGGCGATGAAGTCGGGCAGCGTGTCGAGCTCGCCGGACAGGCGGAGCACCGGCTCGAATCCGAGGTGACGGGCGCGTTCGTGCACCAGCTCGGTCAGCTGCGCCGACAGGGTTCGGCGCTCGGCGTGACTACCGAGCTTGAAGATGGCGGCTCGGAGTTCGCGGATGGTGTCGTCGAGTTCGCTGATCGTGGATCCGATGCGGTCGGCGACCATTTGTGGCTGGGCCGACGAATGCACGGCCTGCAGGTTCATGCCGGCGGCGAACAACCGCTGGATGACCATGTCGTGGAGGTCGCGTGCGATGCGCTCGCGGTCCTGCAGCATCGCCATCCTCGATGCCGACTCCTGGCGGTCGCTGACGTCGCGCACGGTGGCGATCGTGTACAGGGTGCCGTCGATCGTGCACGGACTGAGGCTGATCTCCACAGGGAACATCTCGCCGGAGCGGTGCTGCGCGAACAGCTCCAGACCGGTGCCCATCGGCCGGCTCGACGGAGACGCGGCGTAGGCGGCTCGCCGCTTGGGGTGGGCGCTCCTGAACTCGGTGGGAACCAGTTCGTCGATCGACGAACCGACCAGTTCGTCCTCGGGCCAGCCGAACAGTGTCTCGACGATCGGATTGGCGAGCCGGACGATGCCGTCCGCGTCGACCAGCAGCAACCCGTCGGGACAGGAGTCGATGAGTGCTCCTGCAAGCGCCGCGCGGTCCATGACGCCGTCATCCTATGGGCAGACGATGTGAAGACCGGGTGTGATCGAGGTTCGACGCTCAGTGGCGCAGGTGCGGCGGACGGACGAGCAGCACCGGACAGGGGGCATGACGGACGATCGCCGCGGCGGTGCTGCCGATCACGAACCTCGACATTCCCGTGCGCCCACGGGTGCTCGCCACGATCATGGCGGCGTTGATCGACGTGGCGAAGTCGGCGACCTCGTCGTGCACGTGCTCGCCGTGGAGTACCTCGAACTGCACGGGGTGCCCGGAGTCCTTGGCCAGCCGGCGGGCGAGTCGCGCCGGATACGCAGACTCGCTCACATCGCCCGAGGTGTTCCCGTCGGGGTCGGTGACCTCGACGATCCATGGTTCGCCGCCGAGTTCGATGCCCCAGGCAGCGGCCAGCGGCAGCACCGACTCCGACGCGTCGGAGCCGTCGACGGTGGCGATGATCGGCCCGTCGAACGTGGTCGCGGTGGCGTGTGGTCCGATCACGAGGACCGGACCGAAAATCCGTTCGAGCAGCTCCTCGGTCACGCTCCCGAGCAGTGCCGCCGACCGCCCTCTGCCGTGTGACGCCAGGACGACGGTGACCTCGGGATGCTGTTCGACCTCGTTGCCGAGTGCCTCGGCCACGCTCTCGGCCGCGAGGCGGACGTGCGTCGACGCCTTGACGCCCGAGGTGTCGTGTTGGTCCAGGCGTTCGATCAGGGTGGCTTCGACCGCGGGGATGTCGTGCTGGTCGAACACGACCTCGATCACGTCGAGCGACGCGTCGCCGCGCCGTGCGAGTCCCACGGCGGCGTCGACCGCTCGCCACGAGGCGTCGGATCCGTCGACGGGAACGATCAGGTGCTGGACCATGGTGTCTCCTCGAGGTGTGCAGCGATGCGGTGGTTCATGTGTCACGCTCGATCCTGAATCGACGCCCCGACACGATCGTCGGCACGAGGCGCACGAAGTACGGCTTGGTCGAGTCGTGCCACGGTTGCAGCGCCAGCTCGAAGCTGTCGAACAATTCGGTGTCGAGGCTGATCAACCGGGCCTTGCCGTGGATCACGACACTCCATGGATCCTCGAGCTGGCTGCTGTAGTTGCACGCGGCGTTGTCGGCTTCGAACGCGACTTCCGCCGCATCGACGGCGCTCGAGAGCTTGGTGCCCAAGGCGGTGCGGAACACGACCGATCCCTGGTCGACGACGTGGTTGACCGGGAAGATCTCGATGCCACCGCCGGCGCCGGGCGCGGCGAGGCGGCCGACATCGACGGTGCGCAACAGCGTCCAACACTCGGACTCCGTCAGCTCCTCGAGCGGTTCCTGGTCCACGGCATCCCTCCACGCTGATCGTCGCTCACCACGGATGCCGCTGACCAGGGCCCTATGTCACCGGCGCATTGCCGGGCCCGCGCCATCCCGGTCCGATCCCGCAGCGCTGGGGCTTCGGGCCCTTGGCGACCCGGGTGGTGGCGGGCGATACTCGACGCCATGACAGCTCCCTGGATCGTAGGTATCGATGGATCGGACGCCGCGGTCGACGCACTGCGGTGGGCGGTCGAGCACGGCGCTGAGCGTGGTGTCGAGATCACGGCGGTGGCCGCGTACCACGTACCGGCGATCATGACGATGTTCACGGCCAAGCGCGGCTTCGGCGTCGACGAACTCGGCCTGGCCGCCACCGCAGGCCACGACGTCGACGTGGCGATCGAGGCGGCTGCGGGAACCGGTGATCGAGCGGTCCATGTCCACCCTTCGGTGGTGGAGGGCCAGGCGCAGCACGTGCTGGTCGAGGCATCGGTCGACGCCGGGCTGCTCGTGATCGGACGGACGGGCAGCGGGGAGCTCCGTCATCACCTGTTGGGCTCGGTCAGTCAGTACTGCGTGACCCATTCGCAGGCGCCGGTCGTCGTCGTGCCGGCCGCTGCGCCCCGTGCGACGTCGTCGATCGTCGTCGGATTCGACGGGAGCGAGCACGCCGCCGAGGCCGTGCGCTGGGCGCTCGAGTTCGCCGGTGAGACGGTTCGGGTCCGGGTGGTTGCGGCGGTCGAGGTCGCCCCGTGGGTCGACGAGGACCTGAGCAGGGACCGGTTCGGTGACGAGATCCAGCGCGAGGAACAACGCATCACCGATGCGCTCGACGTACTCGATCCCGATCGCCGCGCCGAGCGCTCGATCGTGTTCCAAGGTCCGCGCCAGGCGCTCGCCGAGGCGCAGGAGCATGCCGACCTCGTCGTCGTCGGCAGCCGCGGACGCGGGTTGCTCGCTGGGGGGTTGCTGGGATCGGTGAGCACCTGGTTGCTCCACGATGCCGCGCTTGCGGTCGTGGTGGTCCCGAGCCGCTAGCGCTCGGCAAAGGGTGCGCCGAGCTCAGTCGGCGTGCAGCTTGGGCTCGCCCGGGTGGAACGGAGCACCGGACTGCGGTTTCGCCGCCAACTCGTCGGCCTCGGGGTCGTGCTCGGTCTCGGACCATCCCAGCGATGTGTCGGGGTGGGCCTCGTCGACGATGTGATAGCGCCGCCCGGTCACGACCGTCGGTTCGATGCGTACGAAGTTGGGCTTGTCCCAGGCGAGCCACGGGAACAGCGGGAGATCCTCGGCGTCGAAGACCTCCTGCATCCGCTCGATCGATCGGGCCTGGCCCTTGAGGACCACACTCCAGGCCGTGCGGTCGGCGGGCTCGTAGCCGTCGATCTCGAAGGCGACCAACCGGTTCAAGACGGCGCCGGCGAGCTTGGTGCCCGCAGCGCTGCGGAACACGATGCCGCCGCTGTCGACCAGGAAGTTGATCGGGAAGATGTCGGGCTGTCCGGCGATGTCGACGGCCAGGCGGCCGACGGCGGCGCGTCCGAGCAGCTCCCAGCACTCCGACTCGTCGAGGATCTCGGTGGCTTGCTGTCGTTCGTCCATGTACCCATTCAACTCGACCGAGGGCACTCGGAGCAGGGCCCTAGGTCATGGCGGCCCCATGGCGTTCAGCGGCGATCCGGACGGTCGGCAGAGCCGCCGATCAGTCGAGCTGGACGACCTCGGCCCGGGTGGGCACCACGGCGTTGACGTCGGCATCGACGAGCCGCTCGGCGAGGGCGTCGCTGGCGCCCGGCTCGCCGTGCACGACGAAGACGGTCTCGGGCTGTTCGGGCAACGCCAGAACCCAGTCGAGCAATCCCTGCGCATCGGCATGGACCGACAGCGATCGCAGCATCGAGATCTCGGCTCGCACGGGCACGTACCGTCCCAGCATCTTGACGTTGCGGTCGCCGTCCGCCAGCGAGCGTCCCCGTGTACCGGCCGCCTGGAACCCGCACAGCACCACGCTGTTTCGGTGATCGGGGAGCAGGCGCGCGAGATGGTGCAGCACGCGGCCACCCGACGCCATGCCGGATGCGGAGATGATGATCGCCGGAGCCGTCAGCTCGTTGAGCGCCTTCGAGTCCTCGACGGTCGGACACTCGTGCAGACCGCCGCCGGGGTCGAAGAGGTCGTACGGGAGGTCCACCAGTGACGGGTGGCATTCGAGCGGGTCGGCCGTGCGGAGCGCCGACCGGTAGACGTCGAGCACCTTCAGCGCCATCGGGCTGTCGACGTACACGGGGAGCCGGGCAATGCGCTCGCCTGCCATCAGCTCGCGCAACACGGTCAGCAGGACCTCGGTGCGGTCGACGGCGAACGCCGGGATCAGCACGATGCCGCCGCGTCCCGCAGTACGGTTGACGATCTCGGCGAACCCTTCGATCTCGTCTGACTCATCGGGATGCAACGAGTCGCCGTAGGTGGACTCGACGAGCACGGTGTGCGCCGCGGGTGGAACATCGGGCCCCGGGATCAGCGGATGGTTGCCGCGCCCGAGATCACCGCTGACGAGCAGGGTGGTCGTGGCGCCGTCGTCGGAGATCGTGAGGTGCACGCTTGCCGAGCCGAGGATGTGGCCGGCCGGCACGAACCGGGCGACGATCCCGTCGGCGACATCGGTCGGGACGTCGAAGTCGACGCCTTCGAGCAGTGCGATGGCCGCATCGGCGTCGTCGGAGGTGTAGAGCGGCCGGGCCGGTCGGTGCTTGCTGAAGCCTCGCTCGTTGGCGAAGCGCGCCTGCTCCTCTTGGAGGTGGGCGGCGTCGGGCAACAGGATCTCGCAGAGGTCGCGGGTGGACGTGGTGGCGAAGACCGGCCCGGTGAAACCGTCGCGGGCGAGTCCCGGCAACCAGCCGCTGTGGTCGATGTGGGCGTGGGTCATCACGACGGCGTCGATCGTCGCGGGATCGACGGGGAACGGCTCCCAGTTCGCGAGTCGGTCCCGTTTCGCGCCTTGGAACATCCCGGCGTCGACGAGCACGGTCGCTTTGTGGGTGCGCACCAGGAACCGGCTGCCGGTCACCGTGCCGGTCGCACCGAGAAATTGCAGGGTCGCCACGATGCCGACTCTAGGATCGACGGTGATGTTCGACATCGATCGTTCTCCTGGCAGCATCATCGGCGCCGGTCCGGTGATCGTCGGTGTCGACGGTTCGACCAACTCCCGGCGTGCCTTGGCGATGGCCGCCGAGATCGCCCGACGCTTCGACCTCGACCTGGCCGTGTTCCACGCGATCGGTCTGATGACGGTGATCGAGGGACGCCACGTGCCGTCCGAGGGGCATCGCTCCGATCTCGAGCGACTGATGCGACTCGAGTGGTGTGCGTCGCTCGCGGGCGACCCCGAGCTGCGGTGGCGGGCGGAGCTGGTATACGGCAGCCCTGCGGATGTCCTGCTGAAGATGGGCACGGGACTCGATGCGTCGTTCGTGGTGGTCGGCTCACGCGGTGTCGGCGACGAACTGGCGCTGGGCAGCACGAGCCACCACGTCGTGCATCATTGCGACCGGCCGGTCGTCGTCGTGCCACCCGCCGACCGCACGCCCTGACAGCACCGTCGGCACGTCGGCGCGCGATGCGACCGGATACGGTCCGCACCCATGAGTGAATTCAGCGGTCGTGTCGCCATCGTCACGGGATCGTCGAGCGGGATCGGGGAGGAGACCGCCCGGCGGCTCTCGGCGCTCGGCGCCACCGTGGTCGTCAACTCCTCGTCGTCGGTCGAGGCCGGCGAGGCGGTCTCGTCGTCGCTCCCGGGCGAGTCGTGGTACCTGCGTGCCGACATCAGCATCCAGGAAGAAGCGCATGCGCTGATCGACACCACGATCGATCGCTACGGGCAGCTCGACTTCCTGATCAACAACGCCGGCTGGACGACGTCGATCCCGCACGAACGCCTCGATGACCTGACCGACGAGATCTTCCGCAAGACGTTCGACGTCAACGTGTTCGGCACCTGGTGGCTGACGAAGCGGGCGATTCCGCACCTGCGCAACTCCGACGACGCCAACATCGTCAACATCACCTCGATCGCCGGGCTCCGGCCGGTTGGGTCCTCGATGGCGTACTCGATGACCAAGGCCGCCCTCAACCAGATGACGCTGCTGTTGGCGAAGAGCTACGGTCCGATCCGTGTGAACGCCGTGGCGCCGGGTCTCGTGGCGACCCCGTGGACCGAGGATTGGGATGCGATGCACGAGGCGGTCGCGAAGGTCGCGCCGGTGCCGCGGTCGGCGACGCCCGGCGACTGCGCCGAAGCGGTCCTGGCGCTGTTGCGCAACAAGTACACGACCGGCGAGATCTTCGTCGTCGACGGCGGCTTCACGCTCAAGGTCTGACCGTGACGCCAGGGGTCAGACCCCCGGCGTAACACGTCGTCAGGCGGCGGACTTCTCGAGGATGTGGACGCCGCAAGCCGAGCCGAGGCCGATCACGTGGGCGAGGCCGACCTTGGCGCCTTCGATCTGACGATCGCCGGCCTCACCGCGCAGGTGGTGGCAGATCTCCCAGATGTTGGCGATGCCCGTCGCCGAGATGGGGTGGCCCTTCGACTGCAACCCGCCCGACACGTTGACCGGCAGCGACCCGTCGCGCCACGGCGCGCCCGAGTTGAAGAAGTCGACGGCGCCGCCCTCCTCGCACAGCCCGAGGTTGTCGTAGTGGACCAACTCGGCGGTGGCGAAGCAGTCGTGCAACTCGACGAGGTCGAGGTCCTCGGGACCGATCCCCGCCGCCTCGTACGCGGTCTTCGCTGCGTTGCGGGTGAGCGTGTTGACGTCGGGCAGCACCTGGCATGCCTCCTGCCACGGGTCTGACGTGAGCACCGAGGCCGACACCTTGACGGCACGACGTTGCTGTTCGAGCGACAACGTCTCGAGCTTCGCGCCGCTGACCACGACCGCGGCCGCCGCGCCGTCGCAGTTCGCCGAGCACATCGGGCGGGTGTTCGGGTAGGCGATCATCATGTCGCCCATGATCTCATCGAGCGTGAAGCGCTTCGAGTAGGCCGCCAGCGGGTTGAGCGTCGAGTGGGCGTGGTTCTTCTCGGAGATCTTGGCGAAGAGCTCGAAGTCGGCACCGCCGTACTTGTGCCCGTACTCCATGCCGACCTGGGCGAACACGCCGGGCATGGTGTCGGTGCCGATGCGGCCGTCGGTCGAGGTGACCGCACCGAAGCGACCCTGCGGCTCCCATTCGTTGCCGTCCTTCTTCGCCCGACCCCCGCCACCGAGCAGACCGACACCGGCCAGCTTCTCGACGCCGACGGCGAGACCCATGTCGCTCTCGCCCGCCTTGATCGACATGATCGCCGTGCGCAGCGCGGTGGCGCCGGTGGCGCAGGCGTTCGACACGTTGTAGACCGGGATGCCGGTCTGGCCGACCTGCTTCTGGATCTGCTGGCCGATGCCACCCGACCCCATCAGGTTGCCCGCTGCGAAGACGCCCATGTCGGCCATCGTCACGCCGCCGTCGGCGAGTGCCGCCATCACCGCCTCCGATGCCAGGTCGACGACGTCTCGGTCGGTGTGCTTGCCGAACTTTGTCATGTTGATCCCGAGGATCCAGATGTCGTCCATTGTTGCCTTTCTCGGCCTCTCGGCGATTCGTTGATTGGTTGCGTCAGGTCGGCCTCGATCCGCCTCGTCGCTGGCGCTTCCCTCGGCGGTCGTGGTCAATGGGGTGTGTGGTCGGTCTTCTTCGTTTGTGTTGCATTTTCGGTGGGGCGGGCCGCCCGGAATGCAACGCAAACGTGGTTGGTGGGGTCAGGCGGGTTCGAAGGCGAAGCCGATGGCTTCGGTGCCGTGGTCGTCGGTGCCGAGCGAATAGGTGGTCAGCTTCACCTTCATGCCGGTGTGGACGTGGTCGGCGTCGGGCGCGACGTTGCGGAGGTTGCCGCGCACGCTGGTGCCGTCACAGTCGATCACGCCCGACACGAACGGCACCTCGACTCCGGGCGCCGCGAAGGCGACGATCGTGAAGGTCCGCAGCTCGCCCTCGGTGGCGATCTCGACCTGGTGGAAGTCGGTGCCGAAACACGATGCGCAGGCGTTGCGTCGGTCGAAGAAGCGTGCCCTGCAGTTGGTGCACTCGTTGGCGACCAGGTGCGGTTCGCCGTCGTCGAGCACGAGATAGTGGACGAGCGGCACCCGGCTCGGCGTTGCAGTGTCAGTCATTCCCGCGAACGTATCGATCGCCCGCCGGTGCGGACGACCCGGGGTCGCGCCGGGCCGCTCGCCAGGTCAACGCTCGGGGGCGAGCGCGGTGAGCCAGGCCGGTAGCCGGGTCGGGCGGCCAGCGGTGGTGACGCAGCCGTGGACCGTGACACCCGTCGCGCGCGGACGGGTGACGCCAGCGTCGTCGACGGTGATCAGGTACGCCATCTGGAACGTCGCTCTGGTGACGTCTGCCAGACGGAGGTGCACGGTGATCTCGTCGTCGAACGCGAGTGGCTGACGGTACTGCACGAAGGATTCGAGGACGGGTGACTCCAGCCCGGCGTCGCGCCACTCGGTGAACGGATGACCGATCTCGCGCAAGTACGCCACGCGCGTCTCCTCGAAGTAGGCGAGGTAGTTGCTGTGATGGACGATGCCCATCGCGTCGGTCTCGACGAAGCGGACGCGGATCCCGTGATCGAAGTCGTAGTCGTCGGGTGACGTGGACGGATCGACGGTCAGACGCACGGCTTGACCATACAAGTTGGGTGCGCAAGACAAGTCGGGTGCACAAGACCACCGTCGGGTGCGAGGGCGCGTTCGTCGCAGGACGTCCGAGGAGCGGCTTCGGGTTCTACAGTCGCCCGGGTGACGCCGGCAGTCGTGACCCTCGAGCAGGCGGGGATCGCCTACACGATCCACGAGTACGAACGCGGCGACGACCTCCACCATTTCGGTCGCGAGGCTGCCGATGCACTCGGACTGGACCACGATCACGTATTCAAGACGCTGGTGGTCGTCGCCGACGACGAGCTGGTGGTGGCGGTCGTACCCGTCAGCTGCCAGCTCTCGATGAAGCGGATCGCGTCAGCGGTCGGCGCCAAGCGCGCCACGATGTGCGATCCGGCCCTCGCCGAGCGGTCCTCCGGCTACATCGTCGGCGGCATCAGCCCGATCGGCCAACGAAAACAGCTCCGCACCGTGATCGACGAGACCGCTGAACTCTTCGACACCGTGTACGTCAGCGGCGGCAAGCGCGGGATGGACATCGGTGTGGCCCCGGCCGACCTCGTCGCCGTGCTCGATGCCATCGTCGCACCGATCACGGCGTGAGCGACGACCTGACGGATCGCATCACCGGGCAGGATGGCGCATGAGTGCCTCGATGCGGGCGACGCGGGTCCGTGCAGGCGGGTGAGAGGCGGCCAGGCGCGCCCGCCAGCCGATCGGTCGCCGGCCCGTGCCGGTGGCCAGCAGCGCACGTAACGCGCTGGCCAACTCCCGACCGAATCCCATGCGCACTGCCCGACGGTCGGCCTCGAACTCCGACGAATGGCCCACGAGATTGGCCAGGGCGTCAGCACCGCGCAGGGCCGCCGTGAAGACCCACGACAGCGAGTGCATGACGACCGCCACCACCGAACCGATCGTTGCGACGGCCGGCGACCTCTGCCCGAAACTGCCGGCGGACGCATGCCCGACGTTCTCGAGGAAGAACCCGATACGCGCCAGCAGGACAACGGGGATGGACAGCCAGTGCCCGATCGTGATCGCCACCGTGTGCAGGCCGAGGTGATGGCTCAGTTCGTGTGCCAGCACCCCACGCAGCTGTGCTCGGCTCAGGTCGTGGACCGCGAAGCTCGTCACGAGCACGAGATGACCGCCGCAGGCGAAGGCATTCAGCTCGCCGGTCGGCAGGACCCGCACGACGTAGCGGGTGGCGGGCAGACCGTTGGCCTGTGCGATCTGGGCCCAGAGCGGCTCGATGATCTCGGCTTCCTCCGCTGTCGGTCGACGAGCGCGCAACAACGGGGTGAGCACGAACACCTGAATCGGTCGCACGAACAGCAGCAGCCCGGCGGCACCGAAGCCGGCGAGCAGCCACATGTAGGAGACGTCGGTCAGCCACCCGATCGGCAGCCAGATCACGAACAGGGCGAGCAGGGTGAAGGGCAGGATCGCGACCACTGGCATGAACGCCCAGACGGCCCCTCGTTCGACGCTTCGGGCGCCGTGACGTGTTCGCATCGCGGTGGTCACGATACGCACCGTGACCGAGCGTTCGTGGCGGTCTGGACTTGTTCAAGATCCATGCCGGTTCTCGCTCCAACGCATGGGATCGCAGTATGTTCGGCGACAGCGGGCTGCCTGGAGACGGGTGGCGGGTGAACGAGGAGATCGGGTGCAGGAGTCAGTAGCGGTGGCGCAGGAGCGCGAACACCAGATCATGCGCGGCCTGCTCGACGAAGCCGCGCGCTGCCGCACCACCGACTCCGACCGGTCGCGCCAGCTCGCACTCGATGCCCGGGTGCTCGCTCGCACGCACCAGCAGCCTGCGCTGGAAGCCGAGGCCCTGTACCACCTGGCGTCGATCGCGCATCAGCGTGGCCGATCGGAATATGCGTTTGCGCTCGCCACCGAAGCGGTCGAATTGGCGCAGCCGAACGAGGTCAGCGTCACCCTGGCGTGGGCGCTGCACCTGATCGGCGTCGTCCACTACCAGGCGAGCAACTATTCCGATGCGCTGGATCACTGTCTGAGGGCCCTCGAGGTCTACCGAGCCACCGATCACGGCATCGACGAAGGTCGCATCCTGCACACCGTGGCGGCGATCTACCAGTCGATGGACGACTATGAACGCGCCATCGCGAACTACGAGATTGCGCTGGCCGTGAACGAGGCGCTCGGCCGCCCAGATGTCGACGCGATGATCCTCGGCAACCTCGCACGCATCCGCGGCCGTCGTGGAGAATTTCCCGTCGCCGTCGAGCTCGGCCGCCGCGCGCTCACGCTCGCACGGACCGACGCACCCCATCTCGTCGGCAGCCTGCTCGCCGACCTCGCCGAAGCCCACGCCGGTCTGGGCGACCTCGCGGCGGCCGAGTCCTG
Organism: Ilumatobacteraceae bacterium; assembly: GCA_963728355.1. GTDB lineage: Bacteria > Actinomycetota > Acidimicrobiia > Acidimicrobiales > Ilumatobacteraceae > Sva-07. Next base: position 647,707 of record CAVSJQ010000014.1, on the reverse strand, counting down.
CTTCGACGAGGCCCGCAGTGGCTGGCTCGCCCGAATCGAGTCCGGTGACGAATTGCCCGTCTCCGAACAGCTCGGGGTCATGGTGTCCGAAGGACGTGTCGCACTGCGCTCCGGCCGGGTGGACGAAGCAATTGCCGCACTGCTCGCGGCGCTGCATCTCGCCGATCGTGCCGATCATCGCGAGTTGGAGCTCGAGCTCCACGACCTGCTCGCCGTCGCCTGCAAGCAGGCCGGCCGGCTGTCCGAAGCGCTGGAGCACCGCGAACGCCACTTCGCTCTGCACCGTGAGCTCTTCACGGATGCCGCTGATCTGCGACGGCGCACGGTGCAGGTCGCGCACGACAACGAGAATGCACGCCATCTCGGCCAGATCACACGCTTGACGACCTCCGGTCTCGTCGCCGACTACGCCGCCCACCATGCCGATGTCGACGCCTATCACCTGGAGGCCTACGAGCGCCTCGCGGCACTCGCCGAGCTCCGCGGCGGCAACACGACCCGCCACACGAGCGGGGTCGGCGACCTGGCTGCGGAGATCGGCCATGCGATCGGCCGCCAGCCGGAGTGGTGCGAACGCCTCCGTCTCGCGGCCCGCCTGCACGACATCGGCAAGGTGGCGGTGAACGATCGGGTGCTGCTGAAGCCCGGGCCACTCACGGTCGAGGAATTCCACGAGATCAAGCAGCACACCGTGCTCGGCCGTCGGCTGCTGTCAGGTGTGTCCACCGAGCTGTTCACGCTCGCGGCCGAAGCGGCATGGTCCCACCACGAATGGTGGGATGGAACCGGCTATCCGAACGGCCTGGCCGGCACGGCGATTCCGTTGTCGGGTCGAATCGTTGCGATCGCCGACGTCTTCGACTCGTTGTCGACGCGTCGGGTGTACAAGCGCGAGTGGACTCGCGACGAAGCAGCTCGCTTCGTGGTGTCCGGCTCCGGCTCGCAGTTCGATCCGGAGCTCGTCAACGCCTTCGTGAAAGTGCTCGTCGCCCGCTATCCCGAATACGACGCGGGTATGCACTGACCGCAGGCCGGCGCATCGCGCCGCCGTGGCCGCGGCGCCTCGCCGGTCGGACGACGCGGTGGCGTCAACGAAGTGCGTTGAGTACCCAGCGCCGGACGAACAGCGCGAGCTCGTCGACGGTGATCTGGTCGCCGAGTCGGCCGTTACGGTACGAGTTGGAGAACGACGACACCGTGCCGAGCACGCCGACCGCCACCAGGTCGGAGGGGGCGTCGGCGATGATGCCGGCGCGCTGGCCCTCCTCGACGAGGCGTCGTACATCGTCGAGGTAGACGCCGGCGCCCTCGGCGAGCACATCGGCGACCTCGGGATCGCTGCGTTCGACGTCGAGCAGCGCGAAGTACGCCGCATGGTCGGCCATGAACCGTACGCTCGCCGCAGCGCCATCGGCGATCCGGGCCACAGCGTCGGCCGTCGGATCCATCGCAGCGGCCTGCGTGCGGCGCAGGCGCAGGCGCATCGTGCGCACCAGCTCGGCGAACAACGCGCCCTTCGTCGGGAAGTACCAGTAGAACAAGCCCTTCGCGACTCCGGCCGCTTGGCAGATGTCGGCGATCCGGGTCGCCGAGTAGCCGCGGTCGGCGAAGAGTTCTGCGGCGGCGGCGAGGAGCTGCTGTTTGCGTTCGAGCCCGTGCTCGGTGTGTTGCCGTTCGTCCGCCGTCTCGTCGGGGGCCTCGTTCGCAGCGTCGAGGTGGTTGGTGCCGGCACTGCTCACGACGACAGTCCAACCGAAACTTGACCCACTGGTCAAGACCGCCGGTCGGTCGGGTGCGGTGCTGCCCAACTACTCTGAGCCGCGATGGCCGCCACCCGAGACGAGCGCATCGCCACGCGAACCCGCAACGACAAGTGGCAGAACGTGCCGTTGCGCATCGAGATGGCCGAGTGCATCAACTGCGATGCGTGCCTTCGTCACTGCCCCCCGCACTTCGGTGCGATCTTCAACCACGGCCCCGACGTGATCATCGTGCCCGAGCTGTGCAGCGGTTGCGACAAGTGCCTGCCGGCATGTCCTGTCGACTGCATCTACCCGGACCCCGAGTGGCGGTCGACGCCGGTTCCCGACGACTGGTGGGACGAGCCGAACGGGCCCGCTGACCCGTACCGGTAGCTTGCTGACATGAATTCGCCTGCCGTCCTGCCCGAAGCCGACCCGCTGTCACACGTCGGCTCCACCCGTACCGGGGTGCTCGTGATCCACGGCTTCACGGGGAACCCCTCGTCGATGCGCGGGATCGCCGAGGCGATGGTGGCGCTGGGGCACCATGTCGAGATGCCGAGGCTGCCGGGCCACGGCACCACCGTCGAGGAGATGGTGACCACGGGCTGGGCCGACTGGACCGGGGAAGTCCGCGCCGCGCACGGCCGACTCGCCGAGCGCGTCGACGGCATCGTCGTCGTCGGTCTCAGCATGGGCGGGTCATTGACGCTCTGGGCGGGCTTCGAGCTGTCGAAGATCGCCGGCCTGGTGTGCATCAACCCGGCGACGGTGCCACAGGCGCCCGAGGTCCTCGACATGCTCCAGGAGATGGTCGACGACGGCACCGAGATCGCTCCGGCGATCGGAGGCGACATCGCGGACCCCGACGTGGAGGAGAGTTCGTACGACGGTGCACCGCTGCGCCCGCTGTTGTCGTTCATGCGTGAGGGGCTGATGCCGATGGCCGACCGGTACGGCGAGTTGACGATGCCGCTGCTGCTGATCACGTCACGCCAGGACCACGTGGTCGAGCCCGTCAACAGTGAGCATCTCGCGTCGCGTTACGGGGGCGACGTGGAGCACGTCTGGCTGGAGCGCAGCTACCACGTCGCCACCCAGGACTACGACCGCGCCGACATCGAGCGCATGACCGGCGAGTTCGTCGCCCGCGTCACGGCGAGCTGACACATTCCCAATGCTGGCATCGATCCCGAGCCCGTCGTTCAACTCGATCGACATCGGACCACTCAGCTTGAACATGTACGGGCTGATGATCGCGCTCGGCGTGGTCGCTGCCGTCTGGCTGTTCGGGCGACGCCTCGAGGAACGCGGTGTCGGCACTCGTGACGATGCCAGCGCCATTGCGGTCTGGGCGGTGCTCGCCGGCGTCATCGGCGCACGGCTCTACCACGTCGCCACCGACTGGGACCTGTTCGCCGACGACCTCGGCCGGATCCCGCAGATCTGGAAGGGTGGGCTGGGCATTCCCGGCGGTCTCCTCCTCGGCGTCCCCGTCGGGATGTACTTCGCCAGGAAGCGGGGGATTCCGCTCGCCGTTGCCGCGACATGCGCCGCTCCCGCGATCCCGCTCGCCCAGGCGATCGGGCGGTGGGGGAACTACTTCAACCAGGAGCTCTACGGGCGGCCCACCGATCTGCCGTGGGGGTTGGAGATCGACGCCCAGCACCTCGACACCGCGGTGTATGCGGTCGGCACCACCTTCCACCCGACGTTCCTCTACGAGTCGCTGTGGAGCCTGGGCCTGTGTCTGTTGCTGATCTGGATCGACAAGCGCTTCCGCCCGGCGCCGGGCCAGCTGTTCGTGATGTACGTGATCGGCTACGGCATCGGGCGGTTCTGGGTCGAGGGTCTGCGTATCGACCGCGCCGACGAGATTGCCGGACTGCGGTGGAACCAGTGGGTGTCGGTCATGGCCGTGGTCGGCGGAGCGCTCGTCCTCGCGTGGATGCGCCGCCATCCCATCGCCGAGCCCACCGTGGTCGTCCCGTCGGACGACACGCCACCGGTCGATGCGGTCGAGGAGCCGACTGACGAAACCACGGACGAACCCACTGACCACGTCGAGCACTCGCACGGAGAGCCGACGAGCTGACCTCGTCTCCGGTCGTGGCGTCGATCCGTCGGCGACGACCGCCGCGTCCACCGCACCGCACTCCACCGCAGCGATGAGCGAAAAGCCCGTATTTGGGCGGTTGGCTCATCGCTGGAACGGTCGCCACAGTGGCGATGAGCGAAAGGCCCCTATTTGGGCGGTTGGCTCATCGCTGGAACGGTCGCTCGCGCGGGTGGAGGCGGTCCTGGTCCGGCTCGCCATGTGAAACTGCGTCGGTGTCACAGCTCGTCCACCTCCACGGCGCCACGTTCGATCTCGTCGTCGACGTCACCGCGGCGTCACCGGCCGTCGTCCATTGGGGCCGGCCGCTGGGCGACACCGCGAACCTGGATGGCCTCGACGGAGCGCTCGGTCGTCCGACGGTGGCCGGCGCGACGGGAACCGTCGCCCCCGTCGGCATCGTCCCGTTCCACGCGGACGGCTTCGTCGGCCGGCCCGGACTTGCCGGTCGGCGTGGGGGCGGCCGCGGCTGGGCGCCGCGCTTCGTGCCGACGGCACACCGTGTCGCCGACGGCACCCTCACCGTCGACTCGCTCGACGAGGTCGCCGGCCTCACCCTGACGACCGAGATCTCCGTCGCCGACGTCGTGAGTGTTCGCGTCGTGCTCACCAACATCGGTGACCGCCGCTACTCGCTCGACGCCCTCACCGTGAGCCTCCCGCTGCCCGACGCAGCCGCAGAACTGCTCACCTTCGAGGGTCGTTGGGCCCGCGAATTCCAGCCGGTTCGCTCCACGTGGCGCCACGGCGCAGTCGTCGCCGAGCACCTCCGGGGGCGCACGTCGCACGAACATCCGCCGCTGTTGTTCGCCGGGGCTGCGGGCTTCGGCGAGTGGGTGGGAGAGGTGCACGGCGTCCATCTCGCCTGGAGCGGGAACCACATGATGCTCGCCGAACGCCTCGCCGACGGCCGGCGATACGTGCAGGCAGGCGAGCTGCTGCACGCCGGCGAGGTCGTGCTCGAGCCCGGGGAGTCGTACTCGACGCCCACGGTGCTCGGGGTGTACTCGTCGGAGGGGTTGACGCCGGCCACCTGGGGTTTCCACCGAGCGATCCGTCGCAGTCCGTCGCATCCGACGTCTCCTCGCCCGGTCCTGCTCAACACGTGGGAAGCGGTGTACTTCCGTCACGACCTCGCCACGTTGCGCGACTTGGCCGATGTCGCCGCGGAGGTCGGCATCGAACGATTCGTCCTCGACGACGGATGGTTCGGGTCGCGCCGTGACGACACGTCGGGCCTGGGGGACTGGTGGGTGTCGCCCGATGTGTATCCCGATGGCCTGGCACCGTTGATCGACCACGTCACCGGCCTCGGGATGGAGTTCGGGATCTGGGTCGAGCCCGAGATGGTCAACCCGGACAGTGACCTGTTCCGAGCCCATCCCGACTGGGCGCTGGCCACCGCCGGCTACGAACCGGTGCTCGGCCGCAACCAACTCGTCCTCGACCTGGGCCGACCCGAGGCGTTCGCACACATCCTCGACCACCTCGACACGCTGTTGCGCGACCACGACATCTCCTCCGTGAAGTGGGACATGAATCGCGATCACGTCCAGGGCTCGGGAGCGTCGGGCGCCGCGGGCACGCATGCACAGACCGTCGCGGTCTACTCGTTGTTCGACGAGCTCCGTCGGCGGCATCCGACCGTCGAGTTCGAATCGTGTGCGAGCGGCGGGGGCCGCATCGATCACGAGATCCTGCGCCGCGTCGAGCGGGTGTGGACGAGCGACTGCAACGACGCCCTCGAACGCCAGACGATCCAACGCGGAGCCTCGATGCTGATCCCACCCGAGGTGATGGGAGCGCACATCGGCCCCTCACGGGCGCACACGACGGGGCGCGTGCACACACTTGCGTTCCGGGCGGCGACCGCGCTGTTCGGCCACCTCGGTGTCGAGTGGAACATCGCTCGTCTCGACACCGATCGACGCACAGCGCTGGCGGAGGCGATCGCCGTGCACAAACGATTCCGCCCGCTGCTGCACAGCGGCGACGTGGTGCGGTTCGACACCGACGCCGCCTACTGCGCGCACGGTGTCTATGCCGCCGACCGGTCGGAGGCGCTGGTGTCGTTCGCGCAGTTGGCCACGGCTCCGAGCCTGACGCCCCCCGCACTGCGCCTGCCGGGCCTCGACCCGGATGCTCGCTACCGCGTCGAGCACGTCGCACTTCCGGACGAGCGTTGGGGCATGGCCCTCACGCAGCCCGCATGGCTCACCGACGGCGTCGAGCTCACCGGTCGTCAACTCGCTGCGCACGGCATCCGCCCGCCGGTCATGCATCCGGAATCCGCCGTGCTGTTGTCGTTGACACGTCTCGCCTGATCCGATCGCCGCTGGCCGGGCACCCTGCAGGGCGCACCGCCGATCGCCACTTCGGGGGCGACGCCCGCCCTCCAGCGACAGCCCGGTACCGTTCCTGCTGTGACCAGTCGTCACCGAGCCGAGGTCCCGACGTGACCGAGCGCAAGCCGACCGGGCTGAGCTGGGAATCGTGGGCCGAGAAGCAGATCGAAGAAGGTCGTCGCGCCGGTCTCTTCGACGGACTCGAAGGCGAGGGCCGGCCCATCGAGGGTCTCGACCGTGCGCACGACGAGGAGTGGTGGATCAAGGCCAAGCTCCGGCGTGAACAGATCGACTACCTCCCACCGACCATCGCCATCCGGGGTCAGCGCGATGCCGCGGTCGCTGCGGCCGCGGATGCAGCGAGCGAGGCCGACGCCCGCGCGATCCTCCAGCAGATCAACGAGCAGATCCGGTACGTGAACAGCCACACCGTCGCCGGGCCGCCGTCGACCGTCTGGGTGGTCGATGTCGAACTGCAGCTCGAACGGTGGCGCACCGCTCACCCCGAGCCGCCTCCACGTGCGCCGCAGGAGGAGCCCGCGCACGCCGATGCACTCGAGCCGCCCCGCCGCTCGCGCCGGTGGCTGCGTCGGGTTCGGTGACCCGGCCCGTCCAACCGCTACCTCGGCCCGCCTGCAATCGTCCGACCGTGGCAGCGACGCGCTGCGCCGCATCACCACCAGCCCGAAAATTGTGCACCAGCGGGTCACGGGCGGGCGATCCTGCGCACAATTGCGGAGGCAAGGCAGGGTTCCACCGAAATGTGAGCGAATCGGCCCTCTGGGGACACGCTCTTGCACATTTTTCGGGAAGGGCGGGGTGGGCGGCGACGGGTAGCGTGGGCGGTCGTGTCCGACCGCATCACTCCACAGGCCGTGGCCAAGGTGGCCGAGCTCGCTCGGCTGTCCCTGACCGACGACGAGCTCCAGCAGGCCACCCACCAGCTCAGCGACATGCTCGACCACTTCGCCGACATCGACGCACTCGACCTCGACGGCGTCGAACCGATGACCCACCCCACGCCGATCGCCAACGTGATGCGTGAGGACGTCGAGATGGACTGTCTCGATCGCGACGAGGTGCTCGCCGCCGGTCCGGCCACCGAGGGCGGACGCTTCCGTGTGCCCCCGATCGTCGGGCTGGAGACCTGAACGTGAGCGACGAGTTCCCCACCAGCGCCGCCGACATCGCCTGGAATGTCCGCAACAACCTCATCAGCGCGGCCGACGTCCTCGAGCGCCATCTGGACGCGATCGCCGAGCGCGAAGGCGAGATCCACGCCTTCAATCTCGTTCTCGCCGACGAGGCGCGCTCGCGGGCTGCCGAGATCGACGACGCCGTCTCGGTCGGTCGCGATCCGGGACCGCTCGCCGGGGTGCCGGTCGCACTCAAGGACAACATGTGCACGCGTGGAATCCCGACGACGTGCTCGTCGAAGATCCTCGGCGCGTGGCGCCCCCCGTACGACGCCACGGTGGTCACCAAACTCCACGAGGCCGGCGCGGTCGTGATCGGCAAGACCAACCTCGACGAGTTCGCGATGGGCTCGAGCACCGAGAACTCGGCCTTCGGCGCCACCCGCAACCCTCACGACACCAGCCGGGTGCCCGGTGGCTCCAGTGGCGGGTCGGCTGCAGCCGTGGCCGCCGGATTCGCGGCGGTCAGCCTGGGTTCCGACACCGGTGGCTCGATCCGTCAGCCCGCCGCCCTGTGCGGTGTGGTCGGGGTCAAGCCCACCTATGGCGCAGTCAGCCGGTACGGCCTGGTGGCGTTCGCCTCCAGCCTCGACCAGATCGGTCCGTTCTCCCACGACGTCGCCGATGCCGCCCTGGTCCTCGAGGCCATCTCGGGTCACGACCAGATGGACTCCACGTCGATCCGTCGGGGCCCGCTCGAGGTCACCCGGCAGCTCGACATGGGTGTCGCCGGACTGCGCATCGGCCGCATCACCGACCTGCCCGAAGGGGCGAGTCCGGACGTCGCTGCACGGTTGGACGAGGCCTTCGACGCCCTTCGCGATGCCGGCGCCGAGATCGTCGACGTCGAGGTGCCGGCGTTCTCCTACGGACTCACGGCGTACTACCTGATCGCCCCGGCGGAGGCGTCGAGCAACCTCGCCCGCTACGACGGCGTCCGCTTCGGTCACCGGGTCGAGGCGCCCGACACCAACGCGATGTACACGGCGACGCGCACCGATGGCTTCGGCGCCGAGGTCAAGCGACGCATCATGCTCGGCACCTATGCGTTGTCGGCGGGCTACTACGACGCCTACTACGGCCGGGCCCTGAAGGTCCGCCGCCGCATCGCCATCGACTTCGCCGCTGCCTACGAGCGTGCTGACGTGCTGCTCACGCCGGCGTCGCCCACCGTCGCGTTCCACCTCGGCGACAAGACCTCCGACCCCATGTCGATGTACCTCTGCGACACCTACACCATCCCGTCGAACCTCACCGGCGATCCGGCGATGAGCGTCCCGTTCGGCACGGGTGACGACGGACTGCCGGTCGGTGTGCAGGTGCTCGCCCCCGCGCTCGAGGAGTCACGCATGTTCCGAACCGCCGCCGAACTGGAACGGAGGGCCCCCCGGTGAGCGACCAGCAGGATGCGGAGACATGGACGTTCCACGGCTACGAGATGGTCGTCGGGCTCGAGGTCCACGTCGAACTGGCGACCCGCACGAAGCTCTTCTCGGCGTCGCCGAACCGGTTCGGTGACGAACCGAACACCAACATCGACCCGGTCACGCTCGGCCTGCCCGGAGCACTGCCCGTGCTCAACCGGCAGGCGGTCGAGCTCGCGATGCGGCTCGGCCTGGCGCTCGACTGCAGGGTGCAGCGCTCCACGTTCGCCCGGAAGAACTACTTCTACCCTGACATGCCCAAGGCGTACCAGATCAGCCAGTACGACGAGCCGATCTGTGTCGACGGATGGCTCGACCTGCCCGGCGGTATCCGCGTCGGCATCGAGCGGGCGCACCTGGAGGAGGACACCGGCAAGTCCACCCACGTCGGCGGCAGCGGCGGCCGCATCCACGGCAGCGACTACTCGCTGATCGACTTCAACCGCGCCGGCGTGCCGCTCGTCGAGATCGTCAGCCGACCCGACATCCGCACACCGGACCAGGCCAAGGCCTACGTCAGCGAACTGCGGGCCATCCTCGTCGCCGTCGGCGCGTCCGACGCGAAGATGGAGGAGGGCTCGATGCGCGTGGACGCCAACGTCAGTGTCCGCCTGCCCGGCGCCGAGTTCGGAACCCGCTGCGAGATCAAGAACGTCAACTCCGTCCGCTCGGTCGGGCGGGCGATCGAGTACGAGGCGCAACGGCAGGTCGGGATGCTGGAGGCGGGCGAGTCGATCCGCCAGGAGACCCGCCACTGGGACGAGAACGACGGACGAACCCACACGTTGCGCAGTAAGGAGGACGCCGACGACTACCGGTACTTCCAGGAGCCCGACCTCGTCGTCGTCGATCCCGACCCCGAATGGATCGAGCGCGTGCGCGCCGGCCTACCGATGCTGCCGGCGGCGCGCCGCACCCGCCTCGCCGACGCCACCGGACAGCCGTCCGACGCCGAGGCGATCCTCGTGGTGACCGATCGCGACCAGGATCGCTACGTACTCGCCGTCGCCGAGCTGGACGGCGACGCCGCCCGTGCGCTCGTCCACGTGAAGGAAGCGTTTGCCGACCAGGGTGAACGCCCGACGGTGCCGGCAGGCGACCTCGCGCGTCTCACGCGGTTGGAGGTCGCCGGCAAGCTCACCGCGACCCAGGCCAAGCAGGTGCTGGCCGAACTGGTCGCCAACGGTGGCGGTGATGCCGAGGCGATCGCTGCCGCCAAGGGCTTCGAGGCGATGGACACCGACGCACTGGAGTCGATGGTCGACGAAGCGATCGCCGCCCAGCCCGACGCCTGGGACAAGTTCTGCTCCGGCGAAGCACGCGCGATCGGAGCACTGGTCGGCGCGGTCATGAAGGCCTCCAAGGGCCAGGCCGACGGCAAGGCCGTGACCGCACTGCTGGAGCAACGCCGCACCGCATCCTGACCGCACTGCGACCGTACTGGAGTCGCGACCGCCGTCCGCCGACCAGCGAGCGCCGACCGGCGACCGGCGCTGCCGATGGCATCTTCTGTCAGGGAAATGACCGTTGAACGGGGATCTTCAGTCAGTTGACTGCAATACTCGACATCGTGCGGGAGTTCGATCTGAACGGCCGAGTCGCGGTGGTGACCGGTGCCGGGCGCGGCATCGGCGAAGGCATCGCCCGTGCGTTCGCCGACGCCGGGGCGGCGGTCGTGCTCGCGGCGCGCACGGCCGACGAGGTCCAGTGTGTGGCGGCGTCGATTTGCGATCGAGGTGGTCGTGCGGTCGCGGTCCGCGCCGATGTCACCGACAACTTCGCGCTCGGCTCGCTCGCCACTGCCGCCGTCGACCGGTTCGGACATCTCGACATCTGGGTCAACAACGCCGGCGGGGCCGTGGTCGGCAAGCCACTGGCCGATCTCAAGCGCAGCGAATGGGACGAGGTCGTCGAGCTCAACCTCACCGCGGTGTGGAACGGCTCGATGGCCGCCGTCGAGCAGATGCACTGGGGTTCGATCATCAACGTGGCCTCGATGGCAGCGTTCGGGGCGATGCCGGGACGGGGCCACTATGCGGCGTGCAAGGCCGCGGTGATCTCGCTGACGCAGACCATGGCGGTCGAACTCGCTCCGGACATCAGGGTGAACGCCATCGCACCGGGGATCGTCCCGACCAAACTGCTCTTCGATGCCGCCGAGGTCGAAGGTCTCGATCTCGGCGCCCTCGCCGCCGACCCGCGGGGGCTCGGATTCCCGGGTGATGTCGGATCGACGGCGGTGTACCTGGCATCGCAGGCGTCGAAGTGGGTGACCGGCGAGACCATCCAGGTCTGCGCCGGGCCGACGATCCTGTGACGCGGCGACGCAACGTGCGCTGACGACCGTCGGGCATGGGATTCGAGACGCCGTCGGGTGGGCTCCGACTCGTCGGCGGTGGCGGTGGCTCATCACACTCGGACAATGGACTTCGAGATCCCCGATGACATCCAGGACACGCTCGACCAGCTCGACGCATTCATTGCTGCCGAGATCGTCCCGCTTCAGCAGCAGGACGACAACATGCGGTTCTTCGACCACCGACGTGAGTGGGCCCGGACCGACTTCGACAACGACGGCGTGCCCCGGGCGGACTGGGAGGAGTTGCTGCGCGAGATGCGCCGTCGCGCCGACGGCGCCGGTTGGCTGCGGCTCGCGTTGCCATCGGAGTTCGGTGGTCAGGACGCCAGCAACCTGAAGATGGCGATCATCCGCGAACACCTGGCGCACAAGGGTCTCGGGCTCCACAACGACCTGCAGAACGAGTCGTCGATCGTCGGCAACTTCCCCACCGTGCTGATGATGCGCGACTTCGGCACCGAGCAGCAGAAGGCCGACTGGATGCCGGGCTTCCTCGACGGCAGCCGCCGGTTGGCGTTCGGGCTCACCGAGCCGAACCACGGCAGCGACGCCACCTACATGGAGACCACGGCAGTCCGCGACGGCGACGAATGGGTGCTCAACGGGATGAAGCGGTGGAACTCGGGCCTCCATCAGGCCACCCACGACATCATCTTCGCCCGCACCTCCGGCGAGCCCGGCAGCCCGAAGGGCATCAGTGCGTTCCTCGTGCCGACCGATGCGCCGGGGTTCCAGGTCGAGTTCTTCTGGTGGACCTTCAACATGCCGACCGACCACGCCGAGGTCAGCCTGACCGACGTGCGCGTGGGTTCCGACGCACTCTTCGGCGAGGTCGACCGCGGGTTGGAACTCGCGCAGCATTTCGTGCACGAGAACCGGATCCGACAGGCGGCGTCGTCGCTCGGTGCGGCGCAGTACTGCATCGACGAGGCGGTCGCGTACGCCAACACCCGGACCACGTGGGGCAAGAAGCTGTCGGTCAACCAGGGCATCCAGTTCCCCCTGGTCGAACTTCACACCGAAGCCGCCATGCTGCGCCAACTGGTCCGCTACACCGCGGCCATGCTCGACCAGAAGCACCACATGGAGGTCACGCACCTCGTGGCGATGTGCAACTACCGGGCCAACCGGCTCGCTTGCGACGCCGCCGACCGGGCGATGCAGACCTGCGGTGGCGTCGGCTACTCACGGCACATGCCCTTCGAGCACATCTACCGGCATCACCGTCGGTATCGGATCACCGAGGGCTCCGAGGAGATCCAGATGCGCAAGGTCGGCCAGCACCTCTTCGGCTTCGGCCGCAAGTGAGATGCGCTGGAGGATCGACCGCCCGATCGACCGTCGATCCCAGCCGCCGAGGGAACGCCTGAACGAATGGTGTCGTAGGCGCACCATCTGTTCACGCGTTCAGGCCGAGCGGCGTTACTCGAGGCCGATCGATGCGGCCATGGAGGTGGCGGCGGCGCGGAAGAGGGCCTCGTCGTCGCTGACGAAGTTGCGCGTCTGGCCGAAGAGCTCGAAGCCCAGCAGACCGAACAACTGTGACCAGGCGGTGATGATCGCCAGCATCGTGGCGTCGTCGACGTCGAGGTCGATCTCGGCGCGCAGTGCGGCGAAGGATTCGGACAACGACGGCTCGATCGCGAGGTCGGGGCGCGGGGCGAGGCGCTCGGCATCGCGGACGATCTGTACCAGCGCCCGTGACACGCGCGTCCCTGACGCCACCGTGTCGTCGGGGGCCGCATAGCCGGGGATCGGCGTGCCGTAGATCAACGCGTAGTCGTTGCGGTGCGCGAGCGCCCATGCCCTGATGGCGAGGGCGGCGTCGACCCAGCGTCCGGCGGCCGGGCGGCCGGCGGTCGAGTCGACGTGCCGCTCCACGTGCTCACCGAGCGAGTCGTACGCCTCGATGATCAGTGCGGTCAGGAGTTCGTCACGGCTCGCGAAGTAGCGGTACACCGCGGACGACACCATGCCGACGTCGCGTGCGACGGCGCGCAGCGACAGGTCCGCGGCCCCGTCCTCGGCGAGTCGCTCGGCGGCGGCCGCCAGGATGGCCTCACGGACTTCGGCGCGGGCGCGCGCTCGCACGCCGGGGACGGTGGCGCGGGTCGAGGGTGCTGCCATCGGAGCAGTCTGCCAGAAATGAGAGAGCACTGCTCTTGCTTTCTCGAACTCCCGGGTGTACGTTGGCCGAAAGCGAGAGCAGTGCTCTCTCAATCGAGAGGAAACGTCATGAGCGACAACGATCGACCCACCGAGGCCGGTACCACCGACCGCCCCGAGGCGCAGGCCCCGGCGCGGTACCAGCAACCCGACTGGTTCACCCGCCACATCTTCAACCCGGTGGTCGCCTTCAGTACCCGGATCGGGATCAGCCTGTGGGGTTCACGTGTGCTGTCGGTCCCCGGACGAGTCTCGGGCGAGATCCGGTCCACGCCCGTCAACGTCCTCACCGTCGACGATCGCCGCTACCTCGTCGCGCCGCGCGGTGAGACCCAGTGGGTGCGCAACGTGCGTGCGGCGGGCGAGTGCAGTCTGCGCATCGGTCGCCGCAGCGAGACCGTCCGTCTGGAGGAACTGGGCGACCGGGACAAGCCGGCGGTCCTGCGGCCGTACCTGCGCCGCTGGAAGTGGGAGGTCGGCCAGTTCTTCGACGGCGTCGGACCCGACAGCAGCGACGCCGAACTCCTGGCGATCGCCCCGGACCATCCCGTGTTCGAGATCCACCCGGCCTGAACCCGCACGTCTCGGCGACGACGCCGCTCGGATCGGTGGTGGCCGTCAGACCCGTGCGGTCGCCGGTCGGCGCATGAGTCGTGGAGGAAGCGGGATCTGGTCGGCGTACCGCGCCGCGATCGGCCCGACGATCGCGGTGAGCAGCACGTACCCGGCGGCGAGCGCACCGAGCTCGGGGCCGTTGACGAGACTGGAACCGAGCGCCGCGATGACGATCGAGAACTCGCCGCGGGCGATCAGCACCGTGCCGGCGCGAAGCCGGCCCTTGGGAGCGGCGCCGACCCGTCCTGCTGCGTACCACCCCGTCGCGACCTTCGTGAACGTCGTGACGATGGTGAGCACGAGGGCCGGGACTGCGGCATCGACGAGGTCGGCGGGGTCGATCTGGAACGAGAAGAACAGGAAGAACGTGGCGGCGAACAGGTCGCGCAGCGGCGAGATCAGCTCGTTGGCGCGCTCCTCGGCTCGCCCGGAGAGAGCCAGCCCGACGAGGAACGCACCGATTGCGCCCGACACCTCGAGCTGTTGGGCGAGACCTGCGACCAGCAACGTGATGCCGAAGACGGTGAGCAGGAACGTCTCGTCGCTGCCGTCGGCGACGAGGTTGCTGATCCGGCGCCCGTAGCGCAGTGCCGTGAGGAGGATGATCGAGACGGCGACGAGTGCGATCGTGACACTCGTCAGCGTTGCGACGATGGTTCCTCCGACGATCAACGCAGCGACGACGGGCAGGTACACCGCCATCGCCAGATCCTCGATGACGAGCAGGTTCAACACGGCCGGCGTCTCGCGGAAGCCGAGCCGACCGAAGTCGGACAGCGCCTTGCTGACCACACCCGACGAGGAGATCCAGGTGACGCCGCCGAGGAGCACGGCGGCCAGGGGGTCCCACCCCAGGATCAGGCCGAGCGCAACGCCGGGCAGGGCGTTGAGCGCCATGTCGACGAGGCCGGGAGGGACCCCGGTCCTGAGCCCCTCTCGCAGTTCGCCCTCGCTGTACTCGAGGCCGAGTGCGAAGAGCAGCAGCAGCACCCCGATCTCGGCGGTGATCTCGAAGAAGTCGCGCGACACGTCGAGTTGGACCAGGCCGCCTTCGCCCATCGCCAGCCCGGCGATCAGGTAGAGCGGGACCGCCGTGATGCCGAAGCGTCCCGCAACCCGCGACAGCAGTGCCAGTGCGAGGATGAGCGCGCCGATCTCGACGAAGGCCAGTGCGGCCTCGCTGGTGCCGGCGGCGAAGAACATCGATCAGCGGTCAGCGGCGGATCAGGTCACGCATCGCAGCGAGACCCTCGACGGTGCCGACCGCCACGATCACGTCACCCGACAGCAGCGCGAACTCGGGTCCCGGTGCCGGAATCGACTGGTCATCGCGGATGATCGCCACGATCGACGAACCGGTCTTCGTGCGGTACATCCCGTCGCCGATCGTCGCTCCGGAGGCCGGCGAGCTGTCGGTCAGCTCGATCCACTCGATCGCCAGCCCCTCGATCTCCTGCTGCACGGCGGAGACCGCCTCGGTCACCCGGCTCGCACCGAGGAGTTCCGACACGGTGCGGGTGTCGGCCGCAGAGAGGCTGACCAGCGACGAGCACTTGTCCGGATCGTCGGAGTCGTACACGAGGATCTCGCGGCGGCCGTCGTGGTGCACCAGCACCCCGATGTCGTCGCCGTCCTCGGTGGTGAACTCGTGGCGCACCCCGACGCCCGGCAGCTTGGTCTCACGCACGTCGGCCATCGCCACAGTCTGGCAGCGAGTGGTGTGCACAGCACCAGGCTGCGCTCCCGCCGCCGCCACTACGGTGCGGTGCATGAGCGATGCCCCGAACACAGCTGGCACTCCGGTCGACGTCAAGCCGAGGTCGCGCGACGTCACCGACGGCATGCAGAAGGCGCCGTCGCGTGCGATGCTGCGCGCCGTCGGGATGGGCGACGACGACTGGGCCAAACCGCAGGTGGCGATCGCGTCGTCGTGGAACGAGGTCACGCCGTGCAACATGACGTTGCGCAAGCTCGCCGAGCACGCCAAGGTCGGCGTCCGCGAGGCGGGTGGCTTCCCGCTCGAGTTCGGCACGATCACCGTCAGCGACGGCATCTCGATGGGTCACGAGGGGATGCGCGCCTCACTCGTGTCGCGCGAGGTGATCACCGACTCGGTCGAGACCGTCATGCATGCCGAGCGGTTCGACGGGTTCGTCGGCCTCGCCGGCTGCGACAAGTCGATCCCGGCGATGTTGATGGCTGCCGCTCGTCTCGACCTCGCGAGCGTGTTCGTCTACAACGGTTCGACCATGCCGGGCGAGCACAATGGCGTGGCGACCGACATCACCAGCGTGTTCGAGGCGGTCGGGGCGTGTGCCGCGGGCACGATGACCGAGGAGGAACTCCACGAGATCGAGGCAACTGCGTGTCCGGGCGAGGGGGCGTGCGGCGGCATGTTCACGGCCAACACGATGAGTTCGATCGCCGAGGCGATCGGGATGAGCCTGCCTGGAACTGCCTCGCCACCTGCCATCGACGGTCGCCGTGAGAGCGACGCCGAGCGTGCCGGTGCCGCTGTCGTCAACCTGCTCCGGCTCGGGATCACCCCGCGCCAGATCATGACGAAGAAGGCCTTCGAGAACGCGATCGCCGTCACGTCGGCACTCGGCGGCTCGACGAACGCAGTGCTGCATCTCCTGGCGCTCGCCAACGAGGCCCACGTCGAGTTGGACCTCGACGACTTCAACCGGATCGCCGATCGCGTCCCGCACATCGCCGACATGAAGCCGGGCGGCAAGTTCCACATGAGCGACCTCGATCGCGTCGGTGGCATTCCCGTGGTCCTCAAGCTGTTGCTCGACGCCGGCCTGTTGCACGGCGACGTGATGACCGTCACCGGCAGGACGATGGCAGAGAACCTCGCGGAGATCGACCCGCCTGCCGCCGACGGCGTGGTGGTGCACCCGCTCGATGCGCCCATCCACGAAGCGGGTGGCATCAACATCCTCACCGGGTCGCTGGCGCCCAAGGGTGCGGTCGTGAAGGTCGCCGGCCTGTCCGATGCGCAAATGCACTTCGAGGGTCCGGCCCGGGTGTTCGACGACGAGTCGTTCGCGATGGACGCGATCCTCGCCGGGGACATCCAGCCGGGCACGGTGATCGTCATCCGCTACGAGGGGCCCAAGGGCGGGCCGGGCATGCGCGAGATGTTGGCGATCACCGGTGCGCTGAAGGGCGCCGGCCGCGGCTCGGACTGTGCGTTGATCACCGACGGCCGCTTCTCCGGTGGCACGTGGGGATTCTGCATCGGCCACGTGGCGCCCGAAGCCACCGACGGTGGCCCGATCGCGTTCGTTCGCGACGGCGACATGATCCGCATCGACGTGCCGACCAAGTCGCTCGATCTGCTCGTCGACACCGCAGAACTCGCCAACCGGATGGACGGCTGGACGCCGAACCCGCCGCGCTACACGACCGGTGTACTCGGCAAGTACGCCAAGCTCGTGCAAGGCGCCGAGACGGGCGCCATCACCAACACGTTGTGAGCGTTACACCAGGGGTCAGACCCCCGGCGTAACGGTCAGTCGACGAGCGCTTGTTGGACGAGCTGGTTGAGCTGTGAGCGGATCGGATAGGTGCTCGACGGAAGCAGCTGGGTCAGGAAGAGGGCCACGATCTCGTTCGCCGGATCGACCCAGAAGATCGTGCTGGCCGCACCGCCCCAGGAGTACTCGCCCTCCGAGCGCATGACCTTGTTCGCGGCAGCATCGAGCACCACGGAGAAACCCAGTCCGAAGCCGACGCCGTCGAAGCTCGTCTCGGCGAAGAGCGGCCGGCCGTACGCCTCCAGGTCGGCATTGCCAGGCAGGTGGTTGCGGGTCATGTAGTCGACGGTGCGGCTGCCGAGCAGCCGCACCCCGTCGAGTTCACCGCGATTGAGCAGCATGTGGGCGAAGCGGAGGTAGTCGTGCGCCGTTCCGACCAGCCCGCCGCCGCCGCCGAGCATTGCGGGCGGCCGATTCGACGCCCGGCCGAGCGGCTCCGGTGCGGGAACCGCTTGGCCGTTCGCCGGGTTCCGGACGTAGAGGGTGGCGAGCCGGTCCATCGACTCGTCGGGCACGTGGAAGCCGGTGTCGGTCATTCCCAAGGGCTCGAAGATCCGGGTGCGGAAGAACTCGTCGAGTGCCATGCCCGAGACCACTTCGACGAGCCGGCCGAGCACATCGGTCGACACGCCGTAGTTCCACTCGCTTCCCGGTTGGAAGGCCAGTGGCATCTGCGCCCACATCTCGCAGCACTCCGCCAGCGTGGCGCCCGGCGGATTTCCCCACTCGAAGCCGCCGCGCCGGTAGATCGCGTCGGTGACGTGGGTGTTGTGGAACCCGTAGGTGAGCCCCGAGGTGTGCGTGAGCAGATGCCACACGCGAATCGGCTCGACCTGCGGTTCGGTGACGGGCGCAAGGAACGAACCAGAGCGGTACACCCGGGTGTCGGCGAACTCGGGCAACCACTTGGCGATCGGCGACTTCAGCTCCAGCAGTCCCTCCTCGTACAACATCATCGCGGCGACCGACGTGATCGGCTTGGTCATCGAGAACAACCGCACGACCGTGTCGTCGGTGAACTCCAACCCGGCCGCAAGGTCGCGGTGCCCGCACGTCGACGAGTGGACGACGTGCCCGCCTCGGCTCAGGGTGATGTGCCACCCCGCCAGCTTGGCGTCCTCGACGTAGCCCTCGAAGTGGCGATCGATGCGGGCGAGTCGCTCGGGAGCGAATCCGGCGTCCAATGGGTCGATTTCGATCTTCAGTGCGGTCATCGACCGAGCATGCCCGACCGGTGAGATTGCCGACGAGCCGACCGGATCGGGTCTACGCTCGCCGCCATGAGCGACCTGCCGCCACCATCCGACGTGCCGCCGACGCCGCCAACACCTCCAACTCCGCCGGCGCAGGCACCGGGAGCAAGTCTCGGCGCGCCCGCTCCGGCGATGCCGCCGGTGGGCGCTCCCGGTCCCATCGGCAAGCCTCGCTCGATCGGCCTCGTGGTGCTGCTGTCGATCGTGACGTTCGGCGTCTGGACATTCGTGTGGTCGTACCAGAACGGCGAGGAGATCAAGCAGCACACCCGCACCGGGCTCGGCGGCATCGCCTACCTGTTGATCACGATCTTCATCTCGCCGGTCACCATGTTCCTGATGGCGTCGGAAGTCGAGCAGATGTACCGCCGGGAGGGCAAGGAGCCGCCGATCACCACGATCTGGGGTCTGTGGTTCCTCCTGCCGTTGCTCGGCAACCTGATCTGGTACGTGCGCATCCAGCGCTCGATCAACGACTACTGGGTCTCACACGGTTCCCAGGTGCAGCCCGGGCTCTGACCCGCTGGCGCTCAGCGGGCGGCGTGGACCTGCTGGCTGCGACGTTCGAAGAGCGCATATGCCAGCCGCCAACCCACGAGGAACAGGGTGAGGAACAGCGTCGTCACGATGACGAACGAGGTGGCGGTGCCGTCGCCGAACACGAGGTTGCGCAGCGCCATGCCGGCGACCACCGTGATCGCGCAGATCCCGACTCCGATGCGCCAGTCGGTCGGTCGGTGCCAGACCCGCAGGATCAACCACGCCAGGGCCAGTGCGATGAGGAAGGGTGCGGCGGTGGAGATCAAGCCGGCGATCGCCGAGTCTCGTTCGTGCTCGCGTCGGCCGATGGCGACGAACAACGTCACGGAGAACACGTCGATTCCGAGGGCGAGCGGTACGCGTCGATCCATGCGCCCAGTCTCGCCGGTCATGAGCCCGTCCACACCGCAGCCCCCACGCACTCAGCCCTGATGCTCGACCCTCTGACCGTTACGCCGGGGGTCTGACCCCTGGCGTAACGTTCAGCCGACTGCGCGCTCTGGACTCGGCGCCGATCAGCCTTCGGCGGCGAACCCACCGATCGTGCCGCGATAGAACACGAGCGGTTGCGGGGGGAGGCCGTCGTGGTCGGCGTCGGCGTCGAGCGCGGTCACGCGGCCGAGCACGAAGTAGTGGTCACCCATCTCGTAAACCTGCTCCACCCGGCAGTCGATCCATGCCACCGCCCGTTCGAGCACCGGTGCGCCCGACGGTGCCGGATGCCACTCGACACCCTCGAACCGCGACGCCTCGGTTCCGGACTTGGCGAACTTCCAGCACAGGTCACTCTGCTTGTCGCTGAGCACGTTGACGCAGAAGCTGCCGGCGTCGGCCATCAGCGCCCAGGTCTCCGAGTCGGTCTGTGGCAGGAACCCGACGAGCGGCGGGTCGAGCGAGACCGAGGTGAACGATCCGATCGTGAATCCGTGCGGTCGGTCCCCCTCCGCCATACCGGTGATCACGGTCACGCCGGTCGGGAAGTGACCGAGCACGCTGCGGAAGTGCTTCGAGTCGAAGGAGGCGGCGTTGTCGTCGGGACGGTGCGTCGGTTCGCTCATCGCGACCAACTGTACGCTCCGGGTCGATGACCGACCCTACGGCGCCCGTGCCCGAGGCCGACGCGAAGTCCGCCCTGCGCGGTTCGATGCGCACGTTGCGGCGTTCGCTGCCCGACCGCGAGACACGGTCCGAGCAGCTGTGGCGACATCTGACGGCTCTGCCGGCGATCGGTGCCGCGGACACGGTTCTCGGTTTCACGCCGCTGGCCGGTGAGCCCGACACCCGATCGTTGTTCGTGTGGTGCGCCGCGACGGGGCGGCTCGTCTCGGTGCCCGAGGCGGAGGTCGAGCCGAGTTGGCCCGACGTCGTGGTGGTGCCGGGACTGGCGTTCACGGTGGCCGGAGATCGGCTCGGACAGGGCGGCGGTTGGTACGACCGGTTCCTGTCTGCGGTGCGCGCCGACTGCACGATGATCGGCGTCTGCTTCGCCGAGCAGATCGTCGAGGCACTGCCCGTGGAAGTGCACGATGTCACGATGGACCACGTCGTGACCGACCGCGGTGTACTGCGGTGAACGACGCGGCGACGAACGGCGCGCGGAGATGAGGATCGAGCGCCAGGAACTCGATGCGGCCGTCGACGTGGTGCGCCGCCACGTGCCGCCGACCCCGCAGTACTCGTGGCCGATGCTCGACGAGGTCGCTGGGTCACGAGTGATCGTCAAGCACGAGAACCACACGCCGGTCGGGGCGTTCAAGGTGCGCGGCGGCCTGGTGTACATGGACCGGCTGGTGCGGGACCGTCCGGAGGTCACCGGCGTCGTCAGCGCTACCCGCGGCAATCACGGGCAGAGCCTCGCATTCGCCGGACGCACGGCCGGTCGGTCGGTCACCATCTTCGTTCCCCACGGCAACAGCGTCGAGAAGAACGCGGCGATGCGTGCCCTCGGCGCCGAGGTGGTGGAATCCGGTGCGGACTTCCAAGAGGCGCGTGAGCGTTCGCTCGAGGTGGCCGCCGAACGCAGCCTGGAACCGGTTCCTCCGTTCCATCGCGATCTGGTGCTCGGCGTCGCGACCTATGCGCTCGAGCTGTTCGAGGCCGCTGGGCATCTCGACACGGTGTACGTGCCGGTCGGGATGGGATCCGGGCTCAATGCGTTGATCGGGGTCCGGGATCTGCTCGGACTCGACACACAGCTCGTCGGCGTGGTGTCCGAGCAGGCGCCGTCGACGCTGTTGTCGTTCGAGCGCAAGACGGTGGTCGCCACCGACTCTGCGGCCACGTTCGTCGACGGCGTCGCCACCCGGTCGCCCGACCCCACCGCCATCGACGGCATCGTCGGCGGCGCGGCGCGGATCATCGCCGTGTCCGACGACGCCACCGCCGAGGCCATGCGGATCATCTTCCGGACCACGCACAACGTGGCCGAGTCGGCGGGGGCCATCGCCCTTGCCGGCTTGTTGAGCGAGGCGCCGGAACGACGAGGCGAACACAGCGCCTTCGTGCTGTGCGGCGGCAATGTCGACACCGCCCAGTTCCGCGCGGTGCTCTCCGGCGAGACACCGCGCGCCTGACCGAGTGCCGGTGCCTGGGATCGGGGATCTGACATCATCCGGACATGCGACGATCGACGATCACCGCCGTCGGACTCACTGGCACGCTCGCCGTCGCGGGCCTCCTGCTGGGATGCGCGGGCAGTGACGACGACCGTGCTGCGGGCACGGTCTCGTCGAGCTCGGTGGTCGACACCGTGGTCACGGAGACCGACCCGCCGGCCACCGACCCTCCCGCCGCCGGTGCCACCGACGACACCGAGCCGGTGGCAACCGAGCCGGTGACAACGGAGCCGGTGGCGACGGAGTCGGCGGCAACCGAGCAGGCGGCGACCGCTCCACCCGCCGCTGATGCGAGTGACTGCCTGATCGGCGACTGGGTCGTGACCGAGGAACAGATGGACGCGTACTACGCCGGGTTGATGAGCACGATGGAAGCGCCGCTCGGACTCGACACGGTCGGCTCGGCGCCGTTGTCGTTCGCCGCCGACGGCACCTACACCTGGGCGCCGGACTTCGCGCTCGTCGTCGACGTCGCAGGACAGAGCGGCACCGGTGACGTGGCCGGCACGATCACCGGCGAGTGGGCGGCCGCCGATGGCCTCGTCACCACCTCGTCCGATGTCGAAGCGTTGACGGTGTCGATCACCGTCAACGGGGTCACCTTCGAGGGCGCCGACCTGGCGAACGGCCTGTTGAACGCCTCGCCGGTCAACGGCGTGACGTACTCGTGCGACGGACCAACGCCGGTGCTCGACTTCCTCACCACCGACCCGGAGGTGACCGTGCCGGTGACCTTGGCGCCCGCCTGACGCCGTCGATCTCGACGGCGGGCGGCGACGGGTTGGGTCAGCCGGCTTCGGAGTGGGTGACGGGCTGTTCGCCCATCCACTCGCGCAGGGTGTTCTTCAGCTTGGTCTGCTGGATGAACAGGTCGCTCTCGGCGGCGGTCTCGCCCGCAGCCTGCGGCGCCTTGAGGTAGAAGCTCAACCATTCCTGCACGCCGGATTCGCCGGCTCGGGCGGCGAGGTCCATGAAGATCGCGAGATCGAGCACGATCGGTGCGGCGAGGATCGAGTCGCGGCACATGAAGTCGACCTTGATCTCCATCGGATAGCCGAGCCAACCGAAGATGTCGATGGCGTCCCAGCCCTCCTTGTTGTCGCCGCGCGGCGGGTAGTAGTTGATCCGCACGACGTGGTCGATGTTGCCGTACAGGTCGGGGTACACGTCGGGCTGGAGGATGCCGCCGAGCACACCGAGCTTGGATGCTTCCTTGGTCTTGAAGTTCTCGGGATCGTCGAGCACCTCGCCGTCCCGGTTGCCGAGGATGTTGGTCGAGTACCAGCCGCGCAGGCCGAGCATGCGGGCCTTGATGCCAGGAGCGAGCAACGTCTTCATCCAGGTCTGGCCGGTCTTGAAGTCCTTGCCGGCGATCGGCACGTTGCGTGTCTTCGACAGCTCGATCATGCAGGGCAGGTCGACGGACAGGTTGGGCGCACCGTTGGCGAACGGCACGTCGGACTGCAGCGCCGCGTACACGTAGATCTGGCTCGGCGAGATGTTGGCGTCGTTGTCGCGCAAGCCCTGTTCGAACGCGTCGACCGTCTCGTGCACCTCGGACGGCTCCTGGTACGCCTCGGTCGAACCGCACCACACCATCACGAGGCGGTCGCAGTCGTTGGCGGCCTTGAAGTTGGCGATGTCGTCGATGAGCGCCATCGCCTGGTCCCACTTGTTGTCGATCTGCTTCACCCGAACGCCATCGAGACGCGACACCCAACGCTGGTCGAACACGGCCTCCATCGGCACGATCGCCTCCAGCTCACTGGAGATCTCGTTGAGGTCGGCGTCGTTCAACACACCCGCGGTGCGGGCGGCTTCGAGTGCGTTCGGCGAGATCGGATCCCAGCCGCCGAACACGATGTCGTCCAGGTCGGCGAGCGGCACGAACTCCTTGATCATCGGGTTGCGGTTCTCCTCCTTGGTGCCCAATCGGATATGCGCCATCTGGCTGATCGAGCCGATCGGCGGGTGGATTCCCTTGCGGGCGGCGATCACGCCGGCGATGAAGGTGGAGGCCACGGCGCCCATGCCGGGGGTGAGGACACCGAGCTTGCCGGTGGCGGGAGCGATCTGTCGTGCGGTCATTCTGACGATGATAAGCGAACATTCAGATGGCGGATGCATGGTGAAGAATGTCTGAAGTATCATGCGCGCGTGCCGCCCCCCACCGGTCCTCTCCTTCCCGACGTGTCGATCCGCCAGCTGGAGTATCTGGTGGCGGTGGCCGAGGAACCGACGTGGTCGAGGGCAGCGACACGCGTCGGTGTCAGCGCATCCGCGTTGTCGCAGGGTCTCGCCGAGCTGGAGCGGCGTCTTGGCGTGGCGCTCTTCGACCGCGACGGCAGACGACGGCCCGTCCGTGACGCCGCTGCCCCGGTGGTCGCCCATGCCCGTCAGGTGCTCGCCTTGACGGGCGACCTCGCGACGTGGGCCGACCGGGTGAGCACCGGGCGCAGCGGTCGCCTGCGCCTCGGGATGATCGACGCCGCAGCCGTCGTGCACTATCCCGAGCTGCTCCGCGAATTCCGGTCGGCACGGCCCGAGGTCGATCTCCTGTTGCGCGTCGCTCCGTCGGCAACGCTGCTCGAACTCCTCGTCGGCGGCGCGCTCGATCTGGTCGTGTGCGTCGAGCCGCCGGCGCCCGTCGCCGGCATCGAGACCGAACGGCTCGCCCTCGAGGACCTGGCGGTCTACTGCCCGCCGGGTGTCACCATCGGCGAACCCGCTTCGTGGGGACCGTGGGTGCTCTTCCCGTCGGGTTCGCACACCCGGGCGGTGGTCGTCGACGTGCTGCTCCGGGCGGGAGCGCCCCTCGATGTCGTCGCCGAGAGCCACCAACCCGAGGTGTTGCGCGAGATGGTGCGTCTCGGAACCGGTTGGACCGTCCTGCCGACGTCGCAGGCGGAGCACGGCGAGCGCCCGTTGGGTCGGGGCCGGCCGATCACCACCCGCCACCTGGTCATCGCCACCCGCTCGGGCTCGGTGCGCGACCCCGCGGTCGATGATCTCGCCGATGCGCTCCGGCGCGCACCGATCTGAGTCTCGGCGCGCGATCGGTCGACGCCGGAGCGACGGCTCAGGCCGGGAATGCGCCCTGGAGCTGGGCGGCGGTCAGCGTGTTCTCGAGCAGGCTGGCGATCGTCATCGGGCCGGTACCCCCTGGCATCGGTGTGATGAAGCCTGCCACCTGGGCGACGGGGCCGAAGTCGACGTCGCCCGCGATGCCGGACTCGGTGCGCGAGACGCCGACGTCGATGACGGTTGCTCCCGGCTTCACCATGTCGGCGGTGATCATCCGTGCGTGGCCGGCGGCGCCCACCACGATGTCGGCCTCGCGGACGACAGCCGCCATGTCCGGGGTGCGTGAGTGGGCGAGCGTCACCGTGGCGTCGATCCCCTTGCGTGCCAGCAGCAGTGAGAGCGGCAGGCCCACGAGCGTCGACCTCCCGATCACCACCGCCCGCTTTCCGCGCGTCTCGACCTCGTACCGTTCGAGCAGACGCATCACGCCGAGTGGCGTGCATCCCACCAGCCCGGGCCGTCCTCGCACCAGTCGCCCCATCGAACGCTCGGTCAGCCCGTCGACGTCCTTCTCCGGCGGGATCAGATCGATCACCGGCTCGGGATCGAGCCCCTCGGGCAACGGCAATTGCACGAGGATGCCGTGCACGGCGTCGTCCAGTGCGAGGCCCCGCACCACGGATTCGACCTCTGCCTGCGTCGACGTCGCCGGAAGATCGACGTGGCGAGATGCCAGCCCGGCCTCTGCCGCCTTCTGGTGTTTCATCTTCACGTAGCGATGACTCGGTGCATCGTCGCCGACCAGCACCGTGGCCAGGCAGATCTCGGGCGACCCGGCGTCTTCGATGCGAGTGCGCAGTGCGGCCACCAGTTCATCTCGTAGAGCGTTGCCGTCCATCAGCGTTGCAGCCATGGAGCATCACCCTAGATGGCGATCGTCCCGTCCGAGCGATGGCCCCGTCCGACCGATGGCCCCGACACATCGACATCGGGGACGGGGAGCCCGACTCGTTCGTTCACGTCGATCACGAACGACACCCAACCGGCCATGATGCGATGTCGCAGGATCGACTCTCCTCGGGTGTCACCTCGGTCTGGTCGTGGTTGGTGGGACGACGTCCGACTCATGACTTGCCTCGAGCGCGCCGATGAGGACTATGATGTCCTCCGTGTCTACGACCACCCCCGCATTCCCGAGCCTGCTCGTAGTACTCATTCAGTAGCACGCCCGGCATACCGCTGCGCGTGCTCCGACCTCCCAGACGGGAGGTCGTTTGCTTTTTCGGCACCGATTCCGACGCCGCCCGACCACGACTCCACACAGAGAACACCAGCACACAAAGGCATGGACATGACCGAACGACTCACCGGCGCCGAGGCGCTGATCCGAGCACTCGAGTACGAGAACGTCGAACTGATCTTCGGCTATCCGGGCGGCTGCATCCTGCCCGCCTACGACCCGTTGATGGACAGCCAGATTCGCCACGTCCTGGTGCGCCACGAGCAGGGCGCCGGTCACATGGCCGAAGGCTATGCGCACGTGTCGGGCAAGCCCGGCGTCGCCATGGTCACCTCCGGTCCGGCGGCGACCAACCTCGTCACCCCGTTGATGGACGCCTACATGGACTCGGTCCCGATGGTCGCGATCACCGGCCAGGTCCCGACCGCAGCGATCGGTTCCGACGCATTCCAGGAGTGCGACACCGTCGGCATCACCCGCTCGTGCACGAAGCACAACGAGCTCGTGATGACAGCCGACGACATTCCGATGGCGGTGCGACAGGCGTTCCACATCGCCACCACGGGCCGTCCGGGCCCGACGCTGATCGACGTGCCGAAGGACGTGCTCCAGAACGAGATGACCTGGCACTGGCCGACCGACCAGGAGGTGCTGGACTCGCTGCCCGGGTATCGCCCGAACGTGAAGGGGCATCCGCGGATGATCAAGGAAGCGGCGCGGCTGATCATGGCGTCGGAACGTCCGATCATCTACGCCGGTGGCGGCATCCTCAAGGCGCGCGCCGCCGAAGCGTTGCGCGAGCTGGCCGAACTCATCGACAGCTACGTCGTCACCACGCTGATGGCTCGCGGCGCATTCCCCGACGACCATCCGCTGTGCCTGGGCATGCCCGGCATGCACGGCAACGCCACCGCGGTCACCGCGATGCAGCAGAGCGACCTGCTGATCACGTTGGGGGCCCGATTCGACGACCGCATCACCGGCAAGGTCGATGCGTTCGCCCAGCAGGCGAAGGTCATCCACGTCGACATCGATCCCGCCGAGCAGGGCAAGGTCCGCCGGCCCGAGGTGCCCATCGTCGGTGACGCCAAGTACGTGATCGAGGAGATCATCTCCGAGATCAAGGCGATGATCGCCGCCGGCACCGTCCAGGCCGACACGTCGGCATGGAAGAGCAAGGTCTCGGGCTGGCGCGAGCAGTTCCCGATGACCTACGAGCAGTCCGAGCCGGGCGCCGCCCTCAAGCCGCAGTACTGCATCGAGGAACTCAACCGGCTGGCCTCACCGCACACGATCGTGGCGTCGGGCGTCGGCCAGCACCAGATGTACACGTCGCAGTTCTTCGAGTTCAACGAGCCCTACACGTGGGTCAACTCCGGCGGACTCGGCACCATGGGGTTCTCGATCCCTGCCGCGATCGGCGCGAAGGCGGCCAAGCCGGAGTGCGACGTGTGGGCCGTCGACGGCGACGGTTGCTTCCAGATGACCGCCCAGGAACTCGTGACCGCCACGGTCGAAGGGCTGCCGATCAAGGTGGCATTGCTCAACAACAGCTATCTCGGCATGGTTCGCCAATGGCAGGAGATGTTCTACGACGAGCGGTACTCCGAGGTGTTCCTGAACTCGACGGTGCCCGACTTCGTCAAATGGGCCGAGTCGATGGGGTGCGTCGGCATCCTCGTCGAATCGCCCGAGGAGGTCGGCCCGGCCATCGAGAAGGCGAACTCGATCACCGACCGCAGCGTCGTCATCGAGTTCCGCACCGACGCTTCCGAGAAGGTGTTCCCGATGGTCCCCGCCGGTGCGAGCAACGACGACCTGATCCTCCACCCCACCCAGCAGGACCGGGCGGGCGCTCTCAAGGAGACGCAGTCATGACCACCATCAACCAGTACGGGGGCCAGACCCTCAACCACCACATCTTGTCGGTGCTCGTCCAGAACCGGCCCGGGGTCCTCGCCCGGGTCGCCGGACTGTTCGCCCGTCGCGGCTACAACATCTTCTCGCTCGCCGTCGCCCCTGCGGAGGACGAGGGGATGAGCCGGATCACGATCGTCGTCGACGTCGAGTCGA
Organism: Ilumatobacteraceae bacterium; assembly: GCA_963728355.1. Classification (GTDB taxonomy): domain Bacteria; phylum Actinomycetota; class Acidimicrobiia; order Acidimicrobiales; family Ilumatobacteraceae; genus Sva-07. The sequence goes on along the minus strand of CAVSJQ010000014.1, from coordinate 619,454 downwards.
CGCCGCTCGAACAGATCACCAAGCAGCTCTTCAAGCTGATCGACGTGGTGAAGATCTCCGAACTCGATCCGCGGCGTTCGGTGGAGCGCGAGCTCCTGATCGCCACGGTCAAGGCGCCCGACGACCAGCGCGCCAAGGTGGTGGAGCTGACGAACATCTTCGAAGGCAAGATCATCGCCGTCGCTGAGTCGGTGCTGACGGTGAGCCTGGAGGGCCATCCCGACAAGCTCGACGATTTTGAGGATTTGCTCGACGGATATGGCATCGTTGAGCTCCAGCGCACCGGACGGGTGGCGCTGCCCAAACTCGACCGCGGCGCACGACTGCGCGCCGTGAACCCCACTCCGACAACTGGAAAGGCTGGCTGATGGCCGTCACCGTGTACTACGCCGAGGATGCAGATCCTTCGATCATCCGTGGCAAGAAGGTCGCCGTCATCGGCTACGGCTCGCAGGGCCACGCCCACGCCCTCAACCTGAAGGAGTCGGGAGTCGACGTCGCCGTCGGCCTGCGCCCCGAGTCGTCGTCGGTCGCCAAGGCCGAGGCCGCCGGGCTCACCGTGATGACGATCGACGAGGCGGCCGAGTGGGCCGACGTGATCATGTTGCTCGCTCCCGACACCGAGCAGAAGGCGATCTACGACGCGCACATCGCCTCGCACATGACCGACGGCAAGGCGCTCGCCTTCGCTCACGGGTTCAACATCCGGTTCGATCGCATCCAGCCGCCGGCCGGCTGCGACGTGATCATGATCGCGCCGAAGGGCCCGGGCCACCTCGTGCGCCGCACGTACACCGAAGGGGGAGGGGTCCCCGCCCTCATCGCCGTCGCGCAGGACGCGACCGGCCAGGCCCGCGACGTCGCGATGTCGTACGCCGATGCGATCGGTGGCACTCGCGCGGGCGTGATCGAGACGACGTTCGCCGAGGAGACCGAGACCGACCTCTTCGGCGAGCAGGCGGTGCTCTGTGGTGGGCTGACCGCGCTCGTTCGCGCCGGGTTCGAGACGCTGACCGAGGCGGGCTATGCCCCCGAGATGGCGTACTTCGAGTGCCTCCACGAGGTGAAGCTGATCGTCGACCTCATGTACGAGGAGGGCATCGCCGGGATGCGCTACTCGATCTCCGACACCGCCGAGTACGGCGACCTCACCCGCGGCTCGAGGATCGTCAACGAGGCGACCAAGGCCGAGATGAAGAAGATCCTCGAGGAGATCCAGAGTGGCCAGTTCGCCGCTGAGTGGATCGCCGAGTCCGAGGCCGGCCGCCCCAACTACAAGCGGATGCAGGAAGAGGGCAAGGCCCACCCGATCGAGGAGACCGGCGGCGAACTGCGCGACATGATGCCGTTCATCCGCGCCGGCAAGCAGAAGGTCTCCGACATCTCCGGCGGCTGACCGACCACCACGCCCGACCCGAGCGATGAGCCAACCGCCCAAATCCCGGCTGTTCGCTCATCGCTCGCGTGAGATCCTCCAGTGCGATGAGCGAACCGCCCATATGCGGGCTTTTCGCTCATCGCTCGCTCCGGTCCGGAACCCGGCGTGACCGACGCTGCGTGGATCTTCGCGGCGGTCTTCGTGGTCGCAGCGGCGGCGAACTGGTGGAGTCGGCTGGCGGACGAACGCCGGCGGACCGAGCTGTGGAGCAAGCCGCTCGCCCTGATCGCGCTCATCGGTGTGGCGGTGGCGCTGCAACCGGCGGACCAATTGGTCAGGGCGTGGTTCGTGACCGCTCTGGTGTGTTCGCTCGCCGGCGACGTGTTCCTGCTGTACGGCGACCGGTACTTCGTGCCGGGGCTGGTGTCGTTCCTGTTCGCTCACCTCGCGTACACGTTCGGATTCATCGCGTTCGGCGACTGGTCCTCCTCGGCGTTCCTGGCCGGTGCGGTGCTGATGGGGGTACTGGCTGTCGTGGTCGGACTCCGCATCGTCGTCGCGGCGCGCCGCACCGAACGCGTCCTCGGCCCTGCGGTCGCGACCTATCTGCTGGCCATCTCGGTCATGTTCTGTGCAGCGATGGCGACCGGCAGCACGTGGGCGATCCTCGGGGCGGCGTTGTTCGTCGCGTCCGACTCGGTGCTGGGCTGGCGTCAGTTCGTCGCCGATGCTCGCTGGATGCCCGTCACGGTCATGGTCACCTATCACCTCGGCCAGGCCGGCTTGGTGGCCAGTCTCCTCTGAGCCGAGCGGTGAGCGAAGTGACGGGATGTGGGCGGTTGACTCATCGCTTGCCGTGTGGTCGGGCGTGTGATGAGCGAAAGGCCGGGATCTGGGCGGTTCGCTCATCGCTTCACCGTGGCACCTCGGCAAAACCCGACTTGTGAGGTCGGGAATGGGCGGGTAGCGTCGCCGCCCTATGAGCGACTCCTGGGGTTTCGAGACCAAGCAAGTCCACGTCGGCGGCGAGCCGGATCCGACCACCGGTGCCCGTGCGGTGCCCATCTACCAAACGACGTCGTACCAGTTCCGCGACACCGATCACGCGGCCAACCTGTTCGGCCTCGCCGAGATCGGCAACATCTACACCCGGATCATGAACCCCACCCAGGCGGCGCTGGAAGCGCGCGTCAATGCCCTCGAGGGCGGGTGCATCACGGCGGTCGGGCTCCCCGGCACACTCGCCGTCGCCTCCGGCCAGGCGGCCGAGACGCTCGCATTCATGACGCTGTGCGAATCCGGCGACCACGTCGTCGCCTCGCCCTCGCTCTACGGCGGTACGTACAACCTGCTGCACTACACGTTGCCGAAGTTCGGCGTCGAGGTGACCTTCGTCGACGATCCCGACGATCTCTCCGAGTGGGAGGCGGCGATCAAGCCGAACACGAAGGTCCTCTTCGGCGAGGTCATCCCGAATCCGAAGAACGACGTGCTCGACATCGAGGGGATCGCGGGAGTCGCTCACGCCAACGGGATCCCCTTGATGGTCGACAACACCGTGCCGACGCCGTACCTGATCCGGCCGCTCGAGTGGGGCGCCGACATCGTGATCCACAGCCTCACGAAGTTCATGGGCGGCCACGGCACCTCGGTCGCCGGAGCGATCGTCGACGGCGGTACGTTCGACTACGCCGCGTCGGGTCGCTTCCCGAACTTCACCGAGCCAGACCCGAGCTACCACGGCCTCGCCTACTTCCCGGCGCTCGGCCACGGCGCCTTCATCCTCAAGGCGCGGGTCCAGATGTTGCGCGACATGGGGCTCGCCATCTCGCCGTTCAACGCGTTCCTGATCCTGCAGGGGCTCGAGACGTTGAGCTTGCGGATGGAGCGCCACTTCGCCAATGCGCAGAAGGTCGCCGAGTACCTCGACGGTCACGATCAGGTCGAGTCGGTCAACTACGCCGGCCTGGCGTCGAGCCCGTGGCACGAGCGGGCGAACAAGCTCGGCGGCGGCAAGGGCTACGGCTCGGTGCTGGCGTTCGAGATCCAGGGTGGCCTGGAAGCGGGCAAGAAGTTCGTCGAGGGGGCCACACTGCACAGCCACGTCGCCAACATCGGCGACGTGCGCAGCCTCGTCATCCACCCGGCGAGCACGACGCACAGCCAACTCACGCCCGAGGAGCAGCTCGCCTCGTCGGTCGGACCCGGCCTGATCCGCCTGAGCGTGGGTATCGAATCGATCGACGACATCATCGCCGACCTCGATCAGGCCTTCGCCGCCGCCACGGCCTGAGCTTGCCAGCGGCTACGCGCACGAGGACTGACCGTTACGCCGGGGGTCTGACCCCTGGTGTAACGGTCAGTCGTCGCGTTGGTCGCGGAGAAAGTCCTCGAAGGCGCTGCCGAGGTCGTCGGCCGATGGGATCTGGGCTTCGGCGCGCCGGTCGAACTCGGCTTCGAGGAGCTGCACGTACATCTTCAGCTGCTCGTCGTTCCCGGCGATCTCGTCGTGGACGTCTCGCCAACTGTCGACCTGATCGCTGAAGTCGGCGTTGTTGGGCACGTCGAGCACGTGGCTGAGATGCCGCACGAGCGCCGCGGTGGCCTGCGGGTGCTCGGCGTTCATCAGGTAGTGCGGGATGCCGACACGCAACGACACCGACGGGATGGTGCGGGCCTCGAGCTCGGCCTGCAGGACTCCCACGACACCGGTGATCCCCTCGTAGCTGGGCGCCACCAGGCCGAGCCGCCGCGCCAGGTCGGCGTTCGCCGTGCTCCCCGTGACCGGCGGGGTGCGGGTGTGCGGGATCGCCTCGGCGCCCGAGCCGACCGTCACGACGGCCTCGCATCCGAGCGCCGCGGCCACGACCACGATCGCCTCGACGTAGGTCTTCCAGTAGAGGTGTGGTTCGACGCCGATCAACCCGACGACGTCGCGGTGGCCGGGATTTCGCTGGAGCACGAACTCGTTGGTGGGCCACACGATCTCGCGGACGTCGTCGTCGATCGAGACGTGCGGACGCTGTTGGGTGAAGTCGTAGAAGGGATCGGGATCGATCGAACCGACGGTGACGGCGTGTTCCCCGCCGACGAACGCGCTGACGGCCTGCGTCGCCGCACTCGCCACGTCGAACCAGCCCTCGAGGCCGACGAGCATGACCGGGCGTTCCAGCGCGCCGATGTTCCCGGTGCCGAAGTCGAGAACCTCCATCGCATCCATGTCGATCCAGCCGAAGGGTCAGGTCAGGGCAGCGACGACGTGGTCGATCGAGTGGGTCAGGGCCTCGACGTCGGACGGATCGATCGCCGGGAACATCCCGACGCGCAATTGGTTGCGGCCGAGCTTGCGGTACGCGTCCGTGTCGAGGATGCCGTTGGCACGCAGCGCCTTGTTGACCGCTGCCGCGTCGATCGATGCATCGAGGTCGATCGTGCCGACGACATTGGACCGCTTCGCCGGGTCGGTGACGAACGGCGTGGCCCACGCCCGGGCGTCGGCCCAGCCGTACAGGGTCGCCGCCGATGCGGCACTGCGGCCGGAGGCGAACTCCATACCGCCGTAGTCGAGCATCCAGCGGATCTGAGCGTCGAGCAGCACGAGCGTGGCGAGCGCCGGCGTGTTGTAGGTCTGGTTCTGCACCGAGTTGTCGAGTGCGATCTGCAGGTCGAGCGACGCCGGTCGCCACCGGTCGCTCGCCCCGATCGTCCGGATGCGGTCGAGCGCGGCGGGCGAACACGCCGCCAGCCACAGCCCGCCGTCGGAGGCGAAGCACTTCTGAGGAGCGAAGTAGTACACGTCGACGTCGGCCGGATCCCAGCGCAACCCACCGGCGGCTGATGTGGCGTCGACGGCCACCAGCGCCGTGTCGGCGGTGGTGCCCGCCGGTCGGCGCAGGTCCATCGCGACGCCGGTGGAGGTCTCGTTGTGGGTGAGGGCGTAGAGGTCGATCCCGTCCTCGGCAACGGCATCGGGATGGCTGCCGGTGTCCGAGCGGATCACGGTGGGATCACCCAGATGCGGTGCGGCCGCTGCCGCTTCGGCGAACTTCGACGAGAACTCGCCGAACACCAGGTGCTGGCTGCGCTCGGAGATCAGCCCGAACGTGGCGACGTCCCAGAACACCGTCGAGCCCCCGTTGCCGAGCACGATCTCCCATCCGTCGGGCAGCGAGAAGAGTTCGTGCAGACCCGAACGCACCGAGCCGACCAGGTTCTTCACCGCCGGCTGGCGATGCGAGGTGCCGAGCACCGTGTCGCCGGCGGCGACCAGTGCCTCGAGTTGCTCGGGCCGGACCTTGGACGGACCGCACCCGAAGCGCCCGTCGGCGGGCAGCAGGTCGGCGGGGATCACGAGTTGTGTGGGATCGTCGCTCACGGCCACCAGCATGGCGCCTGGACGGGCAGATGCCACGAGCGACCCCGGTGGGTGTCGTCGGTGTCTCGTCCCGTCGTCCTCCGTCGTGCATTCCTCGTTGGGATGGCCGACCGGCTGTGGCAGGCTGGCGAACGTGAAGCGCACCTCCCGACGACTCGCCACGATCGCCCCCTCGGCCACCCTCGCCGTCGACGCCAAGGCCAAGGCATTGCAGGCCGCCGGCGAGAACGTCATCGGGTTCGGTGCGGGTGAACCCGACTTCCCGACGCCGGCGCACATCGTCGAGGCAGCGGTCGAGGCGTGCCGCGATCCGAAGAACCACCGCTACACGCCCGCCGGCGGCCTGCCCGAACTGAAGGCGGCGATTGCGGCGAAGACCGCCCGCGACTCGGGTTTCGAGTGCGACGCGTCACAGGTGCTGGTCACCAACGGCGGCAAGCACGCGGTGTACACGGCGTTCGCCGCCCTGTGCGATCCCGGCGACGAGGTGATCTGTCCGGCGCCGTACTGGACGACCTATCCCGAGGCGATCACGCTCGCGGGCGGCGTGCCGGTCGTGATCGACACCGATGCCGCGAGCGGTTTCCAGGTGACGATCGACCAGCTCGACGCGGCCTACACCGAGCGCACCAAGGTCCTGCTGTTCGTCAGCCCCGACAACCCGTCCGGGGCGGTCTGCCCTCCCGACATGGTGCAGGAGATCGGCGAGTGGGCGCTCGAGCGTGGCGTCTGGGTGATCACCGACGAGATCTACGAGCACCTGACCTACGGCGACCATCGGTTCGTGTCGATGCCGACCGTCGTGCCCGAGCTGGCGAACCAGTGCATCATCGTCAACGGTGTCGCCAAGACGTACGCCATGACCGGCTGGCGCGTCGGCTGGATGATCGGTCCCGACGACGTCATCAAGGCCTCGACGAACTTCCAGAGTCACGCCACGTCGAACGTGGCCAACGTCTCGCAGCGCGCCGCGCTCGCCGCAGTGTCCGGATCGCTCGACGACGTCGAGATGATGCGCGCCGCATTCGCGCGCCGCGCTCAGACCATGTACACCAAGCTCAACGAGATCGACGGCGTCAGCTGTCTGGAGCCGCAGGGGGCGTTCTACGCCTACCCGGACCTGACCGGGCTGCTCGGCCGGCCGATCGACGGTGTCACGGCGAACAACACCCTGGAGCTCGCGGATCTCGTACTCGACAAGGCGAAGGTCGCGTTCGTGCCGGGTGAGGCGTTCGGCTTGGGTGGCTACGGGCGGTTCTCGTTCGCGCTCGGCGACGACAACCTGGCCGACGGCATCGACCGCTTCGCCGCCCTCGTCGCACGCTGACCGCCTCGCACTCCACGCGCCGCAGGCGATGAGCGAAAAGCCCGTATTTGGGCGGTTGGCTCATCACCGACGGTGCTTCGATCCGAGTGATGAGCGAAAAGCCCGTATTGGGGCGGTTGGCTCATCGCCGGCACCCGCGCGGACGGGTCGGGGGCGGTCAGCGGGCGGGTTCGACGCTGGCGTCGTGTTCGGGCAGCGGCTCGACGGTCACGAACCGGGTGGCGAGCAGATCGGCGGCGACGACCACGGCGGCGCCGACCACGATCAGCAGCACCGGGACGGCGATGTCGTCGCCAGGCAAGGCGAGCGTCGTGGTGTTCGTCCCGCCGGGCCACGGCCACAGCACCCGGGTGGAGCCGAGCATCAGCCCGATCATCGCTGCGAGCACCCAGCGGTGGTAGCGCTCGAGGAGCCAGTTGAGCAGGGTCGAGAACAGTGCGAGACCGACCACACATCCGAGGGCGAACACGATCAGCAGGGTGAAGTCGCGATCGTTGACGGCTCCGAGGACCTCGCTGTACATCCCCAACATGACGAGGATGAACGAGCCGGAGATGCCGGGCAGGATCATGGCGCAGATCGCGAGGGCGCCGGCGAGGAAGAAGACCCACCACGACTTGGTGACGATCTCGGCGGCGTCGTCGGGTGAGTGCGTGTCCGAGCGCAGGCCCAGCAGCAGGAACATCGACGCACCGACGCCGATCATGATGGCGATCGACACGCCGTCGATCCGGTCGAGCAGCCGGAGCGCCACCCAGATCGATCCGATGATCAGGCCCAGGAACAGCGCGGCCATGCGCACCGGTTCGTTGTCGAGGAGGTGCTCGATCACCGACGAGAGCGCGAAGACGGCAGCGAGGATGCCGGCCAGCAACGTCGTGAGCCAGATCCATTCGATGCGCTTCAGCGTGTCGATCGCGCCGGCGACGTCACGCGTCAGCAATTGTTTGAGCGCATGGGCGCCCTGGCTGATGTTGTGGATCAGTTCGTCGTAGATGCCGAGGACCAGCGCAACCGTGCCGCCGGACACGCCCGGCACGATGTCGGCCGAACCCATGGCGAAACCGCGGATGGCTTGAGCTGCGGGAGTGGGGATTCGCACGCAGCGAGGCTAGCGATGCAGCGGCACCGTCCGCCGTCAGACCTCGAACCACTCGTCGTAGGTCGGGACCTCGGTGACACCGGCGCAGGCCATCGCGACGAGCGGGACCGCCGCCATCGCACCGGAGCCTTCGCCAAGTCGCATGTCGAGGTCGAGCAGTGGCCGCTTGCCGAGCCGCTCGAGCAGCTTGCGATGACCGGGCTCGGCCGAGCAGTGCCCGACGGTGCAGTGGTCGAGTGCCGCCGGGTTGACCATCACCAGCGGGAGCACCGCCGACGTGACGACGTATCCGTCGAGGACGACGGGGATCGATCGGTGCCGGGCGGCCACCGTTGCGGCAGCGATCGCCACCAGTTCCGAGCCACCGAGTTCGCGCAGGATCTCGATCGGATCCACGATGCCCGCGATCCGGCGCACCGACTCCTGGACGGCGGCGCGCTTGCGGGCGAGGCCTTCGTCGTCGACGCCCGTGCCGCGTCCGACCCACGCGGCGGTCTCTCCGCCGGCGAGCGCTGCCGCGATCGCCGCCGACGGGGTGGTGTTGCCGATGCCGATCTCGCCGAGGACGAGCAGGTCGCAGTCGAGTTCGTCGACCGCCCGGAACGCGATGTCGACGATCTCGTCGAATCGCTCGGCGCTCAGGGCCGGTTCGTGGCGGATGTCGCCGGTCGGTCGTCCGATGCCCACATCGATCGCCTTCACCGAAGCGCCGGCGATCTTGGCGAAGGCGGCGATGGTCGAACGTCCCTCCAGATAGGCGTCGAACAGCGCCTGGGTGATGCCCGTCGGATGGGCGCTCACCTTGGTCGCGGCGGCGACACCGTGGTCGGCGGCGAAGATCAGCGCCGACGGTCGATCGACCGTCGGCGTCGCGGTCCGCTGCCAACCGGCCACCCATGCGGCGATCTCGTCGAGCCAGGCCAGCGCACCGCTCGGGCGCAACAGGTTGGCGGCCCGATCGTGCACGGAGTCGACGGCCGCTTCGTCGTTGGTCGGCAGGACCGCGAGCCGCTCACGCAGGAATGGCGACAGCATGATCGGCTCAGTAGTCGATCCCGCGCATCGCTCGGATGCCCTGCTGGTAGGCGTGCTTGACCTCGCGCATCTCGGTCACCGTGTCGGCGAGCTCGATCAGCTCCGGGGCGGCGTCGCGACCGGTGATGATCACGTTGACGTGGCGCGGGCGCGTGGCGATCGCCTCGACGATCTCGCCGACGTCGATCCACTTGAACGACGGGAGATAGGTCAGCTCGTCGAAGATCACGAGCTGATGGTCGCCGGCGTGCATGATCTCGACCGCCTTCGCCCAGCCCGCGGCGGCATGGGTGCGGTCGTTGGTGAGGTCGCTGGAATCCCACGTGAATCCATCACCGAAGGCGTGCCACTCGACACCGAGTTGCCGGCCGATCTTCTCCTCGCCGACCTTCCAGTCGCCGGACTTGATGAACTGCACGACCGCCACGTTCCAGCCGCGCGCCACAGCCCGGACCATCATCCCGAATGCCGACGAGGACTTGCCCTTGCCGTTGCCGGTGTTGACGAGCACCAGCGAGTCGGCGCTGCGCAGGCCGTCGGGGCGGGGGTCGTCGGTGGGGACGGCGTCGATGGGTGCGTGGTCGGTCATGAGCTTGGGGAGCGTACGCAGCTCCCAGTACGATGTCGAACTGTCGCAGACGCAGCGAAGTCCGGTGAGAACCCGGCGCTGTCCCGCAACGGTGGTTTCCTGCCCGTGATCTCGTCACGGATGGGAGCGAGCCCGGTCGCCTGCCCTGTGACGCGACCATCACCCTCGAGGCAAGGGACGGCTCGCCGGTCGGAACCTCCCGACCTGCACCCAGCTTGTCCTCCATTCGACTTGGAGGCATTCCATGGACACCAACCACCGTCGAATTCGCCGACGACTTCTCGGCGCCGTCGTCGGGTTCGCGCTGGCCGCGGCTGCGTGCGGCTCCGACGACCCCTCGAGTTCCGGTACCTCCGAGCCCGCCGGCGTCGCGACCAGCGCTCCTGCTGCCCCGGTGCCGGACGGCACCGCCGCCACCGACGGAGATGAGGGCACCGCCGACGCCGACCAGCGAGTCGTGTCGCTCAGCCCCACCCACACCGAGATGATGTTCGCCATCGGGGCGGGCGATCAGCTGGTCGCCGTCGACCAGTTCTCCGACCATCCGGCCGAGGCGCAGGCGCTCCCGAACGAGCTGTCGGCTTTCGACAACAACGTCGAGGCGATCGCCGCATACGAACCCGATCTGGTGCTGATCGGCGGCGACTTCAGTGGTCTCGGGCCGCAGCTCGACGAGCTGGGGATCGCCTGGTGGGACGGCCCCGCGCCGTCGACGATCGACGGGACCTACGGCCAGATCGAGGAACTCGGGGCGGCCACGGGCCGGGACGCCGAGGCCGCAGCGCTCGTGGCCTCGATGCAGGCCGAGATCGACGAGATCGTGGCGGCGACGCCGACACCCGACGAGCCGCTGACCGTGTTCCACGAACTCGACGACACCCTCTTCACGCTCGACTCCACCACCCTCTTCGGCGAACTGTACGGCCTCCTGGGCCTCCGCAACATCGCCGACACGGCCGAGGGCGATTCCGGCGGCTATCCGCAGCTCAGCGCAGAATTCGTCGTGTCGGCCGACCCCGACCTGATCTTCCTCGCCGACACCAAGTGCTGCGGCCAGTCGCTCGACACCGTCGCCGCACGAGACGGCTGGGCCGACATGACCGCCGTGCAGAACGGCAACGTGATCGAACTCGACGACGACGTCGCTTCGCGCTGGGGGCCGCGCGTCGTCGACTTCCTGCGAGCGGTGTCCGACGCCGTGATCGCGGCGGACTGAACGGACGTCGACGTGGCGGTCGTGGGTGTGGGAGCGGATGCGGCGGTCGATTCGTCGCGTCCGCTGACGCTCGCGGCAGCGCACCGCAGCGACGTGCGCTGGTACCTCGGTGCAGGCGCCGTGTTGCTGGTCTCGATCGTGATCGGTGCCTCGATCGGCCCGGCCGGCCCGGCGTCGTGGCGAGTGCCGCTGGCGCTGATCGACCACCTCCCGTTGATCTCGGTCGATTCGGGCGTCACCACCGCCGAGTGGAACATCGTGTGGCGCATCCGCATGCCCCGGGTGATCCTCGCCGCACTGGTCGGCGGCATGCTGTCGACGGCCGGGGCCGGCTACCAGGGCGTGTTCCGCAATCCGCTCGTCGATCCCTACCTGCTCGGCGCCGCTGCGGGTGCGGGACTCGGCGCGACGATCGCACTCACGGTCGGCCGCGGCGTCACCCAGGCATGGCCGGTCGATCCGGTGGTTGCGTCGGCGTTCCTCGCGTCGATCGCCACCGTCGCGGTGACCTACGTGGTCGGCGCGTCGTTCAGCGGCTCCGGCGGCGGCGCCCGCACCGGGGTCACGCTGGTGCTGGCCGGCGTCGCCGTCGTGTCGTTCGTGACCGCCGTCCAGACGTTCATCCTCCAGCGCAACCAGAACGTCGTACGCGAGGTGTTCCAGTGGATCCTCGGCCGGCTCTCGGGCGCCACCTGGGCCGACGTGCGGCTGATCGTGCCGTACGTGGCGGTCAGCGCCGTCGTGTTGATGCTGCACCGACGCCATCTCGACGTGTTCCGCGTCGGCGACGACGAGGCTGCGTCGCTCGGCGTGTCGGTCGGACGAACTCGGTTGGTGATCGTCGTGGCCGCCACCCTCGGTACGGCCGCGGTCGTGTCGGTGAGCGGTCTGATCGGCTTCGTCGGCCTCGTCGTCCCCCACGCCATCCGCCTGATGGCGGGGGCCGGGTACCGACGTCTCATCCCGCTGTCGATGCTCCTCGGAGCCAGTTTCCTGATCCTCGCCGACATCCCGGGACGGATGTTGTCCAGCCCCGCCGAGACGCCGATCGGTGTCGTGACCGCATTCATCGGTGCACCGTTCTTCATCTATCTCCTGCGCACGCGGAGGATGGTGTGAGCGCCCTCGAGTTCGAGTCGGTCAGCGTCAGCTACGGCAGCCGTCGAGCCGTCGACCCATTCACCGACCGGGTCGAGTCAGGGGAGTGGCTCGGCGTGATCGGACCGAACGGCGCCGGGAAGTCGTCGCTGCTGCGCGCGGCCGCAGGACTTGTGCGCTACGCAGGCGACATACGCGTCGACGGCTCGTCGTTGCCGCCGATGGCCGGTTCCTCTCGGGCGAAACAGGTCGCCTACGTGGCCCAGGATCCGCTCATCCCCGACGACATGTGCGTGTTCGACTACGTCCTCCTCGGGCGCACCCCCTACGTCGGCTACTTCGGGACCGAATCGGCACACGACCGTGAGGTTGTGGCGGACGTCATCGACCGGCTACGCCTCGGCAACTTCGCCGCTCGGATGCTCGGCTCGATGAGCGGCGGCGAACGTCAACGGGCCGTGCTCGCACGGGCGCTCGCCCAGGAAGCGCCGGTGCTGCTGCTCGACGAGCCGACCTCGGCGCTGGACATCGGCCACCAGCAGCAGGCGCTCGAGCTGGTCACCGAGTTGCGTGAACACAGCGGGTTGACCGTCGTGTCGGCGATGCACGACCTCACACTGGCCGGGACCTACACCGATCGGCTGGTACTGCTCGACGACGGCGTCGTGGCGGCGAGCGGTTCGGCCGTCGACGTGTTGACCGCCGAACGCCTGGGCGAGGTGTTCCACGTGTGTGTCACCGTCGACGTCGACCCCACCGATGGCGCCGTCATCGTCGTCCCCCGCCGCGGCTTCCCCGCCTGACCGCCCGCGCCAATCCACGTTTGTGTGCGGATTTGGGTGGATCGCCCCACCCGGGATGCAACACAAACGGGAAGGGAGCCGGTCAACTCACGTTTGTGTGCGGATTCGGGTGGACCGCCCCATCCAAAATGCGACACAAACGGGGGGAGGGGTGAGCGCCGGGATCCTCGCAGACGTGGTGGTGGCCGGTGGGTTTACGCTGGCGGGATGAGCGCAGGATCGATCGAGTCGCCGTATCCGACGTTTCCCGGCGTCGAACCCTTCGATGCCGTGCGGACTCCGGAGGCCGAACGCGCTCACCGCAAGCGGATGTGCGCCCTGGGTTACCGGATCTTCGCCTCGATGCGATGGGGCCAGCTCGGCGACGGTCACATCTCGGCGCGTGATCCCATCCTGACCGATCACTTCTGGCTGCTCGACTGGGGCGTCCCGTTCCGTGAGGCGACCGTCGACCGGCTGGTGCTCGTCGGTCCCGACGGTCGCGTGGTCGACGCCGACGGTCGACCGACGGGCGCCGTCAACACGGCCGGGTACAACATCCATGCCCCGCTGCTCGCCGCGCGCCCCGAGGTGGTGAGCGCGGCGCACACCCACACCGGGTTCGGCACACCGTGGGCCGCCAACGTGCAGCCGTTCCGGGCCCTGAGCCAGGAATCCTGTGCGTTCGTGTTCGACCAGGCGCTCTTCGACGACGAAGAGGTCGAGGTGCTGTCGTACGACGGCGGCAAGCGGATCGCTGCGGCGCTCGGCGACCGCAAGTTCTGCATCCTGCGCAATCACGGCTCGCTCACCGTCGGCGGCTCCGTCGAGGAGGCGGTCGGCTGGTTCCTGATGAGCGAACGCGTCGCCGAGGTGCACGTCAAGGCGCCGAACGGCAGCGCGATCTCCGACGAGGCTGCTGCGATCGCCGCCGAGACGCTGGCGCCCGCGTCGACGGGTTGGCGCGTGTTCCAGTGGCTACTGCGCGACGTCGTCGCCGACCCGACCGTGGTCGACTGAGCCGCCCGTTCCACCGGCAGACGCGGCGGCGCGACCTTCGATCCGCAGGTGCTCGACGACCAGGGTGACGGCGAGGATCAGCACCACGCCGATCAGCACGGCAACGCCAGCGAGGTCGGCGCCGAACCACATCAGCAGCGCAATGGTCACCACGGCAGCGACGCGCTCATGAGCCACCACACCGAACGAGCGGTACACACCGACTCCGACGCCGGTGAAGTACAGCGCCAGCCCGGCGGCCCCCATCGCCCTGAACGCCGCCGGAAGCGGGTCCGATGGATACAGGGCCATCTCCTCCATCGCCACCGCCGTCAGGATGATGCCGGCGACGATCGGGGCATGGGCGTAGGTGTAGACGTCGCGGGCGTAGCGACCCCGGTCGCGTGCATCGAGCGTTTCGGCTCGGTGTTCGAATGCCGGGCCCACCCGGTCGAAGTACGCCCACCACAGCAGCCCGGCGAGCACCCCCGAGGCGATCAAGGCGATCACGGCGTCGGCGGCGAGGCCGCCGTCGTTCTCCAGCGGGATCACGACCGCATTGCCGAGCGCCACGATGACCTCGCCGAGGGCGACGATGATGATCAGCCCGTGGCGTTCGGCGAAGTGACCGGCCCTGATGATCCAGTCTCCGCCACCGGCTCGGATGGTGGCGACGACGAACACGACGACGCCGGCGATCCAGGCGACCACCCGGGCGTCGCCGTCGAGGAATCCGCCGACCACGATCAGCGACATCGCCAGCAGGTTCGGAGCCGCGTAGCGGATCGCCGATCGGTACACGTCGGACCCGCGTTCGAGGCCGAGCACCATCATCGCCAGCGCAGTCAGAAAGATCACGGCGAGCGGGATGGCGAACAGTCCGCCACCCTCGTTGAACGCCGTCCGGATCGATGCGGCCATCGGCACGCTCGCTGCGGTGGCCACGAGGAACAGCACCCGGACGGTACGCGAGTTGCCCGGGACGGCGTTCGCCGACCACGCGAACTGCGACCACGGCAGCCACAGCAGCAGGAAGATGAGCAGCGCATCTCCGACGGTGCGCCAGTTCGGCTCGTAGAACAGCAGTCCGACGATCTGGGAGAACGCGAAGACGAAGGCGAGATCGAAGAACAGCTCGACCGGATCGGCCGTGAAGTCCTCGTCTGGCTCGGGGACGATCAAGCCGCGCATTGCCAGACCGTAGCGATTCTCCCGGGAGCCGGTGACCGGTTCAGGCCGGTCCCGGCAGATCTGGTCATCCGGCGACGACGACACCGATCACGCCGACGAGCACGAGGGCACTGGCGGCGTACTCGGCGCGGGTGTGGGTCTCGTGGAGCACCCACGCCGAGATGGCGAAGGCGATCACCAACTCGACCTGGCCGAGCGTGCGCACCTTGGCGGCGTTGGTCAAAGTGACGGCGACCGCCCAGCCCGCCGAGCCGCAGAGGCTGAGGATTCCGACGGGCAGCGCCGCGCGCCACGCGGCGCCGACTCGCAACAGCTGCTGGCGGTCCCGGACCAACAGCCACGATGCGTTCAACACCGTCTGGATGCCGAGCATCACGGTGAGGGTGAGCAGCGCGTGGTCCCACGTCGTGCCGCCCTCCAGCGAGGTCGACGCACCACGGATCCCCACGGCGGCGAGAGCGAAGCACCCTCCCGCTGCGATTCCCATCATGGCGGCCGGATCCCCGGCGCGTCCGAGGATGTCACGCAGGCGGTGTGGCGCCGCCAGCCACGCCACGCCGCCCATGCACACGACAGCGGCGACCCAGCCGAGCAACTCGAGCGGTTCGCCGAGGGCGACCGCCGACACGATCGCCACCTGGAGCACCTCCGTCTTCGCGTACACGGTGCCGATGGCGAAGTCGCGCAGGTCGAACGCCCGCAGCAGTGCAAGCGTGCCGAGGATCTGCGCCGCACCGGCGCCGACGATGATCGGCCAGAACCTCCATGGCACCGCCGGGAGCGGGTCGCCGACGACGGCGAACGTCACGATCGACGCCAGCACCGCCAATGGGAACCCGTAGGCGTACCGCACGAACCCGGCGCCGTTGACCGACAGCACCGAACGCAGGCGGTGCTGACGCGACGTGCGCAGGATCTGGAAGGTCGCTGCGGCGAGCGTGATGGGAATCCACATGCTGCGCCGCAGTGTTACACCCGGGGTCTGACCCCTGGCGTAACGGGTGTGGCAGCGGGGGTCTGACCCCGGGCGTAACGGGAGGCGGACCGGCGGTGATCAGGTGCGGTCGGGGCTCGGGCGGAACCAGTGGTCGCCGTTCAGCAGGATGTCGTCGGCGTCGGCGGGACCCCACGAGTCACGGAAGTAGGGGACGACGTCGCCCGGAGTGTCGAGCGCCGGCTGCACGACCCGCCACGTCCCCTCGACGATGTCCTGGCGTGCGAACCGGCGCAGCGAACCGATCAGGGCGTCGCCGAGCAGCCGCTCGTACGCGTCCTGCCGTTCACCCAGGGCGGCAGCGAAGTCGACGTCGACGTCGACCTCCTGGCTGTCGAGGTTCGGCCCCGGAGTCTTCGCCTGCAGGGCAAACGTCACGCCGTCGTTGCTCCCGAGGCGCAACCGGATGAGGTTGCGCCCTGGCGGCGGCCCACCGGACTCGTCGAACAGCATGCGCGGCGGCTCGCGCAGTTCGATCACCGCTTCGGTTGCGCTCTGTGCCATTGCCTTGCCGATGCGCACGTACCACGGCACGCCCGCCCAGCGCCACGAGTCGATCTCGAGTCGAGCGGCCGCGAAGGTCTCGACGTTGGACTGCGGGTCGACGCCCGGCTCGTCGCGGTAGCCGACGTACTGGCCGCGCACGACCGTCGAGCAGTCGATCGGTCGCATCGCCGCGATCACCTTGGCCTTCTCGTCTTGGAGGAATCCCGAGTCGGCGCCCGCCGGAGGCTCCATCGCCAGCAGCGACACCACCTGGAGCAGATGGTTCTGGAACACGTCGCGGATCGCGCCCACGCCCTCGTAGAACGAGCCGCGGCCCTCCACGTCGATCGTCTCGGACATGGTCAACTGCACGCTGCGCACGTAGTTGCGGTTCCACACCGGCTCGAGCAGCGTGTTCGCGAAACGGAAGACCAACAGATCCTCCACCGCCTCCTTGCCGAGATAGTGATCGATGCGGAAGATGTGGTCCTCGGCGAACACCTCGTGCAGCGTCTTGTTCAGCTCGATCGCCGACTGCAGGTCGCGTCCGAACGGTTTCTCGACGACGATGCGGCCGCGGTGGTGGAGATCGACCGACGCCAGCTTCTGGGCGACCATCGGGAACATGTCGGGCGGGATCGCCATGTAGAACACCGCCACGAGCGAGTTGTGGCCGTCGAGGGTGGAGCGCAGCTTGCTCCACGTCTCCTCGTCGGCATAGTCGCCCTGCACGAGGTCGAGCCGTTTGCACAGCTCGTCGAGTACGTCGGGGTCGGGGTCCTCGACGTGCTCCATCACCGAGTCGTGGGCGTGGCGGCGGAAGTCGTCGTCGGTCCAGTCGCTGCGGGCCACGCCGATCACCGGCACCTGCAGCACACCGGATCTCGCCAGGCGGTACAGCGCCGGGAACAACTTGCGCACCGCGAGGTCGCCGGTGGCGCCGAACAGCACGAGGGCGTCGGCGTCGGGCTGGTTGGTCTGCATGCGCGCCGTGTCGACGTGTCCGGTCAACATCGTGGGGTCGGTGTGTGCGTCGGTCATCGTGTTGCGTCCTTGCGTTCGATGTGGCCGCCGAAGCCGGCGCGCATCGCCGACAGGACCTGGTCGGCGACGTCGGACCGGCCGCGCGACGAGAACCGTTGGAAGAGCGCGGCCGACAGCACCGGGACCGGCACGCCCTCCTCGATGGCGGCCTCGACGGTCCAGCGTCCCTCCCCCGAATCGCTCACGTGGCCGGAGTAGTCGCTCAGGTGGGGATCGGCGTGGAACGCCTCGGCGGTGAGGTCGAGCAGCCACGAGCTGATCACCGAGCCTCGCCGCCACACCTCGGTGACCTTTGCCAGGTCGAAGTCGTAGCGGTAGTACTCGGCCGCCTCGAGCGGAGCGGTCTCGGCGTCCGCGGCATGGTCGAGCGCACCGATGTCGGCCTTGGCGAGCACGTTGAGCCCTTCGGCGTAGGCGGCCATCAGGCCGTACTCGATGCCGTTGTGCACCATCTTCACGAAGTGTCCGGCTCCGCTCGGCCCGCAGTGCAACCAGCCGTGTTCCTCGGGGGCTTCGGCGTCGGTGCGGCCCGGGGTGCGCAGGCTCGTGCCGATGCCGGGCGCCAACGATTCGAAGATCGGTGTCAGCCGCTCGACGGCGGCGTCCGGTCCGCCGATCATCAAGCAGTAGCCGCGTTCGAGCCCGAACACGCCGCCGCTGGTCCCCACGTCGAGGTAGTCGACGCCGTCCGGCGCCAGTGCGGCCGAGCGATCGACGTCGTGGCGGTACCACGAGTTGCCACCGTCGATCAGCGTGTCGCCGGGTTCGAGCAGCGGCGTGAGGGCGTCGACGGTCGAGCCGACGAACGCCGCGGGCACCATGATCCAGATCGCCCTCGGTGGCTCCATGGCGAACACGAGCTCGCTCAGCGACCGAGCGCCGGTCACGCCGAGTTCCGCTTCGAGTGCGGCGATCGGTGCCTCGTTCACGTCGTGGACCACGCAGTCGTGGCCGTCCTGGTGGAGCCGACGCACCATGTTGGCGCCCATGCGGCCGAGTCCGATCATCCCGAGTTGCATGCAGACAGACTGCCACGGCAGGTGCGTCGCTACTCGCGGGCGAGCTCGACGGTGATGTCTCGATCAGTCGGTCCGGACGGCGTTGCGGCCCTCGGTGAGCTCGTGCATGCCGGGCATCGATCGAATCTCCAGGAGGTAGGCGGCCAGGGCCGGGACGCCGGTCTCGATCCAGTGGTCGAGATCTCCGACCGCCGACATTCGTTCGCCGGGAACGTCGTGCTGCTCGATCGCGTGTAGGCGCCGTCGCACCTGCGACCACTCTGCCGGGGTCACCCCGCCGAGGCCGGCCACCCGCCGCACCGCCGGGTCCGACGCCACGACCGTGACCGCTGCCACCGTGATCAGATCGTACGTGTGCGCCGGGATCTGCGAGTCGGTCAGCCGATCGGGTTCCACCCGCGCCGCCCAGCTCGTGGCCATCCTCACCGCTTGGCTGGCGACCGACCGGGCAACCGCACTCGCTCCGCCCGCCAGCAGCGCTGCACTCACGCCGAAGCCGACCAAGCCCCCCAGCCGGCGGCGCCGGGCCTCCTCGGCCGCTGCCGCCATCACCAGCTCGACCTGCTCGGCGCGGCTGGCGTCGCCGACCAGGTCGGCGAACTGCGCCACATAGGTCGCGTCCGGACGGCTGGCCGCGTCGGCGCCGACCCGCTCGAACGTCTCGAAGGTGTAGGCGGCCAGCACCGTTCCGAGCGCGGCCTGCGCCTCCGGGACACGCAGCAGCGAACCGAACAGATCCACGAGGTCGTCGTAGGTGCCCAACTCGATCGGTGGGTCGACCGCACGGACGACCACGGGCGTCGTCCCCTCCTGGCGGACGGAGGGGGCGAGCGTGTCGATGTAGCCGGCGAGGGAGGTCGAGAGTCCGAGCGCCATGCCGGAACTCATCCCACCGTCGAGCGGGCCGTTCGCCGCACGAGTCAGGAACCGCAGTACCCGGTAGCCGTCGTCGAGTCGTTCCGGGTCGACGGCGACGGCGCCGTGCAGGCCGCTGACGACGAAGTCGGCCAGCATCGCGGTGTCGAGAGCGTGCCACGATGCCAGAGCGTGAGCCGTCGGCTCGTCGAGCAGCAGATCGAGACATGCGGTCGGGTCCCGGGCGAGGCTCGACAGCGCGATGCTCAACGATGCCGCGTACCGGTCGCGGTCGACGCCGGTGTCCGGCCCGTTGGGTGCTGCCATCCGACGCACCACGGCGGACGCGAACCACGACGGGAACCTGGCTTCGCCGAGCAGTCGGGCGATCTGCATGTTCGACACCGACAGCTCGACCAGCTCGTCGGCGAAGGTGTCGTCTCGCCGGACTCGTGAGGCGAGCCGCCGAGCGAGCGGGACGAGCTCGACGTCTGTCGGTGTGCTTCGACCCAGGTCGTCGCTGAGCGCGCGCCGTTCGAGGAGGTCGAGTGCGCCGAGCAGTGCGCCGTCCTCCTCCGACATCGACGCCGGGTCCGATGTCAGGTGGTCGGGAAGCGACCGGGAGAACGGCGCCGGCGACCGCACGCCGATCTGACCGAGCCGGTTTGCGCGCCAGCGGACCATGGCATCGCTGCGTTCGATGTCGCGCAATGCCGGCATCCAGTGGTCCTCGAGGTTGTGACGCGTGAGCCGTACGGCGCGCATCGCCTCCTCCGCCGCCGGATCGGCCGACACGACGTCGGCGAGCTGATCGATCGCCTCTGCCGTGCGACGCACCAACTGGTGCAGCCGCGCCGGCTCGTATCCGGCCTCCATGTCAGCCGGCCAGGCCGACCTGGGCGCGCGCGACGGCGTCGAGTTCCTCCGCCCGCTGCTCCAAGCGGTAGGCGTGCCAGCGCAGGTCGTCAGCGGCGGCATGGAGCTGGTGTTGGTTGGCCGCCAGCGTGGCCCGACACAGCTCCGGCCGCGGGCCGCGCCACGTGTCGACGTCGCTGTGCCGGTCGAGCCGCATGACGGGTGATGCCTCGATGGTCTCGGCGAGTCGGCGCAGGTGGAGTGCCCGTTGTCGGAGTTGGTTCGGGGTTGCGTTCATGACCCGGCAGTGGGCGCGTGCAGGGCGAGAACGGAAGGACGAGAACGGAACGTCAGAGATCGGCCAGTTGCACCATGCGGTCCGCGATCGTGTCGGCCTCGTCGCGATCGTGGGTGACGAGCACGGTGGTCACGTGGGCATCTCGCAGCAACGTGCCGAGTTCGTCGGCGAGCCGGTCGTGGAGTTCGCGGTCGAGGCCGGTGAGCGGTTCGTCGAGCAGGACGACGGCGGGCTCGGCTGCGAGCGACCGCGCCAGCGCCACGCGCTTGGCCTCGCCGCCGGACAGGTCGGTGACGCGCCGCTGCTCGAATCCGGCCAACCCCACCCGGCGAAGCCACCGCGAGGCCCGCTCGGCGCGCTCGGTACGTGTGACCCCGGCCATCTTCGGGCCGAAGGCCACGTTGTCCAGCACCGACAGGTGCGGGAACAGCTGGTTGTCCTGGAACACCATGCCGACCCCGCGCCGATGTGTGGGCCGATCGGTGACCTCGACACCGTGGACGAGCACGCGGCCGGTGTCCGGCGAGATGAGCCCGGCGATCACCCGGAGCAGGGTGCTCTTGCCGCTGCCCGACGGCCCGAGCAGCGCGACCACGTCGCCGGCGGGCACCGACAGCGTCACGTCATCGAGGACCTGGCCGGTGCGCTGGTTGCCGTGCTCGGCGACCTGGGCGCGAGGAACGGGGAACGACACCGTGACGTGCTCGACGGCGAGGCCTGGGTGGTCGTTCACGAGCCGGCCCGGCGAACGGGAGGCGACTGCAGACGTTCCACGATCACGACGAGGATCACCGTCGTTGCGGCGAGCAGCGTGGCCAGCACGAAGCCCTGCGCCTGGAGCGCCGAGCCGGTGCGCCCGAGGAGTCGTTCGATCGCGATCGGCATGGTCTCGCCGCCCGACCGCGACAGGAAGCTCGTGGCGCCGAACTCCCCGAGCGAGATCGCCGCCGCCAGCGCTGCGCCGACCGCGAGCGGCCGCCACAGGTACGGCACCACCGTCGTCGTCCACGCGCGCGTCGGCGACGCGCCGAGCGTGGCGGCGGCGTCGGCCATCGACGGGTCGACCGAGCGCAGCACGCCCACACAGGTCCGCACGACGAACGGCACGGCGATCAACGCATGACCGACCGGCACCAGCCACCACGAGGCCCGCCAGTCGACCGGGTCGGTGTCGAACGTGATCAACATGCCGAAGCCGACCGTCACCGCCGAGGTGGCGAGCGGCAGCATCAGCCCGCCGTCGAGGGCACGGCCGGCACGCCCGGCGGCGACGATGGCAAGGCTGGCGAGCGCGCCGATCACCACCGCGAACGACGTGGCCCACGCGGCGTTGGTCAGCGAGTTCACGATGGCGTCGCCCGGGTCGATCCCGATGCGGATGCCCGGTCGGATCTCCGCCGCGCCGAGATCGGTCCACGCGGTCGTCGACCACCCCGTCGGCGTCGAGAACGAACGCACGACGAGCGCCGCCAGGGGAGCGGCGGCGATGAGCGCGGACAGTCCGGCGACGACCGCGACGAAGCGACGCTCACCAGCCGCGCGGGCGCACCGACGAGCGGAGGTCGCCAGCAGGCCGATCGCGCGGGCATGGCGACGCTGCGCCACCGTCGACCACGTCACGATCGCGATCAGGGCGGCCAGCTGGAGGATGGCCAGCACGGCCGCGCCACCGATGTCGCCGAGCTGTGTCGCTCGCCGCCACACCTCGACTTCGATCGTGCGCGTGCCCGGTGCGGCGAGGATCCGGATCACGCCGTAGGAGGTGAACGTGAACAGGAACACGATCGTCGCGGCGGCGGCCACGGCGGGGCGCACGAGCGGGAGCGAGATCTGTGTGACGACCTGCCAGCGAGAGGCGCCGAGCGTGGCCGCCGCCGCCTCCATGTCGGTCGGCAGGTGTTCCCACAGCGAGCCGACCACGCGGACGACCACCGCCAGGTTGAACACGACGTGGGCGCCGATCACCGCCCACACCGTGCGGTCGAGCGCATCGGGCAGCAGGGCCAGGAAGGCGGCCCCCATCACCACGGTCGGCAGCACGAACATCGCCGTCAGCAGCCCGACGAGCACCGTGCGGCCGAGGAACTCGAAACGGGCGAGCACGTAGGCGGGCGCCAGCCCGACGCCGATGGTCAGCACGGTCGACACGACCGCCTGCCACGCGGTGAACCAGATGACGTCCCACGTCGACGCCCGGCCGACGGTGTCGGCGATCGCCGTGGTGGTCACCGCTTCGACCAGGAGCGTGGCGAAGGGCCACGCGTAGAACACCGCCAACCCCAGCGTCGGCCCGATCGCCAGTGCGACGAGCAGCCACCGGGGCAGGCGGTTCACCCGAGCACCAGCTCCGTCCACTCGTCGATCCACGTCGAGCGTTCGGCGTCGATGAGGGCGGGGTCGAGCGAGCGCGACGTCTCCGGCACGACGGCGAAGTCGACGAACTGGGGTGGCAGGTCGACCGCCTGGTTGACCGGGTAGACGAACAGGTTGAGGGCGAGCTCACGCTGGAACGGTTCCGACACGAGGAAGTCGACCAACCGGCGGGCGGCCTCCGGCGACTCGGTGCCGCGCAACACGCCGGCGAACTCGACCTGGCGGAAGCAGGTGTCCTCGATCACGCCGGTCGGGGCATCGTCCCGCGGCGGTTCGGCGAAGATCACCTCGGCGGGTGGGCTGGATCCGTAGCTGACCACCATCGGCGTCGGACCTCCTCCGGCCCACGTGAACCGCTCGTAGTACGCCTCGGTCCAGCCGTCGACGACCTCGACGCCGTTCTCGCCGAGCCGGCTCCAGTAGCCCTGCCAGCCCTCCAGGCCGTACTCGTGGATCGTGGCGAGCAGGAACGCCAGGCCGGGCGACGACGTCGCGGGGTTCTCGACCACCAGTTGGCCGGCGTATGCAGGATCGGCCAGGTCGGCGAAGGTCGATGGTGGCTCGAGGTCGCGTTCGGCGTACCAACCGATGTCGTAGTTGACGCACACGTCGCCATAGTCGACCGGTGTCGCCTCGTTGTTCGGCGCCAGCTCGAGGAACTCCTCGCGGATCTCCACCGACCCGTCCTCGACGGGGGCGGCGAGATACGGCTCGAACACGTCTTCGGCGATCGCCCGCGACAGCAGCGTGTTGTCGATGCCCCACATGACGTCGCCCTCGGGGTTCCCGGCGGTCAGTGCCGCCTTCGACAGCATCGTGCCGGCATCACCGGCGACGAGGATCTCGACGTCGATGCCGGTCTCGGCACTGAACGCCGCCAATGCGTCGTTGAGCGACGTGTCGGCTTCCGGGAACGAGTCGTACGTGACGAGCGTGATCGTCTCCGCGGGTGCGGGCGTGGTGATCGCGGGGGACGTCGTCGCGGAGCCGGCTGCGCCGTCGTCGTCGCTTCCGCAGGCGACCAGCGCAACGGTGACGATCGCCGCCCCCAGCGCGCCCCACCCGAAGCGATGAGCGAACCGCCCTGATACGGGCTTTTCGCTCATCGCTCGGGCGTCTCGTGGTCGTCGTTGCCGGTGCGGTGAGCGAACCGTCCGGGCTGGTCGCTCATCGCCGGGACCTCGTCGGGTGGGGGGTCGGGGGCGGGATCATCGAAGATCGTCAGGACGCCACCTGCCAACGTGACCTCGATCGGGGCCGATGCGCCAGCGCCGTCCGGGACCTCGTTGCTGACGCCCATGCCCACCAACGGCTCCAGGTCGAACTGGTCGAGGTCCCACCGGGCGCCCGACAGGGTGACCCGGGCGCACGTTCCGTGCAGCGCGAGCACCGACAGCGTCGAGCCCGCAACGAGATGCAGCGTCGCCGACCCGGGACCGTGCAGGACACGGACGTGCTGGCCGTCCCACCATCCGTCGAGTACCGGGACGCTCGTGAGCCGCAGCGCGCCGAGTGCGCCGATCCCGGCAATGGTGTGGTCGAGGCGGTCGCCGCCGCCCACGAGCGTGATCCGTTCGGGGTCGAACTTGGATGCGAGGGTCAGGGCGAGCTCGGTGTCGGTCTGGTCCTTGTCGGTGGGATGGCGCGAGATGTCGGCGTTGCGCGCCGCCCAAGCCAGCCCCTCCTCGGTGACGGAGTCGAGGTCGCCGACGAGATGTGTGGGTTCGAGTCCGGCGGCCAACGCATGGTCGAGGCCGCCGTCGACGGCCATCCACACGGTGTGCTCGGTCGACTCGCTGCGGAGTCGGGTTACCAGGTCGGCGTCGAGGGGTGAAGCCCCGGTGATGATGACGATGTGTTCGTTCACGATTCCTCCGCCGGCATTACCCGGATCAGGTTCTCGGGTCGATGACGGCGGTCACCCTCTCAGCCCGCCGGTCCAGCGAGCTCCCCATGTGGTTGTTGTCGTGGGTCAGGTTACTGCAAGAACGTCTGGATCGACAGTGCGATCGCCGACACCATCAGCATCCCCACGATCGCCAGATCGAACCCCCGCACCGACACCGAGTTGCGCAGCCGGGTGCCGATCGGGATCGCGGCGAAGACGGGCACGCAGGCGAGCACGGTGGCGACGATGCGTCCCGACAGCTCGCCGGATCCGATCAGGACGACCAGTTGCGCCAGCCCGGTGATGAAGAACAACGAGGTGACCGAGAGGATGTGCGCGCTGCGGGGCAGTCGATAGCTGTGGATCCACGACCCGACGATCGGCCCCGAGATGCCGACCGCTCCCTGGAACACGCCTGCGACGCCGCCGACGACCGGCGCCAGCCGTCGTGATCGTGCGGGGCCGACACGGAGTTCGGGATGGGCGAAGAACAGCACGACGTAGCCGACGATCGCGACGATGACGGCGATCACCAGCGGCCGTTCGGGGATGTTGACGAGCAACAACGTGCCGGCGATCGCACCGGCCACGCCGGCGATGGCGAGTGTCGGCAGGTCGCGGGTCGCGGGGTAGCTCGAGCGCTCCCGGCCGGCGAGGAAGGCGTTGGCGAGCACGTTGGGGAAGGCGATCACCACGATCGCATCGTCGACGTCGACGAACAGCGACGCGATCGGGATCGCGATCAGTGGGAGCCCCATCCCGGTGATCGCCTTGGCGATCGCGCCGATGACGACCGCTGCGAGGATGATCGCGAGTTCGGTGCCGCTCACGCAGTGCGGCTCACGGGCGAGTTCGCGGTGGAGTCCGCAGTGGGGTTCACGGTGCGGTTCACGGTGGAGTCCGAGTCGGGTGCGTCGGGGTTCATGGAGTCGTGCCGGTGGCGATCGGCCGGTCGGGGTCGGCGATCCAGCCGGACCACGATCCGACGTAGACACGTGGAAGTCCGAGGCCGGCCTGTTCCATCGCGAGCGCGTTGTGGCAGGCGGTGACGCCGGAGCCGCAGTACACGATCGGCCGGTCGTCGCCGATCGCCGGAGCGAATCGCGACCGCAGCTCGTCGACGGGCCGGAATCGCCCGTCGCTGGTCAGGTTGTCGCCGTAGAGCAGGTTGATCGCCCCTGGTACGTGCCCGGCGACCCGGTCGATCGGTTCGATCTCGCCGGCGAACCGGGCGGGGTCCCGGCTGTCGATGACGACACCACCGTGCGCGAGGTGACGCTCGACGTCGATCGCATCGGCGAGCGCCTCCAAGGGCCAGTCGAGCACCGTGCGCGTCGTCGGGGTGACCGGTGCCGGCCCGAGTTCGACGTCCGCCCCCGGCTCGGCGACCCATGCCTCGATCCCGCCGTCGAGCAGCGCCGCCGACTGCCCGAGGATCCGCAGCATCCACACCAGCCGGCCGGCGACGGCGCCGCCTCGATCGTCGTAGGCCACGACCGTCGTGTCGTCGCCGACACCGAGACCGCCGAGCGCCTGGGCGAAGTCGGTGGGGGTGGGCAGCGGATGGCGACCCGCCGTGCCCGACGGAGGATCTGCGAGCACGTCGTCGAGCGACACGAACCGTGCGCCCGGGACGTGACCGGTGGCGTAGATCTGGTCGGGGTCGGGGCCGGTCATCGTGGAACCGACGTGGCAGACGGCGATGGTCGGATCGCCGGCCAGCCGCTCGCGCAGCCACGATGCGTCGACGATCGGAGGGACCGACGTGTTGTCGGACGAGGACGTGGACATGGTGCTCACTCTGCCACGCATGCCACGATGAGGCGATGAGCGACACCTTCACCGCCCTCGTGCTGCGCGAGACCGACAACGGACACGTCGGCGCCCTGGAACAACTGACCGACGCCGATCTCCCCGACGGCGACGTCACCGTGGCGGTCGAGTACTCGTCACTGAACTACAAGGACGGGCTGGCGCTGGCCGGCAGGAACCGGGTCGTGCGGAGCTATCCGATGGTGCCGGGGATCGACCTCACCGGCACGGTCGTCGCCAGCGACTCGTCCGACTGGACGGTCGGTGACGAGGTGATCTCGACGAGCTTCATGGTCGGCGAGCGCTACTGGGGCGGCTACACGCAGCGCCAGCGGTTGCGCTCGGAGTGGCTGGTACGCCGGCCCGAGTCGATGAGTGCACGCACGGCGATGGCGATCGGCACGGCCGGGCTGACGGCGATGCTCTGCGTCATGGAACTCGAGTCGGCCGGGGTGCAACCGGACGACGGCCCCGTCGTGGTCACGGGTGCGGCGGGCGGCGTCGGCTCGGTGGCGGTGGCACTGCTGTCCGGGCTCGGGTACGAGGTCACGGCGGTGACCGGGCGGCCCGAGACCCAGGAGTATCTGCGCAGCCTCGGTGCGTCGGCGTTCCTGAGCCGTGAGGAGATGAGCGAGCCGCCACGGCCGCTCGAGTCCGAGACGTGGGCAGGTGCGGTCGACACCGTCGGCTCGACGATGCTCGCCAAGGTGCTGGCCCAGATGAAGTTCCGCTCGACGGTGGCCGCGTGCGGCCTCGCCGGCGGTGCCGACCTGCCGACGACCGTGATGCCGTTCATCATCCGTGCCGTGCGGTTGCAGGGCGTCGAGGCGGTGATGGCTCCCATCCCCATGCGGGAGGCGGCGTGGGGCCGGCTCGCCACCGATCTGCCCGCCGATGTCGTCGACACGATCACGGAAGTGGTGCCGCTGAGCGAGATGCTCGAGCGTGGCCAGACCATCCTCGACGGTCAGGTCCGCGGCCGCTGGGTCGTCGACCCCAACGCCTGACCGTTACGCCAGGGGTCAGACCCCGGGCGTAACGATCACGCCGCGGGCTCTTCGACGGGGGCGCGATCGTGGTAGTCGGCCCATTCCCACTCGCTGCCGTACTCGTCGAGCAGATCGAGGAAGGGCATCGGCGGCAGCGCCTCGGGGCCGACGACGCCGGGGCGGTGCCAGACACCCCTGGCCATCAACTCGATGGCCACCGCCGGCATCACCGCGGTCTGCCACACGACGGCCTGGTGGCCGAACTCCTTCATCGACCATGCGTTGTCGACCACGTGGTACACGTACACCTCGCGCGGCTGGCCGTCCTTGCCGAGCCCGGTGACCCATGTGCCCGCACACGTGCGACCGTGCATCATCTCGCCGAGCGTCGCCGGGTCGGGCAACGTGGCCGCCACAACGTCACGCGGCGACACCTTGACGCCCTTGACGTCGACCATCTCGGTGGAGTGCAGGTCGAGCTTGCGCAGGGTCTTGAGGACGTCGATGAACTCCTCGCCGAGCCCGTACTTGAACGTGACGCGCTGCGTGTCGATCCAGCGCGGCATCAAGATGACCTCTTCGTGTTCGACGTTGACGCACTGCAGCGGTCCGATGCCTTCGGGGAACGTGAAGATTTCGGGCTCGGAGAACGGCTCGGTCGTGAACCAGCCCCGGTCGCGCTCATAGATCACCGGGGGGTTGAGGCACTCCTCGATCGTGGTCCAGATCGAGAACGTCGGAGCAAAGTCGTAGCCATCGACCACCAGGTCGGCGCCGTCACGGACCCCGATCTCGTGGATCTCGCTGAACAGCTCGTCGGCTGCGTACCGGGCGGCGACGTCGGAGAAGCCCGGTTCGACTCCCATGCCGCACAGCGCCATCAGGCTGCGTGCCTTCCAGATCGGCGATTGCGCGAACTGGCCGTCGCCGAGACGGATCCCGGTCTTCTCGTACGGCTTCGTCTCGTGCGGCACCGAGAGGTTCATCGCCATGTCGACGTAGTGACAGCCGGCGGCGAACGCGCCCTCGAAGATCGGCGGGTTGAAGCGCGGATCGCACGCGTTGAGAACGATGTCGGCGCGCATGTCTCGTGCCAGTGCAGCGACCGACTCCTCCGAGGAGGCGTCGATGTGGGCGGCGACGATTCGCCCACCATCCGCACCGGTCGCCGTCTCGACGGCACCGTTCGCCTTGTCGAGGTCGATGTCGGCAACGGTGATGTGGTCGTACGCCTCCCGCTTCGAGGCGATCGCCACGAACGCCGATCCCACGCCACCTGCACCGACCACGAGTACTCGCATCGCGGCAATGTACTCCTTCGATAGCGCTGGCCGAGCGGAGGGCGACCGCCACGCGTCGGCCTCGATACGATCACCCCGTGGACGGACGGGCGCCAACCGAGGCGCTGACGTCGCTCTGGTCCGATCAGCTCAGCGGCGCACTGGTCACCCGTGCGCCGCTCGAGGGCGACACCGACGTCGACGTGGCGATCGTCGGTGCCGGCTACAGCGGGCTGTGGAGCGCCCATGCGCTCCTGCGGAACGACCCCTCGCTCCGGGTGCTGGTCATCGAACGCGAAACGGTCGGCTTCGGTGCGTCGGGCCGCAACGGTGGTTGGTGCGTGGGCGAACTCGCCGGTGGCCTCGGCGGGGCGATCGCCACCTGGGGCCGTGATGCCGGCGTGGCGATGACGCAGGCGATCATCGACACGGTCGACGAGGTCGGCCGGGTCGTTGCGGCCGAGGGCATCGACTGCGGATTCGAGCGCGGCGGCGTGATTCGTCTCGCTCGCACGGCTGCCCAACTCGCACGCCAGCGCACCGAGCTCGACGAGTACCGCGGTCACGGATTCGGCGACGGTGTGCTCCGCCGGCTCACCGCCGGCGAGGCGACCGATCGCCTCGCCGCCACCGACGTGCTCGGCGCACTCCACTACCCACCGTGCGCTCGGGTGCAGCCCGCCCGGCTGGTCCGCGGTCTCGCCGACGCCGCCGAACGGCTCGGCGCGACGATCGTCGAGCGCACCGCCGCCGTCGACATCGTGGCCGGTTCGCCCGCCGCTCGCCCGCAGGTCGTCACCGACCGTGGGACCGTGCGCGCCGACGTCGTGGTTCGTGCAACCGAGGCGTACACCCGCGACCTTCCGGGCCGTCGCCGGACGCTCGTCCCGCTCTACTCGCTGATGATCGCAACGGAACCGCTCGACTCGTCGACGTGGGACTCGATCGGGCTGCGGCACCGTGAGACGTTCGCGGACGACCGACGCATGGTGATCTACGGCCAGCGCACGACCGACGACCGGATCGCCTTCGGTGGGCGCGGGGCTCCGTACCGGTTCGGCTCCGGCATCGATCCGGCGACCGAGGCGCGTTCCGATGTCCACGACCGCATCGTCACCACGCTCGTCGAGATGTTCCCGCAACTCGACGGTGTGGGGATCACACACCGCTGGGGCGGTGTGCTCGGTGTGCCCCGGGACTGGCGCCCGTCGGTCGGGCTCGATCGTTCATCCGGCATCGCATGGATCGGCGGCTACGTCGGCGAGGGCGTCGCCGCCGCCAATCTCGCGGGGCGCACGATCGCCGATCTCGTCCTGCGCCCCGATTCGGAGATCGTTGCCCTGCCGTGGGTCCAGCACCGATCCCCGCGGTGGGAGCCCGAGCCGCTGCGGTGGATGGCGATCAACGGGGCACGACGCTTCGCCGGATGGATCGACACGCAGGAATCCCGCCACGGACGGACTCCACGTCTCGCTTCTGTTCTCGACCGGATCGTGGGATGATGCTGCGATGAGCGCCGACAACCTGTCGCATGTGTGGTTCAAGGTCACCGATCTCGAGGTCGAGTCGGGGGAGGGATCGTGGGTCACGACCACCGGGGGTGAGCGCTACCTGGACTTCAGCGGCGGCATCGCCGTGACGTCGACCGGCCACAGCCATCCGCACGTCACTGCGGCGATCGCCGCACAGGCGCAACGGTTCGTGCACGCGCAGGTCAACGTCTACACGCACGACCTCCTGCAGCCGCTCGCCGCCCGACTCGCCGAGATCACGCCCGCTGGGATCGACACGTTCTTCTACGCCAACTCGGGCGCGGAGATCACCGAGGCCGCCGTCAAGCTGGCCAAGCAGGCGACCGGCCGCCCCAACATCATCGTGTTCCAGGGCAGCTTCCACGGCAGGACACACCAGGCGATGGCGATGACGACGTCGAAGACGGTGTATCGCGCCGGGCACGCCCCGCTTCCGTCAGGGATCTTCATCGCGCCGTATCCCGACGTGCGTGCCGACGACCTCCACGACGAGATCACCCGGGCACTCGTCGGTTTCGACGAGTTGCTCACCAGCGTGACGGCGCCCAGCGAGACCGCCGCCGTCATCATCGAGCCGGTGCTCGGCGAAGGCGGCTACATCGCTGCGCCGGCCGCCTTCCTCGAGGCGATCGACCGGCGGTGCAAGGACCACGGGATGCTGTTCATCGCCGACGAGGTGCAGTCCGGCTTCGGGCGCACCGGCAAGATGTTCGCCATCGAGCACTACGACGTGCAGCCCGACATCGTCTGCATGGCCAAGGGCATCGCGTCGGGGTTCCCCTTCTCGGCGCTCGGCACGCGGCGCGAGCTCGACGACCGGTGGCCGACCGGCTCCCACGGCGGCACGTACGGCGGCAACCCGATCGGGTGCGCCGCGGCGCTGGCGACGATCGAGGTGTTGAGGGCCGACGGCTTCCTCGATCGGGTGAACGAGCGCGGTCGTCAACTCGCCGACGGGCTGCGCCGGCTGCAGGAGCAGCATGCGGCGATCGTCCAGGTGCGTTCGCTCGGTCTCATGATCGCCGCGCAGTTCGACACGGCGACGCGCACCTCGGCGATCGTGTCGCACCTGCTGCGCGAGGGCAGGCTGATCACGATGACCGCAGGAGCCGCAGGTACCACGCTGCGATTCATGCCGCCGTTGACGGTCACGGCGGAGGAGATCGACCTCGCGTTGACGGCACTCGACAAGGCTCTCGTGGCCGTCGATCTCGGCTGAATCCGACGTTTGTGCTCAATTCCGCGTGGGCCGGTCCACCCGGAATGTCACGCAAACGTGGGGTCGACGTCCTCGCGTGAGCCGTCGGTGGGGAGCCCGTGGAGGGCGAGCGATGCGTTGGTGTAGCGCCCGTCGTCGGTGACGTCGCGGCCGAACCAGGGGGGCGGCTCGAATGCCGCCATCGCCTCCGCCGAATCGAACTCGACCTCGGCCATCACCAGCCCCTCGACGTCGCCGCCGAACACGTCGAGCTCGATCACGTGGTCGCCGTACGGGATCCGCGTGCGGGACTTCTCGATCCGCTGGCCCTCGGTGTGGGGCCAAGCGGCCTCGAACTCGTGGCGCTGGATCGGCCATTCGAGCTCGGTGCGTTCGGCGCCGCTGCCGGCCTTGACCGTGAGCGTGCACCCCTCCGATGCGGCGTCGCGCACCCGGACCGAGCGGCGCTCCCCGGTGGCCAGGTAGCCCTGACGCAGCTCGACGGTCGATGAACGGTCCAGATCGTCGGGGACGGCGTCGACGAGGAACTTGCGTTCGCGCTCGACGACCGGGCGAGGCTGCTCGTGCTCGTGAGGTCGTTCGAGTCGCTCGGGGCCGAGTTCGACGGTGAGTTGCCAGTATCGGGCGATCCGCTGGGCGAAGGCATGGCTCGGTTCCGCATAGATCGTCGACCCGGAGCGGATCGCGTACTCGCGCAGTTCGCGCTGCCGAGCCCGGGCGAGCGTGCAGACGTGATCGACTGCGCTCGGCGTCCCATAGTCGTCGGGACGTTGGCCGAGCAGCTCGACCAGCACCGACAGGTCGTGGTCGTCGCCGAGCGTCTCGGCGAGCTGGTCGAGTCGATCGCCGAGTGGGCCCAGCACGCTCGGGGCGGCGTCGTGGAGCAGTTGCACCTGGTACCAGAGGTACTTGACGGCCTTGCGCCAGTCGTGCATCCGGGCGTCCGTCGCATCGGCTCGCACCCGCCGCAGTCCCGACCGTCCCCGCCGATACGTGGAGGCCAGCCCGGACTCGATCGTGTCGACACCCCGAGCGATCTTCCAGGACTGTGACGCATCGCGAGCCTCGGCGAGCAGCGCCCGTGCGGTGGAGATCCGGTCGTCGTCCGCCATGACGGCGGTGTCTGCGGCAGTCCGCGAGATCGCTGCCCGCCGGTCGCGTGCGGCACGAAGAACGCTGTCGTCGGGCTGGGAGGCAAGCAGCGCATCGATGGTGCCCAGTACCGCCTGGGCGTCGCGCAGCGTCGACAGCTCGTTGGCCGCCGTTCGGATGGTCCGGTCGAACGACCGGAACCCGTCGCCGAGTGCCGGTTCGACGAGTCGGGCGAGTCCACGCGTGGCCTTGCATCGTTTGCGGGCCTCGTGGATCGCCGTTTCGAGATCGGCGTGCTCGGGGTCGGACAGCACCCGGTCGAGGTGACCGATCGCGTCACCGAGTCGCTCCGCGGCGACCCGCCGTACCTCCCGCTGCGTCCGCAGGCCCGGCTCGATCACAGTGCCCATGTTGTCAAGTCAACTGTCACACCGTGCCGGGTCAAACATGACGCCTGCGGGACGATCGGCCCTGGCTCCGCGAGCGGCGGATCCTTAACGTTGGCCACGTGGGGAATGCCGTCATCACCTGCCCGTCGTGCGGAGCGAAGAATCGGGTGCCGACCGCCGCATCGGGCTCTCCTCGCTGCGCCAAGTGCCGGAGTGCGTTGCCGTGGCTCGTGGAGGCCGGCGACGCCGAGTTCGGCGCCGCGGTCGACACCAAGCGGCTCGTGCTCGTCGATCTGTGGGCGCCATGGTGCGGGCCGTGCCGAATGGTGGCCCCGGTGCTCGAGAAGCTGTCGAAGGAGTTCGCTCCCACGCTGAAGGTGGTCAAGGTCAACGTCGACGAGTCGCCCCGAACGGCCCAGCGGTACGAGGCGCGCAGCATCCCGATGCTGTTGTTCATGCGCGATGGCAAGCTGGTCGACACCGTGGTGGGAGCGCAACCGGAGCACGTGCTCCGTGCCCGCATCGAGCAGTTGTCGTGAGCGCATCGCGGTTCGGCTACTCGGTCATCGCATCGAGCCTGCACGACCCGCATGCGGTGTCCTCCCTGGCGGCGCCGCTGCATCGACTGCTCGACGGTCTCGGCGGTCGCGCCGTCGACGAACCGGCGTCGGAGGCCGACACTCGATCGTCTCCGCGCCTGTTCGTCGTCGCCACGGGCGGCACCGAACGCCTGCTGCTGCGTGCGATCGCCGAGCGCCGCCTCGCACACCCGGCCGAACCCACCGTCCTCGTCGCGCATCGCGCCCACAATTCGCTTCCGGCCGCGCTGGAGACGCTCGCTGCGCTCCAGCAGTCGGGGAGTCGCGGTCGCATCGTGGCGCTCACCGACGACGTCGAGGCCGACCGGGTCGCCGTCGACGAAGCGATCGGCGATCTGGAAGCGATCGCCGCGATGCATGCCGCACGCCTCGGCATCGTCGGCGGTCCGTCGTCGTGGCTGGTTGCGAGCAGCCCGGATCCTGACGTCGTCCGTCGACGTTGGGGCCCGCAGGTCGTCACGGTCGAGCCCACACGGATGATCGAACTGACCCGTACGCCGGTGACCCTCACCGGTGCGCTCGCCGATCGCTTCAGCGAGCACGCCGACCTGCTCCACACCACGGTCGATCGCCGAGCGGTCGATCACGCGATGGGAGTTCGCTCTGCGCTGCTCGACGTGCTCGACGACGACGACCTCGACGCGGTCACGGTGCGGTGCTTCGACCTGCTCGGCGATCCGGGCACGTCGGGCTGTCTCGCACTCGCCAGCTTGAACGACGAGGGCATCGTCGCCGGATGCGAGGGCGACGTGCCCTCCGCGCTGGCCATGCTCTGGGTCCGTCACCTCCTCGGCCGGCCGACATGGATGGCGAACCCGGCGGCGCTCGACGTCGACCGCAACCAGGTGGTGCTCGCCCACTGCACGGTGGCGCCGTCGATGGTCGAGAGCTTCGCGCTCGACACCCACTTCGAGTCGGGCATGGGGGTGGGAATCAGTGGCCGGTTCGCCGAACAGCCGGTGACGCTGGTCCGCATCGGCGGCGTCGACCTCGACGAGTGCTGGATCGCGGAGGGCGACATCCTGGCCGCCGGTGACGACCCGGGCCTGTGCCGCACGCAGGTGACGATCGAGCTGTCGAGCGGCCATGTCGGTGATCTCCTGACGCATCCGCTCGGCAACCACGTCGTGCTCGCCGCCGGACACCACGAACGGCGCCTTCGGGCGTGGTGGCGCCTGGTCATCGCCGACTGAGTGTCACGTTTGGCCCGGCACAGTGTGACAGTTGGGAGGGGCTTCCGAAGAATTGTCTCAAGTGTGCGCATATCCCTGCCGATGAGGGCGGGACTCACTATGTTCACCGCCGTCCGTTCGAACAGGAGACCCGGAATGCGCAGAAGCAACAGGAACCGGACGGTCGGCGCGCTGATCGCCACCGCCGTGATCATCGCCGGGTGCAGCAGCGACGACGACGACACGACGTCGACGACGGAGGCGTCGCCGGAGACGACGGCCGATGCCCCGGAGACCACCGAAGCGTCGCTGAGCGGTGAGGGACTCGAGATCGGTCTGCTCGCACCGGCACCAGGCCTGCTCTTCGGGTCGTTCCAGGGCCAGGAGCGCGGCGCTGCATTCGCCGCCGATGACGTCGACGAGGCCGGTGGGGTGCTCGAGGGCCCGCTGATCGTGACGAGCTATCCCGCCGAGCCCGGCGCAGCACCGGCCGTGAACGTCCAGGAGGCGGTCGACGGCGGCGCGCAGGCACTCATCGGCCCGGCAGGCTCCGACCAGGCCGAGATCGTCCGCGACGAGGTCGCATCGCTCGATTCGATCACCTGCAGCGCCTCGGCGACCCTCCCGCGCATCACGCTCGACCAGGACTCGATCGCACTGTTCCGAACCGCGCTGCCCGATGACGTGACGACCACCTACCTGGCATCCGCGATCGAAGAGCGTCGTGACGGCGTCGATCCCGGTGCCGTGTGGAAGGTCGCCATCGTCGGACGCACCGACGAGTACGGGTTGTCGATCAGCAACGGTCTCGCGTCGACGCTCGTCGCAGCCGGCATGGAGCCGACCGTGATCGGCTACAACCCCCGCCGGGTCAACTTCGCAGGCACGGCCGAGCAGGTCGCCGCTGCCGCTCCCGATCTCACGGTGCTGGTGACCTACGACGAGGGGTTCAACCTGTTGTCGAGTCTCGTCGACCAAGGTCTCGACCCCGAGAGCATGATCGGCCTCGACGCCTTCTTCGCTCCGAGGGCCGCCGAGATCGCGACTCCCGGAGGCGACCCGACGGCCGTCGACGGGTTCACCCTGCTCGGCTCGATGGGCAACAACGCCTTCCTCACCCGCCTGATCGAGAACGACCCCAACGGCCAGGTCTCCTTCGCGCCCCAGGCCTACGACTGTGCAATCGTGCTGGCGCTCGCCACGGCATCGGTCGCGGCCGGCGAATCGGCCAGCCTGTCCGACGCCGTGCGCGACGTGACCGGCGGCGGTGACACCTGCAGTACCTACGCCGACTGTGTCGACAAGCTGAACGCCGGCGAGGACATCGACTACGACGGCGTCTCCGGCCAGCTCGCCATCGACGAGAACGGCGATCCGACGTTCGCCCGGTTCACCACCGCCGTGCTGAGCGACGGGTCGATCACCGGAGTGTCGAGCACCGACGTCGACATCGCGGAGATCCGCCGCCAGCAGGAGGCCTACGCCGCCGCAGCTCAGATCACGAAGATCCAGCAGGCACTCACGTTCCTGGGCTTCTACAGCGGCCCGATCAACGGTCTCGACACGCCCGAGTTCCGTGCGGCCCTGGCCGCGTTCCAGACCTCGGTCGGGCTGCCGCCCACGGGCATCTACGACGAGGCCACCGACGCCGCCCTGCGCGCGGCGCTCGGGGAGTACGCCGACCTGCTGTCGTCGACGACCGCCGACATCCAACGCCTGATGACCGACCTGGGCTTCTACAGCGGCCCGATCGACGGCGTGTGGACCGAGGAGTTGACCAGGTCGATCCAGGCCCTGCAAGCCGAACTCGGCGTCCCGCAGACCGGCGTCTTCGACGCCGCCACCCTGCAGGCGATCTACGACCGCGGCGCGTCCGACGCCACGTCGACCACCGTGCCGGCAACGACTGCGGTCCCCGACACCACGGCACCGGCGACCACGGCGCCACCACCCACGGAGCCGCCGACCACGCCACCGGCCACGACGGTTCCGCCCACGGTTCCGACCACCACGACGCCACCGACCGAGCCGCTGCCGACCCTCTTCGAGGCGCTCCAGAGCGCACCGGAGTACGCCGATTACCTGCGACTGCTCGAGGCAGCAGCGTTCCCGGCGGACTTCGACCGTCTCCAGAAGTACACGCTGTTCGCACCGACCAACGACGCACTGGAAGCCGCCGGCTACGACGTCGACGAGATCATCGCCGACGTCGATCCCACCGACCTGTTCGACCTGCTGATCGACACTGCAGCCCTCGGCGAGTTCGAGGTCGATGCGCTGCCCGACCAGATCGAAATGCTGAGCGGCAACACGTTCGAGGTCGTCGACGACGGCACGACGGTGACGATCAACGGCTTGCCGATCGTCGGTGAGCCGATCCGGGCATCGAACGGCATCATCCACGGGCTCGGCGAGTTGAACCCACGCTGAGGCGGCCGGCTCGGCCCGCCGCCGAGTGCGACGAACGCAGGAACGTGGCAGGATCGCGCCATGGGTACGACACTACGCGTCACCGGTTTCGACCACATCGTCCTGGTGTGCTCCGACGTCGAACGCACACTCACCTGGTACTGCGACCTGCTCGGTCTCGACGCGGTGCGGGTCGACGAATGGCGCCGCAGTGAGGCGCCGTTCCCGTCGGTGCGCGTCGACGCCGGCACGATCATCGACTTGATTCCGGGTGAACCGACCGACGGCCGGCTCGACCACTTCTGTCTGGTTGTCGAGCCGACCGATCTCGACGCGATCGCCGCATCGGGCGAGTTCACCGTGGTCGATGGCCCCGATCAACGCTTCGGTGCTCGAGGCGACGGCACGTCGCTGTACGTCCGCGATCCCGACGGCGCCGTCGTCGAGCTGCGCCACTACTGACCGTCACCGCCGGCGGGCGGAATCGGCGAGGTATCGTCGCCGCGTGATCCCCGCTGCCCGTCGCTTCGTTCTCGCGTCGTTGGTGTTGTCGCCGGCGATCGTCGCCTGCGGCGCCGACACGCCCACCTCCGAAGCGTCGCCGGGCCCGAGCCGCACGGTCGAGATCGTCGCCGCGGAGTACACGTTCAACGGCGAACCAGGCGTGATCGCCGCGGGCGACACGATCGACTTCGCCCTCGAGAACGTGGGACAGCTCGACCACTCCCTCGAAGTGCTGTCGGCCGCGGGGAGTTCACTGGGTGCAACCCAGCGCATCGTGCCCGGAGCGAGCGGTTCGGTCACCGTCACGTTCGACGACGCCGGCGTGTATCGCCTGATCTGCGACGTCGACGACCACTTCAGTCGCGGGCAGGCGGCCACGATCACCGTCACCTGACGGAAACCACCGTGAGCGGGGCCAAGTAGGCTCCTCGGCGATGTCCCACCGTGCGCTCGCCGTGTTCGATCTGGATCGGACACTGATCACGTCGTCGTCCGCCACCGTGTTCCGCAAGCACCTTGCCACGCACGGTTTCGGCGGCGGTCACGACCTGCCGCTCGTCGACGTCCTCACCAAGTTCTACGAACAGTTCGGCGAGACCTGGTTGATGATGCAGCCGGCCCGGTTGTCCAGCCGGGCGGCCAACGGGTGGAGTGTCGCCGACGTCGACGCCGCCATGCAGGAGGCCGGCGAAGAACTCGCCGGCATGCTGTTGCCCGGCGCCGCCAAGGCGATGGAGGAGCACCGAGCTGCCGGCCGACGGCTGGTGATGGCGACCACGTCGCCGTTGGTGTTCGTCAAGCCGTTCGCGGACCGCGTCGGCTTCGACGACGTGGTGGCGACACAGTGGGAACGCACCGTCGGTCCCGACGGCGACGAGGTGTTCACCGGCCGGATGACCGGTCAGTTCGTCTGGGGTCGCTCGAAGTCCGATGCCGTCGAACTGTGGGCACATCAGCACGACGCCGACCTGGCCGCCTCGTGGGCCTACAGCGACAGCTACTTCGATGCGCCGCTGCTGGCCAAGGTCGGTCATCCCGTCGCGGTCAATCCCGACCTGCAGTTGCGCGTCACGGCAGCGATCCGCGGATGGCCGGTGGTGCATTTCGACCGCTCCGACGGTGTGTCGAAGATCCTCGGCCGCGAGCTGCAGGAATGGGGCCGCCCCTTCATGCGCAGCGAGATCGTTACGCCCAACGCCCGCATCCAGTTCGCGGGACTCGAGAACATTCCCGCCACCGGGCCGGCGATCCTCGTGTTCAACCATCGCTCCTACTTCGATCCGATCGTGATGGGCCTCGTGATCGCCAAAACGGGACGCAACGTCCGCGGGCTCGGCAAGAAGGAGGTCTTCGACGTCCCGCTCGTCGGGCGGCTGATGAAGGCGTCGGGAGGGATCCGCGTCGACCGTGGCACGGGCTCCGACGAGCCGCTCGAGGCTGCGATCGCGGCGGTCGACGCCGGCGAGTTGCTGATGATCGCACCCGAGGGAACCATCCCACGCGGGCCGGCGTTCTTCGATCCCGTGCTGAAGGGACGCTGGGGTGCGGCCCGGATCGCCGCGGCGACCGGGGCGCCCGTGATCCCGATCGGGCTGTGGGGCACCGAGAAGGTGTGGCCGCGCAGCTCGCGGCTCCCGAAGCTGTCGCTGACCGACCGGCCCGTCGTCACCGCCACCGTCGGCCCACCGGTGAAACTGACGCACCGCAGCCCCGACGCCGACACCAAGCGGATCATGAAGGCGATCAGTGCCGTCTTGCCGCCGGAGGCTCGGCGGCGTCGGAGCCCGACGCCGGAGGAGTTGGCGCTCACCTACCCACCCGGGTATCACGGTGATCCTGAGGCCGAGTTGGCCCGCCGCCCCGGCAC
Source organism: Ilumatobacteraceae bacterium (assembly GCA_963728355.1). Lineage (GTDB taxonomy): Bacteria > Actinomycetota > Acidimicrobiia > Acidimicrobiales > Ilumatobacteraceae > Sva-07. The sequence continues at coordinate 579,686 of CAVSJQ010000014.1, read as the reverse complement.
CGACACCTGACGCGAAGAGAGACGACCATGGCCGAGATCCGAGAACGCGAGACACGATTCAGCGACCGCATGTCCGACCACGAAGCACTGATGTGGAACGTGGAGAAGGACCCATGGTTGAACCCGAGCGGCGCGTCACTCACCCTGTTGCAGGGGTCGGTCGACCATGAGCACTTCCACCGAACCATGCGACGCGCCGTGGTCAAGATCCCACGCCTGTACGAGCGTGTCGTGCCGGGCATCGGGCGGCTCGCGCCGCCGGCGTGGGTGCCCGATCCGGAGTTCGACATCGACTTCCACGTCCGTCGCGTGCGGCTGCCGAAGCCCGGCACCGAACGTCAGCTGTTCGACCTCGCCGCTCAGCTCTATCAGGAACCGCTCGATCGCACCCGGCCGCTGTGGCGTTTCGTGCTGATCGACGGCCTGAAGGGTGGTCGCTCGGCGATCTGGGCGATCGTGCACCATGCCGTCGCCGACGGCATCGGCCAGATGCGGATGGCCGAGATGTACCAGCAGCTCGAGCCCGATGCGCCGATGCCCGACGACGTCGACGTCGAGACGATCGTCGCGGACGCGGTCGAGGCACACCACGCCAAGCAGCTCGGCGGTGATCTCACCGACGGCTTTCCGACCGCCGTCGGGCAGTCGTTGGCGCACCTGGTGCGTCGGCAGCTGGGCGTGGCTCGTCGCGTCGCGGGCGAGGTCGTGATCTGGCCGGCCGACCCCCAGCGGGCGAAGGACACCGTGGAGGGCGTGGCCGAGATGGTGTCGTCGACGCTCGGCGCGCTGACCGGTTCGGGCAACGAGGTCGAAGGTGGCTCGCCGCTGTGGAAACAGCGATCCCGTCACCGCCACCTCGAGCACGTCGGTGTGCCACTCGACGAACTGAAGGCCGCCGCGAAGCGGCTCGGGGCGACGGTCAACGACGTCTTCCTCGCCGGCATGGTGGAAGGGGCGGCCCGCTATCACCTCGAGCGTGGCGTCGAGGTCGACGCGTTCAACACCAGCTTCGTGCTCAGCACCCGCCACGACAGTGCGATCGGGGGCAACTCGTTCACACCGGTGCCCGTCCAGGTGCCGGGCACGGCGATGCCGCTCGCCGAGCGCGTCGCCGACATCCACATCCGCCTCGCTGAGCGGCGTGAGGCAATGGAGCACAGCGGGGGAGGGATGAGTGCGTTGTCCGGCGTCGCCAACTGGTTGCCGACCTCGGTGATCACCAGCGCTGCGCGTGCGACTGCCGCCAAGATCGACTTCGCCACGTCGAACCTTCGTGGTGCTCCGATTCCGCTGTACGTGTCGGGGGCGAGAGTGTTGCGCATCGTCACGATGGGCCCGGTCGCCGGGACCGCCTGCAACGCGACGGCGCTGAGCTACGAGAACAGCTTCGACATCGGCCTGTTCATCGACCCGACGGCGATCCACTCACCCGGCGACTTCCGTGACGCCGTCGACGCCTCATTCCAGGACATCCTCGCCCTCCAGGCGCCCTGAATGTCACACCGTGCCGGGCCTGATGTGACAGTTCGGCACCGCGCGCAGGTGCTCGAGCGACCCGGGCCGGTCGCCGCGCATCCGCTGGCGCTCCACGACCTCGCTGTACCCGAACCGGGCCCCGGCGAGATCGCGATCGAGGTCGCTGCCTGCGGCGTCTGCCGCACCGATCTGCAGCTGGTGGAGGGTGACCTCGAGGCCCGACGGCTGCCCATCGTGCCCGGCCATCAGGTGGTCGGTCGGGTCACCGACGTCGGCTCGGACGTCGAACGTTGGCAGGTCGGTGATCGTGTCGGTGTGGCGTGGCTCGGCGGCTCGTGCGGCGTCTGCGACCACTGCCGGGCCGGTCGCGAGAACCTGTGCCCGGCCGCCGAGTTCACCGGCTGGGACCGTGACGGCGGCTACGCCGACGCGATGGTGGCGCGTGCCGACTTCGCGTTCCCGATTCCGGATGCCTTCTCCGACGTCGAGGCGGCCCCGTTGCTGTGCGGCGGCGTGATCGGCTACCGGTCGTTGAAGATCTCCGGGATCCAGCCCGGTGGCCGGCTCGGACTCTACGGTTTCGGCGCATCGGCCCTGCTCGCGCTCCAGGTCGCCCTCCACTGGGGCTGCGAGGTGCACGTGGCCACCCGTTCGGTGGCCGAGCGTGAGCGGGCACTCGAACTCGGCGCGGTGTGGGCGGGCGGCTACGACGACCTGCCACCGGTCGAACTGGATGCCGCGGTCACATTCGCTCCGGTCGGTTCGGTCGTGGTCGCAGCGCTGCGGGCCATCGCCCCGGGGGGCACCGTGGCGATCAACGCCATCCATCTCGACGAGATCCCGGCGTTCGACTACGACCTGCTGTGGCGTGAGCGTGGTCTGCGCAGCGTCGCGAACTTCACCCGCCGAGATGCCGTCGAGTTCCTCACGCTCGCCGCCGAGATCCCGATCCGCACCGTCGCCGACCACTTCTCGCTGGATGATGCCAACCTGGCGCTGGAGCGGCTCGCAGCCGGTGAGGTCTCCGGGGCCGCCGTGTTGCAGGCCTGACGAATACGGTCGCGGACATGCACGCGACCCAACTCTGGCGGTACCCGGTCAAGTCGATGCTCGGAGATCGCGTCGAGTCGGTCGACGTCGATCTGCTCGGCATCGTCGGCGATCGGACGTGGGCCGCCCGCGATCTCGAGCGAGGCGGCATACGCGGTGCGAAGAAGATCGGCTCGCTGATGCGCCTCGCCGCTCGTGACGTCGACACCGGACACGTCGAGATCACCTTGCCCGACGGATCGACCGTGCGGACCAGCGACGCCGACGTCGACGAGCGCGTGAGCGCCGCCCTCGGCCACCGGGTACGGCTGGAACGCCTGCGCCCGGCCGACGACCTCGACCACTACCGGCGCGGAGCTCCCGACACCGATGACGTCGTCGCGGAGCTGCAGGGCATCTTCGGGCGCGACGACGACGAACCGCTTCCCGACTTCTCCGTGTTCCCGCCGGTCATCGCCGAATTCGAGTCGCCGCCGGGGACGTACTACGACGCCTTCCCGCTGATGGTGATGACCGAAGCGGCGCTCGCAGCACTGGCCGGTGCACTGCCCGATTCGAACGTCGACGTCCGCCGGTTCCGCCCCTCGCTCGTCGTCGACACCGACGACGACGGAGCCGGTGCGACGACGCCGGGTCATCCGGAGTTCGACTGGACCGGTCGACGGGCGACCATCGGAACGGCGACGGTCGAGTTCGGCCCTCCGTGTCCCCGGTGCGTCATGGTCACGCGGGAGATCGACGACGAACTCCCCGAGGACCGCGCCGTGCTGCGCCACATCGTGCGCCACCTCGATCAGCACGTCGGTATCTACGCCACCGTCGTTTCGCCCGGTCGCGTGGCGGTGGGCGACGAACTCACCCTGCGCTGAGCCGAGTCGTCTCTCTCGTCGGAGCTGCTGCGGACGTCAGTCGATCCCGCTGTGGCCGGGCGCGGATCCGAAGCTCGACCGCGCCGACGATTCGAGTCCTCGCTCGGTGATCTCGTGCTCGGCATTGGCGAGCCGGTCGAGATCCCCGTCGTCGAGGCGACGACAGAGCAGTGGGATGACGATCGTGTCGTCGGCGTCGATGAGCGCCCGCAGGTCGTCGCCAAGTTCGTGGACTGCGTCGGTGTCGAGCGCACCTCCCGACCGCAGCCGGTCCAGGATGCCGTCCGCCGCCTCGGCGTTTCGTTCGGCCACCCACGCCGAATCGCTCGCGGCTCCTCCTGCGACCCGATCGAGTTCGGGATACACGACGGATCCGACGAGTTCGACGTAGCGCGCCAGCTCGTGGCCGAGCGACGTCGCGACTGCAGGCCGATCGGCGACGGATGCGGAGCGCAGCGACCGCAACCCGTCGAGCAAGCGTCCGTGAGCCGCCACCATCGGTTCGCTGAACCGTCGCGATGCCGCACTCGGCGCACTCGTCGGGGTCTCGTCGACCGTGGTGACATCGAGGCCCGCCTCGGCACCGTGCGTGCTCGTCGAGCGGACCCGGACGGCAACCGAGGCGTCGCCGTAGCGTTCCGCTGGCGCCGCTCCGGAATCCTTCGAATCGTACGACCAGTCGGGCTGCTTGTCGGCGTAGGCGCTCTCGACGATCGCTCGCCCGTGGACCAGATCGGCGATCGGTGCGATCAGGAACGGCCCCGCCGCATCGAGGGAGCGGTCGAGGTGCCCTTCCATCGATTCGCGTCCGAGTTCGATGAGGCTCGCAACCGCGGCGCGCTGCTGGCCGGCCAGGGCACACCTGGCGCCGTCGTCGACCCGCGCCAACCGCACGTCGAGCTGCGTGACCGCGTCGCGAGCCGCCGACGACGTTCGTACGGTGTCGAGCAGCCGTGCGATGGTGAGGCCATCGGACTTGCACGGTGTGCACTGCCCGCACGACTCCACCGCGAGGAACCGGGCGATGCCCTGCGCCACGGCGACGAGATCGGTTCTGTCGTCGAAGACGATGAACCCTCCGGTGCCCAGCCCGGACCCGATGGCCGCGAGGGTCTCGTACGACAACGGAGTGTCGAACTGTGCTGCTTCGAGGGGGGCGTTCGCCGTGCCGGAGATGGCAGCGACGAGGGTCCTGCCGGGATGGGGCCCACCGCCGAGCGTGTCGATGACCTCCCACAGCGGTGTGCCCATCGGGAACTCGCCGACGGCGTGTCGTTCGGTGTCGCCGGTGATCGTGCAGACGATGGTGCCCGGCGAGTCCGGCGTGCCGACCGAACGGAACCATTCGGGCCCTTCGAGCACGATGCCGGGGACGTTGGCCATCGTCTCGACGTTGTCGATCAGCGCCGGCGCTTCGCGGGGGTCGCTCGCACCTGCGAGCGGGACCCAGGCCGCTGAGTTCCCTGACGGGGCATTCGGATCGTCGAGTCCGCGACGGTAGGTCGGCGTCACGCGCGGGAACGGATATCGCCCCTCGATGACCTCCACCAGCGCCGATTCCTCGCCGAACAGGTAATCCGCCGGGCCCTCGACGATGCGCATGGTGACGTCGTCGAGCCCCGCTGCCTCGAACTGCGAGATCGCTGCCCGCAGCCGCCGGATCTCTGGCCGGAACGACGCCTTGGTGGCGATGATGACCTCCGGGGCGCCCACCGCCCGAGCGGCGATCAGCGCACCCTCGAGCACGCGGTACGGATTGCGTCGGATGATCGCGCGGTCCTTGAAGGTGCCGGGTTCTCCCTCGGCGGCATTGACGATCACGGCGGTCGGTTCGACCGCGCTGCGGCTGTCGGCCACGGCCCGCCACTTGATCCCGGTGGGGAAGCCGGCGCCGCCACGGCCTCGCAGTCCGGCGTCGGTGACCGCACTGATCAGGTCGTCCGGATCGGTGTCAGCCGCCACGGACAGCGCTCGGCCCCCTCCCGCGGCGAGGTGGGCGTCGAGGTCGGCGACGGGTTTGGGATCGAGCACACGTTCAACGACAGGCACCCGCGGGACGTACCCGAACGCCTCGGCGCCGAACCGTTCGTATCAGGGCGCGGTGTGGTTCGACCCGGCCGTCGGCTCAACGCGGTCGGGCTGCACCCCAAGAGTGATACGACGCGATCTTCGGTCCGGGGAGGTACGCCGACTCGACTTCGACGAGTTCGAAGCCGGCCGACTCGATGAGTTCCGGAATCGGACGGGTGATGTGGCAGCCACCGGCGACCCGTGTCCACACCGGATCGATGCGTCGCTGCCACGTTCTCACCGAATCATCGGGCGCCGCGCCGTGCTCGGAGAACAGCAGCAGCCCATCGGGTGCGAGCACTCGTCGCATCTGCGCCAACGCCCGACCGGGGTCGGCGATCGTGCAGAGCGTGTAGGTGAGCACGACGGTGTCGACGCTGTCGTCGTCGAGTGGGATCTCCTCGCCCGGCAGGTCGAGCCAGCGCACGTCGAGGTCGGTCGCCTCCAATGCGCCGGCGGCCTTGCGACGCATGCCCGGCGAGGGCTCCAGCCCCCAGACCAGTTCCACCTCGGAGCGGTCGTAGAACGGCAGGTTCAGCCCGGGCCCCATACCGACTTCGAGCACCCGACCGGTGGCTCTCGGCACGATCCTGCTGCGCTGCTTGGCGATGTCGCCGCCCGAGCACGCGAGACCGATCAGGTGCGGCAGGACGTACGTCTCGTACAGCCCCATCGATCACGTACCTCGTGTCGGGTGCGGTGGGATCTCGCACGCGCACATGCTGCCAGTCTGGCAGGTGTCGCCGCATGCGTCGCCTCGCCGGCGGACCCGTCAGGCCGCGGTGGGATAGGTGCGGGCCGAGACGAGCAGGCCGCGTCGTACGACCACGGTGCCGACGGGATAGGCCGAGCAGACCTCGTGGATGCAGTCGACGTGTTCGTCGATGAGCGACTCGATCAGGTCGTCGACGTCGTCGTCGGAGTCGAACTCGCCATCGCGCTGATCGGACCGTTCGCGTGCGGTCTCCTCGAACAGGTCGATCCATCCGGATCGGTCGAGCCAGTCGAACACGGCGTCGCGCAGGTCGTCCTCGGTGACGCCTGGTCGGTCGGCGACCATCGCCGTGGTCGTGGCGAATCCGCTCGCCAGCCCGGGGAATCCCCGAGTGCAGCCGCAGCGCTCACCGGATGCGCACTCGGCGGCGAGCGGCGTGACCAGCTCACCGTCGACGGTGAAGCTGTAGTCGTCGGGCGTCGTTCCCTGTAGTTCGTTCGTGGCGATCAAGACCAACATGTCGATGCTTCTCCTCGTGTGGTTCCTCGGTGGCGTGCCGCTCGGACCGGTGTCAGTGGTCGAGTTGCGCTGTCGGGACCAGTGTGAACGAGGGGTGTCCCAGAGATGGCGGACGCCGCCCGGTGAGTTCCCGTCACACCGCCGAAGGCGATGAGCCAACCGCCCAGATACGGGCTGTTCGCTCATCGCTCGAGGGTGGTGGACCGCGGTGATGAGCCAACCGCCCTGATACGGGCTGTTCGCTCATCGCTTGCGCTGGAAGCACCACGGCGGGAGCGGCGACGTGTCAGGACGGCACGTCGAGTCCGGCGCGCTCGCGGAACTCATGGCGGGTGTTCGTGTGGGGAAAGGGCTCGTCGGGCTCGGCCAGTCCGAGCGCTGCGCACAATGGCGCCCATCCGTCGCCGGGCTGGTACTCGAACAGCCGGTCGGCGGGAACCTCGCGTCGGACCGCTTGGTTGTGTGCGTCGTAGGAGGCCGTCACGGCGTCTCGATCCGACAGGTCGATGTCGCCGAAGCTCTTCGCGAACATGTCGGTGATCATCTCCCGGCGCGCCCAGCCGATGTCATCGGTCGCCTCACGGGGGATCAGAATGGTGGAGCTGGCACTGTCCCACCAGGTCTGCGCCGACGACCGGGTCGACAACAGGATCGGTGCGTCCGGGAACGTGTCGGCAAGCTCACGCCATGCGGCGGCGCCGGGATAGTCGACGACCGCGCAGTAGCCGTCGAGGAGGCTTGCGAAGTCGACGGGCTCGCCGCGGAATGCGGCGTGCCAGCGTGGAATCTCGTTGGGGTGCTGTCCCACCTCCATCATGTGGTGACACGTGCCCCCGAGCAGGCGCTCGAGCGCGAGCTTGAGCGACATCGTGCCGGTGCGTCCCAGGCCGGCGCCGATGAGTTGGATCGTCATCGCGCCATCATGACGCACCGTCGCAACACGGCCCAGCGCGTCAGTTGTTGGTGGCTGCCTCTGCGGCCTCGGGCCCGCTGATGGTCGTCGGAACCTTTTCGGCGGCGACCTTCTCCTTCACGGTGCTCTGGGCCTGTTGGGCGGTCTTGGCGACGGTGTCGGTGGCCTTCTTGGCGCCGGCCTTGACGTCGTCGCGCTTGAACGCTGCAGCGGCCGCAGCGGCGGCGCCGATGAGAGCAAGGAGGAAAAACAGCTTCTTCATGAGGGTCTCCTGGTGGTGGGGTTGGTGGGAGAGGGCACACGACTGCCCGTGATCCGACCGTACCCTGACGGACCCCACGCCACAACTGTGGTCCGGGCCACTTCGTGCCGGGCTAGAACATGCTGATGGGAGCGCAGTCGGGGAAGTGGGTCCCGGGTCTGCGCGTGCTGGCCCACTACGAACGCTCGTGGTTGCGTGACGACCTCCTCGCCGGCGTCGTGCTGACCGCGATCCTGATTCCGGCGGGCATCGGGTACGCGCAGGTGTCGGGCCTCGCCCCCGTCACCGGCTTGTACGCCACCATCGTGCCGTTGCTCGTGTACGCGCTCGTCGGTCCGTCGCGCATCCTCGTGCTCGGGCCCGACTCGTCGTTGGCGCCCATCGTCGGCGCGTCGATCCTGCCGCTCGCCGCCGGCGACCCGGATCGGGCGATCGCGCTGGCCGGACTGCTGGCGATCCTCATGGGAGCGTTCCTCGTCCTCGGTTCGGTCTTCCGGCTCGGGTTCGTCACCGACCTGCTGTCGAAGCCGATCCGGATCGGCTATCTCAACGGTCTCGCATTGGTGGTCATCGTCGGGCAGCTGCCCGGACTGCTGGGATTCTCGGTCGATGCCGATGACCTCGTCGGCGATGCGCGTGGCGTGCTGAGTGCGATCCGCGACGGCGCCGTCGATCCCATCTCGGCGGCGATCGGGTTCGGTTCGATCGCGGTGATCCTGGTCCTGCGCGCCGTGCACAGCCGGGTGCCCGGTGTGCTCGTCGCCGTGGGTGGATCGATGCTCCTCGTCGCTGCGGCAGGCTGGAGTGACGAGATCCCGGTCGTCGGTTCGCTGCCGTCGGGCCTGCCGGCGCCGGCGCTCGGCGGGTTGACGTGGTCCGACGTGGGCTCGCTGCTGGGCCCGGCGCTCGGCGTCTCGCTGATCGCCTTCGCCGACACCGGGGTGATGTCGCGTTCGATGGCGGCTCGTCGCGGTGAATCGGTGGAGGGGAACGACGAGATGCGGGCACTCGGGATCTCGAACGTGGCCAGCGGACTGTTCGGTGGGTTCTCGGTCTCCGGCTCGTTCAGTCGGACGCCGGTCGCCGAACACGCCGGTGCCCGCACGCAGGTCACCGGGGTGACCGGGGCCCTGATGCTCGTGGCGTTCATCATGCTGGTGCCCGATCTGACGAGCTACCTGCCGACGTCGGCGTTGGCAGCGGTGGTGATCGTCGCTGCGTCGAGCTTCGTCGACGTGCCTGCGGTCGTGCACCTGCTGCGGCGGGCGCCGATCGAGGGCATGCTGTCTCTGGCAGCGTTCGCCGGGGTCGCGATCATCGGTGTCCTGCAGGGCATCGTGGTGGCGCTCGGGCTGTCGATCGTGGCGTTCGTCAACCAGGCGTGGCGCCCCTACCGGACCGAACTTGGGCAGATCACCGGGGTGCGCGGCTACCACGACCTCACCCGCCACTCCGGTGCCCGGCGGATCGACGAGATCGCGATCGTCCGGTTCGACGCGCCGCTGTTCTTCGCCAACGCGGGGATCTTCGCCCACTTCGTCCGATCGATCGCGGACGGCGACCCGTCGTTGCGATACCTGGTGTTGGCCGCCGAACCGATCACCTCGATCGACTCGACGGCGGTCGACGAACTCGTGGCACTCGACGAGCACTTGGCCAGCGCCGGAATCGAGCTCGTGATCGCCGAGCTGAAGGGCCCGGTGCGAGACGACCTGGCGCGGTACGGGCTGACCGACCGATTCGGACCCGATCGATTCGCCCCGACCGTCGGCGCCGCGGTCGACGCGATCCTCGGCCACGAGCGCGACGACATCGGCGATCCGTCGGACCGGACCTGACTCAGCGGGTGGACGTCAGAGCACGAAACGCATCGCCCCGACGAGTGCGCCGGGGAGCCGGGTGCTGTCGGTGGATCGGCGCTCGTAGGTCGACGTGTCGAGCAGCACCTCGGCGGTGTCGGTGAGGCCCTCGAGCCGGTCGCCGAGCAGGTGGTAGGCCGTGTCGTCGAAGCGCAGCACGTTGACCGGCGCGACGATCTCGCCGTCCTCCATCCAGAACGTGGCGAACCGGGTCATGCCGGTGGTCCGGCAGGCGGCCTGGTCCGAGAAGTTGGTGTACCAGAGGTTCCCGACGAACAGCCCGCTGCCGAGCGCCTCGCCGACCGAATCGGTGGCGATGTGGCCCGGAGCGATCGCCATCGACTGCGGGTACTCGTGGCCGGTCGCGCCGTTGGTCGGCACGCCGTACTCCTGTGCCGATCTCGGCGAGACGAGCGTCTGGGCGTAGGCGCCGTCGACGATCAGCGGCACCTCGTCGGGCCGCAGGAAGCCGGCCGACTGGAAGTTCGGAGCGACGCCGTGTGCGGTGTCCTCCTTGATGGTGACCAGCGGCGACAACGTCGTGCCCTCGACCAGCATTTTGAGCAGCGGTGTTTGCTTCGTCTCGTGGGCGCGCAGGCCGAAGGCGCCGTAGTACGACAGCAGCTGCATCAGCTCTTCGACGGCGCGTGGCGCCAGGTAGGTGCGGTACTCGCCGGGCGAGAGGCTGATCGGTTCGCGTTCGAGCGCCTTGACCTGGCGGGCCGACCAGTCGACCTTGGCGCTGAACGCGTCGTGGTTCCAGTCGAAGCCGGCGTAGAGGTTCTTCGCCGCCTTGTCGGCGCGGAGGTAGAAGCACCAGTCGAGGTTGAACGTCGACGACTGGAACCAGTTGCGTTGACCGAGGCTGTTGGCGAATCCCTGGTACGTGTCGCCTGATGCGTAGATCCCGACGAGATCGCGGCCCTTGCCGGCGGCGCGGATCTCGGCGAGCGCGGCGTCGGGCTCGGGGATCGAACCGCGTTCGATGCGCTCGGTCGAGGAGGGCTCGGTGTTGTAGAGCAGAAACGGATCGTCAGCGACGAGTGCCCGCTGTTCGCGGAGTTGGGCGAACAGGGTGGCGAGGCGGGCGTCGTCGACGCTGCGGTCGCCGGAGAGGCGGATGCTGCCGCCGGTGTGGCGCCGGCCCTCCACCAGGTCGACGGTGAGCGTGCGCTGGTCGATGGTGCCGGCCTGGCGGACGTCGGAGTTGTTGAGCCGCACGAAGTCGGTGCGTTCGCCGGAGACGTTGGCGAGCAGTACTTCGTCGCCGGTCAGCGTGGCGGTGGCGGCGGTGATCAGCTCGTCGAAGTACGCCTGGTCGTGCTTCCCCGCACCCGGACCCCCGGCGTGGGTGTCGGCGCTCACTCCTCGCCTCCGAACACCTCGATGTTCGAGAATCGGCAGGCCGGCGACGCGTGGCCGGTTCCGACCATCTGGTTGAGCTCGCCCTTGCCGCAGTTCGGGGTGCCCATCACGGTGAAGCTGTCGCGGTCGGCGACACCGGTGAGGCTGCGCCAGAACGTCGACGAGATGCCGCGGTAGCCGGGGTTGCGCACGGCGCCGACGATCTCTCCGTCCTCGATCAGCTGGCCGTACTCGCAGCCGAACTGGAACTTGTTGCGGCTGTCGTCGATCGACCACGAGTTGTTGGTGTGGAAGTAGACGCCGCGTTCGATCGAGCCGATCAGCTCGTCGACGGTGGAATCGCCCGGCTCGACGTTGAGGTTCGCCATCCGGTCGATCGGCGGGCGGTTCCAGTTCTCGGCACGGGAGTTGGCGACGCCGGGCAGGCCACTGCGCTCCTGCGACACCGCTCCGCCGAGGCCGCGCACCAGGATGCCGTTCTCGATCAGGTGCTGGCGTTCGGCCGGCGTGCCGTCGTCGTCGAAGCCGTACGAGGCGAGCTGGCCGGGCACGGTCGGATCGAAGGTGACGTTGAGCAGCTCGGAGCCGTACTGGTACGTGCCGAACATGTCGGGAGTGACGAAGCTGGTGCCGGCGTAGTTGCGCTCGTCGCCGAGGATGCGGTCGAGCTCCAGCGGGTGGCCGATCGACTCGTGGATCTGCAGGATCATCTGGTCGGGTGCGAGCAGCGCGTCCATCACCCCGGTCGGGCAGTTGGGGGCGGTGAGCAGTTCGAGCACCTGCTCGGAGATCTTGGTCGCGGCGTCGCCGAAGCCGAAGCGACCGAGGACCTCGGCGCCGCCCTGGCCGCAGAAGGCGTGCCCGCCGAACGTGCGGGTCTGGGTGTTCGTGCCTTCGTTGGCTGTGGCGTTGAGGCTGGGGTACACGAAGCGGAAGCGCTGCTCGATGCGGCCGCTGTCGCCGTTGCGCGACGCGGTGATCAGCAGCTGATCGACCTCGCGTCGCACCAATGAGGCTCCCCAGTTGACGATGCGGTCGTCGACGCCGAGCAGGCGGGACTGGTGCTGGAGGAGCTCGAGCCGATCGTTCAGTGGCAGCGTGTCCCAGGTGACCTCGACCGGCGATACGTAGGTGCCCTCGGCGTGGCTCGTCGGCGCCGCAGTGGTGACCATCGCGCCAGCGGTGACACCCGCCCAGTAGCGAGCGCGGTCGACGGCGGCGGCGAGGCCGGTGTCGCTCAGGTCGGTCGTGGCGGCGTAGCCGAGGCCGCCGCCGTTCCAGATCGAGATCATCACGCCGGTGTCGAACTGCGTGAACATCGGCTCCAGCTGGTTGCGCCGAACGGTGAGGTGTTCGGCGCGCTCGTCGACGAGTCGGGCCGAGGCGTAGTCGACGTCGCTCGGCAGCGCTGCGCGAAGGCGGTCCTCCAACGCGATCGATTCGATCAGTAGGTCGGTCATCGTTGCAGGTTACGTGGCCCTGGCGGCGACGCGAATACTGTTCGGGGTATGGACATCGCAGAGCGCACTTCCCGGCTGTTCGAGATCTTCGAGTCGCAGGAGTTCGACGGTCTCGACGCCCTGCTCGCTGCTGATGTGAAGATGAAGCAGAACGGCAATCCGGAACACGACATGGCCGGGCTGCTCGCCTTCGTGCAGGGGTTGAAGAACGAAGGCGTCGGCGTGAGGTACTCCGATGTCCGCCGATCGGTCGGTGACGACTTCGTCGTCGAACAGCACGTCGTCACCCTCACCCGCCCCGACGGCAAGTCGGCGTCGACCGACGTGTGTGTCGTCGTTCGATTCGACGACCTCGGCCTGATCACACGTCTCGACGAATACGTCGACTCTGTCGTGTTCGCAGCGCTGTCGACCTGATCGGCGCTCCGTCTCGGCGCCGGCCATCCGCTGCGACCAGGTGAAATGAGGCTCAAGGTGCGTCGATGGCGCACTACGCTTTGCGAAGGTCACATCGAGAGCGGATATCCGAGCCGGTGAGTGGCAGGCCAGAAGGGCACGATGGCACTGATCGACAACACAACGGCGCAGAGTCGCCTGGATCGACTCGTTCCCCGCATTGTGCTCGACTGGGTGACCGACGAGCCGGAGCGGCGCTGGCGGGTGGTCGAGGGCACGATGGTCTTCGCCGACATCTCCGGTTTCACGGCGCTGTCCGAGAAGCTCGCCACCCGTGGTCGCATCGGTACCGAGGAGCTCGTCGAGACATTGAGCCGGGTCTTCGCCGGGATGCTGGACATCACGGCGAACCGCGGCGGGCAGTTGCTCAAGTTTGGCGGAGACGCATTGCTCGTACTCTTCACCGGGCCGGATCATGCCCGTCAGGCCGCGTCCGCCGCCGTGGAGATGCGGAGCGACCTTCGCCGGGCGAGTGAGATCCCGACGTCCGTCGGCAAGTTGAAGCTCAAGATCTCGATCGGTGCGCACTCCGGCGCGTTCCACCTGTTCCTCGTCGGCGACCGGTATCGGCAACTCGTCGTCGGTGGCCCCGACACCACCATCGCGATGAACTCCGAGTCGGCCGCCGAGGCCGGCCAGATCGTCGTCAGCGAAGCGATGGCTGCGCTGCTCGGGCGCGGGAGCACCAAGCCCGGCGACGACGGCGAGCTCATGGTCACATGGCGCAAGGGCGCCGTCGACAGAGTTCCGCCCGCACCGTCTCGACCGACCGACGCCGAGGCCGCTCGACGGGTGACACCGCCGATCATCGCATCGGTGCTCGAGCACGGTGCGCCCGACCCGGTGCACCGGATCGCCACCATGGGCTTCTTCAAGTTCAAGGGCGCCGATCAACGTCTCGAGGCCGACGGCCCCGACGGCCTGGCGGATGCGCTGCACGAGACGCTGAACATCGCCCAGGCCGCGTTTGAGGCCGAGGACATCGCGTTGCTGTACGTCGACGTCGACGCAAACGGCGGCAAACTGTTCTGCAGCTCGGGCGTCCCGCTCACGAGCGAGGACGACGAAGGCAGAATGCTTCGGGCTGCTCGCTCGATCATCGACGCGAATCCGCCGCTCCCGCTTCACGTCGGTATCCATCGCGGCCATGTGTTCGCCGGTGAACTCGGAGCACCCGACCAGGCCGTGTTCTCGATCATGGGTGACACGGTCAACACGGCCGCTCGGATCATGGTGACGGCGGGCCCCGGCGTGATCCACGCCCACCCTGCCGTGCTGGAGGCTGCCCGTGTTCGCTACGACACCGAGCCGGAAGGCCCGTTCACGTTCAAGGGCAAGGCCCTGCCGCAGGTGGTGTACCGGGTCGGCGACGAACTCGGACCGAAGGAGGCCACGGACGGCCATGGTCTGCAGTTCCAGGGTCGCGAGGCCGAGCTGGCCGGACTACGGAATCGGATCGAGGCGGTCGCCGACGGGCATGGCGGCGTCGTCACGCTGGTCGGCGCTGCGGGGCTCGGCAAGTCTCGGCTGGTGAGGGAAGCGCTCGGCTCGGATCATCCACGCATCGTCGACATGCACGCTGAGCCCTACGGCGCCAGCAACAGCTACCGGGTCGTCCGCGACCCGCTGCGGACCCTCCTCGGTCTCTCCGGGACGGACCCCGCAGCACTCGGACAGCAGCTCAGGAGCACGGTCACGAAGACGGTGTCGCACCTGGAGCCCTTCCTTCCCCTCCTGGGTGATGCGCTGCAGCTCACCGTGCCCTCCACCGCCGAATCGGATTCGATCAGCGCACAGTTCCGCGCCGACCGAACCGCCGACGTGGTGCTGGAACTGATCGCGGCCATCCACGACGAACCCCTCGTCTTCGTCGCCGAGGACATGCAATGGGCCGACGACGCGTCGGCTCATCTGCTCGGTCGGATCGCCGTGACCGCCCAGTCACGTCCATGGCTGCTGATTTCCGTGCGCCGCGACGACGACGGCGGTTTCGCCACGGAGGTTGGTGAGCACCTGCCGATCGAACCGCTTCCGGACGACGTCGTGCAGGCGCTTGCCATCAGCGCAACTGAAGCGGCGCCGCTGCGGCCGCACGAGATCGACCTCGTGGTCACGCGGGCCAACGGTAGCCCGCTGTTCGTCGGTGAGCTGATCACGGCCGCGCAGGAACTCGGCTCGTTCGACGCCGTTCCAGAGTCGCTGCAAGGCACGCTGGCGGCTCAAGTGGATGCGCTCGACCCGCTGTCGAAGCGCATGCTGTCGTACGCCTCTGTGCTGGGCCGCAGCTTCCGGCGTGTCGTCGTGGAAGAACTCCTCCGTCACGAGGGACTCGAGCTCGACGAGGCCACGCTGGTCCAACTCAGCAGGTTCATCGAGGCCGACGGACCGCTCCGCTACCGGTTCAGGAACGGGCTCGTCTGCGACGTCGTGTACGACAGCCTCGCCTACCGCTCGCGGTCGCGTCTCCATCTCGCAGCTGGCGAGGCGTTCGAGGCCTTGAGCGCCGGTGACGACTCCGACGCCGCCATGCTCTCGCTGCATTTCTCCAACGCCGACGATCATGAGCGGGCGTACCGCTACGCAACTCTCGCTGCCGAACGCGCGAATCGTGCGTACGCAGCTGCCGAAGCGGCCATCCACTACGAGCGAGCGGTCGAAGCTGCTCGGCGCGTGGCACAGGTCGACGACGAGGAACGCCGACGTCTCTGGGTAGCGCTCGGGGATGCTCGGCAGCGTGCAGGGATGTTCGACGACGCACTCGACGCGTACCAGCGCGCAGCGAGGCTCGCTCGCCACGATGCCGTTGCGCGCGCCGAGATACATCTCCGACGCGGACGAACCCGCGAACGGGCGGGTGCGTTCGCTCTCGCGCTGCGCGAGGCATCGCGCGGCAGGAGCGTGGCGGCGACGGTGGACGGCCAGGTGAGCGAGGCGGTCCAAGCGCGGGCGCTGGCGTTCGCCGCGCTGGTCCGGTCACGGCAGATGCGATCGCACGAAGCGCGCCGCACCGCGCTCGCCGCGGCGCAGCTTGCTGAACGATGCAACGAGATGTCGGCACTCGCTCGTTCGTACAACGTGATCTTCATGGCCGGTGTACTCGTCGGCGGCGACGAACTGGAGTCATACGCTGCGCGGGCGCTCGAGCTGTACGAGTCGCTCGGTGACCTCGAAGGCCAGTCCGACATCGCGAACAATCTGGGAGCGCTGTCCTACTGGGATGGTCGTTGGGACGAAACCCTCACGCGCTATCGCCAGGCGCTCGACGCCGACCGCCGTATCGGCAACTTGCTCGACGCAGCCACCACCGAGGCGAACATCGGTGAGGTCCTGGTGAACCAGGGTCGCCTGGACGAGGCGGAGCCGATGCTTCGCGACGCGGCGCGGGTGTTGCGGTCATCGGGCTACGCGTGGGCAGCCACGTTCGCCGAGATGCAGATCGGCCGGGTGTTGATCGGGCGCAAGGAGTTCGACGAGGCCGAACGGACGCTGACGGCGTTGATGGACGAATCTCGTGCGATGGGCAGCTCGGCCACCGTCTACGAGACGGCGCTGCACCTGGCCCAGTGTGTGATCGGTGCGGGGCGTCCACGGCACGGACTCGAGATCATCGAGCATGCTGCGAGCGAGACGACCGAGGACGTCACGATCTTCGATGCGAGTCGAGCCGTGGTCGCAGCGAAGGCGTTGATCGACCTCGGGTGCATCGACGAGGCCACCGACACGATTGCGTCTGGCGCGGAGTTGGCCCGGGTCCGCCACCTCGAGTTCGAGTTGGCACGACTGTTGCTGTTGGCCGGCCGGATCGGGCCACCGTTCGATTCCCGCCTGGGAACGACAGAGCCGGCCGAGGAAGCTCGACACCTCCTCGACCGGCTCGGCGTGGTCAGCACGGTCCTGGCCTGACCGCAGGTGCTCGTAGCGTCACCGCATCCGTGGGTCGCCCTTGCCGTGGTACAGCTGCACCTGGACGATCCCGCCGTCGGTCAGCGTCTCTTCATTGCTCACGAGACACCACGGAACCTCGTCGCCCGCGAACGGATGGTTCGATGGGCCAACGAATTGTGGGTGGACTGCAGTGAGGGTGGTTCCCTCGAGCGCCGACGAGAGGCACCACTGCACCGGGACGAACACGTTTCCGGGGTCAGCAACCGGCGCTTCGGGGAAGAAGTTGATCTCTCGATCGAGGTCGGCGGCCAGTGTCGCGCTCTCCGGGTCGAGCGGCGTCCAGGTGATTTCCAAGGTGGCGTTCACGTCCTGTGGCTCGCCGGTGAAGATTCCGACCGTGCCCTTGTCGAGGAACACGCCGTCCTCGTCGATCTGCAGGGTGACGCCAATGTCGTCGCATCCTTCTTGAGTGACGCCTCCGCCGGCTGCGTTGTTGTCGCCACGGGTGAACGTGGCGTCCTGGGCCGCTGGACCGGTTTCTGCCACGTCCTCGGCAGGGACTGGGTCATCGCTGCAGAAGACGGCTTCGGCATAGGGAATCGGCGCCACCAGAGCGAAACTGGTCTGGCCCCTCAGCGACAGACCCCGGCTGTTCTGGTTCGCCGTCGATCCGATGGTGATGCTCGACGTGAACTCCCCGACCTGAACGGTGGACACCCCGACCGCGACCGGGAACGTCGACTCGGTCGTGCCGGAGTCGAAACTGACCTTGAGGTCCTTCGGGTCGGCCGGACGCGACCTTCCGATCTCGAGTGAGGCCGAGCCGACCGTGACCTCGTTGCCGACGGTGTCCTCGTTGGTGTCGTACGCGGCGAAGGTGCCGAGGGACATCTGAAGCTTCTCGCCCGGTCCCAGGAGTCCGGCGGGCGTTCCGCAGTTCTGACCACTCTCGACGCCGATGCCGTCGCCCGGGATCTGGACGCTCGCGCCGCTGCCCGCAATCGGTGTGAAGTCGAGCAGCGTCCCGGGGTAGGTGTCCGTGCCGTCGGTGATGGGGCCGAGGGCGAGCGTGGCACACGGCTGCGTCGTGAGAATCGACTGGTTGTACGTCTTCCCGTCCAGCAGTTCAAGCGTGACGCTGCCGGCACGGTCGGTGATGTTGATGGTGAGTGTCGCGTAGGGAACCGTCGGCGGGGGGGACGGGGTCTGCCCAGAGACGCTCAGCGAGGTGACGCCGACCACCCCGGCGATGACCAGGCTGGCGATGGCAAAGCCGGCGATCCGACGCTTCGAGTTTCCGCCCATGTCTACTCCTCTGGATATTCGATGGAGGAACGCCCCCACGTAGCGTCGTATTGTTGCACCTCGACGGGCAGAACTCCACCGGGCAATGGTCACAGCAACCGCGTAGAGTGGTGGTTCGACGATCTGGAGTGACATCTGGTCAGCGTTGATCAGAAACTGGGCAACACATGCTTTGCCACGAGTTCGCACTCGTCGAGGTGCGGGTATCCCGACAGGATGAACGCGTCGATGCCGAGGCCATGTAGGCACGCAGCTTGGCGACCACTTGGTCGGGATCGCCGACGATCGCGGCGCCGCAGCCCGATCGCCCTCGGGCGATCCCGGTCCACAGGTGGTCCTCGACGAAGCCGTCGTCGTCGGAGGTGTCGCGGAGTTCGGCCTGTCGTGAGACGCCGGCTGATGCGGTGTCGAGTGACCGGTTGCGGATCGCCTCGCCCTCGGCCGCATCGAGCTTCGAGAGGAGCCGGGTGGCGGCCGCCCGGGCCTCGGTCTCGGTCTCTCGCACGATCACGTGGGTGCGGTAGCCGAACCGCAGCTCGCGACCGTGCCGTGCGGCACGAGCCCGCATGTCGTCGATGATCGACTGCGATCTCCGGCATGGTGTCGGGCCACATCAGGTACACGTCGGCCGCCTGCGGCGGCGACGTCGCGGGCCGGCTCCGACAGGCCGCCGAAGTAGAACGGTGGCGTTACAGGCAGCCCTGCGGCTCGACGAGCCGCTGCCCGGTCGACGGCGATGCGCGGCGCATCGAGGGTGAGATCGTAGAACTCGCCGTGATGGTCGATCGGCGCTCGCCCGCGAGCAGCGTCCGCAGGATCGTCATCACCTCGAGTCGTGCGGGCGTATCGGGGTTCGCTCGCGAGCTGCGTGCCCGGCAGGTCGGAGCTGATGATGTTGATCGTGAGGCGTCCGTCGAGCATCTCGTCGAGGCCGGCGAGCTGGCGGGCGAGCTGCGGCGGCCACATCTCGCCGCAGCGGACGGCGAGGAGCAGCTTGATCCGCTCGGTGACCGCGGCGATTCCGCCGGCGAACGGTACGCCGTCGATGCCGAGCGAGTACCCCGATGGCAGCAGCACGTTGTCGAAGCCGTTGGCTTCGGCGGTGGTCACGATGTCCCGGCAGTGGCTCCACGACGAGCGCAGGCCGGGATCGGCGACGCCGAGGTACTCGTAGTCGTCGTCGCACAGCGCCGAGAACCAGGCGACCTCCGGACGGGCGAGCCCAGGAGTCGTCATGGCATCGGTTCGCCACGGCCGGCGACGAGGATCTCGTACCACTGGTCGGCGGTCAGCTCGACGCGGGCGGCGCGGGCGCACTCGCGGATCCGATCGGGCCGCTGCGTGCCGATGATCGGCACCACGCCCGCCGGGTGGCGCATGGCCCACGCGAGCAGGATCGCCGATCGGGCGACGCCGAACTCGCCCGCCAGCCGATCGCAGATCTCGGCGACCGCCCGAGCCCGGTCGTCACTCGGTTCCCCGCCCAGACGGCCACCGGCGAGCGGGCTCCACGCCAGCGCGACGATGCCCGTCTCCATCGCATGGTCGAGCGTGCCGTCGGTGAGCGGGTCGAGCGCCATCGGCGAGAACTCCGGCTGCGTCGATACCAGCGGCGTCTCGAGATGTGCTTGGAGTGCCCGGGTCTGTGCGACGGTGTGGTTGGACACGCCGATCGCCCGGACCTTGCCGGATGCGACGAGTCCGTCGAGCGCGCCCGCCACCTCGGCGGGGTGGGTGAGCAGGTCGGGGCGGTGGATCTGGTACAGGTCGATGACCTCCACCTGCAGCCGCCGCAGCGATGCCTCGCACGCCTCGCGCAGGTAGCGCTCCGACGAGTCGTACGGGACCGGCGGGGTGATGCCGCCCTTCGTTGCGAGCACCATCCGGTCGCGCAGGCCCGGCGTTTCAGCGAGCACGCGGCCGAGGAGCTCCTCGGCGTCACCGAACCCGCCGCCGGGCGCAGGGGTCGAGCCGTCGTAGCCGTAGATGTCGGCGGTGTCGATCAGGGTCATCCCGACATCGAGCGCCGTCTCGATCTTCTCCCGCGCCGTCGCCACGTCGGTCCCGGCGAAGCGCCAGCACCCGTAGGCGATCCTCCCGATGCCGCCCAGCACCCCGTCACTCATCACCGCGCAACCGTATCCTCACCCGTCCCACTCGATCCTCCCGGCGATCAGTGCGCGAGCAGTGCCGCTTTCCGGAACGGCTCGCGCTCTGATCGCTGGAAGGGCGGCTCAGCCCCAGCGAGCGACGGCGGCGGCGATCCGGTCGGCGGTCGGCTTCGGGCGAGCGGTGATCGCTCGGTACGTGAATCGCACGACGATCCAGCCCGCTCCGATCAGGTCCGCGTCGCGCTCCCGGTCGCGCTCGAAGGTCTTGCGGTGCAGCCCGTGGTATGCCCAGCCGTCGCACTCGAGAATCACCGGCGTTCCGATCACTCGGAAGTCGACCTCATGGCCGCAGACGACCGGGTGGAACTCGACCGGCGGGAGCCGGTACCGGTCGACGAGTCGCTGCATGGCCGTCTCGAGGAGCGAGTCGGTCGGTTTGCTGTCGATCGCCCAGTCGTCGACGGCATCACGCAGTGCGACAACCCCGGCCCGTCCGTGCTCGGAATGCTGGATGATGACCGATTCGAGCGTCGGCAGTGTGATGTGGTGCTGGGCAATGGCGTGGCCCACGGCATCCGGCACAGCTGCACGATCGACGGCGCCGAGATCGAGCAGCGTCCGCAGGATGTTGGTGCAGACGATGTTGCTGCGCCGCTGCGGCGGCGTGAGCCGTTCGAGGTCCTTCGGGCGATGGATCACGACGCCGTTGAGCGAGGGAAGGCGACGCCGGCCGGTCACGATCACGTCGACCGGATCGCCGATCGGCCGATCGATGCCCCAGAGCCGCGCGGCGGAACGGTGCGATGCCAGCGCCCGTATTCCGACGGCGAGCACGGCCGCTGCGATCCGTTGTTCCGGAGTGTCGGCGGTCCCGTGCAGACGGGCGACGCCTGGATGGAGTTGGTCGAGCTGCCCCGATCGGATCGCTCGGTACCAACTCGACCGGCTGAGGCCGCTCGCCTCCATCGAGATGACTCCGTGGTGCGCCGTCGCCCAACGATCGAGATCTCCCAGCCGCATGCCCAGCAGTGGGCGAGCAGACCGGCGAACCGGAAGCTCCCCGCACCATCCAGCGATCAGAGCGCGAGGAATGCCGCTTTCCGGAACAGGTCGCGGACTGATCGTTGGACGGGGCGTCGGAAGTACGGTCGCGGCGTGGGAGACACCATCGGGTACGGCGTGATCGGGAGCGGGATGATGGGGGGCGAGCACATCCTCGACCTCAACCACGTCGACGGGGCGCGGGTGGTCGCACTCGCCGATCCCGTGGCGAGCAGTCTCGAGTGGGGGCTCGGGTGTGTCGCTGCCGGAGCCGACGGGGAGGCGGCGAAGGAACGCACCGCGACCTACAGCGATCACCGTGAACTGCTCGCCGACCCGAACGTCGACGTGGTGATCATCACCACCCCGAACCACACCCACGCCGCGGTGCTCGCCGATGCACTCGCCACCGACAAGCACGTGTTGATCGAGAAGCCGCTGTGCACCACGGTCGACGACTGCAAGCGGGTCGTCGATGCAGCGGCCGAGCGCGATGCGATCACGTGGATGGGTCTGCAGTACCGGTTCATGCCGACACCGGCGACGATGCTCGAACAGCTGGCCAGCGGTGTGTGTGGCACGACGCGCATGGTGTCGATCCGCGAACACCGCTTCCCGTTCCTGAAGAAGGTCGGCGACTGGAATCGTTTCAGCCGCAACACCGGCGGCACGCTCGTCGAGAAGTGCTGCCACTTCTTCGACCTGATGCACCTCGCCGCCGGCGCGCACCCCGTGCGGGTGATGGCGAGCGGTGGCCAGGACGTCAACCATCTCGACGAGGAGTACGAGATCGACGGCCGGATGGAGCGCCCCGACATCCTCGACAACGCCTTCGTCATCGTCGAGTTCGTGAACGGTGTGCGCGGCGCCCTCGACCTGTGCATGTTCGCCGAAGGCGGCCGGTTCGAGCAGGAGCTGACGATCACCGGCGATCTCGCCAAGATGGAGGCGACCGTGCCCGGCGACGTGGTGTGGTTGGGCGAGCGGGCGGCCGCCGGTGCTCCCGGGTCGCACCCCGGCAAGGGAGTCCGGGAGATCCCGGCGCCGATGGATCCGAGGGTGCCGTATCCCGACTTCCACCAGGGAGCGAGCTTCATGGAGCACCTCGCGCTCGCCGATGCGATCCGCAACGGTCGGCCGGCTGCGGTGACCGTCACCGAGGGGATGTGGGCGGTGGCGACGGGCGCTGCGGCGCACCGCTCGATCGACGAGCGTCGCCCCGTCGAGCTGTCGGAGTTCGGCCTCGGCTGACCGCCGCCGACGTCCACGCCTCGTCCGAAATTCGGAGTCGACGTCGCGCCAGGCGCGAGACCCGCTCAGAAATTCGGGTCGGGGACGCGCGGGAGCGTGGACGCGAAGTCGAAGGCGTGGTTCGCCGTGTCGACGGTGATGTCGGTCAGGTCGGCGACGCCGACGTCGAGGCCTTCGTGATGTGAGTAGGCGCGCAGGCCGACGAGGTTGTCGACGAACTCGGCCCGGCTGATCCCGAGGTCGTCGGGATGGGCCCGGACGCCCGCCCTCGAGACGAGTCCGTGGGCGAACTCGGGGTCGTTCTCCTGCACGTGAGCGATCGCCACGACGGCGAACGAGATCAACTCGCCGTGCACGTGGTGGGCGCCGGTGGCGTGTTCGTAGGCGTAGGCCCAGAAATGCTCGGAGCCCTCCTCGAACCGGCTGTGCCCGAGCGCCGCACACGCAGCGCCGATGCGTCGGTAGCAGTCGGCCAGCCAGCGGATGCCATCCGGGGTGCCACCGTGGATGTCGACGATCATCGAGTCGAGCTCGGCGAGCAGGGTCAGTCCGAGATCGGCGGCTGCGTCGTTCCAGGCGATCCCCTCGCCGGCGCCGACTGCGGCTCGCCAGTCGTGCAGGCCGGTGTGGCACGACAGCACGTCGCCGATGCCCGCCCGGTTGAGCCGCACCGGTGCCGACCGGATGAGGTCGATGTCGAGCACCACCTCCTCGGGCACGATCGTCCCGACGTAACGGACCCGTCCGTCGGAGCGCACGCCGATCGCATCGGTGAAGCCGGCGTCGACCGACGTGATCGACGGGATCTGCACGAGGGCGAGGCCGCGCTTCCAGGCGAGGTACTTCGCGGTGTCGAGTGCGGTGCCGCCACCGAAACCGACGACGACCTCGGCGCCGTCGTCGGCGGTGCGTTCGACGTCCCGGTCGAGCTTGTGGATCTCCATGTCGTTGGCGGCGACGATCGTGACGGGCGTCGGAACCTGCTCGGCGATCGACGACCACGGCGGATCGTTCACCGCGATCACGTACCGGCCGAGGGTCCGCAGTGTGTCGACGGCCGTGCGTTCCACACAGTCGAACGGTTCGCCGATGGGTGCCGGCGGCACATCGCTCACGACAACACTCCGGCGTGACGCTGCACCTTCTCGACGGCGCGGACGACGTCGAGCGCATCCTCCTTCGAACCCATCAGCACCGACGTCGTGAACCACAGTGTCGTGTCGGCGAGCCGCTCGGTGACCGGCAGCGAGAGCGACGCCCAGTCCTGCATCCCGCTGCGATCGCGGTAGCGCGGAGCAAGACCGTCGGGATCTCGAAAGACGTCGAGGTGGTGCACCGGTGGGTACGACATCGTCAGCGAAATGCCCTCGGCCTCCAGCGCAAGGCGCACCGGCTCGCGTGCCGCTCCGAACTCGTCCGGATCGATGCGTACGACGTAGCAGTAGTTGCCCTGGCGGTCGCAGCGCGGGTCGCGGGTCTGAGGATGCACGCCAGGGATCGTCGCCAGCTCCTTGTTCAGCAGTGTTGCGTGGCGATCGCGGCGCTGCTGCTGTTCCTCGAACCGGTCGAGTTGGGCGAGCAGGACGGCACCCTGCCACTCGGTCATGCGATAGTTCCCGCCGAGGAGGTAGTGGGAGTAGAACCACTCGCCGGGTCGGCGCCCGCAGTTGGCGAACGAGGCAGCCCGGGCGATGACGTCCGCATCGGTCGATACGACGGCGCCGCCCTCGCCCCCGGTCATCAGCTTCGACGCCTGGAACGAATGGGTGCCGGCAGCGCCGAACGTGCCGACCATCCGGCCGTCGAACATCGACCCGTGAGCGTGGGCGCAGTCCTCGATCAACACGAGGTCGTGGCGGCGGCAGATCTCGGTGAGGCGGTCCATGTCGGCGGGGTGGCCGGCGATGTGCACGGCGATCACCCCGCGGGTGCGCGGCGTGATCGCCGCTTCGACGGCGTCGGGGTCGACGCACCCGCTACCGAGCTCGACGTCGACGAGCACCGGTCGGGCATTGACCATCAGGACCGATGCCGCCGTCGCGACGAACGTCCACCCCGGCACGATCACCTCGTCGCCCTCGCCGATCCCGGTGGCGAGCAACGCCACCTCGATCGCATGGGAGCCGTTGGTGACGGCGACCGCCGGGCCCGTTCCGTGGAACTTGCCCCACCGCCGTTCGAACTCGTGCACCTTGGTGCCCTGCGACGACCACCACCGGTCCGATTCGAGTACCTCGAGGAGGTTGGCGCGTTCGCGCTCGTCGTGGGTCGGCCACGACGGATACGGCTCGGTCCGTACGGGCGTCCCGCCATGGATCGCCAACTCGCTCATGGCGACATCCTTGCATCGTGGTTTCCGCAGATCCGGCCTCCGGGACCACACCGGTGACGCGGTGCCAGGCACCGCGCAACCGGCCGGGGTCACCATGCGGGCGCCATGCGGGGAGGAAGCTTCGGGGACCCGGGGTCGTGCGGTACGGTCCCGACGATGGTGGCGACGGTGCGCACGATCGGGGCGGGGGAGGGGCGCGTCGTGCTGGTGGTGGTCGCCCATGCCGACGACGTCGCGCTCTTCGTCGGGGGCACCGTGGCAGCCTGGGCCGAGGCCGGGTGGCGGGTCGTCGTCGTGCGGGTCACCGACGACCGGTGGGACTCGGTGGGCTCCGACGAGGCGACGACCGTGGCCGCCAACCGCGACGAGTTCCACCGAGCGGCAGAGATCCTCGGGGTGCACGAGATCGTCGAGCTGGGATACCCCACCGACACGCTCGGCGACGTATCCACCGTGGCACTGCGCGAACGGGTCATCCATGCGGTCCGCACCTTTCGGCCGTACGCGCTCGTGTCGTTCGATCCGTACGCGATGTACGGCGAGGACAACCTCGACCACCTCGCCGTCGCCCGGGCGGTCGACGAGTCGTTCTGGACCAGCCAGTTCGACCTGCACCACCCCGAGCACTTCGACGAGGTGTCGCCCTTCACGGGCGAACGGCTCGCCCCGCACGGCTGCTTCGAGCGGTGGTACTTCGGTCGCCGCGTCATCGACGTCACCGACGTCGTCGACATCACCGACACCATGGACCGCAAGGTCGCCGCTGCGTGCGGGCATCGCACGATGATGCGGAACTTCTTCAACCAGCTCCGGCTGCAGGCGCACACCGGCGGCTGGGAACTCCCGGCGGTCGACGATGCGTTGTCGGCCGGTGACGTCTCCGAGGTACTGGCCCGGATGGTGCGGGCGGGCAGCGAACGAACAGGCGAGCGGTACGGCGTCCGCGCCGCCGAGGAGTTCCGTGTGGTCACCTTCGGCGGCATGCAGTCATTGCTCGATGCACTCGGCCGGAGGGTGTGACCGGATGAGCCGCCCCGAGTCGACGCAGGCTGCACTCCGGGAACCGGAACTCCTGCTGATCAGATCAACGGTGCCAGACGACGGGCGACGTCGATGGTCACGTCGCCCTCGCCGGTGACCACGAGGAACGACATCGTCGGTCCCTCCACCCGGATCAGCACGGCCTGCGTGAAGTCGCTGTCGACCGTGTCGAGTTCGACCCCGAACACGCCGTCGGGCAACCCGTCGACCGGCCGTTGCACGGCGTCGGACCCGGAACAGTCCATCGACGACCAGGTCGCCAGCACCGCATCGGCCATCTCGGCGTCACCGCCCACGGCGACGACGGTGTGGTTGATCCCCAGCCCGCGCTGCTGGTCGCCGAACTCCATGCTGTCGGCCGCAGCGACCTCCACGTCAGGGATCTCGCCGTCGAACGGACACGGTGGAGCCACCGTTCCCGGCAGCAGCGCCACGTCGCCCGGATCGCTCGCGACCCATCCGTTGCCGAGCTGATCGACATCGAGCAGCGGGGGAAGATCCGCGGCGCGGTCGGCCGTCGCCTCGGCGCACGCGGTGACCGCCGTCGCGGCGAACACCACGAGCGACGTCCACGCGGCTCGCTGCGAGCGGCGGGCAGGCCTCGGAACCACTCCGCCGCCGACCGGACGCCGCCGGGATCGGACACCGCTCATCGGGGCCGCCTCGCACGCTCGCGAGTCCAGCCGTCGAGGGCGAGCCCGGCGAACACCACGCCGGCCCCGATCACCGCGCCTGCCCCGACGAGCAGCAGCATCGACGGCACGGCGTCGTTCCACACCGTCTGGAGCATCTCGCCGAACAGCGTGTTCGCCACGAGGTCGATGATCCACCCCGTCACCAACAAGCCCACCAGCCACACGCCACACACGACCATCCCGGCGATCCCCAGTCGGCGCATCCCTCGGCCGGTGCGCGGATGGGCGAGCACGGCCACCGCTCCGAAGGCGACGAGCGCCAACCCCGAGATGACGCGCGTCGCCTCCGCGACCTTGCGCAGCCCGAGGTTCGGGACGTCCGCGGGGACGATCGACGGCAGGCCGGTCTGCTCGGCGACGGCTTCGAGCCGCAACGCATCGAGGTCGGTCGCGTCGATGCCGACCGCCGCCGGATCGAATCCGGCGGCCGTTGCCGCGTCGAGTGCCGAGCGGGCGATCGCGGTGCGGACCGCCGCGTTGCCGTCCGGTACCGGGCCGGAATCGGCATCGACGACCTGGCGGTGCGCAGCGATGAGCGACGAGCTGATGACGCCGGTCACCTGCGGGTCGGCGCTCGTGGCGATCGCCAGCTGGGCGGCGATGTCGGCTCCGGCGATGGGAGTGACGGCCCGCTCGACGGTCTGCTCGATCACGTCGGCGGTGAAGCGTGACGTCGCGATCTGTTCCGCAGCCCGTTCGGCCCGGGCGTCGTCCAGGAGCGACATGAGCGAGAGCTGCGAGCTCACCAACGCCCCGAGTGCGATCGTGGACACGGTCAGGCAGAACCCGGCGAGCGCCACCTGCGCCGTGGAGGTGCGACCGTCGGCCATGCCGTCAGAGCAGGCGGTCGAGGAGTGCGGCGGCCGCGGCGATGGGGTCGGTGACGTGCATCGTCTGCAGGCCGACGGCCTCGGCGCCGGCGATGTTCCACGGGAAATCGTCGAGGAACAGTGTCCGTTCCATCGACGACCCGAGGAGGCCGACGGTCAGTTCGAAGATGTCGGCGTTGGGCTTGCGCATGTCGACCTCGCACGAATCGACGACGACGTCGACGAGGCGGTCGGCGTCCCACATCTGGCGCCAGGCGCTCCACTCCTTGATGTTGTTGGTGAGGATCGCCGTGCGGTATCCCGCTGCGCGGACGGCTCGGGCGGCGTCGATCATCTCCGCGACCGGTGACATGGCGGAGAGCAACTCGTCGCCACGCGGCGGTGCCGGGAACGACTCGTAGCCGGCGGCCCGCCACAGCGGTTCGATGCCGGACACGTAGGCGTCGAAGTCGATTCGACCGCGTTCGAGATGGTGCCACGGGTGGTCGCCTTCCGCAGCCGTCGGTCCCATGAGGATCCCGATGAAACTGACCACGTCGATCTCGCCGCTGAATCCGCTGGCCTCGATCTGCTGGCGCATCATCGCGCCCGGGCTCGTGCTGAGCACGCCGACGAAATCGAAGATCACGGCGTCGACGTCGGGGTTCGGCCTCGTCATCGGATCGACGCTACCGGAGCGCTCGGCCGGGCTCCCGGAGTGTCGAGGTCGACCGGTGTGACCGCTGACCGTTGCCCGCTCCTGCCCGGCAACGATGCCCATCGTGGTGGCAGCGGGGGCTGCCGCTCGATCGATTGGGGGACACATGACCGACACGATGCTCGAGTGGAACATCGACGAGGGGCTGCACGACGGGTACCGGGCCGCGCGAGCCGCTGGTCCGTCGGCGATCTCGATCGACACGGGCGCCGTCGTGGTGCTGCAGTACGACGACGTCGAGCGGCTGTCACACGACTCGCGGCTCGCCGGGGTGGGACTGTCGCTGTTCGACTTCCTGGGCGTCGGTGACGGCCCGTTGCGTCAGTGGTACTCGAGTCTGATGTTCACGAACGAAGGTGACGCGCACCACCGACTGCGTCGCCTCGCGGCGCGTGTGTTCACGCCGCGTTCGGTCGAGCGGCATCGGGCACTGGCCGCGTCGCTCGCCGCCGACCGGATGGCGCAGATCGTCGACGACGGTGGCGGCGACCTCGTCGCCGCGCTCGTCGACCTGCCGATCACGGTGATCTGCACACTCATCGGCGTTCCCGACGATCAGATCGCCGACTTCGTCGCCTACGGCGATGCGCTGAGTCCCGTGTTCGGCCTGATGGACGCCGACCAGATCGCACTGGCCGAGACTGCGGTCGTCGATCTCATCGTCGACGTCGAGGCGATGATCGACTCGCGTCTCGCCGAACGCGGCGACGACCTGATCAGCGGGCTCCTCGATGCCGAGGAATCCGGCGACCGGCTTGCCCACGACGAGGTCGTCACGATGGTCGGGAACCTGATCGTCGGCGGACACGACACCACCTCGGGACAGGTGAGCTGTTCGCTGCTGACGCTTCTTCGCCATCCGCAGGCGCTCGACGCGCTCCGCGCTGATGCATCGCTGGCCGGCGCCATCGTCAACGAGACGATCCGCTTCGAGCCGAGCATCACCATCGTCCCGAGAACGGTGCTGGAACCGTTCGAGATCGGCGGGATCGAACGTGGCGCCGGCACGATGGTGTTCCTCGCATCGGCGTCGGCGAGTCGTGACGAGGACGTCTGGAGCGACCCCGAGGTGTTCCGCCCTGCCCGGTTCACCGAACCCGACGCACCGAAGCTGTTGTCGTTCGGATCAGGCCCGCACTACTGCCTCGGCGCAGCGCTCGCTCGGATGACCATGGAGGAGGTGGTGCTCGCCGCCGCCCGCGCCGGCCTCGGTGACACGATCGTCGCCGACGGGCCGATCGACGATGCGAGCATCGAGTGGCGCCAGGTCCTCGGTCGGAGTCCGGCCAGGCTGCCGGTCACCGTTACGCCGGGGGTCTGACCCCTGGCGTGACGGGCGTGGTCCTGTCACGCCCGCGCCGCGTGCGAGATCGTTGTCAGTCGGGGTGGCGGTCGGCCCAGGGGGCGGCGGCTTCGAGTTGGCTGGCGATGCGGATCAACACGTCCTCGCGGCCGTAGGCGGCCACGAGCTGTACGCCGATCGGCAGGCCGTCGTCGTTCCAGTGCAACGGCAGGCTGATCGCCGGTTGCCCCGAGGCGTTGAACTGGGGTGTGAACGCCACGAAGCGCCCGGCGCGGATCGACGGCGCCATCGGGTTGTCCGGATCGACACCGTCCTCCTGGTCGCCGTACAGGCCGCCGATCGGCAGCGGGGGAGCGGCCACCGTCGGCGTCAGGAGGAGATCCCAACCGTCGGCCCACCACTGCTGGACGTGGCGCCGGTACTGGCCGACCGCCGCCAGTGCCATCGCGTACTCCGACGCGGACAGATGGGCGGCCCACTCGCCCTGCGCCCAGTTGACCGGCTCGACGTCGTCCGCAGTGAGGGGCCGCCCGATCGACTGGCCGAGTGCATCGATGCCCACCGCCATCAGGGCGGCCCACATCGCGCCGAAGCGGCGTGGGAACTCGTCGTCCTCCAGGATCGGCGGATGGCCGGGCGCCACGTCGTGTCCGAGCTGTTCGAGCAACGCCGCAGCGGAGCGAACCGCGGTCACGCAGTCGGGGTGGAGGTCGCCGCCGATCGGATGGTGATCCAGCAGCCCGATGCGCAGCCGCCCCGGGTCGGCACCCAACTCGTCGACATAGGGACGGCTCGGTGCCGGCGCGATCACGCTGTCGCCGACGCCGGGACCGTGCACGGCGTCCAGGAGGCGGGCGGTGTCACGCACCGATCTGCTGACGCAGAGTTGCGTCGACAACCCGGACTCGTCGCGCTCGGGTCCCATCGACACCCGGCCCTGTGACGGCTTCAAGCCGACCAGGCCGCAGCACGACGCCGGGATCCTGATCGAGCCCCCGCCGTCGCTGGCGTGGGCGATCGGGACCATGCCGGCCGCCACCGCCGCCGCGGCACCACCGCTCGATCCGCCGGGTGTGCGCCCGGTGTCCCACGGGTTCCGGGTCGGGCCGTACGCGAGCGGCTCGGTGACCGGAAGGCTGCCGAGTTCGGGGCTGTTGCTGCGCCCGAGCGTGATCAGACCGGCCTGTCGGAAGTGCACGACCAGATTCGAGTCGTGCCTCGACAGCGGGGTGGCATCGCGTGCGGCCCGGTTCCCCGACGTGAGCGGCATCCCGGCGACGTGGTTGCCGAGATCCTTGAGCAGGAAGGGCACGCCGGCGAACGGCGCCTGGCGATGCTCCGATACCAGCGGCAGTTCGTCGAACGCCTCGGCCTGGTGGTGCGCCCGTTCGAACCAACGCATGACCACCGCGTTGATCGACCCGTCGAGTCGTTCGACCCGTTCGATCGCCGCATCGACGAGTTCGGCCGACGTGGCCGAGCGGCTCGCGATCAGCTCGGCCTGCGCAGTCGCATCGAGCCAGCGGGCGTCCTCAGCGTTGTTCCCCATACCCAGGTGCTATCACGCCGGCCGGACGTGACGATGGTTCAGACCGTGTCGCGTTTGGCGATCTTTCGGAACAGCCACGAACCGACGGCGACCACGATGATCGCTCCGATGATGGCACCGATGATGCCGCCCCAGTCGAACTTGTCGTCGTCGCCGATCCCGAACAGGCCGGTGAAGATCCAGTAGCCGAGGAGTGCGCCGATCAGGCCGAGCAGCGTCGAGATCAACCACGACTGCCATCCGCTGAACGAACGGAACGCATCGCCGGGCACGACCGCCCGACCGATCACCCCGGCGACGAAGCCGAGTGCGAGTGCGGCCAACAAGCTTCCGATGTCCATTCATTCCTCCATGTCCGTTCGGCATGTCCGTCCGTTCGGGCGGCCACGTGTTCACTGGTGGTTCTCACTTCGCTCGGCGCAGTGCGGCTTCGACGAGGCTGAACGCCGCGAACCCGAACATGCCGATCGCCACCACCCACAGTAGGGCACCGCCCCAGCCCGAGTCGCCGAGTTCGGTGATCGCACCGGAGAGCCCGGTCGTGTCGCTCGAGTCGTGCTGCCAACCGGCGATCACCAGGAATCCGCCGACGATGGCCGTCGTCACCCCTTTGGCGACATACCCGGCTCGGCCGGCGGTCTCGATGGTGTCCCCGGCCGTGTCCGACAGTCCGGATGTGTCGATCCGCTGCATGAACTTCGTCTTCCAAGCGTGCAGCCAGAGTTCCGACAGCCCGAACACCACGATGCCCAGCCCGGCAGCGATCACCAGGAACTGGCCGCCCGGCCAGTCGAGCACCGTTGCGGTGGCCTCCTGCTTCGAGGATCCACCGCTGGAGGCCTGTCCCGAACTGGAGTCCCAGTTGGCGATCAGCACCGACACGGCGGCGGCCAGGATGCCGGCGTAGACGAATCCCTTGATGGCGAACTCGGCGCGATCGGTCGCCTCCGACCCCTCCACCGGGTCGCCGGCGGCTGCTTGCAGCACCTTCCAGGCCACCAGTGCGACGAGCCCGATGCACAGCGCCACGAGGAGAAACTTGCCGTAGGTGCTGCCTGCGAATCGTTCGAGCGCTCCCTCGGTCGTGTCCGAACCGCCGCCACCCGTGACGACGTCGATGGCGAACAGTCCGAACACCAGGTACAGCAGCGCCCGCCCCACCAACCCGACCCGGGCGACGGTGGACCGCCAGTCGGCGGCCTGGGCTTCGGCGGACGTGGAGGCGGATTGCATCGACATGGCGCGACGATTCCCCGACATTGCGTCCGGCAATCGTCCGACGCGGAAGTCCGGCGGCGATCGTTCGGCGATCGATCACCGAGTGGCAACCCGGTGGACATCCTGGCGACACATTCGATGCGTACCGTGCTGAGGGCAACGTCCGGTGGGTGCCGGCTGTGATCCCCCTCCACACGGCACCCACCCGGACGCCAGGACGCCGGAACGGCGAACT
Source organism: Ilumatobacteraceae bacterium (assembly GCA_963728355.1). GTDB lineage: Bacteria > Actinomycetota > Acidimicrobiia > Acidimicrobiales > Ilumatobacteraceae > Sva-07. The sequence goes on along the minus strand of CAVSJQ010000014.1, from coordinate 547,179 downwards.
CAGGCGTCGATGCGGGAGAAGAAGTCGGCCAGCATGTCGGCGTCGAACCTCGCGGTCAGGTGACCGTCGAGATCGTGTCCGAGCTCCAGTGCCGGACAGAAGAACCCGTCGGTGCCGACGAAGAAGTGTGGGGAACCCCTGACACCGCGTGACAGCCCGAGGTCGTAATCCGCCTGCACCGCAGCGCCGGCGGCCGGCGATGGTGACGTGAGGTGGTGGGCGGCGGCGATCAACGTCAGCGCATCGGGATCACCGATGTCGACGCCCTGTTCGAACAGGGCGGCGCGCAGTTCCAGGCTCACGGCGAGCCCGGTAGCGGCGTCACGTTCGTACGCGGTGGCGGCCAGCTCGAGCGCTCCGATCGTGCTGACCGGCCACCGGTCGGCGCGCAGACCCGAGAAGTCGTCGACGCCGAGCTGTTCGCTCAGCGCGGCGGCCTTGACCATCACGGCGTCGACGTCGAGTGGCGCGCCATTGACCCACTCCAGCGGCCATGCCCGCACGATGACCTCGCACGGTTCGCTCATCTCGGCGACATGGCGACAGACCTGTTTGAGCCCGACGTGCGTGAACGGGCAGGTGATGTCGGCGAACACTTCGACCTGGGAAGCCATGGCCCCAGTATCGCTGAGGGGTGCGTCAGCTGAGCTTTTCGATGAGGCTCGTGTGTCCGCTGTTCTCGACGAACAGGTCGCCTGCCCGCTCGACGATCGAGTGGTAGCCGGAATCGCTCATCTGCCAGTCGTCGAACTCGTCGACCTGCTCCATCGAGTCGAAGCCGGTGATCCAGGTGACGTCTCCGAAGCCGCCGTATGCGGCTTTCAGGAACGCTGATGGGCACTTCATCGATTCGCCGATGTACTCGGCGGCCTCCACCCCGAGCGCCACGGCATCGGCGAACTTGCCGGTCATCATGGCCGCCCTCGTGACGCCGTAGTACTTCGACGTCGCTTCGTCGGGTCCGGTGATGATCCGGCTGAACCGGTCCTCGGCCGGTGCCATGAACAGGCCGTTCATCGACTGCACCTTCTCCAGGTAGCCGGCGTCGGCCATCAGCTTCTCGGTGTTCTGCTGCATCTCGGCGAGCGACTCGGCGCGGACGCTCCACATGATGGTGCCCATCGGAGCGCCGAAGCGCACGGTGAACACGTTGACGTCACGCCCGGTGATCCGGCTCACCATCGACCCGACGTCGAGGGCAGCAGGAACGGCATCGAACTGGCGTCCGAGGGCGGCGATCGTCGATCGACTGAACAGGTACATGGCGGTGCTCCTTCGTGGCGGTGGGACTGACCGTTCCACCATGCCCGCGAACCGGACTACCGTCTATGACCTGGATCACACAGCGAAGGCCCGTCGGAAGCGGGCCGCTCGAGGGGAGGGGGACGTGGCAGTGGGGAGCCGGACGGTCGGCGAGCTGATCGTCGCTGCGGGCAGGCATCGGACACTGGCGCCACGCGAGACCCTCTTCGTGGAGGGTGACCACTCCAATCGCGTCTACGCCGTCGTCGACGGTCAGGTCAGGATCTTCGTCACGATGCCGTCGGGCCGTGAGCTGCTCCTCGGCGTCAAGTCGCCCGGCGAGGAGTTCGGGGAACTGTCGGCACTCGACGGACACCCCCGCTCGGCGAGCGCCGCTGCCCTTGACGGAGCAGTCGTCGCCATCCTCGACGCCAGCGCATTCGTCGATGCGATCACCGAATCGCCGCAGTACCTGTTGGCGGTGTGTCAGAACCTCAGCGCGTTGCTCCGGCGGGCGAACCGCCGACTGGTGGCCCGCAACTCCGACAGCGCCGTGGTGCGCACCGGCCGCATGATCGTCGACCTCAGCTCGATGATGATGCGCCATTCGAACGGTTGCCAACGGGGGGTCTACGAGGTGCCGATCACGCAGGCCGATCTCGCCGAGTGGGTGGGCACCACGCGGGAGTCGACCGCCCGGGCACTGGCGAAGTTTCGGCGGGCTGGATTGGTGGAGACCTGCCGGGGGCGCATCGTGGTCCTCGACGTGGTCGGACTCAGCCGGTTCGTGTCCGAGCACTGACGGGGACGTTTCCGAGCGGCGGCTGTCACACTGTGGCGATGACCACGCGGCGGATCCACGACATCGAGTTCGCTGAACTCCTGCAACTGGAACCGCACGGGCCCGACACCTTCGTCGGTATCGCTGCGAGGTATCCGTGGGGAGGTCGACTGTTCGGGGGACAGGTCGTCGCCCAGGCGCTGCGCGCCGCGTCGCTGACCGTCGCCGCCGACCGGCCGGCGCATTCGTTGCACTCGTACTTCATCCGCCCCGGTACGACCGACGAGCCGATCCGCTACGAGGTCGAGCGACTCCGCGACGGTCGGTCGTTCTCGACGCGGCAGGTCGTGGCCCGGCAGTCCGGCGGGGCGATCCTCAACCTGTCGGTGTCGTTCCAGATCGTCGAGGACGAGGCCGACGCCCAGCTCGCCTCGCTCCCGGTATCGGTCCCGTCGTTCGACGACCCCGACCTGCCCGACCACTCGTGGGCCGGGCTGCTCGAACGCAAGGCCACGTTCATGGACGACGGCACGATGGGCTACTGGATCCGGCTCGACGCCGACATGGGCCACGACCCCGCCGACCACCAGTGCGCCCTCGCCTTCATGTCCGACGCTGCACCGTCGCGCGCAGCGCGCCTCCCTCACCCCGACGCGGCGGGTGACGTCGGCGACCGCAAGCGATTCCAGGGAGCGAGCCTCGACCACTCGGTCTGGTTCCAGCGGCCGACCGATCCGTCACAGTGGCACTGGTTCGACACCCGCTCGCACGGCCTCAACGGCGGACGCGGGCTGGTGACCGGCGATGTCGTCCGCTTCGACGGCCTGCATGTCGCGACCATCGCGCAGGAAGTCCTCGTACGGAGAACCCGTGACGGAGCGGAGTGACCCAGGCCAGCGTCAACTCTTGTTCCCGGGCTCACCCGTGCGTGAGTCGAACTCGTTCTTGCCGCAGGGGCAGGGCGGAATCTTGTCGCCCGAAGTGACGTGCACCGTCTCGCCGCACGTCGAGCAGTGGAAGTCCCCGGTCTTCTCGGCGACCTCGCCGGTCTTCGCCGTCATGTCGTTGCGCTCCTCTCGTGCCGCTGGCGTGTGAAGGTCTGACTATTCCCTGATCACCTTGAAGAAAGTGCTGTCCTCGCCCGAGGCCTTCTGCTGCTGGTACCGGAACGAGAGGCCCCGATCGTCGAACGTGGCGAACCAGTCGTCCCAGCCGATGTGCTCGAGCTGGTCCTCGCCGGCGCCGCCGGGGAAATCGATCCGCAGAACGCCGCCGCCGTCGTCGTCCTCGGTGCCCCGGGCGATCGACGGGGTTCCGTCGTGCTCCTCGACCCAGGAACGGATCTCGTCGTGATCTCTCGTCGTGGTGTCACTCGATTCCATGTGCCGTCCGGTACCCGCGGTCCGCCGATCCGATGCATCGCACCCACCCGGTCGATCGGATCCCGTTCGGACCGGATCCCGCGCGGCGTCCAGTGGCTCGAGCTGCCCTAGCCTTGCGGTGTGTTCCGGAGCCGTCTCGTCGCCGCCGTCGTCTGTGCGATCGCACCCTTGGCGCTGACCGGCGTGCCGACCGAGGCCGCTTCGACGGTCGAGCGGATCGTCACGCTGGGCGACTCCTACAGCTCGGGCAGCGGCATCCATCGCAACGCCTCGTCCTACGACGACCACGGACCCGAAGCGCACTCCTTCGATCGCTTCACCCGGCTCGGCTCCAGCGCCTGCCAGCGCGAGCTCGACGAGACTCCGGGCCCGCAGCTGGCCGTGCAATTCCGCGCCGAGTCCGTCTTCGTCGCCTGTGCCGGCGCTGTGATCCGTGAGATCCCCGCCCAGGTGAGGGCCGCTGACATTCCCGGCGACGGCTCCGGGACCGTCGTGACGATCACGATCGGTGGCAACGATCTGCGGACCGGTCGCGACGAGAACTGGCCCGACGCCCTCAAGCGCTGCATCACGTCGGCACGTTGCCACGAGTCCTCGAAGAACCAGATGGCCAACCTCGACGACATCCGCGAGGACCTGACGGCGACCTATCGGGCGATCGGTGAGCGGTACCCCGACATCGCCGTGCGGGTCCTCGGCTATCCCCGGCTGATGCAGGGCAACGGCCGATGCGACGGCGTCACGGGCATCAGCGGCGACGAGGCCGACTGGATCGACGACCAGGTCGACCTGCTCAACCACGAGATCGAGATCGCCACGGCACGTGCTCGGGGATGGACCGGCGCCGACATCCGCTTCGTCGACGTCACCGACGAGTTCGACAACCACGGCGCCTGCCGGTTCTGGCAGCGTGACCGGTACGTGAACGACGCGGTGTTCGGCGACACGCTCCGCCGCAGCCAGCTGGCCGACGGCACGGTGCGCGAGCACTGGACCCACGGGCCGTTCAACCTGTCGACCGCCTCGTTCCACCCGAGCTCGAAGGGCTACGACGCCTTCCTGAGGGTCCTGCGATCCAGCCTGCCCCCGTCGCTGCTGCCGTCCCGCTGACCGCCCACGCCCACCACCCCACCCCACCCCGCCCCGCCGCTGCGCCAGAGTGATGAGCCAACCGCCCACATACGGGCTTTTCGCTCATCGCTCGGGGGTTTCGGCCCGGACCGATGAGCCAACCGCCCACATACGGGCTTTTCGCTCATCGCTCGGGGTGGATATCGGGGTGGTGAGAGCGGATGTGGCGCACGACATGGCTGAGTGAGTACTCACTCAGTTAGCATCTCGCCGATGCCGGACGCCGTCACGACCACGTCGCAGGGCCGGCGGGCGGCGGCGCTCCCACCCGAGCAGCGACGGGCGGCGATCATCGAGGCGGTTCGCCCGCTGCTCGCCGAGTACGGCGAGTCGGTCACCAGCAAGCAGATCGCCTGTGCGGCCGGCATCGCCGAGGGCACGATCTTCCGGGTGTTCGCCGACAAGGACGAACTGCTCGACGCCACGCTCGACGCCGCACTCGACCAGGAACCCTTCGAGGCGGCGTTGCGGTCGATCGACGACGACCTTCCGTTCGAGCAGCAACTCGTCGAGGCCACCGAACTGATCCAGCGGCGCGTGGTCGACGTGTGGACCCTGTTGTCGCACCTCTCGCCCAAGCGTCACGAGCACGTCCGTCGGCCGATGACCGACAGCCCCGCCCTGGCGGCCATCTTCGCCGCCCATCGCGACGTCCTCAGGGTCGACCCCACCGTCGCCGCCCGCCACCTGCGGGCCCTCACACTCTCGCTCACCCACCCGATGATCGCCGGAGAGGCCTCCCCCGCAACCGAGATCGTCGACACCGTGCTCCACGGAATCGGAACAGGATCCACCGAATGAAACTCTGGCAGCTCCTCAAGAGCCATCTCGGGCCGTATCGCAGCGTGCTCACCCTGGTGGTCGTCCTGCAGGCGATCCAGACATTCGCAGCGCTCACGCTCCCGACGATCAACGCCCTCCTCATCGACAACGGCGTGCTGAAGGGCGACAACGACTACATCTTGACGATGGGCGGCGTGATGCTCGGCTTCACGATCGTGCAAATCGTGTTCGCGTCGGCGGCGGTCTGGTACGCCGCACAGGCGGCGATGGGCTTCGGCCGCGACGTCCGCCGCGACCTCTTCCACACCGTCACCGGGTACTCGGCCCGCGAGGTCGGCCAGTTCGGCGCACCGTCGCTGATCACCCGCACCACCAACGACGTCCAGCAGATCCAGATGCTCGTCGTGATGGCGGTGACGATGATGATCACCGCGCCCCTCAACTTGATCATCGGCATCTTCTTCGCCGTGCGAGAGGACCTCGGGCTGTCGGTGATCATCGTGTTCGCCATCCCCGCCGCGGTGATCTCGCTCGGGTCGATCGTGTACCGGATGGTGCCCTCGTTCCAGGCGATGCAGATGCGCATCGACCGCGTCAACCTCGTGCTGCGCGAGCAGATCTCCGGCATGCGAGTGGTCCGGGCGTTCGTGCGCGAGCCGCAGGAGACCGCCCGCTTCGCCCAGGCCAACGACGAGCTGACGCAGACATCGCTGCGAGCCGGACGCCTGATGGCCGCCACGTTCCCGACCGTGATGCTGATCATCAACATCTCGAGCGTCGCAGTGATCTGGATCGGTGGCAACCGCATCGGTGCCGGCGAGATGGAGGTCGGGGCGATGGTCGCCTACCTCACCTACCTGATCCAGATCCTGTTCGCCGTGGTGATGGTGACGTTCATGGTGTCGATGATCCCTCGCGCAGCGGTCGCTGCCGAGCGCGTCGTCGAGGTGCTCGACACGCCGTCGACCGTGCGCCAGCCCGACAACCCCATCACCGAGGTCCCCGAACGCGGCACGCTCGAGTTCCGCGACGTCGGCTTCGCGTACCCCGGCGCCGAGCGACCCGTGCTGTCGCACCTGTCGTTCCGTGTCGAGGCCGGGACGACCACGGCCATCATCGGCAGTACCGGCGCCGGCAAGACCACCCTCGTCAACCTGGTGTCGCGCCTGGCCGACGCGACCGAGGGCAGCGTGCTCGTCGACGGCGTCGACGTCCGAGACCTCGACCTCGACCTGCTCTGGAGCAGGGTCGGCTACGTCCCCCAGAAGCCGTTCCTGTTCTCGGGCACCGTCGCGTCGAACCTGCGCTACGGGCGACCCGACGCTGGCGACGGCGCACTGTGGGAGGCGCTCGAGGTCGCCCAGGCCAGCGGGTTCGTGCAGGCGATGCCCGACGGCATCGACAGCCCGATCACCCAGGGCGGCAGCAACGTGTCGGGCGGCCAGCGACAGCGGCTGTGCATCGCGCGGGCGCTCGTGGTCAAGCCCGAGATCTACGTGTTCGACGACTCGTTCTCGGCGCTCGACCTCGCCACAGACGCCCGGCTCCGAGGGGCCCTGAAACCGCACACCGCCGGCGCCGCCGTGCTGATCGTCGCCCAGCGGGTGTCGACGATCGTCGACGCCGACCAGATCCTCGTGCTCGAAGACGGCGAGATCATCGGGCGCGGGACCCACGACGAACTGCTGGTGTCGTGCCCCACGTACGCCGAGATCGTCGAATCGCAGATCGGCCAGGGGGCGGCGGCATGAGCGGCAACGGCGATCCCGGTCCCCAGAGGCCGGGCCAATCCGAACCGACGTCGAACGGAGTCGGCGCTGCCGGTTCCGCCGGACGCGGACAGATGCGACCGGCCGGCAAGAACGGCGACGACGACGACCGCAAGCTCCTTGCCACTGCGGGCACCGAGGCCCGTCGTGCCAGCTTCGGGCCCGGCGGCGGGGTCGGCATGCCGGCCGAACGCAGCGAGAACTTCGGCGTCACCATGAAGCGGCTGGGCGAGATCCTCGGCCGGGAACGTTTGCTGCTGGCCGGCGTCGTCGTCGCCACCGTGCTGAGCGTGTTCCTCGTCGTGATCGGCCCCCGACTGCTCGGCGAAGCGACCAACATCATCGTCGACGGGCTCCAACAACCCGGCGGCATCGACTACGCCGCCCTGCACCGCCAGCTCTTCCTCGTCACCGGCGTGTACCTCGGCTCGTGGATCCTGTCGTACACGCAGTCCTACGTGCTCGCCGGCGTCGTCCAGCGCTCGATGTTCGCGCTGCGCGAATCGGTCGAACGCAAACTCAACCACCTTCCGCTGAGCTACATCGACCGCCAGCCACGCGGCGATCTGCTCAGCCGGGTCACCAACGACATCGACAACCTCGCGCAGAGCCTCCAGCAGACCATCAGCCAGATCCTCACGTCGCTGCTCACGCTGATCGGCGTCGCGATCATGATGATCACGATCTCGCCGCTGCTCGCCGCCGTGGCCCTGATCACCGTGCCGTTGTCGGTGTTCCTGATGAAGTTGATCGGTGGCAAGGCGCGGCCGCGGTTCATGGCGCAGTGGCGTTACACGGGCGACCTCAATGCCCAGGCGGAGGAGGTGTTCACCGGCCACGCGATCGTGAAGAGCTTCGGACGCCAGCGTGAGGCCGAGGAGCGGTTCCGCGACGACAATGACCAGCTCTACGAGGCGAGCTTCAGCGCCCAGTTCATGGCCAGCCTGATCCAGCCGGCGATCCTGTTCATGGGCAACATCCAGTACATCCTCATCGCCGTGGTCGGCGGTCTGCAGATCTCGTCAGGGTCGCTGAACATCGGCGACATGCAGGCGATGATCCAGTACGCCCGACAGTTCTCCCAGCCGCTGACGCACCTCGCCTCCATGGCGGCGACGTTCCAGTCGGGCATCGCGTCGCTCGAGCGCGTACTCGAGTTGCTCGACGCCGACGAGCAGTCGCCCGAGCAGACGCCGACGACGAACCCGGCGCCCGTGAAGGGCCGTGTGGTGTTCGAGGACGTCCACTTCTCCTACGACCCCGACAAGCCGCTGATCTCCGGGCTCAACGTGGTGGCCGAGCCGGGTCAGACCGTGGCCATCGTAGGCCCGACCGGCGCCGGCAAGACGACGCTCGTCAACCTGATCATGCGCTTCTACGACCTCGACTCGGGTCGCATCACGCTGGACGGTCGTGACATCGCCAGCTTCCCGCGCGACGAGCTGCGCTCCGAGATCGGCATGGTGCTGCAGGACACGTGGCTGTTCGGCGGGACGATCCGCGACAACCTGCGCTACGGCAACCCCGATGCCACCGACGAGCAGATCGTCGAGGCGGCCCGGGTCACCTACGTCGACCGGTTCGTGCACTCGCTGCCCGACGGGTACGACACGATGATCAACGACGAGGGCGACAACATCTCCACCGGTGAGAAGCAGCTGATGACGATCGCCCGGGCGTTCCTCGACGACCCCTCGATCCTGATCCTCGACGAAGCGACGAGTTCGGTCGACACCCGCACCGAGGTGTTGATCCAGGAGGCGATGAACAACCTGCGGGCGAATCGTACGAGCTTCGTCATCGCCCACCGCCTGTCGACGATCCGCGGCGCCGACGTCATCCTGGTGATGGAGGACGGCCAGATCGTCGAGCAGGGCAACCACGACTCGCTCCTCGAAGCCCACGGCGCCTACTGGCGCCTCTACAACGCCCAGTTCGCCGGCCAGTCGATCTGACCCGGCGTCCGCCCAGAGTGTGAGTGTCCCCCCGGCGGGGTAGACGGGGTACATGATCGGACTCCGCGGCCTCGCTCGAACCCTTCTCGCCGGGATCTTCGTGTTCGGCGGCGCGAACGCGTTGAAGCGTTCGTCGGCGCTCGCCACACGCGCCGAGAAGGTCGTCGAACCGGTGCAGGATGCGATGCCGGGATCGCCGTCGGCTGAGCAGCTCGTGAAGGCCAACGCCGGCGTCCAGATCGTGGCGGGTGGCCTGTTCGCCCTCGGTGTCGCACCTCGCGTCCTCGCGATCGTGCTGGGAGCGTCGCTCGTTCCGACCACGCTCGCCGGTCACCGCTTCTGGGAGATGGACGACCCCGCCGACAAGACACAGCACCAGACACAGTTCCTCAAGAACCTCGGGTTGATCGGTGGGCTGATCTTCGCCGCGCTCGACACCGGTGGCCGTCCGTCGATCTTCTGGAGCGGACGCAAGGCGGTCGGCCATCTGTCCGACTCGGTTGCCTCCACCGTCTCGTCGACCAGCCACTCGATCGGCGACCGCCTCCCCTCGTCCTGACGGCTGCGATCGCCGTCAGCGGCGTGCCAGGTCGGCGAACTCGTGCTCGATCGACTCGGCGACTTCGCCGAGGTCGGCCATCACGTCGCGGTCGGCGGTGATGCCGAAGTGGAGGTGGTCGTCGTACGACACGACCGCGATCGTGAGACCTTCGTTGTCGATCACCTCCACGTAGGGGAACACCCGCTCGAAGCGGGCGCCGCACAAATAGAGCGGCACGGGCGGACCGGGGATGTTGGTGATCACCAGGTTCATCGGGATCGTCCGGCTGACGTACCGCGTCAGCGGCCCCGCCAGCGGCGTGATCGCGTCGGCGATGTCGAGGATCCGGTGGGCGCCGTCGACGAGCCCGGAGCCCTTCAATTCCGACGTCGACGCATGGATCCGTTCGAGACGCACCACCGGATCCGGTTCGTCGACGGGGAGGTCGACGATGATCAGCGACACGAGGTTGCCGAGCGTCTCGCCGTGCTGGTCCTTGCCGCGCAACGACACCGGCACCATCGCCTTGATCGCGCGGTGTTCGATGTCGTCCTCGCCGTGTTCGAGCAGGAACGTGCGCAACGCTCCACTGCATGCGGCGAGCACGACGTCGTTGATGCTGACGTCGTGCCGCTTGCGAACGTTTCGCACGCCGCTCAGCGGCACCGACGCAGCGACCCAGCGGCGATGGGCGCTGACCGGAACGTTCCACGGCGCCGGCGCAGGCTGCGCCAGGAAGCTCGCCACCGTGCGACCGACGTTCGTGGCCGCCTCCACGAGCGGCCGGGGGTCGCGTGCGGCCTCGAACATCGATCGGGCGAGCTTCGCCGGCCGGCCCATCTGCTCGAGGACGGCCGCATTGAGCAGATCGTTGGGGTTCGGCGCCGGCCGCGGCGCCCAGTCGATGACGGGTTCGTCGGCAGGCGGATCGGGCTCGAGGTCGACCAGGGCGAGCGCCAGGTCGACGTTGGCGATGCCGTCGCCGAGCGCGTGGTGGGTCTTGATGATCATGCCGACGTGGTCGTCGGCGAGTCCGTCGACGAACCACATCTCCCACAGCGGACGCGCCCGGTCGAGAGGCAGTGACTGCAGTCGGCTCATCAACACGGCGAGCTGCTCGTCGTCGCCGGGCCGGGGGAGGGCGGTGAGCCGGACGTGGTAGTCGATGTCGAAGTGGTCGTCGTCGACCCACACGGGCCGGGCCTGGTTGTACGGCACCTCCATCACGCGTTGACGCAGCCGGGGCACCCGGTGGATCCGCCGGGCGACGTGGTCGCGCAGGTCGTCGAAGCGGAGTCGTCCATCGCCGTGGCGCAACGGTGCGCCCTCGAGCACCGACAACGACCCGACGTGTTGCGGCTCGTGTGGCGTCTCGATGCGCAGGAAGACCGCATCCGCTGCCGTCAGTCGTTCGTAGTGCATCGCAGCCCCTTCATGTCGACCCTGGACGCCAGTTTCGTCGATGACAGCGCGACGTCGTCAGGGTCGAACGGCACGGTTCTCGGCCACCGGTCGGGTGCGCTCCCATGCGGCCTCGCCGGCGATCACCGTGGCGTGCAGGTGACCGGCGTGGTCGAGGATCGTCAGGTCGGCTCGGGCGCCGGGACGGATGCGCCCGCGCTCGTCGAGCCCGAGGAGGTCGGCGGGTGTGGTCGTCACGGTGGCGAGGGCGTCGGCCAGCGTGCACTGCGTGAACGCCATCAGGTTGCGGACGGCCTGATCCAGTGCGAGCGCGCTGCCGGCGAGCACGCCATCCACGGTGCGTACGCCGGTCTCGTCGTGGACCACCTCCCGCCCGCCGATCCGGAAGCGGCCGAACGGTGCTCCCAGCGCTGGTGAGGCATCCGACACCAGCGACATGCGAGCCGATCCGAGCGATCGCCACGCCATCGCCACGGCGGTGGGGTCGACGTGGATGCCGTCGCAGATGACGCCGACGGTCACGGTTGGATCCGCGAGCACGGCACCGATCGGGCCGGGTGAACGGTGACCGAACGGTGCCATCGCGTTGAACAGGTGTGTCACGTACGACAGGCCGGCCGTCCGCGCCGTGGCGAATTCCGCAGGAGACATCGCCGTGTGCCCGGCGGAGACCACGACGCCGGCGTCGCACAGCCGTTCGACGACCTCGATGGCGCGGGGGAGTTCGGGGGCGAGCGTCACCAGGGTGATGACGCCCGACGACGTCCAGCCCCCCAGCTCGTCGAGCAGCGACTCGGGATCGGCGGCGAATCGGGGGACGTGTGCGCCCAGGTGGTGCCGGGAGATCATCGGCCCCTCGACGTGGAGGCCGAGCGGCGTCGCCACCGGTTGCTCGTCGACGCGAGGGTCGAATTCTGCCAGTTCGGTCATCGCCGCGATGGCCGACGCTCGGGTGGCGGCCGGGGCGGTCACCACCGTGGGAAGGAACGACGTGACCCCGAATCGGGGCAGGACCGCCGCCACGTCGAGGATGCGGTGCGGTTCGCTGGTGATGTCGACGCCGTTGGCGCCGTTGCACTGCAGGTCGATGAAGCCGGGTGCGATGACGCGATCGGTGCAGTCGACGTCGGTCGTCGGTGGGTCCTCGCCCGGCGCTGCAGGGTCGTCGGCCGTCACGTCGGTCACGACCGCCTCGATCCGGTCGCCGTCGACCACGACGTCGGCACGGAGGAGTTGGCCGTCGATCAGTGCATGACCGCCGTGGAAGCGTCGGCGGTTCACGTCGACACCCTGCCCGGATCCATGCCCGATCATCCCAGACCAGCCGCTGGCCGCCGAATCTCGGATCCGATGGACCGGCGACGACCGATCGGCAGCTGAGGGCGAGAAGGCCGATAGGAAGAAGGGATGGAAGGTTTCGTCCACCCCGATTTCGCCCCGGTGACCGAGAAGGTCCAGACGTTGATGTCGAAGCGCTCCGCCGAGGGCGGCATGGCGGTGGCGGTCTACCACCACGGTGAACTCGTCGTCGACGCCTGGACCGGGGTCCGTGACGCCGACGGTACCCCGTGGGGCCGCGAGACGATGTCGATGAGCTTCTCGACCACCAAGGGTGTCGTGGCGACGATCGTGCACCGTCTCGTCGACCAGGGCCTGCTCGACTACGACACGCCCGTCGCGGCGTACTGGCCCGAGTTCGCCGCCGCCGGCAAGGGCACGATCACGCTGCGACATCTGCTCACCCACCAGGCGGCATTGCACGACGTACGAGTCCTCGCCGAGTCCACCGAGACGTTGCTCGACTGGGATCGAATGACGTCGTTGCTGGCCGGCGCCCACCCGGCGTGGGAGGTCGGCACCCGTTCCGGGTATCACGCCCTCACCTACGGCTGGCTCGTCGGCGAACTGATCCGGCGAGTCACCGGCCTCACGGTCAACGAGGCGCTCCAGCGCGAGATCGCCGCGCCGCTGGATCTCGGCGGCCAGATGTACATCGGCGCTCCGCCCGAGGTGCGGGGCCGCATCGCCACACTGCTGGTCGACCCCAAGGCGTCGGCGCGGCTGCTGCGCCTGCTGCAACGGCTGTCGCGGTTCGACCGCTATGCGCCCTTGTACTCGGCCCTGGTGGTCGACGACATCCTCGACGTCGGCCAGACCGAACACATCCACGATGCCGAAATCCCGGCCGCCAACGGAGTGTTCACCGCTCGCTCGCTCGCCCGGATGTACGCCGCGCTGGCCACCCCGGACGCCTTCGACGGCCCGCCGTTGCTGTCGGCGAACACGTTGCGCGAGGCGACCCGTGAGCAACCGACGTTGGGTGCAGCCGGCACCGGCCCGGGCCCCGGCCGCGGCAAGGTCGGCCGCGATGCTGCGGTGATGATCAACATGCACTGGCGTCTCGGTTACCACCTCGCCGGGACCACGTCGGGCGTGCTGCCGAAGGCGTTCGGCCATTTCGGTTTCGGCGGGTCGGGCGCATGGGGCGACCCTGAGTCGGGGCTTGCCGTGGCGATGATCCTCAACCAGGTCGGCGGCACACCGTTCGGCGACACCAAGATGCTCCGCATCGGCGGAGCCGCCGTCCGGGCAGCCAAACGTCGCAGCGCCGCCTGACCCGGCACGCACGATCCAACGATCAGTGCGCGGACAGTGCCGGTTTGCGGAACTCGTCGCGCTCTGATCGATGGGGGTGTCGGGAGATCAGGCCCGGGCCGGGTGTGTCGTCGCGGTGCCGGGAACCGGAAGGCCCCGGGTGGCTGCGACGTCGTCGTCGTCGATGAACCACGACACGAACACCGCAGGAACCATCAGGAGCCCCACCGACAGGAATCCTGCCTGGTAGGCGTCGAGTCGATCGACGGCCGGGGCGGCATCGCCGGCGTCGCCGAGCACCGCGGCGATCACCGTCGCCGCCAGCGCCACGCCGGCGGCGTACGACACCTGGCGTTGCGTGTTGAACAGGCTGGTCGCCCGCCCGGTGTCGGCCATCGACGTCGTCGCGTAGGCGGCGGTCTGGATCGACACGAACACCATGCCGACCGACAGCCCGCGGATGAACGCGAAGGCGGCGATCGTCGACAGCGGCGTCGTCAGGTCGGCGGTGGCGAACAGACAGGTCGCCGCCGCCGTCGCCGCCGTGCCGACGACCATCAGGCGACGTGGTCCGACCACCCGGTACAGCCGCTTGCCGATCAGGTTCGACACGAGGAAGACACCGAACGCCTGCGGCGACTGGGCGAGTCCGCTCTCGAAGGCGCTGTACCCCCGCAGGCTCTGCAGGTAGAGGGGCAGCACGAAGATCATCCCGAAGAATCCGGCGTAGACGAGGGCGGCGGAGAGGTTGATCGTCCGGAAGAGCCGGTCCCGGAAGAGCCGCAGCGTCAGGATCGGCTCGGGGATCCGGAGTTCGATCACGATCAGTGCGACCGCCGCCGCGATGCCGACCGTGGCGAATCCCAACGTGTACGGGGAGAACCAGCCGCGCTCGGGGCCGATCGACAGCGTGTAGAGGAAGATGCCGACCGCCATTCCCGACAGCACGAAGCCGGCGGCGTCGAAGGCTCCCGGCGCCTCGTGCTTCGTCTCGCCGAGCCAGATCGTGGACAGGAGGATCGCGACGGCACCGATCGGGCCGTTGATCAGGAAGATCCAGTGCCACGACACCGCGTCCACCAGGATCCCGCCGAGCATCGGCCCGATCGCCGGTGCGATCACGGCCACGCTCAACACTCCGATCGCGGCCTTGGCGCGCTCCTCCATCGGGAACGCCCGGTAGAGCATCGCTGCGCCGACCGGGGTGACGAGGCCGGCGCCGATGCCCTGCAGGAGCCGGAAGGCGACCAGTTGGTCGAGTGTCTGGGACAGGCCGCACAGCAGCGAAGCGGCGACGAACACGATCAAGGCGCCGATGAACACGCGCTTGGTGCCGAACCGGTCGCCGAGCCAGCCGGCGGCGGGAATCACGGCGGCGTAGGTCAGCAGGTAGCCGACCGCGATCCATTCGATCTCGGTGGTCGCGACGTCGAAATCCTGCGCCATCCGCGGCAGCGCGACGTTGACCATCGTGCCGTCGATGATCGTCATGAAGAGCCCCATGATGTAGACGGTCATCACCTTCGACGGATACGTCATCGTCCCTCGACGCTACGCCGCACGGTCCGACCGGCCCGACCCGAGCGATGAGCGAACCGCCGGGGTTCGGGCGGTTCGCTCATCGAAGGGAGGGTTCGTGGCGTTGCGATGAGCGACGCGCCCGCATCTGGGCGGTTCGCTCATCAGCTGGGACGGAAGTGTCACGTTTGGCCCGGCACGGTGTGACCGTCGTCCGACGGAACTGCCGGTGTCGGATCGGTTGCGGGCTGCGAGGCTGGACGGCCGACTGCCATGTCCACTGCTTCCATCGACCTCCGGCGCGCCGCTGCGGACGCGATCGTCACCGGTGGTCGGTTGGCGTACCCGGACAGCCTGCCGATCACCGAGCGGCGCGATGAGCTGCTGGCGGCGATCCGTGACCACCAGGTGGTGATCGTTGCCGGCGAGACCGGGTCGGGTAAGAGCACGCAGCTGCCCAAACTGTGTCTCGAGGCTGGGCGCGGGGTCGAGGGGATGATCGGCCACACGCAGCCTCGTCGGGTGGCGGCGCGCACGATCGCCGAGCGGGTGGCCGACGAACTGGGCTCGAAGCTCGGCGACGACGTCGGCTACACGGTCCGTTTCACCGATCAGGTGAGCGACTCGACGCTCGTCAAGGTGATGACCGACGGCATCCTGCTCGCCGAGATCCAGCGCGACCGCATGCTGCGCCGCTACGACACGCTGATCATCGATGAGGCCCACGAACGCAGCCTCAACATCGACTTCATCCTCGGCTACCTCAAGCAGCTGCTCCCGCAGCGCCCCGACCTCAAGGTGATCGTCACCAGCGCCACGATCGACACCGCCCGCTTCGCCGACCACTTCGCCCAACCGTCACACCGTGCCGGGCCAAACGTGACAGTTCCCGCGCCGGTGATCGAGGTGACGGGACGGACGTTCCCGGTCGAGGTGCGGTACCGGCCCCTGGTCGACGAGGAGTCCGAGACCGACGACCGCGATCAGGTGCAGGGAATCGTCGACGCAGTGGAGGAGCTCTCGCACGAGGGGCCGGGCGACGTGCTCGTGTTCCTGTCGGGCGAGCGCGAGATCCACGACACCGCCGACGCGCTGCGACGGCTGAACCTGCGCAGCACCGAGGTGCTGCCGCTGTACGCGCGGCTGTCGTCGGCCGAGCAGCACAAGATCTTCGAGCGCGCACCGATCGGGGGACCAGGTCGCCGCATCGTGCTCGCCACCAACGTGGCCGAGACGTCGCTCACCGTGCCCGGGGTCCGCTACGTCGTCGACACCGGCACCGCTCGCATCTCCCGCTACAGCCGGCGGCTGAAGGTGCAGCGCCTGCCGATCGAACCGGTGTCGCAGGCCTCGGCCAACCAGCGCGCCGGCCGCTGCGGTCGTGTTGCTCCGGGCATCTGCATCCGGCTCTACGCCGAGGACGACTTCCTGGTGCGTCCGGAGTTCACCGAACCCGAGATCCTGCGCACGAACCTGGCGTCGGTCATCCTGCAGATGACGGCGATCGGACTCGGCGACGTCGCGAAGTTCCCGTTCGTCGAATCGCCCGACCGTCGCTCGATCATCGACGGCTACGCACTGCTCGATGAGCTCGCCGCGGTACAGCCGGCGCCCGATGGCGCGAAGGCCGGACCTCGCCGCCTCACGAAGATCGGCCGCCAACTCTCCCGCTTGCCCGTCGACCCGCGGCTGGGTCGGATGGTGCTCGAGGCGGACCGGCTCGGCTGTGTCCGCGAGGTGCTCGTGATCGCCTCGGCGCTCTCGATCCAGGACCCGCGCGAACGCCCCCAGGACAAGCGCGAGCAGGCCAACGAGTTCCACAACCGCTTCAAGGTCGACGGGTCCGACCTGCTGTCGATCGTCGCGCTGTGGGACCACCTGCGCGCACAGCAGCGCGAGCTGTCGGGCAACCAGTTCCGCCGGATGTGCCGTAAGGAGTACCTCAACTACCTGCGGGTGCGCGAGTGGATGGACCTGTTCAGCCAACTCCGCCGCATCGCCGGGCAGCTGAAGATCCGCCCGACGACCCACGAGAGCCATCCCGACCACATCCACCAGGCGGTGCTCGCCGGTTTGCTCTCGCACATCGGGATGCGTGACCGCGAGACCCGTGAGTTCGTCGGCGCCCGCCAGTCGCGGTTCGTGATCGCCCCGGGGTCGGCGCTGACACGACGTCCGCCGCCGTGGGTGATGGCCGCCGAGCTGGTCGAGACCAACCAGTTGTACGCCCGGCGTGTCGCCAAGATCGAGCCGAAATGGGCCGAGCGCGCCGGCGCCCACCTGGTGAAGCGCTCCCACGACAACGTGCGCTGGGACCCGAAGGGCGGCCGGGCCGTCGCCACCGAGCAGGTCACGTTGTACGGCCTCCCGATCGTCAGCGACCGGGTGATCGGGTACGACCGGGTCGACGACGCTCATGCCCGGGCGTGGTTCATCACCAAGGCACTGATCGAGCGCGACGTCGCCGACGCGGCCTGGCTCGGTCGCCAGAAGTTCCTGACCCGCAACGCCGAGTTCCTCGAGCACCTCCGGCGGATGGCCGCCAGGGTGCGGCGCCTGGAACTGGTCGACGACGAGATGCTCTTCGACTTCTACGCCGACCGCGTCGGCGCCGAGGTCACCTCGGTACGCCACTTCGACACATGGTGGAAGGCCGAACGCCAGCGACGTCCCGACCTGCTCGACCTGACCGACGACCTGGTCGCCGGTGGTCGGGGGCACGGCGTCCGGCTCGCCGACTATCCCGACGTCTGGACCCAGCGGCGTGGGAGCGCGCTGATCGAGCTGCCGCTGACGTATCGATTCGCGCCCGGCGAACCGCTCGACGGCGTGACCGTCCACGTGCCGTTGTCCGGGCTCAACCAGGTGACGGCCGAGGGCTTCGACTGGCAGATCCCGGGCCATCGCCCCGACCTCGTGACCACCCTCGTCAGGTCGCTGTCGAAGGACATTCGCCGTCAACTGATCCCGCTCGGCGAGACGATCGACGCGGTGCTCCAGCACCTGGCGACCGCCGATCCTGCGGCGGGTCCGCTGGTCGACGCGCTCGCTCGTGCGGTGAACGAGGTGGCGCACGTCAAGCTGACCGGCGCGTCGTTCGACGCTTCGGTGGTGCCCGAGCACCTGCGAATGCACTTCGTCGTGTCCGACGACGAGGGGGCCGTCCACGCCGTCGGGGACGACCTCGAGGCGATCAAGGCGCAGCTCGCCGGATCGGTCCGTGAGTCGATCGCCGCAGCGGCGCCGATCGAGGAGCGGCGCGGGATCGTGACGTGGGACCTCGGCGACCTCCCGCAGGTGGTTGAGTCGTCCGACCGGGCGATGGACGTCAAGGCCTATCCGGCGCTGCTCGACGTCGGTGACAGCGTGGCGTTGCGGGTGGTGACGACTCCCGAACTGCAGCAGCGGATCATGCGCGGGGGAGTGCGACGCCTGCTGCTGCTGAACGGCGCTCCGACGCGGTCGTCGATCGTGCGCAAACTCGACAATGCCGACCGCCTGGCGATTGCGGCGGGCGACATCGACCTCGGTGAGGTCAGCGGCGACTGCGTGGCCGCCGCAGTCGATCGCGTCATGGCCGACCACGGATTGCTGCCCTGGACCGAAGCCGAGTTCGAGTCCCTCCGTCGTGCCGTGCGTGACGCCGCCCCGGGCCTGGCCGCCAACGCACTCCACAACGCTGCTCGGGTGATCGCTGCCGCATCGGCCGTGCGTGACCGACTCGCGCGGCTGCACGCATCGGCGCTGCGGCCGTCGGTGGACGACGCCAACCTCCATCTCGGCCGGCTCGTGCACGGGGGCTTCGTGCTCGGCGCCGGAATCGACCGCCTCGACGACATCGAACGCTACGTGCGGGCGATCGGTTACCGGCTCGACCATCTGGCGGGTGCGGGGGAGCGAGATCAGCGGCGCATGGCGGAGGTGGTGCCGTTGGAGCGGCGCTACACCGACATCGTCGACACGACCGGGCCTGGCAAGCTGCCACCGGAACTGGTCGATGTCCGCTGGCAGCTCGAGGAACTGCGTGTCGCCACGTTCGCCCAGCCGCTGATGGCCAAGCGCCCCGGCCAGCCCGCCGTCAGCGCCAAGCGCATCGCCGCCGTGCTCGCCCCCGTCCGCTGACACGCATTCACGTTTGCGTGCAATTCTGGGTGGGCCGCCTCACCGGAAACCCGACACAAACGTGAGTGGAGTGCGGCGCGTGGGAAGCTGGCGCGGTGACGACACTCGACGATCGCCAGCTCGACCGGCTCACCAACGAAACGGTCGAGCTGTTGCAGACCCTGATCCGCAACCGATGCGTCAACGACGGCACGGCCGAATCGGGTGGAGAGATCCGCAACGCCGACGTGCTCCAACAGGTGATCGAAGGTGCCGGCGTCGACGTCGAGCGCTTCGATGCGGCGCCAGGGCGGACCTCGATTGTCGCCCGCATCCCCGGCACCGACCCCGATGCGCCGAGCCTCTGCCTGATGGGCCACACCGACGTCGTGCCGGTCAACGAGTCGGGCTGGCACGAGGATCCGTACGGCGGCGAGATCATCGACCGTGGCAACGGTCCCGAAGTGTGGGGCAGGGGCGCGGTCGACATGCTCAATCTCACGGCGTCGATGGCGGTCGCGTTCCGGCATCTCGCGACGAGCGGATTCCGCCCGACCGGCGACCTGGTCTACTTCGGCGTCGCCGACGAGGAGGCGGGGAGCGCCTACGGGGCGCGGTGGATGGCGCAGCACCATCCCGATGCGATCCGCGCCGACTACGTCGTCACCGAGAACGGCGGCCTGCACTCCGGGCCGGAGGAGGCGCCGGCGATCGGTATCAACATCGCCGAGAAGGGTGTGGCGTGGCGTCGGTTGCGGGTGCGGGGCACGCCCGGCCACGGGTCGGCGCCGTTCCGCCGTGACAACGCCCTCGTCAAGGCGGCCGCAGTCGTCCAGCGTTTGCACGAGTACCGCCCGGCGCCGCGGTTCCACGAGTTGTGGGCCGGTCGCGTGGAGTCACTCGGGCTGCCCGACGAGATGAAGGCCGACCTGCTCGACCCGGCCCGCATCGACGAGTGGCTCGACACGTTCCCGAGCGCTGCGCTGGCGTCGCACTTCCACGCCTGCACCCACACGACCCTCTCACCCAACCTGATCGACGGCAGCGAGTCGGGTGGCGGGCGGATGAAGGTCAACACGATCCCCGACGTTGTCGTGATCGACGTCGACGTGCGCACGATGCCGGGAGAAGGTCCGGACGAGGTGGCCGAGCACCTGCGAGCAGCTCTCGGCGATCTCGTCGATCAGGTGGAGGTCGAGCCGCTGATGAACGACACGGCGTCGATCAGCCGCGCGGACACGCCGCTGTGGGACTCGCTGCAACGCGCCGTCAACGTGCCGTTCCCGACCGCTCGGCTGAGCCCGCAGTTCATCGTCGGGTTCACCGACGCCCGGATCTACCGCGAGATGGGGGCGGTCGCCTACGGCGCCGGCCTGTTCAGCCCGTCGCTCGACGCCGGCGAGTTCGGGTCACGGTTCCACGGCAACGACGAACGTATCGACATCGAATCGCTGGCGCTCACCACACGCCTGTGGCACCACCTCGCCACCGACCTCCTCGGTTGAGCCCGGGGCGGGCCGCTCAGCCGTCTCCATGTTCGTGTGCAGATCCTGGCGGGGCGGGCCACCCGAAATGCGGCGCAAACGGGTCAGCGCTCGGCGCGCAAAGCGAGGTAGGAGCGGGCGGCGGCTCGCGCTTCGGGGTCGCGCATCGCCGCGCCGAGTTGGTCGGCGTCGGCCCACGACCCCGCCGTGGATGCGACGTCCTCGAGTGCCTCGTTCACCTGGCGCTTCGTCGCTCGAACGACGCTCGGCGCCTTTGCCGCGAGCTGCTCGGCGAGCTCCTCGACCGCTGACTCGAGTTCGGCGCGGGGGACCACCCGGTTGAGGAACCCGATCCGGAGCGCTTCCTCCGGCGTGAACGGGCGGCAGGTGAGCACCAGCTCGCGGGTGAGTGCCGGTCCGATCTCGCGCACGAGGCGCGGGATGCCTCCCCAGGCGAGCGGGATGCCGAGGTCGACTTCCGGAATCGAGAACATCGTGTCGTCGGCGGCGATCCGGAGGTCGCAGACAGCAGCGAGCACGACACCACCGCCGACGCACGGCCCCTTGATCGCCGCGATCGTGAGCGCCGACATGCGGTCCATCGCCTCGGCCATCAGACGTCCGAGGTCGGCCTGGTCTCTGCTCGACGCGGCGTTGGGACCCTCGCGATCGCCGCCGGCGAACTCGCGCAGGTCGAAGCCCGACGAGAACCCGCGGCCTTCGCCGGTGACGATCACGACGTGTGCCGAGGCGGTGTCGAACCACCGCGCGGCCTCGGCGATCTCGCGCAGCGGCACCGTGCCGAGCGGGTTCAGCTTGTCGGCCTGGGTGAGCGTCAGCCGGCCGATCGGCCCGTCGACCTCGACACGCAACGTGGAGAACTGGGGAGCATCCGTCATCCCCGAATCGTGCCACGCGGTTCCGCCCGCACAGCCCTCGGGGAATCACGACGCTCGCCAGCCCGTGCGTTCGGTCGGTCCGCAAGGACAGGAATGACAGGAGGGGCAGGCTCAGGTGGTCTGGAAGCGGCCGGGGGAGACCTCGACGGCTTCGCCGCGGCGCAACATGCGCTGCACGTGGAGTTCTGCGCTGCGTCGTTCGACAGATTCGACGAAGGCCATCTCGACGTGCGGTCGGTAGATGAAGCGGCGTCCTCGCATCTCGTCGATCGTGTGCGGCTCGCAGAGGAACTCGAGCATCGCATCGTGACGACGTCCGATCACGGCGGTGAAGGCATCGACCATCTCGACGAACGTCTCGCGCCCCTCGATCACTCCCTTGTGGTGAAACGTCACGTAGAACTCGGCGTCCTCGTCGCGCACCTTGGCGAGGCTGGCCTCGAAGTCCTCCAGGTCGCTCCACACGTCTCCGTAGTACGGCCCGAATCCGGTCAGGTCGATGTCGGAGAGGAAGAAAACGCCGTCGATCCGGAACCCGCTGTGCCCCCTCGTGTGCCCGGGCAGGTGCACCGCTTCGACCGTGACCCCGCCGCCGAGATCGAAGACGTGGCCGTCGGAGAAGCCGTGCGCGTCCGGACGCGGCGCGTAGTGGAACTCGTCGAGGACCACCTGCTCGAAGGCGTCCCGCGCCTCGCCGGTCAGGCCGTACACGGCCATCAGGCCGTCCATCGACTGTGCGCCGGGGAGGTCCTCATGGTGGATGTGGAGACGGGCGGCGGGGAACAGGCCGTTGCCGGCCATGTGGTCCTCGTGCGAGTGACTGTTGATCACGGCATCGACCCGCACCGGTGCGCCACCCCGGGCGACGACGGTGACCGACGGGTCGACCAGCACTGCCTCGCCGGCACCTCGGACGACGACGGAGTTGCCCGACGGGTACGCGCCGTTCGAGTCACCCACCAGCACGCTGACCGACGGGGTCAGTCGTCGTTCGTCGGTGCCCCAGTCGATCGTCATGCTCTCGACCCTACCGACGGGTCGTCAGCGGACCGGGTCCCGAACGAGGCGCCGAACTGTCACGTTTGGCCCGGCACGGTGTGATCGTTGGCTCAGTCGGCGGGTTCGAGGTCGAGCGAGGCCGAGTTCATGCAGAACCGGGCGCCGGTCGGGCCGGGGCCGTCGGGGAAGACGTGGCCGAGGTGGGCGCCGCAGGTCGCGCACACCGCTTCGGTGCGCACCATGCCGTGCGAACGATCCTCTCGCAGGGTCACCTTCTCGGGATCGATCGCTTCGGTGAAGCTCGGCCAACCGGAACCCGAGTCGTACTTCGTCTCCGACGAGAACAACGGCTCGTGGCACACGACGCAGTGATAGGTGCCCGGATCCTTGAGGTCCCAGTACGCGCCGCTGAACGCCCGCTCGGTGCCGGCGCGCTGGGTGACCTCGTACTGCAGCGGCGTGAGCCGCTGCTTCAACTCGTCGTCGGTGGGGATTTCTCGATCAGCCATGGAGCCAGGATGCCCGATTCCGCCGCTCTCACGCTCACCGTCCTCAGAGTTTCGACCATGTTCCGTCAGTGGTTCGGACCCGGCAATCCACGGATTCGTACGCTCACGTCATGTCCACGACGCGCCGGGTCCGCTTCCGATCGGCGATCGTGCCGATGGTCGCGATGGTCGCGATTTCGGCGTGCGCCGCGAGCACCGGTGGGTCCGATGCCGATGCTGGCGCCGACTCTGTCGCCAGCACCAGCCAACGGGGCCCCGTCTTCCGGTACCCGCCCGCACCGGATGCGCCCACGGCCGACATCGCCGACGCCCCGGAGGTCCGTGCGGCGATGTCCGCCATCCAATTCCAGCTCCCGATGAATGCGATCGACGAGTCGGCACTGCAGGCTCTCGTCGACCACGGTGATGTCCGCCACGCCTGGTACGTCGCCGACCTCATGCGGTTCTTCGGACCTGGCGGGTCCGGCACGGAACTCGTCGATGCGTTCGAAACCCTGACCGGCGTCTCGCTCGCCGAGGACCCGGACAGCGAACGCAGTGTCTGGCTGAGCGCCACCAACCACCTGATCGCCTGGGACACGCCCGCCTACCCGAAGTACCGCACCGACAAGGCCGAACTCTTCCTGCTCGTCGAGCCGCGCTGGGAACCGTTCTTCGCCGACGCCGACGCCGAGATCGACTGGCGCCTGCTCAGCTGGGGAGGGGTGCTGATCGACGACCGCGAACTCGGCGACACCGGCGCCTGCAGGCGCGGGTGCATCCCGGCGCTCGACGATCCCGCAGTCACCGACGCCGACGGCGGTGACTGGTATCCCGACGACGCCATCGTGTTCGGGATCGTCGAGGGCGGCGAGGCGTTGGCGATCCCGAAGAACATCGCCGAGACCCACGAGATGTTCAACCTCACGCTCGGTGGGAGGCGTTTCGCCATTCCCTACTGCACGCTCTGCGGATCCGCTCAGGCCTATCGCACCGACGCCGCGGAACTCGGCGACGTCGACGAGATCCCGGTGGTGCGAACCACCGGGCTGCTGTCGCGTTCGAACAAGGTGATGTACGACCTGCGCACGATGTCGGTGTTCGACACCTTCACCGGCGCAGCGGTGTCGGGCCCGCTCCAGGACCGTCACATCGTGCTCGAGGACACCACGGTGCTGCGCACGACGTGGGGCGAGTGGAAGGCCGCACGCCCGGACACCACGATCATCGCCGAGGACGGAGGGATCGGGCGGTCGTATCCGCTCGACCCGCTGCAGGGTCGCGACGACGACGGTCCCATCTTCCCGATCGGCCCGGCCGACGACCGTCTCGACGAACAACAACTCGTCGTGGGGGTGATCACCGCCGACGGGACGCCGGTCGCGTTCGCGGCCGACGACGCCCGCGCTGCGCTCGTTGCCGGCGACCCGGTGATCGCCTCCGGGGTGGAACTCGTCGACGACGGTGGCGGGCTCCGTGCCGTCAACAGGGCCACCGGTGAACCGCTCGCCGCACACGAGTCGTTCTGGTTCGCGTGGAGCCAGTTCCACCCTGCCACCGAACTCTGGGAGCGCTGACCGTGGCGTCGTTCACCGATGCGCCGATGAGCGAACTGCCCTGATGCGGGCGCTTGGCTCATCGCTCGGACTGGGTCGGGCCGACTGGTGAGCGAACCGCCCGGGCCTTTCGCTCATTGCTCCTGGGCCGGATGGTGGCGAGGGAGCGCCGTCGGTCAAGGGGTCTGGCCGGTTTGGCGGAGGAAGGTCAGCGAGTCCCACAGGTCCGTGCGCCGGGCGATGAGGCCATCGCGCACGTCGAACCACATCACACCGGGGAGGTCGATCGGCGTGCCGTCGTAGGACGCCTCGAACCGGTAGCGCACGACGACGTCGCCGGCGCCGGGCGTGGCGATCTCGGCGAGTGTCACGGTCGAGTACCGGGCGCCGGCGAACGTCGACAGGAAGACGGGCAGGCGTCGCCGGTACTCATCGCGGCCCACGCATCCGGAGCCGAGTTCGCTGAGGTGCTCGTTGACGAAGTCGCTGGTCACGCACACCGCCACCGCGTCGGGGTCACCGGTGGCGAACGACGACAGGTAGGTGCGCACGATCTCGGCAGAACTGTCCACCTGCGCGACGGTACCGGCGTCACGATGTGGTCGAATGACGCCGTGGCCGACGAGCATCCTGACGACGAATCGCCGTGGGAGCGCGACGACTGGGTTCCCGACAGTGCGGTCCCCGACGCAGCCGTGTTCGGCGAGCGGGGCCGGGGCGGATTCGACCGGTCCCGCGCGGCCACGTCCGGCCCCGGCAGCGAGCGCTTCGACCACGGCGACGACGGCTTCGACGACGGCGAAGCGGCTGCCGCCCGGTCGAGGTCGTCACTCGGTCGAAGGTTGGTTGCAGCGGCGGTGATCGCGGCGTTGCTGCTCGGCTCCGCCGGGGCGTTGCTGCGCGACGACGGCACTCCCGCGCCCGATGACGTCCCGGCGACCACGGCGCCGCTCGACCGGTCACCCGCCACGACCGACGCCGCACCAACCACCGTGCCGCGCGTGACCGTCGCCGCATCGCCCGCTGTCGGCGACGCACTCGGGGAGCCGGAGCCGATCCCACCGCTGGTCGTCGGAGCGCCACCTGCCTGGGCCGAACGGATCATCGTCGTTCCCGAGAACCTGGCGTCGATGGCGCCGACCGAGGTGATCACGCTCTCGCAGTCGGGCATCGTCAACGTCACCGAGTTCCCGAGCGGACGCACCCGGAGCGTCGACGCGTCGGACATCGGGGCCCAACTGCAGATCGCCGTCGGCGACGGAACGATCGCCGTGTTCGACTCCAGCACGCTCGTCCAGATCCGTGACGGCGAACCGACCGTCGAGTCGACGCTCTCGGACGGGATCATCTTCGTGCAGCCGTGGACCGGAACCGGCAACTTCCTGGTCACGACGCCCTCGACGGGCCCCGGGACGCCGGAACGGAACTGGGTGCTGCGGGCCGACGGAACACTGGACCCCCTCGACAACCGGTTCACGGACGAGACAGCGTTCTTCTCGCGGGTGTTCTCGCCGACCGGCGACGCCGTCGTCAATGCCCCCGGCGGCGTGTACGCCATCGACGCCGACGGCGGCGGCCGACGGATCAGCACCGGCACCCTGATCGCCACCGGCCGAGGACACTGGGCGATCGAGGAGTGCGACGAGAACTTGCGCTGCGCGTACTCGATCGTCGAGTGGGACACCGGCACCGTGACCGCCGGCCGGCTCGATCCCGTCGCCCGCTTCGGTTACATCGACCCCGCGACCCACATCTCCCCGGACGGGCGGTCCGTGTCATTCCGCGCCGACAACGACGGCTCGGGTCGCCGCGGGATCCTCGACGTCGAGTCAGGGGACTGGATCCCGGCCGGACGCATCAACCAGATCATCTATCCCGATGCCTGGGCGACCGACTCGTCGGGGCTGTTCGTGACCGACCGATTCCTCCAGTTCGTCGATCGGGCGACGGGCGCGGTCACCGAGATCGACGCCCTCGACCGCATCCGCACGGTCGCCACCGACTCCTTCTCGTTCTCGCCGTAGGGATCGACCCCGACAACGTCGTGTGGTCGAATGGCCCGATGCCGGACGTGCCACACGATCCGCCACAGTTCGAGCCGCTGGTCGTCGAGCAGGACTCGTCCGACGGCGGGACCGGCGAGCCGCACCGGCACCGCCGTGCCGTGATCGCCGGGGCCGTGCTGGCCGTCGCTGTCGCCGTAGCGGTCGTCGTCGTCGTCGCTTCGGGCGACGGCTCGGAGAACGAGTCGGGAGGTGAGGCCGACACGACGACCACCGCACCGATCGACGAGACGAGCGCGACGCCGTCGTCGGCCCCGCCCGCCACGCTCCCTGCGGTGTCGGCTGAGTATCCGATGGAGTGGTCCGTGGTCGACGTCGGTGAGACGGCCGCCGGCATCAGCTCCGAGGTCCTCGACGAGGGATCGGTCGAGTGGTCGATCCCGGTCCCCGAGCCGCTCGCCCGGATGGCGCAGCCGTCGACGGTGGGCGCATCGACGCTCGACGGCGTTCTCCACCGCATCGAGTTCCCCAGCGGGCGGATCACGAGCCAGCCGCTGCCGGCGGATGCGTCGGGACAGATCGCCGTTGCCGGCGATTCGATCGCGGTGCCGGTTCCGGGGGCCATCGTGATCGTCGACGCCGACGGCTCGCGCATCGCATGGGCTGCGGACACCGACGGGGTGCCGCGCGTGGTGACGGCCGGCCCACGATTCGTCGTGACGGCACCGAGTGGTGTCGACGGATCCGAAGGGCAGTGGCTCCTCGAGCCGAATGGTTCGGCCACCGACGTGACCGACGACCCGTTTGCTCCGTTCGCCGCCTGGGATCCACGGTTCACGCCGGCGGGTGAGCTGCTCGCCGACGACGGCGACGACGAGATCGTGGCGGTCGATCCCGCCGGCGGTGCTCGCCCGATCGACCGAGGGCGACTGGCGGCGGCCGGGTCGCAGCACTATGTGGTCCGGACGTGCGACGTCGATCCCTGCGACTACACGATCGTCGAGCTGTCGACCGGACAGCGAATCCCTGCGGCGCTCGGCGTGCTGGACGCCTACCGGTTCTTC
Source organism: Ilumatobacteraceae bacterium (assembly GCA_963728355.1). Taxonomy (GTDB): domain Bacteria; phylum Actinomycetota; class Acidimicrobiia; order Acidimicrobiales; family Ilumatobacteraceae; genus Sva-07. Next base: position 519,466 of record CAVSJQ010000014.1, on the reverse strand, counting down.
GACACGTCGATCCGGGTGTCGCCCGACGGCCGGTACGTGCAGTACGCGGACTGGCGCCGCGAGCGCCCACGCAACCGCATCGTCGACGTGGCCGACGGCTTCACGATCGACGCCGGCGAGCTGGGCGATGTCCGCACGCCCGACGCCTGGGCCGCGGACAGCTCGGGGGTCTTCGTCGCCGGCGACAAGGGCCTCGTGTTCCGGGGGGTCGACGGGCGGGTGGCCGTGATCGACGGGCTGGGTCCGCTCGACTCGGTCGCCACCCTGGCCGGTGGCTGACGCGTCAGGACGACAGCAGGCCGTCGAGCGACTTGGCGATCGATCCGAGATCGGGTCGATCGTGGTGGACCAGACGCGACAGATACGAGATCGCGACGTCGTTGCGCTCGATGATGCCGCCGTCGGTCTCCGGCGCGAGTTCGACCGTGCCGCCCCACCCCATCTCGACGGTGAAGGCGTCCTCGTGGCCGGGGATCGGCTTCAGCGTGGCCTCGGCCATCGACCGGGGCGGCGCCGTGCCGACCTCGGCGAAGTGCCAGGCTCCGAACTGCTCGATCGGAACGTCGGGCACGTTGATGTTGACCACGACGGGCTCGACCGGCATGTCGTCGACCAGCGCCTGCGCGACGACCTTGGCGACCGCGGCGGCACTGTCCCAGTGCTGGGTGGCGATCGACTCGTCCCAGCCCTGTCCTTCCACGCCGAAGCCGGTGACCGCCTGGCTGACGGCGATGCCGGAGATGCCGCCGTTGCGTCCGGTCAGCGCGGCGCCGACCGTGCCGGAGTGATAGACGGACCGCCCGACGTTGGCGCCGGGGTTGATGCCGCTGACGATCAGGTCGAACGGGGGACCGAACGCCCCGAGGCGGGCGAACATCACGCACAGGGCGGGGGGCCCACTGACCTTCCAGCAGGCGTCGGCGGCGCAGTCGTCGATGTGGGCCCGACGGACCTCCGGTTGGATGAGGTGCAGGGCGCCCAGCGCCGCACCGGCGCCCGAAAACTCCTGATCCGGGGCGATGACGTGGACCTCCTGGTCGCCGTCGAGTTCGCAGACCGCCCGGGCGAGCACGTGCAGTCCGATCGAGTCGATGCCGTCGTCGTTGGTCACCAGGATGCGCATGCCTCCATCTTCGCAGCAGCGGCCGACATCCCTCTGAACGGAAGGTGAACGATCACCGCCATCACGCAGTTTCCCGACCCGACTCGCCATGGGCCCGCGTCGCGGCCGGGCTTCGGCGGGATCGGTACGCTCGCCGGGATGGAGCTGCGCACCGAGTCGTTCTGCGCGAACCCGGCGTTACGAAACCAGTGGTACGTCGTGGCCGACACCGGCGACGTCGCCCAGTCACCGCTGGGCGTGACGCTGCTCGGCGAGCGGTACGTGCTGTGGCGGCGACCCGACGGCGCCGTGTCCGCGGCGGCGGATCGCTGTCCGCACCGCGAGGCGCCCCTGTCCGAGGGCAGCATGTCGAACGGCTGCCTCGTGTGCCCGTATCACGCCTGGGCATTCGACGCCGAGGGTGTCTGCGTCGACGTTCCCTCATCGGGTGTCGGCGCGACGATTCCCCCTGCGGCGAACCTGCATCTCGTGGCCGTGCAAGAACGGTACGGGCTGGTGTGGATCTGTCCCGGAACGCCGCAATTCGTGCTGCCCGAGATCCCCCAGGACAGTGATCCCTCGTTCCGCCGCGTGGCTGCCGGCATCGAAGCCTGGCACGTGTCGGCCACCCGGATGGTCGACAACTTCTGTGACATCGCACATTTCCCGTACGTCCACGCCGGCACGATCGGACCGGACACGGACCCCGTCGTCGCACCCTTCAACGTCGAGCCGCTCGACGGTGGATTCATCGGATACCGGTACACGGTCGACGTGCACGACGAGCACGGCAACGACGTCCGCCAGCGCATGTCGACGGCGTTCCACCTGCCGTTCGTCGTGCGCTCGAACACGTGCTACGAGTCAGGGCTGCGCACCGGGCACGAACGCATCCTGCTGCTGTGTACGACGCCGGTCGACGACGTCACGTCGCTGTTCACGTTCGTGTCGTGGCGCAACCACGACCACGATCTGTCGACCGAGGAGTTCCTCGCCTTCGACCGTGCGATCGGCGCCGAGGACCGGACCATGCTCGAACGCATCGGCGGTGTGCTGCCGCTGGATCCGACGGCCACCGTCAGCGTCCGCGCCGACCGTCTGTCGGTGGAGTGGCGCCGCCGCCTCGCCGCACTGCTCGATTCCTGAACGGATTGCCGAGCGCCGCATTCGACGACCAGCGACGGCTCGGGGACCGCTCGTGCGGGCGCTCAGACCGCTTCGCTCGGTGTGATCGGCGTGGAGAGCGCCGCCGCACGTGAACTCGCGAGCGTGAACAGGGCGAGCCCGGTGATCACCAGCGCCATGCCCGCCACCTGCGGGAGCCGCACCTCCTCGCCGAGGATCAGGAACGCGAAGAACACCGCGAGGGCGGGCTGCGCCGTCTGCATGATGCCGATCGTCGCAACCGGGATGTGCTGCTGGGCGAACACGATGCAGCCGTGGCTGAGCATGCCGGTGAGCAGTGTGAGGATCGCGACCACGAGCCAGCCACGGGCGCTCAACCCGAACACGTCCGAGCCGGCGATGATCGCCGCGATCGGGCCGGCGGTGAGGACGCCGATCGGCATCATGCACGCCATGAAGTCGAGCGTGCCCGCTCCCGCCGCCCGGGCCCGTTTCGACGTCAGCAGGTAGACCGTCCAGAGCGAGATGACGCCGATCATGAGCACGTCGCCCGACAGCGACGACACGCCCTGCTCCGGGCCGAAGAACAACACGAGCGAGACACCCACGATCGAGACCAGACCCCACCGCAACGCCGTCCAGTTCGGCCGTTCACCGAAGAAGAACGCTCCCGCCGGGAGCAGTACGAGTGGCGTGAGCGCGGTGATGAACTCGGCGTGGGCGATGCTCGTCTTGGTGATCGCCGTGAAGAACAGTGCGATGTTCGCCCCGAAGGCGAGGCCGGGCGCGATCGCCAGCCGCCAGGTCGCAGCGCTGGGCGCAGGACGGTGTGCCCTCACCCGCATGAAGGAGATCACCACCCACCAGCCGATGACCGCACCGATCATGCGCCAGAACGCGATCACCGACCCGGTCGACTGCGACCACTTGATCAACGACGAACTGGTCGAGAAGCTCACCACGGCGACGGTCATCGCGGTCAACCCGAGCGCCCGCCCGCTGAAACGTTCGGTCATCGGTGGACGTCCGGCGACTCTGCCGGCGTCACCAGGTCCGGATGATCGGCGCGGTGCAGGTCGGGTTCCAGGTAGATCACCGTCGCCGCAGGTTCCGCCGCCCTGATCGCGTCCTCGGTGGTGTTGATCGCTGCCACCAGTTGATCGGTCCGCAGCGTCGGCGAATACTCGACCTTCGCACCGACGAGGATCTCGTCGGGTCCGATGTGTTCCGTGCGGATGTGGATCAGTCGGCGGACGTCCGGGCTCGACTCGATCGCTCCGATGATCGCGGCGCGGGCGTCAGCCGATGCCGACTCACCGATCAGCAGGCTCTTCATCTCCACGACCAGCACGATGGCGATCACGATCAGCAACAGGCCGATGCTGATCGAGCCGACGGCGTCCCAACGGGCATCGCCGGTGGCGTTGGCCATCAGCACGCCCCCGAGGGCGAGCACCAGTCCGGTGAGGGCGCCGACGTCCTCCAGCAGCACCACGGGCAGTTCGGGCTGCTTCGTCACCCGGATGAACCGCCACCAGCCCGTGCCCGGCTTCTTCACGTGGTTCGACTCCTTGACGGCGGTGCGCAACGAGAACGATTCCAACGCGATCGCGACGAGGAGAATGCCGATCGCGACACCGAGACTCTCGACCTCGTGGGGATCGCGGAACTTCTGGATGCCCTCGTAGAGCGCGAACATGCCACCCATCGAGAACAGCACCAACGCCACCGCGAACGCCCAGAAGTACCGCTCGCGGCCGTAGCCGAACGGATGCTCCGGTGTCGCCGCCTTGCGAGCTCTGCTGCCACCGAGGAACAGCAGCAGCTGATTGCCGGTGTCGGCGGCGGAGTGGATCGTCTCGGCCAGCAGGCTGGCCGAGCCCGTGATCAGGAACCCGACGAACTTGCTGATCGCAATCCCGAGGTTGGCGAAGAACGCTGCGAAGATCGCCTTGCGGCTGCCGTCGGTCACCTGGCGAGAGTAGGCGACGGAGGCGGCCCGCAAACGAGGCGTCGGGCAGCACGGCGTCACCCGCGGCGGGGTCCGCCGGTAGCCTCGAAAACATGAGTCCCCTCGAAGCACTTGCCGCGGAGACCGGTGGAGCCAGCACCAGTGAGCCCATCATCACCGTCACCCCCGAAGCGCTCGACCACCTGCGCGAGCTGCGCGACGACGAGGTCGATGGCGACAAGCTCGGACTGCGGTTGGCGATCGCATCGGATGCCGGCGAGGAGTTCCGCTACGACCTGTCGTTCGAGGAGTACCTGACCGCCGCATACACCGACGAGGTCCGCACCCACGACGGTATGAAGGTGATCATTCCCGGCGCCGACGTACCGCTGCTCACGGGCGCCACGCTCGACTACACGAGCACCCAGGGTCTCGTGATCCGCAACCCGAACCGTCCTGCGGCCCCCTCGGTCGAGGGCCTGACCGCCGACGACGAGCTGTCCGCCGAGATCGACGCCCTGGTCGCCACCGAGGTCAACCCGGCCCTCGCCGCCCACGGAGGCTTCGTCACCTACGTGGGCCACGATGGCGAAGGCACCGCCTATCTCACGATGGGCGGCGGCTGCCACGGCTGCTCGATGAGCAAGCAAACCATGCTCGACGGCGTCCAGACCATGCTCGTCGACGCCATCGACGGCGTCGAGCGTGTCCGCGACCTCACCGACCACTCCACCGGCGAAAACCCCTTCTATTCGTAGCCCTTGCTCGGCCTCACCGCGTGTTGGTGGTTGGTCGATCGGGGTCGGCCTCGTCCGGCTCGTCGCTGGCGCTTCCCTCGCCGGGGGGCGTGACAGTCAGCGTTTGGCGACGCGGCGCAGGGGTGGTTCGGTCTTCGGGGGTGATTTCCTCGGTGGGAGTTCGGACAGGAGGCGGGCGGTGATCTCGGTGATCTCGGCCACGGCTCGTTCGAACGCTGCCTCGGTCGCTGCGGAGGTCTGTTGCACGCCGCTGATCTTGCGGACGTACTGACGCGCGCCGGCCTCGATCTCCTGCGAGGTCGCCGGCGGCTCGAGTCCGCGCAGGGTGGTGATGTTGCGGCACACGTTCAGCGCACCAGCAGATCAGCGGCGTGGGTGACGATGTGGGCGCGAGCGACCGGGCACGTCGCACGGGCCTGGAGGCCGTGGCGGCGGAGATCGTCGATCACCCCGTCCATCAACATCGACGAATAGCCACGGTTGCGGTGGCGTACGACCGTCTCGATGTACGGGATCGTCACCACGTCGCCGTTCCGGGAGAACTCGGCGAAGGAGATCACCTCGCCGCCGATGTCGAGCTCGTAGCGACCTCGATCGTCATGACGGGTGATGTTGGGCACAGCATTCGTTCCGGTGTCCATGCGGGCAGTGTCGCGCATCGGCATGCGATCGAATCGTGTGGGATCATGCGTCGATGTCGGAACGACTCTCCATTGCCGAGCGGTACCTGTTCGCTGTCGATTCGTTCACCGAGTGCGCCCGCACCCTCGACGAGGCGGCGTGGGCGACTCCGGTGCCGTGCACGCCGGCGTGGACCGTCCGTGATGTCCTGTCGCACGTGACCGGCGTTGCGGACGATGTGCTGGCCGGACGCATGCAGGGCGCAGCGGGGGAGGCCTGGACCGCCGCCCAGATCGAACGGCATCGCGACACCGGCATCGACGAGCTCCTCGCCCGATGGTCCGAGCAGGCACCCGCAGTCGCCGAGTCGATCGACGCGATGGGGGAGCCTCGGCCGCCGATCGACTGCCACAGCCACGAACACGACATCCGTCATGCGCTCGCCAGGCCAGGATCACGCAGCAACCCGATCGTCGACGCACGGGCGTTCGCCTCGGTCGATGCGCCGGTCCGGGTGGTCATCGAATTCGTCGACGGCTCGACGGTCACGACCGGCGACATCGGGTCCGCCTCCACCGTGACATTGCGCGACGCCACCAGGTTCGAACTCTTCCGATCGCGCCTCGGGCGCCGGAGCCGCGAGCAGGTCCGCGACGCGGACTGGTCGGGGACCGACGCCGACATCGACGCCGTCCTCGAGCACTGGTTCGTGTTCGGCCCGTCGCCGTTGCCGATCGTCGAGTGATCGCAGCGGACCGGTGAGGGTTCTCAGGCCGGCGTTTCGAGGGCGCGTTCGAAGTCGGCGACGATGTCGGCTGCATCTTCGAGACCGACCGAGACGCGCAGCAGACCTTCGCTGACACCGCTTGCGAGCTTCTCGTCGGCGGTGAGGCTGGCGTGTGTCGACGTGGCGGGGTGGCACACGATTGTTTCCGGCCCGCCGAGCGAGGTGGCGACCCGTGCGGTGCGCAACCGGCCGAGCACCGCCGACGCCGTGTCGCGGTCGGCGACCTCGAACGACAGCACGGTGCCGTACTGGCGCAGTTGCTTGGTGGCGAGCGCATGCTGGGGATGCTCGACGAGCCCCGGATAGTGCACCGCCCGAACCTCCGGGTGATCCGCCAGCGTGATCGCCAGCGAGCGGGCGGTCTCGTTCTGGTGCCGCGTCCTCACCCCGAGCGTGCGGACGCCGCGCAGGGCGTTCAGTGCGTCGAACGGCGACGGGGTCGCGCCGTGCAGCACGGCGTAGGCCCAGATCTCGCCGAGCAGATCGGCATCGCCGGAGATGACGCCGAGGGTCGCGTCGTTGTGGCCGGCGATCCCCTTCGTCGCCGAATGCAGCGAGATGTCGACGCCGTGGGCGAGTGGCTGCTGGCCGAGCGGGGTGGTGAACGTCGAGTCGACCATCGTGAACGGGCCCTTGATGGACCCGAGCTCGTCGAGATCTGCGAGCTCCAGGCGTGGATTCGACGGCGTCTCGGCGAGCACCAACATCGTGCGGCCCGGTTCGACGGCGGCAGCGAACGCCCCCGGTGTCGCCACGTCGACGTACGTGACGTCGATGCCCATCCGTCGGCACGGACCCTGCAGGAAGGCCAGCGTCCCGGCGTAGAGCTGGCGTTGGGTGACGATGTGGCTGCCGGTCGAGCACAGGGCGAACACCGTGGAGGCGACCGCCCCCATGCCCGACGCGAACGCCAGCGATTCCTCGGCCCCCTCGAGTTCGGCGATCGCCTGTTCGAACGACCGCACGGTCGGATTCGAATAGCGAGAGTAGAAGCCGTCGTGACGCAGCGAGGTGGCGCGGCGGTGTGCGTCGTCGAGGCTGTCGGACTCCCAGGTGCTCGACGCCCACAGCGCAGGCGCCAGCGACGCACCGCTGGCGGCCCGCCCTGCGGTGATCGCCAAGGTCTCCGGTGCCACGTCGGAACGCGGCGGGGTCTCGTACGGCGACGGCGTCTCGCTCGACATGGCCCGTCACGGTACCCGCTGTGATTCCGGCCCGGCGTGCGCGAAACGTCAGTCGCGGAGTTCGGCGAGCACGATCTCGTGGAGGAGGCGGTTGGTGCTGATCGCCGTCTCGTGTTCGTGCGTGGGTTCCCCGAACCGGTCGGTGAGGCTGCCGCCAGCGGCCTCGACGATCGGTTTGACGGCGGCGATGTCGTAGGGAGCCACGCCGACCGCGTCGACGGCGACGTCCATCGCTCCTTCGGCCACCAACATGTGCTGCCAGAAGTCGCCGACGCCGCGTGAGCGTCGCGCCCGCTGTTGCAGTCGGACGAGTGCGTCGGTGAGCCCGAGCGCATCCCAGCCGCGGTTGTGGGTGATGCTCACCTGCGCCTCGGCGAGGTCGTCGACGGTCGACACCACGATCGGGCGCTCTTCGCCGAACACGCTCATCGTGGCGCCCAGGCCGAGTCCGCCCCACCAGCGTCTGCCGAGCGCCGGCGCCGACACGACACCCATCACGGCGCCGCGCTCCGGGTGCGTCAGTGCGATCAGCGTTGCCCAGATCGGGATGCCGCGGACGAATCCCGACGTGCCGTCGATCGGATCGATCACCCACCGCCAGGGCGACTGAGGGTCACCGGCCACGCCGTGCTCCTCGCCGAACACGCCGTGCCGCGGCCGCTCGTGGACCAGCCGATCGACGATCAGCGTCTCGGCACGTCGGTCGACCTCGGTGACCTCGGTCCGGTTCTGCTTCCAGTCGACGGTGAAATCCGCCTCGCGGAAATGCGGGAGCGTGAACGCGTCGGCCGCGTCGGCGACGTCGAGTGCCAGTGCCAGGTCGTGCGAGAGGTCGAGGTCCTCGACGTCTCTCACGACGACAACCTGGGGTCCTCGGCGCTGCGGAAGTCGGGTTGCCGCTTCTCCTGCAACGCCGCCAGGCCCTCGGCGGCGTCGGGACCCAGGAAGTTGAGCATCTCGTAGGCCAGCGACGCTTCGAAGTTGGGCAACGCCTGACGGAGCCAGTGGTTGAGGGCGCGTTTGGTCATCCTCGTGGCGTCGACCGGTCCGGCGGCGAGCTTCTCCGCCACGCCCATCGCAGTCGGCAGCACGTCGCCGGCGGGGACGGCTCGCGACACGAGCCCGATCCGTTCGGCCTCGCGCCCGTCGAGGAAGTCGGCGGTCAACAGGTAGTACTTCGCCTTCGCCATGCCACACAACAGCGGCCAGATCGCGACGGCGTGATCACCACCGGCGACGCCGAGGCGGATGTGGCCGTCGGTGAGACGTGCCGCTTCGTCGATGATGCTGACGTCCGCCATCAGCGCAACGGCGAGACCGGCGCCGACGGCTACCCCGTTGATCGCCGACACGATCGGTGTGTCACAGTCGATCATCGTGCGCACGATGTCGCCCGCCTCGCGCATCACACGGATCGTCTGCGCGTAGTCGCCGACCTGCTCGGCGATCCAGTCGAGGTCACCGCCGGCGGAGAACGCCGTCCCTGCGCCGGTGACGACGACGGCTCGTACCGTCGGGTCGTCGTCGATGGTGCGGAAGACACGCGACAGCTGCATGTGCATGTCGGCACCCGTCGCGTTCAGACGCTGTGGATCGTCGAGGGTGATCAACAGCACGCCGTCGCTCGGCCGCTCGATTCGGAGATGGGTGTAGGCGGCGTAGGGATCAGGGCTCACACCGGCACGTTACGCGCCGATGCCGCCGGGCCGGTGCTCGCCGCACCGCTGTCGCCGCGTTCGGCTGAGCGTCAGTGGAGCTGAAGGCGGCCGACGATCTCGCCGTCGTCGATGTCGCCGGCGGGCACGAATCCCCGCGCCAGGTACATCGGCTCCGGCGACCCCTTGCCGGGCCTCCACGACGTCAACAGCGTGGCGTCGCCCCACTCGCGGCACTGCTCGACGACGAGGTCGATGATCCGCGAACCGATCCCACGCCGCTGGTGCATCCGGTCGACGAGCAGTCGCCACAGCCAGGGCTCCGGCGCGCCGTGCTGCGACCGCGCCAGCATCACGAAGCCCGCCAGTTCGCCGTCGGCGGCCACCGCTCGGTACCACGGGGCGACGGTCACGCCGTTCTGCACCGGCGGCACGAGCGCCTCGGCGAGCGACTGCATCACCGGTGCGACGAAGCGTTCCTGGGATCGGTGGGTCGCCAGCTGCGTGACGGCACGCCGGTTGTCGGCGTCGATCTCGACCAACTCGACTGAATCCGGTCGGTGGCGCAGCCGGGCTTGCCAGGCGTCCCAGTCGGACCGGATCATGCCGTAGATCCAGTCGTCGCTGTTGTCGTCATCGAGCCAGAACGAGGATCGGGTGTGCCCCTCGAAGCGCATCCCGATGCGCTCCAGCACCATCGCCGATGCCGGATTGTCGGGGTGGAGTGACGCTTCGACCCGTGTCACACCGAGGTCGTCGAACAGGTACCGCACGAGTTCGGTCGCGGCCTCGATCGCGTAGCCCTGTCCCCAGGCGTCAGGGGCGAGGGTGTAGCCGATCTCGGCCGTGCGGCCCTGCCATGTGAGGTGGACGACGAGATCGCCATGCACGGTCGAGTCGTCGGGGCCGGCGATCGTGAGCATCCACCATTCGCCGTCGGCCGGTCCGTCCATCGCGACGATGTCAGCGACCATGGCCTGCGCCCGTTCGATCGGGTAGGGCGTGGTCCAGTTCTGGTAGCGGGCCACCTCCGGATCGCTCCGGCGGTCGGCGAGCGGCTCGGCATCGTCGGGTCGCATCGGCCGCAGCAGGAGCCGTTCGGTTCGCAACGGCGAGAAGATCATCAGCGGAGCGTAGGTCGGCGCCGTGGCGGACCGATCAGGAGTTGTCGGCTCGGACGCAGGAGTTGCGCAGGCCGATCCGAAGTGGCGTCAGGAGTTGCGGATCAGCGACACGATGCCGTCGGCGTCGAGGCCGAATCGCGCCAGGATCGCACCGGATTTCGGATCGTGCGGGATGAACTTGGTGGGCAGACCCAGTACGTCGGTGTGGGTCGACTGGTCGATCGCACACACCGCATCGGCGATCGCCATGCCGATGCCGCCCTCTCGGATACCGTCCTCGATGGTGACGACACGGTCGTGTGCCGCGGCGTCGGCGATCATCGCCGGGTCGAGGGGGGCGCAGCTCCGTGCGTCCCAGACGGTGACCTCGCTGCCGTCGTCGGCGAGCGTGGCGGCGGCCTTCTCGGCGGTCTCGAGCATCTTGCCGACGGCGATGATGCAGGTACCGGCGCCCTGGCGAGCCTTGCGGGCCGAGAGGCCCGAGCCGACTTCGTGTTCGGGCACCTGGCGCGCCGCGCCACGGGGATAGCGGATCGCGATCGGACCGGCCTCGACGAGGTCCATCGCGTCGTGCAGCATCTGCGCGAGCTCCTGGGCGCTCGACGGGGCGAGCACCCGCATGCCGGGCACCTTCGACAGGAGCGCCATGTCGTACACGCCGTGATGGCTCGCGCCGTCAGGGCCGGTGACACCAGCGCGGTCGAGGCAGAAGATCACCGGCAGCCGGTGCAGGGCCACGTCGTACACGACCTGGTCCCAGGCCCGATTGAGGAACGTCGAGTAGATCGCGACGACCGGGCGCAGACCGCCCATCGCCATGCCGGCCGCACCGGTGACCGCGTGCTGCTCGGCGATCCCGACGTCGAAGAAGCGATCCGGGAACCGTTCCTGGAACGGCAGCAGGCCGGTCGGTCCCGGCATCGCCGCCGTGATCGCCACGATGCGGCTGTCGGCCTCCGCCTCCTTGAGGACTGCCTCGGCGAAGGCCTGCGTGTAGCCCGTCGAGACGGCCTTGGGCGGGCCCACGAGCGGATCGAAGACGGGGGCGTCGTGCAGGTGCTTCTCGTCGTCGTCCTCGGCGGGCGAGTAGCCGCGGCCCTTCTGGGTGAGGACGTGCACGAGGATCGGACCGTCGGCGGCCAGCTCGATCGCATTGTGGAATGCGTGCTCCATCTCCTCGACGTTGTGGCCGTCGAACGGACCCACGTACCGCACCCCCAGCGCCTCGAAGAACGACGGCGGTTGCAGGAACTCGCGCACGCCCGCCTTGAATGCATCCATTGCCGACCCGGCCTGATTTCCGACCACCGGCAGGTGCTGCAGGAACTCCTCGAGTCGGCGCTGGCGACGCACGTACACCGGATTGGTCCGGATGTCGGTGAGCGCATGCGACAACTTGTCGGCCACCCGGTCGGTGACGCTCGGATGGTTGGCCTGGACGTCTCGACTCTGTGCGCTGGCCGACAGCATCGACACCGTCGGTGCGTACGACCGGCCGTTGTCGTTCAGCACGATGATGACCTGTTTGTCGCCGTGGCCGATGTTGTTGATCGCCTCGTACGCCATGCCGCCGGTCAGCGATCCGTCGCCGATCACGGCGACGATGTGGCGGTGCGAGTCGGTGCCCAGGTCGCGCGCGACCGCCATGCCGTAGGCGTAGGAGAGCACGGTGGAGGCGTGACTGTTCTCGATGTAGTCGTGCTCGGACTCCTCCCGGCTGGGATAGCCCGACAGCCCGCCCTGCTGGCGTAGCTGCTCGAAGCGCTGCTGGCGCCCCGTGACGATCTTGTGGATGTAGGCCTGGTGGCCGGTGTCCCACAGGATGGCGTCGGTCGGAGAGTCGAACACCCGGTGGAGCGCGAGGGTGAGTTCGACCGCTCCGAGGTTCGAGCCGAGATGGCCCCCGGTGTCCGACACCGCCGACACGACGAAGTCGCGGATCTCGCCGGCGAGATCGCGAAGTTCGTCGTACGACAGGTCCCGCAGATCGGCGGGTTGGCGGACTCGCTCCAGATACATGCACCTGCGACGCTATCTCCACTGCCGGGTCGGTGCGTGACGGGCCGGTACGGTCGGCCGGATGACGCTCCCCGCTGGATCCCCGTTCGACCTCACCGGCCACGTGGCGCTCGTCACCGGCGGCAACGGCGGCATCGGACTCGGAATGGCCGATGCGCTCGCCGCACACGGCGCCGACGTCGCGATCTGGGGCACCAATCCCGACAAGAACGACGCAGCAGTCGAGCAGCTCGGGCGCCATGACGTCGAGTTGCTGTCGATCGTGTGTGACGTCGGCGACGAGGATGCGGTGACGCAGGCGATGGCCGACACGGTCGGCGAGCTCGGCCGCATCGACTCGTGCTTCGTCAACGCCGGTGTCGGAGGTCAGGCGCCGAGCTTCGTCGGGATGACGTCGGATGAGTGGCGCCGGGTGATGCGGGTCAACCTCGACGGCGCGTTCTTCACCGCTCGCGAGGCCGCCAAGCACATGGTGGCCCGCCACACCGACGGCGACGAGGCCGGTGGCTCGATCGTGTTCACCACGTCGGGATCGGCGTTCTTCGGGCAACAGTCGGGCCAGCACTACGGCGCGTCGAAGGCCGGCGTGAACTCGATGATGAAGGCGATCGCGGTGCAACACGCCCGACACGGCATCCGCTGCAACTCGGTGCTGCCCGGGTGGATCGAGACCGACATGACCGCGGGCGCGTTCGGCTGGGACAAGTTCGTCTCCAACGTGCTGCCGCGCGTGCCGATGCGCCGTTGGGGCACCGCCGACGACTTCGGCGGTCTCGCCGTCTACCTGGCCAGCCGGGCCTCCAGCTACCACACCGGCGACGTGATCACCATCGACGGCGGCTACCACTCCTTCTGACCCGGCCCCCCGCCGGAGCGGCCCCGGCCCGAACGGGCCTCGCCCCCGACGACCGCCCGGCATCAGCGACCCGGCATCAGCATCCCCCGCATCACCGAAAAATGTGCCCGATCACGTCATGGGCGGTCAGATCCGCACACATTCCGGGTGAGGCGGTCTGACATCCCGAAACATGTGCGGATCCGACCGCCCGTGACACGGTTCTGCACAAATTTCGGGAGGGAGGCGGCGGTCGCGGAGGGAGGGGAAGCGACTGCGGAGGGAGGGGATGCGATGGTCAGGCCGGGGGGCCGGCGTGGACGCGGGCGAGGTGCTGGTCGAAGGGGACGGTCGGGTCGTCGAGCGAGTCGATCCACCACGTCATTCCGCTGTCGGCGAGTCGGCCGAGTTTGTCGGTGGTCTCCTCGTCGCCCCCGGCCGGGCTGCGGTCGACGAAGCAGGCGTCGAACGGTTCGTCGGGGTTCTCGCGCAGGCGCTGGACGGTACGGACGCAGTCGGCGAACTCGTCGACGGTCAGGTAGCCGCCCGCCCTGGCGACCGGCCAGACGCCATCGAACCGCGCCGCCCGACGGAACGGTGCGCCGCCGGGCCAGCCGCCGGCGACCCAGATGGGGATCCGTCCGTGCACCGGCGTGGGCCGGAACTCGACGTCGTCGATCACCACGACCTCGCCCCGGTACGACACGGCCTCGCCCGACCAGAGCAGTTGCAGCGCCTCGAGGGACTCGTCGAGGATCAGCGCCCGGCGCTTGGGGTCGGCGTCCTCGCCGAACCGTGTGAACTCGTCGTCGGGAGCGCCCAGTCCGACCCCCAGCCGCAGACGCCCGCCGGCGAGGCGGTCGAGGGTGACCGACTGCCGGGCGACCACCGACACCCGCCGTCGGGCGAGCGGGGTGACCATCGGTCCGAGCACGATCCGCTCGGTTGCAACGGCGACGGCGGCAAGCGTCACCCAGGGATCGACCATCGGCTGCCACGGCCGGCGACGGATCACGTGGTCCCACAGGAAGAAGCCGTCCCAGCCCGAGGCTTCGGCGCTGCGGGCGAGCGCGGCGAGGCGGGCCGGGTCGGCGAAGTCGCCGCCGTTGGGAACGCCGAGACCGAACTTCGGCGGCGTCATCCGCCGTCCGTTCGTCGGTACACCGACACGTGCTGACGGCTGTCGTCGGTGAACGGGGCGCCTGCCATGTCTCCGCTCCGTTCGACGAGGTGCAGCCCGGCGTCAGCGGCCATGTCGTCGAGTTGTGCGGGCGTCGCCCAACGGATCGACCACGGGCGAAGACGGACGCCGCCGCTTTCCGTGAGCTGCACGAACTGCCCCTCGAACCGCTGCTCGTCGGGACGGTTCACCGAGACCGAGAGCACGACGTGATCGACTGCCATCGAGCGCACCGTCACCTCGGACGATCCGTCGCCTGTTCGGACGTCGGGGACGAACGCCTCGACGACGAAGGCGCCCGTCGGTCCGAGCCGCTCGGAGACGCGACGGAACAGGCGGGGCTGATCGTGGTCGCCCAGCAGGTTGAAGATCGTGTTGTAGGCGATCAGGACCGCGTCGAAGGGTCCGTCGGGAAGCAGATCGGTCATGTCGCCGAGGATCGCCTCGACCCGCCCGTCGCCATCGCGTGCGCGGAGCCGGGCGAGCATCGCGTCGCTGGCATCGACGCCGACCACGCGCAGTCCGGCGTTCGCCATCGGTACCGCGAGCCGCCCGGTGCCGATGCCGAGCTCCAGCACTCGGCCGCCGTCGCCGGCGAGCTCGAGCATGCGCTGCACCGTGGCCGTCACGTCGGTGACGTCGGCGTACCAGTCGTCGTACACATCGGCGAACCCGTCGCCGTACGAACGATGGTCGTATCCCCGCACGCCCCTGAGGTTATGCCGCCGCGGCTGCGCCAGGGGTCGGACTCCTGGTGCAATCGGTAGCGTCGGGTGGGTGACGGAACCGGCGATCACCTATCTCGACCATGCGGCGTCGACGCCGATGCGCGCCGAGGCGGTCGAGGCGATGGTGCCGTACTTCACCGAGCTGTACGCGAACCCCTCGGGCTCGCACCGCTTCGCCCGTCGTGCGCGCCAGGCGGTCGACGAATCTCGTGACACTGTCGCCCGTGTCGTGGGCTGCCACCCGAACGAGGTGGTGTTCACCGGCTGCGGCACCGAGAGCGACAACATGGCGGTCACCGGGGCGATCGCCCGCCGCGGCGGTGTGGCCGTGTGTCCCGCCGTCGAGCACCACGCCGTGCTGCACGTCGTCGAACACCTCGGCGACGCCGGACGCATCGTCGGTGTCGACCGGTTCGGCCGGGTCGATCTCGACGAACTCGCCGCGGTGCTGAACGCCACACCCGACGTCTCGATCGTCAGCGTGATGGCGGTCAACAACGAGGTCGGCACCGTCACCGACATCGCCGAGGTGGCCGAGGTGGTGCGACGCCACGCTCCGGCGGCGCTGCTGCACACCGACGCCGTCCAGGCCGCCTGCTGGCTCGACCTGCGAACGGTCACACCTCACGTCGATCTCCTCTCCCTCAGCGCACACAAGTTCGGTGGCCCCAAGGGCGTCGGCGTGCTCGTCGAGCGAGGCGGTCCGAAGGTCGACCCGCTGATCGTCGGTGGCGGCCAGGAGCGCGAGCGACGCAGCGGCACGCACAACACCGCCGGCATCGTCGCTGCCGCCGTCGCTCTCGACCTCACCGATCGCGATCGCAACGGCGAGAACCTCCGGCTCGCAGACCTGCGCGACGCCTTGGTGGCCGGCCTGCGCGATCGGCTCGACGGCGTCGTCGAGACGGTGCCTCCCGAGCACAAAGTCGCCGGATCGGCACATCTGTGCATCGCCGGCATCGAGTCCGAGGCATTGCTGTTCCTGCTCGACGAGGCCGACGTGTGCGCCTCGGCGGCCTCGGCGTGCGCGAGCGGAGCGATGGAGCCGTCGCACGTGCTGGCGGCGATGGGCGTCGAGCGGTCGACAGCGCTCGGCGCGCTGCGACTCACGCTCGGGCACACGACGACCGCCAGCGACGTCGAACGGGCGATCGACGTCATCGGCGCCTCGGTCGACCGGCTGCGCCGCACGACGATCGCGAGCGCGTCGTGAAGGTGATGTGCGCGATGAGCGGCGGGGTCGACTCGTCGGTGGCCGCACTGCTGCTGCAGCGCGCCGGCCACGAGGTCGTCGGCGTCACGATGAAGCTGTGGGGCGGCGACAGCGACACCGGTTGCTGCTCGGTGTCCGACGTCGACGACGCCCGGCGCGTCGCCCAGCAGCTCGGGATCGATCATCTCGTGTTCAACTTCGGTGACGACTTCGACGAGCGCGTCGTGGCGCCCTACGTCGATGCGCACGCTCGCGGGATCACCCCGAACCCGTGCATCGAGTGCAACCGGTCGGTCAAGTTCGCCCGCCTCGCCGAGCGCGCCGAGCTCCTGGGCTTCGATGCCGTCGCCACCGGCCATCACGCCAACATCGGCCGCGGCCCCGACGGCCGGTACACGCTCGAGCGTGGTTCGGACGTCGCCAAGGACCAGAGCTACGTCGTGCACATGCTCGATCAGGCCCAGCTCGCCCGCACGATGTTCCCGGTCGGTGGCATGCAGAAGGCGGATCTGCGAGCGCTGGCGGCGTCGATCGACCTGCGCACCGCCACCAAGCCCGACAGCCAGGACGTCTGCTTCATCACCTCGACGGGGGGACGGACCTCGTTCCTCGGCGAGCGCATCGCGTTCCGTCCGGGCACCGTCGTCGACGTCGACGGGAACCGCCTCGGCGAGGTCGAGTCGGTGGAGCTGGTGACGGTCGGCCAGCGCAAGGGCATCGGGCTTCCCGGCGGCGGACCCAAGCGCTACGTGCTCGACGTCGATGCGGAGTCGGCCACCGTCACCGTCGGCGCGGACCACGATCTGTTGCGCAACGGGATCGTCGTCGATCGGATGAGCTGGATCGACGAGGCCGTCGACGGCCCCGCTCTCGTGCAGTGCAGCGCCCACGGTCGTGCACTGCCGGCCACGATCACGGTGGACGACGACGACTCGATCGTCGTGCAGTGGGATGAGCCCCAACGCCGGGTGGCTCCCGGCCAGAGCGTCGTCGCCTACGACGTCACCGACACACGCGTCCTCGGCGGCGGCATCTGCCGCTGACGGCTGCCCGTTCGCACACCGGTGCTCACGACACGGGAAGGCCGCGAGCGCGAGCCGAGCGCAGCGCACGGCCCGGTCGGCTCGGAGCGATCAGGAACGACCGCAGGTGGATCGCCTTGCCGTTCGGTTCCGCCGGCGTGAACGCGAACACCGTGGTCACCGATTCCGACGTGGTGATCTCGACCGCGTAGCCGCTGGCGGGGCCGGTGAGATCGGCCGCCTGGGTGTCGGCCGGGGCGAGCCCGATCGCGGCCACCTGAGCGGTGCGCAACGCAAACGTGTCTGCCAGCACGACGGGGTCGTGCACGACGACACCTGCGGGGACGAGCACGAACCAGCGTTTCGACAACCGGTGCCACCGCGGCCCGAGCAGCACGACGCCGGCGATCGCCAGCACCGACAGCAGCACGCCGGCGATCCACGACTGGGCGGCGACCAGCAACGGTCCGGCGATCAACGCAGCTGCCCAGAGTAGCCAGGCGACGACCGCGGCGAGTCCCGCGCCGACCGGGACACGCAACGGGAACCGCTCCTCGTCGCCGTACGCCGACGCCTGGACGTACTGGCGGCCGAATTCGGCGGTCATCACCGCCGCCACCGCGACGATCGCCGGACCACCCAGCACGACGAGGTCGATCGCGGGTGCGCCGCCCAGGCCGGAGGCCACGGTGGCCACGAGTGCCAGCGGGACCACCACCCGCACCACCGTCAACGACCACACCGAGGCGATCGCCAATCCGAGGGCGGCGACGGCCCACAGGCCCCAACCACCGATCGCCGCCGTCCACGCGACCGCCGAGCTGCGACCGTCGAGCGCCGACTCGACCGCGCTGCCGCCGGCGACCGCGACGACGATCCAGGCGATCCGTGCGACCCACGGCGTCACGCGAGCGAGTCGATCGAGCGTTTCGTCGGGTGTCGACATTCCCACAGGTTGCCGCAGAACCGGCGGTTCGCGGCGGTTCTGTCCGCCACGACGGACGCGTCGACGAACGGTTGCGCGAGCCGGCGATGGCGTGGAACGGTCGCAGAGGGGTGACCGTTGGCACCTGGAAACGGGGGGTATTGGATTCGGCCGTGCCACATGCAGCGTGGCACGATGCAGAGATCACAGTTCGGTATCGGCCGGCCTGGCAGAGTGATGGGGGAGCCACCGATGGGAGGTGTGTCGTGAGCGGAACAGAAGCCGGGGTCCGAGCGCTGACGACCACGCGCTCGGTCCTCGCCAATGGTGCCACCGCAGGTGTCGGCAGCCTTCCGCACACCGATGCGGCCGCCGCGGCCGCCTTCGCGATCGGCGAGTTCGACGTGGCGACCATCCCGTCGCTGCCTCGCCGTTCGTCGGACGAACTGATGCTCGCGCAGGCCCTCGTCGGTGTGCAGGGCGTCCACCTCGACGCCGATGGCAGCATCGCCGTCGACCCCTCGTCGCTGAAGCTGCACGCCACCGTCGCCACCGACATCGAACGCGATGCGTTCGCGGGGCTGCGGGGCTTCCTCGATCTCGCTGCCAAAGTGCACCTCGACGGCGCGGCGGTCAAGTGGCAGTTCGTCGGGCCCGTCACGCTCGGTGTCGCCCTCCACCGAGCCGGCCTCGATCGAGCGCCGGCGTTCGACCTGGCGCTCTCGATCGTCCGTGATCGCCTGGCGGCGCTCTCGGCCGTCGTCACCGAGGCGCTGCCGAATTCACGTCAGATGGTGGTGCTCGACGAGCCCTGGTTCGCCGAGTTGATGAACCCCGGTTTCCCGATCCCTCCCGACGAGGCGATCGACCGGATGTCGAGTGCGATGGCAGCACTCCCGGCGACCACGCTGACCGGCGTGCACTGCTGCGCACCGTGCGATGTCGCGACGTTGCTGGCCTCGGGACCCAACGTGATCTCGGTGCCGGTGGCACCGGAACTGGTCGACTGGGTGGGATACCTCACCAGGTTCCTCACCGACGGCGGCGTGATCGCGTGGGGCGTGTCGCCCACCGACGGGCCGGTGCCGTCGACCTCCGAACGCCCGTGGCGTGCGCTCAGCGATCTGTGGTGTGCACTCGTGCAACTCGGTTGCGACCCGGTGCTGCTGCGTCGTCAGAGCATCGTCACGCCGCAGTGCGGGTTGGCCCGGCACTCGGTGTCGGTCGCGCGGCGGATCGCCCGGTTGACCGCCGACGTCGGCAAACGGGTGCAGGACCAGTCGGCCGCCACCCGGTTCGCCCTCGGCGCCTGACGACCACGCCGGAACACTCCACGTCGTAGCCTCGTACGACGATGACCGCGCATCCCGACGACGCCGCGTCCGCCGCCGCTCCTGCCGCGCGCGTCGACGAACTCCGAGCTCAGATCGCCTATCACAACGAGCGCTACCACACGCTCGACGACCCGGAGATCAGCGACGCGGAGTACGACGCTCTGGTCCGCGAACTCCGCCGGCTGGAGGCGGACCATCCGGATCTCGCCTCCGACGACTCACCCACCGGACTGGTCGGCGCCGCGATCAGCACCGCGTTCGCGCCGGTCACCCATCGGGTGCCGATGATGAGTCTCGACAACGCGATGGACGCCGACGAGCTGGGCGCGTGGGCCGACCGGGTGGTGAAGGGGCTCGACGGGGCGATTCCGACGTTCGTGTGCGAGTTGAAGTTCGACGGCCTCGCGATCAGTCTGCGGTACGAGGACGGCCGTTTCGTGCAGGCAGCGACCCGCGGTGACGGGCGCGTGGGGGAGGACGTCACCGCCAACGTCGCCACGATCGACGATGTGCCGCACGCGCTCCCGCAGCAGGCGCCGACGGTGGTCGAAGTGCGCGGCGAGGTGTACATGACCCGGTCGAGTTTCGAGCAGCTCAACGAGCGCGCGGCCGCCGCCGGGGAGAAGACGTTCGTCAATCCCCGCAACTCCGCAGCAGGCAGTCTGCGGCAGAAGGACCCGGCGATCACCGCCACCCGCAATCTGTCGTTCTTCAGCTATCAGCTCGGCGAAGTGGTCGGAGGCCCGGAGGTCACGAGCCATGTCGCCATGTTGGAGTTCGCCGCCGGGCTCGGCTTCGCGGTGAACGAGTACGTTCGCACCTTCACGACCATCGACGAGGTCGCCGCCCACTGCCTGTACTGGCAAGAGCATCGCCACGACCTCGACTACGAGATCGACGGCGTCGTCATCAAGCTCGACGACATCGCGCAGCGCGAGCGGCTCGGCGTCACGTCCCGAGCGCCCCGATGGGCGATCGCATACAAGTTCCCGCCCGAGGAACGCACGACCCTGCTGCGCGACATCATGGTCTCGGTCGGGCGCACGGGGCGCGCCACGCCGTTCGCCGTGCTCGAACCGGTTTTCGTCGGCGGTTCGACGGTCGGTATGGCGACGCTGCACAACCAGGATCAGGTGGCGGTCAAGGACGTCCGGCCCGGCGACACGGTCGTGGTCCGCAAGGCGGGCGACGTCATCCCCGAGGTGGTCGGTCCGGTGCTGTCGCTGCGTCCGGAGGGCAGCACGCCGTGGGTGTTCCCCACTCGGTGCCCGCGCTGCGGCAACCCGCTGGTGCGGCCCGAAGGTGAGGCCGACACGCGCTGCGTCGCCCCCGACTGCCCGGCCCAGCGCGACCAGAAGATCGCCTACTTCGCCTCTCGTGGCGGCATGGACATCGAGGGGCTCGGCGAACAGATGGTCGAGAAGCTCACCGCTGCCGAGCTCGTCCGCGACCCGGCGGACCTCTACTCGCTCACCGTGGAGCAGCTCGTCGAACTCGACCGCGTGGGCCCGACGAGCGCGCAGAACCTCGTCGACGAGATCGAGAAGTCGAAGCAGCGCCCGCTGCCGAAGCTCTTGACTGCGCTCGGCGTGCGCCACCTCGGCCCGGCGGCGTCGCTTGCGCTGACGAACGAGTTCCACACGCTCGACGCCATCATGTCGAAGTCGGTGGCGGAGTTGGCTGCGGTCGACGGCGTCGGCGAGGTGATCGCGACGACCATCGTCAGCTGGTTCGAGCAGGAGACCAACCGTGCCTACATCGACCGTCTGCGCGCCGCCGGCGTCAACTTCGGCGATCCGGAAGCCGCAGAAGCGGCCGCAGCGGCGCGTGCGGCGACGCCCCAGACGTTGGAGGGCCGGACCGTCGTGGTCACCGGCACGCTGGCCGACTACACCCGTGAACAGGCCGAGGAGGCGATCACGTCACGGGGCGGCAAGAGCCCGGGCAGCGTCAGCAAGAAGACGTTCGCCCTCGTCGTGGGCGAGTCGCCCGGTGCGAGCAAGCTCACCAAGGCCGAGACGCTCGGCGTGCCGATCCTCGACCAGGCCGGATTCGAGCACGTGCTGGAGACCGGCGAACTGCCGTCTGCCTGAACGATCGGACTCGAACGACTCGAGCGAGCCTGACCGCAACAGATCAGATGACGTTGAACTCCCAGCGATAGCTGAGCGCCTGCTCGGGGCCCTCCTCGATCCGCCAGTAGATGACGCGGACCTCGTGGATGCCCTGGGTGAACGACTCGATCAGCGCCCCCTCGACCGGCTGGAACGAGAGCACGGCGTTGCCCGGATCGAACACGGCCGTGGTGGGGAGATCGATCTGCTCGCCGGGCGCCGGCTGTTCGAAGGGGTCGACGTCGGACTGGCCGATCACCGTCGTCGGCAACTCGATGCCGTCGATCACGAGCCGGCCCTCGTAGCCGGCCACGAGGTCGACCACCACGCGTTCCTGCTGGAGCACCTGCACAGCGTTCTCGACCGGTTGCAGCGACTCGATGGCCTCGGGCCGATCGACGCCGTCATTGCCGGTCAGTGCCGTGGTCAACGCAAAGCCCACGAGCACGAGACCGAAAGCGATCACCAGGCTGGCGATCAGCAGGCCCCGGTCGATGCGGCGCTTGGGCGGTTCTGCCGCAGTCGCCGGTTCCGTGCGGGGGGCGAGGTCGTCGGGGGGCGCAGGAACGAGATCGTCGACGGTGGCAGCGTCGTGGTCGGTCACGGACTCCATGATGCCCGCCCTCCACGCAACTTGCTCACCCGATAGCGTTTCGCCCGCTGTGGATCCCGACACACCTGACCCGACCCCCACCGGCGTGAGCACACTGGCCGGCCGCGTGCTGAGCGACCGATACCGCATCGACAACGTCGTGACCGCGGGCGCGAACACGGTGATCGTCGAGGCGATCGACACGGAGGCAGACCGCCCCGTGACGGTGAAGATCGTGCGCCCTGAGCTGGCGGTCACGTCGGCGTTCCGGCAGGCCTTCCGCCGCCAGGTCGAGATCGCGTTGTCGCTCAAGCATCCCAACATCGCCTCGGTGCTCGGCTGGGGCGAGACCGAACTCGATGGCGAATCCACGCTGTACTGGGTGGTGGAGTACCTCGGCGGCGGCAGTCTGCGTGACCTGTTCGATCGGGGCCGGTTGCTCGCACCGTCCCAGGCCCTGGTCGTCGGCCTCGAGGCGTGCCGGGCGCTCGAGGCCGCCCACGCGCGTGGTGTGGTCCACACCGAGATCACCCCGTCGAAGATCCTGTTCGGCGAGGACGCGCGAGTGCGCATCGCCGACGTGGCGATGTCGCGGCTGCTCGGCGCCGAGGCGTGGGCGGAGCCGGCGACCGTCGCCACCCATGTCGCGCGCTACGCGTCGCCCGAGCAGGCGCTCGGGCTGAAGGTCGACGAGAAGACCGACGTGTACGCCCTCTCGCTGTGCCTGATCGAGTCGATCACCGGCAAGGTGCCCTTCGCCGGCGACTCGACCGTGTCGACGCTGGCCGCACGCGTCGGCAAGTTGATGCCGGTCACCGCCGACATGGGCTCGCTCGCCTCTGTGCTCGAACGCGGTGGCCGGCCCGATCCCGAGGATCGCTGGACGGCTGGTGAATTCGCACGGGCGCTCGTGTCCGCGGCCGAGGCACTTCCTCGACCCGAGCCGATTCCGGTGCTCGCCACGAGCCTGTTCGCCGCGTCGCTCGCGAACCGTGTCGCACCGCCGCCGGCCGCCGCCCCGCCGGCGGCCGCGCCTTCCGCTACGGACGAGGCCGAGCTGTCGTCCGACGCAACCGCCGCTCCCGCCGAATCTGAGCTGTCGGCTGGTGCGACCGCCGCTCCCGGCCCCTCTGCTCCGGACCCCTCCGCTCCCGACGAGGCCGGGGTGCCGGCCGACGTCGAACCGAACGACGACGACGGGCACGTCGGCACCGGCATCGTGGCGATCGACGACATCGACGACGCCGACGACGCCGACGACATCGACGACACCGACGACACGGACGTTCCGCCGACGATCGGCCCGGGCGCCCCGCTGCTGCTGCTGACCGATGTGGCCGATCCCCCGACCGGTGCGGTCCAGGTGGCCACCGAGCCATCGGCCGAGGCCGCGGATCCGGCGACCGCCACCTCGCAGACGACCGCCGACACCGACACCCCGGCAACGACGGGCACCAGCGGTCCCGGCACGGTCGAGATGCCCGCCGCGGCCGCCGCGGCCGCATCGGCGTCCGCCGCGACGGTGCCGACGGTCGAGCCCTCTCTGGCTCCGCCACCGGTGGATCCGACCCCGTCGGGCATGCTGTACGACGAGGAGCAGCCGCGGCGACCGTGGGGGAAGTACCTGCTCCTCGGTCTGGTCGTGCTCGTCGGCGTTGCCCTGCTGAGCTACGCCGGCTGGTTGCTGGTGCGCACCAAGTCCTACGAGGTGCCCGATCTCACCGGCGTCGACGAAGCGGTGGCCCGCAACGAGGTCGCAGGGAACGGCTGGGTGATCGAGACCGAGCGTGAGCGCAGCGACGACGTGCCCGAGATCGATCACGTGGTGCGCACCGTCCCGGTCGCCGGTGAGATGCTCGACGAAGGCGAGACCTTCGTGATCGTCGTCAGCGACGGTTTCGAACTGCGCACGTTGCCGGAGCTGTCCGGCATGGCGCTGACCGGGGCGGTCGACACGCTGACCGATCTCCGGCTGATCCCGATCGAAGCTCCCGCGGAGTTCTCCGAGGAGGTGCCCGCCGGCTCGGTGATCCGCTGGCAGGTGCAGGGTGACGCGGCGCTCACCGCCGGGGCGCAGGTGCTTCCCGACACCACCATCGTGCTGACGGCGTCGCTCGGACCCGAGCCGCGTCCCGCTCCCGACCTCACGAACCTCACTGCAGCGGAGGCGACCGCGGCGCTCGACGCCCTCCGGCTCGTGACCGAACAGGGTGAGGACGTCTTCAGCAACGACATCGAGGTCGGCCGGGTCGTCACGCAGACCCCAGCCCCCGAGACGCCCGTCGAGCGCGGCGGCACGGTCACGATCCAGCTCTCCAAGGGCCCTGATCTGGTGGCGTTCCCGGACCTGACCGGGCAGACCTACCCGCAGGCGCTGGAGACCCTCGCCGCGGCCGGCTACGTCGAGAACAGCCTGCTCGGCACCACCGAAGGCACGTTCGTGTCCGCCTCGATTGCCGGCGAGGAAGTGCAGGCGGGAGCGACGTTCCCCCGCGGCACCGCCGTCGACCTGATCTTCCTCTGAGCCATCCGCACGAGCGATGAGCCATCCGCCCGGATACGGGCTTGTCGCTCATCACTCGCCGTGACGTGCACCGAGCGATGAGCCAACCGCCCCAATGCGGGCTTTTCGCTCATCGCTCGGAGTTGGCGCGGGGCGGTGGGGTTCGCTGGTCGGGAATCGACTCGGTCGATGCCGGATCGCTACGGTTCCGTGACCGTGTCCGGCGCCCGCCGGTCACCGGGTCGACAAGGAGCCACCATGACCTCACTCGACGGACGAGTCGCGATCATCACCGGTGCCGGACGCGGTATCGGTCGAGAACACGCACTGCTGTTCGCCGACGAGGGCGCCAGGCTCGTCATCAACGACCTCGGGGGAGCCAATGACGGCGAGGGCCGCGACGCGACACCGGCGCAAGAGGTTGCGGCCGAGATCCGCGCCAGGGGCGGCGAGGCGATTGCCAACGGAGACGACGTCGCCGACTGGGAGGGCGCCCAGCGCCTGGTGAACGCGGCGATCGCCGAGTTCGGCGACCTCCACATCCTGGTGAACAACGCCGGCATCCTGCGCGATCGCGTGATCGTCAACATGACCGAAGCCGAGTGGGACGCGGTCATCGCCGTGCACCTGAAGGGCCACTTCGCGCCGACACGGTGGGCGGCCGCGTACTGGCGCGAGGAGCACAAGGCGGGACGCGGCCAGCGCCGCAACCTCGTCCACACGTCGAGCACGTCGGGCCTCTTCTCCAATCCGGGCCAGGCGAACTACGGCGCCGCCAAGTCGGGCATCGCCACCTTCAGCCAGATCGCGGCCAAGGAGCTCGCCCGCTACGACGTGCAGAGCAACTGCATCGCCCCGGGCGCCCGAACCCGGCTCACGCTCGCCACGCCGGGGTTGGAGGAGATCATGACGCCGCGCGACGGCGTCTTCGACGAGTGGGACCCGGCCAACGTCTCGCCGCTGGTCGCCTATCTGAGCAGCACGGCGTGCCGGTTCACCGGCGAGACGTTCTTCGCGCAGGGTGGCGTGGTCAAGCGTGTGCGTTCGTGGGAGATGGGCGACACCGTCGAGCAACCCACCAAGTGGACCGTCGACGAACTCGCCGACGCGCTCGCCCCCCTCGCCGAGTAGTCGAACCACCACCGGTGACGCGGTGCCAGGCACTGCGTAACCGGTCGGGCCTCCACCGGTATGCCGGGCGGCGGGTAGCGTGGCTCCGTGGACGTACGCATCGGAGTGACCCAGGCCCCCCGCGAGATCAACATCGAGCTCGCCGAAGACGCTGACCGCGACGACCTCAAGTCACGCGTCGAGGCGGCGCTGGCCGGGGCGAGCGACGTGCTGTGGATCACCGACAAGCGCGGCAAGGATGTCGCCATCCCGTCAGCGAAGATCGCCTACATCGAGCTCGGCTCGGCCGATGGCGATCGTCGGATCGGCTTCGGAGGCTGAATCTGGGTCCCGCCGGTCGGCCAGGGCTGCTCGACCTCGACCTGCTCTGGGTCACCGGCAAGGGCGGCGTGGGCAAGACCACCGTCGCGGCTGCAATCGCCGAGGTTGCTGCCCACCATGGACGTCGCACGCTGGTGTGCGAGATGGATGCAAAAGGCGCACTCGCCAACGCCTTCGACGTCGGTGAGCTGGAGTTCGAGCCCACCGAGGTGTCACCGAACCTGTATGCGATGGCGATGAACACGGAGGACTCGTTGCGCGAATACCTGCGGCTGTTCGTTCGCATCCCGTTGCTGGGGCGCATCGGCCCGCTGGCGTCGACGTTCGACTTCGTTGCCGACGCCGCGCCCGGCGTGAAGGAGATTCTCGGTGTCGGCAAGCTCTGTTGGGAGGTGCGCGAACGCAACTACGACCTGATCGTCGTCGACGCCGAAGCCAGCGGACACATCGTCAGCCAGATCGGGGCGCCGCGGGTGATCGCGGATCTCGTCCAGGTGGGACTCGTGCGCGACCAGACCCAGTGGATGCTCGACATCCTCGACGACCCGAACCGTACGGGTGTTGTCGCGGTGACGACGCCGGAGGAGATGCCGGTGACCGAGACGATCGAACTCCTCTCGCGCCTGCGCGCCGAAACCGGAGCCCACCCGTCGGCGGTGATCGCGAACCGGGTCCTGCCGGCGATGTTCAACCGCCGCGAGCAGGCCGTGGTCGATCGGCTCGACGAGGCGATGCCGATCCTCGTCGATGCCGTCGGTGCCGGCGTCGTCAGCGTGGTCGACGCGGCCCGTCTCACGGAGTCGCGGCGTGCGACGGGTGCCACCCACCTCGATCGGTTGCGCACATGGATCGAAGGGGCCCCCGAGGTGGTCGATGACCTGCCGATCGTCGTCGTGCCCGAACTGTTCGCCAGGGCCTCGGGTCCTCGGGTGGTGTCGCTGGTCGCCGAGGCGCTCACCGACGAACTCGATCCGGAACCCACACCGGCGAACGCACGGAGGGCTGGGCGGTGAGCGAGCTCGACAACCTCCTCGCCAGTCGCGAGATGATCCTGGTCGCCGGGTCGGGGGGTGTCGGCAAGACCACGATCGCTGCCACGCTCGGCATCGCCGCTGCGACGCGTCAGAAGGGCCGCGTCCTCGTGCTCACCGTCGACCCCGCCCGGCGCCTGGCGACGGCACTGGGCCTCGACGAATTCGGCAACACGCCGGTTCGCATCGACCCGGCGGCGTTCGCCGAGGCCGGGGTGAAGGTGCGCGGCGAGGTGTGGGTGGCGATGCTCGACACGAAGGCGGGATGGGACGAGCTGATCATGCGTCACGCCCCCGACGCCCAGATTCGCGAGGCCGTGCTCGCCAACCCGCTGTACGAGAACATCACCAGCCGGTTCGTGCACAGCCACGAGTACCTGGCGATGGAACAGCTCCACGACCTGCACGCCAGCGGTGAGTTCGACCTCGTCATCGTCGACACGCCGCCGTCGCGCAACGCACTGTCGATCCTCGACGCTCCGAGCCGGATGGTGGAGTTCTTCGGGAGCCGTCTGCTGCGCTGGCTGACGGTGCCGTACCGGTCACGGCTGTTCACGATGGCCTCCAAGCCGTTCTACCAGGTGGCCGACCGGGTGCTGGGCTCACGGTTCCTCCAGGACATCGCCGACTTCTTCGTGCTGTTCCAGGCGATGGAGAGCGGCTTCGTGCGGCGCGCCCAGGAGGTCGAGGCGCTGCTCGTCGACCCCCGGACGGCCTTCGTCGTCGTGACGACGCTCGAGACTGCGCCGAGCCACGAGGCCCGTTTCCTCGCGCGATCGCTCATCGAACGCGAGATGTGCCTCGGTGCCATCGTGGCCAACCGGGTGCTGCCCGAGGAGCTGGCGGGCGGCGCCGCGGCCGACAGCGCAGTGGCGCTGCTCGACCAGGCGTCGGGTCCGCTCGCCGACGCCGTCGCTGACCGGTTGGACGAACCGGTGGCACACGTGAGGTCGGTCTTGACCCAGATGGCGTCGCGATTCGACGACGTCGCCATGGTCGCCGCAGGAGAGCTGGACCGACGTGCGGAACTGGCTGCGATGGCGCCGACGATGGTGTCGGTGCCCTGGCTCGAGGGCGACATCCACGACCTGTCCGGGCTGGGCCGACTTGCCGGTCACCTGCGCAACGCGTGATCTTCGGGCAGAATCAACGGTGATGACCTCTCTCGCCGAACTGGCCCGCGAGCATTCAGCGCTCGAACGCGACGACATCGATCACCTGCATCGGCTCACCGCCGAATGGGCGTTCCTCGCCGATCTCTGCTTTGCCGATCTGCTGCTGTACGTGCGCTCGGACGCCGGCAAGTGGCTGATCGTCGACCAGGTGCGACCGGCGACCAATCAGACGATGTACGTCACCGACTACGTCGGCTCCTGGGCCGACGGCGACGAGGCCGAGCTGATCGAGCAGGCAGCCGACAGTGGCCAACGGGTCGAGGGCTCGATCGATCTCGACGGCGGCGCCGACGACGTCAACCACGGCCGCATGCTCGCGATCCCGGTACGACGCGACGACCGGGTGATCGCCGTGCTCACGAAGGAGTGGAAGGTCCGCGCCGGCCGCCCGCTCGGCGAGCTCGAACGCAACTACTCGTACATCTTCGAAGAGTTCGTCCAGATGATCGAGGCCGGATCGTTCCCGTTCGCCGGGCGCGTCGCCGATTCGAGTGCGGCGCCGCGGGTCGGCGACGGGGTCCTCACGCTCGACTCCAGCGGCACGGTCACCTACGTCTCGCCGAACGCCAATTCGGCACTCCACCGGGTGGGGATCCAGGCCAACCCGGTGGGAATGCGCCTCGCCGAACTCGGTTTCCACGACGGTCCGGTCCGTCAGGCCTTCGAGCGCTTCGAGCCGATCGTGGAGGAGTTCGAGCAGGGCACCGACGTCACGCTGCTGTGTCGTTGTGTACCGATCGTGACCACATCGGCAACGGGCCCCGACATCGCCGGCGGCTTGCTGCTCGTGCGCGACGTCACCGAGCTGCGCAAGCGCGACCGTCTGCTGCTGAGCAAGGACGCCACCATCCGCGAGATCCACCACCGGGTGAAGAACAACCTGCAGACCATCTCGTCGTTGCTGCGACTGCAGGCCCGCCGGTTGAATAACCCGGAGGCGAAGGCGGCAGTGCAGGAATCGGTGCGCCGGATCCGAACGATCGCCCTGGTGCACGAATCGTTGTCGCGCGAGCCGGGCGAGGACATCGCGTTCATCGAGATCGTCCGGCCGCTGCTGCGTCTCGCCGAGGAGGGTCTCCAGTCACCCGACCGTCCCGTGCGGTTCACCGTGAGCGGTGACGGCGGCCGCATTCCCGCCAACACGGCCACTCCGTTGTCGGTCGTGCTCACCGAGCTGCTGCAGAACGCCGTGGATCACGGATTCCCGGAGGGCAGCGGCGGCGGCGAGGTCCAGGTCGGTCTCTCGCAGCGCGACCGCAACCTGACGATCCGTGTGGTCGACAACGGACGCGGGGTCGATCCGTCGTTCGACATCGACCACGCGAAGGGGCTCGGCCTGTCGATCGTGCGGACCCTGGTGACCACGGAACTCAATGGCACCATCGACATCCGTCCGGCGACCAGCGACGACCTTGCCGGCGCCGGCCTCGGCAACGGTGGCGACCGTCTGCACGGCACGGTCATCGAACTGTGCGTGCCCACCGCGGAATAATTTCGGAGGCTCACCGCGAGTCGGTGGCCGACGATCGAGGTCGCCTCCGAAAGGAGATTCAGCTGACGCGGGCGGCGCGGGCGGCGGCGACGCGGCGGCGCCGGATGACTCGGCGCTCTTCCTCGGTGAGGCCGCCCCAGATGCCGGAGTCCTGGTTGGTCTCGAGCGCGAAGTCGAGGCACTGCTTGGAGACGGTGCACTCTTCGCACACCTCCTTCGCCCGGTCGATCTGCACCAACGCATGTCCTGTGGTTCCGACCGGAAAGAAGAGTTCCGGGTCGGTGTCGCGGCAGATGGCATCGTCGCGCCACTCGTAGTCGGCGGCACCAAGGATCAGGCTGGACGCAAGGATCGACACGTTCGTGCTCCTCGAAGGTGGCTGGGGCGGGGGCTCCGCCGGGGGGATGGGCACCGCCACGGGGGCGGAGGGCGTTTCGGGCCGGGATGAACTGTAGGCGTCGCATCGGATTGCCGCAAGGGTCCATTCGCCCTTTGTTCACCCGTTCTCCATCTGCACGTTCACCGACGGATCGAGCGTTCGACCATGATGGTCAGATGCTCGTACTCGGCCATCGCGGCGCCTCCGCCGACGCTCCGGAGAACACCGCGGAGGCGTTTGCCCTCGCTGATCGGATGGGTGCCGACGGCGTCGAGCTGGACGTCCGGCGCACCGCGGATGGCCGACTCCTCGTCGCTCACGACCCGCTGCCGGAGTCGCTCGCCGACATCGACGCGCTGCGGCCGTGCACACTCGCCGAGGCACTCGATGCCTGTGGCGATCGGATGCTCGTCAACGTCGAGATCAAGAACTGGAAGGACGACGCCGGCTATGACCCGACGATGTCGATGGTCGCGCCGATCGTCGAGGAACTGCGCCGGCGCGGCGTCAAGGCTCGTGATCGGTGGCTGATCTCCTCGTTCTCGTGGAGCACGCTGGTGGCGTGCCGCCAGCACGCCCCGGAGTTGGCCACCGGGTGTCTGACCGCTGCGGCGGTCGACGCGGCGACGATCGAGCGGCTGGCCGCCGACGGGCACAGCGCTCTGCACCCGTGGGAGCCGCAGGTCGGCGTGGAACTGGTGTCGAGGTGTCATCGAAGCGGTCTCAGCGTGAACGCGTGGACCTGCAACGACCCGCAGCGGTTGGTCGAGCTGGCCGACCTCGGTGTCGACGGGGTGTGCACCGACGTGCCGGCGGTGGCGCTGTCCGCACTCGGCCGAGACACTGGATCGGCCGAGCCGAGGTGGTCCGTTCACTGACGGTCAGCTCGGGAACACCAGCTTGACGGCGTCGGGCACGTGGGTGAACTCGAGCCGCCGGGTGACACCGAGCGCGTCGCCGTCGACCTGATACGGGAACGGGGTCTCGTGTTCGACGACCAGATGCGTCACGTCGACGCGTATGTCGAGGTGGTCTGCCGGCTCGACACCACCGCCGCGGAGTGCGCCGGCGAGCGAGGTGAGGATCGCCGCCGCGTTCATGGTGGTGAAGGTGATGGCCACGAGGCCGTGATCGAGTGTGGCCAGCGGTGACAGGTCGAGCGGTCGATTGCCCAGGTAGGTGTACGGATTGGTGTTGAGCACGATCGTGAAGTAGCCGTCGTCGACGTCGGGCCCGCCGTCGCCGTGCAACCGGAAGTGCGGGCGGTGGCGGTCGTACCCGGTCATCCACGTGGACAGCCCCGACCAGATGAACAGCGGATGGCCGAGCCAGCGTTTGAGTGAGCCGTGCCGTTCGACACGCTCGACCACCGCGGCGTCGAAACCGACGCCGGTGTGGAAGCAGAAGTACCGGCCGTTCACCTGTCCGAGGCCGATGGGGCGCAGATCGGCGGCGTCGATGCCGTCGGCGAGGTGTTCGACGGCCTCGACGGGATCGTTGGGGAGTCCGAGCGTGCGGGCGAACACGTTCGTGGATCCGCCCGGGAGCACTCCGAGTGCGGTGTCGGTGCCGGCGATGCCGGTGGCCACCTCGTTGAGGGTGCCGTCACCCCCGAATCCGATCACCACGTCGAATCCGCGACGGGCGGCGTCGTGGGCGAACCGGGTGGCGTGTCCGCGTCGGTTGGTCTCGACGATCTCGACGTCGTGGCCCCGGCTGAGGCGGCGATGCACGATCACGGTGTTGCGCGCCGTGACCGACGATGCGAAGGAGTTGACCACCAGCAGGATCCGCAAGGCGCCGACGGTACCAATGTGGGGTGGCGACTTGGTCACACGGGTTTGGGCGTGAGTTGACGCACCGGTAACTTGGGCCTCCTTATGAACGTCATCGTCTGTGTGAAACAGATCCCCGACCCGGCGCTGCCCGGCGAGTTGGATCCCTCCACCAACACGCTCAAGCGTGATGGCAAGCTCATCCTCGACGAGTCCGACAGCTACGGCGTCGAGATGGCTCTCCAGCTCGTCACGGCTGCCGGTGGAGGCGAGGTCAGCCTCGTGTCGATGGCCCCCAACGATGAGACCTCGGGCCTGCGCACCGCGCTCGCCATGGGCGCCGCGAAGGCCGTGCTCGTGAGCGATCCGTCGCTCTCGGGCGCCGATGCGCTCACCACCGCCAAGGTGCTCGCCGCTGCGTCGAAGAAGCTCGGTGAGGTCGACCTGATCATCGCCGGCACCGAGTCGTCCGACGGCTACACCGGCACCGTTCCCGAGCAGATGGCCGAAGTGCTCGGCCTGCCGTCGATCACCTTCGCCAAGAGCATCGAGGTCTCCGACGGCACCGTGAAGGTGGATCGCCAGACCGAGTCGGGCTACGACGAGGTCACCTGCTCACTGCCCGCCGTGGTCTCGGTGACCGCCGGCGTGGTCGAGCCCCGCTACCCGAGCTTCAAGGGCATCATGGCCGCGAAGTCCAAGCCGGTCGAGACCGTCACCGCCGGCGACCTCGGCATCGAGTCGGTGTCGTGGGCGCAGCAGATCGTGTCCGTCGAGGATGCTCCCGCCCGCGAGGCCGGCGAGGTCATCGAGGACGACGGCGAATCGTTCAACAAGATCGTCGAGTTCCTCGACAACCTGAAAGTGATCTGAGGAGACGTCATGGCAATCGACAACATCTGGGTGTTCGCACAGGCCGCCGACGGCGCCCCGACCACCGGCACACTCGAACTGCTCACCAAGGCCCGCGACCTCGGCGGCAACGTCTCGGCGTTCATCGCCGGTGACGGCGCCGAGGCCGCTGCGGCTCTCGGTGACCACGGAGCCGCCAAGGTCTACGCCACCGGCGACCTCGGTGGTGCGCTGGCCGGCGTCGCCGTTGCCGCGGCGATGAAGGCCGTGATCGACGGTGGCGACAGCCCCGACCTGATCATGTTCCCGCAGAGCTACGAAGGCCGCGACGTGATGGCTCGTCTGTCCGTCAAGCTCGACCGTACGGTGCTGACGAACTCCACGTCGATCACCGTCGACGGCGACTCGGTCACCGTGCAGACGCCGATCTTCGGTGGCACCAAGCTGGTCAACTCCACCTTCACCGGCGAGCGCCCGTACCTCGCGGCGTTCCGACCGAAGAGCTTCGTCGCCGAGGGCGGCGCCGGTGCTGCCGGCGAGGTCGTGTCGGCGCCGGTTCCCGATCTGGGTTCGACCGCTGGCGCCACCGTCACCGCCGTGCACGTCGAGGAGACCTCCGGTCCCAAGCTCGACGAAGCAGCGGTCGTCGTCGCCGGTGGTCGTGGCCTCGGCGAGGCCGACAAGTTCGAGATGATCGAGTCACTCGCCAAGGCGCTCAAGGGTGCGCCCGGCGCATCGCGAGCGATCGTCGACGCCGGCTGGGTGCCGTACAGCTACCAGGTGGGCCAGACCGGCAAGGTCGTCAAGCCGACCGTCTACATCGCCGCAGGCATCTCCGGCGCCACCCAGCACATGGTGGGCATGAAGGGCTCCAAGAACATCATCGCGATCAACAAGGACAAGGAGGCACCGATCTTCGGTGTCGCCGACCTCGGCATCGTCGGTGACGTCCACAAGGTCCTCCCGCAGCTGTTGGACGCACTCAACGCCCGCAGCTGAGTCGCGCCATCCTCCGGAAAGTGCGCGGATCGTCCCGCTGAGCGCGACGATCTGCGCATTTTCGCGTCGCTGCTCAGGTGGCGTCGCGGGCGAGGATGGCCCAGGCGACGTCCTCGTCGGGGTCCTCGACGGCGAGCTGGAGTTGCCAGCCCATCGCCGGCTCGTGGGCGTCCCAGCGGTACCAGCGGAATTCGTCCGCCAGCTCGCCGAGTTCGTCGGGGTCCACCGGCCAGTCGTCGACGAGATCGCCCAGTGCGGCCAGCGTCCACCACGCGCCGAACCGACCCGAGGCCGCCCCTCGACGCCGACCGTGGGCACCGCCGCTCGCACCGCTCCACGCCAACCACGCGAGGGCGGTCGGCGCCTCGAGACGCGCGACGCGAGCGCGCCGGAGACCCAGCGCACCGAGTGCCTCGGCGACACCGCCTTGGACGCACACCACGTCGGCGTGACCGTTCGAGCCGGTCAACCAGGGCTCGACGAGTTGGCGCACGGCCAGGTCGACGTCGTCGTCGAGCATCTCGCCGCGGACGGGGGACACGTCGATCCAGTTGTCCGGAAGGTCGGGCATCGGGAACTCGGCACCCGCATCGGTGTAGGTGGCGAGGGGATAGTCCGGTTCCCAGCGCTGCAGCTCCAGGGGCAGATCGAGCACGGC
Organism: Ilumatobacteraceae bacterium; assembly: GCA_963728355.1. GTDB lineage: Bacteria > Actinomycetota > Acidimicrobiia > Acidimicrobiales > Ilumatobacteraceae > Sva-07. The sequence goes on along the minus strand of CAVSJQ010000014.1, from coordinate 484,881 downwards.
AGGGAGGTCGGGCGCTTCGAGCCGCTCGCCGCGCAGCACCCGCTCGTGGGCGACGAATGAGGCCCGCGGGCCCAGGTCGAGGACTGGGCGCAACTCGTCCCAGCTGTGGTGCTGAGCGGCAACCTCGGTGAGCGGGCCGATGGTGAAGCGACCCGACAGTCCGTCGCTCTCGTCGAGCACTGCCGCGACGTACTCGGGTGTGGCCAGCAGTGCGAGGCGGTACTCGGCCAGCGTCGCCGCCGGCCAGAGCTGGCGGCCGGTCGCAACGGCGTGACGCGCCCGATCGCGCAGGCGCAGGAGGCCCGGCCAGTCGCGGGCGCTGCACCGGTCGTCGATCATCCGCACCAATCCGTCGAGGTCGCCGCGATGGACCAGCTCGTCGAGCCGCTCGTCGTCGATCTCCGGTCCGGCGCTGTCGTGGTCGTCGGACACGATCAGACCAGGGGCCACGGGTAGCGGCGACCGGACGGGTCGGTCGGGAACCGCCGGTGCATGACGACCCGCCCGGCTCGCCGACGAAGGGCGTCGATCTCGTCGCGGGACAGCAGCGCCGACATGTCGGCGGGGACCTGCTCGCACAGCGTGGCGACCAGCTCGAGCCATTCCTCGGGGATCTCCTCGCCGCCGAACTCCCAGATCACCGTGCGAAGTTTGTCGTCGGCGGCGAAGCACAGGCCGTTGTCGATCCCCCAGACCGAGGCCGGTTCGCCCTCACGTTCGGGGATCAGCAGGACGTGGCCGCTCTTGCGGTCGGTGTTGTTGGCGAGCACGTCGAGCAGTGCCATCGCCCGCAACCGGTCGTGGAGGTCGGGGTGCGTCTCGTGGATGGTGAAGTAGTGCTGGCTGTGGTCGGCGGTGACGAACCACTGCACGGACCCCTCGCCCAACGGCCCGTCGCGCAGCACGGTGGGCGGGATGACGCCGAGGCCGAGCGCCTCGCTCAGCAGGTAGGTCGCCACCTCGCGGCGGTGCAGGCCGGGCTCGAAATCCCACAGCGGGCGTTCACCGCGTGTCGGCTTGTAGATCGCCGGATGCGACCGGCCGTCGGCCACCACGTGCACGAGAAAGGTCGCATTGCTGCTGTACGGCATGCGGCCCTCGATCTCGATCTCGCCCCGCAACAGGTGCCCGATCGGGTCGTCGATCGCGTCGACCCGCAGCTCGACGCCGCGTTGGTCGGACTCGTCGTCGTCCAACTCGTCGTCCTCGAACTCGTCGTCATCGTCGAAGTCGTCGTCATCGAAGTCGTCGTCGGACCCGTCCTGGTCGACGTGGCCGTCGTCGACTTGGTCGTCGTGGTCGAACTCGCTGCGCGACGGCTCGGACACGTCAGTTCATCCGTGGGCAGTCGTGTCCGTCGGGGTCCATCGGGAACGCACACCACTGACATGCCGGTCGCCCCGCCTCGACGACACCGTCGGCATGGTCGCAGAACGCTGCGGCCTGCCCCCGGCTCAGGTACAGGCGCACGTGGCCGCGATCGTCGTCCTCGACGGGCTCGTCGTCCTCGTCGAGCTCGCCGACCTCCTCGAGTTGGATGAGCACACGGTCGTTCGACCGGTCGTAGCCGAGCCCGATCGGACCGAGCACGAACGCGGGGTCGAGCGGCTCACGCAGTTCGAGCGTGCCGCTCATCGGGCGGTCCTCGGCCGGCGGAAGGTCGGCGAGGAGACGGCGTAGGTACTGGACGATCGCTGCGGTCTGCTGCTTCTCGCACTTGACGGTGACGCGCTGGTCCGCAGCGCGGGCCTGCAGCAGGAAGGTCCGCTCGCCGGGGCGGCCGACCGTGCCGACCGTGAAGGCCGAGACCTCGTCGAACTCGTAGAACACACTCATGCCGGGATCCTCCTCACGACGGCTGGAGGTCGGTCAGCGGGCGTCCGGTCGAGTTGACGGCGAGCACGACGGGACCTCCGGGTCCGTACCCGATCGCCGTGACCGACGCCGGGCTGATCACGATGCGCTGGAACAGGTCGATGTGCGTGCCCATGGCGTGGGCGACCGCTGCCTTGATGGTGTCGGCGTGTGACACGCACACGATGGTGCCGCCTGGATGGGCAGCGCGGAGACGGTCGAGGGTGCTGACCATCCGGGTCTGCATCTCGGTGAAGCTCTCGCCGTCGGGGAACCGGAACGTCGACGGGGCGCGCTGCACGGTCTGCCACTCGGGCAGCTTCATCAGCTTCTTGAGCTCCGCTCCGGTCCAGTCGCCGAAGTCGCATTCGAACAGCCCGCGGTCGATCTTGGTCTTCAGCCCGCGGACGGCAGCGATCGGTGCCGCCGTCTCCTTGGCCCGCTCCAGCGGTGAGGAATAGATGGCGTCGACGCGCTTGAGTTCGCCGATACGGGCGGCGGCGATGTCGGCCTGGCGGCGGCCCTCGTCGGCGAGGTGCAGTCCTTTCGCCCGACCGGGCAGGACCTTGCCCGTGGTGGGCGTCTGCCCGTGCCGCACGAGCAACACGGTGGTGAACGGGGGAGGGGGAGACTTCTTCGCTGTGGCCATGGAGTGGTTCCAACCTACTGTCGAGGGCTGTGAGTGCGCTCGCCAGGCTCGAACGTGAGGTCATCGGCTGTCGTGCCTGCCCGCGCCTGGTGGCCTGGCGTGAGCAGGTCGCGACGGAGAAGCGGGCGGCGTATCGCGATCAGGACTACTGGGGCAAGCCGATCCCCGGCTTCGGGGATCCCGATGCTCGCATCGTCGTGCTCGGCCTCGCCCCCGCCGCCCACGGGGCCAACCGGACCGGGCGGGTGTTCACCGGCGATCGCAGCGGCGACTGGCTGTTCCGGGCGATGCACCGAGCGGGGCTGGCGAACCAGCCCGAATCGGTGGCGCTCGACGACGGCCTGGAACTCTGCGATGCGTGGGTGACCGCTGCGGTGAAGTGCGCACCACCGGGGAACGCGCCGTTGCCGGCGGAGCGTGACCACTGCGCGCCGTTCCTCGAGCGCGAGTTCGCCGCCCTGGCGCAGGCGTCGGTCGTGCTGTGCCTCGGCCAATTCGGCTACCAGGCCGCCTGCGCCCACTTCGGCGTGCGCCCCCGGCCGAAGTTCGGCCACGGCGTGGAAGTACCGATCGGGTGCGGACCCACCCTGGTGTGCTCGTTCCACCCGAGCCAGCAGAACACGTTCACGGGGCGGCTCACCGAGCCGATGCTCGATGCCGTGTTCTCGCGTGCGGTCGAACTGGCCGGGACGACCGGTACCGGTGTGGTGGCTCGCGGTCGCCAGTAGCCTCGCGTTGCTGTGATGAAGTCCCGCCGCTCGCTCGCCAACACGTTCGCCATCGGCCTGATCGCCGTGCTCGGAGTGTCGGCGTGCACCTCCGACCCGAGCGCCGAACGGGTCGCCGAGGATCTCATCAAGACCCAGACCGAGGGCCTCCCCGAGATCCAGGACTGCATGCTCGGCGTCGTCGGCGACTACAACCTGAACGACCTCGGCAGCGATGCGACCAGCGAGAATCCCGAGATCAGCGGGCCGGCCATCGCCGAACTCGACCAGTTCGAATCGGACCTCGCCGCTTGCGATCCCGAGGGTCTCACCCGCACCTCGGCCCCCTGAGCCGATGACGCGGTGCCCGGCACCGGCGTCACCGTTCAGTCGGGCTTCGGGGCGGCGGCCTTCTTCTTCTTCGGTGGTGGCACGCCGATCGCCGGCGCCGGATCGGCCTCTTGGGGCCAGCGGCGGCGGCTGACGATCGACAGCAGGCGCAGCAGCCGCATCGCGGTCTCGTCGGTCTGAGCGGGCTTGGCGATGATCGAGCCGTCGGCGATCATCCGCTCGATGACCTGCTCGCCGAGCTCGGTGCGCACGATGGTGAGCGTCCAGTCGTTGTCCTCGCCGATCCCGCCGGTCGACACGTCGGCGTGTTCGGCGGCGAAGTCCGGGCAGTGCAGGCAGCCCTTGCGGGTCCAGCCGTGGCATTCCTTGAGGTCGACTTCGTGGTACGAGCCGTCCTTCATCCAGATCTGGAAGACGCCCTTGATGTTCATCTTCACCATGTCCTGCTTCTTCAGGCCGTACTTGGCCTCGAACAGCTCGGTGAAGATGGCGTCGTCGAAGGTCTTCGAGCACAGCAGGCCGATGTTGAACAGGAACGGCTTGGACACCTTGCCGGCCTTGCGGTCCCACATCGTCGGCGGTGACGACGTCTGGCAACCCATGCCGACCAGCGCCAGGCGTTCGTAGCCCTTCTCCTTCGCCTCGGGCAGTGCCAGCGGGTTGGCGCAGTACGTGTACCGGCTGCCCGCGGTGGCGAGGATCTCCTCCTTGGTGGCCACGACGGCGGGCTTCGCCTTCCAGGCGTCGTCGTCCTCGACGCCGCTCACCAGGGCCGCATCGATGTAGTCGTGCTCGCGCAGCCAGATCAGCATCGCGGAGACGAGGCCACCGTCCTGGCCCATCTTGTGGACCATCTCGTCGCTGGCGCGGGTGAGGTAGAGCTGGCGCCAGATGCCGGCCATCTCGTCGGGTTCGCGGACCCGGCCGAACAGGTGCATGTCGGCCGACGGTTCCCACGCCTGGAAGCGGGGGCAGGCGCGGGTGCAGGTGGTGCAGCCTCCGCCCTCGCCGAATCCGTGGATGCAGTTGTCGAGGCCGAGCTCTTCTTCGAGATGGAAGGGGATGTACTTGCCCTCCTCGTGCTCGTAGCCGATCACGTCGTGCGGACAGGTGACGACGCAGCCGGCGCAGCCCGTGCACAACCCGGTCGTGATGACCTCGGCGTACAGCTCCTTCCACTGCGCTGTCCAGCGACCTGCGTTGGCTGGGGTGGTGGGCGACTCTGACTCGACGGTCGTCATCCCGCGACTGTACGCGACGGACCGCTCTCACGACCATGCGACCGCCAAGTCGGGCCGACCTGACGTTCCCGACCACTGACATGCGGTGAGGCCCGACACACCAGAATCGCGAAGGTCCCCGAGCCTGACCCCTCTGAGGACGCAAAGGGTGGCTCGGGGACCAACGGGCGGAACGCGACGATGCGTCCCGAACGGGTTGGGCGGGCGGATGACTAGATGGCGTCGCTGCCCTCTTCACCGGTGCGGATGCGCACGAGGCGTTCCACGTCGGTGACCCAGATCTTGCCGTCGCCGATCTTGCCGGTGGCGGCCGCCGACACGATGGTGTCGACCACGCTGTCCACCGATTCGTCGGCGATCACCACGCTGAGGGACACCTTGGGGACGAAGTCGATCTTGTACTCCGCTCCGCGGTAGGTCTCGGTGTGGCCGCCCTGCCGGCCGAAGCCGCGGACTTCCGACACGGTGATCCCGGCGACGCCCATTGCCTTGAGGGCATCTTTGACGTCGTCGAGCTTGAACGGCTTGATGACCGCTGTCACGAGTTTCATGTGTTGGTTCCTTTGTTGGTTCCTGAGATGGTGTTTCGCTCGATGGGGATCAGCTCGTGTGAGCCATGTCGTTGGCGTAGCCCTCGATGCCGTGCTCGAGGAAGTCGAGGCCTTCGATCTCTTCCTCGGCGGTCACCCGCAGACCGATCGTGGCCTTCAGGATGCCGAACAGAATGCCGGTGCAGACGACGACCCAGACGAGGATGATCGCGGCCATCAGCAACTGGACCAGCAGCTGGTCGATGCCGCCGCCGTAGAACAGACCGGCATCTTCACGATCAAGGAAGGCGTCGTCGTAGGTGGCGAAGAGGCCGACCGACAGCAGGCCCCAGAGACCGCAGATGCCGTGGACGCTGACGGCGCCCACCGGGTCGTCGATCTTGATCTTGTCGAAGAAGAACACCGAGAAGACCACCAGCACACCGGCGATCGCACCGATCACCACCGACATCACCGGCGTCACCGCACCACAAGGCGCCGTGATGGCCACCAGTCCGGCGAGCACGCCGTTGCCGATCATGGCGAGGTCGGGCTTGCCGGTCTTCAGGGTGATGGTGATGGCGGTGAACAGGCCACCCGCAGCGGCGGCGAGCATCGTGTTGACGGCGATCGTCGACACGAACTCGTCTGCGAGCAGCTCGGAACCGGGGTTGAAGCCGAACCAGCCCACCCACAGGATGAACACACCCAGGATCGCGAACGGGATGCTGTGGCCGGGGATCGCCCGGACGTTGCCGTTCTCGTCGTAGCGTCCGATGCGAGGGCCGAGAAAGAGTGCACCCATGAAGGCAGCGATGCCGCCGGTCATGTGGACGATGCCGGATCCGGCGAAGTCGGAGAAGACTGCGCCGTTGATGTTGATGTCGGCGATGAGGCCGCCGCCCCAGGTCCAGTGGACGATCACCGGGTAGATGAAGGCGCACATCACGGCCGAGAAGATCACGTAGGACCAGAACTTGGTGCGTTCCGCCATCGCTCCGGATGCGATCGTCACGGCTGTCGCGGCGAACACCGCCTGGAAGAAGAACGACGTCGCAGGGCTGAGTCCGCCTTCCGGTATCGCCGCTAGGTCGAGGCCCTGCAGGAAGAAGTTGTCGGTGCCGATGAACCAGCCGCCGCTCTCGCCGAACGCGAACGCCCAACCGGTGGCGAAGAACGCCAGGATGCCGACGATCGCGTCGGTCATGTTCTTCGCGAAGATGTTGACGACATTCTTCGCTCGCGTGAGGCCGGCTTCGACGAGTGCGAAGCCCGCCTGCATGAAGAAGACCAGCACGCCGGCGATGAACACCCAGATGTTGTTCAGATAGTCGTCGACCGTCGGGACATAGTCCTGGGCAAAGCCGACGGATGGGGTGATGGCCAAGATGGCGACGACGCCACCCAGGCCGGAAACGATTCGAAGCGCTCTGTTGCGCACGGGTCCTCCAGAGGAATAGGAAACGGGGATTGCGGAGTCCAGTGGCGTCATTGCCTCCCGGATTGCGAGGCGCAACATAAAGGTGCGGCATTTCTCGCTTGTCGCCGAACTGTTTCCTGCGTGTGAATGGTCCCGTCGCCAGGACTTGACCCGCGGGTCAAGTCGCGAGGCAGAATGGTCTCCATGGATCTCTCCTATCCCCCAGAAGCCGAGGAATTCCGCACCGAGATCAGGGCGTGGCTGCACGACAATCTCCCCGAGGGCTGGTTCGACGACGACTTCGAGATGACCGACGAGGAACGCAAGCGGTTCAACGAGCAGTGGCCGCAGAAGCTGTTCGAGGGCGGATGGATCTGTGCCACCTGGCCGGCCGAGTACGGCGGCAAGGGCCTCAGCACGATGCAGGGCGTCGTGCTGTCGGAGGAGTTCGCCAACGCCAAGGCCCCGATGCGGGGCGACTTCTTCGGCGACACGCTCGTCGGGCCCACGATCCTGCAGTGGGGGACCGAGGAGCAGAAGAAGGAGTTCCTGCCCGGCATCCTCTCCGGCACGACGCGCTGGTGTCAAGGTTTCTCCGAGCCGAACTCCGGCTCGGACCTCGCCTCGTTGAAGACGTCCGCCGTCCTCGACGGCGACGAGTGGGTGATCAACGGCCAGAAGGTGTGGACCACCCAGGGCCATCACGCCGACTACTGCTTCCTGCTCACCCGCACCGACCCCGACGTCAAGAAGCACGCCGGCATCTCCTACATGCTGGTGCCGATGCGCCAGGAAGGCGTCGAGGTTCGCGGGATCACGCAGCCCGACGGCACCGCCGAGTTCTGCGAGGTGTTCTTCGACAACGCCCGGTGCGCGAAGGACGCCGTCGTCGGCGGCGTCAACAACGGCTGGAAGGTCGCCAACTCGACGCTCGCCTTCGAGCGCGGTCAGTCGGCCACGACCGGCTACCGGCGCTTCGCCGAGGAGTACCGCCTGCTGGTCGAAGCGGCCACCGACAAGGGTCTGATCGACGACCCACTGATCCGCCAGCGGCTGATGGAGTACTACACGAAGATCCAGATCCTGCGGATCAACGGCCTGCGCAACTTGTCGGCGACGCTGTCGGGTGGCGGCGACATGGGCACGATCGCGCTCGGCGCGACCAACAAGATGTTCTGGTCGGAGATGCACAAGGCGGCGATGGAACTCGCCGTCGACATCTTCGGCGTCGAGGGCATGCTGATCGACGCCGGCCCGGAGTCGGGCAGTTGGCCCGGTGCGGCTCGCGACAAGCGCCGCGACGGCTATCCGGTCAGCCCGATGATGTCCTCGTTCTTCTTCTCCCGTTCCGAGACGATCTGGGGCGGCACCAGCCAGATCCAGCGCAACATCGTCGGCGAGCGCGTACTGGGCCTCCCCAAGGAGCCCAAGCCCGCCACCGAGTAACGCCCCACCACTGCCGAATGCGTGAACAAATGGGTCGCTGACGCACCCGTTTGTTCACGGGTTCGAGCCACCGCCGGGTTCGGTCACGCAGCGGAACCCCGGATCTCGGCAACTCTGAGGCGGTAGAGCTCGACGAGCTCGTCGATGGCGCGATCGAAGTCCTCGGCGAGTTCGAGGTCGGTCACACGGTCGACCTGCCAGCCGAGTCGACGGGCTCCCCGATCGCGGCCCTTGTCGCGCTGGGCGTCGAAGCGCCCACCGTGCCACGTGACGTGGTCGACCTCCACCGCCCAACGGATCGCGGGATCGGCGCCGTCGACGTGGATCGTGACGCCGGTCGCCAGCCGCAACGGATGCTGGCGAACGAGCGGGCCGACGCCCCGTGCCTCGAGCGCGCGCAGGACGCGCAGCTCGAGCCCCGATCCCGCGGGTCGCTGCCAGTCGCTGCGCTGCGACATCACCCGTTGCACGCGAGCGAGGCCCGGTCGACCGCGGGTCGACATCCGGGCGGTCAGGCGCCACAGGGTGGGCGTGGTCGTGTGCTGGTCGAGCACCCACTCCGTCAACCGCTCGAACCGGGCGTCGTCAAGGTCGCGGGCGCAGTCGAACCACGCCCTCGGTGGGCTCGCGACACGAATGCCGTCGTTGCGCTCGACGACGTCGGTGTCGTCGAGGCGGTTGGTTCGTCGCAGGGTGACGCCGCGGCGGATCGGCGTGCGGTCGTGGGCCACCAGGCCGATCGGTGTCTCGGCCACCCACACGTGCCGGAACGACCAGAGACGAGCGGCGGAGACGCCGGAGACGACCAGCTCGTCGTCGGCCGCGCACGCCGCAGCGCAACGCGACTCGAAGGTGTCCGGTGAGGTGGCGACGCGCAGCACGCCATGGTGGACCCGGACCAGCAGGCCCTCACGCACCAGACGCTTGACCGTGTTGAGCGTGCTGCCGTCGGCGACGAGCTGGTCGACGGTGACGATGCCGTGGCGCTGGGCGATGACGCCGGCCAGGTCGGACGAGAACAGTGCCATGAGCACCCCCGATGATCGATGGTTCGAGGGCCGACGACGACCGAGCGTTGCGGCGAACGTACCGACCTGCCGCTCCATTTCCGCAATGCGCCCGAACGCGTGAACAAATGGTTACGTCACCGACCCATCTGTTCACGCGTTCAGGTGGATCTGGGTTCGCGCGGTACGGTCGGCGCTTGTGGACGAATTGCTCGAGGTTGACGGAAGCCCTCGACCGATCTCGCGCGAGCTGATCGAACTCCTGCATCGCATCGGGACCGACGACGTCCGCGAACGGCAGCGGGTGTCGGATCTGGAGATCCTCACGATGGGGATCTCGTTCACCGTGTACTCCGACGGTCAGAACATCGACCGGGCGTGGCCGTTCGACATCATCCCGCGCCTGATCGACGGTGACGAGTGGAGCCTGGTCGAACGTGGACTGGCCCAGCGGCTGCGGGCCCTGAACCACTTCATCGACGACATCTACAACGACCGGCGGATCATCGCGGACGGCGTGTTCCCCGCCGAGCTGCTCGACGACTCGGCGAACTTCCGGCCGGAGTGCCGAGGCGTTCACCCCAAGTACGGCGTCTGGGCCCACATTTCCGGCTCCGACCTCGTGCGTGGCGGCGACGGCCGACTCTACGTGCTCGAGGACAACCTGCGCGTGCCGTCGGGTGTCAGCTACGTGCTGGAGAACCGGGCGATCGCCAAGCGGACGTTTCCCGAGTTGTTCCAGCAGTACCGCATCCGACCGGTCGACGCCTACACCGACGAGCTCAACCGGCTCCTGTCGTCGCTCGCCCCCGACGGCCGGAGCGATCCGTGCATCGTCGTGCTCACGCCGGGCATCTTCAACTCCGCCTACTTCGAGCACTCGTTCCTCGCGCAGCGGATCGGCGCCGAACTCGTCGAAGGTCAGGACCTCGTCGTCGGCGACGATGAGTGCGTCTACATGAAGACGATCCAGGGTCTCGAGCGCGTCGATGTGATCTACCGTCGCATCGACGACCTTTTCCTCGATCCCGAGGCGTTCCTGCCCGACTCGATGCTCGGCGTCGCCGGCCTGATGAGGGCGTGGAAGGCGGGCAACGTCGGCATCGCCAACGCGCCCGGTGCCGGCGTCGCCGACGACAAGGTCGTCTACGCCTGGGTGCCCGACATGATCCGCTACTACCTGGGTGAGGACGCGCTGATCCCCAACGTCCCGACCTACCGGTGCATGTACGACGACGAGCGCGAGCACGTGCTCGCGAACCTGGGCGACCTGGTCCTGAAGCCGGCCAACGAGAGTGGCGGGTACGGCATCGTGATCGGCAACCGGGCGAGCGCCGACGAGCTCGACACCGCCGCCGAATCGATCCGCGCCGACCCGCGCAACTGGGTGGCGCAACCGATCCTCGACCTGTCGACCGGCCCCACACTCGTCGAGGACGGGATCGAGCCGAGGCACCTCGACCTGCGTCCGTTCATCCTCACCGGCGAGAGCAGCTACGTGACCGCCGGAGGCCTGACTCGGGTGGCGCTCACCAAGGGGTCGCTCGTCGTGAACTCCTCGCAGGGTGGGGGGAGCAAGGACACCTGGATCGTCGACATGAATCATGACGGCGGGGATCAGCACTTCCAGACGCAGGGGCAGTTTCAGACACACGGTCAGTTCCAGACGCAGGAGCAGTCCGGGAGCGAGTCGGTGAGCGACTGATGGCGCTGCTGTCCAGGGTGGCCGACCGGATGTACTGGGCGGCGCGCTACATCGAACGCGCCGAGGATGCAGCGCGGGTCCTCCGGGCGTACGGCGACGTGCTCGCAGACCTGCCGACGTCGTCGTCGCGGTGGAGCCCGCTGGTCAGTATCTCCGGCAGCGGCGTGAAGTTGCCGGCCGTCGCAGGTTCGGACGAGAGCCAGGTCGCACAGTTCCTGATCGCCGACCGTGAGCACGCGAACAGCATCATCAACGCCGTCGAGCAGAGTCGCGAGAACCTCCGGACGTGCCGTGAGGTGCTGCCGCGCGAGGCGTGGCAGACGATCAACGATCTCTCGATCTACGTGCGCGGCGCAGCGGTCACCTCGGTCGAGCGTCGTCGTCGTGATCGTTTCCTGGCGCGGGTGATCGACGAGAGCCGCCGCCTCGACGGCGTGCTGCAGTCGACGATGACCCGCGACGAGGCGTGGGAGATCTGGCGGCTCGGCCGGTACATCGAACGCGCCGACATGACGACCCGCGTGCTCGGTGTCCGCGCCGCCTCGCTGCTCGCGCTGCCGCCCGGAGCGGTCGACGAGTTCGCCGAGGTCCAGTGGATGGGTGTGCTGCGCTCGCTGTCGGCGCTGCAGATGTACCAGCGTGCGACGCGGGGACACATCGAGGGACCGACCGTCGTCCGCTTCCTGCTGTTCGACCACCGATTTCCCCGTTCGGTCGCCGGGTGTCTCGCCGAGATGCGCACGTCGATCCTCCGGCTTCCCGAGTACTCGGCGGTGTTGGGGGCCGTCGAAGCCGCCGATCGACAGTTGCGCCGCAGCCGGCCCGCAGCCGACGACGGTGTGGCGCTCGATGCCGCGATGGACGAGGTGCAGCTGGCACTCGCCCGGCTCGACAACGTGATGCACCAGCAGTACGTGGTCCACTGAACGGCTGCCACGAACGATGATCGAGCCGATCGACACCACGACCGGGACACCGCTTTCCGCGATGGCCAGCCAGGGCGGACGCGGTGCCGCTGCATTGATGGACTCCATTGCCGGCCTGGCCGACCTCGGGTCGCGCCAGGTCGATCACGACCGGCTGCTCGCCGCCGAAGGCGCAGGACACATCGTGCACGACCTGCCGTTACGGGCGGACGGTCGCATGGTCGCGCTGGAGTCGCGGCCCTGGCGGCTCGACCCGGTCCCGTTGGTGATCGACGGTGACGAGTTCGTCGCCCTCGCCGACGGGGCGATCGCGCGCATGCGCATGCTCGAGGCGATTCTCGACGACCTCTACGGCGCGCGCACGCTGCTGACCGACGCCGTGGTCGATCCGGTCGCGCTGTGGGGGAGTCCGCACTACCGGCTCGCTGCGTTCGGCCAGCGACCGCACCGCCGGTGGCTCACGAACTATGCCGTCGACGTCGCCCGCGATTCCGACGGTCGGTGGCGGGTCGTGCGTGACCTCACCGACGCACCCGCCGGCGTCGGGTACGCACTGCTCGGGCGAGCGGTCGCCGCCCGGGTCCACCGTGACGTCATCTCGCAGCTGCCCGTCGGTCGGGCACTGCGATCGTTGGATCCGTTCGCCGACCGGCTGCGTGACGGCCTCGCGGACGTGGCCCTGAATCGCAATCCGCGCATCGTCGTGCTGTCCGGCGGCGTCGACCACCCGTCGTTCGTCGAGCAGTCGTACCTGGCGACCCGGCTGGGCCTCAACCTGGCCGAAGGAGCCGACCTCGTCGTGCGCCAACGACGCGTCTGGCTGCGTTCGCTGTCGGGCCTGGAGCCGATCGACGTCGTGTTCCGGCGGCTCGAGGACGACCGGGTCGACCCGATGGAGGTCAACGCTCAGGGCAGCGGTGGCGTGCCCGGCCTCCTCCTCGCCGATCGATCGCGCGGCGTCAGCTTGGCGAACGCCCACGGCAGTGGCGTCCTCGAGGACCCTGCACTGGGAGAGTTCTGGGACACCGCCGGTGCGTGGCTCACCGGCCGTACGTCGGACTACCAGGGGGTGTGGCCGCTTCCGTTCATGCCGGCGGCCGAGCGCACGCAGCGGGAGTGGAGTACGTGGCCGTGCTTCGACGGCGTCGGGCTCGTCGACCGTCCGATCACGCTGCGCCTGCATCTCGTGGCGAGCGACAAGGGCGTCGACGTGCTCCAGGGTGGCAGCGCCCGCGTGGCGCTGCCCGGCGACGACCCGATCAGGCCGACCGCGGCGACGGCCAAGGACGTCTGGGTGATCGGCGGCACGGTGGCACCCCCCTCGTTGCGCCGACGCGACCCGCTGCCCCAGGTGGACCTGATCGCCTCGGTGCCCACCCGAGCGGCCGAGGCGCTGTTCTGGGCGGGACGGGCGATGGAACGCGCCGAGATCCTGGCGCGGGCGATGGAGGTGGTGCTGGACCGCACGAGCGGGCTGGTCGCGTCTGAGGTGGCCGAACCATGGGTGGACCACGGCCTCGACATGCTCAGTTCGATCGCCGGGGTGCCGATCCGTTCGGTCGATGAACGGCGTGCCGGGGCGATCTTCGCATCGGGCGTCGAAGCGTTGGCGAACCAGTTGGGCGCGTTCCTGGCCGAGGCGTCATCGGTCCGCGACTTCTTCTCGACGACCGCGGGACGCATGCTCGCACGCCTCGCCGAGTCGCGGGCGCAGCTCCGCTGGATGGTGACCGAGGACGGTTCGCCGAACCCGTCGGTGGTCGACATCGCACGCATCGACGGCCGCGCACTCGAATCGATCCTCGTCGACCTCGCGTCGTTGGTCGGTCTCTGGAACGAGAGTGTCGTGCACGGACCGGCGTGGAGGTTCGGCGAGGTGGGTCGACGGCTCGAGCGTGCCTTCGGCGTGATCGACGGTGTCCGCGGGGCGTTCGGCCTGTACAGCGACGTCAAGCTGTTCGATCGGTCCTGGGCCGGGCAGGGCGTCGACGATCACCGCCTCGACTTCCAGCGTCAGCGCGTGGTCGAGCTGATCCTCGCGTCGAACGAGAGCCTCGTCGCCTACCGGAGGCGACATCGCAGCGACGTCGAATTCGAGACCGCGCTGCATCTGGTGGTCGCCGACGTGCACAACCCGCGAGCGGTGGCATCGGCGATCCGGGAGGTTCGCCATCAGGCCGACCGACTGGAATGGACCCGTGGCGTCGAGGAGTCGACGCGGATCCTGCGCGTGCTCGAGGATGCCTCGTTCCGGTCCGTCGAGTCGACGGCGGCTGCGCTCGCCGACGTGTTCGACGGATGTGATCGACTGGCCCGCGACGTGGTCGGCTCGTATCTGGCGGCACCGGTCGATCCGCGCATGATGGGGAGAAGCTGACGTGCCCGGACAGCGCTACCGGGTCATCCACCGAACCGAGTACCTGTACGGCGCGACGATGCTCGACGGCTACAGCGTCGCGTGTGCGATCGCCCGGCCGACGCCGTCGCAGACGGTGTCGTCGTCGAGCGTCGTGACGTTCCCTGCGGCGGACGAGTACGACGAACGCGACGACGTGTTCGGGAACCGCGTCGCACAGTTCGGTCTGCACCAACCTCACGACGGACTCGTCGTGCAGGCGATCACCGAGGCGCGCGTCTGGGCACAGGAGCTGCCCCGCAACGACATCGCGTGGGAACGTGCGAGCGCATCGGTCGCCGGCGTGCGGGGCCCGACCGCACTCGACGTCGCGCCGTTCGTCGCCCCCTCGAGGTTCGTCACCGTCGGACCCAACCGGGCCGATCTGTTCGCGCTGGCGTCGGCGTCGTTCACTCCGGGTCGTGGAATCGTCGATGCGACGACCGCATTCTGCACCGCGATCTTCGAATCGTTCGTGTTCGACCCCTCCTTCACCGAGGTCAGTTCCCCGCTCGACGTGGTGCTGCGCGATCGGCGCGGGGTCTGCCAGGACTTCGCGCATCTCGCCGTCGGCGCATTGCGAACGATCGGGCTGGCAGCGCGGTACGTGAGCGGCTACATCGAGACCGATCCGCCGCCGGGCGAGCCGAAGTCGATCGGTGCCGATGCATCGCACGCTTGGTGCTCGGTCTGGATCCCCGACCACGGCTGGCTCGACTTCGACCCGACGAACGGGATCGTCGCGCCGGCGCGCCACGTCACGATCGGCTGGGGGCGCGACTACGCCGACGTGGCGCCGGTGCGCGGGGTCGTGGTGGGCCCGTCGTCGTCGCAGTCGCTGTCGGTCTCGGTCGACGTCGCCCGCATCTGACCCGACACTTCACGTTTGCGTACGGATTCGGGTGACCCGCCTCACCCGAAATGCAGCACAAACGGGGGGTTGAGCGCCGATCCGGGTGTGACATCGGTCGCCGGCGGTATCCGGTTGCGGGATGGGAGGTGCGGTTCGGCAGGATTGGCGGAATGTCGACGACGAACACCACGGGGAATCCCGCGCCGGTGCGCCTGCTCACCGCGCCGTTCCTCATCGTCACGGCGACGGCACTGGTCTTCTTCGTCTACATCGGGATGCTGCTGCCGATCGTGCCGCTGTTCATCGAGGGTCCGCTCGGGCGCGGCGAGTTCGGGATCGGGTTGACCATCGCCGTCTTCGCCGGTGCCGCGATCATCGCCCGACCACTGCTCGGCCGCCTCGCCGACCGACACGGGCGGCGCGTGCTGCTCATCGGCGGTGCCACCGTCGCCGGTCTGGCGGGCATCGCTTCGAGCCAGGTCACCGAGTTCTGGCAGTTGTTGGTGATGCGCAGTGTCATGGGGATCGGCGAGGCGGCGGTGTTCGTCGGCGCCGCGACCCTGATCGCCGACCTGTCACCTCGCGATCGGCGGGCCGAGGGGGCCAGCTACTTCTCGGTCGCCGTGTTCGGCGGCATCGGTGTCGGGCCGATCATCGGCGAACTCGTGCTCGACAACACCCAGTTCGAGCGAGCGTTCGTCGTGGCGGGCATGTTCGCCCTGCTCGCCGCCGTCGTCGCTCTGTTCGCCCCGGCCCGCGTCGCCCCGCTCGACTCGCTCGAGGAGACCATCGCGTCCGCTGCGCCCGCTTCGGGCCGCCGCCGGATCATGCACCCGGCCGCCGTGATGCCCGGTGTGGTGCTGGCGTCCGGTGTGGCGGCGTTCTCGACGTTCGGCGCCTTCATCCCCGAGTACTCCCGTGAGGTCGGCCTGGCGACGTCGGGTGGGCTGTTCGCCGCCTACTCGCTCACGTCGGTGCTCGTACGGATCTTCGGCGCCACGCTGCCCGAACGTCTCGGGCCTCGCCGTGCGGTCACGATCGCGCTCGGCACGCTGATGATCGGGCTCACGGTCCTCGCCGTGGTGCCGACCGTGGCGGCACTCTGGGTGGCGTCGGTGTTCGTCGGCATCGGGATGGCGTTCAACTATCCATCGCTGCTCGCGCTGACCGTCAACCGGGCGAGCGACAGCGACCGGGCGTGGGCGATCAGTTCGTTCACGATGTTCTTCGAGGTCGGCTCGGTGTTCGGCGGACTGTTCATCGGCGGCTTCGCCCAACTGGTCGGCAAGCAGACCGGCTTCTTCGGCGGCGTCGTCTGCTGCGTCGTCGGCCTGTATCTGCTGCGGTTCCGCCTCGTGCCCGTCGGATCACCCGATGCCGGCCCGACGTTCCGCACCGCGACGCCCTACGCACCCGTCGCCGGCGACTGACCCGCCCGTCCATCTCCGTTTGTGTTGCATTTTTGGTGGGCCGCCCCACCCAGAATCCGACTCAAACGAATGGGGTCGACCGCGATGGCCGATTTCCGCCAGGATGCCCGCTCCGAGCACGGCATGATGGTCGTGTGCCGCCGCTCGACCACGACCACTGCTACGTCGCCGTCCAGAGCCGCGATCCGCGCTTCGACGGCTGGTTCGTCACGGCGGTGCGCACCACCGGCATCTACTGCCGGCCGAGCTGCCCGGCGATCACCCCCAAGCGATCGAACGTCGACTTCTTCCCGACCGCGGCCGCTGCCCAGCAGCGAGGGTTCAGGGCGTGCAAGCGCTGCCGGCCCGACGCGTCCCCGGGGTCGCCGGAGTGGAACGTGCGCCATGACGTGGTCGCCCGCGCGATGCGGCTCATCGCCGACGGCGCCGTCGAACGTGAGGGCGTCGGCGGTCTCGCCGGTCGGCTGGGCTACAGCGAACGCCACCTCAACCGCGTGTTCACCGACGAACTCGGTGCCGGACCGCTCGCCGTCGCCCGGGCCCAACGCGCCCACACCGCACGCCTGCTCGTCGAGACCACGACGCTGACGTCGACCGACGTGGCCTTCGCCGCCGGATTCGGCAGCGTGCGCCAGTTCAACGACACGGTGCGTGAGGTCTTCGGCATGTCGCCGACACAGCTCCGAGCGGCGAGCCGGCGACGTGCAGCGCCCGATCCCGCGAGCGGCCGCACCGCGAGGGCGACGGTCGCCGCTGCGACGTCGACCGGTGCGACGGGGGCGAGCGCCCAGGGGATGGGGACCGTCTCGATCCGGCTGCCGGTTCGAACTCCGTTCGCGTCGACACAGGTCATGTCGTTCATCGGCGACCGGGCGATTCCCGGCCTCGAGTCGTGGGACGGCAGCACGTATCGGCGTTCGCTCGACCTGCCGTCGGGGCCGGCGGTGGTCGAGCTCGCGGCGGGCGACGACCATGTCGCCGCTCGGCTGAGCCTGTCGTCGTGGTGCGATCTCGGCGTCGCCGTGCAGCGGGTCCGCCGGCTGGTCGACCTCGACAGCGATCCTGCGGCTGTCGACGCAGTGTTGGGTTCGGACCCCGCCCTCGCCGCTCTGGTCCGAGCCGTGCCAGGTCGCCGGGCCCCCGCCAGCGTCGACCCGTACGAGACGGCGATACGCGGGGTGGTCGGCCAACAGGTGTCGGTCGCCGGTGCTCGCACGGTCGCAGCGCGGTTCGTTCGTCAGGTCGGTCGCCGCCTCGACGATCCGGTCGGTGACGTCACCCACCTGTTCCCGCGGCCCGAGGAACTCGCGGAGGCGCCCGACGAGGCGTTCTCGATGCCGGGCGCTCGACGCGACACGATCCGGCGACTCGCGGCGGCAGTCGCCGACGGGCAGCTCGAACTCGACGCCGGCAGCGATCCTTCGGTCGCGCGTGTCCAACTGCTGGCGCTCAAGGGCGTGGGTCCATGGACCGCCGACTACGTCGTGATGCGCGGCCTCGGTCATCCCGACACGTTCCTGTCCGGCGATCTCGGGGTCCGTCACGGGCTCGATCGCCTCGGCGTCGACGTCGACCGGGCGGGGGAGTGGGCGCCGTGGCGTTCGTACGCCGTCCACCATCTCTGGGCCAGCCTCGCAACCGCACCCATGCCGCCGTCACCGATCGATGACGCACGAAGGAAAGACGACCGATGATGACCCCTGTCTCGACCACCCTGTTCAGCACCGTGACCGACAGTCCCGTCGGAGCGTTGACCGTGATCGCCTCCGACGACGGCATCCGGGCGATCCTGTGGCCGCACGAGGACCCCGACCGGGTCCGGCTGACCGAGACGATCGAGGATGCGAACCATCCGATGATCACGGCCGCGCTCATCCAGCTGGCCGAGTACTTCCGCGGCGAGCGCACCGAGTTCGAGGTGCCGTTGGACGCGGTCGGCACCGACTTCCAGCGATCGGCGTGGGCGGCGTTGCGCACGATCCCGTACGCCACCACGGTGAGCTACAGCGAGCAGGCCGAGCGCATGGGCGACCGTCGCAAGGCCCGGGCGGTGGGTGCGGCGAACGGGCGCAACCCCATCTCGATCATCGTGCCCTGCCACCGGGTGATCGGAGCGAACGGCGCCCTCACCGGTTTTGCCGGCGGCACGGACACCAAGGCGTGGCTGCTCGCGCACGAGCGACGGATTGCGGCCGTCACCGCCTGAATCTGGCCCCGGTAGGAGTCAGGCGCGGTTGCGAGCGGCGGCCGACTGCGCCTTGCGGGCGCGGTCGGCTTCCTTCTTGGCGGCCTTCGCCTCGGCGCGCTTCGCCTTGAGCGCCGTTTGCTCCTCGGGTGAGCGCTTCGAGGTGTCGATCAGCGGGGCGATCGTGACCTCCTCCGCCTTCGGGAGTGCGACGAGATCGTCGGACTTGAGCAGGTCGCGGATGATCGCCGATGCGGGTGCTTCGCCGGCGACGGTGGCAGCGAGCATGATGCGCGTGACGGCGACGCCGTGGCGCTCGACGAGACCGGGGAGCACTTCTTTGAGTTCGTCGGTCGACGGGTTGTCCGCGTGGTCGCCGAGCTCCTTGATGCAGTCGGCGAGGCACAGGTCGGAGATGATCGCGGCGATCGCTTCCATGTCGCCGTTGATGCGCCCGGACCTGACCGCAGCACGCACGCCCTCGGGCGTGGTCGACTCGACGAACGACTCGAGGCCCTCGCGGTGGTCGTCGTCGAGCGCCTCGATCGCGGCGGCGAGCTCGTCGTCGGTGGCCGCCTTGAACGAACGGTCGAGCAATCCGAGCGCCTGCATCCGGTTCTTCGTCTGATTCACGTCGCTCGACGCTATCTGCGTGCACACGAGACGACGTAGGCGCCCTCGAACCGACCGGTGCGGACCTCGTGAGCCCTGTCGTGATGTTGCTCGTGACGAAGCGCTGCCGGCTCGATCGTGCGGCCTGCCTTTTCGGGACGGGCCCGGATGGACAGGTTCACTCCTTGACGGCGCCGGAGGTGAGCCCGGACACGATGTATCGCTGCAGGAACAGGAACATCAGCACCACGGGGATGGCGCCGATCAGTGACCCGGCGGCGAACGGTCCCCAGCGATTGTCGAACCCGGTGTTGACGTAGCCCGACAGTCCGACGGCGAGCGTCTTGTTGTCCTCGCCCAGGATCACGCTGGCGACGAGGTACTCGGCCTGCGTGGTGATGAACGACAGCAAGCCGATCACGGCCAGCACCGGCGTCGCGAGCGGCAGGATGATCTTGTAGAAGACCTGGAAATGGCTGCAGCCGTCGATCTTGGCGGCCTCGTCGAGGGTGTGCGGGATCGTGTCGAAGAAGCCCTTGATCAGGTACGTGTTCACGCCCAGCGCACCGCCGAGATAGATGAAGATCAGACCCCACGACGACCCCAGTCCGATCGCCGGGAACAGCCCCTTGATGCGGGTCATGAAGAGGAACAGCGCAACGACGGCGAGCAGGTTGGGGAACATCTGGATCAACAGCAGTGAGAGGAGTCCGACCCGCCGGCCCTTGAACCGCAGACGGCTGAACGCGAACGATGCCAGTGCACACATCGCGACGGTGAGGACGGCGGTCGTGACCCCGATGAACATCGAGTTGGCGAACCAGCTCCAGAATGGTGGATGTCCCGGATCGGTCATCAGCGCACGGAAGTTGTCGAGCGACGGGTCCCGAGGGATCAGGGTCTGCGAACTCAAGTTGCCGTCGGTGACGGCGGCGGAGATCACCCAGAACACCGGGAAGAGCGCAAAGACCAATGCGATCCAGGCCACGATGTGCCGCCATCCCGTGGTGCGGAAGACCTTGCCCATCGACGGGCGGTTGTATTCGAAGGCGGGCGCCTCGGGCTCGTACCGCTGCGTGACGGCGTTCATCGCATCTCCTCGAGTGATCGTGTGGCACGGAAGCTGAACGCCGAGATGGTGGCGACGATCAGGAAGATCACCAGCGAAACCGCCGCAGCGAAGCCGTAGTCGGCGCCGCCACCGCTCGAGAACGCGATCTTGTAGACGTACGAGATCAAGATGTCGGTGCGGCCGGCATCACTGCCGGGTACTGGTGGGCGCCCCTCGGTCAGCAGGTAGATGATGTTGAAGTTGTTGAAGTTGAACGCGAAGCTCGCGACGAGCAGGGGACCGACGGCGACCAGCAGCAGCGGAAAGGTGATCAGCCGGAACGCCTTGAGGCCGCCGGCACCGTCCACTGACGCAGCTTCGGTCAAGTCGGACGGGATGCTCTGGAGCGCACCGGTGCACACGAGGAACATGTACGGGAAGCCGAGCCACGTGTTGACGAGAAGGATCGAGAAGTACGGCAGCCATTGGCCGTCGAGCCAGGGCAGATTGACTCCGAACCACCGGTTGATCACCCCGAACTGCTGGTTCAGCATCCCGCGCCACACGAGTGCGGTCATGAAGCTCGGGATGGCGTACGGGATGATGATCAGGCTGCGATACCAGCGGCGTCCGAACATCCGGTCGTCGTTGAACACGATCGCGAGCAGGAGTCCCAGCGCAAACGACAACGCGACCGAGAACAGCGAGAACAGGATCGTCCAGAGAAGGACGCGGAGGAAGACGCTGCGGGTCTGCTGGTCATTGGACAGGCGTTCGTAGTTCTCCAATCCGACGCTCGCCCGCCAGCCCGGGACGAGTGCGTCGCCGTCGTCGGAGACGAACTGTCCGTCGACCACGGAATACGTGGTGTTCGTCGACGAGTCGAAGATCGTGTCGGTCTCTGGGTCGTAGACGCGGGTCTGCGTCTTCGCGAAGGCGGCACCGAAACCGTCGTTGGCGATCTCGCCAGACGGACCGGGCACGACCAGCGCATTCACCTCGTCGACTCGGTCGTTGGCCTGCCCGGTGTTGAGGGCGACGTAGCCAGCGATCGTCTCTCGGCGGCCGTCCTCGATGATTTGCGATTCGTCGATCGCGGTGAGGCCGTCGGCGGTGCCGATGAAGCGTTCCCCGTCGGGGTTGGTGAGGAGGAAGACGAGCTCACCCTGAGGGTCACCCTCGGCGAGGATCTGCAGGTCGTAGCGGATCGATTCGGCTCCGGCGCTGATCGAGTTCGATTCGATGCGCTCGATCGCTGTCTGCTTGTCGAGGTTGTTGCCTGTTCCGTAGTTCGTGGTCGAGATGTAGATCAGGTAGAAGATCGGGTACACGGCGAACACGAGCAGGAACAATGTGCCCGGGAGCAGGTACTTGGCCGGGATGAACCGGGTCCTCGCGAGGTAGACGATGTCGATCACGACCAGCGCGACGATCGCCGAGATCGCGAGCGGGTAGTCGGGCTTGTCGAGCATCGTCGGAAGCGAGGCCAGGACGACGGCGTTGAGGATGCCGAGCAGGAGGTACTTGACGATCAGCCCGAGCGAGGCGCCGTAGCGCGGCCCAATGGGCTTCGACAGCGGCGGCATGATCGTGTCGAGCGTGCCGCGTTCGGGTGCAATCATGGCGCCGGCGGTGGGAGCGGTGCCGGCCCGGGGGGAGGTGGTCCCACGGTCGTGGGACTCCTCCCCCCGGGTGTCGGCGGTGTTCATCGGGTGATCAGCCTTCGGCGATCTTCTCGCGGATCTGTGTGGCGGCGTCGGTGAACGCCTGCACCGGGTCGGTCCCGGTGAAGATCAGTGCGTAGGCGTCGGTCCAGCTCTCCCAGACGCTGCCCATCGCGGGAATCGCGGGGAGTGGGGTGCCCTGCTGTCCGGCCAGGCCGAAGCCCTGGATGATCGGATCGGACGACACCTGGTCGTAGGCGCTGAGCATGGCCGGGGGGCGACCGCCGGCCTCGAACAGTGCGAGCTGCACTTCTTCGCTGTTGAGGTAGTCGACCATGAATGTGGTGGCCAGGTCCGGGCTCTCGCTGAATGCCGACTGCATGAAGCCCTGGACGCCGACGAACACCTCGGGGGTGCCACCCGCCACGGGCGGAATCGGTTCGACGACGAAGTTGATGCCGGCGTCGGTGAAGTCACCGACGTTCCACGGGCCGGTGATCGCGAACGGCGACTTGCCGGTCGAGAACGACTCCTTCATGATGTCCTGGCTGACGTCCTTGGAGATCAGGCCCTCGTTGCTCCAGTCGGCGAACTTCTGGGCTGCCGCGAGGCCGCCCTCGGAGTCGATGCCGACGTCGTCGGCGTTGTAGGTGCCGTCGTCGTTCTGGCCGAAGACGTAGCCACCGAGCGCGCTGAACAACGGGTAGTTGTGGTACGGGTCTGCGGGGTCCTCTTGGAGGCCCAGCGGCACGTCGACGGTGCCGTCGGCCTGCAGCGCCAGCGCAGTTGCCTCGAGGTCCTCGAACGTTGCCGGCGCCTCGGGGACGAGGTCGACGTTGCGGATCAGCGCAATGTTCTCGATGGCGTACGGCACACCGTAGAGGGCGCCGTCGTAGGTGAACGCCTCGATCGCGACGTCGGCGTACAGGTCGGCGTCGGGGCCGAGATCGATCGGCGCAACGACGCCGTTCGAGACGAACTCACCGAGCCAGTCGTGGGCGCCGGTCACGATGTCGGGGCCCTCGCCCGCCGGAGCTGCAGTGGAGAACTGGCTCCGGATCTCGCCGTTGGGGATCTCGACGACATCGACGGTGATGCCCTCCGCAGCTGCGAACTCGTCGGCGATTGGCTGGAGCACGGATACCCGGGTCTCGTCGGCCCAGATGACGAGGTCGGCGTCGCCACGGGCGGGCGCCTGGTACTCGGTCGTCTCGGTGGTGGCCTCAGTGGTCTCAGTGGTCGCCTCGGTCGTGTCCGTGGTGGCCTCGGTGGTGTCCGTGGTCGCTTCGGTGGTCTCGGTGCCGGTGGTGTCCCCGGCGGATGAATCGCTCGTGTCGTCACTGCCGCACGCGGCGCCCACCAGGGCGGCAACGGCGGCGAAGGCGATCAAGCGGCGTGATGCGCGCATGGTGTCTCCCCCTCAGGAGGTGATGGTGCCGGCGGGTGCCGGCCAGTTGGTTGTGGATTCACGGTTGTTCGTCGATGCGTCCGTCCCGGCCGGGTCCGCCTGGTCGGCGTCGTCTGCCGAGACGAAAGTGCACCGACCTTGACATTACGGAACGGGGGCGCGGACTGCAAGAAACTTGCAGCAATTCTTTCCTTTCTTGCAGGAGGTGCGTACAGTCGGACGCCATGCGGATCCGACTCCAAGACGTCGCGGCGCTCGCCGGCGTGAGCGAGGCCACGGTCAGCCGCGTCATGAACGGCAAGCAGGGCGTGCGCGGTTCCACCCGCGATCGGGTACTGCGCGTGCTCGCTGAATTGGGCTATCTGCCCGAAGCGCTGCGCACCGGTCCGCACGCGGGCGTGATCGGTCTCATCGTGCCGGAACTCGACAATCCGATCTTCCCCAAGTTCGTGCAGTCCGTCGAGGCGCGCCTGCTCTCCAGCGGCTATCTGTGCGTGCTCTGCTGCGCGACCCGGGTCGGCGCGACCGAGGACGATTACCTCGAGTCGTTGATCGGGCGCCGCGTCGCCGGCGTGATCGTGGTGTCGGGGCGCCATGCCGACGTTCGTGCCGACCATTCGATCTACGACGAGATCACGCGCCGCGGGATCGGACTGGTCACGATCAACGGCGCGATGTCCGCCGACGACGGCGGAGCGACGACGGTGCCGAGCGTGTCGACCGACGATCATGCCGCCACGGTCACCGCATACCGCCACCTCAGCGAGCTTGGCCACGAACGAATCGGGCTCCTGATCGGCCCGACGTGCTACACGCCGGTGCAGCGCAAGCTCGCCGGCTTCGTCGATGCAGCACACGCCGACGGGGCCGACGGCGACCTCGACGACCGAATCATCGAGACGATCTTCACGCTCGACGGTGGCTTCACCGGTGCGCAACGGCTGCTCGACAACGGCGTCACCGGCATCGTCGCGGCGAGCGACATGATGGCGCTCGGCGCGATCCGTGCCGCCCGTCAGCGCGGCCTCGACGTGCCGTCCGACGTGTCGGTCGTCGGCTTCGACGACACCGAGTTGATGCGCTTCACCGACCCGCCGCTCACCACCGTGCACCAACCGGTCAGCCGCATCGTCGACCACGCCGTCGACGTCTTGTTCGCCCAGATCCAGGGTCAACCGTTCGACCGCGCGGAGCGTCGGCTGGCCGGCGAACTGATCGTGCGCGGCACGACGGCGCCGGCGCCAGCGAGCGGTCCTTCGGACGCCTCGCCTCGACACGCCCTCACATTGGGCTAACGTCTCGGACCACGTGGTCGAGGGGGATCACGCATACGGACGCTCCGTAGCCAGGAGCCACAGGAGGAAGACCGACATGGCAACAGTTCAGCTCGAAGGCATCAACAAGGTCTACGACAACGGTTACCACGCGATCCACGATCTCGATCTGCAGATCGCCGACAAGGAATTCCTCGTACTCGTCGGACCGTCCGGTTGCGGCAAGTCGACGGCCTTGCGGATGATCGCCGGACTCGAGACGATCACCGGCGGCACGCTGCAGATCGGCGACCGGGTGGTCAACGACGTCGAGCCCAAGGACCGCGACATCGCGATGGTCTTCCAGAACTACGCGCTGTACCCGCACATGACCGTGTACGACAACATCGGGTTCGCGCTCAAACTGGCGAAGGTCCCGAAGGACGAGATCGACACACGCGTGCGCAAGGCGGCGGCGATCCTCGAGCTCGAGGAGAACCTCGACCGCAAGCCCGGGCAGTTGTCCGGTGGCCAGCGCCAGCGCGTCGCGATGGGCCGCGCGATCGTGCGCCAGCCGGCCGCCTTCCTGATGGACGAGCCGCTGTCGAACCTCGACGCGAAACTCCGCGTGCAGATGCGCGCCGAGATCGCCGCACTGCAGCGTGAACTGGCGGTCACCACCGTGTACGTGACCCACGACCAGATCGAAGCGATGACGATGGGCGACCGCGTCGCCGTGCTGAAGGACGGCTACCTCCAGCAGGTCGACAGCCCGCAGAACCTGTACGACCATCCGGTCAACGTGTTCGTCGGCGCCTTCATCGGCTCGCCCTCGATGAATCTGTTCGAGGGCAAGGTCGATGTCTCCGGTGACGTCGGCACCGTCATGATCGGCAGCCACGTGCTCGGCCTGCCCCGCGAGGTCTTCGAGAAGCAGCCGAAGTTGCGTGACTACGACGGCAAGCCGATCATCGTCGGCATCCGTCCCGAGGACTTCGAAGACGCCGCGCTCGCCGAGCACGTGCCGGAGAGCCAGCGGATCACCTCCAAGGTGTCGCTCATCGAGGCGCTGGGCTCGGAGATCATGGTGCACTTCCGCATCGATGCGGCGACGGTCGACTCGGGCGATCCGGATGCGGCCGAGGAGAAGGACGCCGCCGGCACCGCGAACGCCGTCGGTCGGTTCAACCCGCGCTCGCGGGTGCGCATGCGAGAGACGGTCGACATCTCCGTGTCGACCGAGAACATGCACTTCTTCGACGCCACCACCCGCCAGGCCATCTGGGCCTGATCGGTTTTCGTGCGGTATCTGTTTCGGTGATGTTTCGTATCCGTTGACCGCGGGTATGGCGGCGGCCTACGATGAAAGCGCTTACATTCGTGAGCGGGAGCCCGATCCGTGACTCCAGACGGGTCGCTCGGCTCCTGGCGTTCCGCTGGAGGGGGAGTACATCATGCAACGATCTCGAGGGATCAAAGTCCTCGCAGCAGTAGCTGCGTTCGGACTGCTCGCCGCCGCGTGCGGCAGTGACGACGACGGAGGCAGCGGCGCGGCCACGACCGACGGCGGCGGCGACACGACCGACGGTGGCGGCGGAGACAGTGCCGCGGGCGACGCCGAGTTCACGCTCTTCGGGGCCCCGACCGGTGTCGAGGGCGACGCACTCACCGGCTTCATCGACGTCTACAACAACGAGACCGGTTCCAACATCGAGTTCACCGGCTCCGACGACTTCGAGTCGCAGCTGCGCATCCGCGTGGACGGTGGCGATCCGCCCGCCGTGGCATTCACGCCGCAGCCGGCTTCGATCTGCGAGTACGCCAACGAGGGCGCACTCGTCTCGCTGGAGGACATGGGCTTCGACATCGCTCAGATGGAAGCCGACCACTCCCAGTACTGGATGAACCTCGGTCTCTGTGACGACGGCATGCACTACGGCATCCCGTGGTTCCCGAACTACAAGTCGATCGTCTTCTACAGCAAGCCGGTCTTCGAGGACGGCGGCTACGAGATCCCCGAGACCTACGAGGACATGGTCGCGCTGTCGCAGCAGATGGTCGACGACGGCCAGACGCCGTGGTGCTTCGGCTTCGAGTCCGGCGGCGCCACCGGCTGGCCCGGCACCGACTGGATCGAGGACATCCTCCTGCGTCAGTCCGGCGCCGACGTCTACGACCAGTGGGTCAACCACGAGATTCCCTTCGACGACCCCGCGGTCGTGTCGGCGTTCGACACGTTCGGCGAGATCTTCAAGGCTGATGGCTTCGTCCTCGGTGGCCCCGAAAACGTGGCCGGCGTGAACTTCAACGACTCGCCCGGCCCACTGTTCGACGATCCCCCGGGTTGCGCCATGCTGAAGCAGGGCTCGTTCATCTCGAACGTGTTCGCCGACCAGCCAGGCTACGAAGACGGCGAAGAGTCCGAGATCGGTACGTTCCCGTTCCCGAGCGTCGACGGCAACCAGGGCGCAATGGGCGGCGGTGACACGCTGATCGTCTTCGACGGCTCCGACGCCAACGTCGCCGTGATGAACGACTGGATCTCACCCGACTGGCAGTGCACGCTCGCCTCGCCTGACGGCGGCGGCATCGCTCCCTACGGTGGGCACGGCGTCGCCGGCGTCGAGCGCTTGCCCGGCAACGCCAACGTCGATCCGGACTGTTACGACACCGAGCAGTCCAAGGCGTTCGCCACTGCGGTCACCGAGGCGCTGGCGGCGAACACGTTCGCCTTCGACGCCTCCGACCTCATGCCGCCGTCGGTGGGCCAGGGTTCCTTCTGGGAAGCCATGGTCGACTGGTCACGCGGCGCAAGCAGCGACGAAGTGACGAGCCAGGTCGAAGCGAGCTGGCCCAGCTGACCCGCCGCGACCGAACACCGTGAGTTCTGCAAGGGCGGCTTCCTCCGGGGGGCCGCCCTTGTGGTTCACTTGACGACAAGCAGAGCAAACGATGGGGAAACACCGATGCTGATGCCGATGGGGGACAACCGATGAGTGAGCAGCAACCGATGCTGGTCGACGACGACAACGCGTCGCCACCGAATCGACCCGTGCACGAGGTCGACGTCGAGTACGGGCTCGGCTCGACCGTCTTGTCCGTCATCGCGGCGTTGACCATCCCGATCATCCTGGTGATCTTCTACTTCTCCTACTTCTTCCTGAAGGACGAGGACGCCAACAAGGGCCTCAAGGTCGTCGTCGCGATCCTCGTGGGCAGCGTCGGGGTGGCGGGTCTCTACTGGGGGGCCGATCAGCTGATCGGCCGTCTGCCACGTCGTGCCGGCAACGCAGCGCGCCCGTTCCTGTTCGTTGGTCCGGCAATGGCGCTGCTGACCTTCTTCCTGATCTACCCGGCGGTCAACACGCTGTTCCTCAGCATGCAGAACGCTCGCAGTACCGAGTACGTCGGGCTCGACAACTTCCGCACACTGTTCACCGAGAGCCAGTACCTGACCGGCATCCGCAACTCGATCCTGTGGGTGGTGATCGTGCCGGCGGCGGCGCTCGTGATCGGTCTCGGGTTCGCCACGCTCGTCGACAAGCTGGGCAGCAAGACCGAGTCGGCGACGAAGTCGATCGTCTTCATGCCGATGGCGATCTCGTTCGTGGGTGCGTCCGTCGTGTTCACGTTCGTGTACTCGTTCCGCCCGGAAGGCTTCGGGGAGCAGATCGGTCTGTTGAATGCGATCAAGGTCGGCGTCGGGGGCAGCCCGACGAACTGGCTGGCCCAGCAACCGTGGAACAACCTGTATCTGATGGTCATTCTGATCTGGCTGCAGACCGGGTTCTCGATGGTAATCCTGTCGTCGGCGATCAAGGGGGTCCCGATCGACCTGATCGAGGCGGCGCGCATCGACGGAGCGACCGAGTGGAAGGTCTTCACCCGGATCACGATCCCGACGATCAAGTCCACGATCGTGGTGGTCTGGACCACGGTGATCATCACGGTGTGGAAGGTGTTCGACATCGTGTGGGTGATGACGGGTGGTCGCGACGACACCCAGGTGGTCGCCCAACAGATGGTGCAGGAGTTCTTCACGAATCGGAACAACGGCGTCGGTGCCGCTCTCGCCGTGCTGATGTTCGTGGCGATCGTCCCGATCCTGATCATCAACATCCGTCGCTTCAAGGCCGAGGAGGCACTCCGATGAGCACCACCGCTCCGATCGAGCCGCGTGACACCCGGACGCCGCCCGAGGAGGGTGGCGACGAGCAGTCCACGCTCGCTCCCCCGAAGAAGAAGCGCGTCGCCTTCCCCGTCTATCTGACGGTGTTCGCCGTCGTGGTGATCTGGACGGTCCCGACACTGGGGCTGCTCGTCAACTCGTTCCGCGAGCCGGGCGACATCCGTGCGACGGGCTGGTGGAATGCACTGGCGAGCCCGTTCGACACCGCCCAGTGGACGCTCGACAACTACACCCGGGTGCTCGACGAGGGCTTCAGCAACGCCTTCCTCAACACGCTGGCGGTGAGCATCCCGGCGACGATCATCCCGATCATGATCGCCGCGTTCGCCGCCTATGCGTTCGCCTGGATGGACTTCCCCGGACGGAACTTCCTCTTCGTGGTCGTCGTCGGGCTGATGGTGGTCCCGCTGCAGATGGCGCTGATCCCGATCCTGCGGGTGTACACGAATCTCGATCTCACCGGTACGTATCCGGCGGTCTGGTTGGCCCACGCCGGATTCGGCCTGCCGCTCGCTGTGTACCTGTTGCGGAACTACATGGGTTCGTTGCCGAGTTCGATGATCGAATCGGCGCGCATCGACGGCGCCGACCATTTCGCGATCTTCATCCGGTTGATCTTGCCCCTGTCGGTCCCGGTCCTGGCGTCGTTCGCGATTTTCCAGTTCCTCTGGACGTGGAACGACTACCTCGTTGCGCTCGTGTTCCTCGGGATCGACCCCGACAAACGGGTCCTGACCGTCGAGCTCGCCGACCTCGCCGGCCGGGGCGAGGGCGCACTCAACCTGCTCCCGGCCGCAGCGTTCGTGACCATGGTCCTCCCGTTGGTCGTGTTCTTCAGTCTCCAGCGATACTTCGTTCGAGGTCTGACGGCGGGCTCCGTCAAGGGGTGACCCTGTCGAGTTCACCGTCCACGACCAGCGCCGACGTCGTGTCGGAACCCGCACGGCGCCGGAATTGGATTGCCATTGCCGTCGCGACCCCGTTGATGGCATTCAGCACCTTCACCTACGCGGCGTCGTTCGTCGATGCCGACGGCGAGCGGTCCTCGATCCAGCCCGAGCTGGCCATGATCGGGTTGGCGATCGCGCCGTTCGCATTCATCGCGCTCGGCTTCATCTCCCGCAATCCGGCGGCACCGAAACGTGTCCTGCAGGCCATGGGGCTGTTGTTGGTCGTCGGTCTCTCGATCGGCCTGCTCGACCCCGTCTTCGGTGCAGCCGTCGGCTTCGGCATCGGCGGCGCACTCGTCCTCAACCGGCCGGACATCCCCCGGCTGATGTACTGGCGTTTCGGTGCGGTCGTGTTCCTGGCGATGTACACGGTCGTGCTCTTCGTCGTCGCACTGCCCGCCGGCGTGCTCGCCGGCGCCCTGCTTCCGTTCCTGATGATCGGCTTCGCCGACGAATATGCGGCCTGGAGCGCCGATCGGTCGTCGTGATCCGACGTTCAGATCCTGGGGCCGGTCGTCGTACGAACCACCAACTCGAGCGGCGAGTCGACGTCGACCGCCGGCGCGTTGCGATCGACGATGCGGGCGAGCAGTGCGCGAGCGGCGGCGGCCCCTTGTCCGGCGACACGTTGGCGGATGGTGGTGAGTCCGAGCACCCTCGAGACGTCGTGGTCGTCGACACCGATCACCGAGACATCCACGCCGGCGCGCATGGAACGGCGGTCGAGCTCCATCAGGGCACCGAAGGCCATCTCGTCCGACATGGCGAAGACCGCGGTCGGCGGCTCCGGGTGGTCCAGCAGGGTCTCCATGGCCTCCTGGCCGCCGTCGATGCCGAAGTTGCCGCTCTGGACCAGCGTGGCGTCGAACTCCAGCCCGGCATCGCCGAGTGCTGCGACGAAGCCGGTCCTGCGCTGTTGTGGGACCGCGAAGTTCATCGGGTCGTTGCTCTGGCCGCTGATCAGCCCGATTCGTTCGTGGCCGAGCGCCACGAGATGTTCGACGGCGATCCGGCCGGTGCGGACATCGTCGATCGTCACCGACGGATGCCCGGGCGTGCGCGTGCCGACGGTGGCGAGTGCGACACCACGCTCACGCAACGACTCGGCCTGGGAGACCGACGCCGGGACGTTCACCAGCACGACGCCGTCGGTGCGCCGCTCCAGGTGGCCCGGCTCGTCGAGCAGGCGATTGCATCCGGCGATGCTGCCGACGCCGATCACCAGGCACTCGAATCCCGCTTCAGCACAGACGGCCTCGGCGCCGGCGATGACGGTGGAGAAGTACCAGCTGGTGAGGTGCGGCACCATCACCGTGATCGTCGAGCCACGACCTGCGGCGAGCCGCGAGGCGGACGGATCGGCGCGATAGTTCATCCGCTCGGCGACGGTGACGACGTGAGCCCGTGTGGATTCCGCCACGTTCGGCAGGTTGCGCAGGGCCCGGCTCACCGTGGCGACCGACACGTTGGCGGCGGCGGCGACGTCCTCGATCCGGGTGCGCCCGGTTGGGGGCCCCGGCGGATTCGTCGGAGTACTCATGGGATCACCGTCGAGTGTAAGCGTTTTCATCGAGCGGGTAGCGTGGCGGACGCCCGCAGCCGGGTCGCCGGGCGCATCGTTCGCGACCGGTTCCCATCGGCATTGGTGCCGTCACCGCTCGGAGTACCCCATGTCTGAACGCGCTGGATCGCAAGGCGCCGGCAGGTCGCGGGACGACTGGTGGCGCGACGCCGTCGTCTATCAGATCTACGTCCGGTCGTTCGCCGACGGCAACGGCGACGGCACCGGTGACATCGCCGGGATGAGGTCGCGCCTGGGCTACCTGCGCGATCTCGGAGTCGATGCCGTCTGGATCAATCCGTGGTATCGCTCGCCGCTGCGCGACGGTGGCTACGACGTCGCCGACTATCGCGAGATCGATGCCCAGTTCGGCACCACGGCACAGGCCGAGGAGTTCATCGCCGACGCCTCCGACCACGGGATCCGCGTGATCGTCGACCTCGTCCCAAACCACACGTCGTCGGACCATGCATGGTTCAGCGAGGCCGTTGCGTCACCGCCGGGTTCCGATGCTCGCGCCCGCTACCACTTCCTCGACGGCCGCGGCCCGGGCGGTGAGCATCCACCGAACGACTGGCAATCCGTGTTCGGAGGGTCGGCGTGGACCCGCGTCGCCGACGGTCAGTGGTATCTGCACCTGTTCGACGAGAGCCAGCCCGACGTCAACTGGGACCATCCTGCGGTTGCCGACGAGTTCGATGCCGTGATGCGGTTCTGGCTCGATCGTGGGGCCGCAGGGTTCCGCATCGACGTCGCGCACGCACTCACCAAGGCGCCGGGCTATCCCGATGCCGGCCTGGCGATCAACGACGGCAAGGGCACGGTCGAACCGATTCCCTATCTCGACCGCGACGATCTCCATCCCATCGTGCGTCGGTGGCGTCGCCTGCTCGACGGCTACGACGGCCGCATGATGGTGGCCGAGGCGTGGGTCGACGCCGAACGGCGCCCGTTGTACCTGCGATCCGACGAGTACCACCAGGCGTTCGACTTCGACCTGCTGTCGGCGCCGTGGGACGCCAAGCAGTTCGGCGCCATCATCGATGACAGCATGCGAGCGGCCAGCGCCGTTGGTTCCAACTCGACGTGGGTGCTGTCGAACCACGACGTCGTCCGCCACGCGACGCGCTACGGGCTGCCCGCCGGCGTCGAAGCAGGGCTCTGGCTGCTCGACGGACCGACCGATCTGCTCGACGAAGTGCGCGGGGCCCGGCGGGCACGCGCCGCTGCGCTGCTGACGTTCGCCCTGCCTGGTTCGGTCTACGTGTACCAGGGCGACGAACTCGGCCTGCCCGAGGCGTGGGATCTGCCGGTCGAGGTCCTGCAGGACCCGATCTGGCACGACTCGGGTCACACGGTGAAGGGCCGAGACGGCTGCCGGGTTCCCATCCCGTGGGAGCCGACCGGGCCGTCGCTCGGATTCGGCGACGCCGGCGCCTGGCTGCCGCAACCGTCGAGGTTCGCCGCGCTCTCCGCTGCTGTGCAGGCCGGTGACCCCGACTCCACGTTGACGCTCTATCGACGTGCCCTCGCTCTGCGACGTGAGCAGCGGACGTCGCGACGCACGGCCCGCGACGACATCACCTGGCTCGAGCTCGGTGCCGATGTCGTCGCCTTCGAGCGTGCGGACGGGTTGCGCTGCGTGGTCAACATGGGCGAGGAGTCGGTGCCGCTGCCGTCCGGTGAGATCGCCCTGGCGTCCGGCCCGATCGTCGACGGCCGGCTCGCGCCCGACACCGCCGTCTGGCTGACCTGATCGGCGCCGCTGTCATGGAGATCGTCACCAAGCAGGGACATCCGGACTTCCTCGATCTCCCGTGGGAGGATCCGCTTTCAGAGTGGACCGACCCGCGTCTGGTCAAGATGGCGCACGGCATCAGCCGGCACATCGTCAGGTTCGTGCGCTTCGACGACCGCGTGTATGCGCTGAAGGCAACCGGCCTGGACGCAGCCCACCGCGAGTACCGAGTGCTTCGCGACCTCCGTGACGATCATCTGCCGGTCGTCGAGCCGGTGGGCGTCGTGTCCGACGCACCGAACCCGGGCGATGGCGTGCTGATCACCAGGTACCTCGACTATTCGTTGCCGTACTGGTATCTGCTCGGACGTGGCGACAACTCACTGGCCGACCGGTTGGTGGACGCCGGCGTGGTCCTGCTCGTCCGCCTGCATCTGGAAGGGGTCTACTGGGGTGACTGTTCGCTGTCGAACATCCTCTGGCGTCGTGACGCCGGCGCGATGATGGCGTACCTCGTCGATGCCGAGACGACCGAACGCCACGCGACCATCGGCGACCGGATGCGCGCCAACGACGTCGACATCGCCGTCGAGAACGTGGCGGGTGGGCTGTACGAACTCATCGCCAGCGGCAGGATCACCGAGGAGATCGACCCGGTCACCATCGCCGAGACCCTGCGGCAGCGCTACGACGAACTGTGGAACGAGTTGACCCGGGTCGACACGATCGACCTCGACGACCGCTGGCAGATCGAACAACGGGTGCGGCGCATCAACGAACTCGGATTCGACGTCGATGAACTGTCGATCAACCGCGACGGGCGCACCCTGTCGGTGAAGCCGGCGCTGATCGAAGAGGGACACCACGCCCGAGACCTCCGGGCGCGCACCGGCCTCGATGTCCAGGAGAACCAGGCGCGCCGGCTGCTGTCCGACATCGACCAGTTCCGGGCCTGGCTCGAACGCAAGGAGGGCCGTTCGATCCCGCGTGCGGTTGCGACCGCACGATGGCTCGCCGAGGTCTACGAACCGATCATCGAAACGATCCCCGACGAGCTCCGCTCCCGATTGGAACCCGCCGAGGTGTTCCACCAGTTGCTCGAACACCGCTATCTGATGGCCGAGCGTGTTGCGCGCGACATCAGCAACGACGAGGCGATGGCCGACTACCTCGACAGCGTGCTCGCCACGTCGCCGAAGGAACGCCAGCTGCGCCTCGACACCGGCAGCATCCCGCGTATCCTGCTCGATCCGGCGTCGGTGACGTACTCGTCGGGTACGGTCGACGCCGTGAGCGAACGTGCAGACCGCGCCCGCCGTGCGATCGGGTTGATCGACCTGACCGACCTGTCCGACGACCACGCGCCCGACGGCATCGACGACTTGTGCCGCCGCGCACGCGAGCACGGCACCGCGGCGGTGTGCGTCTGGCCCGAGTACGTCGCTCGCTGTGCCGAGCTGCTCGAAGGTTCCGGGCTGCGGGTGGCGACCGTGGTGAACTTCCCGTCCGGTGACGAGCCCGTCGACGACGTGATCGCCGTGACCGAGGTGGCCCTCGCCGACGGCGCTGACGACATCGACCTCGTGCTCCCGTACCGTGCGTTCCTCGCCGGCGACCCGACGCCGGCGGCCGACATGGTCGCTGCCATCGCCGCACTGATCGAGGCGCCTGCACTGCTCAAGGTGATCCTCGAGACCGGTGCGTATCCCGACACCGATGCGGTGGGCGCAGCCGCGCGTCTTGCCATCGCGAAGGGCGCCGACTTCGTGAAGACGTCGACCGGCAAGATCGCACAGGGCGCGTCGCTCGAAGCGGCCCGGGCGATGCTCGTCGAGATCTCGGCGGCTGCCGCCGCTGGGCGGATCGTCGGGCTCAAGCCGTCCGGCGGCATCCGGAGCTTCGACGATGCGATGGCCTACCTCGACCTCGCCGACGAGGTGATGGGGGAAGGGTGGGCCACATCGGCAACGTTCCGGTACGGGGCGAGCGGCGTGCTCGACGCCCTCCTCGCCGAGGTCGACGGCACGGCGCCACCGACCTCCACGTCGGCCTACTGAGGGCGCCCAGATGTGCTCGGCACATCTGGAACCGCCCGGGCGGCGCTAGCCTCGCTGCTCCCAGCCCTCGTAGCTCAGGGGATAGAGCATCGGCCTCCGGAGCCGTGTGCGCAGGTTCGAATCCTGCCGAGGGCGCCACTGGATTTCCGCCCTGATCAGGTGAAATACCTTGGTCAGGGCCTTGGGGAGTTCACCGCTGTATCGGGCGGTTCACCCGTGTTCCCCGTCAGTTGCGGGAGGAGTGCGGGAGGAGCACCACCATCGACGGTGCGGCGTCACAGTTGGGCCGCGATGCGGCGCGTCGGCGACTCCTGAAGGTGGGATCCTGTGTGTCGAAGTGTGCGGCGCCTCAGAGGATTGCGTGGACGGCTGCTCCGACTGCGGCCGCTGCGACTGCGGCCGCAGCGATCACCTGCAGGGCCGTGCGCCGATCGGCACCGCGTGTGGTCGCAACCAGGGCGGCGACGCTGAGTAGGGCGAGCCAGACGGCGAACTGAGCGAGATCCTCGGGACGCCCGTCGGGTGGTTCGTTGGCCAGTCGGAGCAGATTGTGGACGGCCTCGGCGCCGAAGATTGCGGGCAGCGCAGCGCGCCCCAGCACCGCACGCCATCCCGAGGTCTCCGCGGCCCAGCTTCCCGCGACGCCGAACACCACGCCAGCGACGACTGCCGCCGCCAGCCACACCAAAGCGGTCGGCGACGTGAGGTTCGAGCGGCTTGCGTCGCGAAGGAGTACGTCGGCGAGGTAGTACGCCTCGACGCCCACCACCAACACGATCACTGCGCCGACCACCGCCAACGGCAGCTGGCGAACCCATCGTCCGTAGGCGAAGGCCGCAGCGGCCCACACCGCCGGAGAATTGAAGAGGTGGGCCCATGGGTATGCGGTGTTGACCTGTCCCCAGAGATCGAGCGGACCGAGTACGAGGCCGGCGACAACCGCCACGACCCACCACCAACGGCGCAGAGCCAGGGCCTGGACCGACTGGTGTTCGAGGAGGTGCGTCATCGAGATCGTCCCGTTCTTGCAGGAGTGCATCGAGTCCGACACATCAGATGCTCAGCGGTGATGGTCCGGGCCCGTTGGAGCCACTGATCAGTCGGATGCCTTGATCGAGCACGGCTGCGACGTGTTCGAGGTCGATGTCGCGTCCGTTCTGTTGGAAGATCTCGATGCCGAGGATGGTGGCGGCTGCCAGTTCGGCGATGAGTGAGACCGGGATCAGCTGCGTGATCGGTGACGATTCGAGTACCACGTCGAGTTCCGACGTGGCGTAGTCGACCGCGCGGTCGATCGCCGATCGAACCTCAGCGGCGAGCGCGGGCGATGTGCGTGCGCCGACGAACAGTTCCATCACTGCGTGGCCGTCGTCACTGTGGGCCTCGGCACGAAGCACGCCGCTGAGCCGGTCGCGCCACTCGACGTGAGCGTTGGCACCGCCAAGGCCCTCACGGATGCGAGCGATGCCTCGGTCGGCAAGAGCGTTCGCAGTTGCCGCGAGCAGGCCGTCCATCGATCCGAAGTAGTAGAAGACCGACCCGTTCACGGTTCCGGCCTCTTGGGCGACGGCCCGGGCGCTGGTGCGGGCGAAACCCTCGCGTGCGAGCACGCACACGGCTGCATCGATGAGTCGGATTCGGAGTCCGTCGTTGAACACGCCCTGCGTTCGGGGACCAGATTTCGCCACGACAAGACCCTACCCGCCCAGTCATTCGGTTGCTTTGATCATCCGCTTTGAGCGACTGCACATTACCCGGAGCGTCATCGAGTGCCGGATAACGGCATGTATGCCACGCTCGGCAGGGGCAAGATCGCTCAGGTCGGGCCACGATTGCGATGATCCAGGCCGAGCTAGCGTCAGGCCGTGGAAATGCGTCAGAAGCGGCACCTCGGTCCAACGCTGCTTCGACTTCTGGGGCCATCACTTGCGAGCACAACCCGGCACCGTCCGCACTGGGCTCAGCCAGTTCGCAAGCCGCGACGATCTTCACGGACCAACCCACCTTGCTCGCAGATTCGATTCGGTGACGTTGCGGAGACCCGCTGATGCGAACGCTCGGAGTCATCGCACTCGTTGCCCTCGTGGGGCTGTTCGTTTGGGCGATTGCCCTGTTCTCGATCGGCACGTCGGGCGAAGACGTCTGCCTGAACGGTATGACGGCCGATCGAGGGGGTTCCATCTCCAGCGCGTCGCTCTTCCCGCCGCGTTACGAATGCCGATACCAGCTCGCCGATGGCTCGACAGAGGTGGTGTCACACCCGATCCGAGCGTGGACGTCATTCGCGACCGTCGCACTCTTTCCGCCTGCCTACCTCATCGGAGCATTGATCCTCTGGAGAACCTCGATGAGGCGAGGGCCGCGCCAAGAGTACTCGCATGGCTCCCTCGACTAGCTCGGTGGGGGCGGCGGTGAGTTCCCGCCTGCTCGGCGCAGGCCGACTTCAACGTGTGCTCGGCATGTACCGACTTCATCGGATGACCCAGAGAGTTGCTCGGAATCGCCGGAACTGCTCGGTCGCCCGTGCCGCCCACAACGGCATCTCACGATCGGTCCAGACGGGCGCTGTCTCAGTTGGTCGGCATTCGATCGGTCTCGTAGGCCCACATGGCGAGTTCGACGCGGTTGCGAGCGCCGAGTTTGCTCATGAGGCTGGCGAGGTGGGTCTTCACGGTGCTGAGGCTGATATGGAGGTCATCGGCGATCTCTGCGTTGGTGCGCCCGCGGGCGACGGTGAGGAGCACCTCTTCTTCCCGCTCGGTGAGCGGGTCGATCGGCTGCGTCGACTGCTCCCTGGTGGACGCGCCGAGTTCGGAGAACGCCGACAGCAGCCGGGCCGTGACGCTGGGAGCGATGAGCGCGTCGCCGGCGGCGGCGGAGCGCACCGCCTGAGCGAGTAGCTCGGGGCCGGCGTCCTTGAGGAGGAATCCGCGGGCTCCGGCCTTGAGTGCTCCGTGGACGTATTCGTCCATGTCGAACGTGGTGATGACGACGACGGCCAGTGGTTCTGCGACGTCTGGTCCCGCGAGTCGGCGGGTGACCTCGATTCCGTCGTACTCGGGCATCCGGATGTCGAAGAGGCACACGTCGGGGCGCAAACTGCGAGCGAGCTCGAGGGCGTCGCGTCCGTCGACTGCCTCGCCGACGACCTCGATGTCGGGCTGGGCGTCGAGGATCATGCGCAGTCCGGTGCGCACGATGTCCTGGTCGTCGGCGATCAGGACCCGGATGGTCATCTGGTCGCCGCTTGACGGGGCAATATGGCCTCGACAGTCCAGCCGCCGCCGGCGCTCGGGCCCGCGTGGAATGTGCCGCCGAGGAGTTTGGCCCGCTCGGCCATACCGATGAGCCCGAACCCCGATGCGGAGGGCATCGATGCGCCGGCGCCATCTCCGTCGTCGACGACCGTGAGCCGGACGAGGTCCTCGCCGCCGTCGACACGCACCTGCACCTCCGACGCTCGTCGAGCGTGACGGAGCGCGTTGGTGACCGCCTCCTGCGCGAGGCGGAAACAGGCGGCGTCGACCGACGGGCGGAGTCGATCGACCTCGCCGGCGAACGTCACCCTCACTCGGGGTCCCGAACCCTCGCCCGGACGCTCCAGCCGGCGCAGGTCGCGCACACCTTGCTGCGGCCGGAGATCGGCCTGATCGCCTCGGCGCAGGGAGCCGACCATCGATCGCATCTCCTCGAGGGTGCGGCTCGCCTCTTCCTCGATCACCCACAGCGCTTCGACCGCCGCCTCGGGTCGGCTGGCAGCAACGACCCGACCGGCCTGGGCCTGAACGGCGATGGCGGAGACGTGGTGGGCGACGGTGTCGTGGAGTTCTCGCGCCAGTTCCTCTCGCTCACGCGACCGCACACCGGCGATCTCCTCGGTCTGCAGCTCGCTCGCGTAGCGAACGGCGAACCCGACGGCGCAGGCGAGCAGGAGCACGACGGCACCGCCGACGGTGTCGCCGACCGGATCGCCGGCGACTGCAGTGAGGATGACCGGGACCGACATGACGAGGAGACCGACGCCGACCTCGCGTCCCGAAGCCCAACGCGCGAGCGCGTACGGCAGCACGAGCAGGAAGACGCCGGTGTTGAGCCCTTCCCACTCCACGCCTCGCACGAGCGACACCACTTCGACGGCACTCATCGTCCCGAACGCAAGAGCGACCACCAACAAGGAATGAACGCGGCGCCACGGCAACAGCAACGCAGCACCAACGGTCACGAGCAGCGAGACACCGCTCCACACCAATGGGTACCTGGCAACCATCTCGATCGTCAAGGCCCCCACCACAGCCGCCACGAGCAACCAATCGCGCCGACCCGGTCCGGGCGGATCTGCCGCCCGTGGTTCCGACCAGTACGGACGGCTCGTGTCCAAGACCACGGGGCAAGCGTACGGAATCCGGCGGTCGAGCGGATCGGCCGAAAGAACGATCCGCGAACCGGCCGATCAGACGGTGTGCAAGTGGCCGAACTCCTGATGTGCCGCCCGCGCAGGATCCGGAGAATGGTGGCAACAACGAACAGGAATGGACGTTCAGATGATCACGGTTTCAGGACTCACGAAGCACTACGGCAACCGCATCGCCGTCCACGAGATGAGCTTCGATGTCGCGGCCGGACGAGTCACCGGATTCGTCGGCCCGAATGGCGCCGGAAAGTCGACGACGATGCGGATGATGGTCGGGCTCACGCGTCCCGACCACGGCGACGTCCGCTATCACGGCGTTCCGTACACGCGACTTCTGCAGCCCGCACGCATCGTCGGCTCGGTGCTGGATGCACGCTGCATGCACCCCGGTCGGACCGCCAGGAACCATCTCCGGGCGACCGCAGCGCTCAGTGCGATTTCCGCGCATCGAATCGACGAGGTCCTCAGCGAGGTCGGACTCGAGACCGCAGCGGACCAACGCGCCGGCAGCTTCTCGCTCGGCATGCGCCAACGCCTCGCCCTCGCCGGCGCCCTGCTGGGAGAGCCCGAGGTGCTGTTGCTCGACGAACCGTCCAACGGCCTCGATTCCGACGGCATCCGCTGGTTGCGGAACTCCCTGAGCGCCTTCGCGGCACGGGGCGGCACGGTGTTCGTGTCGAGTCACCTGATCGGTGAACTCGAGATGTTCGCCGACGACCTGATCGTCGTCGGCGGGGGAAAGCTCCTCGCCGCTGAATCCGTTTCCAGCACGCTCGCTCGTGGGCGTTCGACCGTCGTCGTCCGGACACCCCAGGCGGCCGAGCTCGCCAGGCTCCTGCATCGCGCGGACATCGAGTTCGCCATCTCCCACGACCGACTGTCGATTCACGGCGCGACCACGGCGACGGTGTCCCAGCTCGCCTTCGATCATCAGATTCGAGTCGTCGAGATCACCGAAACCTCGCGATCCCTCGAAGAGATCCTGCTCGAGATGACGAGCTCCGTCACCGAGTTCGCCTCGGCCTGAACCACCGAGCGGATCTCACCCACCGCATTCACCCACAGCGACCCCTGTCACTGCCCCGACGAAAGAACCCCTTTCCATGACCAACACCACCAACCCCACCACGTCGACCTCGGTCGCGCACGCATCGCCCACCGTACGAGTCCTCCAACGATCGCGTCGGGACGACACGGCCTCGATACCGACAGCACTGCACAGCGAATGGATCAAGGTGTCATCTCTTCGCTCGAACGTGAGGATTCTCGCACTGACCCCGGTCATCGGCGTCACGCTGTCGTGGATCATGGCCACCTTCGTCAAGATCGATCCGGACACCGATCTCCCGTTCACGATCGCTGTGACATTCATCTTCTCGACATGGCTCACCGCCGTCCTCGCCATGATCACGGGAACGCTGACGTTCACCTCCGAAGCTCAGCACGGAACCATGGCGAGCGCCGTTGCGGCGCAACCCGCCCGATGGGTGACCGTTGCGGCCAAGACGACCGTCGCGGCGGGCTTCGGACTGGCGATGGGGATCCTCGGGATGACCGGTGGTCTCAGTGGAGCAATCCTTGGTGGACTTCCGAAGGGCGACACGTCGGGAATGGCATCGACCGCGGTGTGGGGGCTCCTGCTCACCACGCTCGCTCCCGTACTCGGCCTCGGTGTCGGCATGATCCTGCGCCACAGTGCCGCTGCGGTCTCGATCCTGCTCGTCTGGGCGTTCGTGCTGGAGAACATCGTCCGCGCCCTCATTCCGGTGAGCACGTCCCGGTACATGCCCTTCAGCGCAGCCAACAACATGCTCGGCATCGCCTCGGCAACCGACACACCCGAATCCATCGCTGCTGCCCTGAGCCCATTGCAGAATGCGGTGCTCTTCGGTGGCTACGCGTTCGCCCTCCTGGCAATCGGCACCATCCTCTTCCATCGAGGCGACACGGACTGAGAACGCCGCGCCGGCCACGAGTCGCGGGTCGTCGGTGCAGTGCGCTGCTTCGGTCGAACTCGGGTGGGGCGGGCCGCGTCCAGAGCGACACCGGCGAGCCCAAAACAAGCGACGCGGAACATTCAGGTCACGGTCCCAAGAGACACCGCTCAACCGCGGCTCCCACTCATGTGCTGCAAACGATTCCGACCTCTTCATGGATCGAACCACTTCCCTCATCCGGGGCATCCGTGACCGGAGCCAGCAGTGGCAATCAGAATCACGAGGCCAGGCCCACAGACCTCCCTCAGCGTGCGTCTCGACGCCACCTACCGGACGAGCCGGAATGAACTGAGCCTCCCGTGAAACCCCGACTCCGTGGTGGATCCACGGCCCGGTGTCACTTACATGCGTGCGGAAGTGTGCGGCAATGGTGTTGGCGGTTGGCGGGTGCTACTGACGGACGAGTCAGGTATCGATCTCGTCACCCATCGCTGACGGGATGTCTCGGCGGGTGTGGAGAATGCGCCAGACATCCGCGACCTCATCGCGGACGACGTGGAACACCAGGTACGGAAAGCGAGTCAGCGGCCGGACGCGCAGGCCAGGAAGTTCGAGTTCGTAGGAGAATCGCAGGCTGC
Organism: Ilumatobacteraceae bacterium; assembly: GCA_963728355.1. GTDB lineage: Bacteria > Actinomycetota > Acidimicrobiia > Acidimicrobiales > Ilumatobacteraceae > Sva-07. Next base: position 442,713 of record CAVSJQ010000014.1, on the reverse strand, counting down.
CCGCCTGCGGTGATCGACTGATCTGACCGATGGCCCGCTCGATGGCGTCGACGAATCGCAGAGCGACTTCAGTGTCCGCCTCGGCGAGGTAGTGGTCGACGGCTTGATCGATGTCGGCTGCGGCGCGCTCGCGAAGTCGGACGGACCGGACAGGCACGACAATCAGGCGTCGGACCGGATGCGGTCACGCAGTGACATGAAGTACGCGGCATCTGCGACCGGGCCTGGCGACGACGCCGCTCCGTCGAGCAGGACGCGCCGAAGCAGTTGACGGTCCTTGTCGCGACGGATGAGGTCACGGACGTACTCGCTCGTGGACCCGTATCCGCCGTCGCCGACCTGCTCATCGACGTACGACCTGAGTTCGTCGCTTCGCTTGTGCGATTCGGGAGTAGTCGTGAGCGTGGCACGCGGTTCCTCCGGCGCTCGTCCCTGACCGACCACCGCTCGGCACGGATGGTGTTCGAGGCCGCGCCGAGGGCATCGCGAAACTCGCTTGATCGGCACCCCGCCGGTGCGCCATCGTGTCCATCCACACGAAAGGAGGTGCCTATGTCGATGTTCGACACCAATGTGAAGATTGCCGGCCGGGCGCCTCGCGCCGTGTGCCCGCTCGCCACCTGACGGTCGGCGAGATCTCCCTGCGCCGGCGGCGCTTCCGTTCTGCGGATCCTCGCGTCGTCGCGCGCTCGCACCACCGTCCCGAAACGGGACAGAAAGGACATCGAACGATGATCCATGCACTTCACCCTGACCTGCAGATGGCCGAGATCCGTGAGCGTCATGCACGGATTCGTGCCGACTTCGAGCGATCGCGGAACTTCCGCCTCGCTGGCGGCCGGCACCGGTTCCGCTCCAGACAACGACACCCCTGAGTGCCGTCGCGTAGCGGATGGCGTCCGAGACGTCGTCCGCTACGCGGGGAACCCGCCGGGGTGTGGTCACCTGGGTCGCCGCTTCCACCTGGATCAGGCGTCAGCGATGGTGCGAACCGCTGGTCACCTCGTCAACAGCTCATCGAGAACGCGCGCCGCCTCCTCGGACTGGCGCCGCGGGACGAGAATCCTGAACCCACTCGACACGCCGGTCACGATGTTGAACGCGTCGTGCCCGCCAGCGTCGAAGCCGGCCTCGATCAGCAGCGTCACCGCGACCGGTCCCTTGGCGATCGGCACGACACCGATCTCCACGGGCTCGTCGGGATCCTCCGGGATCGGATTCGAGACGAACAGCGTGCTGAGTCGTTCGCGCCAGGACATGCACCAGCAGCTTGTCACGGGCGGCTCCGCCCACCCGTACATCTCGGCGTCGTGCGCAACGGGCGAGCGGCGGTCCCGGTCGGTCAGAACTGTTCGGCGAAACGTTCGACGTCGTCGATGACCACCAGCACCAGTCGATCGACGCCGGCCACCTCGATCTCACGCCTGAGCGGATGGGCCGAGTCGAGCAGTTCGGGTGACCACCGCACCCAGACGGTGGTCAGGAACGGGCGACCTGCCGCTGCGGCGCGCGCCGCGTCGAGGAACTCGTCACGCCGGGGATGATCCCAGGCGACGTTGACGCCCTCGGCGCGCCGACCGGCGAGCACGCTCAGCGCCACACTGTTGACGCCCACGATCCTCGGCGGCGTCGTCGAGGGACGGGGGAACGTCGCGAACTCCTCGCTGCGCTCGGGATGCCACATCTCGTCGGTCAGGTCGAGGAGCTGTTCGACGCGTGCGTGGCGGTCGGCGAGACGGTCGCTGAGTTCGGCTCGGGTCGCATGTTGTTCGGCGGCCCAGGCGCTTCTCGGCGACGTGCCCGCCCCGATGCCGAAGAGGAACCGGCGGCCGGAGATGTGGCTCACGGAGGCTGCGGCAACGGCCAGTGTGCCGAGCTGGCGGTTGAAGGAATTGGCCACGAGCACACCGAGTTCGACCGACGTGGTCGCTTCGGCGAGCGCGCCGAGCCATGTGAAGCACTCGAGGCTGGTGTGTCCGTCGAGGGACACGCCGGCGAGGTGGTCGAAGACCCAGATCGCGTCGAATCCCGCTCGCTCGGCCGTCAGCGATGCGGTTCGCAGCGTCGGCCAGTCCGCGTGGGTCGACGCGAACTGCACATCGATGTGAACCATGAGGGCAGCCTACGGACGGCAGTGCCCGAAGTCGGGCTTGCAGATGTTGGATGTAAGGTATACCTTACGAAACCGAACAGGCATGCCGTCGGCCGGTCCGACTGCTCGGGAAAGGAACCGCCTCATGGTCGTCTGCCACTGCGAACGGGTGAATGACAAGACCATCCGCAAGCTGATCCGTGATGCGGAGGTCACCGTCGATGACGTGATCGCCGGTTGCGGCGCCGGTGGCCGCTGCGGTGGCTGCCGGGCCTCGATCGAGCAGCTCCTCGTGACCGCCGGGGCATCGGCGCGGGCGACGGCGTCGCCGCGGCACTAGGTTCATCGTCCGTGCAGGGTTCACCGGAGATCATCGACTTCCTCAACGAGGCACTGACGGCCGAGTTGACCGCCATCAACCAGTACTTCGCCCACTCGAAGCTGTGCGAGAACTGGGGATGGAAGCGACTGGCGGAGAAGTACCGCGAGGAGTCGTTCGAGGAGATGCGCGACGCCGAGCACCTGATGGATCGGATCCTGCTGCTCGACGGCATGCCGAACATGCAGCGTCTCGGCGCCGTCCGCATCGGCGAGACGGTGCACGAGCAATTCGACGTCGACCGCGCACTCGAAGTGGACGCCATCGACCGGTACCGGCGCGGCGTCGCGCTGGCGCTCGAGCACGGTGATCCGGGCACGCGCGAGCTGCTCGAGCGTCTCGTCGTCGGTGAAGAGGCCCACCTCGACTGGATCGACACGCAGCTGTCGATGATCGCCGACATCGGCATCGAGCTCTACACCCAGCACCAGATCGGCGACTGACCGTTCCGACGGTTGCATTCATCGCACCTCCAGTCTGTGTGTCCCCCGACGGGACCTTCGACGCTCTGCGGACGCCGTGCACGGGTCGGTCGACCGTGAACGGGTGCGCCCTGTGAGTCCACGCGTCCGATCCGGCAGACTGTGACGACCATGTCGGATCCAGTCGCCACGATGTCGCAACTGCTCGAGCCGGTCTTCGCCGAGCTCAACGGCGGCGAACCCGCCGATCCGACCGTGCGGCCGTCCGATCGCGCCGATGCCCAGATCAACGGGGCCCTGCCCCTCGCCAAGCGGATCGGGTCGAATCCGCGCGACATCGCCCAGGCGGTGGTCGACTCCGGCGTACTCGACGAGGTGGCGAGCGAACTGGAGATCGCCGGCCCCGGCTTCGTCAACGTCACGTTCTCGGCCGAGTTCCTCGCGGCGCAGCTCGGTGAGGTCGCCGGCGACGCCCGCCTGGGCGTCGCTGCTGCGAACCCGCCGCTCACCGTCGTCGTCGACTACTCGGCACCGAACGTCGCGAAGGAGATGCACGTCGGACACCTGCGAACGACCCTGATCGGCGATGCGCTGGTGCGCATGCTCGACTTCCTCGGGCACGACGTGATCCGGGAGAACCACATCGGCGACTGGGGAACGCCGTTCGGCATGTTGATCGAGCACCTGATCGACCTCGGCGAAGAGCGCGCTGCGGAGCACCTGTCGCTGGGCGACCTCGACGGCTTCTACAAGGAGGCCCGAGCCGCATTCGACTCCTCCGAGGACTTCCAGGACCGGGCGCGTCGGCGCGTCGTGCTCCTCCAGGGCGGCGACGCCGAGACGCAACGGTTGTGGGGGCTGCTCGTCGAGCTCTCGACGAAGCACTTCAACACCGTGTACGAGATGCTCGGCGTGCACCTCACCGACGACGACCTCGCCGGCGAGAGCACCTATCAGCCGTTGATGCCCGAGGTGATCGAACGCCTCCGCGCCCAGGAACTGCTCGTCGAATCCGACGGTGCCGACGTGGTGTTCCCCCCTGGGTTCACGAACCGAGACGGCGATCCTTTGCCGCTGATCGTGCAGAAGGGCGCCGGCGGGTTCAACTACGCGACGAGCGACCTCGCATGCGTGATCGACCGTGTCGAGCGACTCGGCGCCGACTTGATCCTGTACGTCGTCGGCGCTCCGCAGCAGCAGCACTTCCAGATGGTGTTCGCCGTTGCAGAGATGGCCGGATGGTTGGCGCCACCGCGCGAGGCGGTGCACGTTGCGTTCGGCAACGTGCTCGGCACCGACCGCAAGATGCTCAAGAGCCGCACTGGTGAGTCGATGAAGTTCGTCGAACTGCTCGATGAGGCGCTCGAGCGGGCGGCCATCGCCGTCGACGAGAAGAACCCGAACCTGACGGAGGACGAACGCGCCGAGGTCGTGCACACGATCGGCATCGGTGCGGTCAAATACGCCGAGCTGTCGACCGACCGCGTGAAGGACTACGTGTTCGACTGGGACCGGATGCTCTCGTTCGACGGCAACACGGGCCCGTACCTGCAGTACGCGCACGCTCGGATCTGCTCGATCTTCCGGCGTGCGGGCATCGACCGGGCGTCGGTGCGCGCCACGCCGATCATGATCGAGACACCGCAGGAGCGGGCGCTGGCGCTGCGCCTGCTCGCCTACCCGTCCGCGATCTCCTCGACGCTCGAGACGTACAGTCCCCACAAGCTGTGTACCTACGTCTACGACCTCGCCACCGACTTCACTGCCTTCTACGAGCACTGTCCTGTGCTCAAAGCCGACGAGCCGTTGCGATCCAGCCGCTTGGCGATCGCCGACCTGACCGCCCGCACGCTGCAGCACGCCCTCGGCCTGCTCGGCATCGACGCACCGGAGCAGATGTGACCGCACCCGCTCAGATCCGTTTGTGTTGCATTTCGGGTGGGGCGGTCCACCCAGATCCTCACGCAAACGTGGTGGTGGCGGGTCAGATCCGTTTGTGTTGCATTTCGGGTGGGGCGGTCCACCCAGATCCTCACGCAAACGTGGTGGTGGCGGCGGCGGATGGGGTGGTGTGGCGATGAGTGCGATCCCGCGACGGTTGCTGCCGGACACCGCCGGCGTCGGCCACGACGGATGGCTCGAGATCGGTGGTGTGTCCGTCGAGGCGCTCGCCGAGGAGTACGGCACACCGCTGTTCGTCTACGACGAGCAACACCTGCGCGCCCGCTGTCGAGAGGCGGTAGCGGCGTTCGGGCCCGAGCGGGTGATCTACGCCACCAAGGCCTTCCTCTGCCGAGCGATGGCGAAGCTCGCCTACGACGAAGGGTTGCTGCTCGACGTGGCCACGGGTGGCGAACTACACGTTGCGCTCGCCGCCGGCGTGCCAGCGAGTGCCTGCACGGTGCATGGCAACAACAAGTCGGGCGACGAGCTGCGCGAGGCGGTCGAGGCCGAAATCCGCTACATCGTCGTTGACTCCTTCGACGAGCTCGACCGCCTCGACGTGCTCGCTGCCGCAGGAATCGGCCCGACGCCGCGCGTCGTGCTGCGGGTCACTCCCGGCGTCCACGCGCACACTCACGAGTTCATCGCCACTGGCCAGGACGACTCCAAGTTTGGGTTCAACCTCGCCAACGGCGATGCGCTGCGTGCCGTCGAGCACGCCCGCCGGTCTTCGGCGATGGAGTTGGTCGGCCTGCACTCCCATATCGGCTCGAACGTCTTCGAGGCGTCGTCGTTCGCGAAGGCGGCCGAGGTGATGGCCGACTTCGCTGTTCCACTCGACCTACCGGAGTTGATCCTCGGAGGCGGGCTCGGCGTCGCCTATGTCGAACACGAGGAGGCGCCGACGATCACCCAGTGGGGCAACGTGTTGCTCGACGCCTGCAACTCGCTCGGCGTGAGGTCACGGGTCAGCGTCGAGCCCGGCCGCGCGATCGTCGCATCGGCGGCGATGACGATCTACACGGTCGGGACGATCAAGGAGATCCCGGGAGTACGCACGTACGTCGCCGTCGACGGTGGCATGAGCGACAACCCCCGTCCCGTCCTCTACGGCTCCGGCTACGAGTCGTTCCTCCCACGTGACGTCGACGCCGAACGCGATCTCACCGTCCGCCTCGTCGGCAAGCACTGCGAGTCCGGCGATGTGCTCGCCTTCGGAGCACGCGTGCCGGCGGACCTCGCCGTCGGGGACCTCCTGGCGATGCCGGTGACCGGCGCCTACGGCCACTCGATGGGCTCGAACTACAACAAGATCACCCGCCCGCCGGTCGTGTTCGTTGCCGACGGCGAGGCCCGGCTCGTCGTGCGACGCGAAACCTACGACGACCTCCTCGCCACCGACCTCGGCTGAAGACGATCCCGACCGATGGCGAACCGCAGCCGCATGATCGTGGGCCTGGTAGGGGCGGCGCTCGCACTGTTCAAGGAGCGCGACCGCCTCGCTGGCAGGACGAAGAAGACGGCGTCGCCACCGTCGCGCCGGATCCCGTCCGGCACCGTTGTCGAGTACTCGCCGCACATCGACGGTGACGCCGACCCCGGCGAGGTCGTGTGGACGTGGGTGCCGTACGAGGACGATCCGTCGAAGGGGAAGGATCGCCCCGTCGTGATCATCGGCACGTGTCCCGAGGGTCTCGCGGGGGTGCCGCTCACGTCGAAGAACAAGGGCCGTGGAGCGGTGCCGGTCGGCAGCGGCGCCTGGGACCGCAGTGGCCGACCGAGCTGGGCCAAGGTCGACCAGCTGATCGTCGTCGGTCAGCGCGACGTACGCCGCGAGGGGTCGGTGCTCGATCGGCACCGCTTCGACGCAGTCGTCGCCGGCGTCGGCGACCACCACGAACTCGTCACTCGTCCGGGGTGAGCGGGTCGGCGCCGAACCAGGTGCCGTGCGACAACACGTTTGTGCGCCGTTTCAGGTGGACCGGTCCGCCCGAAATGCAACACAAACGGTTCTGGGCTCGACGTTCAGCTGCGACCGGCCGCGACGCCGTCGGCGACCGGCTCGAACAGCAGCTCCGCGAGCGCCGATCCGGTGTCACCATCGGCCTCCACCACGAGATACGCCCCGTGCCCCTGTTCGAGATCCAGCCACGGGAACGCCCCGTAGGCGCCCGGATCGCTGCGTAGACCGGTCGCTCGGTCCACCCACCACCCCAGTCCGTACCCGTCGCCGTCGGCCGAGCCGCCGTAGACCTCGCCGATCCGGTCGGTCTGCATCGCCGCAACTGCCTCCGGCGAGAGCACCTGCTCGTCGCCGCAGCGACCGTCGCGGAGTTGCATCAACAGCAGACGTGCGTAGTCGGGGGGCGTGATATAGGCGCCGCCTTCGATGTTCGGGTTCGCCGTGTCGTCCAACGTCGACGGATCGGCATCGAACTCGACCGGGTAGGAGAACCCGCTCGGGCCGAATTGCGTCCAGTGGTTGTTGAAGCCGAGCGAGCCGACGTCGCACGGTTCGACGTAGGTCTCCTCGATCAGTTCCGCCCACGACCGGCCCGACACCGCTTCGGCGACGGCGCCGGCGACCTGCCACTGGCCGCCGCCGTAGCGGAACTGGGTGTCCGGAGGGATCACATCGTCGTCGTCGGCGGGTGTGGTGAAGATCTGGGCGCCGCAGTCGGCGAGGCTGCCGAGCGGGAGGAACTGGCAGAGGTATGGGGGATATGCCGGCGCGGGACCCAGCCCGACCAGGCCGGAACTGTTCGAGATGAGCTGTACGGGAGTGACGTCGGGGTTGCCCGTTCCCCACTCGACGGCCTCGGCCACGGGTGCGTCGACGTCGAGCAGGCCCTGGTCGTCGAGGCGCATCAGCACGCCGGCGGCCAGCATCTTGCTGGCGGACGCGATGAGCGAGACCCGGTCGGAGGAGAACTCGCCCCAGTACTGCTCGTGCACGATGCCGTCGTCGCGGTCGACGACGACCAGCCCGGCGCCGTTCAGGCCGCGCTCGTCGACGAACTGCTCGACGAGGGGGCCGATCGCCGAGAAGTCGTCGGTGACCTCGTCGGCCGCAGTCGTCGACGCGGTCACCGCCGACGGCGCAGACGACGTCGGCGCGATGGTCGCTGGTGGATTCGGATCGGTGGGCGGCGTCGGGACGGTGTCGGTGCCGTCCGTCGAGGTGACCGGAGCATCTGAGGCTCCACGTTTTTCGTCGGTGTCCGACGTCGCGCAGCCCGTCGCCACCGAGGCGACGACCAGTGCCACGCCCAACAGTCTCCCGGCGGTCCACGGGCCATGGAGCACGCACGCCGTCCGGCGTCCGGAAACGGTCATGGGCCGGACGGTACCCGATCCCGTAGCCTCCCATGCCGTGACGAGCAACGGGCAGACGGTCAGGATCGGCGTACTCGGGTGCGGCAACGTGGGCGCCGCATTCGTGCGGCTCGTCGAGGCGCAGTGTGCCACCGTCGAGCGGCGCACCGGGTTGCGACTCGAGGTGACGCGGGTCGCAGTACGCAACCTGTCGGCACCCCGCGACGTCGAACTCGCCGACGGCGTGTTGACGCGTGATGCGCACAGCGTGGTCGGCGACCCCGACGTCGACCTGGTCGTCGAGGCGATCGGTGGCATCGAGCCGGCCCGCGAGCTGATCCTCGAGGCGCTCGCCAACGGCAAGCCCGTGGTCACGGCGAACAAGGAGTTGCTGGCCAACGTCGGCGCCGAACTGTACGCAGCGGCCGATGCCGCGGGCCGCGACCTGCTGTTCGAAGCCGCCGTCGCCGGCGGCATCCCGATCATGCGGGCGCTGCGAGAGAGCCTGCACGGCGAGCCGATCAGCCGGGTGCTCGGCATCATCAACGGCACGACCAACTTCATCCTCACCAAGATGACCGACGCGGTCGCCGGTGGGGGAGAGGCCGACTACGCCACGGCGTTGGCCGAGGCGCAGCGCCTCGGGTTCGCCGAACGCGACCCGACCGCCGATGTCGAAGGCTTCGATGCGGGAGCCAAAGCGGCGATCATCGCCACGGTCGCCTTCGGCGCCAAGGTGGTGGCCGGCGACGTCTACCACGAGGGGATCAGCCGGATCACCGGTGCCGAGATCGCGATCGCCCATCGGCTCGGCTACGTCGTCAAGCTGCTCGGGATCGTCGAACGCGACAACGCGACGGGCGACGTCAGCGTCAGGGTGCACCCGGCGATGGTGCCGGTCCACCATCCGCTCGCCTCGGTCCGCGACAGTTTCAATGCGGTGTTCGTGGAAGGCGACTTCGTCGATTCGCTGATGTTCTACGGGCGCGGCGCCGGTGGCGCACCGACGGCCAGTGCCGTGTTCGGCGACGTCGTCGACGCCGCGATCAACCTGCGCAACGGCACGCACGGATCGCTCGGGTCGCTCGAGCGGGTCACGGTACGGGCGATCGACGAGACGTCGGCGGAGTACCTGCTCGGCCTCGACGTCGCCGACAAGCCCGGTGTCCTCCATGCCGTCACCGGCGTGTTCGCATCACATGGCGTCAGCATCCGCGTCGCCGAGCAGGAGGGCAACGGCCCTGACGCCCGGCTCGTGTTCATCACCCATCAAGCCCGCGAGTCGGACGTCCAGGCAACGGTGCGCGAGCTGCGCGAACTCGACGTCGTGCGCAACGTCGGCGGCCTGCTCCGTGTGATCGGCGACTGAACCGTGCGGTACGTCTCCACCCGTGGCGCCGCTGCCGATCTCGGATTCGCCGACGTGCTGCTCGCCGGGTTGGCGAGTGATGGTGGTCTGTACGTGCCGGAACGCTGGCCGACGCTCGCGCCGTCGAGCGCCCACACGTACGCCGAACGCGCCGTCGAGGTGATGTTGCCGTTCGTCGAGCCCGACATCGACGAACTCACGCTGACCCGGCTCTGCACCGAGGCGTATGAGAGCTTTCGTCACCCCGCCGTGGTGCCGCTGGTGCAGATCGACCACCGCGGGTGGGTCCAGGAGCTCTTCCACGGGCCGACGCTCGCATTCAAGGACGTGGCGCTGCAGCTCGTCGGGAGGATGTTCGACCACGTGCTCGGCGAACGTGGCGAACGCGTCACGATCGTCGGGGCCACCAGCGGCGATACGGGCTCCGCCGCCATCGACGGCGTTGCCGGATGCGAACACATCGACATCGTGATCCTGTATCCGCGCGGACGCACCAGCGAGGTGCAGCGCCGCCAGATGACCACGGTCGACCAGCCCAACGTCCACACGGTTGCGATCGAGGGGACCTTCGACGACTGCCAGGACCTCGTCAAGGCGATGTTCAACGACGTTCCGTTTCGCGAGCGCAACCGGCTGTCGGCGGTCAACTCGATCAACTGGGCGCGCGTGATGGCGCAGACCGTGTACTACGTCACCGCGGCGGAGACGTTCGCCGACCCCGTCACCTTCAGCGTGCCGACCGGCAACTTCGGCAACGTGCTGTCGGGGTGGATCGCCCGTGAGATGGGCGCGACGATCGAGGACTTCATCGTGTCGTCGAACTCCAACGACATCCTCACCCGATTCATCAACGACGGCGACATGAGCGCCCGCGACGTCGTGCCGACGCTGAGCCCATCGATGGACATCCAGGTGTCGTCGAACTTCGAGCGGCTGCTGTTCGAGATGAACGGCCGCGACGGTGGCATGACCGCCGAACAACTCGGAAGGTTCCGTGCGACCGGCCGGCTCGACATCGAAGCCGACCAGCGCGAGCAGTACATCACCGGCCGGTTCCGCGCCGCGGCATTCGACGACGACGCCACGCTCGCCGAGATCGCACGGGTCCACGAGTTGACCGGCATGGTGCTGGATCCGCACACCGCCACGGGCACGGCCGCCGCCGCGATGCTCACCGGGCTCGATCCCGACGATTATCCGGTGATCACGCTCGCCACCGCCCATCCCGCCAAGTTCCCCGATGCGGTCGAACGGGCGATCGGGCAACGCCCGGCGTTGCCGGCGCACCTGGCCGATCTGTTCGAGCGCCGCGAGCACACGAACTCAGCGGCGAACGACCTCGCCGAGGTCGAGTCGCTCGTCGAACGACTCACCCGTCGCTGAGCACCGGACCGCCGCGCCGCGTCCGAAATGTGCGCACGATGACGCGCTGAGCGGGACGATCTCGTCATTTTTCGGGTTGGTTGCGGGTCCGTGGGCGCAGGGTGCGTGGTTGTGCGATCGTGCCGTGGTATCATGACGATCGCCCGGTACACCCGGGCCGCACCCCGAGATCTCGGTCGTGTGCGAACTCTGCCAGGGGATTTCCGTCTGCGGACGCGTGATGCGTCTCCACACACCCCCTTCCTCTGGTGCTCGACGACTCGTTCGGCCGATCAGCGGCGGACGAGAAGAGAGGAATCCTCGTGGCCGCAGCCGCACTCGAACAGTCAATGCTCGAATCGAAGGACAAGGACACCCTGCTGGAGATGGCCAAGGCGCTCGGCGTCAAGGTGACCGCCCGGCAGAAGAAGTCCGACATCATCGACAAGATCCTCGACACCACCGGCCCCAGCGCCGCGCCGGAAGCGGCACCTTCGGCCGCGACCGCCTCCGGCAACGGCCAGAGCGCGCAGGACGGGTCGGCTCGCGACTCGTCGAAGAGCTCGACCGACAGCGACCGCTCAACGTCGGAGGATGGCGCGGCCAAGGCCGGTGCCGCCTCGTCGGACACCGGCGAGGTCGTGCTCGGACCCGACGGTGAACCACTCGCCGACTGGGAGATCGAGCTCACCAAGAGCGGCGGATCCGCCGACACCGACGCCACGTCGTCGCAGCGCACCGACGCCAACCGCACCGGTGCAGGGCGCAACGACCGCAACCGCAACGACCAGCGGTCGGGAGACCAGAAGTCCGGCGACCAGAACCGCGGCGACCAGAAGTCCGGCGATCAGCATCGCGGTGACCAGAAGTCCGGCGACCAGCACCGCGGCGATCAGAACCGGGGTGACCAGAAGTCGGGCGATCAGAAGTCGGGCGATCAGAAGTCCGGCGATCAGAAGTCGGGCGACCAGAGTCGCGGCGACCAGGGCGGTCAATCCGATCGCAACCGCAACGCTCAGGGCGGCGGCCAGCGCAACGACAACCGCAACAACGAGCCGGGCGACGGCAACCGGCGTCGCCGTCGTCGTCGCAAGGGCCGCGGCGGCCAGGACGGCCCGCAGGGCGAGGACGTCGAGCTCATCGAGCAGGACTCCGGCTTCGAGAGCACCGAGCCCGTCGACGTCGAGGGGTACCTCGACATTCGCGACGAGGGCTACGGCTTCCTGCGCGTCAACGGCTACCTGCCGAGCAAACAGGACGCGTACATCCCGTTGAAGCTCGCCCGTCAGTACGGGCTCCGCAAGGGCGACCTCGTCACCGGCAAGGTCCGTCCCGCCGGCCGCAACGAGAAGAACCCGGGGCTGCTCGAGATCTACACGATCAACGGTGGGGACCCCGACGCCGCGAAGAAGCGGCCGCACTTCGAGAGTCTCACCGCACTGTTCCCCGATCAGCGTCTCACCCTCGAGGATCCCAACGATCCAGCCAACATGACGGCACGCATCATCGACCTCGTCGCACCGATCGGCAAGGGTCAGCGCGGCATCATCGTGTCGCCGCCCAAGGCCGGCAAGACCACGGTGATGAAGACGATCGCCAAGTCGATCGAGCTCAACAACCCCGAGGTGGAGCTCCTCGTGCTCCTGATCGACGAACGGCCCGAAGAGGTCACCGACATGCGCCGCAGCGTCAAGGGCGAGGTCATCTCGTCGACGTTCGACCGGCCGAGCGATGAGCACACCCACGTCGCCGAGATGACGATCGCCAAGGCTCGCCGCATGGTCGAAGCCGGCAAGGACGTCGTGATCATCCTCGACGGCATCACCCGACTCAGCCGGGCCTACAACCTGGCGGCACCGGCGAGCGGCAAGATCCTCTCGGGCGGTATCGACGCCGGTGCGCTGTATCCGCCGAAGAAGTTCTTCGGGTCGGCGCGCAACTGCGAGGAGGGCGGCTCGCTCACGATCCTGGCCACGGCGTTGGTCGACACCAACAGCCGCATGGACGACGCGATCTTCGAGGAGTTCAAGGGGACGGGCAACATGGAGCTCCGCCTCGACCGCAAGGTCGCCGAGCGCCGTATCTACCCGGCGATCGACGTGGATGCGTCCTCCACGCGACACGAGGAATTGCTGTTCGACCGCAAGCAGCTGCAGCAGGTCTGGAAGCTCCGCCGTGTGCTCTCGGGTCTCGCCCAGGACGGCAGCGCTGCCGCTGGTCTCGAGTTGCTGATCGACCGACTCAAGACGTTCCGCACCAACGACGAGTTCCTCGCCGAGATCGCCAAACAACCGGGCTGACCACCGACGCGGTGCCAGGCACCGCGTCACCGGTGGGAGTGGTTCCGGGTGGTGGGGTCGATAGCCTGGGACGCCGATCTGGGTGACGACCGGGGGCACAGGGCCCACCCGCTCAGCCACTCACAGGAGATCCATCATGAAGACCGACATCCATCCCAGCTACTCCGACACGACGGTGCGCTGCTCGTGCGGCAACACGTTCGTGACCAAGTCGACCCGTGAGGGCGACCTCACCGTCGAGCTCTGCAACGAGTGCCACCCGTTCTTCACCGGCAAGCAGAAGCTCGTCGACTCGGGTGGACGCGTCGAGCGCTTCAACAAGCGCTACGGCCAGCGCAAGAACGCACCGGCGACCCCCACCGAGGACTGACCTCGTAACTGATTTCGACGATCGAGGCGCGCCGAGCGCCCCCATCCGATGACCGAACGCCGCCCTCCGGGGCGGCGTTCCTCATTCTCGGCACGAGTCCGAAGTCCGTGGCCGGCATGTCGCGAGGAATCTGCTCAAGTCAGCGACGCGGTGCGCCGATGAACCGGGGGGAATCCAAGTCATGCCGCCGCCACCTCTCACCGACTCGAACCTGCGACACCTGCTTCGGCGGACCGAGTTCGTCGATCGCGACCATCGCGTCGACGAACTGAGCGCTGCGGGTTCTCTCGAGGCAGCGGTCGCTGACATCTTGGACGTGGCGACCGATCCGCCGTCGGTGCAGTTCACTGCGCCCGCGAACCGCGACTGGGAACGTGGCCAGGATCTGACGCACTTCTGGCTCGACCAGATGGCTCGCGATTCGGTGCGTCCGTTCCAGGAGCGGATGGCGTTCTTCTGGCACGGGCACTTCTGCAGCGAGTTCAGCAAGGTGGGCTCGTCACGGTGGATGCGCGAACAGATCGACCTGTGGCGACGAGACGGACTCGGCAACGTGCGGAACCTCGCGCTCGCGATGTCGACGCAGGTGGCGATGATCCGCTACCTCGACAACAACCAGAACAAGAAGTCGTCGCCCAACCAGAACTTCGCCCGTGAGCTGATGGAGCTGTTCCTGCTCGGTGTCGGCAACTACACCGAGGCCGACGTCGAAGCCTCGACGCTCGCCTGGACCGGCCACAGCGACCAGTGGGACGACGACGTCAATGCCTATCGGTGGCGTTCGTCGTGGCACGACCACAGCCCGAAGAGCTTCCTCGGCGTGCAGATCAACACCGACGGGTCGACGGCGGCGGGGCCCGGCCACGGCCCCGAGACCATCAGGACGATCCTCGGCGAGGGCATCGTCCCCGCCGGCGCCGGCAACGTCGCCAACCGGGGTCGCCGGACGCGGGAGGTTGCGGCGGAGTTCCTCTCCCGAAAACTCTGGACGTCGTTCGCCACCGATACCCCGCCGCCCGCCGGCGTTGCGACTGCGATGCGCAACGCGCTGCTCGACCACGACTTCGACGTCCGGCCGTGGGTGACGGCGATGCTCACGCACCCGGATTTCTACACCGACGGCGTCAAACGCGGGCTGGTGCGCACGCCGGTCGAGTTCGTCGTCGCGCTGCTGGTGGCGACGGGCCAACGGTCGCGCGACGCAAGCGTGACTTGGCTGATGGAATCGATGGGCCAACGACTGTTGTTTCCCCCCAACGTCAGTGGCTGGCGGCCCAACGGCTACTGGGTCAATGCGAGTGCGCTGGAGGGGCGGGCCCGAACCGCACAGCAGATGGCGTGGCGCGCCCAACGGAACTACTGGCAGACGGGCGACGGCCCGATCACACTCGCGGGGGGTTCGATCATGCGGTCCGAGATCACGGCGCGTACCCCGTGGCCCGAACAGGCGCCCGTGCTGTCGAACGAAGCGCTCGTGACCCGCCTCCTCGAACTGATGAAGCTGCAGCTGTCGCCGGGCGCAAAGTCTGAGATCGTCCGCTACGGGGACAGCGCGACCGTGTGGGAGCGCAACAACGCCCTGCTGTTGATCATGCTCGCTCCAGAAATGCAGATGGCCTGACCGATGCTCGATCCGGACATCTCCACCGCCGACGCCCTCGCCCATCTCCGCGTGCTCGAGACCGACCCGCACGTCATCGACCGCCGGCGGTTCCTCCAACTCGTCGGCCTCGGCGTCGGCGCCGGTGCACTGGTGGGGCCGACGAGTTCGTTGCTCGACCTGTCGCTGCCCGGCCTCGACCCGTCGGTGTGGGCCGCCGGGCCGGCGGGGCCCAACGACGGCGTGCTCATCATCATCGGCATGTTCGGCGGCAACGACGGTCTCAACACCGTCGTACCGATCAACGACCAGCTCTATTACGGCCAGCATCGCGGTCTGGCCATTCGACCGGAGAGCACGCTGCCGATCGACGCCTCGACCGGCTTGCACCCGGAACTCGCCGTCTTCAAACAGTTCTGGGACGCCGGGCAACTGGCCATCGTCGAAGGCGTCGGCTATCCCGATCCTGATCTGAGCCACTTCAACTCGATGGCGAAGTGGATGGCGGGTCGGCCGACCGGAATCCCGACGTCGGGGTGGGTCGGACGGTGGCTCGATCGCTACATCGGCGGCGGCAAGAACCTGTACGCCGCCGCCCAGATCGGCCAATCCGTCCCCCTGCACCTGATCGGCGAGGCGCAACGTGGGACAGCGGTCCCGGCCGGCCGCCCGGCGTTCGGCGGGTCCGCCTCGCCGGCAGACCGCAAGCTCTACGACGGCGTGCGCCGCCTGGCGGCGGGCAATCCGTCGACGTGGCAAGGGCGCGTGGGCCAGGCGATGATCGACCAGCTCGACCTGGCAGGAACGCTCGCTCCCATCCTCCCGGACGAACTCTCCGACGTTCCACTGGTGGCCGAGATGGAGGTGATGGCTCGCCTCGTCAATGCCAACCTGGGCTTCCGGGTGCTCAGCGCAGGGTGGGGCGACTTCGACAGCCATGCCGGCCAGCCGAACCAGCACGGGGCGCGGATGCGCGAACTGAACGCTGCGGTGTCGAGGTTCTTCCAGGTGTTGTCGCCGACCTGGTCGACCCGGGTGACGATCATGACGTTCTCCGAGTTCGGCCGGACGAGCTGGAGCAACGACGGAGCCGGCACGGACCACGGCACGTCGGCGCCGCACTTCGTCCTCGGCGCCAACGTCCGCGGAGGCCGCTACGGGCAACGGCCGTCGCTCGGCGGGTTGCAACGGTGGGACCGGATGCCGTTCCACGTCGACTTCCGCGACTACTACGGCAGCATGATCGACGGCTGGCTCGGGGGTGGAGCGTCCGAAGTCCTCGGTGGCCGAACGATCGAGGATCTGAAATTGTTCGCCCGCTCGCCCGGTGTGCCGGTTCCCGTCGCGGCACCGGCGCCGTCGAAGCCGGGCCAGGTCGTGACGGGCCCGACGAACGGCGCCTCGGGCGGGCGACTGGTGGCCCTCGAGCCGCGGCGCATCTGCGACACGCGCCACGGTGTCGGCAGCGAGCGGCGTCCGATCGGACCGGGCGAGACGCTCGCCGTGCAGGTGGCTGGAGTCGGCGGGGTGCCGGCGAACGGCGTGGTGGCGGTTGCGGTCAACGTGACGTCCGTCAACCCCACCGAGCCGGGCTTCTTCAGCGTGTTCCCGTCCCACGTCGCCTCGACCGGATCTTCCAGCCTCAACCCGTGGCCGGGTCGAGCGGTTCCCAACATGGCCATCGTCGGCGTCGGCCCCGACGGGCGCATCGGTGTGTTCAACGCCTCCGGCACGACCGATTGCATCGTGGATGTCATGGGCTACGTCCGAGCCGGGCCAGGCGCAGGCCTCCTGCCGCTGGTACCCCACCGGCTCCTCGACACCCGAATCGGTCGGGGAGCCCCGCGGGCGCGCCTGCGCGGCGGTCAACCAATCGATCTGCTCGTGGGTGGGGCGGGCGGAGTGCCTCGCGACGGCGTCGATGCCGTCGTGTTGAACGTCGCCGCCCTGCGACCGTCGGTGCCCGGATATCTCTCGGTGTGGCCAACGGGCACCGCACTTCCCGACATCTCGAATCTCAACTACGAACCCGGCCGCAACGTCCCGAACCTCGTGTTGTGCAAGCTCGGTGTCGGCGGAGCAGTCAGCCTCGTCGCCAGCGACGGCGACGTCGACGTGATCGCCGACGTGGTCGGGTGCTTCTCGTCTGGCGGCGCGAACGTGGTGCCCGTCGCCCCATCACGCCTGCTCGACACGCGCCATGGGATCGGCGCTCGCAAGGGGCCCGTCGGTGCGGCCGGTGAGATCGACGTGGCCGTCGTCGGGGTCGGTGGGGTCGACCCGGCTGCGAAGGCCGTCGTCCTCAACGTCACGGCGACAGGTGCGACCGAAGAGACGTTCGTGACCGCATACCCGAGCGGCGTCGAACGCCCCGACGCTTCGAGTCTCAACGTCACCAAGGGTGGCACGATCGCCAATCTGGTCGTCGCCAAGGTGGGGGCAGGCGGATCCGTACGGCTCTTCAACCACGCCGGCGGTGTCGATCTGATCGCCGACGTGACCGGCTACTTCATCTGACGCGCTCGCCGCCCCGGGCTCGGTGGGCAGCCACCGTGATGGCGTCATGGGCCTCGGACACGTGCCGCCGGTAGGTTCGCGTCGATGAGCGAGCTCCCCGATGGTCGGCCCGAGCCGACCGGATCGACGAACGACGACCGGCGCAGCAGACTGCTCGGGATCAAGCTGCGGGCCCTGGTCGCCGACCATCTCGGCCGCCCGGTGTCGTCCGAGCCGGAGGGGTTCCCGCGCGGTGCTGCGATGACCGACGACGATGCGGCATGGGTCCTCGTCGAGGGGCCGGCCGCGCGATCGCTGGGTGCTGCCCTGGCGTGGACGGTCCGCCACGATGCGACCTCGTTGCACATCGTCGCCGAGCACGACACCGGACTGCTCGCCCGTCGGGCGCGACGGTTCGGGTTCCCGATCACCGTCTGGTACCCGCAGGACCGCATGCTGCTGCCCGTGATTCCCGAACCGCTCGCCGAGTCGCCCGCTCCGGTGCCCGAGCACCTCGACCTCGTCTCCGTGATCGAGTCCGCCGGGGCGACCGCCACGGTGGAGCACGGCGTCGTCGTCGGCGAGGTACGCGGACTCGAGGTGTGTCGCGTGGTCGATCAGCCGACCGTCGGACATTTCGCCGAACTCGGCGACATCGACATCGCGCCGCCACCGCCGGTGCCCGCGCACGACGGCGTCCTGCTCGAGGTCGGTGTCGGCGCCAACGACCGGGAGGCGTTCCGCCTCCTGCACGGCGACATCCCGACGGTCGAGGCGCTCGCCGCCGTCGTCGACGCCGTGCTCGCCCACCGGTCCTCGGACGCCCCGCAGCACCCGCTGAACCGTCTGGGCCAGGAGCGCTACCTGCGTTGGCGGCTCGAACAGGATCCGGCCCTCGTCGGCATGGCCACGGTGTCGCCCGCCGAACCGCCGCAGCCGCGGGCGAATCTCAAGGACCCGATCCCGTGCGTCGCTCGTGCCGTCGGCGTCGACGGGCACGAGGCGATGGTGGTCTGTTCGGTCGGTGTCGACGTCGACCTCGCCGGATTCGTCGCCGACGTCCAGGAGATGGCGGACACCCCGGTGATCGTCGCGCTGCGCTCCCGCGACGCCGTGCCGATCACCCGCGAGCTGCTGGCCCTGCTGGCGTCGCCACCCGACGTCCGCACCGTCTGACTCGCGGAGTCGGGCGGCAGGCTCCGATCGCGTCGGCCAGTAGCCTCGAGTCGCCATGCTCGAACGCCTCCGCCACGTCGTCGACGAGTACGAGACGCTCGAGCGGCAACTGTCCGACCCCGAGGTGCTCGCCGACTCGGGCCAGCTCCGTCGGCTCTCGCAGCGGTACACCGAACTGGGGCCGGTGGTCGAGGCCTACCGGCGCCAACAGGCCCGGCGCGCCGATGCCGATGCCGCTCGCGAGATGCTCGTCGGGGCGTCGGGGGCCGAGCGAGACATGCTCGTGGCGGAGATCGACGCCGCCACGACCGAGTCCGAGGCGATCGAGCATGAACTGCGTGAGCTGATGCTGCCGAGCGATCCGCACGACGGCAAGAACGTGATCATGGAGATCCGCGGTGCCGAGGGCGGCGAGGAGGCGAACCTGTTCGCCCGTGATCTGTACGAGATGTACCTCGCCTATGCCGCCTCGCAGCGGTGGAAGGTCGAGACGCTCTCGTCGTCGCCGAGCGAGATGGGCGGATTCAACGACGTGACGTTCGAGGTGCGCGGCGCGACGGCGTGGCGCAACTTGAAGTTCGAAGGTGGGCCACACCGGGTGCAGCGGGTGCCGGCGACGGAGAGTCAGGGCCGCATCCACACCTCGTCGGCCACGGTGACCGTGCTGCCCGAGGTCGACGAGATCGACGTGCAGATCGATGACAAGGACCTCGACATCGACGTGTACCGGGCGAGCGGACCGGGTGGCCAGAGCGTCAACACCACCGACTCCGCCGTCCGTATCACGCATCGGCCGACCGGGGTGGTCGTCTCCATGCAGGACGAACGGTCGCAGCTGCAGAACAAGGCCCGGGCGATGGTGGTGCTGCGCGCCCGGCTGTTCGAGCTCGCGGAGCGCGAACGCAACGACTCGCTGTCCGCCGAACGTCGCTCGCAGGTCGGTGGGGGCGGGCGCAGCGAGAAGGTGCGCACGTACAACTTCAAGGAGAACCGGGTGACGGATCACCGCATCGGGTTCACCGTGTACCGCCTGGCGGCGATCCTGGGCGGCGACCTCAAAGTGGTGATCGACGCACTCCAGGCCGACGAACGCGCACGCCTCCTGGCGGACGGGCAGTGAGCGGTATGCCGGCAACCGGCGCCGGTGGGCATGAGGGCGGTCCGGACGCAGGCGGCGGCAAGGGCGCCACGGTGACCTGGCGGGAGTTGTGGGCCGAGACGTCCGCCGCCGTCGGCGACCGGGCGCAGGCTCGCTGGCTGTGCGAGGTCGCGTCGGCCAGCCTCGACGGCGACGACTTCCTCGCCCGGCTCGACGAGCCGGCATCGGTGCGCATGGTGTCACACCTCGACGCGATGGTGGCTCGGTACCGAACCGGTGAGCCGCTCCAGTACGTGTTGGGCGAGTGGAACTTCCGTCGCCTCACGCTCGCCGTCGACCGCCGGGTCCTGATCCCGCGGCCCGAGACCGAACTGGTGGCCGAAACGGCGATCGAACTCGCCGCACGATTCGGACCCACGCGGACCGTGGCGGACCTGGGCACGGGGTCGGGTGCGATCGGGCTGTCGATGGCGTTCGAACTGCCCCGCCAGGGGACCGTGGTGTGGATCACCGACGTCAGCGTCGATGCGATCGACGTCGCCCGAGCGAACCTCGCCGGCATCGGGCCGGCGGCGGCGAACGTCCGGGTGGCGCACGGCTCGTGGTTCGACGCACTCCCCGACGACACCCGCTTCGACCTGATCGTCTCGAACCCGCCGTACGTGGCTGTCGGATCACCCGATCTCGAGCCGGGCGTCGGCGAATGGGAACCGTCGAGCGCCCTGTTCGCCGGCTCCGACGGTCTCGACGACATCCGGACCATCGCTGCGGGCGCCCCCGATCGGCTGCCTCCGGGTGGCGTCCTGGTGTTGGAGATCGGTGCCGACCAGGGCCGCGCCGTCGACGACATCCTGTGTCGTGCGGGGTTCGTCGACGTCGAGGTCCGGCGCGACCTCAGCGGCCGCGACCGCATCGCGGTCGCCCGTCGCCGCGCCTGAACCGCCCGGGCGCGTGTTCCCGGGAGACCTGGGTGCGCCCAGCAGAACCGGTGCGGGATCAGCCGAAGCGGACGGCGACCTGCGCCAGGATCGTGCCCTCTTCGGGGCTGACGGCATTGTCGGCGTCGGCGAGGTCGCGCGCCGCGGAGAACAGTGCCGAACGCAGGATCCGGCTGCTGATGCGTTCGTCGATCGAGTCGAGCAGCGATTCGACGTCCTGGCGTTCGATGGAGTGGCGGGCCTCCTCGATCGCCGGGCGGATGTACTGCTCGAACGTCGTGGCCTCGTCGCGCCAGTCGGCGCTGATCTCGCGGAGCAGTTCGATCTCCTCGTCGCTGATGTTGTCGTCCGACAGCATCACGAGTGCCAGCAGCTCGAGCGCTGCGCGGTGCTCCATGTCGGCGGTGGCGTGCACGGCCACGCCGCGGTAGAGGTCTTCGAGACGTCGGCTCACGAGGGTTCCTTCGAGTCGGTGGTGGATGCGGAGTTGGCGGTGGATGCGGCGTCGGTGGAATCGGCGTCGGAGGCGGGGAGTGAACGCCGGAGGAAGTCGAGTTGGTGCAACAGCAGGTTCTCGGCCACCTCCTCCTGGGGGGTCATGTGCGTCACGCCGGCGAGTGGGAGCACCTCGTGGGGTCGACCGGCGGCGAGCAGCGCAGCCGACAGCTGCAGCGTGTGCGCCGCCACGACGTTGTCGTCGGCGAGCCCGTGGATCAACAGCAGTGGCCGGCGCAGTTCGCCGGCCAGCGGCAGCAACGAGTTCGCGTCGTATCGCTCGGGCTCGTCGGCCGGGTCGCCCAGGTAGCGCTCGGTGTAGTGGGTGTCGTAGAGCCGCCACTCGGTCACCGGTGCGCCGGCGATCGCCGCATGGAACACGTCCGGTCGCCGGAGGACGGCGAGAGCGGCGAGATAGCCGCCGAAGCTCCAACCCCGGATCGCCACCCTTCCGAGGTCGAGACCCGGTACCCGCTGCGCCACGGCGTGCAGGGCGTCGACCTGATCGGCGAGGGTCGGTCCCGCAAGGTCGCCGAGTACCGCACGCTCCCACTCGCTCCCGCGGCCGGGCGTGCCACGGCCGTCCGCGACGATTACCGCGAAGCCCTGGTCGGCGAACCACTGCGACGTGAGGTAGACGTTGTGGGCGCGGGTGACACGGAGTGCGTGCGGGCCACCGTAGGGATCGAGCAGCACGGGCAGCGCCGGACCGTCGGGGTCGACGTCGCGAGGGAGGAGCACGGCGACGGCCAGATTGCGATCGCCGACCGTGAGGAGCTGCACGTTCGGCTCGAGCAGCGGTGTCTCGGCGCGCGATGCGATCTCGTGGTCGCCCGCCGCCGTTCGCACGATTGTGGTCGTGCCCGGCCGGTCGAGGGTTGCCGTGCGTACGACCGTGGTGGCGCCGCCGGTCGCCGCGCCGTGGACACCGGCCTGCGTGGTGATCGGGCGCAGCTCGCCGGCAGCCCACTGCCACACGTGGAGTTGCGTGGCGTCGTCGATCGGGTTGGCGCAGAACGTGACGACCGGTGACGATTCGTCGCCGCCGGTCGACACGACCGAGCGCACCTGCAGGTCCGCTGGGGTGACGGGTTCGTCGCCGACGAGCAACCGGCGCGCGCCCTCGCGATCGGCGGTCGTCACCAAGCACCCGTCGGCGAGGCGGGCCGGGACGCCCGGCACCAGTTCGACCCACGCATCGTCGTAGTCGTGCGACAGCACCGTGGTCTCGCCACGTGTCGGTCCGTCGGACGTGTCGACGTCGAGCACCATCGTGCCCTGTTGGTCGCGTGCCTGGACGAGCAGGATCAGACCGGCGTCGGTCCAGTCGACGGCGGCCAGGTAGGGGAAGAAGTCGCGGTCCCAGTCGACGGTGGTGCGTGAGCCGTCCAGGCCGACCAGGTGGAGGCTGACGTCGGGATTCGTGGTGCCGGCGGCCGGATAGCGGACGGTGCGAGCCGGGCGCTCGGGGTGCGCCGGGTCGGCGATCGTCCACTCGTCCACTGCGGCATCGTCGACACGGCATGCAGCCAGGACGGTGCCGTCAGGACTCCACCAGTACCCACGGAACCTGCCCATCTCCTCCGCTGCGATGAAGTCGGCGCTGCCCCACGAGACGCTGTCGGGTTCCGTCCCGTCGCCGCCGGCGATCGGGCGCGACGACCCGTCGAGCTCGGCGATGCGCAAGGTGCGGCCGCTCACGTAGGCGATGCGACGGGCAGTCGGATCGGGCCGCGGATCGAAGACCGGCCCCTCGACGGCGAGTTCTCTCGCACGAGCGGACACCAGGCCGCCGGCGAAGAGCCGTCCCGCCAAGGCGAAGGCGACGACGGTGCCCGCCCGATCGGTCGCATACGACGTGATCCCTCCGGCGCCTTCGCGAGCTCGTTCTCGCCGGGCGCGCTCTTCGGCGGGAAGGTCAGCGGTGGTGTCGTCGGCCGCTGCGAGTAGGGCCCGGGGGTCGGCGACCAGGCGCTCGGTGCCGGAGTCGACGTCGAACACCCACAGCGCAGTGACCGGGTCGCTGCCACCGGCGCTGCGCAGGAACACCACCCGGCGGCCGTCGCGTGACACGGTGACGTTGCGCGGCTCGCCGAGGGTGAAGCGCTGCGTTCGTGCGTGTTGCCGCGGGAAGGTGTCGCTCACGACCACACTGTACGAAAACCGCACCGTCCGGATGTCACGGCTGCACGAGGATCTTGGCGTGGGCATCGGGAGTGCCCAGCTCGGCGAAGGCGGACGGGATGTCCTCGATCCCGACGGTGCCGGTGAGCAGCCGCGACAGGTCGACACGCTCGTTGGCGATCGCGTCGAGCGAGGCGGCGAACTCCTCGGGCGAGTACCCGAGGACGAACTGCAGCGACAGTTCCTTGCCGATGCCGAGCATCGGGTGGAAGTGGTCCTCCTGCATGCAGGCGCCGACGATGAGGACGCGACTGTGCTTGGGTGCCATGCGCATCGTGTGTTCGATCATCCCGGGCACGCCGACCGCCTCGAACACGACGAGCGGCTTGGCTCCGTCGATGCGTCGCCACGCGCGGATCGCGGTCTCCTCGGTCGGGTCGACCACTTCGTCGCAGCCGAGGTGCTCGGCCAACGTCCGGCGGGCGGGCGAGAAGTCTGCGCCGACGATCGGCCCGATACCCGCCATCTTCATCGCGGCGATGCAGGCCAGCCCGACCGGGCCGAGGCCGATCACGATGGCCGCGTCTCCCGGTGCGATGCCCGACCTGGCGACGGCGTGGACACCGACCGCGAGCGGCTCGGTCATCGCGGCCAGCTCGTGTGGCAGACCGCCGGGCACCTTGATCGCCAGCAGTTCGTTGAGCGCCATGTACTCGGCGTACCCGCCGGGATACAGGTTCGAGAATCCGATCGGATGCATGCCTGCGGCGTCGAACACGACCGGCATCGACACGACGACATCGCCGACCGCGAGGTGCTCGACGCCCGGTCCGGTCTCGACGACCTCGCAACAGAACTCGTGACCCATCACGAGGTCGCCCGCGGGGTCGAACATGTTGACCGGTGGCTCGTCGGGTGAACGCGCCTCCGCGCTCTCCTCGGCCAGTTCGTCGGAGAGCCGTCGCGACTCCTCGCCGTGGTGCAGCAGGTGGAGATCGCTGCCACAGATGCCGCACGAGAGCACCTGGGTCAGCACCTGGCCGAGGCCCGGCGTGGGTACGTCGATGTCGTCGACGCGGAGTTCCCAGTTGGACATGACGGTGGCGCGCATGCGCCGACAGTACGGCTCCGGCGACGACCGGTCACCACCAGGCCCGACCGGTACCGGCCGACCCTCGACCCGGGCGTCAGTCGCTGAAGTCGGCGATCGCGTCGATGAGCAGCTCGAAGCCTGCGTCGGCGTCGACCGTCGTCAGGACGTCGCAGTTCGCTGCCGCCCGGGCCCTGATCGCTCGCTGGTCGATGACGGTCATGCCGCGGGTGTGTTCGCCACGGGTCTCGATGGCGACGTGGCGCGTGGTGCGTTCGAACAACGCCGGGTGGGTCACGGCGAACACGGCGAGCGGGTCGTGGACGGCCGCTCCGCGCAGTGATCCGGGATCGTGCCGCTCGAGGTAGTTCGCGCTGAAGAACGTCAACAGGTGGGACAGAACGCCGGCGAGGACGCCGGGAAGGGCCCCGATGCGCTCGATCCGTTCGGGTGTGGCCTGGAATCGGTGCGTCACGTCGAGGCCCGCCATCACCAGTGGGCAGCCGGCGGCGAAGACGATCGCCGCCGCCTCGGGATCGGCCCAGATGTTGAACTCGCCGGTCGGCGTACGATTGCCGAAGGTGCCGCCACCCATCAACGAGATCCCGGCGATCCGGTCGACGATGTCGGGCGCCGAGCGCAGGGCGAGGGCGATGTTGGTCAGCGGTCCGACCGGCACCAGCCAGACGTCGTCGACCGACCGGCACGATTCGACGATGAACGAGACCGCATCGGTGCCGTCGAGCGGTGTCGTGGGTTCGGGCAGGTCGGCTCCGTCCAGTCCGGTCTCGCCGTGCACGGCGATCGAGTGGGCAGCACCGTGGCCCAGTGGTCCGAGCAACGGCTGCGGGCTCCCGGAATGCACGGGGACGTCGATGCCGAGCAGGTCGCGGACCACGAGCGCATTGTGGGTCGTGCGTTCCAGGGGAGCGTTGCCGGCCACCGTCGTGATGCCGAGCAGGTCGGCGTAGCGCGCGGCGGCGATGATCGCCATCGCATCGTCGTGACCGGGATCGCAGTCGAGCAGCACACGTGGACTCATCGCCCGAGCATGGCACTTCGCACCCCGGAACGACCGCGTCGGTGATGAGCGAAAAGCCCGTATCAGGGCGGTTGGCTCATCGCTCCGGGGACGACCGCGTCGGTGATGAGCGAAAAGCCCGTATCAGGGCGGTTGGCTCATCGCTGGGACGGGGGCGGGCGTGGCCGGAGGCGTCAGGGCAGGTGGATGTCGCCGGCGGTGTCGAGTTCGACGCGCTGGCCGACCCACTCGCCCTGACACATTGCGGTCGTCACGTCGGGGGTCGTCGAGGCGCCCCAGGCCCGGCGGCCGTCGTCGAGCAGACAGGACACGATCGACCGTTCGGGCGCGCCCTCGCGGTCGAACATCACCGTGTAGGCCTCGATCGTCGCTGCGCCCGCGGCGTCGACGGGGAGGGCGAGCTCGCGTCGGGCCAGCGCATCGATCCGGGCTTGCGGGTCGGCGTGGCGGAACGGCGTCTCCGGCGGCTCGGTCGAGTAGACGCCGAAGCTGTGCTTGGTCGCCAGGCCGCCGTTGCCCCACACCAGTCCCCGTTCGCCCGGACGGTCGCGGAGATCGCTGACGAGGGTGGCGATGGCGTGCATCACGTAGTTGTTCCAGGGACCGCCTGCGAACGACAGACCACCGGTGCGCGACCACTGCCGCGAGGAATCGGTGAGGTCGATGCCGAGCGAGGCGGCGCCGAGTTGCACCGCCGACGGGAAGCACGAGTACAGGTCGATCACGCTCACGTCGTCGATGTCGACCCCGGCGAGACGCAACGCCTCCGATCCACCGATCTCGATGGCCGGTGTGCGATCGAACCGGTCGCGGACCGACACGAACGTGTGCTCGTGGCAATCGGCTCCGCTGTGCGGGAACACCCATCGGTCGCGGGGAACACCGAGGTCCTGAGCCGACTGCGCCGAACACATGATCACCGCCGCCGCCATGTCGACGTCGTTGTTGGAGTTCATCAGCTTCGGATACGGCAGGCCGATCATCCGGTTGCGCGGGGAGACCTCGGTGATCTCCGCAGGGGTCTTCGACTCGCGGATCCAGGCGTGAGGATTCCGCGCCGCGACCTCGCTCAGGGAGGACCACAGCGTCCCGAGGAACGCCTGGTGCTGCTCGACGCTTCGTCCGGACGCGGCGCGCAGCGCCGTCTCGAACATCGGGTACACCTGCACCGGCATCCCGACCCCGTGTGCCTTTTCGGCATCGCTGACCATGTTCAGCTCGCCGCCGATCACCTCGGGCTCGTCGTGCGGATCGCCGATCGGCCAGTCGAGCTCGACACCTTCGCGACGTGCCCGCATCCGGGTGCGGAACGCTTCTCCTCCCGCCAGGATCGCGATGTCGACATCACCGCGCTGGATCTCCAGCGCCGTCCGGTTGACGAGGCTCTGTGGCGTGTTGCCACCATCGGTCGTGTACTGCAGGCGCGGCTCGATGCCCAGCCGGTCGGCAACGACGCGGGGGAGGTTCCCGTACCGCCATGAGTACTGCCGCACGATGCGCAGCACGTCGGCCGGCGGCGGCGTGCCGAGTCCGGCATCTCCGACTGCAGCGCGCACCGCCTCCTCGATGAGCGCGGCGGGTTCGCGAGCGTCGTCGAGCGACGCCGCCCGGTGGACGTACTGACCGACACCGACGATCACGGGGGTGCGCGGGTCGACCGACCCGGAGGAGGGGTGCGTATTCACGGCTCCGCACCATAGACAGCGCGCTGCGCTGCGTTCGTGTCGCGGTTCGATCGCCTCGCTGCGCGCGATCGCACCACAAACGGAAGGGCGCCGGCCGACGGCCTACACTCGGTGGACGATGACCCGAGTCGCCATCGGCGCCGACCACGCCGGCTACCACCTCAAGCAGCACCTCGTGACGATGCTGCTCGGCCAGGGATACGAGGTCGACGACCAGGGCACCCACTCCACCGAATCGGTCGACTATCCCGCGATCTGCGCCGGCGTCGGTCGCACCGTGCGCGACGGCGGCGCCGATGTCGGCATCGTCCTGGGTGGGAGCGGCCAGGGCGAGCAATTGGCGGCCAACAAGGTGCGCGGCGTGCGTGCCGCGCTCTGCAATTGCCTGTACACGGCTCGGATGGCGCGGGCGCACAACGACGCCAACGTGCTCTCCATCGGCGCCCGGGTCGTCGGCGAAGGCCTCGCTGAGGAGATCGTCACGACATTCCTCACCACCGACTTCGAGGGCGGCCGCCACGCCCGACGGGTCGACCAACTCAGCCAACTCGAATCCCACTTCTGACCAGCCGGTTACGCGGTGCCTGGCACCGGCGTAACCGCCTTTCCCAACGCGAGGACCAGCGATGCCCTTTCCTTCCGACACCGATCCCGACATCGAGGTCATCGGCCTCATCCAGCGCGAGGTCGAACGCCAGACCACCGGCATCCAGTTGATCGCCAGCGAGAACTTCACCTCGCCGGCCGTGATGGCCGCGGTGGGTTCCGTGCTGACCAACAAGTACTCGGAGGGATATCCGGGCAAGCGCTACTACGGCGGCAACGCGATCGTCGACGACATCGAGCAGCTCGCCATCGACCGGGTGAAGGCGCTGTTCGGTGCCGACCACGCCAACGTGCAGCCGCACTCCGGCGCCAACGCCAACATGTGCGTGTACCAGGCGTTGCTCGAGCCCGGCGACACCGTGTTGGGACTGAGCCTCGACCACGGTGGTCACCTCACGCACGGCTCGCCGGTCAACGCGAGCGGGCTGCTCTACCACTTCGTGTCCTATGGCACCGGCGCCGAGGACCGCATCGACATGGACGACGTGCGAGCGCTGGCGCTCGAACACCGCCCCAAGATGATCGTCGCCGGCACGACGGCGTATCCGCGGCGGCTCGATCCGGAGCCGTTCAAGAAGATCGCCGACGAGGTCGGTGCGCTGCTGTTGTTCGACATCGCCCACCTCGCCGGACTGGTCGCCGGCGGCGCCCATCCCAACCCGGTGCCCTACGCCGACGTCGTCACCTTCACCACGCACAAGACGCTGCGCGGACCCCGCGGCGGCGCGATCCTCTGCAAAGCGGAACATGCCAAGGCGATCGACAAGGCCGTGTTCCCCGGCTGGCAGGGAGGACCACTGGAACACGTGATCGCCGGCAAGGCGATTGCCTTCCGCGAAGCGGCCGATCCCTCGTTCCGCGAGTACGCACATCAGGTCGTGCGCAACGCCTCCGCACTCGCCGATGCCCTCGTCCAGGAGGGGTTCCGGCTCGTCTCCGGCGGCACCGACAACCACCTCATGGTCGTCGACCTGACACCGTTCGACGCCGAGCTGACGGGCAAGGAGGCCCAGGCCAAGCTCGACGAGGCGGGCATCACGCTCAACAAGAACACGATCCCCGACGACCCGCGCAGCCCGTTCGTCACCAGCGGGGTGCGCATCGGTACGCCGTCGGTCACCACCCAGGGCATGACCGAGGCCGAGATGCCGCTGATCGCCGGCTTCATCGCCCGGGCACTGCGCGGTCGCGACGACGCCGCCGAACTCGAACTCGTCCGCAAGGACGTCGCCGAGTTGTGCGCCCGGTTCCCCGCATATCCGGCGACCTGACGTCGACGGAGTCTGAACAGCCGTGCCCGAGTTCGGTTCCTTTCTCCTGATCGGAGCCGTCGCGGCGATCGTCACCTTCGTCACCACCCCGTTGGTCGGTGCGGTCGCGAGGCGTCAGGGATGGGTCTACCTCCCGAACGATCGCACCGTCCACCAGAGCCCGCTGCCCGATGTCGGCGGCCTCGCGATGTACATCGCGTTCCTCGCCGCGATGCTCGCTGCCTGGTTGCTCGACGCGTTCGACGTGCTGTTCACCAGCAACTCCGAACCGATCGGCGTGGTCGTCGCTGCGACGATCATCTACGTCGTCGGATTCGTCGACGACGTGCACGGCCTGTCGCCACCAGCGAAGGTCGCCGGCACCGTCCTCGCCGGACTCGCGCTCGTGCAGTTCGGTGTGGTCATGTACGCGTTCCGTCTGCCGTTCTTCGACGGGCCGATCCTGCTCGCCCAGGAGTGGCGCCCGCTGGTGACGGTGCTGTGGCTGCTCGGGATGACGCAGGCGATCAACCTGATCGACGGCCTCGACGGGTTGGCGGCCGGGATCGTGGCGATCGGCGCCGGGGCGTTCTTCCTGTACAGCCAGGAGTTGATCGACAGCGACGTGCTCGACGTGAAGAACATCGGACCGCTGCTGGCGATCATCGCGGTCGGCATGTGCCTCGGATTCCTGCCGCACAACTTCAACCCGGCTCGCATCATGATGGGCGACGGCGGGGCGCTGCTGCTGGGGTTGCTCCTGGCCGTTGCGACCAGCGTGGTCGGCGGTCGTGCCGACTCGTTCAGCCAGGAGTTCATCGGGCAGACGTACTTCTTCCTCGCACCCCTGGCGATCCCGCTGCTGATCCTGGGCGTACCGATCTTCGACATGGCCTTCGCGATCTTCCGTCGGGCCACCAGCCGGCGATCGTTGTCGACGGCCGACAAGGGCCACCTGCACCACCGGCTGATGAACCTCGGTCACGGTCATCGCCGCAGCGTCGTGATCCTGTGGACCTGGACCCTGCTGCTGTCGGCGTTCGTGCTGTATCCGACGCTGACGGGGCGCAACCCGACATATCTGCCGTTCGGCATCATCGCCCTCGGCATCGTGCTGTTCACCGTGCTGCACCCGAGTGTCCGGGCACGCCGTCGCGAGTCGGGGCGGCCAGCGGCATCCTCGGCTGCGGCCGCAGATGTCCTCGACGTCGGCGACGATGCCGATCCGGGTGCCGATGGGGGTGGCGATTCGGCGGCGACGGCACCGGGCGAGGAGACTTTGGCGGAAGGGTTGCCCCCGGCGGGGTCGGCACACTAGGTTGTGCTCGCGTTCACAAGCGCCGCTGCTCGACCGCAGCGCACGCCCCACGCACACCTGGATCAATGAAGCTCCTCCCCAAGCAGACACGCGTCGACACGCAGGATTCGCTCGGCCTCGGCATCGAGGCCGCAGTGATCGTCGCGTTGTTCTTCGGTCTGGGCTACGGCCTCGACCGGTTGTTCTCGACCACGCCGATCTTCATGATCGCGTTCACGGTGCTCGGTGCCGTCGGCCTGTTCGCCAAGTGGAAGTACCGCTACGACGACCGGATGAACGAGCTCGAAGCGCAACGTGCGGCCAAGGCCGCCGACCGGAGCCGCACCGCATGAGCGATCGCAGCGCATCGCCCGACCTGTTCACGACTCGCCTCGACGGTCCCGCACCCGAAGTGGCGGTCTCGACCGACATGATCAAGCGCGGCCTCGTCGTCGCCCCGCTGCTCATTGCGGTGTGCGGCATCATCTGGGGAATGGACGGAGTGTGGTCCAGCGCCTACGGGATCGCCATCGTGCTCGCCAACTTCGCACTGGCCGCTGCGTTCATCGCCGGCGCTGCTCGCATCTCGCTCGGGTTGATGATGGCGGCGACGCTGTTCGGCTATCTGATCCGGCTCGCGCTGATCTTTCTCGCCGTGTGGTTGGTGAAGGATGCCGCTTGGATTTCCTTTCCGGCACTCGGATCGACCATCATCATCACGCACCTCGGTCTGCTGTTCTGGGAGATGAAGTACGTCGCGCTGTCGCTGGCGCATCCAGGGCTCAAGCCGACCAAGACGCGATCCGCCGCCTGACCATCTCGCTCATCAACCCTCAGCACCCCTCCCGCCCCTACCCGCACTCACGACTGAAACGGAAACCACGTGTTCGGACTCGAGTTCCCGCCGATCAATGAGCTCCTGCGTTGGCAGGACATCTTTCCCTCGTTCAACAAGATCGCCCTGATCGCCGTCCTCGCGACAGTGATCAGCATCGTGTTGTTCCTGCTGGCCGCCCGGCGTGACCCGATGGTCGCACCGACCGGCGTCCGCAACCTGGCCGAGGTGACCGTCGACTTCATCGAGGAGAGCATCGTGATGCAGACCCTCGGCAAGTCGGGCCTCAAGTGGACACCGTTCCTGCTGAGCCTCTTCCTCTTCATCTTCCTCTGCAACATCCCCGAGGTGATCCCACCGTTCAACATGCCGGCGACCGCACGTATCGCGATTCCGCTGTCGCTGGCGTTGCTCGTCTGGGTGATCTACATCGGCACCGGCATCAAGCACCAGGGGCTCGCCTACTTCGGCCACCTGCTGTGGCCCCCCGGGGTGCCGACGGCGCTGAAGCCGCTCGTCGGTGCGATCGAGTTCATCTCGACGATCATCGTGACGCCCTTCTCGCTCACCGTTCGTCTCATGGCCAACATGCTCGCCGGCCACATCCTGCTCGTGACGTTCGCGCTGCTGACGCACGCACTGTTCACCGCCGAGACCTCGCAGGTGTTCCTCGTGCCGTTGAGCGTCCTGCCGTTCGGCATGCTGATCTTCCTGACGGCGTTCGAGATCCTCGTCGCCTTCCTGCAGGCGTACATCTTCGCCATCCTCGCCGCCGTGTACATCAACAACTCCACGGTCGGACACGCCGACGACCACTGAGTCACGGCGAACGCATCACCCGAACACCGATCTCCCATCTACCGAAAGCACACAGGAGAAAATCCAACATGGAAGCATTCAGCGCTCTCGTCGCCCAGGTCGAAGACCCGGCCGATCTGAAGAACATCAGCGCCGCTGCAGGCGCCGGCTACGCCTACGGCCTCGCCGCCATCGGCCCCGGCATCGGCATCGGGTTCCTCGTCGGCAAGTCCGTCGAGGCCATGGCCCGTCAGCCCGAGGCTGCCGGCATGGTGCGTACCACGATGTTCCTCGGCATCGCCTTCACCGAAGCCCTGGCCCTCATCGGCTTCGTGGTCTTCATCCTGCTCAAGTTCGCCTGACGGCGAGCGACGATCCAGGTCAAGTTGCCGCTCGAGATGTTAAGGAGATGACGTGCTGACAGCCGTCGTGACCTTCTCCGGCCCGACGACGTTCGAGGTGGCCCTCCAGGGCGCCCCGTTCGTCACCGCCGAAGAAGGAGTGGAAGCAGAGGGTCCCGAGAACGATCTCAACCCGATCGCTCCCGAACTGAAAGAAGTCGTCTGGGGATTCGGCGCGTTCATCGTGCTGGCCCTGGCGATGCGTCTGTTCTTGTTCCGAAAGGTCCGCGACGGCATGACGTCGCGCTACGAGCGGATCGAGGGCGACCGCGAGTCGGCGGAGGAGTCGATGGCGTCAGCGCGCGCCGACGTGGCGGACTACGAGGCGCAACTCGCCGCCGTCCGCGCCGACGCGCAGACCCGGGTCGAAGCGGCTCGCGCCAAGCTCGAAGCGGAGCGCACCGAGCAGATCGCGGCCGCCAATGCCCGCATCGCCGACAAGCGCGGCGCTGCAGCGGCTGAGGTCGATGCCGCCAAGCGGGCCGCTCACGGCCAGGTCGAATCTGCCGTCGTCGACGTGTCGACGCGTCTGAGCGAACTCGCCACCGGGCGCCGCCCGAGCGACGAGGTCGTGCGACGAGCCGTCGGCGACACGATGAACGAGGAGGTGTCGGCATGAGTCTGTTCGCCGCTGCCACGCTCGCGGCCGGGCGCCTGTTCCCGGGCGCCGAGGAGATCCCCTTCGACGACAAGGGCTACACGACGGTCGACCCGATCTTCGCGCCGCTCAAGGAACTGATCCCGGCGACGCTGGCGTCGATCATCGTGTTCAGCCTCCTGTACTGGAAGGCCGGCCCGATCATCAAGAAGAGCTTCTCCGATCGCACCGCGGGGATCCAGAAGGAGCTCGACGATGCGGCCGCAGCGAAGGCGGCCGCCGTCGACGAAGCCGCCCGGATCCGTCAGGCCCAGGGCGACATCGACGCCGAGCGCGCACGTCTCTACGCCGAGGCCGACACCCAGGCCGAGGGGCTGCTCGCCGACGGTCGGGCACGTCTCGCCGCCGAGATCGCCGAGCTCGAATCGCGCGCCGAGGCCGACATCGCGTCGGCAGCCGGACGAGGCAGCGACGAGCTGCGCACGGAGATCGCGAAGTACTCGTCTGCAGCCGTCGACGCGATCGTGCGCGACACGCTCGACGACGCCGCGCAGCAGGAACTGATCGAGAACTTCATCGCACGAGTCGGTGCGAGCCGAGGAGTCACATCATGAGAGGAGTGACATCATGAGCGGTGACGCAATGATCGAGGGCTACGCCCGGGCACTGTTCGAGGTCGCCCGAGCCGAGGGCACGCTCGACGAGGTCGAGGACGAGTTGTTCCGCTTCGCCCGCTCGTACGAATCGAGCGATGCGCTGCGCAACGCCCTGACCGACGAACACATCCCCGCCGAGAAGCGCCAGGCGATCGTCGAGGATCTCCTCGGCGGCAAGACGACGACGACGACGGTACAGCTGGTGTCGATGGTGGTCGGAACCGGGCGCAGCCGTGACATCCCCGCAATCGTGGACAGCCTCGTGCAGCGAGCGTCGAGCGCCAAGCAACTCGACGTCGCCGAAGTGCGTACCGCTGTCGCACTGACCGACGACCAGCAGGCGCGGCTCAAGGCGGCGTTGGAGAACGCCACCGGCAAGAGCGTCAACCTGAAGACGATCGTCGACCCGTCGGTGGTCGGCGGCATCGTCGCCACGATCGGTGACACCGTCATCGACGACACCGTTCGCACCCGCATCGAACAGCTGAAGAGCCGGCTCTGAGCCCGGCTGCTCACAAAGGAACGAGACAACCACCATGGCTGAGCTGACCATTTCTGCCGCCGACATCGCCTCGGCACTCAAGTCCAACCTCGACGGGTTCGCGCCCTCACTCGAGGCCCGCACCGTGGGCCGCGTGGCCTCCGTCGGTGACGGCATCGCCCGCGTCAGCGGACTCCCC
Organism: Ilumatobacteraceae bacterium; assembly: GCA_963728355.1. Lineage (GTDB taxonomy): Bacteria > Actinomycetota > Acidimicrobiia > Acidimicrobiales > Ilumatobacteraceae > Sva-07. The sequence continues at coordinate 408,294 of CAVSJQ010000014.1, read as the reverse complement.
GACGCCGCGGTGAACGAACTCCTCGAGTTCGAGGACGGTTCCGTCGGCCTCGCCCTGAACCTCGACGAGACCTCGATCGGCGCCGTCGTGCTCGGCGACGTCGACAACATCCAGGAGGGACAGACCGTCCGGGCGACCGGCAGCATCCTCTCGATGCCCGTCGGCGACGGCATGCTCGGTCGCGTGGTCAACGCTCTCGGCCAGCCGATCGACGGCCAGGGTGATCTCATCGGCACGCAGACCCGCCGCATGGAGATCCAGGCGCCGGGAATCATGGGCCGCAAGCCGGTGCACGAGCCGTTGCAGACCGGCATCAAGGCCATCGACGCCATGACCCCGATCGGTCGTGGACAGCGCGAGCTGATCATCGGCGACCGCAAGACGGGCAAGACCGCGATCGCGATCGACACGATCCTCAACCAGCGCGGCCTCGGGGTGAAGTGCATCTACGTCGCAATCGGCCAGAAGAGCTCCACCGTGTCGCAGACCGTCGACACGCTGCGCCAGGCCGGTGCGCTCGACTACACGGTCGTCGTCGTCGCATCGGCGTCCGACCCGGCGCCGTTCAAGTATCTCGCCCCGTACGCCGGCTGCGCCATCGGCCAGCACTGGATGGACAACGGCGAACACGCCCTCGTGGTGTACGACGACCTGTCCAAGCAGGCCGAGGCCTACCGCCAGCTGTCGCTTCTGCTGCGCCGCCCGCCAGGCCGCGAGGCGTATCCCGGCGACGTGTTCTATCTCCACAGTCGTCTGCTCGAGCGGGCGGCCAAGCTGTCCGACGAGCTCGGCGCCGGCTCGCTCACCGCGTTGCCGATCATCGAGACCAAGGCCGGCGACGTGGCGGCGTTCATCCCGACCAACGTGATCTCGATCACCGACGGTCAGGTGTACCTGCAGGACAACCTGTTCAAGTCCGGTATCCGCCCGGCCGTCGACGTGGGCATCTCGGTGTCACGAGTCGGCAGCGCCGCGCAGATCAAGTCGATGAAGGCGGTTGCCGGCACGCTGAAGGGTGACCTCGCACAGTTCCGCGAGCTCGAGGCGTTCGCGACGTTCGGGTCCGAGCTCGACGCAGTGTCTGCCGCCCAACTCGAGCGTGGGTACCGTCTTGTCGAGTTGCTCAAGCAGCCGCTGAACAGCCCGATGCCGGTCGAGGAGCAGGTCGTGTCGATCTTTGCCGGCACCAAGGGGTATCTCGACTCGATCCCCGCCGCCGATGTGGTCCGCTTCGAGCGCGAGCTGCTCGAGTACATGCGTACCACCCACGCCGGCCTGCTGTCGGAGATCCGCACCTCGGGCCTCCCCGAGGGCCTCGACGACGCCATCACGGGCTTCAAGGAGAACTTCACCGCCTCCGACCACAGCTATTCCGTCGATCCCACGGCGATCGACGCCGACGAGGTCGGCGCCGCCCACTCCAACAAGACCCTCGCAACGGAGTGATCTAGATGGCAGGTGGTCAGGAGCGAATTCTCAAGGAACGCATCCGCAGCGTTCGGGCGACGAAGAAGATCACGCGCGCAATGGAACTCATCGCTGCGTCGCGCATCGTCAAGGCGCAAGCCCGCGTCGCGGCCGCGGTGCCGTACTCCGAGCAGATCACCGAGGTCGTCAAGGACCTCGCCGCCGGTGGCGCCTCGGCCGACTCGCCGCTGCTGACCGGTCGCGGTGAGATCAAGCACACCTGCTACGTCGTCATCACCGCCGACCGCGGCCTCTGCGGCGGCTACAACTCGGGTGTCCAACGCGCCGCCGAGGGCGAGGTCAAAGCCGACGTCCTGCGCGGCGACGACTACACGATCATCCCGGTCGGCAAGAAGGCCGAGGGCTACTTCCGGTTCCGCGGCTACACGCTCGGTAAGCCGTTCAACGGCTTCTCGGCGCAGCCGAGCTACGAGGACGCCCGCCAGATCGGCGAACACGTCGTCAACCTGTTCCTGTCGGGCGACGTCGACAAGGTCGAGCTCGTCTACACCCGCTTCATCTCCGCCGGCAGCCAGGAGGTCGTGCTGCGACCGCTCGTTCCGCTGAGCGCCGAGACGGTCCAGGGTGGCGACGGCAGGGCCGGCAGCACCGACGGAAGCGGGGGCGACTACGAGTTCGAACCCGATCCGGCAACGATCCTCGACACGCTGCTTCCCCGGTACGTCGAGGCGCGCGTGTACGCCGCGTTGCTCAACGCTGCCGCCTCGGAGCACGCCTATCGTCAGCGGGCGATGAAATCCGCCACGGACAACGCGGACGAACTGATCAAGTCGCTCAGCCGCATCATGAACCGGGCCCGTCAGGACTCGATCACCACCGAGATCATGGAGATCGTCGGCGGTGCCGAAGCGCTCGACGCGGGCAACGACGCCGTGCCGTACCTCGACCTCGGCGACGACATCTACGAAAACTTCCAATCGGCCGACTCCGGCGCCACCCACTGAGCGCAACGCAATCCCCAGGAGAACCACAGTCATGACCATGACCGAAACGCCAACCACCGGCAACGAGACCAAGGACGGCCGCATCGTCGGCATCGCCGGTCCCGTCGTCGACGTCGAGTTCCCGCGCGGTGCACTGCCCGAGCTGAACTCGGCGGTCGAGTTCGACATCACCCTCGAAGGCGAGACGATCACCGTGCTCGCCGAGGTCGCCCAGCAGCTCGGTGACAGCCGTGTGCGCGCCGTCTGCATGAAGCCGACCGACGGGCTCGTGCGCGGCGCCCCGGTCCGTAACCTCGGCCACGGCATCACCGTGCCGGTCGGCGACAAGGTGCTCGGCCACATCTGGAACGTGTGGGGTCAGCCCCTCGACGAGGCTCCGGAGGGCTTCGAGGACATGGAGCGATGGGAGATCCACCGCGACGCCCCCGATTTCGATGCGCTCGAGCCGTCCGCTCGCATGTTCGAGACGGGCATCAAGGTCATCGACCTGCTCACCCCGTACGTCGCCGGCGGCAAGATCGGCCTCTTCGGCGGTGCCGGCGTCGGCAAGACCGTGCTGATCACCGAGATGATCAACCGTGTTGCGTCGCAGCACGGTGGTGTGTCGGTGTTCGCCGGCGTCGGCGAGCGCACCCGTGAGGGCACCGACCTCCGCTTGGAGATGATGGAATCGGGCGTGTTCGAGAAGGCCGCCCTCGTGTTCGGCCAGATGGACGAGCCGCCGGGCGTGCGCCTGCGTGTCGCCCTGTCGGCGCTGACGATGGCGGAGTACTTCCGCGACGTCCAGAACCAGGACGTGCTGCTGTTCGTCGACAACATCTTCCGCTTCGTGCAGGCGGGCTCCGAGGTGTCGACGCTGCTCGGGCGCATGCCCGCCGCCGTGGGTTACCAGCCGACCCTCGCCGACGAGATGGGCCAGCTCCAGGAGCGCATCACCTCCACTCGGGGTCGTTCGATCACGTCGCTGCAGGCCGTCTACGTGCCCGCCGACGACTACACCGACCCGGCGCCGTTCACGACGTTCACACACCTCGACGCCACCACCGAGTTGTCGCGCCAGGTCGCCGCCCTCGGCATCTACCCGGCCGTGGATCCGCTCGCATCGACCTCGACGATCCTGTCGCCCGAGGTCGTGGGCGACCATCACTATGCGGTCGCTCGGCGTGTGCAGGAGACGTTGCAGCGCTACAAGGAGTTGCAGGACATCATCGCCATCCTCGGCCTCGACGAGCTGTCCGAAGAGGACCGCCTCATCGTCAACCGTGCCCGCAAGGTCGAGCGCTTCCTGTCGCAGCCGTTCTACGTCGCCGAGGTCTTCACGGGCCTGACCGGTGAGTACGTGCCGGTCGCCGAGACCGTCGAGTCGTTCGAGTCGATCATCAACGGCGAACTCGACGAGGTGCCCGAGCAGGCGTTCTTGAACGTCGGCGGCGTCGAGCAGGTTCTCGCGAAGGCCAAGAAGCTCCAGGAGTCCTGAGATGGCAGAGCCCCTCATCGTCGAAGTGGTGTCGCCCGAGGCGGTGCTGTACTCGGGTGAGGCCGACATGGTCATCACCCGGACGCTCGGCGGTGGCGAGGTCGCCTTCCAGGCCGGCCACGCGGCATTCCTCGGCGCGCTCGTCGAGAACCACACGCGGGTCTTTCAGACCGACGGCACCGTCCAGGACATCGCCGTCCACCGCGGGTTCGTCGAGGTCAGCGGCACGCCCACCAAGGTGTCGATCCTGTCCGACACGGCCGAACTGGCCCAGGACATCGACGTCGAGCGGGCCAAGGCGGCACTGGAGCGCCACCAGCACATGCTGCGCGACCAGAGCCTCGAGTCGTCGTTGATCGAAGTCGCCACCGCCGGGCGTGACCGCGCCCAGGCACGCCTGCGCGCCACCGGCTCCAGCTTCACCGCCTGACCGGTTACGGCCGGTGCCAGGCACCGCGTAACCGGTGGTGGCAGTAGGTTGCCGCACATGTCGACGTACCCGTTCACGTCCGCCCTCGTCACCGGTGCCTCGTCGGGCATCGGCGCCGAGATGGCACGTCTGCTCGGCGAAGCGGGCGTGCCGACGGTGCTCGTTGCGCGACGCGCTGACCGGCTCGAGGAGATCGCCGGGCGCTACGCCGATTTCGAGGTGCTCGAGGCCGACCTGCTGACCGCAGAGGGCCAGGCGGCGACGTCTCGTCGTATCGCCTCGACGGCGACGCCGATCGACCTGGTGGTCAACAATGCCGGGTTCGGAACGAGTGGTGTGTTCCACGAACTCGACGTCAGTCGTCTCGCTGACGAAGTGGAACTCAACGTCACGGCGCTCACCGTGCTCAGCCACGCCGCACTCACCGCGATGGTGCCTCGTGGGCGCGGCTACCTGCTCAACGTGTCGAGCGTCGCGAGCTTCCAGGCGGCGCCCGGCCTCGGCGTCTACGCGGCGACCAAGGCGTACGTCACCAGCCTGACCGAGGCGTTGCACGTCGAGGTCGGTGGATCCGGTGTGCACGTCACCGTGCTGTGTCCCGGACTGACCAAGACCGAGTTCCAGGACCTGAGCAACAGCAGCGGCACCGCGTCGCGCGTCCCCGACCTCGCCTGGACGTCGGTGGAGCAGGTCGCATCGACCGGGTTGCGCGACGTCGTGTCGAACAAGACGATCTCCGTTCCCGGGGCGCTGTACAAGATGGCGGTCACCGGCAGCGACCTGCTGCCGCGATCGATCACACGCTGGGTCAGCGGGGCCGTCACCCGCCAGTGACCGACCTCCTGTCTGTCCGGACCCGACCCGGAAAGACTCCTCTCCTGTCCGTCCGGACCCGACCCGGAGGGACTCCTGTCCGTCCGGACCCGACCCGGAAGGACTCCTGTCCGTCCGGACCCGACCCCGAAGGACTGGTGGTCAGTAGTCGATTGCGGCGAACTCGCGGAGTTTGGAGACCTGGTGATGTGCGTCGATCATGCGCACGGTTCCGCTGCGCGACCGCATCACGAGGCTCTGCGTGCGAGCGCCGGTCGAGTCGAAGCGAACGCCACGCAGGAGTCCGCCGTCGGTGAGGCCAGTCGCGGCGAAGAAGCAGTTGTCGCTCTTGATCAGGTCGTCCTGGTCGAAGACGCGTGACAAATCGAATCCCGCCTCGGTCATGGCGTCGCGTTCCGCATCGCTCTGCGGCGCGAACTGCGCTTGGATCTCGCCACCCATCGCCTTGCTCGCCGCCGCCGAGATGACGCATTCGGGCGTGCCACCGATGCCGAACAGCGCGTCGGCGCCGGCGTCGGGCCAACAGGTCGCCACCGAGCCGTAGACGTCGCCGTCGGTGATCAGGCGGATCCGGCAGCCGCTGGCACGGATCTCGCCGATCAGGTCGGCGTGGCGGGGCCGGTCGAGGATCACGACCGTGAGGTCGCGCACCTCCTCGCCCTTCGCCTTCGCGATCCAGCGCAGATTCTGGGTCGCCGTGGCCGTGATGTCGATCGAACCGACCGCATCCGGCCCGACCGCGATCTTGTCCATGTAGAACGAGGGCCCCGGATCGAGCATCGACCCGCGGTCGGCGACGGCGATCACGGACAAGGCGTTCGTCTTGCCCTGCGCGGTGAGGGTCGTACCGTCGATCGGGTCGACGGCGACGTCGACGGCCGGGGAGCTGCCGTCGCCGACGTGCTCGCCGTTGTAGAGCATCGGTGCGGCGTCCTTCTCGCCTTCGCCGATGACGATGACCCCGTCCATCGTCACGGTCGACAACGACAGGCGCATCGCCTCGACGGCCGCATGGTCCGCGGCGTTCTTGTCGCCTCTGCCGACCCATCGCGCGGCGGCGAGGCACGCTGATTCGGTGGCTCGGACGAGCTCCATGGCGAGGTTGCGATCGGGGTGTTGGCGTGACGACGATGTCATGGTCTCACGGTAGTTCGTCACCTGCCGGTGGGTCACATGTCCCGAACGCCGTCGTGGTCGCCGGTGAGCTGCACGCTGTGGACCGCGAGCAGGACTTCGGGAGGGGATCGAGTGCCGGTAGCGTTCAGACGTGGCTTTCGTCAACAAGCAGTCCGGTGACGAGGCGCAGCAGGACCGCGCCGCATCCGGCCAACCGCTCGATTTCGATCCGAACGACCCCGAGGTCGTCAAGGTGCACTACGACGTCTCGGTGTGGAACTTCGAGCAGCGCGCCGAGCTGTCCGAAGCGTTGGCCGAAGCGGAGCTGCCGCACGTCTGGGACGGTGACGAGGTCGTCGTGCCCGAGGAGGTCGAAGCCGACGTCGACGCGTTGTTCGACGAGCTCGACAAGGTCCTCGGACCGTTCCCGATCCGCCTCGACGACGACGCCGAGTCGACCGAGTTCGGCCTCGACGAGTGGTCGGAGGCCGATCGCTCCGTGCTGACCGAGGCGCTGGTGGCCTCCGAGGTCCCGCACCGCTGGGACGGCACCACCGTGGTGGTCGCCGCCGACGCAGAGCATGCCGTCGACGATCTGCTCGACGCGATCGAAGCCGGTGAACTGCTCGGCGACGGCGACGACGGGTCGGCAGCTCCTCCCGAGGGTGCGCTGAGCACGATGTTCCTCGCCGCCGACCGCCTGGCGAAGGATCCAATGGATGCGGGCGCCCGCACGGATCTGCTCGACCTCGCCCCGCACGTCGATGCCAAGTCCCCGCCGTACGGAATGGCGCACCGCCCGTGGGCGGGCGCCGTCGGAGGTCTCGGCACGATCATCGGTCTGATCGACAGCGACGCCGCCACCGGCTCGCCGGGCGACACCGCCGAGTCCGACATCATCGGGGCGGCGCAGGAACTCCGGTCGCTGCTGCGACCCTACGTCTGAACGCCGTGCTGCTGGCAGAGATCGAGATCTGGCACACCCGGCCGGCGCAACCGACGCGACGACTGGCACTCGGCCACCTGGTGTTGCCGGTCGACCCTGCGCCCGGCTTCGGCGGCCTGCTGCTCGGCGCCATCGTGGCGGAATACCTGTACGGCGTCGAGGACGATCTGGTCACCGACGTCCACCGCCTGCTCACGTCGATCGAGCGGGGCGATCGGATCGTGCAACCACGGCTCCGCCACCGGTTCCAGGTCGACCGTCACGGCCTCGCCAAGAGCCACCACCGCATGCTCGGCAACGGCGACGACATCTCCTTCGACTTCCACTCGGTGGGCACCGACCTGTCCCAGGTCCTCGGGGCGATCTATGCAGTCGAGCGTCTCGCCCCCGAACACCGCCGTGCCATCGTGCCCGTCCTGCAGAAGGCGGCCAGATGGCGTGGCCCGATCGGCCCGGCGATGATCTCGTACCTCGCCGGCTCCCAGACACTGGCCCTCGAGGCGCTCGCCGATCCCAAGGCGTGGGCGCTGCAGGTGCTGGGATTCGACGTGGGCGCCAAGACGCCATCGAAACGCGACGTGATGGCGAAGTTCCGTGAACGCATGCGCGACGTCCACCCCGACCACGGTGGGGCGAGTGTCGATGCCGCCAAGGCGATGAGCGACCTCGCCGAGGCCCGTCGAGTGCTGAGCTCGGCGTCGGAGTGATCCCTCACAGGCATCGACGGGGCCGCTGATGGCCAAGCCGACACTGCTGCTGTATCCCGGAGCCGGGTCGGACCGCGACCAGCCGGCCCTCGTCGCGATCGAGCACGTCCTCGGTCGCGATGCATCCGTCGAGCGACGCGACTTCCCGTATCGCCGGGAGGGGCGCCGGGCTCCCGACCGGGCTCCGCGGTTGATGGAGGCCGTTCGTGACGACATCGCGTCGCTGCGCCGTCGCCGGGGTCCGCTGGTGATGGGTGGACGATCGATGGGTGGGCGGATGGCGTCGATGGTCGCCGCCGACGTCGACGGGGCGGGCCCGGTCGACCGCCTCGCTGGGCTGGTGCTGATCTGCTATCCGTTGCACCCCCCCGGCAAGCCCGAACGGTTACGCATCGAGCACCTCGTCGATCTCGCCGTGCCATGCCTCTTCATCTCGGGCACCCGCGACCCCTTCGGGTCGCCCGAGGAGCTGACCGAGTGGACGGCGACCATTCCGGCGCCGGTCGAACACGTGTGGATCGACGGTGGCCGTCACGACCTGAAGGGCGCCGACGACACCATCGCGGCCTCGGCAGCCGAGTTCGTGCGCCGTCTCGCCTGACCGGTGCGCCGCAAGGTGCGCGCCCGGCGGTCAACCGCCTGGACGCTCCCGGGAGTCACCGCGAGCGCCCCGTGCGCCGGGTTCGTGCTCGCCGGGCAGGTCGAGATCGAGCTGGTGGAGGTCGATCGGCATGTCCTCGGGATTGAGCGCCTCGAGTTCGAGGTGCGCGGTCTCGGGATAGGCCACCACGACGAGCACGGTGACGGCGATCTGGCACAGCCCCAGCATCCCCATCACCTGGCCGTACGACCAGCCGGCGTCGAGCAGCCAGCCGGTGACGAGCAGCCCACCGATGCCGCCGATGAGCGCAGCGGTGGTGATGAGCCCGGCCGCACGGCTGCGGTTGCCGGTGGGGAACAGCTCGGTGCGGTACACCGCCAGCGCCGGATAGGCGGCGCTCGACAGGATGCCGCCGATCAACGAGAACGCCCAGAGCGGGGGGCCGCCGACGGTGAACGCCGCGACGATTGCGGCGGTGCCGAGCGGCAGGGTGAACGCGATCAGGCGGCGACGGCCACTGGTGTCCGCGACGCGACCGCCGAGGATCAGCCCGATGCTGGCCGGGGTGCCGATCGCGATCGAGAAGATCCCGATCATGCCGCCGGAGAAGTCGCGGATGTCGGCCAGGTAGCGGTTCTGGAAGAAGCTCGCCGGGGCGATGAAGATGTTGCCGATGAAGGCGACTGCGGCGATCAACGCCAGCCGGCGGAGGTTGAAACGCGGTGCCCGGGTGGACCTGTGCAGGTGGGCTGCGGCGAACCGCCGTGTCTCCGGGAGCCGGCGAGTCAGATCGAGCGCGACGATGCACCAGACCGCGGCGACGAGGTAGACGTACCGCCATCCGCTCTCGCCGATGTCGGCGAACCGCAGCGACATCACGGCGACGCCCGCTCCGAACCCGGCTGCCATCGCCAGGACGCTCACCGCATAGGCGCGGCTGTTGCGCGGCATCTCCTCCGACGCCACCACGCCGACCAGGAATGCGAGTGCGATCCCCATCGGTCGGGCGAGTGTCTGGGTGGCGACGAGCAACACGAAACTCGGAGCGAACGCACCCGCCAGTGACAGCAGGGGTCCCAGCCACGCCACCGCCACGATCACCCGTCGGCGCCCGATGCGATCCGCGATCATCGCCGCCGGCAGGGCGATCAGGATGCCCGCTCTGACGACGGCGCCGGCGATGCCGATGCCGGTGTCGCTGATGCCGAAGTCGTCGGCGGCGAAGTTGACCGTCTGGGTGAACAGCGTGTTGACGAATGCGGCGCTCATCGATGCTGCCGCCAGCAGGCCGACGACGAGCAGCTGCGTCGGATCCAGCCGGTCCGGGGGCGCCCACCAGCTGCGATGGGATCCGCGTCGGGCCAGCACCCTTCTGACCGGCAGTCGGAAGAGCCAGCCGAACCACGGGATGGTCATCGCGTAGTGCGTCGTCTCGACGAGTTCTCCCGCGTCAGGGTCGCTGGACACGGTCCGCTCGTAGGCGGTGAACGGACCGTCGTCCTGCCGGAACCGTGTCGACGCAGCGTCGCCCTCCGCTGGCGCGTCGGGAGCTTCCAGGAGCAGATCGTCGCGAGGAGCAAGCAGCCGGTCACGCTCGTCGGGCGTGTCGGGCCAGCGACGGATCAGCATGCGCCCGCCTGACTCCACGAGCCGAGCATACTGTTGGCCCATGATCGAGAACCTCGAGCCGGCCGCTGCGCCCGTGATCGCCGTGCGCGGCAACGGTGCGCTCTCGGGCACCGTCGTCGTGCCGGGAGCGAAGAACTCGGTGCTCAAGTTGATGGCGGCGACGCTGCTCAGCGACGGCACCTTCGAGATCACCAACGTGCCGGCGATCGCCGACGTCACCATCATGGGAGACCTCCTCGCGGCGATCGGCGTCGAGATCCAGCGGCCGTCGTCCGACCGGCTCCTGCTCACCGACCACGGCGATCTCACGCCCGTGGCACCGTACGAACTGGTCGAACGGATCAGGGCGTCGATCAACGTGCTCGGTCCGCTGCTCACCCGGTGCGGCCACGTGCGCCTGTCGATGCCCGGCGGAGACGACTTCGGTGCCCGGCCGATCGACATGCACGTCGCAGGCCTGGAAGCAATGGGCGCCACCTTCAAGTTCAGTCACGGCTACCTCGAGGCCTACGCCGATCGGCTGCATGGTGCCGACATCACGTTCGACTTCCCCAGCGTCGGCGCCACCGAGAACCTGCTGACCGCTGCGGTGCTCGCCGAGGGTCGTACCACGATCGACAACGCCGCGCGCGAGCCCGAGATCACCGATCTCTGCGACTTCCTGACGGCGATGGGCGCACAAATCTCCGGCGTCGGCACGTCGACGCTGGTGATCGACGGTGTCGATGCCACTGCGCTGCGGCCCGTCAGCCATCACACGGTGCCCGACCGCATCCAGGCGGCCACCTACGTCGCTGCGGTCGCGGTGGCCGGGGGCGAACTGGAGGTGGTCGGCGCACGACCCGAGCACATGACCATGCTGCTCGACCGCTTCGCCGACATGGGCCTCGAGCTGTCGACGGTCTCGGACCGTGGCGGTGACCGCCTGCGGGTCGTTGCGCCCGACCGGCTCCGGTCGATCGATGTCGCCACCCTCCCGTACCCGGGGATCGCGACCGACTACAAGCCCTTGATCATCACGATGCTCGCCGTCGCCGACGGTGTCGGCATCGTCACCGAGAACCTGTATCCCGGCCGTTTCCGCTACGTGGAGGAGCTGCAGCGGTTGGGTGCCGACGTGCGCACCAGCGGCCACCACGCGGTCGTTCGCGGCGTCCGGCGTCTGTCCGGCGCGCCGGTACGGGCCCACGACATCCGAGCCGGCGCGGCGATGGTCGTCGCCGGACTGGCCGCCGAGGGTGAGACCGAGATCAGCGGGGTGCACCACATCGACCGTGGCTACGACGATCTCGTCGGTCGCCTCGCCGCCGTCGGCGCCCACATCGAGCGCCGCTGAACCCAGCCTCCTTCACCACTCACGTTTGACTCACGTTTGTGTGCGGATTCGGGTGGACCGCCCCACCTTTCTTTCCGGGGACATCGTTGACAGTTGATGTCGCGGAACATGGTGGACACCTGGTGGCTGTGATCGTGGTCGGTCATGGCAGGCAAGGTGGTTTCGATGAAGGTGATCTCTTCGGTGATCGCGAAGGCTGACGGCGGTCGGGTGAACGTGGCTCACGTGTGTGCGCAGTCGGGTGTGTCGCGTCAGTTCTTTTACAACCAGTTGGCGAGGTATCGCCGCGGTGGACTCGAAGGCCTCGAGCCGAAGTCGCGTCGACCGTTGTCGTCGCCGAACGCGACGAGTCTGGAGGTGCAAGAACGCATCGTGAAGCTGCGCAAAGAGCTCGGTGATGCCGGTTTGGATCATGGAGCGACCACGATCCAATGGCATCTCGGCCGAGCGAAGGATTTGAACGCGCAGGTGCCGGCGGCGTCGACGATTCATCGCATCCTCGTCGAGCGTGGCCAAGTCACCGCGCAGCCGAAGAAACGGCCAAAGACGTCGTGGCGGCGTTTCGAAGCGCCACGACCGAACGAGTGGTGGCAGATCGACGCGATGGACTGGGTGATCGCGACAGGGCTTGTGAAGATCTTCAACATCGTCGACGATCACTCGCGTGTGGCGGCGAGGTCTCGTTGCGTCAACGAAGCAACGACCGTCGAGGCGTGGACCACGTTCTGCCAGGCAGCACAAGTCTTCGGGCTGCCCGCGGGGGTGTTGTCGGACAACGGACTGTGCTTTTCGGGCAAGCTCCGCGGGTTCGAAGTGCTCTTCGAGTCCAAGCTGCGCGATGCCGGGATCCGGCCGTTCAACGGTCGTCCCTATCATCCGCAGACCACCGGCAAAGTCGAACGGTTCCAGCAGACGCTGAAGAAATGGTTACGCAAGCAACCCCTCGCTGCTGATCTCGTCGAGCTCCAAGCCCAGCTCGACGAGTTCTGCCGGATCTACAACCATGAACGCCCGCATCAAGGCATCGGCCGACAGATCCCCATCGAACGATTCCGCGCCAGCACCGCAGCAACACCGGCCGACGAGCCACTCGAGCACCCGGTGTTCGCTGGCGATCTACGACGCCACGCCCAAGCCGACGATCGCGGCAACGTGCACGTCAACAACCTCATCATCAACATCGGCAGTCGATACGCCGGCTGCGACACCGTCGTGATCACCGACACCACCCACGCCAGCGTGTTCATCAACGATCACCTCGTTCGCCATCTCACCATCGACCCGACCCGCACCTATCAACCCTCCGGCAACAAACGCGGCGGCCCCCGCCAACAACGCATAGCCTCATGACTGTCAACGATGTCCCGCGACATAAGTGTCCACCATGTCCCGCGACAGAACAGGTGGCCCGCCCCACCGGAAATGCAACGCAAACGGGTTGTTAGTCGGCGTCCGGTCCGCCGGGGCCGCCGTGAACCGACGCCGCACGGTCGACCCGGCGCTTCGCCACCAACAACAGACCCATGATGAGCAGGATCGGGCCGCCGATCAGCGCGATCTCGTCCCACCCACCCTGGTGGGCGAGGAGCACGGGGCCGGCGGCAGACACTGCGATCACACCTGGGAATCGTAGGGGCCCGGCTGATTGAATGGTCGTCGTCATGCGGGAACAGGTCGAGGCCACCATCGAGATCATCCGTCCGGCGCTCCAGGCCGACGGGGGAGACATCGTGCTCCGCGATGTCGACGAGGCGACCGGCCTCGTCTCGGTGGAGCTCACCGGCGCCTGCGTGGGCTGCCCGTCGTCGAACCAGACGCTCAAGGCAGGTGTCGAGCGCATCATGCGTGACCGTGTCGACGGTGTCACGGCGGTCGTCAACGTCGCCGACGTGGCGGCGTGAGGACGTTTCCGTGAGCCGACGCCAACTGCCTGCCCCCGAGCTGTTCCAGGCGGCCCGCCAGGGCGACCGCAGTGCGCTGGCGCGCCTGTTGTCGTTGATCGAACGCGGCGACGACGATGCTCGCACCGTCGGCAGGCTCGCCTACCCGCTGAGCGGATCGGGCTACACCGTCGGCCTCACCGGGGCCCCTGGCGCCGGCAAGAGCACCCTGACCAGTTCGATCATCGGGCACCTGCGCGCCCAGGACCTCGAGATCGCCGTCCTGGCGATCGATCCGTCGTCGCCGTTCACCGGCGGTGCGATCCTCGGCGACCGGGTGCGGATGCAGGATCACGCAACCGACCCAGGCGTGTTCATCCGGTCGATGGCGACGCGCGGCCACCTCGGCGGACTGTCGCTCGCCACGCCGGAGGCGGTCCGGCTTCTCGATGCGATCGGCCGGAAGTGGATCCTCGTCGAGACCGTCGGGGTCGGCCAGGTCGAGGTCGAGGTGGCCGGCAAGGCCGACACGACCGTCGTAGTCGTCAACCCGGGCTGGGGCGACAGCGTCCAGGCCAACAAGGCCGGTCTCATGGAGATCGCCGACGTGTTCGTGATCAACAAGGCCGACCGCAAGGGTGTCGAGGAGACCAGCCGCGATCTGATGCAGATGCTCGACCTGTCGGATCTTCCGCACGAGTCGTGGCGGCCTCCGATCATCCCGACGGTCGGCTCGACCGGTCAGGGGATCCACGAGCTGTGGGACGCGGTGCTCGCACACCGCGACTACGCCGAGCGATCGGGTGACCTCCGTGAGCGCCGCCAGTTCCGTCTCGGTGAGGAACTCCGTGAGATCGTCGCGCAGCGCCTCGGCCGTCGGGCCCGCCAGATCTGCTCCGGCGATCGATGGGACGAGCTGACGACCGAAGTGATCGAACGCGTCACCGATCCATGGACGGCCGCCGACGAGATGCTCGCCGCCGTCGACGCCTGAACGCCGCTCAGCCTCGGGTCACAGCGAGATCATCGCGACGGCGATCGCCACGAACAGCAGCGGGCTCGCGTACGAAGTCTGTCGGCGCAGATGGAGGAGTCGTGTCTTCACGCCTGTGCATCGTCACCGGAGCACGTCCCCTCAAGTCGGGAGTTCGTCAAGGATCTGCTCGCCTCTGGCCCGGTCGAGCGATGAGCGAAAAGCCGGGATGTGGGCGGTTGGCTCATCGCCTGGGTCTGGCCGGGCCGAGCGATGAGCGAAAAGCCCGGATGTGGGCGGTTGGCTCATCGCGTGGGGTCGCGCGGGTGGGGATCGGTGTGCGGGGTTGGGTCAGGTGCCGGTGAAGGTGGCCGTGCCGGGGCCGTGTTCGAGGAAGCTGGCGACGCCGATGCCGGCGTCGTCGGTGTGGAACACCTCTACGAAGCCCTCCCGCTCGAGCGCGAGGCCGTCGGCGAGCGAACGGTCGAGCCCGTCGTCGATCAGCCGCTTGCAGATCGCCTGGGCCGACAGCGCACCGGCTGCGACCTCGGCTGCCAGGGCGAGTGCCCGCTCGGTGAGCGTGTCGGCCGGGACCACCTCGTCGGCCAGGCCGATCCGCAGCGCCTCCTCGGCGCGGACCTGCCGACCGGTCAGGCACATCTCCTTGGCTCGGCTGGCCCCGACGAGGCGAGGGAGTCGCTGGGTGCCGCCACCGCCGGGGATGATTCCGAGCAGGATCTCGGGCTGCCCGAACACGGCCTTCTCCGAGGCGATCCGGTAGTCGCAGGCGAGTGCAAGTTCGCACCCGCCGCCGAGCGCGTAGCCGCTCACCGCGGCGATCACGAATCGGGGGATCGCCGCGACGGCGTCGAGCGCACCGTGGAACGCGGCACCGATCGTGGCGGCCTCGTCGGGGCCACCGAACTGCGAGATGTCGGCCCCCGCAGCGAACAGACGGTCGCCGCCGGTGATCACCACGGCGCCGGGCGGGTCGGCGGTGAGCTCGCGGGCTGCGTCGCGGATCTCGCCGAGCAGGTCGGTCGACAGCGCGTTGACCTTGCCGTTGGCGAGCGTGAGGAGCGCGACACCGTCGGCGCGCCGTTGAAGCGTGAGAAGTTCGGCCATGTGCCGAGTCTTGCCGATCCGACGCTGCTCGCCGGGTGCCGGATCAGGTGGCGAGATCGACGTGGAGTGGACGCTTCATCGACCAGGCCGAGCGGGCAAGCCAGGCGCCGGTGGCGACGAAGCCGAGCATGACCATCGCGCAGACCAGGTATGCGGTCGTGCGCCCGAAGTTGTCGTAGAGCGTGGCGGTGACGACGGCCATGATCCCAGCCGACAGCGCCTGTGCGGCGCCGAGTACACCCTGCGCACCGGCTTGGCGGTCCTCCGGGATGACCATCCCGACGGCGACACCGCTGCTCGACACGGTGATGCCGTCGGCGATCGCGTGCACCATGGCCACGGCGAAGATCCACGTTCCGGTCGGCAGCACCCCGTACAGCGACATGAACAAGGCGCCCAGCGACAAGCCGATCACGGCGATGCGGAACGGTCCGTGCACCTGGGCCAACCGGCCTCCGGGCGGCCCGAGCACGATCAGCGGCAGTGCGAACAGCGTGATGCCGAGGTTGGCGATCCACTCGTTGGTCCCGAGATCCCGGTGGACGACCGCCCACAACGCGTCGAACGAGCCGATCATCACGAACAACGCTGCGCCGAACACGACAGCGCCGGCAAACGGTCGGATCGCCAGCAGATCGACCGCGAGACGCCGTTTGGGCGGCACGGTGCTCTCGGCCACCTCGACTCGCGCCACGAACGGCAGCAGGACGGCCGTTGCAACGGCGACGACGACGAACGGCGCCGGGATGCCGAACGGCCCCACCAGGACTGCGGAGATCGCCGGACCGAGCGCGAAGCCGAAGACGTCCGCAGCGAGGAGCCGCCCGAGGTTCTGGCCGAGATGATTGGGATCGGCGAGGATCACGATGCGGCGAGCGGCGGGGACGGCGGCGCCGATCCCGATCCCGGAGATGAACCGCCCGATCAGGATCGGGGTCAGCGTGGTGCTGAACCCCATCATCAGCAGGCCCAGCACGTTGACGGCAACGCCGAACAGGACGACGCGCCGTGCGTGGCCCCGGTCGGCGAGCGGCGCGATCAGCACCTGCGACAGGAACCCGGCGACGAAGCCGATACCGATGACCACACCGATCGCGGTCTCGCTGATGCCGTAGTCGTCGCGGTAGTCGTCGACGATCGTGAAGAGCACGCCGTACCCCGCCGCCAGGCTGGCCATCAGCCCGCCGAACGCGAAGAACAGCGTGGTCGGCGACGGCGGTTCGCGTCGTGTGGCCGGCGCCACGTCCGGAGGTGACGTCGTCATCGGTGGCACACTACCGATCGAGCTGCGCCGGTCGGTGCTCGGATACGGACGGTTACGACAACGGTTGCGACACTCGCCGGCGCACCGCTCGACGACGCCTCCGGACCCGGCTCAGCCGATGGTGAGGAGCCCCGTGTCGAACGGTCCGGTGAGGTACGGATGCGTCGGCATGGCACGCGCTGCGACGCCCCAACGGCCGGCGTGGTCGGGAACGAACGTCGCCCGGTGCCGGCCGTCGTCCCCCACGGTCATGGGCACGATGCTCAACCGCGCCTCGTCGAACGAACCGTCGCCGGTCAGCGGACCGTGCAGCAGCTGCACGGCGATCTCCTCGGCGCCGAGCGTGGCGGTGTCGATCTCGACCACGGCGACGCGGGACTGGCCAGCAGCGCCACCGGCGACGTCCGAGTCGTCGACGAGGCGCACACCCACGTCGGGCCACGCCGCCTCGACCCGCCGCTTCCAGGCGGCGAGCTCGCGGGCGGGCTTGCCGTCGTCGGCGGTGATCGTGTCGGTGCCGATGGCGGCGGGTTCGTAGAACTCGGTGACGTAGTCGCGCACCATCCGTCCTGCGATCACCTTCCAGCCGAGGGTCGTCCAGTTGGTCGTGATCTTCTCGATCCACCCGTGGGGTACCCCGTCGTCGTGTCGGGCGTAGAAGAGCGGGATGATCTCGTCTTCGATCACCTCGAACGCCGCACTGGTCTCGCGCCGGTCGCGCCGGTCGAGGTCGAGGTCGTCGTCGAACGATGCGATGTCGAAGCCGTTGTCGCCGTCGGACATCTCGTCCCACCAGCCGTCTCGGATCGAGCAGTTGAGACCGCCGTTGAGCGCCGCCTTCATGCCGGACGTGCCACACGCTTCCATCGGGCGGCGCGGGGTGTTGAGCCAGACGTCGCACCCGTGATACATCGTGCGGGCGATGCCGATGTCGTAGTCGGGGATGAAGACGAAGCGATGGCCGATCTTGGCGTCACGGGTGAGCCGATCGATCTCGCGGATCATCGCCTTGCCCGGCTCGTCGGCGGGATGGGCCTTGCCGGCGAAGACGAACTGCACCGGCCGATCGGCGTCGAGCAGGAGCGACCGTAGGCGGTCGAGCTGGCCGAGCAGCAGCGTGGAGCGCTTGTAGGTCGCAAAGCGACGGGCGAATCCGATCGTGAGGACATCGGGGTCGAGCAGTGAGCCACCGACCCGGTGGCGGACCATGTCGACGAGCTCGCGGCGGCCCTCGTTGCGGACGTCCCAGATCTCTCGGTGGTCGATGTGCCGAACCCGCTCCCATGCGCCCTCGTCGCCGAGGTGCCATTCGTCGCCGATCGTCCGCGTCAGCAACTCGTCGACGCGGTCGCTGACCCAGGAGCGGGCGTGGACCCCGTTGGTGACGTGCCCGATCGGCACCTCGCCGGTCGGCAGTCCCGGCCAGAGGCCGCCGAACATCTCTCGCGACACCTCGCCGTGCAGCCGCGCCACACCGTTGGAGTGCGCGGCGAGGCGAAGACCCATGATGGCCATGTTGAACTTGCCGCCGTCGGCTTCCCGCTGGCCGACCGCTACCAGTTCGTCGATCGTCACGCCACACTCGGCGGCAAAGCGCGTGAAGTAGGTCTCGATCAGGGGCCGCGGGAACCGGTCGATGCCGGCGGGCACCGGGGTGTGGGTGGTGAAGAGGCTGCCGGCGCGCACGGCCTCGATGGCCTCGTCGAAGCTCGAACCCCGCTGCACCCACTCCCTGATCCGCTCGAGGCCGAGGAAGCCGGCGTGGCCCTCGTTGGTGTGGAACACCTGCGGGTGGATGTCGAGCGCCCGCAGCGCCCGCACTCCGCCGATACCGAGGATGATCTCCTGGCGGAGGCGGTGCTGTTCGTCGCCGCCGTAGAGCCGGTCGGTGATGGCGATTGCCTCGGGCGGGTTCGACGCGACGTTCGTGTCGAGCAGGTAGAGGGGGATGCGTCCGACGTCGGTGCGCCAGACACGCACGGTGACAGGGACGTCGGCGAGGTCGACGACGATGTCGACGCCGGTGGGCCGCAGGCCGAGCGCATCGGGATCGATCCGGTCGTTGCGCTCCTGTTGCCAGCCGTCGGGATCGAGGAACTGGTGGAAGTAGCCCTCGGCGTACAGCAGGCCGACGCCCACCAGTGGGATACCCAGATCGGAGGACGCCTTGAGATGGTCACCGGCGAGGACGCCCAGGCCGCCCGAATACTGCGGCAGGGCCTCGGTGATGCCGAACTCGGGAGAGAAGTACGCCACCGACCGCAAGGGTGTGTCGCCGTCGTCGGAGCGTCGGGCGAACCAGTTGGGGCCGCCGAGGGCGTCGGCGAGACGCTGTTGCGCCGTGGCGAGCTGCTCGAGGAAGTGTTCGTCGTTGGCGAGTTGTTCCCAACATGCGGCCGACGTGCGCTGGACGAGGTCGACAGGATGCTGGCCGGTCTCTCGCCACGACCGCCCGTCGAGCGTGCCGTCGAGGCGGTCGAACACGCGAGCGAGCTGCCGGTCCCAGGCCCAGTGGAGGTTGGCGGCCAACGATTCGACCGCGCGAAGCGATTCCGGGACGTTGCTGACGACGGTGAACTGGTGAACGGGACGCATCGCCCGGTGACGATACCGACTCCGCGAGGTCGTCTCGCCCGGCCTGACGAACGTTCATCGCCCCGTCACGAGCCGTCCCGGGCCGGACACGACGATGCCGTGACGTGCGTCGAGCGGTCAGGCCGTCGTGCGATGCGCCGCGGCGACGGCGTCGCCGTACACGCCCGAGGTGGCCCGGGCGATCGCCGTCCAGGCGTACTTGTGTTGCACGAGGTCGCGGGCATTCGCCACGAGGATGGTGGCGAGATCATGGTTGGTGAGGACCTGCTCGACGGCGTCGGCGAGGTCGTCGGGGTTGCCCGGCTCGAAGGTGACGCCGGCGTTCGTGCCGGTGATCAACTCGGCGAGCCCGCCGGTGCGGGCCACGATCAGTGGGGCACCCGCCGCCAGCGCCTCGAGCGCGACGATGCCGAACGGTTCGTACAGCGACGGGATCACCACGCATCCGGCACGATGCACGAGGTGGCGCAGATCGGCGTCGTTGAGGAAACCGGGGAGCTCCACGATGTCGCTGACGCCCTCGACGTCGACCTGGGTCTGCAGCTCCGGTAGGTAGCTGCCGCGGCCGGCGATCACGCTGCTGACATCCGGGATGCGTCCGCGCAGCTCGTGCATCGCGCGTGCCAGCACCTGGAATCCCTTCTCGTACTGGACGCGGCCCCAGGACACGACGAGCGGAGGGCGCGGCCCGGTCGGCACGCTCGGTGTGTTCGCCGGACGCCACTGGTCCGGATCGATTCCGTTGGGGATGTGCACGACGTGTTCCTCGGCGAGCTCGAAGCCGGTGATCAGTTGCTCGACGATGAATCGTGTCGGCGAGATGATGCGGTCCGCCTGGAACGCGAGCCACCATTCGATCGAGTTGATGTCCGTCGGATGGCCGAGTGGCAGCTGGCCGCCGTGGCGTACCCGTTCGGTGCCGTGCATCGTCAGGACGAAGGGGACGTCGTAGCGGTGGGCGAGCGAATCGGCGGCCCACCCGAGCTGCCAGTCGTGGCCGTGCACGATGTCGGGCCGCCACCCCTCCAACTCGCCGACGAACCGGCTGCCCAGCTTGGTGACGGCGTGGTTCCCCGAGGCCATGCGCGTCACCTCCTCCGACGGTGGCAGCCACGGCAGATCGACGAGCGTGCGCAACACCCGGACCTGTTCGGGCGGTTTTGCCTCGAGCTCGGCAGGCCGGTCGGCGACGGTCAGCACGACCACGTCGTGGCCGGCCCTCGCCAGCGCGGTGCTCAGCCCGGCGACGTGAGCGGCGATGCCGCCGGTGGAACGCGGCGGGAACTCCCACGACAGCATCAACACGCGCACGATCGCGCACCCTAGTGTCGATCGACCACGGTGCCGGTCCTTGCTGAGGTTCTGCTCCCCGGTTCGGGGGCCGGGCGCGCAGCAGGCGTCGATACACGTACCCTTGCGGTCGATGGCCAACGTCGCGCGACCGATCGGTGAGCTCGACCTGCACCTGTTCGGCGAGGGCACGCATCGCCGCCTGTGGGAGCTGCTGGGTCCCCAGCCGCTCCACGTCGACGCCGACGGACTGGTGTCGGGTGTGCGGTTCGCGGTGTGGGCCCCGAGTGCGGCGTCGGTGGCGGTGGTCGGCGACTGGAACGACTGGATGCCGCAGCTGCTGAGTCGCGTCGCCACCCACGACGTCCCGACCGGGTTGTGGTCCGTGATCGCTTCGGGCGCTCGCAGCGGCCATCGGTACAAGTTCGAGATCACCACCGGTGACGGGGCGGTCCTGCGCAAGACCGATCCGATGGCGCGCATGACCGAACGGCCACCGAGTGACGCCAGCGTGGTCCCCGACGCCGTCGACCACGAGTGGGGTGACGATTCCTGGATGTCCGAGCGGGGCCGGGTGATGGCTTCGACGTCGCCACTGCGCATCTACGAGGTGCATGTCGGGTCCTGGCGTCGAGGCGTCGACACCTGGGATCGGCTGGCGGTGGAACTGGCGGACCACGTGGAGTCGCTCGGGTTCACCCACGTCGAGTTGATGCCGATTGCGGAACATCCCTTCGGAGGTTCCTGGGGATATCAGGTGTCGGGCTACTTCGCGCCCACCGCCCGGTTCGGCGAGCCGGCGGCGGTTCGTCGGTTCGTCGACGCACTGCACCAGCGGGGGATCGGGGTGCTGGTCGACTGGGTGCCGGCACACTTTCCCCGCGACGACTGGAGCCTCGGGCGTTTCGACGGGACGGCGTTGTACGAACACCCCGACCCCCGGCGGGGCGAGCACCCCGACTGGGGCACCTACGTGTTCGACTACGGCCGCAACCAGGTCCGCAACTTCCTGGTCGCCAACGCCCTGTACTGGCTCGACGAGTTCCACGTCGACGGATTGCGCGTCGACGCCGTCGCCTCGATGCTCTACCTCGACTACTCGCGCGAGGACGGCCAGTGGTCACCCAATGAGTACGGCGGCCGCGAGCATCTCGAAGCGCTGGCGTTCATCCAGGAGCTGACCTCGGTGGTCGGCGAGGAGTTCCCCGATGCGCTGCTGATCGCCGAGGAGTCGACCTCGTGGCCCGGCGTCACGCAGCCGGTCGATCACGGCGGGCTCGGATTCAGCCACAAGTGGAACCTCGGCTGGATGCACGACACGCTCGGCTACCTCGCCCTCGACCCCGTGCACCGCCCCCACCACCACGACGAGCTGACGTTCGCGCTGCTCTACGCCTACGACGAGCGCTTCGTGCTCCCGTTGAGCCACGACGAGGTCGTGCACGGCAAGGGCAGTCTGCTGTCGAGGATGGTCGGCGCCGATTGGGAGCGCTTCGCCGGGCTCCGCGCGCTCCTGGCCTGGCAGTGGGCGCTGCCCGGTGCGCCGCTGGTGTTCATGGGATCGGAGCTCGCTCCCTGGGAGGAGTGGAGCGAGGCGACCGATCTGCCGTGGCATCTCCTCGAGCATCCGGAGCATCGCGGCGTGCACGACATGATGGTCAGCCTCAACGGGGTGGCCGATGCCTGGCCCGCGTTGTGGCGGCGCGACCGCGAGCCCGGCGGGTTCCAGTGGCTCGACGCCGACGATGCCGGCAACAGCATGTATTCCTTCGTGCGGTGGGACCTCGACGGCGTCGCTGCGGTGGTGTGCGTCGCCAACTTCACGTCGGTGCCCCGGCCCGGTCACCGCGTCGGTCTGCCGTGGGGCGGCGACTGGGAGATCCTGCTCGACACCGACGACGCAGCGTGGTGGGGGACCGCTCACCGCGGCGCGCAGGCAGCGGTGGCCGCCGTCGACGAACCGGCACAGGGATGCTCGTCGTCGGCACTGCTCGACGTCGGTCCCATGGCCGTCGTGTGGCTCGCCGCACGATCGCCGCGCTGAGATCGCTCGGCCGGCCCGGCGGGCGCTGGCTCAGGGGGCGATGGTCGTCGTCGTGGTCGGCGGTGCGGTCGTCGTGGTCGGTTGCGTGGTGGCGACGGTGGTCGGCGCCGCAGTGGTCGGCGGCGGAGCCGTCGTGGTGGTCGTGGTCGTGGTGGTCGTCGAGGTGGTGGTCGTGGTGGCGTTGGGATCCGGCCGGTTGAACGACGGCAGCGATTCGCGTTCGCTGTACTGCTCCGGTTCCTTGCCGTCGTGGCCCCACACGTACACCCGGTCGCCGCGCTCGACGAGATCGGGGAACACGTCGGCAAGCGAGTTGGAGATCCGGATGCAGCCGTGCGACGCCGGGCTGGTCGGCACGTTCTGGGCGCCGTGGATCGCGATGCCGTAGTTGAAGTACCACGGGTTCTTCATCCCGCCGAGGGGGCTCACCCGGTTGCCGTCGTAGGAGCGGCGGAACGAGAAGACGCCGCCCGGTGACTTCGCCTCGGCACAGACCTCCTTGGTCACCGGTTCGGGATACGGGTTGCCGTTCTCGTCGGTGTCGTAGGTGGCGGTCTCGCAGAACGTGGCCGGCAGGCCGTCGGGTCGCAACTGGCCCGAGGAGATGTGGGAGATGAAGATCGGCACGTCGTCACGGAACACGGCCATCACCTGCAGCGGCAGGTAGATCTCGACACGGGTCCCGGCGCCGGGCCGTCGGGGCAGGAACCGCACCGAGGGGTCGGCCATCTGCTGCCACACCTCGTCGGTGACCACGGTCTGGTCGTTGCGGGTCGCGAAGTCGTCCCAGGCAACCGTGCCGAACAGCTTCTTGAACGCCCACACGGCTTGCTGGGTGACGCTGCCGAACTGGCCGTCTGCCGGGCCGGGCTGGAATCCGAGTGCGGTCAACCGTTCCTGCACGCGGCGCACGTCCTCGCCCGCCGAGCCGAGCGAGACGGGCGCGGCGAGCGGTGGGGCGGTCGGTTCGACAGCCGGTGCGGTGGTGGCCACCGGCGCGACGATGCCGTCACGGAGATCCGTCGACGGCGTCGTGACCTGCGGTTCGTCGGCGTCGACGTCGGTGCCGTTGCCGCCGAGGAAGACGCCGATGCCGACGACGAGCGCGAGCACCAGGCCGGCGGCGATGGCGGGCAGCCACGACGACGATTCGGTGGGGCGCGGTCGAGGGGCTCGAGAGGCGGTCATCGGAGGGGAAACCGTGGTCGGGGGGTCAGGCGGAGGCGGCGACCGAGCGCAGGCTGTCGCAGGCCTGCTCGGGCGGCACGATGTTGATCATCACACCGGTGCCGCGCTCGAAGCCGGCCTGCGTGACCAGGTTCGGCCAGATGTGGATGTGCCAGTGGTACTGGCCGGTGTGCTGATGAGGGGCGGTGTGGAATCCGAGATTGAACGCAACGTCGCCGAGTGCGGCGTTGAGGTGGCCGAGGGCGTCGCGCAGGGCGCGACCGACCGCCTCGAGACTGTCGTTGGGAGCGTCTTGGAGGTGCGGCTCGTGGTGCCGCGGCACGATCAGGAGCTCGTAGGGGGCACCGCTCCAGTACGGCGTGATGACGGCGACGTCGTCGTTGGAGAACACGACGCGTTCGTCGGCGGCGAGTTCGGCCTCGACGGTGGTGCAGAGCAGGCAGCCGCCGGCGAAGCGGGCGAACGCTCGCTCCTCGTCGAGGATCTCGCCCGGCACGAACGGCAGACCGAGGATCTGGCCATGGGGATGGGCGACCGATGCGCCCGCCTCGCGGCCGTGGTTGACGATGGCCTGGGTGTAGCGGACCTGGGGCGTGGCGGCGTGTTCGGCGAACCGATCGCGCAGCACCCGCATCAGCTGGGCGGCGTGGTCGTCGTCGAGCAGGTGGAGGCCGGACTGGTGCTCGGGGGTGTACACGAACACCTCGTGGATGCCGCTGGCCTCGGCCATCACGAACACCGGGCCGAGGTTGTGGACGGCGAAGGCCTCTTCGCCGGCGAAGGCGGGGTAGCGATTCGGGATCACCCGCATCGACCAGGTGCCGTCGAGTTCCGCAGTCTCGAGCGCAGGCGGTGTCGACTCCTCGTGGCCGGGGCAGAACGGGCACGGCCGTGACGGGTCGTCGTCGACACTGCTCTGGCGGGGAGCGAAATCGGTCGGCCGCTGGGCGCGTTCGGCCAC
This sequence comes from Ilumatobacteraceae bacterium, assembly GCA_963728355.1. Lineage (GTDB taxonomy): Bacteria > Actinomycetota > Acidimicrobiia > Acidimicrobiales > Ilumatobacteraceae > Sva-07. Next base: position 383,466 of record CAVSJQ010000014.1, on the reverse strand, counting down.
GATGGTCACCCACCGTCCGTTGAGTGGGTTCAAGCGCATCTGACTCATTGTCGTATCAAGGATACGGGGACCGAGGACACGATGCGTGGCTCTGTGACGAACCGCTCAGCAGGCCGGGTCGTTGCTCCGGCGGTCATGGAGTTCGTCGAGTGACTGGTGCTCCTGTTGTTCCGCCTGCTCCTGGTGCTCCTGGTCGTCGCGGCGGTGGGAGATTTCGCGGCGATTCTGGTGGTCATCGTCGCCGCCCTCGAGCAGTGGGTCGTACGGCGGCTCGTGCGGAAGCCCGGGCTCGGCGGCGAGGAGCAGTGCGTGACGCCGATCGAGGCGGTCCTGATTCCATCGGTACAGACCCCACCCGATGAGCGAACCGACACCGAATGCGACGAGGCCGCCGACGCCGTCGAGCCAGAAGTGGTTGCCGGTCACGACGATGCAGAACAACGTCGTTGCGGGATAGAGCAACACGAGCGCCTTGACCCATCGCCGTCGCAGCAGCGGCCAGATGGCGATCGCACACCACGTCGACCAGCCGATGTGGAGGCTCGGCATGGCGGCGTACTGGTTCGAGATCGATGCCATCGTCTCGGAGTCGAACGACCAGGGGCCGCCGTACTCTGCAAGCGTGTCGACGAATCCCCAGCCGCCCTCGGGCCGCAGGTCGCTCTCGATGCAGGCGCCGCCGTAGCTGATCTTGGCGTCGGTCACCTCGGCGATCGTGGCGGGGATCGGGCAGGGCTCGTCGAGCAGACGCGGCGGCATCAGCGGGAACCAGGCGAACCCGATGATCGCCAGTGCGGTCATCGCCGCCAGGGAGTTCCGCCACTGCGGGAAGACGTCGGCGCGCCTGGTGAACAGGAGCACGAACACCGCCAAGGTGACGATGAAGTGCGCCGTGCCGTAGTAGGTGTTCCAGAACTGGATGAACCACGTGTAGTCGAGGAACCACGACTGGATCGTCTGCTCGTGGAACAGGTTGAGGGTCGTCTCCCACTGGATGATGCGTTCGGCGTTCGTGAACGCCTGCTCGGGGATGCCGTCGGCGGCGATCTTGTTCGACCCGAACAGGTTGCGGGTCCACGAGTAGATGCCGTAGAAGATCGCGACGATCAGCGCTTCCTTCCACCAGTACATCCGGTGTTCGCGTACCGGTGCCGGAGCTGCGTCGGACACCTGCATCGACACCGTACTGTAGGCGCGCGTTACGGTCTTGTGACATGGCAGAAATTTCCGGACACGCAGGTCAGCAGGCGATTGCGGCGATCGGTGCGTACGGCACCGATGTGATGTTCACCCTCAACGGCGGCCACATCTGGCCGCTCTACGACGCTGCACGCGATCAGGACATGCGCGTCATCGACACGCGTCACGAGGCGGCGGCCACGTTTGCCGCCGAGGCCTACGCCAAACTCACCCGCCGCCCAGGTCTCGCTGCACTGACCGCCGGGCCCGGCATCACCAACGGCGTGTCCGCGATCACCTCAGCGCACTTCAACGGCTCGCCGGTGGTCGTGCTCGGCGGCCGTGCGCCTCAGGGTCGCTGGGGCGCCGGTTCGCTGCAGGAACTCGACCACGTCCCGATCGTGTCCTCGATCACCAAGATGGCGGCCACGGTCACCGATCCGGCACACGCGGGGGCGATGGTGCACGAAGCGGTGCGCCTGGCGATCGAACCGCACCGCGGGCCGACCTTCCTCGACTTCCCGCTCGACGTGTTCGGACCGTCGGCCGGCGAGGTGCCCGACGCCGGATCGTGCGACGGGACGGGTGCTGCCCCCGACGACGATCTGGTGGCGGCGCTCGCCGCCTTGGTGGCCGGCGCCGAGCGTCCTGCGTTCATGGTCGGCTCTGACGTGTACTGGGACGGCGCCTGGGAGGAACTCGCCGCGGCGGCGGCGCAGCTCGGCGTGCCGTGCTTCTTCAACGGGATGGGCCGCGGGCTGCTGCCCGCCGATCACGAACTCGCCTTCCTCCGGACGCGGGGCCTGCTCAAGCAGCGCGCCGACGTCGTGGTCGTGCTCGGCACGCCGCTCGACTTCCGTCTCGGCTTCGGCACGTTCGGCTCGGCGACCGTGGCGCACGTCGTCGACGCCGAGTCGCAGCGCGCGGCCCACGTCGACGTGCTCACCGTCGTCGGCGACATCCGGCTCACGTTGCGCGGTCTCGCCGAGTACTCCGGCGACCGCATCGACCACCGGAGTTGGATCACCGAGTTGCGCGAGGCCGAGACAGCGGCGACGGCCGGCGAGGTCGCGTCGATGGAGACCGACGCCGATCCCATCCGGCCGAGCCGCATCTACGGCGAACTGCGCAAGCGGCTCGAGCGCGACGCCGTCGTCATCTGCGACGGCGGCGACTTCGCCTCCTATGCCGGCAAGTTCATCGAGGTCCATCAGCCGGGTGGATGGCTCGACACGGGGCCCTACGGCTGCCTGGGCAACGGGCTCGGCTATGCGATCGCCGCACGGGTGGTCCGCCCGTCGTCGCAGGTGGTGTTGCTGCTGGGCGACGGTGCAGCGGGCTTCAGCCTGATGGACGTCGACTCGCTGGTACGCCACGGACTGCCGGTCGTGATGATCGTGGGCAACAACGGGATGTGGGGGCTGGAGAAGCACCCGATGCAGGCGATCTACGGCTGGGACATGGCCTGCGACCTGCAGCCGGGGATGCGCTACGACGAGGTCGTCACGGCGTTGGGTGGCGGAGGCGAGACCGTGGCGTCGCCGTCGGAGATCGGCCCGGCGATCGACCGTGCCTTCGCCAGCGGCGTGCCCTACCTCGTCAACGTCCTCACCGACCCCGGCGACGTGTACCCCCGCACGAGCAACCTCGCCTGACTGTCACACCGTGCCGGGCCAAACCTGACACTCGGCGCCGGCGAACGACGCGTCACGTCGTGCAGCACTTCGACATGAAGCGGTCGATGTCGACCACGACACGGGTGATCTTGCCGGCCGCCACCAGGCCGCCCGGGTCGGAGGCCGACACCGTGAACTTCAGGCGACGCCCGTCGATCTTCTCGAGCACCGCCTCGGCGATCACTTCGGCGCCGACCGGCGTGGGCTGCAGGTGATCGAACTGGATGCGCATGCCCACCGAGCTGGTGCCGTCGTCGAGGGCGTGGTTGATGGCGTTGCAGCACGCCTCCTCGCACAGCGCCACCAACCTCGGAGACCCGAGGACCTCGACGACTCCGGAGCCCAGGGCCAACGCCGTGTCGGCCTCGGTGACCACGAGCTTGGCGTCGCCGCGCATGCCTGTTTCGAGATTCACACACACAACGCTAACAAGGACGCACGGGTGAGCGTCGTGACCGGAGCTCGCCATGCTGAATGCCGCGGACGAGATGTGCCGGGCGCCCCATGTACGTAGGCTCGATCGGGTGATCGAACGTGACGTCCTGCAACGAGTACTCGCCGGCGCCGTCAGCGGTGGAGCCGAATTCGCCGAGGTCTACGCCGAGGACAAGCGGTCGACGTCGGCGGGGCTCGACGATGGCCGCATCGAACAGGTGTCGAGCGGCCGCGATCGTGGCGCCGGCATCCGCGTCGTCGCCGGCGAGACGACCGGCTTCGCCTACACCTCGGATCTCTCCGAGCCCGGTCTGAGCGCGGCTGCGACAGCGGCGGCCGCAGCGGCCAGACAGGGTGGCGGCGGGGTGCGCACGATCGCGCTCGCGCCGTCGGCGCCACACCGTCCGAACACGGTCGAACGCGATCCCGACACCGTCGCCAAGGCGGCCAAGGTCGAGCTGCTCCAGCGGATGAACGAGGCCGCGAGGTCGTTCGGACCCGAGATCGTGCAGGTGTCGGCCGGGTACGGCGACAGTCGCAAGCAGGTGTTGATCGCCAACACCGACGGCGTCCTGGCCGACGACGAGATCGTGCGCACCTTGTTGCGCATCAGTGCAGTGGCCGACGGTGACACCGGCATGCAGACCGGGTACCAGTCGATGGGGCACACGATCGGCTTCGAGGTTTTCGACAAGGTCGACGTGGAGGAGCTGGCCCGGGAGGCCGCCCGCCAGGCGATCACCAAGCTGCGTGCCCGTCCGGCTCCCTCCGGTGCGATGCCGGTCGTGATCAAGCACGGCACCGGCGGGGTGTTGTTCCACGAGGCGTGCGGTCACGGGCTCGAGGCCGACCACATTCACAAGGGCGCCAGCGTGTATGCCGGCAAGGTGGGCCAGCAGGTCGCCTCGCCGCTGGTCACGCTCGTCGACGACGGCACGATGCCGGGGGAGTGGGGCACGCTCGGCTTCGATGACGAGGGCCACATCACCCAACGCAACGTCCTCATCGAGGACGGGATCCTCACCGACTACATGTGGGACTACCTCCGCGCCCGCAAGGACGGCCGGCCGCAGTCGGGCAACGGCCGGCGTCAGAGCTACCAGCACCTGCCGATGGTGCGCATGACGAACACGTTCGTGCTCGACGGCCCCGACGATCCCGACGACATCATCAGTTCGACCCCCAACGGGGTGTACGTGGCCAAGCTCGGAGGCGGCTCGGTCAACACGGCGTCGGGCGACTTCGTCTTCGGGATGACCGAGGCGTACCTGATCGAGAACGGCGAGGTCACCGAGCCGCTGCGCGACGGCAACCTGATCGGCAACGGCCCCAAGGTGCTCGCCGACATCGACATGCTCGGCAACGACTTCGCCATGGGCAGCCCGGGCACGTGCGGCAAGGACGGCCAAGGGGTGCCGGTCGGCGACGGCCAGCCGACGCTCCGGGTCAAGTCCCTCACCGTCGGAGGCACCGCGTGAACCGTTACGCCAGGGGTCAGACCCCCGGCGTAACGCCGGGAAGTCGTGGCCGTGTCGCGGCGTGTCACGCCGGGGGTCTGACCCCAGGCGTAACGCCGGGGAGCCGGCGATGAGTCGGTTCGAGAGCGAGTTGCAGGTCGTCGCCGATCGGGTGGTCGAGCAGGCGAGCCCCGGCGAGCAGATCGAGGCGTTCGTCGCCCGTGGCGGCGAGACCGAGGTGCGCGTCTACCAGGGTGACGTCGAGCACTTCGTGTCGGCGCAGAGCGAGGGCGTCGGCATCCGGGTCATCCGTGACGGCCGCACCGGCTTCGCGTACGCCGGCACCCTCGACGAGGACGCCATCGGTGAGGTACTCGCCGAGGCGCGCGACAACGTCCAGTTCGGGACCGTCGACGAGTGGGCGGCGCTCGCCGAACCCGACGGCGTCCCCGTCACCGAGCAGACCCTGTGGAACGACGATCTCGCCGAGTACCCGACCGACCGCAAGATCGAGCTCGCCAAGGAACTCGAGAAGCTCACGTCGGGGACCGACCCGCGCGTGCGCGTCGACGATTCGAACTACGCCGACGCGCACGGCGAGACGGCCGTCGCTTCCACCACGGGTATCCGCATGTCCGGCCGAGAGAACGGCTGCTACGTGTCGGTGTCGACGCTCGCCGACGAGGGTGAAGGCGACGATGCCGAGACCCAGACGGGCTTCGGGTTCTCGGTCGGCCGTTCGCCCGACGACTTCGACCTCGAACGTGCGGCTCGGGAGGCCGTCGATCGCGCGACCCGGTTGCTCGGCGCCACCCAGCCGCCGAGCCGACGGTTGACGGTGGTGCTCGACCCCTTCGTGACGGCGCAGTTCCTCGGGGTGATCTCCTCGACACTCAACGGAGAGGCGGTCGTCAAGGGCCGCTCGTTGTTCCGTGACCGCATCGGCGAGACCGTCGCTGCACCCATTCTGACGCTGGTCGACGATCCGACGAACCCCGAGGCCTACACCGCCACCGACGTCGACGGCGAGGGCCTCGCGGCGCGCCGGAACGTACTGATCGAGGGCGGCGTCCTGCGCCAGTTCGTGCACAACTCGTACTCCGCGCGTCGGGCCGGGACGACGTCGACCGGAAATGCGACGCGCGGCGGATTCGCCGGGACGCCGGGCGTCGGCTGTCTCGCACTGTCACTGGTGCCGGGGGCACGCTCGCAGGAGGAACTGATCGCCGATGTCGACGACGGCCTGCTCGTGCAACAGATGCAGGGTCTGCACTCCGGCGTGAACCCGATCAGCGGCGACTTCTCCACCGGTGCAGCGGGCCTGCTCATCAGCAACGGGACGGTCGGCGCACCGGTGCGCGAGGTCACCATCGCGTCGACGTTGCAGCGGATGCTGCTCGATGTCGTCGAGATCGGCGGTGATCTCGAGTGGCTGCCGATGCGTTCAGCGGGCATGAGCCTCGTGATTCGCGACGTCACGATGTCGGGCGCCTGAGCGACGTGGTGACGCCGTCGAGCGAGGCCGTCGCCCGACACCCGCATCTCGGTGTGCCGCAACGCGTTGGTCATGTGCGCGTCGACCTGCACACGCACACGATGTGGAGCGGTGACTCGACCACGACACCCGACGAGTTCGCCGCTGCGGTCGCGGCGAGCGGTCTCGACATCGTGTGCGTCACCGACCACAACTCGATCGCCGGCGCGCTGGAGTTGCGCGCCTGTGTCGACGCGCGGGTGATCGTCGGCGAAGAGCTGCGCACCGCCGCCGGCGAGATCATCGGCCTGTTCCTCACCGAACGGATCCCGATGGGTGTCGGTCCCTTGGAGGCCGCCAGGGCGATCCGTGATCAGGGCGGCGTCGTCTACATTCCGCATCCGTTCGATCCGATGCGGCGCAACATGAGCGAGGCAGCGCTGTACGAGCTGGCAGAGGCCGACCTGATCGACGCCGTCGAGGTGCTCAACGCGAAGACCTCGCTCGCCAGCCTCAATCGTCGTGCCGCCGACTTCGCAGCCGAGTTCGGCATCGTCGGCGCGGCGGGCAGCGACGGCCACGTGCCCGATGCGCTGGGTGCGGCGTACGTCGAGATGCTGGATTTCGAGACGCCGATGGAGTTCCTCGCCTCCCTCGCCACCGGCGTGGTCATCGGCCACCACTGGGACGAACCGCGGCCGTGGACGCCGCGCATCGTCCCGTCGGTCACCTGAACCCGACGCAGCGGCGTCCACGCCGGCGGCCACGCGTGGATGTGCCATGCCGTCCGGTTGCTCCGTCGAGAGGGTAGACAGGGCAGCCGTGCCGATCTATCAGGCGATCATCCTCGGGATCGTGCAGGGCCTCTCGGAGTTCCTGCCGATCTCTTCCAGCGGGCACCTGCTGCTCGTCCCGTGGCTGGCCGGGTGGCAGGAACTCGACCCGTCGATCAAGAAGTCGTTCGACGTCGCGCTGCATCTCGGCACGCTCGTCGCCGTGGTCGGCTACTTCTGGCGTGACGTCAGCACGTACGTCGTCGAGGGGACCAAGCTGGTGTTCGCCCGCAAGGTACCTCCCACCAACGAGGGCAGGCTTGCCTGGCTCTTCGTGCTCGCCACGCTGCCCGCGGCAGCCGTCGGCGCCCTGTTCGAGAACCAGATCGACAACCGTCTCGGTACGCCGACGATCATCGCCGTGTCGCTGATCGGATTCGGCATCCTCCTCGCGATCGCCGACCGGAGCCTCGGTCGGCGCAAGGTCGAGGAGTTCCATGCCCGAGACGCGCTGCTCGTCGGCGCCGCCCAGGCCTTGGCGCTCAACCCGGGCACGTCTCGATCGGGGATCACGATGACCGCGGGACGGTTCCTCGGGTTCGACCGCGACGCCGCCGTGCGCATCAGCTTCGTGATGTCGATCCCGGTGATCTTCGGAGCGGTGGTGTTCAAGTTCGCCGGGCTGATCTCCGACGGCGTCCCCGACGGGCTGCTCGTACCGATGATCGTCGGCATCGTGACGTCCGCGCTGGCGGGATTGTTGGCGGTCTGGGGCACGCTCAAGATCGTGCGGACACACAGCTTCATGCCGTTCGTGATCTACCGGATCTCGCTCGGCGTGCTCGTGCTGATCCTCGTCGCCACCGGCGCCCGCTGACTGGCAGCGAACGAGACCCGGGCGGCTCACGGCAGGTACAGCAGGCTGGCGAGGCCCTGGAGGGCGGCCGCTGCCACCGTCGGAGCCTCGCGCTCATCGACCGCCACGAACACGACCTCGTCGACGACGCCGGTCACCTCGGCGCGCTCGGAGATCATCACACCGTCGGCGGCGACCTGCACGTGCAGCCCGGCGACGACGCCTCGCGCGAGTGGGTCGGAGATCGCCACGACGACGGTTCCGGGCTCGGCGAGCGTGGCAGGGCCGGCGCGGCTGGTGGTGTCCAGTTCGGTGAGGACTTCGCCGGCGGCCACGCGCTGACGGACCGATGCATCTTCCGGGATCTCCGCCAATGCGTCGCGGGGGAGCACCGCCACGGGCAGAGCGACAAGGTCGGCAGCGACCGGATCGCCGGGTTCGAGTTGATGGCGGGCGACGAGCACGGTACGCGTCGATCCCCAGCGGTCGCGCTCGGCGGCGATCGACGTCATCTCGCCGTGAACGGCTGCGGCGGCGAGCGCTGCGAGTGTTGCCACGGCGGCCCAGTAGACCCAGGGGCGTCGGGCGAGGACGAGTCGGGCTCGGGCCACGACGTGCATCGGTGTCTCCTCGGATCGGTGGACGATCGGAGGGAGTCGGTCCGAGAAGACGCTATCGACGCTTCGGGGGCGATCGTCAGCGGTGAGCCGCTGAGGTCAGCCGTCCGATGACGAGCTGGAACTGCTCGATGTGCTGCCGGACGACGAGCCACTCGATGTACTGCCCGACGAACCCGACGAACCCGACGAACCCGTGGAGTCGCCGGCCGAGCTCGACGAGGTGCTCGAGGAACCGGGGTCCTTCGACTCCTTCGTGCTCGACGTCGACGTCTTCTTGCCCCGGTTGTCGGTCTTGAAGAAACCTGACCCCTTGAAGGTGACACCGACGGGGGTGAAGACCTTCTTGACGGGGAGGAGTTCACCGCTGTCGGGATGGGCGATCTCGGTCAGGTTGTCGTCGTGGAAGCCCTGTTGGACTTCGATGGTCTCGCCGGTGTCGACGAACTTGTAGACGTAGGTTGGCATCGAGCGCAGAAGGATATCGTCCGTCCCATGCAGGTCCGCAGTGCTGTCATCCCCGCGGCTGGTCTGGGGACCCGATTCCTCCCCGCCACCAAGGCCGTTCCGAAGGAATTGTTCCCGATCGGTGATCAGCCGGCGATTCAACTCGTGATCGACGAAGCGCTCGGCGCCGGCTGCGATCACATCGTGGTCGTGAGCAGCCGATCGAAGCCCGCGCTCGATGCGTACTTCGCTCCCGACGAGGCGTTGCTCGAGGCGCTCGAGGCGAAGGGCAAGACCGAGACGGCCGAACGGTTGCGGGCGATCGGGCGCGACTGGCGCATCGACATCGTCTACCAGGACGACCCCAAGGGTCTCGGCCATGCCGTCGGGTGCGCCCGCAACGCCGTCGGCGACGAACCGTTCGCCGTGCTGCTGCCCGACGAGCTGATGCCGACCTCAGCGCTGCTCGCCCAGATGAACGGCGTGTGTGCGGCAACCGAGGGCAGCGTGGTCGCTGTGGTCAACGTTCCGCGCGAGCAGGTCAGCTCGTACGGCGTGATCGATCCGGCCGGCGAATTGACGCACGATGGCGTCATCCCGGTGCGCGACCTCGTCGAGAAGCCGTCGCCGGAGGACGCCCCCAGCAACTTCGTCCTCACCGGCCGCTACGTGCTGACCGCCGACGCCTGGGACGAGATCGCGGCGCTCACGCCGGGCAGCGGCGGGGAACTGCAGCTGACCGATGCGCTGCGCGCGCAGGCCGCTCGCGCCCCATTCCATGCGGTCGTCGCCGGCGAGAGTCGCCTCGACACCGGGACCCCGCTCGGCTTCCTCACCGCGTCGATCGAGCTCGGACTGGCCAACCCCGAGCTGGGCGCCGACCTGCGCGAGTTCCTCCGTCGACTTGCCATCTGACGGCGCATCGTGCCGACGACCGTCCTGCCGGACGCGACCCGGAAGAACTGGCTGACCCTGCGGGTGCCTCAGAGGCGGCGGAACTCCGACGGGTAGTCGTGCACCAAGCCGTACTCGTCGACGTCGAACGCGGTGTTGTAGCCGCTGTCGAGGTTCGTGTACTCGAACCGACGCACGGCGAGCCGGCGGTACCGCTGACGGACCGGGACCACGCCGAGCGTTTCCACGTCGATCATCGCCGCCGTCACGTCTGCGGCGTCGCCCACGCCGAGGGCGAGACGGCGGATCGGGATCGAGTTCGTGAACGGCGTCACGGGGAGGTCGATGTCGGTGCATCCCGCCAGATCGTGGCGGTGTGCCCCGTTCATCTCGCCCCACCGGCCCGTACCGTCGGCGCCCAGCCAGAGATCGGGCTGATCGAGGTCGCGGAACAGCAGGAACTGTCGGACGTGCCAGGTCGCGGACAGACGCAGGACGTACGTGACCGCCTCGCGGCCGACCTCGCCGGTCGCCGTCCACCCCTCGTTCTCCCAGCGCAGCGTCAGGGTCTCGAGGTGCTCGTGATCCCACGTCCGCCATCGTGCGGTGTAGCCGTCGGACGGGAAGGCGGTCAACGTGTCGGACACGACGCTCCAGGCTAGGGCCGAGCCCCGGGCACCGACCCGGCCGGGCCGCCACCGGGACGGGCAGCGCCAGCCCCGGTACCGACTGACGTCCCCGGCGGACCGGTCCTGCGGTACCTTGCCTGCGTGACCCCCTTGGAGGACGCCCAGAGCTTCGTGCTCGAATCCTGCCCACCGCTCGAACCCGTCGATGTCGACCGGAGCCGGGTGTACGGCCTGGTGCTCGCCTCCGCCGTCGTCGCCGATGAAGTCGTGCCGCCGTTCGACAACACCGCCGTCGACGGCTACGCGGTCCGATCGGAGGACGTCGCCACCGTTCCGGTGGAGCTGCGCGTCGTCGGTGAGCTCCCAGCCGGGGTGGCCCCGGCCGGACACCTGGGCACGGGCGAGGCGATCAGGATCATGACAGGAGCGCCGATGCCGGACGGCGCCGACGCCGTCGTGATGGTCGAGGACTCCGAGCGCATCGGCGACGACCGCGTCCGGCTCAGCCGGTCGGTGCCGGCCGGTGCGTCGATCCGGCGTGCCGGCGACGACGTGCAGATCGGCGACGAGTTGTTCGCCGCCGGCACGATCGTCACGCCGGCGGTCGCCGCCGTGCTGGCGAGCGTCAACGCCACCCGGCTCCGGGCGTACCGGCCCGCGCGAGTGGCCGTGCTGTCCACCGGCGACGAGCTCATCGACGACGGCTCGCCGCTGCAGATCGGCCAGATCCGCGAAAGCAACAAGACGATGCTCGCTGCCCTGCTGTCCGAGGCCGGCTGCGAGGTCGTCGATCTCGGCGTCGTACGCGACGACGAAGCGGAATTGGAGCGGGTGCTTCGTGCTGCCGCGTGCGACTGCGATGCGATCGTGTCGAGCGGCGGCGTCTCGATGGGCGACTACGACGTCGTGAAGGCCGTCCTCGGCCGGATCGCCGACATGACCTGGATGCAGATCGCGATCAAGCCGGCCAAACCGTTCGCATTCGGTCGCCTCGACGGCACACCGATCTTCGGGCTGCCCGGCAACCCGGTCAGCTCGCTGGTGAGCTTCGAGCTGCTCGCCCGTCCGGCATTGCGCCGGATGATGGGCCACCGGCGCCTGACGAGGACCAGCATCGTGGCGGTCGCCGACGAACCACTCGATCGACAGCCCGACGGCAAGGTGCACTTCGTGAGGGTCAACGGCGACTTCGATGACGATGGCCGGTACCACGTGCGCCCCGTGGGGGCGCAGGGAAGCCATCAGCTCGCAGCAACGGCGTGCGCCGACGCGATGGCCGTCGTGCCCGATGGCCCGGGTCTGCCCGCCGGCGCCGACGTCGCCGCCCTGCTGCTGCGCGGCGACGCCTGACGCGTTCGCCCGATCAACGATCCACACCAGCGATGAGCCAACCGCCCAGATCCGGGCTTTTCGCTCATCGCCCGCCCGACGCACGCCCAGGCGATGAGCCAACCGCCCGCATCCGGGCTTTTCGCTCATCGCCGTGGGAGTGTTCCCCGACTCGGGGAACCGCGTCGTGGCCAATAGGCTGATCTGATGTCCGGGGGAAGCGACCGCACGCATCAGGAGCTGATCGATCCGTTCGGGCGGCACATCGAGGATCTTCGGATCTCGATCACCGATCGGTGCAACTTCCGGTGCACGTACTGCATGCCCGAGGAAGGCATGCAGTGGCTGCCGCGTTCGGAGGTGATGACGTTCGAGGAGATCGAGCGCCTCGCTCGCATCTTCGTCGAGCGCTACGCCGTGCGCGGGATCCGCCTGACCGGCGGCGAGCCCACCGTGCGCGCACACCTGCCGGTGCTCGTCGAGAAACTCGCCGCGATCGAGGGACCCGGCGGACCGGTCGATCTGGCGATGACCACCAACGGCGCCACGATGCGTCTCATCGCCCAGACCTTGCGGGACGCCGGACTGCGGCGCGTCAACATCAGCCTCGACACCCTCGACCGGACCAAGTTCGAGCAGATGACCCGCCGTGACGAACTCGACCACGTGCTCGACGGCATCGAAGCCGCCAAGGAGGCCGGCTTCGCGCCGGTCAAGATCAACGCCGTCATCGAGCGCGGCGTGAACGACGACGAGATCGTCGCCCTCGCCGACTTCGGTCGTCGCCGTGATGTCGAGGTCCGCTTCATCGAGTTCATGCCGCTCGACGCCGACGGCCACTGGATGAACGACCGGGTCGTCGGTCAGGACGAGATCGTCGCCGCCATCGACGCCGTCCACCCCCTCGAACAACTGCCCGCACGCGGCGCCGCGCCCGCTGACCGGTTCCGCTACCTCGACGGTGGTGGCACGATCGGGGTGATCCCCACGGTCACCAAGCCGTTCTGCGGCGATTGCGACCGGGTGCGCCTCACCGCCGAAGGCCAGTTCCGGACCTGCCTGTTCGCCACCAGGGAGTTCGACCTGATGGCGGCGATGCGTGCGGGCGAGTCCGACGATCAGCTCGCTGCCCGGATCGAGGCCGCCGTGGCCACCAAGTGGGCCGGCCACCGCATCAACCAGGTGAACTTCGTGCGGCCCGGCAAGTCGATGAGCCAGATCGGCGGCTGAGGGCGACCCGTCCTGCCTGGGCGGCCCGGACCTGCCGTTGCGGTCCGGGCACCGGGAGTGGTGCATCTCGGTGGCGTGAGTCGCGCAAAGCGGGACGCACCACACCCGGATCCGGATGCCGGACCCCGTGTGGCACGCCGCAACGGGCGGAGACGTCAGAGGGCCGGGACGTCAGAGGGCGGGAAAAGCGCGGAAGCGTTCCGCGACGCCGGGGTCGCCGAGGACCTCCACCGGCGCCGCGTCGCGTCGCCACAACCACAGCAGCAGATCGCTGGCGCGCCCGCGGACCGCGGCATCGCCCTTGGCGTGCTCGCGGGTGAACTCGATGCCCGACTCGTCGAGTCGCGTGACCAGCCATTCGCCGGTCACCGCGGTGCGGTCGTCGGTGCCCTCGATGACGTGGGCGTCGGTGTCGGTGCAGTGCAGGTGCACGGTGCCGCCCACCGGGGTGGCGTCGTCGCTGACCCGCCGTGCGGCGAACCAGGTCAGGAACTCGTCGATGCCGTCCGCGGCGACCGCCGTGGGGATCTCGTAGGGCAGGCCGACCGCGTTGGCTGCATCCCAGCGGTGCACGGCGGTCTCCTGGGCCATCCGGCGTTCCACCCACTCCACCGGGCGGTTCGCTCCGGTCCAGGTCCACACCTCGACGTCGTCGCCGGCGCGTGTCAGTGCCGAGAAGACCGCCGTGTGCGCGGCGCTGACCCAGTCGATCAACAGTTCGTCGGACGGACGTGGTGCCTGCTCGATCGCCCGGACGCCGTCGGCGGTCGTGATGCCTTCCGAGACGATGCGGCCCCATCGATTCCAGACGTTGCCGAGGTGCCATGCCAGGTCGCCCAGATTCCAGTCGGGACAGGACGGCACGGGATGCTCGAGGCCGTGATCGGTGACGATCCTGAGGAACTGCACCCCGTCGTTGCGCAGGTGCGAAATGGCGTCGTACGGAAGCCCGCCGGGAGGAGAGATGGCAGCGTCGGACATGACGGCGACCGTACCCGGCCCGGGGTGAGGCGACACGCCCGGCTAACGTGCGGGACCACATGAGTGATCTCTCCTTCACCCACCTCGACCCGCTCGGCCGTGCCCGCATGGTCGACGTCACGCCCAAGGAGCCCACCCACCGACGCGCGGTGGCTCGTTGCAAGGTGTTCATGAAACCCGAGACCACCGCGGCGATCGCGAACCGCGAAGTGAAGAAGGGTGACGTGCTGTCGGTGGCGCGTGTCGCCGGCATCCAGGCCGCCAAGCGCACGTCCGACATGATCCCGCTGTGCCATCCGCTGCTCGTCGGGGCCGTCTCGGTGAACTTCGAGATCGGCGACGACTTCGTGGCGATCGAGGTCCACGTCGACACCGTCGACCGCACCGGCGTCGAGATGGAGGCGTTGCATGCCTGCAGTACCGCGGCGCTCACCGTCTACGACATGTGCAAGTCGGCCGACCGCGGGATGGTGATCGGCGAACTCGCACTGTGGGAGAAGACGGGCGGACGGTCCGGCGTCTTCCGCCGCGATGACGCACCCCACAGCCCGACCGACCCGCCGACCGGCACGCACGACGGTCCGACGGCGTGACCGACGTCTCAGCGGTGATTGCACCCATCGTCACAATCGTCGTAGAATCGTCACATCGGTCCGCACCGGCGGACCGCCCCGTACGACCACATCACCACCAACTTCTGACTGCACCGATTCGATCCTGACCCATGGCCCAACTCGTTCTCCTCGTCGTCGCCGCCGCATGGGCGGCCGTGCTGATCCCCCCGATGCTGCGCTCTCGTGTCGAGAACCGGCCGAACTCGTCGGTCACCGACTTCCGCCGCCAGCTCAGCACGCTCCAGAGCACCTCGAACCCGCGCCTGCGCACGATCGGGCGGCCGCTCGCGCCGTCGCCGCTGCAGCGTCCCGCCGCGGCCGGCCGGCCTGGCCACCCCCATCATCGCCAGGCGGCGCTGCACCACGGTTCGACGGCCACCCGGCCCCGGCCTGCGGGCACCCGCCACACCGATCGGGCAGCGCATACGGCGTTCCGCACCCATGGCGCCGGGGAGCCGGCGCACCGCCAGACGCACATGGATCGCCCCGACCGTGCGAGGCGTTCGAACGATCCCCGCACCGATGTGCGCCGTCGCCGCAGCAACGTGTTGTTCCTGCTGGTGATCACCACGGCGTGCAGCCTCTTTCTCGCTGCGACCACGTCGTCGACGGTGCTGCTTTACGTGTTCGCCCTGTCGTTCCTGGCGCTGTGCGGGTACGTGTACCTCCTGGCCCAGCTTCGCCAGCGCGAGGCGTCGGGTTGGGGCGACGGCTGGCTCGAGCAGGGCTGACTCGCATCCCCGACGCATCGCGGCCTGCGCCGAGCGTGGCGTCGGGCGCTACACTCACCGGAGCCTTTGGGGCTATAGCTCAGTTGGTAGAGCGCGTCGTTCGCAATGACGAGGTCAAGGGTTCGATTCCCTTTAGCTCCACGATCCGAGAGCCCGAGCCGGTCGGCTCGGGCTCTTCGCTACGGTTCGAGCGATGAGCGCCACCGATCCCCTCGCCGACCACGTGACCGAGAATCGTCGTCACTGGGACGAGATGGCTGCGCAGTGGGTCGCATCGGGTGAAGGCAACTGGGCGCTGAGTGAGCCGGAGTGGGGGATCTGGGGAATCTCCAACCGTGACCTCGCGCTGCTTCCCGAGGATCTGGAGGGCCGACGGGCCATCGAACTCGGCTGTGGCACCGGCTACGTGGCTGCCTGGATGCGCCGCCGTGGCGCCGCGGTGTATGCGATCGACAACTCCGAGCAGCAGCTGGCCACTGCCCGCCGGCTGGCCGCCGAACACGGACTCGACGACATCGAATGGGTCCACGGCAATGCCGAACTGGTGGACCAACCCGACGCCAGCTTCGACGTTGCGATCAGTGAGTATGGCGCCGCCATCTGGTGCGATCCGTACGTGTGGATTCCCGAAGCCCACCGGTTGCTCCGAGCGGGAGGCCGGCTCGTGTTCCTCGGCAACCACCCGTTCGGCATGGTCTGTTCGCCCATCGACGGCGCTGCCCCTGCCGGGCTCACCCTGGAGCGCGACTACTTCGGGCTGGGACGTCTCGACTGGACCACGGCAGTCGATGATCCGGGAGGCATCGAGTTCAACATGGAGATCTCGTCGTGGCTGCGACTCTTCCGCACCACCGGGTTCGACGTCGTCGACTACGTCGAGATCCAGGCGCCCGCCACCGCCGCTGGAACCCGGTTCTCGGTCGACGCCGACTGGGCGAGGCGTTTCCCGGCCGAACAGGCCTGGGTGCTGCAGAAGCGGTGAACCGGTGCCGGGGTCGGCTCAGCCGACGGGGACCGCGTAGACCACGATGTTCTGGCGGTAGCGGCGGATCTCCGGGTTGTAGTCGCCGCCACAGGTGATCAACACCAGCGTCTCCTCGCCGGTGTTGCGCCAGATGCGCTCGCGGGGCAACTCCGACTTCCCGTACACGGTGCGTTCGGTGACCTGGTATCGGCGAACGCTCCCGTCGTCGAGTGCGACCTCGATCTGGTCGCCCGGCTCGATGCTGCCCAAACGGGCGAACGGTCCCTGTGTGCGGTTCCACGACACGTGAGCCGCGAGCACGGTGGCGCCTGGTTGTCCGGCGGTGGCGCCGTACTGGTACCACCCGATCTCGGTTTCGTCGGGGATCTCCATCTGCCCGTCGAGTTCCAATCCGACCGGTCGGATCGGGAAGCGGGCGACGTCGATGGTCTGCATCTGCAGTCCCACCGGTCGGGGTCGGGGAGCGACGACCTCCGGGATGGCGCTGCGCCGTGGTCCCAGCTGTTGAGCCAACGGCGACAGTGTGTCGTCGGCTCCGGTGCCGGCTCCGTCTTCGGCATCGGCGTTTCCGGACTCGGCGTTCTCCGACTCGGTGGTGGGATCGAGTCGGGGCGGAACCGTCGACGGGACGACGTCGATGGTGACGTTGTCGACGTCGAGAACGACGTCGTCGCCGCCCCCTCGGGTGACGAGACCGGCGACTGCCAGTCCGGCACCTGCGAGGAGTGCGGCGACGATGAGGACCGTGAGGCCCGAGAGCCCCACGTCACGTGACGACCGCCCCGAGCGGAAGGGAGGGGTGGGGCGGCCGTTCACGTGATCAGTGTGGTCGATCGATCTGCCCGGGAGGGGTCAGGACTCGACCGTGCGGCGGCGCAGCACCATCGCTCCACCGGCCAGGGCAAAGAGACCTGCAGCAGCAGCGAAGAGGGCCACGGACGAGTTGGTGCTCGCACCGAGCTCGCCACCGGTGTTGACGGCGGTCGGGGCGGGCGTGCCGTCACCGGCTGCGTCGCCGGCTGTGTCGCCGGCCGACTCGAGGGCCACGGTCTGGGTGTAGAACGTGAAGGTCTCGTCGGCGAGTGAGCCGACGGCATAGACGATCAGGTTCTCGCCGGCAACCACCGTGACGGTGGGCACGTCGGCGATCGGGTCGCCACCGGTGGGGGCGATCTGCGCACCGGCGATCTCGCCGGCCGGAACGTCGAGGCTGGCCTCGTTCGGGTTCGAGAGATTCTCGACCGGACGGGCGTCGCCGAGGACGACGTCGACCGCAGGAGCAGCGGCGGTGTGGCGCACGGTGAGGCGGCCCTGGCCATCACCGGCGGCCGAGGTGTCGTTCTCGAACGGGGTGATCGTCGGGTTGCCGTCGGCGTCCAGGTGGGCGACCACGGTCCAGCTTCCGGAGGCGGGGACATCGAACGACGGCACCGGGCCGATGGCGACGTCTTCGGTGCCCGCAGGGCGGACTTCGAGGTTGGTCAGGGTCTGGCCGGCGAACGAGCTCAGGTCCTGCGTGTCGCCGGGTTCGAAGCCCGGGATGACGACGGCGCCGTCGACGGCGACGTCGACGGTGATGCCGGGGATGCCGTGCAGCAGCGTGATGTTCGCCGCTGCCTGGGCGGATGCCCCGGCGGGAACGGCGAGGAGCGCGGCAGCGAGGGCTGCGGCACCTGCGAGGATCTTCTTCATCGGATGGTCCTTTCGGATTTCGTTGACCATGGGACGTTCCCACCGTCTGGCATCTCTACGGTGTCCGACGGCATCCGGATGACAATTCTTTTCGCTCGATCGCGATTCAGCTGGCGCCTGCGCCTCGTGCGGCTTCCCGGAGGCGCAGGCGCATGTTGACCCGCTGGCGTTCCAGCACCTGTTCGAGGGTCTTGGTGGCCTGTTCGATCGGGTGGTCGGCGAAGAAGGCGGACGTGTCCTGCACGAGTTCCGGCGTCGACAGGTGGTTGATCGAGTCGATCATCCGGACGATCGTGTTGCTGGGGAAGCGGTCGAGGGCCTCCTCCCAGTGGTCGCGCACGAACGCCCACGCGGCAGGGCCGTGATGACGGTTGGCGATCGCCATGCGCAGCACGAACGGTGCGTTCTGTGTCCGCACCTCGGAGCTCATGGCGAACTCGCACGTCGACAGCACCAGGGCTTCGTCGTCGAATTCGGCCAGCGCATACAGGTGGCGCAACTGTTCCTGCGGGGTGGACGCGGTGAGGAAACGCCGGCGCATCCGCTCGTAGGTGTCGGCGTCGCCGGTGGCGGCCACGACCGTGGTGGCCGCCGAGATCAGCTCCGGGTCGACCGCCGTCGGATCCGAACCGGCGGCGTCGAACCACTCTCGGCACCGTGCCTGGACGCCGGCGTCGTCACCGAGCACACCGAGCAGCGCGACCAGGAGGCCACGCAGTTTGCGGGTGAGATCGGTCTCGTCGTCGGCGGGTTTGCCGAGTGACTCGAGGGCCGGTGAGGCGAGACTGCGCACGTGTGCCTGGAAGCGATCGCGCTCGGGGCCGTCGTCGACCAGCCGGCCGAGGCCGCGCAGGGCCCGGGCGATCGCCTGCCAGACCGCATGCTCACGTTCGCCGGCGAAGGCGTCGAGGAATCCCCGGAGCTCGGCCGCCGACATGCGACCGGCGACGGTGGCCGCCCATGCGTCGTCGACGAGGTTGTACCGCTCGAGCGTCGACATCGAGGCGACGGCCGCGCCGTCGAGCCGGGAACGGAGTTGGCTGCTGTAGTCGACGCGGTAGAAACCGTGGCCGCCGGCGTTGACGACGATCGGTTGCGAGTGGTCGTCGAGTGCGAGCGCAGTGACCGTGTCGTCGAGCAGCAGCGTCGTCGTGGTCTCGCCGACACGTACGTGCACGGGAATCGCCCATCGTTGGCCGCCGGTCTCCGCCTCGGCGGTTGCGGGGTCGTCGTCGTCGAAGCGGAACCGGCGCTGGCGCAGCTCGAGGGCGCCGTCGACGACCGCAGCGCTCACCAGCGGGTAGCCGGGCTGCCAGATCCATGAATCCATGATGCGGCGCACCGGTTGACCGCTGGTCGCCTCGATGGCGTCCCACAGGTCGTTGGTCTCGGTGTTCGCGTAACTGTGGAGCGACAGGTAGTGGCTGACGCCCTCACGGAAGCGTTCGGCGCCGAGGTACTGCTCGAGCATGCGCAGCAACGCCCCACCCTTCTGATAGGTGAGCACGTCGAACATGCCCTCACAGTCGGCGGGTGACCGTACCTCGAACTCGACCGGGCGTGTGCTGGCGAGCGAGTCGGTCTCGAACGCTGCACTGCGCTCGACGCCGAACGCCGTCCAGCGCTCCCAGTCCGGGCGGTAGGCATCACAGGCCGCAACCTCCATGAACGTCGCGAAGGCCTCGTTCAACCAGATGCCGTTCCACCAGCGCATCGTCACGAGGTCGCCGAACCACATGTGGGCGAGTTCGTGGGCGACGACGTCGGCGATCAGCTGGCGCTCGTTCTGGGTGCTCGTGGCCGGATCGACCAGCAGCAGGCTCTCGCGGAACGTGATGCAGCCCAGGTTCTCCATGGCGCCGGCCGCGAAGTCGGGCAGTGCGATGAGATCGACCTTGTCGCCGGGATAGGCGATGCCGTAGTAGTCCTGGAACCACCGCAGGCAGAACGTCCCGACGTCGAGCGCGAACTCGGTGAGGTGCCCCTTGCCCGGGACGTGCACGATCCTGAGGGGAACACCGTCGACGTCGACGACGGCGGTCGTCTCCAAGCGGCCGACCACCATCGCCACCAGGTAACTGCTCATGACCATCGTGTCGGCGAAACGGATCACGTGCCGGCCGTCCGCGGTGGTTTCGTCGATCACTGGGGCGTTCGAGATCGCTGTCAGGTCGTCGTCGACGTCGAGCGTGACCGCGAACACGGCCTTGAATTCTGGTTCGTCCCAACATGGAAACGCGCGTCGGCAATCGGTGGCCTGCATCTGCGTGGTGGCGATGACCTGCTCGACACCGTCGTCGTCGACGTAGGTGCTGCGGTAGAAGCCACGCAGCTTGTTGTTCAAGATCCCCTCGAACTCGATCGTCAGCACGCTGGTGCCAGCGGCCACCGGCGCGCTCGGCGTGACGGACAACCGCTCCGACTCGGCGTCGAGCTCCCAGGTGGCGGGGCGGGCATCGACCTCGCAACGGGTGATCGTCAGCTCGATCGCGTTGAGCACCAGCACGTCGGTCGGCTCGTCGACGTCGAGCTCGATGCGGACGGTTCCGGTGAACGTGGCCTCGGTGAGCAACGGCCGCAGCCGAACGTCGTACCGGGTGGGACGCACGCCGGTGGGGAGCCGATACGGGTCGAGTTCCGACGATGTCGCAGCCATTGACGGGAGGGTACCCCCGCTAGCGTGGTCCCTCGTGTCCGACCTGACCCGACGGTTCTCTGCAGGAGCCAGCTCCGATCGCACCCGTTTCGACGTGGTCGGCATCGGCAATGCGCTGGTCGACGTGATCGCTCCGGCCGAGGACCATTTCCTCGAGCGCCACGCGCTCGTCAAGGGTGCGATGACCCTCATCGAGACCGAGCGGGCCGTCGAGTTGTACGCGGCACTCGAGACCGCCGTCGAGATGAGCGGCGGGTCAGCCGCCAACACCGTGGTCGGGGTCGCCAGCCTGGGAGGGAGAGCCGCGTACATCGGCAAGGTCAACGGTGACGACCTCGGTGACGTGTTCGGCCACGACATGCGTGCGGTCGGCGTCGCGTTCCATCGTCCGGCGGGCGACCACGGCACGCCGACCGGGCGCTGCGTGATCGTGGTGACTCCCGACGCCGAACGCACCATGAACACCTATCTCGGCGTCTCGAGCGAACTGTGTGTCGACGATCTCGACGAGTCGGTCGTCGCCGACTCCCACGTGCTCTACATGGAGGGATACCTGTTCGACCGCGACGACGCCAAGGCGGCGTTCCGTCGGGCGGCCGAAGTGGCGCACGAGCACGGACGGATGGTGTCGCTCACGCTGTCGGACTCGTTCTGCGTCGACCGCCACCGCGACGACTTCCGCGCCCTGGTGCAGGATCGCGTCGACCTGCTGTTCGGCAATCACGACGAGCTGCTGTCGCTCTACCAGCTCGAGTCCTTCGACGATGCGGTCGCGGCCCTGCGTGACGAGTGCGAGTTCGCCGCGATCACCGTCGGCGCCGATGGGTGTGTGATCGTGACGCCCGACGAGCTGGTGCGCGTGCCGGCGATGCCCGTCGACCGCGTGATCGACACCACCGGAGCCGGCGATCTGTTCGCGGCCGGCTTCCTGCATGGACTGACATCCGGGCGCGACCTCGAGACGTGCGGTCGCTATGGGACGATCGCGGCCGCCGAGGTCATCAGCCACGTGGGGCCGCGCCCGCTGGTCGAGCTGCGTAACCTGATCGGTGATGGCTGAACTCGATTCGCCGAACTCGACCGGGGGGCTGCCGTGGGCACCAACGATCTGATCTCCACCGCCAAGGCCTGGCTGGCGGCCGAACCCGACGACGACATCGGTGACGAACTGGCGTCGCTGATCGCCGACGCAGAATCCGGTCACGACGAGGAACTCGCTGAGCGTTTCGATGGCAGCCTGCAGTTCGGCACGGCGGGGCTGCGGGCCGCGGTGGCGGCGGGCCCGATGCGCATGAACCGGCTGGTGGTCCGTCAGGCAGCAGCCGGTCTCGGCCGATGGTTGCTCGATGCCGAGCAGTCCGGGAACATCGCCGACGCAGCCCGGCGCGGCGTCGTGATCGCCCACGACGCCCGCCGCAAGAGCGACCTGTTCGCCGAGGACACCGCCCGGGTGCTCGCCGCGATGGGCATTCGCACGATGCTGCAACCCGGTGTGCAGCCGACTCCGGTGCTCGCCTGGTCGATCACCGAAGCCGATGCCGCAGCCGGCGTCGTCGTCACCGCATCGCACAACCCCCCGGCCGACAACGGGTACAAGGTGTACCTCGAAACGGGATCGCAGATCGTGTCGCCGATCGACACCGACATCGCCGAGCGCATCGCCCGCTTCGATCCACTGACCGTCGAGCTCGCCGCCGATGATCATCCGCTGATCGAACGCCTCGACGACGAGTGGGTCGACCGGTACCTCGCCTTCGTGCCGTCGGTACGGCTGCGGCCCGACGTGCCCGGCGTCGCGGTGGCCTACACGGCGATGCACGGCGTCGGTGGCGCGGTGGTGTTGCGGGCGTTCGAAGCGGCGGGCCTGCCGGCGCCTCACGTCGTCGCCGCCCAGCAGGAGCCAGACGGCGCCTTCCCCACCGTGGCCTTCCCGAATCCGGAGGAACCCGGGGCGATGGACCTCCTGCTCGCCGAGGCGCAGGCGTGCGACGCCAAGGTTGCGCTGGCGAACGATCCCGACGCCGATCGTCTCGGGGTCGCGATCCCGCAGTCGGACGGTTCGTGGCGCCGGTTGACCGGCGACGAGATCGGCTGGCTGTTCGCCGACTACATCCTCGCCAACACCTCGGGCGACGACCGGCTGGTCGTGACCACGCTGGTGTCGTCGTCGTTGCTCGCCCGGATGGCAGAGGCCGCCAGCGTGCACAGCGAGGAGACGTTCACCGGGTTCAAGTGGATCGGCAAGATCGCCACCGAGCGACCGGAGCTGCGTCTGATGCTCGGCTACGAACAGGCGCTCGGCTATCTGGTGGCGCCCCGTCCGCTCGACAAGGACGGCATCACCGCCGCCGTGCTGATGGCGGAGATCGCTGCGGTGGCGGAGTCGGAGGGCGGCACGCTGCAGGATCGTCTGGATGCGATCGCCGAGCGCTTCGGCCGGTACGTGACCGCCGAGCTGTCGGTGAAGATGCCGCCGTCCGACGGTGCGGCCTGGGTGGCGTCGATCGAGGCCGACCCGCCGGCCGAGGTCGGCGGCCGGGAGGTGGTCTCCGTCCAGACCTATCCCGAGGCCGATCTGGTGCGGTTGATGCTGGAGGGTGGCGTGCGGCTCCAGATCCGCCCCAGCGGCACCGAACCGAAGGTCAAGCTGTACGGCGAAGCCGTCGATCTCGACCCGGCCGAACTCCGGTCGCTCCTCGACGCCGCCGCTCGCAGCGCCCACCCCGCCTGACCCCGCTCTGCCGCCCCGCCCGCCACCATCCCCACCCATCCCGAAAAATGCGCACGAGCGTGCCATGAGCGGGACGAAACGCACACATTTCGGTCGGGGTCGATGGAGGTGTCCGAAACGTGCGCAGTACGTCCCGCTCAGCGGGACGATCGCTGCATTTTTCGGCGAGAGGAAAGGGAGCGGGGGAGGGGACGGGCGGGTGCTGTTCAGGCGGGGGTGCCGAACTGGCGGTCGCCGGCGTCGCCGAGGCCCGGGACGATGAACGCGTCGTCGTTCAGGTGATCGTCGATGGCGGCCGTGAACAGGTGAATCGGCAGTCCCGCCGCGTCGAGGGCGGCGATGCCTTCTGGTGCGGCCAGCGCACAGACGACGGTGATCGGGCCGGGGGCCTTGCGTTCGAGCAGCAGCCGCACGGTGTGGATGAGCGAGCCACCGGTCGCGAGCATCGGATCGAGGACGATCACCGGACGCCCGCTGAGTGACTCGGGCAGCTTGTTGACGTACGGCTCGGGCTGGTGGGTGGTCTCGTTGCGGGCCATGCCGATGAAGCCGATGTCGGCGTTCGGCAGCAGCGCCTGGGCGGGGCCGACGAAGCCGAGCCCGGCTCGCAGGATCGGCACCACCACGGGCTGCACCGCGATCCGTACCGCCTTGGCGGTCGTGAGCGGCGTCTCGACCGTGCCGTCGACCGTGGGCAGCGAGCGGGTCGCTTCGGCGATCAGCAGTCCGCCGATGCGTTCGAGGTTCTGACGGAACAGCGCATTGGGCGTGTCACGGTCGCGGATCTGCGCCAGCGCGTCGGTGCACACCGGATGGTCGACCAGGGTCGTGCGGACGGCCATGTCAGGCGACCCCGAGCGAGAGTTCGCTCTTGAGGATCGAGTAGCGCGGTTTGATGACGCCGTTGATCAGCTTGAGGCGTTCCGGGAACGGCGCGAACGCTGACTTCATCGCGTTGACGGTGAGCCACTCGAAGTCATCGAGGCCCCAGTCGAACGCGTCGTGGAGCTTCTGCATCTCCTTGGTCATCGACGTGTTGCTCATCAGCCGGTTGTCGGTGTTGACCGTGACCCGGAAGCGCAGCCGCCGCAGCATGCCGATGGGATGGTCGGCGATCGAGGGGACGACACCGGTGTTGACGTTCGACGTCGGGCACAGCTCGAGCGGGATCCGCCGATCGCGGATGTAGGTGGCCAGCCGGCCCAACTTCTCCGAGCCGAGACCGTTGCCCGGGTCGATGTCGTCGACGATCCGGACACCGTGGCCGAGCCGCTCGGCGCCGCAGAACTGCACCGCCTCCCAGATCGACGGGAGCCCGAAGGCCTCGCCGGCATGGATGGTCGAATGGAAGTTCTCGCGGTTGACGTACTGGAACGCGTCGAGGTGACGCGACGGCGGATATCCGGCCTCGGCCCCGGCGATGTCGAAGCCGACGACGCCGGCGTCGCGGAAGCGCACCGCCAGCTCGGCGATCTCGAGCGACCGGGCGGCCGTGCGCATCGCCGACACGATCGCGTAGATCGTCAGGTCGGTGTCGGCCGAGCCGCGCCGGTAGCCCTCGAGCACCGCCTCCATCACCTCGTCGAGCGTCAGGCCCTTTTCGGTGCTCAGCTCCGGGGCGAACCGGACCTCGGCGTACACGACACCGTCGGCGGCCAGATCCTGTGCGCACTCGTAGGCGACGCGCTCGATCGCGTCACGGTCCTGCATCACCCCGACGGTGTGGGCGAACGTCTCGAGGTAGAGCACGAGGTCGTTGCGCTTGGCGCCCCGGTTGAACCAGGTGGCCAGGTCGTCGACGTCGGTGGTCGGCAGATCCCCGTACCCGAACTCCTGAGCGAGCTCGACGACCGTTCGGGGTCGGACGCCACCGTCGAGGTGGTCGTGCAGCAGCGCCTTGGGCGCTCGTGGGAGGACGTCGGCCAGAGACATGGCGACACGCTACCGAGTCGGGATCGGTCAGCCGAGCGGCCGCAGCGGCATGTCGCCGGGCCGCTGGAGCCAGTTCCAGTCGGGGTAGTCGGCCTGACCCGAGATGCAGTGCAGCGTGTAGGCGTGACGGCTGACGCCGGACCGGTTGACGTCGCTCCAGTGGGGGAGGCGGCCATCGAGCACGACGAGCGTGCCGGCCGGCACCTCGAGCGGAACGAGGTCGCTGCCGACCGGTGGTGGCGTCGGCAGTGGCGTGTCGTCGAGCGGCTCCATCACCGTGCCGTCGCCGGAGGGATCGCGCTTGAACAGCTGCCGCAGCGGCCCGCGATGTCCGCCCGGCGCCGCCCACAGACAGCCGTTCTCGAGGGTGGCGTCCTCGATCGCGAACCAGAACCCGGTCACGGAGATCGGCTCGGTGTACAGGAACGTCGCATCCTGGTGGCAGCCGACCTCGCCGCCGATGTGGGGTTGCTTGAAGATGTACATCGACTGCAGGGCGAGCGGATCGACGAGACCGATGTCGTCGGCGATCTCGGCGAGTCGCGGGTCGTACGAGAAGCGTTCGAATTCGTCGTCGAGGTCGTGTTGGGCGTGACCGATCTTGTTGATGCTGAGTTGCTTCGGCTGCGTCAGCTCGCCATCGGGTCCGAATGCGTCCTCCTCGAAGAAGCACCAGATCGTGGATCCGCTCGCGAGGAATTCGCTGTCGGACACGCGTGCCTGCTCGTTGGTGGTGAACACCGACCGCTGCTCGGAGGGCTCCCACCGGTCGACGATGCCGATCGCTCGGTCGCGCAGCCTGGCGCGGGCATCAGCCGACGCGAAGTCGGAGACGACGAGGAATCCGTCACGTCGATACGACTCGACCTGCTCAGTACTCAGCACGTCGTCGATCGTACCCGCCGACGTTCTCGGCGGCCTCGGTCCCGCTGTGCACAACCCAGCTCACCGAATCCGGGCACGACGCCTGCTCAGCGGACGGTGACACTGGCGACCATGTCGGGGTGCAGCGTGCAGAACAGTGAGTAGACGCCGGGCTCGTCGAAGCTCAGCTCGAAGTTGCTGCCCGGCGTGAGCAGGCCCGAGTCGAACTCGTCGAGTGCCGGGTCGGCGGGTGTGCCGGCGGTGACCGTGTGCGGGACCGCATCCACGTTGTTGAAGAACAACGGCTGGCCGACGTCGACCTGCAGGTCGCCGCGGTACAGGAAGTCGGTGATCAGCGACTGCTCGGCTCCTTCCGGGAAGTCCGACCCGCGCACCTCGCGTGACTCGAGCACCGAAGCCGCATCCATCACCGGTTGGATCGACGAGTTCCACATCCCGAACACGCCCAGTTGGTTGTCGTGCACGGGATCGACCCACGCATGGATCATCCAGCCGAGCGCCGCCGAGAAGTTGCCGCCGGCGGCCACGCATTCGCTCTTCGGGATGAAGGTGTCGCGTCCCTGCGCGTTGCCGCGGCACAGGTTGTAGTGGATGTGCCAGTTGTCGAGTGGTCCTGCGAATGCCTCGGGATGATCGTTGCCGATCACCTGCGGCGGGATGATGAACGACGTGCCGACCAGCTTCATCGGTGGCCCGTCCCAACGGCCGTCGACGCACTGCCCGACAGGACCCGCCGGCATGGTGCCGTCCGCAAGCGCATACAGCAGGATCTCGGGTCGTGACGGGAAGAAGCCGTCGCCGATCCAGGCGGGTTGGTAGAAGTGCGAGCCCATGTTGGCGGTCTGGATCCGGTCGCTGACGAAGCCCTCGGCGCAGGCGCTGTTCACGTCGCGGTGCAGTTGGGCGAAGGCGTTGAGTTCGTCGAGCTGACCGACCAGCGTCGACAGCTCGTCGGGCGTCATCTCCAACTCGGGAGGGATCGGGGCGCCCGATGCGGCGAGTTCCTTCAGCTCCAGGTACGAGCAGGGGAGTGCCTCGTCCTGGCAGCGCACCGTGCCGACGAGCGGCCCCTCGACGAGCGTGGGCACGACACCTTCGGAATGTTCGCGGAACACGTAGCGCGAGTAGCCGGGCGCTCCGCCAGCGGAGAATGTGAGGCCCTGGGGGAACTGGGCGTCGGCGCCCGCCTGGTCGAAGGCGGCGGCCTGGGCGACGTACTCGTTGACCTGTTCGATCGTGCGCGCGTCGGCGGGGTCGATCGTCGTCGTCGGGGCCACGGTCGTCGCAGGCTGGGTCGTCGGGTCCGGGCTGGTGGGCGCCTGGCTGGTCGGCGCCTGGGTCGACGGGGTGAAGCCGGTGCGCCCGGGGGCGGCGTCGTCGGCGGACGACGAGCACGATGTCACGGCAGTCGCGGCTGCCAGCCCGATCAACCCGAGATACCGGAGTCTCACGTCAGTAGTTCGGTGCGATCTGTTGGGCGACGATGCGGCGCCGGACGTCCATCGGCGCGAACGACGACATCATCGCGTTCGTGGCGAGCTGTTCGATCTCGTCCATCGTGAGGTCGTGCGCGACGGCGACGGTGTGGAGTTCGCTCGACGGCATCACGTTGCTCATCAGTCGATTGTCCGTGTTGTAGCCGACGTTGAAACCGGCACGCAGGAACGGCCCGATGGGATGCTCGGCGACGCTCGGTACGGCGCCGATCTGCACGTTGCACGTCGGTGCCATCTCGAGGTGGAGCTGATGGTCGAGTACGTATTGGGCGAGCGGGCCGCACACGAGGTCGGTCGCGCGCACGCTGGCTGCGTCGTCGGCCTCGACGAGGTTGGTGTCGGCTCGCAGCCGAACGCCGTGCCCGATGCGGTGCGCGCCGTTGGTCAACGCATCCGAGATCAGCTCGAGATCGGGCGGCTCGCTCGCGTGGACCGTGACGTTGAGCAGGGCGGACCGGGCGAACGCCAGCGCCTCGGCGTGCAGCGAGGGCGGGAACCCGGTCTCGGCGCCCGCCAGGTCGAAGGCCACCACCTTGTCGTCCCAGGCCCGGAGCCGGTCGACCAGTCGTGCGATCTCGAGCGAGCGGTGCTCGGTGCGCATCGCGCAGAGGATCGCATTCACCGTGATCTGCCGACCGGAGGCGGCGGCCGCGGCCTCGCCACGACGCAGCCCGGACGTCACCGCCTCGACCACCGCATCGAGGGCGAGTCCGCCCTGTTGGTGCAGTTCAGGAGCGAATCGGATCTCGGCGTAGACGACGCCGTCGTCGGCGAGGTCGACCACCGCCTCCTGTGCGATGCGTTCGATGTGTGCGGCCTCCTGCATCACCGCGAGGGTGTGCTCGAAGGTTGCGAGGTACTGCAACAGGTCGGCGGTCTCGGCGCCGCGCGTGAACCAGGCCTGCAGCTCGTCGGGATCGTCGGTCGGCAGCGTCCAGCCGATCGCCTCGGCCAGCTCCATGATCGTCGCCACCCTGAGCCCGCCGTCGAGGTGATCGTGCAAGAGCACCTTGGGCAGGCGCCGGGCATCGTCGCGCGTGACCGTCATGACCAGGGGCGTGCGCCGACTGCATGCCCGGACTGCACCGAGTTGCCTACTGCATCCCTTTGAACCACGGGATGCCCTCCTCGGCGGGCGGTCTCAACCGCTGCGCCCCGACCGACACCGCGATCAGCGTCACCACGTACGGCGTCACGAACACGAGCTGGTTGTTCGGCTCCTTGACCGCGAAGTAGGCCCAGAAGGTGACGACGGCGAACGCGAGCACGGTGCCGGTGCCGGCGAGCGACTGCCGCCAACCCATGTAGACGGCGATCAGCACGAGTCCGATCGCCGCAGCGAGGAAGAGTGCATTGACGAGGTCGGAGGGGTTGGTGCGCAGCGTGATGCCCTGGGCGTAACCGAACAGACCGGCGCCGGCGGCCGTGCCGGCCGGCATCCAGTTGCCGAAGATCATGGTGGCCAGGCCGAGGAAGCCGCGGCCGGCCACCTGGTTCTCCTGGTATCGGTTGGCGAAGAGCACTAGCACGGCACCACCCATGCCGGCCAGCCCCCCCGAGATCGCCATGCCGATGTAGCGCATCTTGTGGACCGACACACCGAGCGAATCCGCTGCCGACGGGCGCTCACCGCTGAAGCGCAGCCGCAGCCCGAGCGGGGTGTGCCACAGGAAGTAGGCCATGCCGAAGAAGAGTCCGATCGTCAGCACGACGTCCCAGGTGACCGCGGTGGTCATCCCCTTCGCGAACCCGGCCGCATCCGCGATCATGAACCATCCGGTGTCCTCCAGCCAGCCGAGGATGTCCGGTGTCTGCCAACCGAACAGGTCGCCGCCCGACAGGAACGGCACCGTGAACGACCCCATGCTGCCGGAGTTGCCCGGCGACGAGGTCACCGATCCGCCCTGCACGCCCACGAACAACTCGCTGGCCATGAATCTCGCCACGCCGGGGGCGATCAGGTTGATGGCGACACCGGCGACGATGTGATTGACACCGAACGTGGTGGTGGCCACGCTCATCACCAGGCCGCCGAGCATGCCGCCGATGATCCCGCCGAGCAGGGCCATCCACGGCCCGTACTCCCAGCCCCACCAGCCGGCGAAGATCGTGCCCATCACCATCATCCCGTCGAGGCCGATGTTGATCGTGCCGCTCCGTTCGGCGATCAGGCCCGACAGGCCGGCGAGTGCGATCGGTGCCGCCGTTCGCAGTGCCACACCGAACGTGCCGCTCGACGTGAGGTCGCCGTTGTCGGCGATGATCCGGGCGGCCGACATCACGGCCACGCCGGCCATCAGCAGCGCAACGATGCGCCATCGAGTGGACGACAGCAGCGGTGGCCGCCCGGACGTCACCGTCTCGGCGTCGATGGTGAAGCTCATGACGTGGCTCCGATCGGTGCCGGTTCAGGCGACGGTGGCGGCGGTCGTTCCTCCCGAGTTGCCGCTGCAGCGGCCTCCGCGGCGGCGGCATCGTTGCGGCGCCGCACGACCTCGTAGGCGATGACTGCAGCGAGCAGGAACGAGCCCTGCAGGATCTTGCCGATCTCGGGCGGGATGCCCAACGAGCCGAGGCGGCGGGTGGCGACCTCGATCGTCGCCCACACCACGGCGGCGGCGGCGACGCCCACGGGGCTGTTGCGTCCGAGCAGGGCGAGGCCGAGGCCGGTGAAGCCGAGCGTCGTCGGGAAGGCATCGCCGTACTTCAAGAAGTTGGGGTCGGCGAGCAGGAACGGCAGGCCGATCATGCCGGCGACTGCGCCCGACATGAACAGGGTGATCAGCACCATCTTCTTCGGGTTGACGCCGGCCGACTGCGCAGCGTCGGCGTTCGCGCCCGAGAGCTTCAGTTCGTACCCGAAGAGGCTGCGATTCAGCAGGATGTGGTAGCCGATGCCGAGCAGAATCGCGACCGGGAGGAAGCCGAGTAGGTCGACCCGCTCGCCGAAGTTGAACCCGAAGAACTCGAAGATCGGGTCGAGTTTGGGGAGCCGCGCCGATTCGGGCATCAGCTTCGTCTGGGCGACGAGGCCGGCATTCCCGGAATCGCGGAAGTACTCCGACAGCAAGAACGCGCTGAGGCCGATGCCGATGTAGTTCAACATGATCGTCGACACCACTACGTTGACGTTGCGGGTGACGTTGAGGATGCCGGCGATCAGTGCCCACGAGCCTCCGACGGCCATCGCGACGACGAACACGAACGGAACGTGCAAGAGCGGCGGCAGGCTGACTTCCGCTCCCGCCCAACCGGCGACCAGCGCCGCCAGGATGTACTGGCCGTTCGAGCCGATGTTGAACAGGTTCATCTTGAACCCGATCGCGACGGCCACACCGGAGATGTAGAGCGGCACCGAGGTGTTGATGATGTCGACGACGGCTGCGGTGGAGTCGATCGTCTTCCACATTTCGACGAAGGCTTCGACCGGGTTGTTGCCGGAGATCAGCAGTGCGATCGACGAGATCACGATCGCCGCCACAGCGGCGGCGAGTGGTGCGAGCGCTGCCCGCCAGATCCGTTCGAACATCAGTGGGCTCCCGTCTTCGCTCCGGTCATGTACGACCCCAACTCGGCAGGGGTCACCGTGCTGGGGTCCACCTCGGCAACGATCTCGCCACGCAACATCACCAACAATCGATCGGACAGTCCGATCAGTTCCTCGAGGTCGGCCGACACGAGGACGGTGCCGAGGCCTGCAGCGCGGGCATCGCGCAGGATGTCCCAGATCACCGCCTGGGCGCCGACATCGACGCCGCGGGTCGGGTGTGCCGCCACCAACACCTTCGGATCTGCGGTCATCTCGCGCCCCACGACCAGCTTCTGTTGGTTGCCGCCGGACAGGGTGAACGCAGGAACGTTGATGCCCGGGGTCCGGACGTCGAACTCATCGACGATCTCCTCGGTGCGAGCCTTGGCGCCGGCGATGTCGAGCCACGGGCCCTTCGCGAAGGGTGGCACATGGTGGTGGCCGAGCGCTGCGTTCTCCCACAGCGTGAACGCCAGGACCAAGCCGTCCTTCTGACGATCTTCCGAGATGTACCCGACACCGGCATCGCGCCGCTCCCGTGTCGACAAATGAGCGACGTCCTGGCCGTCGAGCAATACGGTGCCAGTCGACGGCAGCAGCCCGACCAGCGATCGCACGAGTTCGCTCTGGCCGTTGCCTTCCACGCCGGCGATGCCGAGGATCTCGCCGCGGTGCACCGTGAACGTCACGTCGCTGACCGGGTCGCGGCCGCCGACCTCGGCGGCGGCGACCGTCAGGCCGGAGAGTTCGAGCACCGGCTCGTCCGTGACGGTGCTGTCGCGGGTCCCGGGGGTCGGCAGCTCGCTGCCGACCATCAACTCGGCGAGGTCGCGAGACGTCACCTCGCTGGGGTCGGGGATTTCGCCGACCGTCTTTCCCTGGCGGATCACGGTGATGGCGTCGGCGTGCTTGAGTACTTCGTCGAGCTTGTGGGAGATGAAGATGATGGTGGCGCCCTGCACCGTGAGCTCACGCAGCGATGCGAACAGGGCATCGACCTCCTGCGGGACGAGGACGGCGGTGGGCTCGTCGAGGATGAGGATCTTGGCGCCGCGGTAGAGCACCTTGAGGATCTCGACGCGCTGCTTGTCCCCGACGCCCAGGTCGGAGATCAGTGCGTCTGGGTCGACGGCGAGGCCATAGCGCTCGCCGAGATCGCGGATGCGGGTGCGGGCCTCCTTGGCGTTCAGCGACAGCGTGGTGCCAGGCTCCTGGCCGAGCACGATGTTCTCCCAGACGGTGAGGTTCGCGGCCAGCATGAACGCCTGGAACACCATGCCGATGCCCTCGGCGATCGCATCCTTCGGCGAGGAGAAGACGCGTACTTCGCCGCTGACCTCGATCGTTCCCTCGTTCGGTTGGTGCGCGCCGTACAACGTCTTCATCAACGTCGACTTGCCGGCACCGTTCTCGCCGACGATCGCATGAACGGTGCCCCGACGCACGGTGAGGTTGACGCCGTCGTTGGCGATCACACCGGGGAAGCGCTTGACGATGTCGGTGAGCCGGATCGCGATCGGGGCGTTCGCCGTGTCGGTCGTGACCCCACCCGTGTCGCTCATCGACTGTTTTCTAGCCGATCGGGAGAGGTCGCGAGGAAGAGTCGAGCGTTTCGGGTCGTTGGTCCCGGTTCCCGGCTGGCTGCCCGGACGCGACGATGCCCGTCCGGCCGGGGCCGAACGGGCATCGTTCCACGTGTTCAGCGGCGCATCAGCTGGTGCGCCGTCGAGGGGTCACCGAGGTGGTGAGATGGCTCAGGGAGCCTCTGGCACCTCGATCTCGCCGGAGGCGATCTGCTCGGCGTATGCGTCGAGCTGGTCGGTGATGTCGTCGACGAAGCCACCGGAGGTGGAGTAGCCCACACCGCCCGACGACACGTCGAAGACCTGGACGCCAGATGCGAACTCACCGCTGGTGAAGGCGTTGATCGTGTCGAACGTCGCGACGTCGACCTTCTTCAGCATCGAGGTGAGGATGTACGGCTGCAGCTCCGGTGCCACCAGTTGGTACTGGTCGGAGTCGACGCCGATCGCCCACACGTCGCCGGGCTCGCCGGCGTCTGCGGCGGCCTCGAAGGCACCGAGGCCAGAGCTACCAGCGGCCGAGTAGATGATGTCGGCACCGGCTTCATACTGCGCCGCTGCGATCTCCTTGGCGCGTGCCGGATCGTTGAAGCCACCGAAATCCGGCGGCTGCGTGATGTAGTTGACCAACACCTCGATGTCGGGGTCGACCGCGGCCACACCGGCTTCGAAGCCGGCCTGGAACTTCTGGATCAGGTCGTTCTCGACGCCACCGATGAATCCGACCGTCCCGGTCTGGGTCTTCAAGGCAGCCGCTGCGCCGACGAGGAACGAACCCTGCTCCTCGGCGAAGACCAGCGACGCCACGTTCGGGAGATCGACGACGGAGTCGATGATCGCGAAGCTCGTGTCGGGGTTGGAACCGGCCACGGTGTTCATGGCGTCCTCGAAGAGGAAGCCGACGCCGATGACAAGGCCTGCGCCTTCGTCGACGAGGCCCTGCACGCGCTCGGCGCGGTCGCCGTCGCCCGTCGGGGTGGACTCGAGGCCGGTGACGCCGAGTTCGTCCTTCGCTTGGTCGAGGCCAGCGCCTGCGGCGTCGTTGAACGAACGGTCGCCACGACCGGTGATGTCGTACACCACGCCGACGGTTGCGCCGTCGCCGGTGGCCGGGGCGTCGGTGCCGCCAGGAGCTTCGGTGCCGGCGGGTGCTTCGGTGCCGTCCGGAGCTTCGGTGCCGTCCGGAGCGTCGGTCGACGCACTTCCGGTGTCGTCGTCACTACCGCAGGCTGCGAGGCCGAGTGCGGCGACGATGCCGACGGCGAGCAGCTTCTTGCTCTTGATCATGGTCTCCCCTTCAGGATGAATTGGAATGGTTCACGCTGCGCGCCGACGTCGAACGTCGGTCGTGTTCACGCAGGTACAAGCTACCCGCTGGTAACGCGGCTCTCGCGCAACGTCGGGCGCAATCATCGAGCGTTCACATCCGTCCGACGTACCCGACAGCGTGCCGTCGGCGACGATGCCACGGCTCGTATCCTGGCAGCACCCGTGTCCCCCGCCCCCTCCTCCCGTCGCCGTCCGAGTCGCCGGCGCTACGCGCTGCGTCGCCTCGGCGCGCTCGTGGTCGTGCTGCTGCTCGGTTTCGGCGTGTTCCGAGGGATGGGGGCGTTGTTCGCGGGCAACGACGACGGCAGCATCGCCGACGCCGAGGCGACCCAGGCGGTGACGGGTGCCGATGCTGGGGCGGTCGGTGGCGTCGAGGAACCGTCGCCGCCTGATGGCGCCCAGCCGGAGGCCACCCAGCCGGTCGAGACCGAACCGGTCAACACCGGTCCGGCGAGTGCAGAGAATCCTGCCACCGTGTTCATCGTCGGCGACAGCGACGCCGGTACGTTCGGGCCCTATCTGCAGACCCTGCTCGACGGCACCGGTGTCGTCGAGACGCAGCTCGACTACAAGGTGTCGTCGGGGCTCGCCCGCCCGGACTTCTTCGACTGGCCGGCCGAGATCGACCGCAAACTCCCGGAGGTGAACCCCGACATCGTCGTGGCGACATTCGGGGGCAACGATGCCCAGGGGCTCGCCATCGAGAGTGGTGAGTTCGTCATCGGCGACCCGGTCTCCAACGAGGCGGAGTGGACCGAGGAATACCAGCGGCGGGCCGGCGCGGTGATGGACCAGCTGCTCGAGGGCGGCCGCACGCTGATCTGGGTCGGCATCCCCAACGACGACAACCCGGACGTGACGGCCCGTATGGCCATCCAGGACCGGGCGGTGAAGGCCGCCGCGGCGGAGCGTCCCGAGGTGATCTTCATCGACACGTGGAAGCGGTTCTCCGGACGTGACGGTGGCTGGGCCGAGTTCGTGATCGATCCCCGCGACGGCGAGGGCAAGGACGTTCGGGCCGACGACGGCTTCCACCTGAACACCACCGGCGCGGAGATCCTCGCCCTCGACATCGCCCAGGCCATCCGCGACACCCTGCGCTCCCAAGGCGCCGCGATCTAGCGTTACGCCAGGGGTCAGACCCCCGGCGTCACGGCGATCGTGTCAGGCGGCCCAGGTCGACGCCGAGGGCGTCACTGTTGTTGGCCGCGGGCTTGGATCGAGGCTCGGCGGGCGGCGACGGCGTCGGGGCTGAAGCTGGTGCGGCGCCAGGCCCGGCTGTCGCGTGACTCGATCTCCCAGTGGTCGTCGTCGGTGGCGATCTGGGCATAGGTGTCGCGGATCTGGCGCACACCCGGTTGGTCGTTGCCGATGATGTCGGCCGCCAGCTGCCGAGTGAACGGGATCAGCTCGGCGTGGGGGACGACGTGGTTGACCAACCCGAACGCCAGCGCCTCGTCGGCGAGCATGAAGTTGCCGGTGAAGCTCATCTCTCGTGCCCGGCGGATGCCGATCGCCTGCGGGAGCAGCACGGTGAGTCCCCAACCCGGCATCACGCCGACGCGGGCATGGGTGTCGCCGAACTTCGCATGCTCGCTGGCGACGAGGAAATCACAGTTGAGTGCGAACTCGAGGCCTCCGGTGACGGCGACGCCGTTGATCGCGCCGATCAGCGGCTTGGACAGTGTGGGGAACGGACCGCGCACGCCGTAACGATTGCGGCTCCCGTCCGCTCCGGATCCGCCGGCCAGATTGCTGCCATCGGTGCCGAGCTCCTTCAGGTCGAGCCCGGCGGTGAACGCCGGATCGGTGCCGGTCAGGACGATCACGTCGACGTCGTCGTCGTTCTCGGCGTCGAGCATCCGTTGCGGAATCTGCGCGAGCATCTCGCTGGTGAGCGCATTGCGCGCCTCGGGTCGGTTGATCGTGATCGTCGCGATCCGCTCGGACACCTCGTGCAGCACGTCGCTCTTGGCCATCACCCCAGTCTCCCACGCAGCCCATCGCGTCGCGCCGCTGAAACTTGCGCGGATCGTGCCGCTCAGCGCCACCGATTGCGCATTTTTCGGGATTGGCGGGCCGTTCTGGCGTCGCGCCGCTGAAACTTGCGCGGATCGTGCCGCTCAGCGCCACCGTGCGCACATTTTTCGGGATTGGGGCCCGGTCCGTGCTGGGAGCGGTTCCGGCTCCGGCGCCTCCGGCGGGGGTCAGTCGGCGTCGTCGGCGGGGTGGAACTCGAGGGGGAGGTCGCCGAGCTTGACCAGCGTGGAGGCGATCCAGCCGCCGAGGGCGCCGAAGTGTTCGTCGAGCAGCGTGCTGGTGCCGTCGGCGACGGTCTCCTCGGCCAGCTCGTACAAGCCCTCGTAGGTGATCTCGGCGGCGTACTCCGTGCGCAGGTCGAGCGGATCCACGTCGGTGTCGGGATGCGACGTCTCCGACGTCAACCCGGCGCGTTCGAGCCGGTCATCGCCGACGAGCGGGCTCTGCTCGGGCACGGTCTTGTACACCACCGACGGATCGGCCGGCTCGGCGAGGCGCTGGATGCGTAGCACGATCTCCATCTCGATCGCCGGACGCTTCTCGAGTTCCTCCTCGACGTACCACTGTCGATACGCGGCCTGACTCCACGCCGGCCAGTCGAAGGTGATGTGGGCGACGACCCGGGGCGGCTCGCCCTCGCCGGGCAGGCCGTAACTCGTCTCCCAGGTGAGGTCACCGAGCAGGACGTCACTCTGGAAGTGTTCCTCGAAGGCCTGGCGTTCGAGGAACGCTGCTTCGAACGCATCGCGGAGCGCGCTGATGGCATCGGTGAAGACGTGGTCGAGCATGTGCCCCACGAAGGCTAACCCGGTGCGAGCGCAGTGGCGCCGGGAGCCCCGTGCAACACTGGCGCCCATGGCTGGTACCGAACCGTTCGTGCTCACCGACGTCTCCGACGGGGTGGCGACGCTCACGTTGAACAACCCCGACGAACGCAACACGCTGACCGCGCCGATGGTGGCGCAGATCCTCGACGCGATGGACGCCTTCGAGGCCGACGAGTCCGTCGGTGCGCTCGTCGTCACCGGCACCCCGCCGGCCTTCTGCGCAGGGGCCAACCTCGGCAATCTCGCCGAGGCGACCGGCGAGAGCCTCGGCACGATCTACGAGGGTTTCCTGCGGATCGCCCGCAGCCCGCTGCCGACCCTGGCGGCGGTCAACGGCGCAGCGGTCGGCGCCGGCATGAACCTGGCCTTGGGCTGCGACGTCCGCATCGTCGCGGACTCGGCCAAGCTCGACACCCGCTTCCTGCAGCTCGGCATCCACCCCGGCGGCGGCCACACGTGGATGCTGCGACGCATCGTCGGCCCCCAGGCGGCGATGGCGGCGGTCGTGTTCGGCCAGGTGCTCGACGGCAAGGAGGCCGAGCGCATCGGTCTGGCTTACCGGTCGGTCCCCGCCGAGTCGTTGCTCGAGGTGTGCCACGAGTTCGCTGCCAAGGCGGCGAGTGCGCCGCGCGAGCTGGCGATCGTGACCAAGCAGACGATCCAGGCAATGGCCGACGTCGACGACCATCCGGCCGCGGTCGCCCGTGAGCTGGAACCGCAATTGTGGAGCACCCGGCAGCCGTGGTTTGCCGAGCGCCTCGCGGCGCTGCAGGCGCGCATCTCGAAGAAGTAGGAGGGGGCGCTCAGCGCCTCGATCGTTCCAACGTCGCCAGCTCCGACCGGGTCTGTTCGAAGCGCCCGTCGTCGTCGACCCAGCTCGGATCGAAGCCGGCACGGTCGAGTTCGTCGGCGACGGCCTGGGCGGACTCCTCGTGATCCGCATCGGCGAACAGCGAGGCGATGTAGGCGTTCGTCGCCACGATCGGCGTTGGCGGATCACCTCCGGCGGCCGGGCCGGGGCCCGTGCCGGAACCCGGCCCCGTGCCGGAACCATCGCCCGTGCCGGAGCCGGAACGTGCGAGCGTGTTGGGGTGCGGTCCGGTCGCCAGTGCACCGAACCGGTCCTGCAACAGCCCCCACCGGCCGCGCCGGCGGCGGTAGCGGGCGGCGGCGAGGACGCCGACGAGAACCCAGGCGATGCCTGCGGCGAGCAACACCGCGATGATCTCGATGCGGTACGTCACGATCGACGACGCGAGGGCGTCGATCAGATCACCGCCGACGGTCTCGCCGCCGGCGTTGGCCGCCAGCGGCACCTCGGCGGTGGGATCGAACGGCTGCCATCCGGTCTGCGGGAACCACACCTCGACCCAGGCGTGGGCGTCGCTGCCGCGGACGTTCCACACGCCCGACACCCGGTCGCGTTCGCCAGGCACGTAGCCGGTGGCGAGCCGGGCAGGCACGCCCTGGCTTCGGAGCATGATCGTGAGCGTCGACGCGATCTGCTCACAGAAGCCGAGTTGTGACTCGAAGAGGAAGTCGTCGACCGCATCGGTGCCCGACGGTGGCACCGGCGCGTCGAGGTCGTATTCGGTGTTGGCGCCGAGCCAGGCTTCGTAGGCGAGGATCGTGTCGTACGTCGACTCGCCCGGCGTGCGCAGCGACGTCGCCAGATCGATCGTTCGCTGTGTCGTCGACGCCGGGAGCGCGAGGAAGGGGTCGATGTCGTCGCCGCCCGCCATCTCGCGAAACCCCGCGAAGAACTCACCGAGGTCGCCCTGGGCGCGCAGGATGTCGGCATCGACCAGCGGGCGCTCGGACACCACCGTGTAGACAGAGCCTGCCGTCAGCGTGACGTCGGACCGCAGCGCACCGTCGGGCCGGGTCCACAACGAGCCGTCGAAGATCACCTGCACCGGCCGGGGCGCGGCGAACACGACGTTCGGCAGATCCTGCTCGACGAAGTAGGTCTGCACGAGTTCGTTGCTCGGTACGGCCGTACCGAGCGCGTCACCGATCCTCGGCGGCACGTCGATGATCGGCCCGCTGCGCTGCTGTCCCCGCTGCGGTGACACGGTCCACGTCCGTCCGTCGAACTCAGTGAACGTCTGGCCTCGCCAGAACGCCGGCTCCGGCGCCCGGACGCGCATGACGATCTCGTCGCCGAGCTCGCCGCGGATGCTCGTGTCGAGCTGCTCGGTGAATCCTGGGTATCCGACGACGCCGCCCGCCAGCGCCCGGTCGGGATCGCCGCTGGGATCGGCGGGCGGTGCGGAGCCGTCCGGACGCGCGAGCCCACCGGGGGAGTCGACCGTCGGCGCGTTCGCCGACAGTGCCGGCAGTCCCAGTCGGGCCGGTCCGTCGGGGATGGGAACCAGGCTCAGCACCGCGAGCGTCACCACGCCGATCGCCGCGATCGACGCGATCCAGCGGCCGGTGGTGCGCGCGGAGCCGGCCACGCCTCGACGGCGCGGCAGTGCCATGCGCCGTGGGAAGGACCGGTCGGCGGCGCTGCGTGGCAGCTGCATCGTCGTGAGCATCGACACCACGAACGGAACGCTCCATGCCGTGAGCCACCAGCCGAGCGTTGCATCGATGCGCAGTCCCGCGGCGTAGGCGGCGAGGACGAACGTGATCGCCAGGTGGACACGTAGCGTTCGGCGGTCGACGGTTTCGAACCCGTGCAGCACGACGAGCAGCATGAGGATGCTCGGGAGGGGCCCGCGCAGCGCGGCCAGCAGTCCGTCGACATCGACCGCTTGCACGGCGATGACGGCGAGAACGATCAGGATCGCACCGACGATCGCCGCCTGCATGATCAGCGGTCGTCTGCCTCCTCGGCGAGCGACCCACAGCGACACCGCCGCACCTGCCACCACGGCGCCGAGCACGACGCCGAACATGGCGGTCGATGCGCCGATCGCTCCCATCAGCATCGCCATTGCGGCGAAGGCGGCCGCCGCCGCGGCCCATCGCGTCGGACCGGTGATCTCCGTGGCGATCTCGATGGTCGGTGGTTGGAGTCGGATCTGGCGGTGGAGCATCCCGGTGCGCCGCCGGTTGCGCAGCGAGTCGTCCGCACGGGCGTGGTCGGCGTGGGACTGTGCGGCAATCGCCGACCAACGGGCCGCGGCATCCTCGCCGTGCACCTGGTGCCGCGTGCCGTCGCTCGTCTGGACGGAGACGTCGTGTCCTCGGCGGCGTCCCTCGTCGATGGTCCAGCGCAGTCGTCCCGCGTCACCCGAGTCGAGGTCGACGAGCCACCGTTGGTCGGCGGCGGCCAGCCGATCGTGCACGATGAGCTCGTCGGTGCGCAGTGATGACACCCAGTGCACCGAGGCGGTTGCGTCGCCTGAGCGCCACGGCCGCACCCCGTCGATCTCGCCGCCGTGGTTGCCGTGCGGTGCGGTGAACGAGCCCTCCGACGTCGACGCCGACGACTCGACCGGGAGCGGTGGGCCCTGTGCGGTCGGCGCGACGTGCAGGGGATCGACACTGATCGTCCGGACCCGCCGCCACCAGATGAGCCCGGCCGGCCCGGCGACGTCGACGCGGACTGCCAGCGCCGTCACGAGGCCCGGCGTCTCGAATCGGGAAGGGACGACTGCTGTCGGTGACGGTGTGTCGTGATCCGACCGGGTGCGGCCGTCGCTGGCGCGGCCGTCGGTCGTGCTCACCACCGTGTCGTCGGGGAGCATGACGGTGATCCGCCGGCGTTCGATCGAACGGGCACTGGTCGGGGCGTCGATCGTGACGAGCACGTCGACGCATTCGCTCGCGTCGGCAACGGTCGGCGCAACGACGGATCGGATCCGCACGCGGCGCGCCGACCACCATCCGGCACCGACCTCGAATGCCATCGCCACCAACGCGGCCGACAGCAGCAGGATCACCGCACTCGCTCCGGTCAGTCGAGCGATCGCCGCACCGGCGATCCATGCTCCCAGCAGCGTGCCGGTGCCCGGCGACCACCCCGAGAGCCGGACCGGTCCGCCGGCGCCGGGTTCCGGCCGGGGT
The DNA here is from genome assembly GCA_963728355.1 of Ilumatobacteraceae bacterium. Lineage (GTDB taxonomy): Bacteria > Actinomycetota > Acidimicrobiia > Acidimicrobiales > Ilumatobacteraceae > Sva-07. Next base: position 342,442 of record CAVSJQ010000014.1, on the reverse strand, counting down.
GCGGGTCCGGGTACGGCGGGCGCTGTCATCGATTCGAGTGTTTCAGACCGTGGGCGGTGCGATCCCGGCGAGACACTCGGCGACGAGCTCCCGACCGGCCTCGACGCTGACGTGCCCGCTTGCGATCCGATGCGCCAGTGCCGGTCCGGCGGCACGCACGATGTCGTCGGGGATGAGGAACGTCCGATCGGACATCGCTGCGAACGCCCGCGCCAAGGCGACGACCGCCACGCCCCCACGGGTGGACGCACCGACACGGATCGCCGGATGCTGCCGGGTGGCCTGCAGGATCTGCACGACGTAGGCGCCGATCGCATCGCTCACCTGCACGCCGGCAACCGCCGCTCGCGCCGCGAGCAGTTCGTCGAGCGTTGCGACCGGGTCCACGGCGTCGAGCACCGTGCGGCCCCGTCGACCGGTGAGCACCTCGAGTTCGGCGGCAGCGGGCGCCCGTCCGGGTGTGACGACGGCGCGGAACCGGTCGAGTGAGCCCTCGCCGAGTCCGTAGGTGCCGGCGATGTCGATCGGGTTCTGGGTGGCGACGATCATGAACGGGTCGGGCAGTGGATGCGCGGTGCCGTCGACGGTCACCGTTGCCTCCTCGGCGAGTTCCAGCAGTGCCGACTGCGTGCGCGGCGTCGCCCGGTTCAGCTCGTCGAACACGACGATGTTGGCGAACACGGGGCCCGGGCGGAACTTCATGCTGTCGATCTCGAGTCGGCCACTCGGCACCATCGATCCGGTGATGTCGCCGGGCAGCAGGTCAGAGGTGCCCTGGATCCGATGGAACGTCCCGCCCACGCTGCGGGCCAGCACCTGTGCGAGGAGGGTCTTGCCGACACCGGGGATGTCCTCGATCAGGAGGTGGCCGCCCGACAGCAGGGTGGCGACGGCCACCTCGGCCACGTCGTGCTTGCCGGCGATCACCGAGTCGACCGTCGAGACGAGCTGCGCTCCGACTCGGCCGACGTCGGTGTCGGGCCGGATCGACGACCGGCTGGGCGTGATGGCCGGCGCCGGCATGGATTCGGTGGTGGGCATGGGCGGCGTGGACGCGACCGCGGTCTCGGGCAGCGTGGATGGAATGGTCGGCGGCGGCAGCGTGTCCACGACCTCGTATCGGCATCGATCGGGCCCGTCTTGACCGGACGGTTCGGGGCGAACCCCTGCAGTCACGACGTGAACGAATCGCGCAGGATCGTTACACAAGTCCCACGACAGGCGACCGCCGGCTGCACTAGGTTGAGTCTCGCAAGCACCGAAACCACCGTGGCCAGGCCACGAAGCAGGAGGTAGCCCATGAGCCAGCGTCACCGGTCCCCCGAGGCCGTGTTGCCACTCAAGCAGGAAGTGCGTGCCCACGCCCACAGCGAACGGCACCGAATCCATGTGGAGTTGCAGAGCGTCGCTCAAGACGTGAGTGCCGGTCTCGAACCCGAAGACGTGCACGAGCCAGGGATGGCGTGGAAGCCGATTGGCCACCACGACCCGGAGGTGGCGAAGAGCAAGCTCGCCAAGCGGAGCCGCACGAAGCGCCACTGGAAGACGAAGATGTGGAAGCGGCGCACCCAGCTCCGACGCGACCGCGCCGATCAGATGCGCTTGGCCGGGGAGAACACCGGTCTCGTCTGATCCCGATCGATCGTCGGCGATCGATCACGGCCTCACACGAGGTCACGAGGACGATGGATCCATGCGGCGACGAACTCGTCTCGCCGCTGGGTCCATTCCTCGACGGTGATGCCGTAGCGGACGTGGTCCTCCCACGTGCCGTTGATCTCCAGGTAGCGCTCCGCGATGCCTTCGTCGCGGATCGCGAGCTTCTCCATGATCCGGCGGCTTCGCTCGTTGCGCGGCACGATGCAGATCTCGAGGCGGTGCAGACCCAGCTGCTCGAACCCGAACTGCATGACCACGGCCACCGCTTCGGCGACGTACGCGTTGCCGGCGTGGCGTTGGTCGATCCAGTAGCCGATCGTTCCGGACTGCATCGCTCCACGGATGACGTTGTTCAGGTTCACCTCGCCCGCCACCTGCTGGTCGACGAACAGGCCGAACTGGTACGCAGTGCCGGCGGCTCGGTCGCGGTCGCGTTGTTGACATCGGGCGGCGAACGCTCCGCGTTCGGTGACGGGATCGGGTTGATGCAGCGGCCGACTCGGCTCCCAGACGGTCAGCCAGTCGGCGTTGCGGCGACGCACCTCGCTCCACGACCGGAAGTCGTTGGCGGCCAGTGGACGCAGCATCACCCGCCGGCCGTACAGCCGGACCGGTGAGCCGGAACGGGAGGGATGGCGAAGCACCATCAGCGGATCGCCGCTGGGTCGTCGGCTCCGGGACCACCGGCGTCGATGCGGACGGCACGCAGGTCGAGGCGGCGCATGATCCCCAGTATCACGCAACACGTGGCGACGATCGACTCGACGTGGTCCTCGGGGAGGCCGGGATTGTGGCGACGATCGGCGACCGGTTCGACCGCCAGCGTGCGGAAGACCTCGTCGGCGTCGGCGCGGAGCAGTTCGTAGTGGGACGGGACCCGATCGGCGCCGATCTCGACGCGGGCCATCGCCTCGGCATGCGGTCCGACGGCGACGACGTCGTGCACCGATGCGATCGACGGGTCCTCGATGAGCAGGTCGTCGAGATGGTCCTGGACCAGGCCCAGTGCGTTGGTGAGATCGGCCGGCGGCGGAGGATCACCGCCGCGCAGCGGACCGGCCGTCAAGGTGAGCGGTCCGACGGGAACCGTGTGCACGGGTCGGCCGTCGATGTCGACGATCAGTGCGTGATCCCGGATGGTGACGGTCAGCGTGTCCATGATCATCCCCGGAAGTTCATCGGCGAGAGCGTCATCGTCGGCAGCGTCATCGTGGCAAGCATCATCGGTCGCATCGTCATCGGTGCAGCCCAGCGGTGACCGAGGCGTCGAGTCGCTCCAGGGTCCACCGGCCGACCGGATCGTCTCCGCCGGCGAGCAGATGGGCGAGATGGGCGTGCAGGCACTTGACGCCGACGCGGGTTCCGCCGACCCCGCCGGAGGGCCGCGGCCCCTGGTGGTCGGCGCCGATGTCGGCATCGCGGTCGGCGCCGTAGCGCCGGTGGAGCGCAGCGAGCTCGTCGGGGTCGATCTCTGCTTCGGCCGCCTTGACCCCGCCGGCGGCTTCGAGTCGGCTCACCTCGCGCACGAGTGCGGGGCCGACGAGGTAGAAACGCGTCGGCATCGGGGTGCCGTCGTCGAGAAACGGCGCATTGCGCACCACGACGGGGTCGCCGGTTGCGTCACGGACCACGACCACGAAGGCCCCGGCCGGCTCACGTCCGAGCAGCTCGGTGACGCGAGCGCGGTCGTCCATCAGCCCCGTCGACGGCGCACGAGGAAGAGCACGAGCACGATGGCGATCAGCGCGGGGGCGACGCGCTTGACCAGCGACGAACCGCCGACCTCCATCAGGTCGATCGGTTGTGTGGCGGGGCCCTCGATCTTGCGGACCTGCGGCTTCGCCGCTCCGACGTCGGCGCTCGCCGATTCGGCCGGCTCGGTGGTGGCGTCGTCGGTGGCGGCAACGGCCGGTGACTCGGCGCCGGGCACGTCGGAGGCGGGAGGCGCAGCCTCGTCGGTGGGAGCGGGCGCGGTGTCGCCCTGTTCGTCGATCATTTCGTTGAGGTTGTCTGCGAACTGCGCCATCAGTTTGGAGCTGACATCGCCCATGATGCCGCGACCGAACTGGGCCACCTTGCCGGTGATGTGCAGATCGGTGGTGACCGCCACCCGGGTGCTCGTCGGCGACAGGCTCTCCGCCTGGGCGCTGATCTCGGCGGAGGCGTTGCCGCGTCCGCCCGTGTCGCGACCGGTGCCCTTGATCACGGCGCGGTAGTTCTCGTCGTCGCGTTCGATGAAGTGCGCTTCGCCCTTGAACTGGCTGCTGATCGCACCGAGCTTCACCTTGACCACCCCGCGATAGGTCTCGCCCTCGACCTCTTGGAGTTCGGCGCCGGGCAGGCACGGGGCGATCCGCTCGATGTCGGTGATCAACGGCCAGGCTTCCTCGATCGGCCGGTTGACCGTGAACTCATTGATCAGTTGCTCTGCCATCGGCGAAGGTCCTCTGTGGTGTCGATGTCGGCGGGTGAACCAGCGCACGCTACTTCACGAACCAGTTCAGGACGAACGCGCATCAACGCGCGTGCCCCCTCGTCGCCGGTGGTCGGCAGCAGGTCCCAGACGTCGGCGTCGAGTCGGACCGGGTTCCCCCGGCGGCCGTTGTAGGTCGCCACCGCGATCGGCCCGGCCGCGTCGGCGACGGTTCGCCAGGCTGCCGGGTCGATGAAGGGCTGGTCGCCGAGCCCGACGACCACCGTGGTCGCCCCGGACGCCCGAGCGGCATCGATGCCGGACCGGAGTGAAGTGATCTGGCCGTGCGCCCAGTGCGGGTTGTGGCGCACGGTGACGGCGTCGAGCTGGTGCGTCGGGACGACGTCGGCGACCGCTCCGGTCACCACCACGACCGGCCCGATGTCGGCGGCCAGTGCGCTGGCGATCGCCCGTTCGACGACCGTGTGAACCGCGCCGCTGCCCGGTTCACGAAGTTCTGCCGACAGTTTGTGGACGTCGCCGTCGAAGCGTGATCCGGCTCCCGCGGCGAGGAGGATCACGACGCACTTCGGGGACATCGTCCCAGCGTGCGGGCCGTGTTCGGAGGTCGGTGACGGCGCCATGACCGAAGTCTGGTCGACATCGACCGTCCGTTCTCGTGACGGTTGCATGACGAAAACTTGTCGGGCGCGATTGAGTATTGCGATTTCGTGACGATATGTTACCCAACCGTCACGGCAAGGGTGCCGTGGTGGTCCCCACACCATGAGCGCATCAAACACCTCCCTCGCCGGTCTGTCCCCGACGGCCCACCGTGGCCGCTCGACGCTGCGCGCCGCTGTCCGGTCCGCCGCGCTCGGCATCGCGGTCACCGCCGCCGCCGTGGTCGGCACCGTCGCCGTCGCCGACGACACGGTCTCGGCAGCGTCGACGCCGTTGGCCACCAACGCCATGGCGCCGGTCGTCACGACGTCGGCCAAGCAGGCACTCGACAACTACGACCGGTGGATCGCCACCGACGACGCATCCGCGTACCGCTCCTTCGTGTGGTTCCGCACCCAGACCGCTCAGTACGCGGCGACCGAACTCGGGTATTCGCAGGCCGAGATGATCGAGGCGTGGGCCGCCGCCCCGGTCGGCCATCAGCTCGCCGTGCTCGCCGCGATGTCGCAGGTGGGCGTGCCCTACCGCACGAACACCAGCCAGGAGAATGTCGGCTTCGACTGCTCCGGTATGACCACCTATGCCTGGGCTCGTGCTGGAGTGCAGCTCGTCCGCCAGTCGACCGCGCAGATCAACAACGCCACCCGGATCGACCGCTCACAGGCCAAGGCCGGTGATCTCGTGCAGTATCCCGGTCACGTGATGATGTATCTGGGCGTCGGCGACGCGATCATCCACTCGGTGATGACCGGGCGGACCGTCGAACTCGACACCATCAGCGACCGCCGCGTGAACTCCGTTCGCTTCGGCGACCCCTCGAGCTGAGTGCTCGGCCGCTCCGCCCAGAGCCGCCCATGTCCAGGTGATGAGCCAAGTGACCGCATGTGGGCGGTTGGCTCATCGCTCGATGGCACAAGGGCGAGGTGATGAGCGAAGTGACGGTATTTGGGCGGTTGGCTCATCGCCTTCGCGATCCCGGACCCAGGCGCGCCGGCGAGGGAAGCGCCAGCGACGAGCCGGAGGGCGGCCGACCTCGGTCGTCGCGCGATGACGTGGCGTGAGGCCGCCCATCAAGAATGGATGGCGCCATGGCCGTCGCGGAGCGAGGGGACGTGGCGGCCGGTGCGCCGGGCGATGATCTCGGCGCAGATCGACACGGCGGTCTCCTCGGGCGTGCGGGCGCCGATGTCGAGGCCGATCGGCGACATCAGCCGGTCGAGCTCGTCGGCGGTGACACCGGCGTCGACGAGGCGTTCGGTGCGGCGCTCGTGGGTCGACCGGCTTCCCATCACCCCGATGTAGCCGGCATGCGTGGCGAGCGCCCCTCGAACGGCTGGAACGTCGAACTTGGGATCGTGGGTGAGGATGCAGACGGCGTCGCGGGATCCGAGTTCGTGGCCGTGCTCGTCGAACACCGGCTTCGGCCAGGTGACCTTGACCTCGTCGGCCATCGGGAACCTCCGCCTGGTGGCGAACACCTCGCGGGCGTCGCAGACCACCACCCGGTAGCCGAGCACCTTGGCCACCCGTGCCAGTGCGGCGGTGAAGTCGACGGCTCCGAAGATCCACATCTGCGGCGGCGGGGCGTGCGATTCCACGAAGACCCGCACGGTCGGCTGGTCGATGAGGTCCTCGGGGGTCGTCTGGCCGCTCGGCCCGTAGTTGCGGACCCCGGACTGCGCAGCTTCGAGTTCCGCGAGCGCGTCTCGTGCCACGACCCGATCGAGCTCCGGATGACCGAGCGTCCCGATGGGTTCCCGATCGGGCTCGACGAGCAGCTTCGCACCGACATCGGGCCCGTCGATCACCGTGGCGAGCGCGACGGGGAGTTCGGCCCGCAACAGCTCCGCGTACCGCTCGAACAGCGTGCCACCGCCCGATTCCGAGGCGCTCACCAGTCGAGTTCCTCGATGTAGAGGTGGATCGTGCCGCCGCAGGTGAGTCCGACGGCGAACGCCTCGTCGTCGGAGTAGCCGAAGGTGACGACTCCGGGTTCACGTTCCCCGGCGAGGATCGACAACGCTTCGGCGACCACCGCTCCTTCGACGCATCCGCCGCTCACGCTGCCGGCGACCTCGCCGTCGTCGGTGACGGCCATCGCCGCGCCCGGCTCGCGCGGACCCGAGCCTTCGATGTCGACGACGCGGGCGACGGCGATGCGATGCCCGGCGTTGCGCCATCGGTCGATGTCGTCGAGCAGGTCCTGCATGTTCAGCTCCTTGCGTCGGTGTCCGGGCCTCGCTCAGGTCTCGGCGATCACCCGGGTCAGTTCCTCCATGGCGGCCACGGAGTGACCTTCCACGAAACGGTCAACATAGGGCAGTGCGGCCGCCATTCCCCGGGCGAGCGGCGCGTAGCCGGGGGTCACCTTGAGCGGGTTGACCCAGATCAGGCGGTACGTCACACGCTGGAGTCGTTCCATCTCGGCGCCCAGTTCGTCGGGGTCACCACGGTCCCATCCGTCGGAGAGGATCACGACGATGGCATTGCGGGCGAGGCCGCGCACACCCCACTGGTCGTTGAACTGGCGCAGTCCGCTGCCGAGGCGGGTGCCGCCGCTCCAGTCGGAGACCCGTTCCCCGGCGGCGCGCACGGCGATGTCGGGATCGCGACTCGTGAGTTCTCGGGTGATGCGGGTGAGGCGCGTCCCGAGGGCGAACGCCTCGACCTTCTGGCGGCCGGCGACGGCGGCGTGGACGAAGCGCAGCAGTGCACGGGCGTAGGGCTCCATCGATCCGCTGACGTCGAGGACCAGGACGAGCCGGCGGAGCCGTGGCGTGGGCGCGAGGTGGTGGCGTTCGATCGGCTCGCCGCCGGCACGGATGGTGGAACGCACGGTGCGGCGGATGTCGGGCATCGACGTGCGCCGTGGCGTGGGCCCGCGACGCAACGAGGCGCGGGGCGCGCCGCTGAGGCGGAGGTGGCTCATCATTTCCTGGGCCTGGGCGAGTTCGTCGGGGGAGTAGTCGGCGAAGTCCTTGTGCCGCAGGACCTCCGTCGCCGAGAACCGCAGCTCGACCACGTCGTCGTCGCCGTCGCCGGTCCCGTCGTCGCCGTCACCGGATTCGTCGTCGGTGTCGACGGCGATCGTGATCGACAGCGGCTCGGTGACGTCGTCGATCCCGCTCGTGCGGCGCCCTTCGAAGAACACGGCGAAGGCGCGGTCGTAGAGCGCGATGTCCTCCATCCGTCGGATCAGGGTGGCTCGGCCGACCCAGTAGGTCGTGTCGCGTTCGCCGAGTCCGGTGCTGCACAGCGCGGCGGCGAACGTGTGGGTGCTGCTGGTGGGCACGCTCACGCCGAGACCGCGCAGGATCTGGGTGAACGCCACCGCGATGTCGGCCGGTGACGAGGCGGTGACGGCTTCGGTCACGATCCGTCGAGGGTCAGTTGGCCGGGGACTTCGCTGTGAGCGATCCCGGCGGCGACCGCCTGCTGTACGAGGTGGACCATGCCGTGCTGTTCGACACGCTGGCTGTCCTCGCGATACTTGACGACCGTGCCGAGGGTGTTGGCGACCACGTGCTCGTCGAGTTCGGTGGCTCCGAGCTGTCCCAGCGCGGTCGCCCAGTCGATCGTCTCGGCGACGCCCGGCGGCTTGTACAGCGACAGGCCGCGCAACGCCTCGACGGCACCGGCGACCTGCCGGGCGAGTCCCGCCTCGATGCCGGGCACGCGCAGCTTGACGATCGCCACTTCGCGTTCGAAGCCCGGATGCTCGACCCAGTGGTAGAGGCAGCGTCGTTTGAGGGCGTCGTGGACGTCGCGGGTGCGGTTGGAGGTCAGGATGACGATCGGCGGCCGTTCGGCACGGAACACGCCCACTTCGGGGATCGTGATCTGGAAATCGGACAGCACCTCGAGGAGGTAGGCCTCGAACTCGTCGTCGGCGCGGTCGATCTCGTCGATCAGCAGGACCGGTGGAGGTCCGTCGACCGGTTCGATCGCCCGCAGCAGTGCCCGCTTGACCAGGAACCGTTCACCGTAGAGTTCGGATTCGAGCTCGTCAGCGGTCCGGGTGGCGGACTCGCCGGTCGCCTCGGTGGCGCGCAGGTGCAGCAGCTGGCGGGCGTAGTCCCAGTCGTACACCGCCTGGGAGACGTCGATGCCCTCGTAGCACTGCAGGCGGATCAGGGGGCCGCCGGTGGCGGTCGCGAGCGTCTTGGCCAGCTCGGTCTTGCCGACGCCCGCCTCGCCTTCGAGCAGCAGCGGGCGGTGCAGCGTCATCGCCAGGAACACCGCCGTCGAGATCCCCTCGTCTGGCAGGTAGCCGTGGCGAGCGAGTGCGCCGGCGACGGTGTCGGGAGTCATCGTGACGACGCTACCCGAGCCCTCGGTGTGACGTCTGCTCCGCCGCACCGCCGAACTTTCCGGGCATCATGTGCGGATGGGCGGCGATCCTGGCAAACGCGACGGTGACGGCCGCGCACGCAGTCACGACGGATTCGACATCGCGATCCACGCATCCGGGGCCCGCTCGATGCAGGTCTGCATCGACGACGGCGCCCGGATCGCTCTCGAACGCGACCCGGTCACCGGTGATTGGGTCGGTCGGGTGCCGGTCGGCTGCCGATACGTGCTGGCGCTCGACGGTGAGCGCCTGGCACTCGATCCGCGAGCGACCGAGGTGTGGTTTCCGGCCGGCCACTCCCGTGAGGCGAACAAGCCCGGTGGCGTGCTCGACCCGGCGGCGTTCCCGCGTGCGGTCGCCGCCCCGTGGCCGTCGCCGCGCCCGCAGCGCCGTACGACCCGACCGCTGGTCGTCTACGAAGCGCACGTGCGCGGTCTCACCGCCGGTCGCCGGCGTCCCGACGCCGGCACGTACCGGGCGGCGATCGACGAACTGCCACGCCTCGAACAGCTCGGCGTCTCGGTGCTCGAGCTGCTCCCCGTCCATCAGTTCGACCCCGACGAGGGCAACTTCTGGGGCTACATGCCGCTCGTGTTCGGTGCGGTCCACCGCCAATACGCGGCCGGTGAGCATCCCGCCGAAGAACTCGCCGATCTGGTGTCGGCCGCTCACGACCACGACATCGAGGTGTGGCTCGACGTCGTGATGAACCACACCACCGAGTCCGATCGGACGGGGCCGTCGTACTCGTTGCGGATCCTCGACGAACGCGAGTACTACGTCGTGGGACCCGACGGGACCTATCTCGACGACGCCGGCACCGGCAACGTGGTCGACGCCTACTCGCCGCAATCCCGGCGCCTGATCATGGAGGCGCTCGACCGGTTCGCCGATCTCGGCGTCGACGGCTTCCGGTTCGACCTCGCCGCCGTGCTCGCCCGCGATGCCGACTTCGTGCGCGCCATCGGCGACTGGGGCCAACGGCGCGGCGTCCGCGTGATCGCCGAACCGTGGGACATGGCCCGCTACCTGCTGGGGCCCGATTTCCCCGACCAGCGGTGGATGCAGTGGAACGGCGAGTTCCGCGACGACGCCCGCGGCTTCCTTCGTGGTGAGCCCGGCACCGTGCCGTTGATGGTGAAGCGCCTCGCGGGAAGCCCCGACCTGTTCACCTCGCCGATGTGTTCGTTGAACTTCCTGACCGCCCACGACGGCTTCACGATGTACGACCTGGTCGCCTACGACCATCGGCACAATGCGGCCAACGGCTGGGACAACACCGACGGCCATCACCACAACCGCTCGTGGAACTGTGGTTGGGAAGGCGACGTCGACGTGCCCGACGAGGTGATGACGTTGCGGCGCCGACAGCTTCGCAACGCCATCTGCCTGCTGCTGTTCAGCCACGGGGTGCCGATGTTCGTCGCGGGCGACGAGTTCGCCCGCACGCAGGGCGGCAACAACAACGCCTACAACCAGGACAACCCGACGTCGTGGCTGGACTGGGATCGGGCGGCCGACTGGTGCCGCCACGAACTGTTCGTGCGCGATGTGATCGCCGTACGGGCGGCGCACCCGGTGCTGTGGGACCCTGACCGGTGGGGGAGCCGGCTGGTGACCTTCGGCGCGAGCGGCGAACCGGACACCGGTCACGAGTCGCGGTCGATCGCCTGGGCGGTCGACGGGCTCTACGTGATGGCGAACATGTGGTGGGAACCCGTCGAGTTCACGTTGCAGGTGCCCGGCGCCTGGCGCCTGACGATCGACACCACGGTCGAACCGGCCGTGGATGAACCGCTGGGTGTCGGCGATCGACCGGTCGTCGGGACGTCGGTGACGGTCGGTCCCCGCTCGATCGTGGTGCTGACCAAGGATCCGACGGCGCTCGCGCCGGGCACGGTCTCGCCGGGCACGCGCTAGGAGTCGAAGCCCAGACCCATCCGGTCGAGCGTGCGCAGCCAGGCGTTGCGTTTGCCGGTGCGGTCCTCGCGGTCGAGCGACCAGCGGGTGGCCTGGATCCCGATGAACCGGAAGGGTTCGGGCGGGAACGGCAGCGGCTTGTCCCTGACGAAGTCGGTCTTGGTGGCGATCGACTTGCGACCGGCGAGCAGGTCGAGCATCGTCGATGCCGCGAATCGGGTGGCCGCCACGCCGAGGCCGGTGTAGCCGACGGCGTAGACCACCCGGTTCGACAGCGCGGACCCGAAGAACACCGAGAACCGGGTGCTCGTGTCGATCGCTCCACCCCAGGTGTGGGTGAACGTGACGTCGTCGAGCTGGGGGAACGTCTCGAAGAAGTGGGCGGACAGCTTGGCCCAGGTCTCCGGGCGGCTCTCCTGTTCCGTCGACACCTTCGATCCCCAGAAGTAGATGGCGTCGTAGCCGCCCCACAGGATCCGGTCGTCGGAGGTGAGCCGGTAGTAGTGGAACTGGTTGGTGATGTCGGAGAGTCCCTGGCGGTGGGCCCAGCCGATGCGGTCGAGCTGCTCGGACGAGAGCGGTTCGGTCACCAGGCAGTAGTCGTACACCGGCACCATGTACTGGCTGATGCGCTTCAACAGCGGCTTGTCGGCGTTGGTGCCGAGCACGGCGTTGGCGCAGCGGATCGTGCCGAGCGGCGTGACGACGGCGACGCCACGCCCGTCCTTGTCGACCGAGGTGGCGCGGGTGTGTTCGTAGATCCGGACACCGAGTTCCTCGGCGACGCGCTTGAGTTCCCAGGCGAGCTTGGCGGGATCGACGAGGGCCGCCCGGCCCATCCGGAACAGCCCGCCGGTGTAGGTCGGCGAGTTGACCTCGGCACGCATCGCGTCCTGATCGAGCCAACGAACCTGCTGGCCCATCGAACGCAGCAGCTCGTGCTCCTCGCGCAGCTCGTCGAGATAGGAGGGGGGATGGTTGACGTGGGCGACGTCGATCACGCCGTTGCGCTCGTAGTCGCAGTCCATCGAGTAGCGCTCGATCGCCGCCTCGATCTCGTTCAGGTTGCGCAGGCCGAGCTCTTCGAGCGTGTCGATCTCGTCGGCGTGGCGGTCGATGCCGTTGCCGACACCGTGGGTGAGCGATGCCTCCATGAATCCGCCGTTGCGTCCGCTGGCGGCGCCGCCGACCTCGCCCTTGTCGATCAGCACGACGTCGCGTGACGGATCGCGCTCCTTCGCGATGACGGCGGTCCACAGTCCCGTGTAGCCGCCTCCGACGATGCACAAGTCGCAGTGCTCGTCGCGCACCAGCGTCGGGTTGGACTCAGGTATGTCGGCGCTCTCGAGCCAGAACGGATACGGCTCCGCGTCGGCGATTGCATCGAGGGCTCGCTGGTCGTACGGATGGTCGCCGTTGCTGGATTGGTCGCTCATGATCTCACTGGGGCCAGATCGTACCGTTCGCCCGCCCGACGGGGTGACGTCGTGCAGGCGGGTCGATGCGGTGGTGACGGGTCGCCGATGCGGTGGTGACGGGTCGCCGGCGGTTGCGGCGATGTCATACGGTGGTGCGATGGAACTGAGCATCAGCGGGCGCCGCGCCGCTGTGGCGGCAGCGTCGTCGGGATTGGGCCTCGCGTCGGCTGTGGCGCTCGCCGGCGAAGGCGTCCACGTGGCGATCTGCGGCCGCGATCCCGACCGACTCGCGGCGGCCGCCGAGACGGTCGGCCACGGATGCGTGCCGATCGTCGCCGATGTGTCGACGCCGGACGGGGCCGCACGGTTCGTCGAGCAGGCCGCCGATGCGCTCGGCGCCGTCGACATCCTCGTACCGAACGCCGGGGGACCGCCGCCGGGGACGTTCGCCTCGACGCCCGTCGAGGCGTATCCCGCGGCGCTGGAGCTGAACCTGTTGTCGGTCGTGGCGATGTGCAAGGCCGCGGTGCCCGCGATGCAGGAGCGCCGGTGGGGACGCGTCGTGGCGATCACGTCGTTGTCCGTGCGCCAACCGATCGGCCAGCTGATCCTGTCGAACACCGCTCGCGCCGGCGCAACGGGGTTCCTGAAGACGCTTGCACTCGAGGTCGCAGAGGACGGCGTCACCGTCAACAGCGTCCAGCCCGGCCTGCACCGCACGCCGCGGGTCACCGATCTGTACGACGAGGAGCAGCAGGCGTCGCTTCGCATGGGCGACCCGGCCGACTTCGGACGGGTGGTGGCATTCCTCTGTGGGGAACCCGCCAAGTTCACCACCGGCGTGCAGCTCCACGTCGACGGCGGCGCCTACCTGGGCCTGCTCTGACAGCCAGCGCCGGTCGAGCGGTCAGGCGGCGTCGTGCGGGTGGGAGGCGAGGTGCGCAGCGGCGTCGATCGGAGCGCTCTCGGAGTAGCCGATCGGCAGGCGCACCGTGCCTGCGGCGGTGGCGAAGAACACCTGGAACGCGTGGTAGCCGGTGTACAACTCCGGCTCGTCGCGCAGGCTCTCCGCGTAGGCGGTGACCACGGCGACATAGCCGTCGTTGGGGTTGTACTGGTACAGCGCCGCCGCCATGTCGTCGGGGCCGCCGCTGTGGGCGAGATACGTGGCGGCGCCGATGATCGCATCGCGCGTGACCGTGGGATCGCCGGTGCAGCAGACCTCCCACGTCGTGGGCAGGAACTGCATCGGTCCGACCGCCCCGGCCGTCGACACACCCTCGATGCGCCCCATGCGGGTCTCCTGCAGGTGGATCGCTGCCAGCCAGTACCAGGCGATGCCGGTGAGCTGTTCGGCTTCGGCGTAGTGGGCGAGGAGCACGTCGACCGGTTCGGGTTCGCGAATGGTCCACGCCGGAAGCTCGTCGGGCAGCGGCACCGGCGGCCGGGTTGCGCTGCGCTGCTGGAGGAACTGGCGGGCGCGTACGGTCCGCTCGATGGCGGGGCGCGCGGTCGGGTCGACGGCCGCGAGGACATCCTCGTCGAGATCGGCACGGCCGGCGAGCTGGCGGAGGACGAGTTGGTAATCGACCCCGGCGCGCTCGCGCTCGTCGGGGCCGGCCGCTGCGTCGACCATCGTCGCGTGGTCCGCCGAGAGGCGGGCGGCGAATCCAGCGGCGTCGAGCTCCGTCGCGAGACGCGCGGGCGGGTTGCTCGTGTCGGTCGAGGCGCCGCCGGTCGTGGTGGTGTCGGAGGACGGGGTGGTGACGGAGGAGGGGACGGTGTCGCCGCTCGTGGTGGTGTCGGAGGTCGTGGTGGTGTCCGGGGACCTCGCGTCGGTTGGAGCGTCGTCGGAGCAACCGACCAGTGCGGTGCTGCCGCCGGCGATCACGGCCGCCGCAGCGACGACGGCGCCGGCGGATCGCAGCCGTCTCACGAGCCGGGCGGCGCGTCGCCGTAGTCGGCACGCGATGCTCGCAGGCGTAGATCCTCGAGCACCCGGCGGTTCGCTGCCTGGAGATCTGCCAGGAACGCCACCGCCCACATCTGTGCGGCGAGCACGATCAGGCCGATCCCGGCGAGCAGGCTCGGGACGCGACTGGTGTACTCCTCCTCGAGCACGTACAGCCCGAGCCAGCGCAGCATCAGCAACGCGCCGAGCACGAACGGCACGAGACCGATCAGGAAGAAGAACCGGAACGGCTTGTACAGCACGAAGCTGCGCACGATCGCCTGCGCCGATCGCCACACGTAGCGGGTGCTGCTCGTGACCAGGCGGGACTCCCTCGTCTTCGGGTTCACCCCGATCGGCACCGACTCGATGGCGATGCCGTTCCAGCCGGCCTGCACGATGGTCTCCATCGTGTAGGTGTACTTGCCGAACACCTGCACCCGCATGGCGGCATCACGGCTGTAGGCGCGAAAGCCGCTGGCGGCGTCCTGCACGCCCGTGCCGGAGAAGCGACGCACGACCGAACTCCCGAATCGCTGCAGCAGCTTCTTGCTGCGTGAGAAGTCGTCGATCTGAGCGATCGGACGCTCGCCGACGACCATGTCGGCGCGGCCGGCCAGCACGGGCGTCACGAGGGCGGGGATCGACGAGGCCTGGTACTGGTTGTCGGCGTCGGTGTTGACGATCACATCGGCACCGGCTCTGAGGCTGGCGTCGAGCCCGGTCATGAAGGCCGCGGCGAGCCCACGGTTGCGACCGTGCGACACGATGTGGTCGACACCCAGCTCGCGTGCCACCTCGACGGTCCGATCGGTGCTGCCGTCGTCGATCACGAGCCATTCGACCACGTCGACGCCCGGCACCTCGCGTGGCAGGTCGGCGAGCGTCATCGGAAGGGTCTCCTCCTCGTTGAAGCAGGGGATCTGGATGATCAGCTTCAACGGATCTGCCTCCGCAGAGCGACCGGGGAATCACCGGCGTTCGACATCACGGCGCAGCGTAACGGTCGGCGGTGTGCTGATCGGCCCGGTCGGCGTCGAGCGGCACGGTCGCCGGCGCTGTCCGTGCGATGGGAACGGAGGCTGCCGCTGCGGCGAGGTCGACGGCGATCGACACCACCCGGCTGAGCACGGCTGCCGACACGGCGACACCTGCGCCGAGCGATGCGGTGGTCATCGAGATGAAGATCGTCTCGCGCACCCCGATCCCGCCGGGCACTCCGACGACGACGAATCCGGCCATCCACGAGATGCACGTCACGAAGATCAGCTCGACCACGAGCGAGGCGTCGAGGTCGGTGCCCAACGCCACGACGGCGAACACGTTCATCCCGGAGAAGGCCAACCAGACGGGCACGTGCCGGACGACGAGGAGCAGGAACCATCGGGGTTCGGGAAGGCGCAGTTCCCGTGCGGTCGTCCGCGCAGCGAGATCGTGGACCGCCGACCGGGCGGCCGGGGCGGCGAGCACGACGAACCCCACCACCAGTCCGACCGCGAGCAGTGACGGCAGCACCCGACCGTCGGACGGTGAGATCAGCCCAGCGCCTGCAGCCACCGCCGCCGCGGCGAGGAACGTGGCGACCATCGACATCGCCGTCGAGAAGTAGGCGGCACCACGCGGCGTGGCGCCGCGGTGGGCGAGTTCGGCCTGCCCGACGATCGGCCAGATGCCGCCGGGCACGTACTTGCCGAGTTGGCCGACGAAGAACCAGGACATCCCCCGGCGCCAGGGCGCCGCCGCGCCGGCACGGCGCAGGATCAGCAGCCAGTTCACGCCGATCAGCGACATGGCGATCAGGCCGGTGACGCCGCCGACGGCCAGCCAGATCGGCTCGGCCGAAGAGAGTGCATCAGCGATCTCGGAGCGGTCGCGGACGATCCGGCGAGCGACGAAGGCGACACCGGCGACACCGATCGCGATCCCGATCAGGTTGACGAGCCGTGACCGGGTCATCGCTCAGGCCGAGCGGTCGACGCCGGGCGGGCGAGAGGTGGCCAGGACCATCGTCCACGGCAGCGGCGTCGCCCGATCGACGACATCGAATCGTGACGCGACGAGGCGCTCGAACCCGCGGTGCGTCCAGTGGTTGACATGTCCCGGTGTGTTGCCGAGTTCGCGGAGGTAGCGGCCGCGGGCCATGTTGCCGATCCGCCAGATCGGCTCCAGCGGCACCGACGCGATCAGCGAACCGGAGCAGACGCGGGCCAGCTCGGTCATCGCCGCCGCGGGATCGGGAAGGTGTTCGAACACCTCGATGGCGAGGACGAGATCGAAGGCGGCGTCGGGAAAGGGCAGGCCCGATGCGTCGCCGAACGCGCACGAGAGCTCCCGTGACTGCCACTGCGCAGCCAGTTCCTCGTCCGGGAGGTCGAGACCGATGACCGGGACGCCGGCGAAGCGTTCGATCACCCGGCTCGTGACGATCCCTTCGCCGATGCCGATCTCGAAGATGCGTGTCGGTGTGGTCTCGTCGAGGTAGCGGTCGAGGGCGTCGAAGAAGCCGCGCATCATCCGCCGCTCGATCGGGTTGGTCGATCCGTACTTGTCGTACGTGTTCCCGGTCGGGGTGGTGCCGCTGGCGGCGGAAGCGTCGTGGGTCGTGCTCATGGCGGTTCGCTCGCGGGAGCGTATCGACCCACCGCCGACCCCCGACGTCACGTCGGCGGGTCGGGCACGCGCCACAGGATCCAACGCTGGTCGGACCACACCTCCTCGAAGCCCGCCAAGCGCGCGTCAGCGAGGCCGAGTTCCGGCTGCCAGTACGTGGAATTGCGCCGCTGGGCGTAGTAATCGGCGCGTCCGATGATCCGGTCGAGGTCCTTGGTCTGGAACGCGCGCCGGTCGGTCAACAACGTCATCGTGCGCGCCCGGAAGTAGGCCACGATCGCATCGGGGGGAGTCAGCGACTCCACCGCCTCGAAGATCGGCGCCACCGTCGGGTTCGACGGGCCGGACTGCACGCGTCCGGCGTCGTTGTACTCCCGGACGTCGGAGATGTCGCCCGTGAGCACGACGGCGTGTGCCACGACGACTGCGCCGAGTGGGACGAGCGCCACTGCGGTGGCGAGGCGGACGATCGATGTGCGCCGGCCACGTCGGGCGACCAGCCAACCGGTGGTGGCCAGCAGCGCCACGGTCGCGAAGTACACGACCCACGGCGTGATCTGGAACCAGTAGCGATCCACGCGTCGCAGGTGTGTGCTCACCGCCACGGCGCTGAGCAACGCCAGCAACAGCAGCGGCCCGTCGAGCGCCGGTCGTCTCCGGACGCCGATCACCGCGCCGAGCGCCGCCAGCAGCAGCACGGTGATGCCGATCACCGTGTGCTCTCCGAGACCCAGCTGATCGCTGAGGATGGCGGGGTACTCGCCCATACGGTCGTCGAGGAAGGCCGAACTGTTGCCGTTGTCGGGGAGGAGTTCGGTGGGCAGCAACAGCTGCGCGAACGCAGCGGTGGCGGCGAACGCGATGAACGGGGTCAGGATCGCCCGCACCCGGATGCGGACGGTCGTCCACAGCGCCCTCGGCCACGACCCTCCGGTGCCGGCGCGGTCACGGAGCGTCTCGACGACGACGTCGTACGCCGCCATCGCGCCGATCACGGCGAGCAGCACGATCGATTCACGGCGCACGTTGAAGGCGAGTGCGATCAACGCGCCGAGTGCGATCAGCCAGCCGGTCGATGCCGTGAGCAGGGTGGCGTGGCGCCGGATCCGGTCGTAGCACCAGATCACCAACGCCACGGCGGCGAGATGCGGGAACTCGCTGAGCAGCTGGTCGGTGTGCGACAGATACGCCGGCGCCGTGGCGAAGACGGCGACGATGGCGATCGCCGGCCACCAGCCGATCCGCCGCCGCACGATGCCGTGCAGCAGCACCAGCCAGACACAGAACGTGGCGACCTCGACGAGCTTGAGACGGTCGTAGTCGAAGCCCCACGCATGCACGAACGGCGACAGGAGCAGGGGCCAGACCCACGGGTAGGCGATCGGGCTGAAGGCGTCGTCGGAGTTCAGCACGGCGAACCGGTTGTCGGCCACCACCTGGCTCATGTCGCCGTCGAACACGCTGCGGGCCTGGCGGAGGTACAGGGCGAAGTCGTCGCCCTGGGTGTGTCCACTGCGGTGCAACAGCACGGCGAGCAGGCCGGCGAGCGCCACGATCGCCGACAGCACGACACCGCGCACGACCGGGTTCACCGTCACGGTCGGCTCGGACATCGGCGCCACGTTAGGCCCTGCCGCGTGGCGGCGAGCGGCGCGCCGCTCGTGACGCCCCCGGGGACGCGTCGACGGGGCGCCGACCGGCGGCTCCTCATCCGACGATGCGCGCTCCCGTCGAGCGCGGCGCGCGACGTGTGCGTCACATCTCGGTGAGGATCAGGACGTGGCGGCTTCGAGTGCCCGACGGGTGAGGACCCGGGCGAGGTGCTGGCGGTACTCGACGCTGGCGTTCAGGTCGGCCTGCGGATCGGCGTCGGCGGCGGCCTGCTCGGCGGCGTCGGCGGCGCTGGCCCCGCTCGCGATCGCTGCGGCCACACTGGTGGCGAGGATCGGTGTGGAGCCCATGTTGACGAGTCCGACGCCGGCCTGGTCGCCGTTGCGCCACGCTGCCACGCCGACGATCGCCCAGTCTTGGGCACGACGGTTGAACTTCTGGAAGTTCCAGCCGGCGCCGTTCATCTTCGGCACGCGGATTTCGGTGAGGATCTCGTCGGGCTCGAGAGCGGACTCGAAGAACGTGCGGTAGAAGTCGGCCGCCGCGATCTCGCGGGTGCCGTTCGGGCCCTGGGCGACGTAGGTGGCACCGAGCGCCAACGTGGTGGCGGGCAGGTCGGAGGCCGGGTCGGCGTGTGCGATCGTGCCGCCGAGCGTGCCGCGATGGCGCACCTGCGGGTCGCCGACGTAACTGGCGGCATGGGCGAGCAGCGGCACGTGCTGCTTGAGCACATCGGAGGTCTCGACGTCCATGTGACGGGTCATCGCGCCGATCGAGACGTGATCGCCCTCGTCGCGGATGTACGACAGGTCGGACAGCCGTCCGATGTCGATCAGCACGCTGGGCTGGGCGAGCCGCAGCTTCATCATCGGCAGGAGGCTGTGCCCGCCGGCGATGAACTTGGCCTCGTCGCCGTGCTGGCCGACGAGGCTGATCGCTTCTTCGGCTGACTCGGCGCGGACGTAGTCGAACGGTGCGGGAATCACTGGTGGCCTCCGGGGTTGGTGCTGTCGGGCGAGGAAGAGCGGGCGGACGCGATGGCGTTCCAGACGGTGTTGGGGCTCGCCGGCATGGACACGTCGTGGACTCCCAGCCCGGACAACGCATCGACGATGGCGTTCATGACGGCGGGTGCTGATCCGATCGTGCCAGCTTCGCCGACGCCCTTGACGCCGAGCGAATTGGTCGGCGACGGGGTGACCGAGTGCCCGAGGGTGATCGGCGGGACGTCGCTCGCCGCCGGCACCAGGTACTCCGCGAGGGTCGACGTGCGCAGGTTGCCGTCGGAGTCGTAGTCGGCGCCCTCGTACAGTGCCTGCGCCAGGCCCTGGATCACGCCGCCGTGCACCTGGCCCTCGACGATCAACGGGTTCACCTGGTTGCCGCAGTCGTCGACGGCGACGTACTGCAACACGTCGACGTCGCCGGTCTCGGTGTCGACCTCGACGAGACACATGTGGGTGCCGAACGGCCACGAGAAGTTCGGCGGGTCGTAGGTGACCTGGGCCTCGAGGTTGGGCTCGAGGCCGTCGGGCAGGTCGTGGGCGGTGAAGGCGGCGAACGCGATGGCGGCGAGCGGCGTCGACTTCGAGGGGGTCCCCGCCACGCGGAACTCGCCGTCGACGAATTCCAGGTCGGCCGCGTCGGCCTCCATCTGGTGGGCGGCGATCTGCTTGGCCTTCTCGATCACCTTGTCGCAGGCCATCGCGACGGCGACGCCACCGACGGGCAGCGAACGTGATCCGTAGGTGTCCATGCCGAGTGGCGCGATCGCCGTGTCGGAATGCAGGACGTCGACGTCGGCGGGGTCGATGCCGAGCTTGTCGGCGACGATCATCGACCAGGCGGTCTCGTGGCCCTGTCCGTGCGGCGAGGTGCCGGTGACGACCTGGACCTTGGCGGTCGGCAGGATGCGCACCGTGGCGGCCTCCCAACCCCCGGCGGAGTAGTTCAGCGAGGCGAGCACCCGTGATGGTGCGAGTCCGCACATCTCGAAGTAGCTCGACACGCCGAGACCGAGGCGTTTCGTCGAACCCTCGACATTCTGTGTCGCCTGGCGGGCCCTGACGCCGTCGTAGTCGATCAGGTCGGCGGCGATCGTGGCTGCCTTGTCGTGGTCGCCCGAGTCGTAGACGAGCCCGCTGAAGGCCTCGTAGGGGAACTGGTCGGAGCGGATGAAGTTCCGGCGTCGGAACTCCAGCGGATCGGCGCCGACCTCGCGGGCCAGCGCATCCATCGCCCGTTCGATCGCATAGGTGGCCTCGGGACGGCCCGCGCCGCGGTAGGCATCGGTCGGAGTGAGCGTGGTGAACACGCCCGTGCACGAGAAGTCGTACGCCTTGGGCAGGTCGTAGACGCCGGCGTAGAGGAACGCGCCGAGCAGCGGGATGCCCGGGGTGATCAGCTGGAGGTAGGCGCCCATGTCGGCGGTGAGGCGGATGCGGACCGCGGTCAGCTTGCCGTTGGAGTCGGCGGCCAGCTCGACGTGTTGGATCTGGCCGCGACCTTGGATGCTGGCGACGGTGTTCTCGGAGCGCGTCTCGTTCCAGCGCACCGGTCCGCCGTGCTTGCGGGCGAGGGCCACGCAGAGCAGTTCCTCGGCGTACACGTCGAGCTTGGCGCCGAAGCCGCCACCGACCGCCGGAGCGACGACGCGGAGCTGGTGCTCGGGCACGCCGAGCGTGACGGCGACCATCACCTTGAGCACGTGGGGGATCTGGGTGGAGGTGTACAGCGTCATGTCGCCGCCGAACGGCTGCGGCACGGCGACGACGGCGCGAGGTTCCATCGCCATCGGGATCAGTCGTTGCTGGACGTAGCGCTCGCTGACGGTGTAGGCCGCTTCGTCGAACGCCCGCTGCACGGCGCCGTCGGTCTCCTCGACGAGCAGGTTCCACGTGTACGAGGTGTTGGTGCCGAGGTCCTCGTGGACGATCACACGATCGGACAGCGCGTCTTCGAGATCGGTGACGGCCTCGAGTGGGTCGTAGGTGACGTCGATCGCCTCGATCGCGTCGTGGGCGATCGCGTCGCTCTCGGCGAGCACGACCGCCACGCCGTCACCGACGAAGTTGGCGGTGCCGGTGGCGAGCGGGTGGTGCGGCGGGTTGAGCATGTCGTCGGTGACCGGCCACGCGCACGGCATCGGCGCAGCCCACAGGTCGGTCAGGTCGGCACCGGTGTACACGGCGTGGACCCCGGCCATCGCCGCGGCGGCGCTGGTGTCGATCGAGACGATCTTGGCGTGCGCGTACGGGCTGCGCAGCACCGCCATGTGCAGTGCGCCGGGCACCTTCATGTCGTTGGTGAACACCGCCTCGCCGGTGAGCAGGACCGGGTCCTCCTTGCGGAGCTGTCGGCTGCCGATCATCCCGGTGTCGGTCGTCGGATCTTCGGTGATTGTCATGTCTGGACCCCCATCCAGTGGACTTCGAAGTGTCATACCGTGCCGGGCCAAACGTGACACTTCACGTTTGGCCCGGCAGCATGTGACGGTTGGTTGCTCAGGCTCCTGCCGAGGCGGCGGCGAGGACGGACTTGACGATGTTGTGGTAGCCGGTGCACCGGCAGAGGTTCCCCTCGAGGCCGATACGGACCTCCTCCTCGGTCGGGTTCGGGTTCTCCTCCAGCAGGCTGGTGGCGGCCATCACCATGCCGGGTGTGCAGTAGCCGCACTGCAGGCCGTGGTTCTCCATGAACGCCTGCTGCATCGGGTGCAGCGTTCCGTCGGCGGCAGCCATGCCCTCGATCGTGCGGATGTCGGCGCCGTCGGCCTGCACGGCGAGCACGGTGCAACTCTTGACGGCCTCACCGTCGAGGTGCAGCGAACAGGCGCCACACGACGACGTGTCGCAGCCGATGTTGGTGCCGGTCAACCCGACGTGTTCGCGGATGTACTGCACGAGCAGCGTGCGCGGCTCGACGTCGTGGGTGTGCTCCGTGCCGTTGACGGTGACGGTGATCTCCACTGATGCCCCCAAGTGATGTCGTGGTGGATGAGCGGCCGCTGCCTGCGGCGCCGGATGACATCATGCACCATCGGGACCGCCGCGTCGACACCGAGACGCGCACCGGGATGCGGACGCAGACGCAGACCGGAACGCGAACGGGTGGTTGGACGTTTCGGACCCCGACCTGGGGACCCGATCAGGACAGGATGGTCGAGAAGTCCTTGACGGCGAGATAGACCAGGAAGCAGATGATCACGGTGCCGAACGCCGTGTAGTGCCAACGCTTCGAGTGGTCAGCGCGCCAGAAGCGACGGATGCTGTAGACGATCGACACCATGGCCAGGAGGCCGATGATGATGCCGATGTACGGCCCCACCCCTCGGGCGATGCCGACCGCCGGCAGGACGAACGGGAACACGATGTACATCAACGTGCACCGGCACGTGCTGATGAACAACGACGTCTGGAACGCCGAGCGGGCCTCGGCTGCGGTCGACGTGCGGCCTTCGGGCAGGCGTAGCAGACGCCGCATGAACCGATCCGCCGACGAGTTGGACTGCTCGACCGCGGGGCAGGCGGCAGGCGACACGGCGGTGTCGATCGGTGGTTGGTCGGCGGTGGTACTCATTGCCGTCAGGAACGGTACGTCGCCATGACGGTTGCGGCAACTTCGCTCGGATGATGGACCAGTGCAGCTGCGCCGGCGCCGTGGAGTTCCTCGGCCGACCCGAACCCCCACGTCACGCCGATGCAGTCGATGCCGTTCAGGTGCGCACCCTCCACGTCGTGGTCGCGGTCGCCCACCATGATGACGCGCGCCAGGTCGGACGGGCTCATCTGCAGGCAGATGAGGGCGTAGTTGATCACCTCGGCCTTGGTGCGGCGCCCGGTGCCGGCCTCCTGGGTCGCTCCCGCCTGGACGCCGAAGCGGTCGGTGAGGCCGAAGTGTTCGATGATCCGCCTCGCCGTCGGTTCGGGCTTCGCGGTGGCGATCGACAGGGTGTGTCCTGCAGCGGCGAGGGCGTCGAGCATGTCGACGATGCCGGGGTACATGGTGTTCTCGAACAGGCCGACGTCCTCGTAGCGTTCCCGATAGGCCGACACGACCCGTTCGACGTCGTCGACGTGGATACCGAGCGTGGGCAGGCCGATCTCGAACGGTGGCCCGATCACGGTGCGGACCTGCTCGTCGGTCGGCGGTTCGTATCCGCACGCTGCGAATGCGTGCTGCAGTGAACGGCCGATGCCGGGAGACGAGTCGGAGATGGTCCCGTCGAGGTCGAGCAGGACGTGGGTCGCAGTGCGCTGCGAGTGGAAGTGGCTCATCGTGCGATCTTGTCGAGGTGGTCGAAGTCGGTGTCGGTCCCCACGGCGATCAGGATCTGGTGCGGTTCGATGACGGTGTCCGGATCGGGGTTCGTGGTGAAGGTGCCGTCGACCAGACGCAGCGCCAGCACCAGGATGCCCGCCCGCTTGCGCAGGTCGGCCTCGCGCAGTGTCTGGCCGGCGAGGAGCGAGCGTTCCGGCACGTCGTACTCCTGCATGCGGAACTCGAGCGAGCGTTCGTGCATCACGACGTCGACGAACTCGGCGACGTGCGGACGGGCGACGAACGAGGCCATGCGGGCGGCGCCGAGCTCCTGAGGGTTGACGACGCGGTCGGCGCCGGCGTTGGCCAGCTTCGGGACGCTCTCGTCCTGGCGGGCGCGGGCCACGATGAACAACTCGGGCACGATCGCTCTCGCCGAGAGCGTCACGAACAGGTTCTCGGCGTCACCTTCCAGCGCTGCGACGAGGGCTTTCGCGCGGTCGATGCCGGCGGTGCGCAGCGTGGAGTCGAGCGTGGCGTCACCGACGACGGTCGGGTGGGCGATGTCGGCGACGCGGTCGGCGTCGACGTCGACCACCACCACCGAGTGTCCGGCGTCGACGAGGTCCTCGGCGACGGCCCGACCGACGCGGCCCCAGCCGCACACGATCGTGTGGCCCGCCATCTTGCTGATCTCCCGATCCATGAGCCGCCTCCCGACGAAGTCTCGTAGTTGTCCCTCCACCACCACCTGCACTCCCAGGGTGAAGGTGTACAGCACCGTCGACACGCCAGTGATGATGATGACGATCGTGAACCACTGCTCGACGGCGTCGAAGTCCTTCAGCTCGCGGAACCCGACCG
Source organism: Ilumatobacteraceae bacterium (assembly GCA_963728355.1). Lineage (GTDB taxonomy): Bacteria > Actinomycetota > Acidimicrobiia > Acidimicrobiales > Ilumatobacteraceae > Sva-07. The sequence continues at coordinate 317,702 of CAVSJQ010000014.1, read as the reverse complement.
TGGTGACCGTCGTGACCGTCTGATAGGCGGCATCAGTGAAGCTCATGCCGAACAGCCAGTATCCGACGGTGCCGATGACGCCGACCGCTGCCACCATGGCGAGGGCACGCTGCAGGCGGCCGATCGGTGAGTAGTTCACGACGCCGACGGTAGCCCTCTGCGCTGTTGTGCTCCCGGATCGTTCGGGCCGGTGCCGGTCGGGTGTGTCAGCGGCCGTGGAGGCGTTCGCGGATGAGCGGCTCGTAGTGCTCGAGCGGGTTGCTGATGTAGTCGGCGTCGAAGGCGGTCTGGTCGTACTTGGCGCAGAACTCCTCGGTGTACTCGAAGTACGGCGAGTCGCGGTGCTTGTCACGGGCGTTCTTGTCGAGGCCGATGTAGTCCCAGAAGTAGTAGCCCTGGAACTCGCCGTGATGCTTGACCATGAAGTGGTTGGCCTCCGACACGAACGGCTTGAGGATGCCCGCCGCGATGTCCGGGTGGCTGTACGGGCTGAGCGTGTCGCCGATGTCGTGCAGCAGCGCGCACAGCACGTATTCGTCGTCGCGGCCGTCGCGTTCGGCGCGGGTGGCGGTCTGCAGGCTGTGCTCGAGCCGGTTGACGGGAAATCCGCCGTGGTCGGACTCGAGCGCGCGCATCAGGTCGATGACGCGCTCGGCGACGAGGGACTGCGTGATGGCCAGCTGTGGCGCGATGATCGCCCAGTCCTCGGCGGTCGACTCCTCGAACGAGGTGAAGGTGGTACGCGGATGCTCGGTGGTGCTCATTGTCGTCTCCTCTCGTTACGCCAGGGGTCAGACCCCCGGCGTCACACGTCGTCGGTTGGTGCGCGCGAGTGGCTGTTACGCCGGGGGTCTGACCCCTGGCGTAACGGTCACGTTGCGGATTGGATGGCTCGCCAGACCTTCTCGGCGGTGGCGGGCATGTCGATGTGGCGGACGCCGAGATGGCTCAGGGCGTCGATGACGGCGGACTGCACCGCGGGGGTCGAGCCGATCGTGCCCGACTCGCCGATGCCCTTCGCGCCGAGCGGATTCACGAAGGTGGGCGTCTCCATGTGGATCACCTCGAAGCTCGGCAGCTCGGTGGCGGAGATCATCGCGTAGTCGGCGAGGTTCGAGGTGACCGGGTTGCCGTCCTCGTCGTAGCGCACCTCTTCGAGCAGCGCCTGAGCGGTGCCCTGGGCGATGCCGCCGTGGATCTGGCCGTCGAGCAGCATCGGGTTGACGACGCGGCCGGCGTCGTCGCAGGCGACCTGGCGCAGATGCTTGACCTGGCCGGTGCCGGTGTCGACCTCGACCACGGCCACGTGGGCACCGAACGGGAATGTCGCCTGCCCGGCGTCGAAGCGGGTGTCGATCGTCAGGTCGTCGCCCTGTCCCTTGGCGGCGACCGCGAGGTCGGCCCACGTCTTGGCAACCGCCGGCGTGCCGGCCACGTGGAAGGCGCCGGTGTCCTTGTCGAGCACGATGTCGGCCTCGTCGGCCTCCAACAGCGAGGCCGCCAGCTTCTGGGCCTTCTCGACCAGCTCGATCGACGCCTTGTTCACCGCCGCGCCGCCGACCTGCAGCGAACGTGAGCCCATCGTGCCACCACCTTCGGGGACCAGATCGGTGTCGCCCCAGATGAGGGTGATGCGATCCATCGGGATGCCGGTCTGGTCGCTGGCGATCATCGACCACGAGGTGTCGTGGCCCTGGCCGTGCGGTGACGTGCCGGTGTACACGAGCGCCGATCCGTCGTCCTGCACCTCGATCTTCGCCGCCTCGCCCATCGGATCGACGCCGCCGGTGATCTCGACGTAGACGCTGACACCGATCCCCAGCAGCTTCTCGTCGCCGGCCTCCCGGCGGCGGGCCTGCTCGGCGCGGAGTTCGTCGTAGCCCGCTGCTTCGAGCGCTTTGTCGAGTGCGCCTTCGAAGTCGCCGACGTCGTACGACTGGCCGATCGCCGTGGTGTGCGGCTCCATGAACTTGGGGATCAGGTTCATCCGGCGCACCTCGGCGGCGTCCTTGCCGATCTCGGCGGCGAACAGATCCATCGCTCGTTCGGCCGCGGCGGTCGCCTCCGGACGACCTGCGCCGCGGTACGGCACCGTCGGCGTGGTGTTGGTCAGCACCGTGGTGGCACGCACCTCGATGTTCGGGATGTCGTAGACCGCCGATGCCATCGGGCGCGTCATTGCGAAGCCGAGCACGCCGCCGACGTCCATGAACCCGCCGGCGTCCTGGAACAGGTGCAGCTGGTAATGGGTCACCTTGCCGTCGCGGGTGCCACCGATCGTGGCGTACTGCAGCTGGCTGCGACCGTGGCCCATGTTCATCATCGACTCGCTGCGCGTCTCGCGCCAGCGGACCGGGCGGCCGAGCGCCTTCGAGATCGGACCGAGCAGCATTTCCTCGGCGTAGGTGCCGATCTTCGCACCGAACGCGCCGCCGACGTCCGGCGTGATGACCCGGATCTTGTCCACGTCGACGCCGTTGGCGGCGGCGATCGGGGCCTTGACGCCCTGGGCGTGCTGCGTGGAGAGCCACTGGTGCAGGCGGCCGTCGACCCACGTGGCCGCCGAGCCGCGGACTTCGAGCGGGCAGGGGGCGACACGCTGGTTGAGGAAGCGTCCTGTGACGACGACTTCACAGTCGGCGAAGTAGTCGTCGGCCGCAGTGTTCTCGGGCATGCCGAGGGCGGTCGTGTCGAACACGGCGTTGGAGCCGGCCGCGTCGTAGATGAGCGTGTCCGAGGCCATCGACGCTTCGATGTCGACGAGCGTCGGGAGGAAGTCGACGTCGACGAACACCATCTCGGCGGCGTCGGTCGCCTGGGCGAGGGTCTCGGCGACGATCGCCGCGACCGGTTCCCCGACGAATCGGACCTTGTCGCTGGCGAGCATCGTGCGCGCCACGGCGGGGTTGAAGCTCGACGGCACGGGCTCGAGTCCGAGCGATTCGGCGGTGAACACCCCCACGACGCCCGGCATGTCCTTGGCGCCGTCGACGTCGATCGACAGGATCGTGCCGTGGGCGACGGCGGAGCGGGCGTACACCACGTGGAGGGCGCCGGCGAGGAGGTCGTCGTGGAGGTCGTCGACGTACATGCCGCCGGTGGTGAGGAACTTGGGGTCTTCCTTGCGCTGTACTCGGGTCCCCAGGATGCTTCCGGCCACGTCGGGCCCCCTTGTGGTGGATCGGATCGCCGGAGCGATCGGTCGGTGTGATCGTGCCCGAACCTAGTCGGCGACGGCCGGCGCCGACCCAGCCGTGCGAGCGGCGAAGATCTGTGTGACCACGTTGTACGGCCAGCCGTCGGGCAGGTCGCGGGGGACCGGTGGCAGCGGCAGGATCGTGGATCGCTGGTCGCCCTCTTCGACGAAGCCGATCTCTTCGCGAGCGGCTTCACGGACGCCGTCGTCGGTGCGCAGTCGCTCGACCTCGCCCGACAGCTGACCGTTGACGCGTTGCAGTTCGTCGAGTTCGGCCTGGCGTTGGGCGAGTTGCTCGTCCTGATCGAACCAGGTGCCCACCGGCAGGATGAACACCGCTGCGGCGATCGTGCCGATCACCACCAGGACGAAGACGCCGCTGAACAGGGCCAGCTTGGGTCGCCGGAAGATCCGTTTGTCGACGGGGATGGGCCTCGTGAAGTCACCGAGGCGCGAACGCCCCTCGTCGGAGGCCTTCGCAGGTTCCTTCGGCCTCGGGATCGAGGTGGTGCGCGAGCGGCTCACGTCGTCATTCTCGCAGCTGAGTCGTTGGTTCCGGCGGCACGCTCGTGGACGTACCGCTCACGGGTCCTGTCACCGCCACACGCCCGGGCTGCGGCCTGCGGCCGGTCCCGGCCGTGCGCCGGCGCCACCCGTTCGCTGTGTCCCACCCGTCGGACCACGCCGCCGCGTCGCGAGGCCGAGGCGGGTTGTGGCACGCCGGCGAGGGAAGCGCCAGCGACGAGCCGGACGCGGCGCGGGGAGGAAGCGCAGCGGACGACGAGCCCGCCACCAGAAGGGAAGCGCCAGCGACGAGCCGGACGCGGCGCGAGGAGGAAGCGCAGCGGACGACGAGCCCGCCACCAGGAGGGAAGCGCCAGCGACGAGCCGGACGCGGCGCGAGGAGGAAGCGCAGCGGACGACGAGCCCGCCACCAGGAGGGAAGCGCCAGCGAGGAGCCGGACGAGGCGCGAGGCCGAGGCGGGTTGTGGCACGCCGGCGAGGGAAGCGCCAGCGACGAGCCGGACGAGGCCGACCCCGACTGCGCAGCCACCGACGTGCGGTGAGGCCGAGAATTCAGAGCGGCGCGAGCGCCGAGCGGCCGCGGTATTCGGCGGTGTCGCCGAGCTGGGACTCGATGCGCAGCAGCTGGTTGTACTTGGCGACGCGGTCGCTGCGTGCCGGGGCGCCGGTCTTGATCTGGCCGCAGTTGGTGGCGACGGCGAGGTCGGCGATGGTGGCGTCCTCGGTCTCGCCCGAGCGGTGGCTCATCACCGACGTGTAGCCGTGGCGTGTCGCCAGCTGGACGGTGTCGAGGGTCTCGGTGAGTGAGCCGATCTGATTGACCTTCACGAGGATCGAGTTGGCGACGCGCTGTTCGATGCCCATCTGCAGCCGGGTGGAGTTGGTGACGAAGAGGTCGTCGCCGACGAGTTGCACCTTGTCGCCGATCGCCGCGGTGAGCGTGGCCCAGCCCTCCCAGTCGTTCTCGTCCATCGCATCTTCGATCGAGACGATCGGGTAGGTGTCGACGAGACGCTTCCAGTAGTCGGTCATCTCCGTCGGCGACAGCACCTTGCCTTCGCCGGTGAGGTGGTAGGCGCCGTCGTGGAAGATCTCGCTGGTGGCGGGGTCGAGCGCGATGGCGATGTCGTCGCCGGGCGTGAAGCCGGCCTTGGTGATCGCTTCGACGAGCACCTTGATCGCTTCTTCGTTCGAGTCGAGATCGGGGGCGAATCCTCCTTCGTCGCCGACGGCGGTCGACAGACCACGGTCGCGGATCACGCCTTTGAGGACGTGGTAGGTCTCGGTGCCCCACCGCAGCGCCTCCGAGAAGCTGGGTGCGCCGACCGGCATCACCATGAACTCCTGGAGGTCGATCGAGTTGTCGGCGTGCACCCCACCGTTGATGACGTTCATCATCGGCACCGGCAACACATGGGCATTGGGCCCGCCGAGGTAGGTGTACAGCGGCAGGTCGAGCTCGGTGGCCGCGGCCTTCGCGATCGCCAAGCTGGTGCCGAGGATGGCGTTGGCGCCGAGACGCGACTTGTTGTCGGTGCCGTCGAGATCCAGCATCACACGGTCGAGGAACCGTTGGTCGACGGCGTCGAATCCCTCGAGCGCATCGGCGATCTCGTCGTTGACGAAACCGACCGCCTTCTGGACACCCTTGCCGCCGTACCGGTCGCCGCCGTCACGCAACTCGACGGCCTCGTGCTCGCCGGTCGACGCCCCTGACGGGACTGCAGCGCGTCCGACCGCACCGGAATCGAGGAGCACCTCGACCTCGACGGTCGGGTTGCCACGCGAGTCGAGGATCTCGCGGCCGGTGATGCTGAGGATGTCGCTCATGGCTCCAACGTATCGGAGCCCGTCGTCGCCGTCGGAGAGCCGTTGGACCCGACTCGTGGCGAAGCGTCACCTGTCGTCCCTGAGGTTTCTCTCAAGTTGTTCAGCGCTCCGGTCGATGACGACGACATGGAACCGCTGGATCCCGGGCTGCGGGCTGCGATGACGCCACCGCATCGCGACGAGGCCGCCCCCGTCGTGCCGATCACGACGCAGATGCCGGTGTCCGCTGCGCCGGCGAATCCGGCTCCGGCCCCGACCTGGAGCGACGAGCCACCTCCGCGAGCGGTCGGAGCGGGACCTGGCCCGGCGCTGGCGCTGCGTCCGATGACGCCGTGGCGGATCGCTGCAGCGGGGGCCCTGGCGATCATGATCGTTCCCATCGGGTGGCAGGTGCAGCGATTGACCGACGACCTGGCGTGGTCGAACGGATTGATGTGGGTGTCGATTCTCGCTGGCATCTCCGCGGTGCTGTCCGTGATCGGGTGGACGTGGGTGACGACGGACAACGCCCGTCGACTGGTCGGTCCCGCCGCTCGAGCGAACATCCCGGACCCGAATGTGGCGGTGCGAACGTGGATCGCTCCGTTCGTCTTCGTGGCGATCGCCATGACGGTGATCGCCGTGGCAGGACGACGCGTCGGATCGAGCGGGGATCAGACGGTGTCGATCGTTCCGCTCGCGGTGGCGTTCGTCTCCCTGGTGCTCGCGATCCCGATGACGTACCGGCCGATGAACCATCTGGCGGGCGTCGTGCGACAGGTCGGCGGCTATTCCGCTCAGGTTGCGCAGTGGATGTGGGTTCCCGTCGTGATGGCAGTGGTCGGAATCGCGTCGGTCGTTGCGCTCCGGTACGCAGGCATCGACGGGTTGTCCGACACCTCCGACACCGTGAGCGGTACAGGGAGCGTCTCGGCGGTGACCGACCCGGCGGGGTGGGTGCCGCTGTGGGTCGTCGCCGTGGTGGCGATCGGGCCCTGCGTGGTCACGGTGTTGCTGGCCTGGCGGGCCGCATCGTCGGTCGAGGATGCGATCACCATCGCCGACGCCCGACGTCGCCCGGGCGCCAAGCTGCCGGCCGCGGTCGCGCGCTCCCGTCGGGCCAAGACGCCGCCGCGAATCGGACCGACCGATCGCACGAAGCGCATCGAGTTGTTCCCCGGTGCGGAACTGTTGCGACTCGTCGTCGTCACGCTGCTGTCCGGCCTCGCCCTCCTCAGCGTCGTCGGCGCCGCGGTGACCGGCATGCTGTGGCTCGAGTCGCGCGACAGCGGTGTGCTCGCTGCCGACCGTCAACGAGTGTGGGACGCGCTCGATGCACTGCGGACGGCGTCGACGGGCGTCACGGCGGCCCTGCTCGCGGCGGTGGCGGCCTGGACGTTCGTGACCGTCCTCAACGTGCGCAAGACCAGCGGGCGGCGTCGCAATCCGTTGATCGCCGCGCTGTGTTGGCCGGCTGCCGCTGGAGGGGTGTGGTGGATCGCGGATCGTATGGCCGTCGATGCCTCGATCGGCACGGTGATCCTCGGATTCATCGCTCAGGCTGCGGTCCTCGCCGTCCCGTTCCTGGTGCTCGAACGCAGCGCCGCTGCCATCGGTGCGCCACGGACGCCGCTGCGGATCGTGTACGCCTTGGCCGTCCTGATGCTGGTCCACGTGCAGGGGCTCGGTGGCTTGTCGCGGCTGCCGGACTCGTTGACGACCACCGACATCGGGCACCTGACCGGCTACCTCGCGATCGGCGCCCTGATCCAGCTGTGCTCGACGCTGTCGGTGACCGAGGGATGCCACGCACTGTCGCGGGCGTGTCGGCATGAGGCCGACCACCACAACATGCTCGTGGGGCAACACAGCCAACAGAGCGAGCGCAGCAGATCGGCGGCCGGGCGATGACCGGTCCGCATCTTCCGCCGGTGACGCAGACGGACGCGGCACCACCGCCACCACCACCATCGCTGGGCACTCCGGCTGCGCCCCCCGAATCTTCTTCTCCGCCGCCGCCACCACCACCACCATCGCTGGCACCGCCGGCCTCCCCATTGCCGTCGCCGCCGACGCCGCCGGTGTCCGAGCCGCCCGCCATCCCGCCGGTCTCCACCGTCGCGGCCGCGATGTCGCCCGAGCCGGCGTCGCATCGTCCTGGGACGGAGCGCGCCACCGCGGTCGACGTGGCGCTGGGCGGACACTCCTTCGCCGCACTCAGGTCCGAACCTCCACCGCGGCTGTTCGCGACGTGGTGGCTCCGGTATCTGCTGGCACTCGCCCAACTGGTGGGAATCGTCGTGGTGTTGCTCCGCGAGTACGCCGAGCCGGGTGTGATGGGGGTGCCGATCGTCGTGGTGCCTCACGTGATGGCCGCTGCCATGCTCGTCGGCTGGAGCGCCCTCGCCATGCTCGACGCCGCCCGTCTCGTTCCGGCGACCCGATACCGACCGACGTCGCGCGCCTGGGTGGCGATCATCCTGTGGATCGGCGCCTTCGTCGCCCCGGTGGCAGCCCTCGCGATCGTCGACGAACTCCGCATGCGCTTCGGTGACGAGGCCGACGACCTGGTCCCGATCGCCATCGGAGCCGTCGGCATGCTGGTGTGCTTCGTCATGGTCTGGTTGCCGTTCCGATACCACGTGCGCCAGGCGCACCGCATCGGCGCACCGGTGCGTGTCGTGGCGGCGTGGTTCTGGTTGCCGCTGGTCGCCGCGGTCGGCGTCCTCGCCGTGATGGCGCTCGGCCTCCACGACACGCTCGCCGACGGCGGGTTCACCGACATGGAACGTTCCGTGCAGGTGGCGGTGCTCTACGGCGTGCCCGCGCTGATGTTCGCGATGACGACGTGGCGGGCGACGACCGTGTTCGACGAGGTGATCGAACTGCGATGGATGCGGTGGCGCACGGAATGGGAACAGACGCTGCTGGCGCTTGCCGCGCAACCTCCGCCGGGCCCCGAAGCGTCACCGGTGATCTGATCGGTCGACGGGCTCGACCGAGCTCGCACCGACCTCGGCCCCCGACGTCCCGACTCAGCCGAGCGACTTGACCTCGTCCCACAGGGCGTCGAGCATCGACAGATCGGCGCCGCGCAGCTCGATCGAACGCTCGCGAGCGAGACGTTCGACACCTTCGAACCGGCTGCGGAACTTGTCGGTCGCCGCCCGCAGCGCCAGTTCCGGATCGACGCGCAGGTGGCGAGCCACGTTGACGACGGCGAACAGCAGGTCGCCCAGTTCGTCCGCCGTGGCGGCGGCATCCGGATCGTCGATCTCGGCGCGCAACTCGGCGGACTCCTCGGCGATCTTGGCGAAGGCGCCGTCGACGTCGGGCCAGTCGAAGCCGACCTTCGATGCTTTGGCGCCGACCTGTGCGGCGTAGGCGAGCGCCGGCATCGACCGTGCGATGCCGTCGAACACGGAGGTGCGGCCCTTCTCGGTGCGCTTGATGTCGTCCCAGTTGGTCAGCACGTCGTCGGTGTCGAGTTCGGTGCCGACGAGATCGCCGAACACGTGGGGGTGGCGACGGACCAGCTTGTCGTGGATGCCGGACGCCACGTCGGCGATCGTGAACCGTCCCTCCTGCTCGGCGATCGTGGCATGGAACTCGATCTGGTAGAGCAGGTCGCCGAGTTCCTCGATCAGGTGCTCGTCGGTCGTCGGATCGTCGGCGTCGAGTCCGTTGATCGCATCGACGACCTCGTAGGTCTCCTCCAGGAGATGGGGCACCAGCGAGGCATGCGTCTGTTCGATGTCCCACGGGCACTGCTCGCGCAGCGTCCGGGTGAGTTGGTGGAAGCGCACGTAGGCCGCGGCGACTGGTGCGGCCAGATGGGGAATCCAGAGCGAGGTCAGGTGGTCGGCCTCGATCGTGCGGTCGAGTTCCGACCACGGGACCTCGATGATGCGTTCGTCCGCGGTGCCGAGCGCGTGCAGGATCGTGACGGCTTCGTCGCCCGCCGCCTCGTCGAGCGCGAGCTTGATGTCGGACAGGACCCAGTTGGCGTGCGCGTGCGCGACGAGCAGCGGCCCACGCTCGCCGGCTGCAGCGGTGGCGAACTCGTGACCGTCGACCAGGCGGACACCCGCTTCGACGGGATCGATGCCGAGGCGGGCCCACGCCACGTCGAGGAACGACATCGCCGGTCGCACGTCACACTCGACGTCGTCACGTGCCAGCAGGTGGCGCACGGTGCGTTCGAGCACGAGCGGCGAGCCGGGCACCGCATAGAGGATCTCGCCGTGTTCGGCGGCCGCGGCGCTGAGCTCGTCGGCGATCTCGGTGTACACGTCGTCGAACGTGTCCGCGCTGTCGTACAGGTGGTCGAACGTGGTGGCGTCTGGTACGAGGCCCGCCGTCGGGTGGATCGCCGTGCGCAGATAGCGATGCGTCGCCTGCTCGATCGCCGCCAGCGTCTCGGTGGTGACGTGCCCGGCGCCGCCGGGGCCCAGGCCGACGACGACGATGCGCGGTCGCTGGGTGGCGTCCATCGTCACCCCAGCGCGACGACTTGGCCGGTGCTGGCGTCGAAGGTGCCGTAGCGCGGGTCGACGAAGACGTCGGCGTTCGCGAGGCGGGCGGCGGAGTCGATGGTGGCGGTGACGGTGTCGGCGTCGGTCGGAGAGAGTTCGTCGAACGATCGGAACGACAACGCGACCCAGGCGAACTCGGTGCCCTCGTTGTCGACGAGCGGCGAAATGTCGACGGCGTTCTCGGCAGAGAGCGATGCCGCCACCTGCACGAACTCGAGGTCGGCGGCCTCGTCGACCTGGCTGCTCGTGATGCAGCCGATGTCGCCGCCGACGTCGCCGAGGCTCGGATCGAGGTTCTCGGCTGCGAGCAGTTCGGCGAAGTCGGCACCACCGACGAGTTCGTCGGCGACCCGGGCGGCGGTGTCGCGGTCTTGGACCACGATGCCGCTGATGCAGGTCGTCCCGCTCGCGGCGATGCCGGCGTCGTAGGTCTCGGCGACCTCGTCGGCGTCCACGCCCTCCGAGTCGTCGGCGGCCACCTGTTCCTGGATCCAGGTGGTGATCTGGGCACGCACCGCATCGCCGGGCAGGGGCTGGTCGCTCGGCGCGCCGACCTCGGTCAGCTGCGCCTGGAAGTCGTCCTCGGTCAACGTCGTGTCGTTGACACGAGCGACGCTGCCGTTGTCGGAGAACGTGGTGCACCCGGCGGTGAGCGCCACGATCGCAGCGGCGGACAGCACGAGCGGAAGACGTCGATTCACCCGCCGCACGCTACCCGCCCGAATCCCCTCAGCCCAGGTCGCTCGAACCCGAACTTCCCGTCCCTCCGGACCCGACCCCGATGGAGTTCCTGTCCTCTTCGACCTGGTCCCGGAGGAGTTGTGTCCTTCTGGACCCACCCCGCAACGACCGGAGGGCGTGCGGTGGGCGGGCGGTGTCGATCAGGTCTCGGTGGGGACGAGGTCGCGGAGGAAGTTGGCGAGGAACGTGCTGGCATCGGCGCCGCGGGGGAGCGGCACGACGAGCTGGCCGAGGTCCTCCTTGTACTTGGCGCCCTTGGAGATCCGGCGCAGTCGCATCGTCTCGGACAGCTTGAGCTGCAGCGGCGCCAGCTTGGCGGTGCCGCCGGTCGACGCCGACCCGGAGATCTGGATGTCGTTGATCCCCAGTCGGTGACACTCGGCGCGCAGGTGCCCGACCTGCAGCAGCGCCGCAGCGGGGGCCGGGAGGGGCCCGTAGCGGTCCTCCCACTCGGCGCGGATGTCCTCGACCTCGGCGGCGCTCGTCACGGCCGCGAGCCGGCGATACGCCTCGAGGCGCAGCTCCTCCTTCTCGACGTAGTCGGTCGGGAGGTAGGCGTCGCTCGGCACGTCGAGCTTGATCTCGGCGGGGGCGTCGGGCTGTGGCTCGCCCTTCATCTCGCTGACCGCCTCGGTCACCATCTGGCAGTAGAGGTCGTAGCCGACCGCCGCGATGTGGCCGGACTGCGACTCGCCGAGCAGGTTGCCGGCGCCGCGGATCTCGAGGTCGCGCATCGCGATCTTGAAGCCGGAACCGAGATCGGTCGACTCGCCGATCGTGCGCAGCCGTTCGTACGCCTCCTCGGTCAGCACCTTGTCGCGCGGATAGAAGAGATAGGCATAGGCCCGCGATCCGGACCGGCCGACGCGCCCGCGCAACTGGTGCATCTGACCCAGGCCCAGCAGGTCGGAACGCTCCACCACGAGCGTGTTCACCGTGGGCATGTCGATGCCCGACTCGATGATCGTCGTGCACACGAGCACGTCGTAGTTGCCGTCCCAGAAATCCTGCACGACGGTTTCCAGCGTGCTCTCGTCCATCTGCCCGTGGGCGATCGCAATGCGCGCCTCGGGCACGAGCTGGCGCAGCCGGGACGCCGCCATCTCGATCGACTGCACCCGGTTGTGCACCCAGAACACCTGGCCCTCGCGCAGCAGCTCGCGGCGGATCGCCTCGATCGCGACGCGCTCGTCGTACTCGCCGACGTAGGTGAGGATCGGCATCCGGTCGGCGGGCGGTGTCTGCAACAGCGACAGGTCGCGGATGCCGACGAGCGACATCTCGAGGGTGCGGGGGATCGGCGTGGCGGAGAGCGTGAGGACGTCGACGTTCGTCTTCATCTTCTTCATCGTCTCCTTGTGCTGCACGCCGAAGCGCTGCTCCTCGTCGACGATCAACAGGCCGAGATCCTTGAACTTCACGTCGTTCGCGAGCAGGCGGTGCGTGCCGATCACGCAGTCGACCTCGCCGGTCTTGACGCCCTCGATCACCTTCTTGGCCTGACTCGCCGTCAGGAACCGCGACAGCGTCTCCACGCGGATCGGGAACCCCGCGAACCGGTCGGCGAACGTGTTGCCGTGCTGCGTGGCGAGCAGCGTCGTCGGCGCCAGCACGGCGACCTGCTTGCCGTCCTGGATCGCCTTGAACGCGGCGCGGATGGCGACCTCGGTCTTGCCGAAGCCGACGTCGCCGCACAGCAGGCGGTCCATCGGGTGGGCGAGCTCCATGTCGTGCTTGATGTCGTCGATCGCCGTGCGCTGATCGGGCGTCTCGACGTAGGGAAAGGCTTCTTCCATCTCCGCCTGCCAGGGCGTGTCCTGCGCGAACGAATGGCCTTCGGCGTTGACGCGCTTCTGGTAGAGCACGACGAGCTCCTGGGCGATCTCGCGGACCGCGGAACGCACCTTGCTCTTGGTCTTGGCGAAGTCGGAGCCGCCGAGCTTGTGCAGCTTCGGCGCTTCGCCGCCGACGTACTGGCGCAGCGTGTCGATCTGGTCGGACGGCACGTAGAGCTTGTCGCCACCCTTGTAGGAGATCAGCAGGTAGTCGCGCTCGACGCCGCCGATCGCCCGCTTGACCATGCCCTCGTACTTGCCGACGCCGTGCTGGTGGTGCACGACGTAGTTGCCCGCCTTCAGGTCCTCGAAGGTGCTGGCGCTCTCTCGCTTGGCCTTGCGGACCGTGCGGTGGGCGCGGCGGCGGCCGGTGAGGTCGCTCTCGGCGACGATGGCGACCTCGGCGTTGGGCAGCGTGCAGCCACGGTGCAGCGGTGCGACGGTGATGCTGCCGCCGGTGGGCAGCGTGCCGCCATGCTGCACGACCGGGAAGTCGAGCCCGTTGTTCAGCAGCAGATCGTGGAGCCGTTGGGCGGACCCCGTGCCATCGGCGGCCACGACGACGCGGTAGCCGCGGCCGATCAGCTCGATCAGCCGGTCGGTGAGACCGGAGCCGTCGCCGGCGACCGGGCCCCACCCGGACGCCTCGACCAGCGGTGTGTCGGGCGATTCCGGCGTGGAGTCGATCGACCAGAACGACCCGGCGCCGTCGAGCAACGTGTCGGGGTCGGCATGGAGGCGGGGGAAGGACTTGTCCGGGTCGCGTGCCCACGTCGAGGCGAGCGTGCGGGCGAGATCGTCCTCCTCGGCGATCAGATCGAGGGCGCGGTCGCGCATCCGGCGCGGTTCGACGAGCACGACCTTGGCGGCGTCGGGCAGCACGTCGGTGAGCAGTTGGGCATCGTCGACGAGCCACGGCAGCCAGCTCTCCATGCCGTCGAAATGGGTGCCCTCGGCGAGGCGTTCCCACTGCTCCCGACCCCACGGCTCGCTCGCGACGAGATGGCGGGCTCGATCGCGGACGTCGTCGCTCGGCATCAGCTCGCGGGCGGGGAAGATGCACACCTCGTCGAGGTCGTCGGTCGAGCGCTGGTCGTTGACGCCGAAGCGGGTCAGGCGATCGACTTCGTCGCCCCACAGGTCGATGCGGATCGGGGCGTCGGCGGTCGACGGGAACACGTCGACGATCGCACCGCGCCGGGCGAACTCGCCGCGGTGCTCGACCAGTTCCTCGCGCCGGTAGCCGAACTCGACCAGCTTGCGGCCGAGGACGTCGGGGTCGATCTCGCCGCCGGGGCGCACGACGATCGGCTCGGTGGTCGTGGCCCCCGGGCCGAGCTTCTGCATGAGGGCCCGGACGCCGGCGACGATGACGGCGGGACATCGCTCGGGGTCGCGCAGACGCCAGAGGACGTCGAGGCGCTGGCCCATCGTCTCGACGCTCGGGCTGACCCGCTCGAACGGCAGCGTCTCCCAGCCGGGGAAGTGGACCACCTCGCCGGGTGGGAGGAACTGGGCGAGATCGTCGGCGAGCTGGCCGGCCATCGTGCCCGTCGGGCAGCTGACGACGAGCGGCCGCCGCGACGACAGCGTCGCCAGCGCGGCGATCGAGATCGGCCGGGCCACTTCCACCACCGCCAGTCGCGCCTCCGGGTCGCCGAGCGCACGCGTCAGCCCCGGCTCGTCGCGCAGCATCGATGGCAGCGCACCCAACGGCGCCGTCGCCGTCGACTCCGGTGCGTCGAGCGCCGTCATCCGCTCACTCCGATCCCCATCACGTCGGTCCCCAGGCCTCCAGCACCCACCACTCCGAAAAATGCGCACGAGCGGATCGCCGGCGGGACGATCTGCGCACAGTTCGGGTGGAGGGTGGGTTGGCCGTTCGTCATTGCTTGCCGTTGTACCGCTGCATCGCGGCGTCTACACCGCGGGCGATGATCAACTCGACGGCGTCCGCGGCGTTGGCGATCTCGATGTCGAGGAGTTCGCGCTCGCGCTTGGGCACCTTCGACAGGACATGGCCCTTGCCGACGTCCTTGTGGTCGGGTTTGCCGACACCGATGCGAACCCGCAGGTAGTCCTGGGTCTTGAGGTGCTGGGTGATCGAGCGCAGCCCGTTGTGGCCGGCCAGCCCGCCACCGGCCTTGATCTTGAGTTCGCCCGGCGGCAGGTCGAGTTCGTCCTGCACGACGATGATCTGTTCGGGCGTGGGGATGCGGTAACGGCGCACCAGCGCACTGACCGCTTGGCCGGAGTCGTTCATGAACGTGATCGGGAACGACAGCACGACCCGTTCGTCGCCGTCGGGTCCGGGCAGTCGGGTCTCGGCGACGAGTGCGTTGTCGCGCCCGCCCTTGAGGGCCACGCCGCGCCGCTCGGCGAGCAGGCGGACCGCTTCCTCGCCGACGTTGTGGCGGGTGCGTGCGTACCTTTCGCCCGGGTTGCCGAGTCCGACGACCAACCAGTCGTACGGCTCGCCCTTGCCGATGCGCCCGAACAACCCCATCAGCGCCCTCCGTCCCATCCGTCGCATCCGTCCGATCCGTCCCGAAAAATGTGCGTGCGGTCGCGCTGGGCGGCACGATCCGCGCACATTTCGCCGGTCGGCGTCGACCTCGCGTATGTCCGAGGGCAGCGACCGGTCATCGGGCCGGTGCCGGACCTGTCACTCGCCGTCGGATTCGGCGGGAGCCGCGGTGCTCTCGCCCGCTTCGCCCTCACCCTCGGCCGCTGCAGCTTCCGCGGCGGCCTCTTCCTCGTCGAGGACGGGGGTGCGCATGGTGAGTACGGTGACCACCGGGGTGTCGGGGTCGGCCTCGGCGGTGACGCCCGACGGCAGCGGAAGATCCTCCACGCGGATCACGGTGTCCATCGTCATGTCGGTGATGTCGATGGTGATGCCGTCGGGGATGCTGCGCGGCGTGGTGCGGACCTGCAGTTCCTGCATGGAGAGGTCGACGAGACCGTTGTGGGCCGAGACGTCCTTCGCTTCACCCTCGAGGTGGATCGGGATCGAGACCACGATCTCCTCATTGAGGTTCACCTGGATGAAGTCGATGTGCTGGACCGAGCGCTTGACGGGGTGGCGCTGGATGTCCTTGATCAGCGAGGGGTACACGGTGCCGTCGACGGTGAGGTCGAGGATCGTGTTCATGCCCGCACCGCCCGAGAGCGCCTGACGCAGCTCGCGGCGATCGACCGACACGCTGATCGGGTCCATGCCGTGGCCGTAGACGACAGCGGGGATCTTGCCTTCGGCGCGCAGGCGGCGGGCATCGGAGCTTCCGGCGCGGCGGCCCACTTCGGCGGTGAGAACGGTCTCAGACATGGTGATCGGCTTCCATCGAATCTCGGGACGACGCCCGCACATGGGCGCCAGGTCGTTACAGCAGCGTCCCAATCTACCGCCAGCCGCGGCCATCCCCTCCCGCAATGCGCCTGCGTCGCTGCCACCGCCTCCACCCCAAAAAATGCGCACGATCGAGCGCTGGGCGGGACGATCCGCACACAATTCGAGTACTGGCTGATCCCGTCCCGAAATGTGCGCCGATTGCTGTCGTCAGTGGGACGATCTGCGCATGTTTCGGAGGTCGGCTGACCGGCGGCGGTGGATCCGCTCCACCTGTTCGGCGGCTCGATCCGGGTCATCGCGCACCGTTTCGTCGAAGCGCAGGGTCATCCACCCGATCTCGGTGCAGGCACGGTCGCGCTCCTGGTCACGTCGCTGCGCAGCGTCGCCGCCGTGCCACCACGAGCTGCCGGGCTCGACGGCGAGACGGATGTCGGGCCAGGCGATGTCGAGGTGGATCACCTCGCCGGACGGCAATTGGAGCGGGTACTGCATCTCGGGCGCCGGCAACGAGCGTCGCTCGAGTGCCTCGAGGAAGAGACGCTCGAGGTCGCTCTGCGTGGGTCTGGCTCGTGGCATGGATCGCTCCAACCAGCTCTCCATCGTCGAAACGCCGTCCTTGCCGCGGCATCGGTGCCGATCGAGGTAGTCCCAGGCATCCGACGGCGTGATGAGGCCGAGGTGCCACGCATCCTCGGCGGCGCGTTCGAAGCGGTGCTGATTGAACGCAGCTGCGAGGCCGAACAGCATCCTCATCGGCTGAGCGACCACCAGGCCATCTGGTCTCGTGTACCGGTCCGACTCGTCGTACCAGCGGCTGCGATGGCAGCGCACCCAGTCGGGGAGCGCTCGGTTGGTGTTGGGCGGCACGGTGACATGGATCGGCGACTCCGGCATCTTCCGAAGTCCCCAGAGTCGGGCGGCCGTCCAGCCACTGAGGAACCCCACGGGCTCGGTGGCGAGATTGACCGCTGCGCTGCGCATCATGAAGCTCTCGGGACTCGATGCGAAGCGGAACACTCCCGGCAGCACCTCCACCAGCAGTCCGCGCTGGCGGGCCCGGGAGATCGACGAGGTGGAGGTGCCGACGTCGAGCAGTTGTCGACGGGTGATCACCCCGAATTGGCGACCGGCGGTCTGGAAGCTCTCTGCACTGAACACACACCGACAGAGGGCGGCGAACCGTCGAAAACGGAAAAGTCCGAAATGTGTGCGGATCGTCCCGCTCAGGCCCCGGTTGTGCACATGTTTCGGATGGCGGTCGACCGACCGTTGAAATGTGTGCGGATCAGCCCGCCCACGGCGGCGCCGTGCGCAAATTTCGGGATCGGACCGGGGCGCGGTCGGGCTGCGCGGGCTTGGTCGGCGCCGCCGCGGGATCAGGCGAGGTTTTCGCCGTCGAAGATGTCGCTGACGCTGGTGTCGTCGAACACGGCGCCGAGCGCTTCGGCGATCAGCGGGGCGACCGACAGCACCTCGATCTTGTCGAGCTGCTTGTCGGGCGGCAGGGGCAGCGTGTTGGTGAGCACCACCCGGGCGATCGGGGCGTTCTTCAACCGATCGATCGCCGGCCCCGACAGCACGCCGTGGGTCGCCATCGCCCACACCTCGCTGGCGCCACGCTGGACGAGGAGTTCGGCGGCGGCGCAGATCGTGCCGGCGGTGTCGATCATGTCGTCGGTGATCACGCAGAGGCGCCCGTCGACGTCGCCCATCACCTCGGTCGCCTCCGACACGTTGGCCGTGCCCTTCGGGCGGCGCTTGTAGATGAAGGCGAGGTCGGCGCCGCAATCGTTGAGGTGCTGCGCCATCCGTTCGGCGACCTTGATGCGGCCGGCGTCGGGCGACACGATCACGGGCTGGGTGGCGTGCTCGCGGATGTAGGCCTCGAGGACCGGCATCGCCGTGAGGTGGTCGACCGGCCCTTCGAAGAATCCCTGGATCTGACCGGAGTGCAGGTCGATCGAGATCATCCGCTTGGCGCCGGCGGCCTTGAACATGTCGGCGATCAGGCGAGCGGTGATCGGCTCGCGGCCCTCGGCCTTGCGGTCCTGGCGTGCATACCCGTAGAACGGGCACACCGCGGTGATGCGCTTGGCGGACGCGCGGGACGCCGCGTCGATCATGATCAGGTGTTCCATGATCGAGTCGTTGACCGAATGGTTGTCGACGCCGTAGTGGCTCTGGATGACGAACACGTCCGAGCCTCGGATCGACTCGCCGAAGCGGCAGCGCACTTCGCCGTTGGAGAACTCGACGAGGTTGTCGTGCCCCAACTCGATGTTGAGGTGCGTCGCGACCTCCTGGGCCAACTCTGGATGGGTCCGGCCCGAGTACAGAGCGAGTCGCTTGGTGGTGACCTTCTCCATGAGGTGACGTCCTCCCCGAACGTCGAGACTGTCGTGCTGAGATTGTTGGTGTGGTGAAGGCGCGTCAGCCGACAGGAGCAGTGTAGAAGGCGCCGGTGGTCGCACGGGAAGCGACACTCGATCCGGCAGGCAAGTGGGCGTACGGGCCGACCGCGGCGGACGGGCCGATCTCGGCGTCGTGGCCGACGGTGTGCTCGACCACGGCATCGTGGCCGACCGCGCAGTCGACGAGGCGTGTGTCGGGTCCGATCTCGCAGCCGTCGCCGATCACGGTGGACCCCTGCAGGATCGTGCCGGGATACAACGTGACGTCGCGACCGATGGTGACGGTGATGTCGATGAACGTCTGGCGCGGGTCGAGCATGGTGACCCCGCCCAGCAGGTGGGTGCGGTTCGTCCGCGATCGCAGCTCGCGCTCGGCGAGTGCCAGTTGCCAGCGGTCGTTGACGCCCTGGGTCTCGTCGGCGGGGGCCTGCAAGACGCCGATGCGGTGGCCCATCGCTGCGAGCACCGAGATGACCTCGGTGAGGTAGTACTCGCCCTGGGCGTTGTCGGTGGTGAGCTTGCGCAGCGCCGGGCCGAGCAGGTCGCGCCGGAAGGCGTAGATCGACGTGCAGATCTCCTTGACGTCGAGTTCGTCGGGCGCAGCGTCGCGATGTTCGACGATGCGCGCCGCTTGACCGTCGGCCTTGCGGATCACCCGGCCGTAGCCGGTGGCATCGTCGACGACGCTGGTGAGCAGGGTGGCGGCGTTGCCGCACTCGACGTGGGTGTCGACGAGTTCGCGCAGTGTGGCGGGGCGCAGCAGCGGGGTGTCGCCGGGCAGCACGACGATGGTGGAGTCGTCGTCGTAGTCGTCGCCGCCGAAGGCCGTCATGCCGATCGAGGCGGCGTCGCCGGTGCCGTTCTGTTCGTGCTGCTCGACGAAGGCGACGTGGGCCCACTCCGGCGCGAGTTGCTGCACTTTCTTGGTGACCTGTTCGGCGCCGTGGCCGACCACCACGGCGGTGCGGTCGGGTGCCAGTTGTTCGAGCGAGTGGATGACGTGGAGCACCATCGCCCGGCCGCAGATCAGGTGCAGCGGCTTGGGCCGGGTGGATCGCATGCGGGTGCCCTCGCCGGCTGCGAGGATGATGGCGGAAACGCTCATGGCTCCGGGGAGAGGATTCGAACCCCTACACGCGGCACCAAAAACCGCTGTCCTACCATTAGACGACCCCGGACTGACTGTGACTGTCGGTGCGTCCACCGTATCTCGCTCGGCCGATCGTGCCACGGTGGCGCATCGGGCCCGAACCGATAGCGTGATCAGCCTTATGGGTTCTCTGATCAAGAAGCGCCGCAAGCGCATGCGGAAGAAGAAGCACAAGAAGATGCTGCGCCGCACGCGCCACCAGCGTCGCAAGTAGTCCTCACGTCCGCATCGGCCGGTCGGTCCCGTTTTCCGCTCAGGCGGTGATGTCGGGAGCGTCCCGATTGGTCGCCACGTTCATCGGCACCGTTCGTGCCACCACCACTCGAGCGCCCTCGTCGACCAGATCGGCGAGGGCGTTTGCGCGTTCGCCCTCGACGAACCACGTGGCGCCGCTGCCGGCGAGCGTGGGCGCCGTGCCGGTCCGGTCGCCGATCAGCTCGCGCCATCGTCGGAGTGCCGGCTCGACGTTGAGTGCGGCGGGTTCGAGGTCGTTGGGACCGTCGGCGACCGGTCCGCCGAGTGCGTCCCACGCTCGGTACGCGGCCGGGGTGCTGACACCGAGCGGTGGGATCACCAGCGTGACGACACGGTCGAGGTGGGGCAGAGGCTCGACGAGTTCGCCGATGCCACGCACGCGGGCGCGCCCGCCGACGATGCAGAACGGGATGTCGGCGCCGAGCTGCGAGGCGCGCTCCAAGGCTGCGGTGGTCCCTCCGATGCCGCACCAGCGCAGCACGGTTGCCGCGTCGGTCGAGCCGCCACCGAGGCCGCCGCCGTGGGGAATCTGCTTGTCGAGGTGCACGCGGACGTCCGTCCCGGGGGCGGCGAGGCGGAGTGCCCGCGCGACGAGGTTGGTGTCGTCGAGGGCGATGCCGCGAGCGAACGGCCCCGATGCGGTGAGGCCGGCGACGCCAGGGGTGATGGTGATCAGGTCGTGGAGATCGAGGCTGACCATCTCGGCGTCGACGAGGTGGTAGCCGTCGTCGCGTACGCCGGTGATACGCAGACCGAGCGTCAGCTTGGCGTGGGCGCGCAGTGTGATCGAACCGGCCCGGGGCGTCGCTACGCCGTCCGGTGCCGTCGATCCGGTCACGGCGCCGTGACCTCGTCGTCGCGGTGCGAGGTCGTGGCGAGGTGGGCGTCGGTGAGGCGGCACCATGCGTCGACGTCGAGTTCCTCGGGGCGCGCCGTCGGTGCGATGCCGGCGGCCTCGAAGGTCTCGGGGTCGACGACGCCGGCGAGGGATCGACGCAGCATCTTGCGTCGTTGTCCGAAGCCGGTGCGCACCAGCATGAACAGCGTCGTCGGGTCGGTGGCCGGTGGTTGCCGTCTGGTGATCGACACCAGCGACGACTCGACGTTGGGTCTCGGGACGAACACCGATGCCGGCACGTGGCCGACGATCCTGGCCGTCGCCCAGTAGGCAATCTTCACGCTGACGGCGCCGTAAGCGGCCGTTCGGGGTGCGGCGGCGAACCGCTCCGCGGCTTCGCGTTGCACCATCACCAACATGGCGGAGATCGCCGGAACGTCGTCGAGGAGATCACAGATCAGGGGCGTCGCGACGTTGTACGGCAGGTTGGCCACGAGCGTCCAGTCGTCGTGGCCGGCGAGGAGGTCGCCCCAGTCGAGATGCATTGCGTCGGCCTCGACGACTCGCACGTTGGGCCGGTCGGCGACCACGTCGCGCAGGATCTGCACCACGCCGCGGTCGACCTCGATGGCGATGATGTCGGCGCCGGTGTCGGCCAGGGCGAGCGTCAGTGATCCGAGCCCTGCCCCGATCTCCACGACCCGGTCGCTGTTGCCGACGTGGGCGAGTTCGGCGATGCGCCGCACCGTGTTGGGATCGGCGACGAAGTTCTGGCCGAGGTCACGTCGAGGGGCGAGCGATCCGGAGTCGAGGAGTTCGCGGATCGTCGGGCGCGAGTGCGTCACCGACGGATCTCGACCGAGATCGGTGCGTCGGTGAGATCGGCGATGCCGGCGAATGCCGACGTGTGCAGCACGACGTCGCTGGAACCGTCGCCGGCGCCGGGCGCCAGGATCGTCCGACAGGTCACCGACCGGTTGTTGTCGAGATTGACCACGGTGATCGTCGAGCCGTTGGTGATCCCGCCGACCACGCATGAGCCGTCGGGGACGGTGCTGCGGAACGTGGCCTTGGCGATGACGGCATCGACGAGTGGCCTGGCGGGAATGGCGATGGGGGACTTGCCGGCGCCGGCAGCGCTGGTCGGACCCTCGAGGAACACCGGTGCGACCTCGCCGAGGTCGTCGTCCGCGGGAGCGGCGGCCGCACCACTCGACGCTGCCGCTTCGGCGGCGGGGTCGATACCGGCGACGGCCAGGTTGGGAGCCGCGGAGTCGTCCGACGTGTTGGCCAACCACAGCGCCGGCAGCGCCAGCAGGGTCAGCACGGTCGCTGCGGTGAAGCGGCGCCGGTCGGTGTCGGTGAGTTTCATGGTCTGTCGAGGCGGTCGGGGGCGGCTTCGACGGTGATGTTGTCGTCCGCTCCGATTGGATGCACCAGCGTACCGGCAGGTTGCGACGAGAGCGAGCCGGACGGTGACCGACGACCGCTCAGCGTGGTCACCGAATTTTGGTATCGGAGTGTGCTCGCGCCCGGTCGGTTGACCGAGACCGGGGCGACGCAGTCCGTGTTCGGTGCTCAGGTGTCGAGGGCGAACACGGTGCGGGCGTTGGCCGTCGTGGCCGCAGCCACATCGGCAGCGGTGATGTCGCGCAGGTCGGCGATGTGGCTGCCGACGTGCGGTACCCACGCCGGACGGTTGGGCTTGCCGCGGTGCGGTACGGGGGCGAGGTACGGGCTGTCGGTCTCGACCAGCATCCGGTCCAATGGACACAAGGTCGCCGCCGCCTGGACCTCAGGGGCTCCCTTGAACGTCACGATGCCGGAGAACGACAGCAGGGCCCCGATGTCGAGGGCGCGGCGCGCCTCGTCGGGACCGCCGGTGAAGCAGTGGAAGATCGTTCGTGCGGGCACGCCGGCATCGGCCAACACGGCGAACGTGTCGTCCCAGGCGTCGCGGGTGTGGATCACGAGCGGCAGATCGCGCTCGTTCGCGAGGGCGATCTGCTCGGCGAACGCCCGCTGTTGGGTCTCGCGCGGTGAGTGGTCGTAGTAGTAGTCGAGACCGCACTCGCCGACCGCGACGATGCCCTCGGTGTCGAGCAGGTCGACGATCGTGTCGACGCCGTTGACCGCATCGTGGGGGTGCAGTCCGACGGTGGCGTACACGTTGCGGTGCGCGTCGGCGGCCGCGATCGCGGCGAGTGACGTGGCCCGGTCGCAGCCGACGGAGATCAGCGTGGTGACGCCCGCTTCGGCCGCCGCAGCGACGGCGCCGGCGGTGCCGTCGGGAATCCGCTCGTCGTGCACGTGGCAGTGCGAGTCGATCCATGCTGGTCTGCTCGGCCTCACTGCGCGCCTCGTCGTGGTGGGTGGGGTCGGCCTCGCTCCGGCTCGTCGCTGGCGCTTCTCGTTGCTGGTGTGCTCGGCCTCACTGCGCGCCTCGTCGTGGTGGGTGGGGTCGGCCTCGCTCCGGCTCGTCGCTGGCGCTTCTCGTTGCTGGTGTGCTCGGCCTCACTGTACGCCTCGTCGTGGTGGGTGGGGTCGGCCTCGCTCCGGCTCGTCGCTGGCGCTTCCCTCGCCGGTGTGCGCGAGTTGTGTCATGTCAGTCGGGGGAAGAGGGCGTCGCCCTTGGTGACCGGGGCGCCTGGCGGGTACTGGCCCCAGCGGGCGGCGTCGGGGAGGCGCTGGTCGGAAACCGAGCCCGGCAGGCCGATGCGTTCCCAGATTGCCTGGGCCGTGTCGGGAATCGCAGGGTGCGCCAGCAGCGCGACGATGCGCAGCGCTTCGAGGGCGTCGCCCATCACGGCGTCGACCCCGGCGCCCGGCTCGGACTTCCACGGCTCGTTGGCCTCGAGGTGGGCGTTGGTGGCGCGCACCAGCTGCCACGTCGCGTCGAGCGCCTTGCTCGGCTGCACCGCATCCCACTGGGCAGCGGTCTCGGTGTATGCGGTGGCGGCAACCTCGGCGAGTGCGCTGTCGGGATCCGGCGCTGTCCCCGTGCCGTCGCACTTCTTCGCCACCACGGTCGCCACCCGGGCGAGCAGGTTGCCCAGGTTGTTCGCCAGGTCCGCGTTGTAGCGCGACGTGAAGCCCTCGATCGAGAAGTCGCCGTCGTTGCCGTACGCGGTGTCCGCGAGCACGTAGTAGCGGAACCCGTCGAGACCGACCTCGTCGATCAGGTCGAGCGGGTCGATCACGTTGCCCGAGGTCTTGCTCATCTTCTCGCCACCCGACAGCAGCCAGCCGCCGATCGCCCAACCCTTCGGCAGGTCGACGCCCGCCGACATCAGCATGGCCGGCCAGTACACGCAGTGCTGGCGGACGATGTCCTTGCCGATCAGGTGGTAGTCGGCGGGCCACCAGTCGCGGTAGCTGTCGGTCCCGTCGCCGAACCCGACGGCGGCGAGATAGTTGGTGAGCGCGTCGAACCACACGTAGGTGACGTGCTTCGGATCCCACGGCAGCGGGATGCCCCACTCGAGCGACGTGCGGCTGATCGAGAAGTCGCGCAGCCCGCTCTTGATCAACCCGATCGCCTCGTTGCCGCGATGCTCGGGGGTCAACGCCGTCGGATGCGCTGCGTACCAGTCGAGGAGGCGATCCTGGAAGCGTGAGAGCCGGAAGAACCAGTTCTCCTCCTCGAAGTACTGGACCGGGCGCTGGTGGATCGGGCAGCAGTCGGCGACGCCGTCGACGGTGACCAGCTCGTCGTCGGCGTAGTACTCCTCGCACGCCACGCAGTACTTGCCGGCGAACGTGTCGAGTTCGATGTCGCCGGCGTCGTAGCAGCGCTGCAGCAACTCGGCGACCGCCGCCTTGTGACGGGGCTCGGTGGTGCGGATGAAGTCGTCGTTGCTGATGTTGAGGCGATCCCATGCGGCGGCGAACTTGGGGGCGATCTCGTCGGTGAACTCCTGCGGGGTGACGCCCGCGGCCTCGGCGGCCTGCTGGATCTTGAGGCCGTGCTCGTCGGTGCCGGTCACGTACTTGACGTCGTCGCCGAGGAGGCGGTGCCAACGGGCGAGCGCGTCGCCGACGATCGTGGTGTACGCGTGACCGAGGTGCGGCTCGGCGTTCACGTAGTAGATCGGCGTCGTCAGGTAGAACCGGGTCACGAGATGCACGTTAGGGCCTCGGCCCATCGTGCCCACCCGGTGTTGTCGCGTGACGGGGGCCGGACGGCGGTGACGCCTCGACCCCGGTTGATCGGACGATCAGCACGACGACGCCGCCGGCGCGGGGGTTGGGGTCGCGGCTCTGTCACCGATGCTCCTTGCGGACCCTCCTGGCCGACACCCTCACGACCCTGGCCGATGCTCCTCGAGAACCCGCCTCGACGACCACCACGGGATCGTCGCTTCGCCTGGCTACCGTCGCGTCGATGTCCGGAGTCTTCGCCGATGCCACCGCTGTCCACCGCCTGGTCACCGAGACCGCTCCCGGTGCGGTCGACGGCGGCGAACAGCTGACGCGCTTCGCCGCCGAGGTCAAAGCCGGCTGGGACATCGGCGGCAACGCCAACGGCGGGTACCTGATGGCGATCGCCGGGCGGGCGATGGCCGAAGCCGTCGGGAGGCCGCCGGTCACGCTGACGGCGCACTACCTGCGCCCGGCCCCCGCTGGCCCTTGCGAGATCGACGTGATCACGGTTCGCTCCGGCAGGCGTTTCGCCACGGCGACCGCACGCCTGACGATGCAGTCACGGCCGATCCTCTCCCTGCTCGGCACGTTCGGTGAGCAGACGCCGGGCGGCCCGGCGCTGACTCGCGAGGCGCCGGTCGTCCTGCCCGCCTACGAGGACTGCGAGGTGCCCCCGGCGCCCACCGACGGTCCCGGACCGGAGATGTTCCGCAAGCTCGCGGTGCGGATCCGTCCGGGCGACGAAGGGTTCCGCACCGGCAATCCGTCCGGTCGTCCCGAGATCCGGGGCTGGTTCGCGTTCGCCGACGGTGAACCGATCGACGCGATCGGACTGCTGCTCGTCGCCGATGCCTTCCCGCCGCCGATCTTCAACACCGACCTGCCCGTCGCCTGGGTGCCGACGGTCGAGCTGACCGTGCACGTCCGCGGGGTGCCCGAGCCGGGACCGCTGCGGTGCTGGTTCCGCTCACGGTTCATCCACGACGGGCTGCTCGACGAGGAGGGCGAGATCTGGGACTCGACCGGCACGCTCGTCGCCCAGAGCCGACAGTTGGCGCTGTTCCCTCGACCGCCTGCCTGACCGGTTCGACAGGTCGCTTGATCCGATCGCCCGTTCGGTCGGTCGGATCGTACGCCCGCCGAGCGTCGCGTGCTCGCGTCCCGCGTGATCGCCTCAGCCTCGGCGGAACCGGGTGGGGCGACGCCTGGTGTTGCGGGATCCGGCGACGGCGACACCGGCGGCGAAGCTGGCACCGGCGATCGCGACCGTGCCGACCGACGCTGCGGTGCGTCGCACGACCGACTTGGTCTGCTGGCTGAAGATCACGATCGGCCAGCCGTTGCGCCGCGCATGGCGTTCGAGCTTGGCGTCGGGGTTGACCGCCACCGGATGGCCGACCGCTTCGAGCATCGGCAGATCGCTCGCCGAGTCGCTGTAGGCGTAGCACAGGTCGAGTTGGTAGCCGTTCCAGTTGGCGAGTTCGACGATTGCTTCGACCTTGCCGACGCCGTAGCAGAAGGGTCCGTCGAGTTCGCCGGTGTAGCGACCGTCGACCACCCGGCTGCGCGTGCCGATGCCCGACGTCATCCCGAACGAATGGGCCAGCGGTTCGACGATCTCCTGTGGCGCCGCCGACACGATGAAGGTGTCGCGACCGGCGTGGCGGTGCCGGTCGAGGAGGCGCCGGGCCTCGGGTCGCAGCTTGGCGAGCAGCCGGGGGAGCACCTCGACGTTGAGCGCCTGCAGGTCGCTCTGGCGCATTCCGGCCACGGCCTTGAGGATGCGGGCCTTGACCGCGTCGGTGGTGTCGTCGCCGGCGCCGAAGAGCTGGAAGGAGATCGCCCCGGCCGCGTCGCGGGCGAATTCGACGTTGGGGATCAGTCCGGCCTTGCGTGCCTGGAGCGCCAGCGTGAACGCCGACGATCCGGAGATCAGGGTGCGATCGAGGTCGAAGAACGCAGCGCTCGGGCCCGAGCTGGCGACGTTGACGTACTCACTCATGGGAACTCACTCACGGGACTCACTCATCGGGACTCACTCATCGGGATCCTGGTCGGTGTTGTCGAGGCCGACGGCGAGTGCGTACACCTCGCGCTTGGGTCGGCCGACGTCCTTGGCGACCGCTGCCGCCGCGTCGCGGGTGGACGAACCGGCCGCCAACTCGCCGCGCAGGGCGTTACGGACGTCGTCGTCGCTGGCCGGTTGCGTGTCGACGGGAGCTCCTTCGAGGACCAGCACGTACTCGCCGCGCGGGCCGCCGATGTCGATCGTTCCGAGCGGGCCGCGCACGACCTCCTCGTAGAGCTTGGTCAGCTCCCGGGCGACGACGACGAGACGGTCGTCGCCGCACGCGAGTCGGAGGTCCTCGAGCGTGCGCAGAACCCGGTGCGGTGCCTCGTAGATCACCGTGGTGCGACGTTCGGCGGCGATCTCGGCCAGCCGCGCGGCCCGGTCGTTGCCCTTGCGGGGGATGAAGCCCTCGAACACGAACCGGTCGGTGGCGAGGCCGCTGATCGTGAGCGCCATGATCGCTGCGCTGGGGCCGGGGACGGCGCTCACGTCGTAGCCGGCGTCGATGGCGGCACGGACGATGCGCTCGCCCGGATCGGAGATGCCGGGCGTGCCGGCGTCGCTGACGATCGCCACGTCGCGTCCTCCGGCGAGCACCCCGAGGGCGTCGGCGACCCGGCTGAGTTCGGTGTGGTCGTTGCACACGGCGAGCCGTTCGGCCTTCACGCCGGCATGTTGGAGCAGCAGGCCGGTTCGCCGGGTGTCCTCGCAGCAGATCAGTCCGACGTGGGCGAGCACGTCGACGGCGCGCGGCGACAGGTCGGCGAGGTTGCCGATCGGGGTGGCGATCAGCCAGAGCGTGCTCACGGCGCTGCGCCCCCTGGACCGTCCGGGTGGTGCGGACGGTCGGAGTGGTCCGGCGATCGGTCGGCGTCGTCGTGGGGCCGGTCGGATTCGTCGTGGCGGAGTTCGACCTCGTCGCCGACGTGCAGTCCCCAGCGTCCGAAGGCGCCGCCTTCGGCCTCGATCACCCAGCTGGCCCGCCACACCGGGACGCCGAGGCGGAACCGGTTCATGTGCATCGTCTTCACGACGATGCCGTCGTCGTCGAGGTAGGCGACGTCGATCGGGAACCGCATGCCGATGGTGTGGATCCATCGGCAGTGTTCGAGCACGAGGGCGCCGTCGAGGCCGTCTCTTCCGAGCAGCCCGCGTCGACGTGCCCGGCGGGTGTCGGCTACTTCCGCCGAGGCCAGCACGCGGGCGTCACTGACCAACCAAGCCATGATCGCAGTGTGCCAGATGTGGACCGATGTCGGTGAGCGTGCAGCGGTGCGGCCGGCCCGGCGGTGCGGCGAGCGGCCGGGCCGCCCCCGTTGTCGTTGCAGCTGGGCGTGCCACCGGAGGCGCCGCTGGGGTACGTTCGCCCGGTGACTCCGGCGCAGTTGGTCGACGATGTCATCCGCTGATGCATTCGAGCTGATCGGTGTCGATGCCGGCCCCGTCGAGGGCGATCCGATCCTGCGTTCGATCGACCTGGTGGTGCCGGCGAACGGGGTGACGGTGCTGGCCGGTCCGTCGGGCGCCGGCAAGTCGACGTTGCTTCGTCTCCTGAACCGCCTCGACGACCCGCTCGCCGGCGAGGTGCGGTGGCGGGGTCGGGCGCTCACCGACTGGTCGCCGACCGAGCTGCGCCGGCAGGTGGCGATGGTGTTCCAGCGAGCGCCGCTCTTCGCCGGCACCGTGCTCGACAACCTGCGCGTCGCATTGGCCGACGTCGACGTCGAGCGTGCTGCTCACGTGCTCGAACACGTCGGGCTGAGTTCCGGCCTGCTCGATCAGGAGGCGGACAGCCTCTCCGGTGGCGAGGCGCAGCGGATGTGCGTGGCCCGGGCGCTGTTGACCGATCCGGCGGTGCTGCTCGCCGACGAGCCGACCGCCGCGCTGGATCGCGCCGCGCGCGGCACGGTCGAGGATCTCGGGCGGATGCTCGCCGATTCGGGTGTCGCGGTGATCTGGGTCAGCCACGACACCGACCAGTTGCGTCGACTGGCCGATCATGTGATCGTGCTCGCCGACGGCGCCGTGCGTGCGGTCGGTCACCTCGACGAACTCGACGCCAGCCCCGACCCGCTCGTCCGCCAGTCGGTCGGCGCCCCATGACCCCCACCGCTCGCCCTTCCCGTCGTTCGGGGTCGGGTCCGCAAGGACAGGTGGCGTCCGGGTCATGCGGTCTGTCGGGGCCGGGTCCGCAAGGACAGGTGGCGTCCGGGTCGTGCGGTCGGGTCTGGCCCGTCCTTTCGGGTCGGGTCCCAAAGGACGGGCGGATGGGCAGGGGGTCGTCGTGATCGGGGTCGAGCAGGGCGACATCGGCATCGCCGGGCTGGCGGCATCGGGGATCCTGGTCGCGGTCGCCGTGGGTATCTCGCTGTGGCGGCAGCTCGGGCTCGAACGCAGCCTGGTGTGGGCGGCGCTGCGGGCGCTGGTGCAACTGCTGCTGGTCGGTTGGGTGCTGCAGTTCGTGGTCGATCCCGACGATCCGCTGATCTTCTCGGTGGCCTGGATCCTCGCGATGGTGAGCTTCGCCGCGTACACGACGTCGCGCCGTGCCGCCGACGTGCCCAAGGTGCTCCCACTGTCGCTGCTCGCCTACGCCGCGTCCGCGGTCGTGGTGCTCGGCGTGCTGTTCGGCTTCGGGATCTACGATTTCGAGGGCCGCACGCTCGTGCCGCTGGCGGGCATGGTGATCGGCAACTCGCTCGCGGCCACCGTGCTCGTCTCGCGCCAGTTGTTGATCGCGGCGACCGAGCAGCGCGGGGTGATCGAGGGGCGACTCGCCCTCGGGCTGTCGGCGAGCGATGCGTTCCGCCCGCACCTCCGCCAGGCGCTGCGCACGGCGCTGGTGCCACAGATCGAGTCGACGAAAGCGGTCGGGATCGTGTTCCTGCCGGGCGCGATGGTCGGCCTCATCCTGGCCGGGGTCGACCCGGCCGACGCCGTCAAGGTGCAGGTGTCGGTGATGTATCTCGTGTTGGGCAGCGTGGCGACGACGACCGCCGTGATGAGCCTCGGCATCTCGCGCGAGCTGTTCACACCGGCGCAGCAGCTGCGGCGGAGCCTGAAGCGAACCGAATCCTGACGCCGCCGTGTCCGAGGGCATCGGCGCACCCGTTCGGCACCGGCGCCGGCTCGGCGGTTCGCGAGACTGTCGGATCCGGGGACGACAACGAGGGAGCCGCCATGTATTCAGGTGAGATGAACGGGGCCGAGAGCCTCCTGCGCACGCTCGTCGCGAGCGGTGTCGAGGTGTGCTTCGCGAACCCCGGCACGTCCGAGATGCACTTCGTCTCGGCCGTCGATCGGGTCGACGGGATGCGGCCGGTGCTCGGGTTGTTCGAAGGTGTGGTGACCGGGATGGCCGACGGCTATGCCCGCATGGCGGAGCGTCCGGCGGCGACGTTGCTGCACCTCGGGCCCGGCTTGGCCAACGGGTTGGCGAACCTGCACAACGCCGCGTCGCGCCGCGTCGCCGATCGTGAACATCGTCGGCGACCACGCCACCTATCACGCCCAGTACGACGCGCCGTTGACGTCGGACATCGTCGGCTTCGCCCGCCCGGTGTCGGGCTGGCTGCACGAGTCGACGAGCGCCGGATCGGTCGCGGCCGACGGGTCGCGTGCCGTGCACGCTGCCCGTCAGGCGCCTGGCCAGATCGCCACGCTGATCGTGCCTGCGGATGTCGCATGGCTCCCAGCGGCGGTGCCGGCCGATCCGCTCGCCGTGCCGAGGCCCGCGCCGGTGTCGTCGTCGGCGGTGGCTGCTGCCGTGGCGGCGTTGCGCAACGGCAAGCCGACGGCGATCCTGCTGCGTGGTGCGTCGCTGCGTGGCGATGGCCTCGTGGCGGCCGGGCGGATCGCTGCGGCGACGGGCGCCCGGTTGTTCTGCGACACGTTCGCGCCGCGGCTCGAGCGGGGCGCCGGTCGTGTCGTGATCGAGCGGCTGCCGTACTTTGCCGAGCAGTTGGTCGAGACGCTGGCGCCGTTCGAGCAGTTGCTGCTGGTCGGCTCGACCCCGCCGGTCGCGTTCTTCGCCTATCCCGGCAAGCCGAGCTGGTGCTCGCCCGAGGGAGCGACGATCCTGCACCTCGCCCACCCCCACGAGGACGGCGTCGTTGCCTTGGCCGAGGTGGCCGACGGGCTCGGCGCCGCCTCCGACGGTGGTGCCGTCGCCCCGCTGTCATTGCCGGACGATCCGACGGGCGGGTTCGACCAGTTCACGATCGGCCAGGTGATCGCCCGGCTGTTGCCCGAGGGCGCGGTCGTGTCGGACGAGGCGGCCACCTCGGGTCTCGGTCCGGCGCTGGCGCTGGCGACCGCTGCGCCCCACGACGTGCTGTCGCTCACCGGCGGCGCGATCGGCCAGGGATTGCCGCTCGCTGCGGGCGCCGCGGTGGCGTGTCCCGATCGCAAGGTCGTGTGCCTGCACGGCGACGGTGGCGCGATGTACACGGTGCAGGCGCTGTGGACGATGGCGCGAGAGCAGCTCGACGTGACCACGGTGATCTTCGCCAATCGCTCCTACGGGATCCTCAACATCGAGCTCCAGCGCGTCGGCGCCGAGAGCGGACCGAAGGCGCTGTCGATGCTCGACCTCGGCAATCCCGACCTCGACTGGGTGTCGCTCGCCACCGGCATGGGCGTCGAGGCGGTCCGGGTCGATTCGATCACCGCCTTCCGCGACGCCTTCGCCTCGGCGATGTCCCAGCGCGGCCCCCGCCTCATCGAAGCCGTGCTCTGACCGTTTCGCCAGGGACCGTGACGCCAGGGGTCAGACCCCCGGCGTAACGGTCAGCGGCTGCAACCGGCGATGATTGCCCGTGTGACGCCGGGGGTCTGACCCCTGGCGTCACGCTCATACGTTGAAGCGGAACTCCATCACGTCGCCGTCCTGGGCGACGTAGTCCTTGCCCTCGACGCGCATCTTGCCGGCCTCCTTGGCGGCGTTCCACGACCCGTGCTTCAGCAGCTCGTCCCACTGGATCACCTCGGCCTTGATGAAACCGCGCTGGAAGTCGGTGTGGATGCGCCCGGCACACACCGGCGCCGTCGAGCCCTCGTAGAACGTCCAGGCCCGCGATTCCTTTTCGCCGGTGGTGAAGTACGTACGCAGGCCGAGCAGGTGATAGGCGGAGCGGACCATCCGGAACAGCGCACCCTCGCCGAGGCCGAAGCCCTCGAGGATCTCGGCGCGCTCGATCGGGTCCTCGATGGCGGCGGCTTCGGCTTCCATCTGGACGCACATCCCGATGATCTCGACGTTGTCGCCGGCGTTGTTGAACTCGGCGGCGACCAGCGCCTCCTTCTCGGGGATCGACTCGATGTCGTCCTCGCCGACGTTGACCACCACGAGCACGCGTCGGTTGGTGAGCAGGAAGTATGGGGCGAGCGCCTCGCGGACGTCGTCCTTCAACCCGGCGCGGTAGAGCGGCAGCCCCTCGGACAGGGCGTCGTAGGCGACCTGGAGATGGGCGGCTTCTTCGGCCATCGACTTGTCGAGCTTCGCCTGACGCTGGGTCTGGTGGAGGCGCTTCTCGACCGTTTCGAGGTCGGCGAGCGCGAGCTCGATCTCGACGACGCGGAGGTGCTCCAGCGGGTCCGACGGACCGGTGATGTCGTCGTTGACGAACGCCCGCAGCACGAACACGATCGCGTCGACCTCGCGGATGTTGGCGAGGAACTTGTTGCCGAGGCCCTCGCCCTTGCTGGCGCCCTCGACCAGCCCGCCGATGTCGACCACCTCGACGGCCGCGTGGATCGTCTGCTTCGACTTCGACATCTCCGCCAGGCGGTCGAGGCGCTCGTCGGGGACCTTGGCGACGCCGATGTTCGGGTCCTTGGTGGCGAACGGGTACGGGGCGGCGAGCGCACCACCGCCGGTCAGCGCGTTGTACAGCGAGCTCTTGCCCGCGTTGGGGAGACCGACCAGTCCGAAACGTTCCATGGACCGCCCGAGGCTACCGAGGCGACGTTCGGCTCGGTCCGGTCCCTCCGGTGGACCGTTCCCGGTGAGCTGTCTGTCGGTGAGCGGCCTGTCGGTGAGCGGCTTCTCGGTGGGCTGGGTCCCGGCGAGCGGGACCGGGTCCACCGAGATCGTGTACTCCTCCCATGTCTCGCCGGCGTTGGACGGTTCTCGGTGGGCTGGGTCCCGGCAAGTGGGCCTGGAGCCACCGAGATCGTGCATTCGTGCGATCCCTCGCCGGCGTTGGACGGTTCTCGGTGGGCTGGGTCCCGGCGAGCGGGCCTGGAGCCACCGAGATCGTGCATTCGTGCGATCCCTCGCCGGCGTTGGACGGTTCTCGGTGGGCTGGGTCCCGGCAAGCGGGACTGGAGCCACCGAGATCGTGCAGTCGTGCGATCCCTCGCCGCCGTTGGACGGTTCTCGGTGGGCTGGGTCCCGGCGAGCGGGACTGGAGCCACCGAGATCGGGAGAAGGTCAGGCGGCGTCGGGTGAGGGCGCCGTCATCCACCGTTCGGTCGCGGCACGGATCCGTCGGGCGACAGCGCTGGGTCGAACGGTCACCGCTCGGTAGGTGAACCGCACGACGATCCAGCCGGCCGCGATGAGCTCGGCGTCTCGCGATCGGTCGTGTTCGAAGCCGGCCCGGTCCAGGCCGTGGTGCGTCCAGCCGTCGCACTCGAGGATGACCGGCGTGCCGATCACCCGGAAGTCGACCTCGAAGCCGGCGATGGTCGGGTGGAACTCCACGGGTGCGAGCGTGTGGCGGCGGATGAGCCGGGCCATCATCGCCTCGAGAATCGAGTCGGCCGGTTTGGCGTCGATCGACCAGTCGTCGATCGCGTCACGCAACGCGGGGATCCCCGGCCGTCCCCGCTGCGAATGCTCGCGAGCGGCGGTCTCCAGCGCGTTCAGGTCGGCGAGCCGCACGGCGATGACGTGCCCGACGGCGGCGCTCACACCGGCGGCGTCAACGGCGCCCAGATCGGCGAGGGTCCGAAGCACGTTCGTGCACGGGATCTCGAAACGACGCTGTGGTGTTAGCCGCATACGGTCGACGGGCCGGTGCACGATCACGCCGTCGAGCGCCGCCTGCGTGCCGCCGCGGGCATCGATCACGTCGACGGGGTCGTCGTCCGGGCGGGGAATGCCCCACAGACGCGCCGCCGACCGGTGCGAGGCGAGCGCCTCGGGACCGGCGGCGGCAACACCGGCGATGATGCGCTGCTCGGGCGTGTCGGCCGTGCCCGGCAGGCGAGCGACGTTGGGGTGCAGTGCGATCAGCGTGCCGGCATCGATCGCGCGGTACCAGGCCGAGCGCGAGAGGCCGGAACGTTGGCGGGTGATGACGCCGTGATG
Organism: Ilumatobacteraceae bacterium; assembly: GCA_963728355.1. Taxonomy (GTDB): domain Bacteria; phylum Actinomycetota; class Acidimicrobiia; order Acidimicrobiales; family Ilumatobacteraceae; genus Sva-07. Next base: position 283,526 of record CAVSJQ010000014.1, on the reverse strand, counting down.
CCCCCGTGCCCAGTCGTCGAAGTCGGAGAGTCGCATGCGCGGACAGTGGGCGCTCGGTCATCCGATCCGGAACCCTGCGGCATCTCGGTTGCCTGAGTCCCGGATGGTGGGACGGAGGCCGCCGAGATCGACCGGCGGGTATCGTCGCCGGCATGACGCCCGAGCAGGCGCTGCTGCGCGTGATCCACTGCCTCGACCGGGCCCACGAGTCCGGCTTCAAGGCCAAGGCCTTCACCCGGGCTCTCGACGTCGTCCGTTCGACGCCCGCGGAGGAACTCGCCGAGCGCGCCGAGGCTCACACGCTCACCGACCTCGACGGCATCGGATCATCGACGGCGGCCGTGATCGCCGACGCACTCGCCGGCCGCGAGCCCGCCTATCTCGCGAAGATCGAAGCCGAGTCGCAGGTGCCGATCACCCCGGAGGGCCAGGTGTACCGCGATGCGCTGCGCGGCGACTGCCACCTGCACTCGACGTGGAGTGACGGGGGAGCGCCGATCGAGGCGATGGCGGCGACAGCGATGGCGATCGGCCACGACTACATGGTGCAGACCGACCATTCGGCGCGGCTCACGATCGCCCACGGTCTGAACGAGGAGCGCCTGGCCGACCAGCTCGACCGGATCGCCGCCGTCAACGCCGACATCGCGGCGGCGGGACACGACTTTCGGATCCTGTCGGGCATGGAGGTCGACATCCTCGAGGACGGTTCGCTCGATTTGTCCGACGACATGCTGGCGCGCCTCGACGTCGTGGTCGCGAGCGTGCATTCGAAGCTGCGGATGGATCGTCAGCAGATGACCGAACGGATGCTCATGGCGGTCGCGTCGCCGCACGTCGACATCCTCGGGCACTGCACCGGGCGGATGATCGGCAAGCGTCCGCCCTCGCAGTTCGACGCCGACTACGTGTTCGCCGCCTGCGCACAGTTCCACACGGCGGTCGAGATCAACTGCCGGCCCGAGCGGCTCGACCCTCCCCGTGAGCTGCTCGACGTGGCGATCGAGCACGGCTGCTGGTTCTCGATCGACTCCGATGCCCACGCCACGGGCCAGCTCGAGTGGCAGCCGTTCGGCTGTGACCGCGCTGCCGAGCGAGGCGTCCCGATCGAGCGGATCGTCAACACGCTGTCCGCCGACGACCTGCTCGCCTGGACCGCCGCCTGACCCCGCTCACCCCCGAAAAATTGCGCACGATCGCTCCCTGAGCGGGTCGATCTGCGCACATTTCGGTCGCAGGATCGGACCCCCCCGAATTGTGTGCGCCAGAGCATCAGCGGCGGGCCGATTCGCACATTTTTCGGGCTGGGCCGTCGGGCGGTTGCCAGGGGTTGGGCCCGTGGTGTGGTGGTCAGGACATGTGGTCAGGACATGAGGGCGCCGTATGCGGCCATCAGCAGACCGGCGGCGCGGAGGTCGCCGGTCGTGCCGTCGCCCATCCGGTTCATCACGTAGCCGAAGCTCATCTGTGCGTCGATGTCGATGATCGCGAGGGAACCTCCCCAGCCGCCCCAGAAACACGTGCGGGGATTCGGCACCGGCAGCATCGGGCTCGGCAGGCCGAAGCCCATGCCCATCTTCAGCTCGGCGGGCAGGATCAGGTCGGGACCCTCGTACTGGGCGTCGAAGATGCGGGCGACGCCCTCGTCGGAGAGCAGCTCCACGCCGCGCGCCGTGCCGCCGCAGGCCGTCGGCGTGTGGCACAGGGCGACCGAGCGGGCGTTGCCGTGGCCGCCGGCGGCGGGGATCTCGGCGCGCCGCCAGTCCTTGCGCCAGGAGAACTCGGCGGCGAGTGCCGGATTGCCGAGAGTGCGCATCGCCACCGATCCGGGATCGAGATCGGTGCCCGCCAGGCCGGACGCCGGCGGGATGACGCGAGCGACACGAGGGTCGCACGACTCGGGCGTGCCGATGTGGAAGTCGGCGCCGAGCGGTCCGGCGACCTCGTCGGCGAAGAACGTGCCGAGGCTGCGTCCGTCGACCCGCTTGACGATCTCGCCGAGCAGGTAGCCCTGGCTGATCGCGTGGTAGCCGGACTGCGTGCCCGGCTCCCACCACGGCGCCTGGCGGGCGTGGATGGCGACCAGCTTGTCGTGGTTCAGGAGGTCGGACATCTCGAGCGGTTCGTCCCAACCCGACAGGCCGGCGGTGTGGCTGAGCACGTGCCGGGTGGCGATGTGTTCCTTGCCGGCGGCGGCGAACTCGGGCCAGTACGTGGCGATCGGTTCGTACAGGTCGAGTTCCCCGCGGTCGGCCAGGATCAGACAGCACAGCGCCGCCATCGTCTTGGTGGTCGACCAGACGTTGATGATCGTGTCGTCCTGCCAGTCGCCCTCGACTCCCGGTCGGCCGGCCTCGTCGTCGTCCGGTCCGTCGAAGGTGGCGGTGCCACCCCACAGGTCGACGACGAACTCGCCGCCGACGGTGATCGCCACCGACGCACCCACGTCGCCGTTGCTGTCGAAGTTGTCAGCGAAGGCCGCCTGTACCGCTTCGAATCCGGGTGCGACCGTGCCGTGAATTTCTGCCATCGGCGCAAATTACGTCGCGGCCGCCGGTGACGTCCGACCGGGCGTTCCCCTCGTTCGCGTGAGGATTCCGGTGGGGCGCCCCACCCGGATTCGTACGCAAACGTGGTGGGGATCGGGGCAACGGTTGGGGTGGACCTCGGGGCGCCGTAGCATGGCGTCCCTATGTCGAAGAAGACCAAGAAGAAGAAGGCCAAGATGCGCCGCTCGAAGGCGAATCACGGCAAGCGCCCCAACATGGGCCGCGGCTGACAAGTCGACCGCGCTCCACGAGCGCATCGAATCGCTGAAGCGCCCGATGGGCCGCTCCATCCTCGGAGCCGTCGATCGGGCGCTTTGTCGCGTTCGGGGTCGGACGCCCAGCTTCCGCCAGCGGGTCGCTGCGGACGAGACTGCTCCGATGAGCGACGGCACCGGCACGGCGGATCCCAAGGTCGAGTGGTTGGCCGTCGTCGGCGATCCCGACGCCTGGCGCTCGCTCGGACTGACGGTGACCGACGATGGGGTGATCCCGCTGGTCGGCGCGTCGATCCGTCTGGTGTCGGGCGCCGATCATCCGGGTGAGGGCGGGATCGTCGGTTGGGCACTCAGCGGCGCCGCCCGACCGAACTCGGTGGCGTCGGTCCCGGAATCCGGGACGCAGGCCACCGAGATCGCCGACGAGCGGGTTGGCCCGTTCGACGTCGACGGCCTGTCGACCGAGTTCGTCGACCCGATGACGCCGATGTACGCGCCGCATCCGTTGGGGGCGTCGGGCCTCGATCACGTGGTCGTGTTGACGGCGGACCTCGAGCGCACCAGTGCGGCCATCGCAGAAGCGACCGGCTGCGAGCTCAAGCGCATCCGCGAGGTCGGCCCGATGCGCCAGGGGTTCCACCGCATCGGTCGGGGCGGCCTGATCGTGGAGCTCGTGGAGCGGCCGGACCTGCCTGACGGGCCGGCGTCGTTCTGGGGTCTGGTCCTCATCGTGGACGATCTCGATGCGGCCTGTGGCCTGATCGGCTCCGACCGCATCTCGCCTCCGAAGGACGCCGTCCAACCCGGACGCCGGATCGCGACGATCCGCGCCGATGTCGGCCTCGGGCTCCCCGTGGCGCTCATGACGCACTGACGCTGCGGCGTGGTGTCGACGAACCGGTGACCGCCGGTCGGCGTGCGGCGATCAGCAGCCCGGCGCCGAGCAGCAGCAGCACGATGCCGACGAGTGCCTTGCGGTCCGCTGCGTTGCTGCCCGTGCGCGCCAACGGGGGTGCAGGTGGGGTGGTCGGTGGGGCGGCGGCCGCTGTGGATGTGGTCGGGCTGGTCGGGGGCTCTGTTCCGGGGGATGCGGCGGCGACCGTCGTCGGCGGAGCTGACGATTCGGTGGAGGTCGGCGCAGTCGGCGGTCGGCACGGTCGTCGTTGGGAGAGCCAGGTCGTCGTCGCTGGAGTGGTGGTGGGACGGCGCGGTGGTGGCCGGCACGGTCGTGACGGGCGGGTCGGCGGGGGAGTGGTGTCGGTGAACCGGACGGTCTGCTCGACGGCGTGAGGATCGGCGTGGACGGCGACGATGCGTCCGGACGATGCGATGGCAAGTTGCTGGTACACCACGACGTCGTGGCCGACCAGCGGTGAGTCGGCCGGCACCGTGAACTCCACATCGATCTCCCCGTCGGGCCGGCTGGGCACGAACGTCGTCGAGCCGGCGACGCCGGTCGGGATCATCTCGGTCAGTGCGACGGTCGAACTGGCCACCGTCGCGTCGGCCGTGCGGCCCGCGGCGATCGTCTCGCCCGCCGAGGCATCGGCGGCCGATGCCGATCGACCGCCTGGTCGCACCATCAGTTCTCCGCTGATCACGTACTCGGTTCCGGGCACGAGGCTGGTGTGGCTGACGGTGTCGACGATCGTGGCGCCGCCCGCCGCGAGGCTCGACCATCCGGTCGCCGTCGCGTCCGTCGCGGGCGCTCGTGCTGATCGACGGGGTCGGCACCTCGTTGGTGTAGATGATTTCCCGAATGTCGGACGTGCCGTCGGGGTCGTGCGTGAACGTCACCGGCCCGCCGTCGCCGAGTCCGGCTGCCCACGACGGTCGTCCGACCTCGGTGATCGTGTACGTCCCGGCAGCCGCCTCGAGCAACGGGGTTCGTCCATCGGCGGCGGTGACCACTCGACGCGACCGGGTTCCGCCAGCCCCGGTGACCTCGAACTCGAACCCCGACATGTCGCGGTCGCCCTGCACGTCGGCGTCGTCGAGCACCTTGCGCACGCCGAACGTCCCGACGGTCGGCGGCACCGACGGTGTCGGAAGCGTCGTCGTCGGAGGTGGAGGTGGCGGAGGAGTCGTCGTCGTCGGAGGTGGAGGTGGCGGTGAGGTCGTCGACGGCGGTGGCGGAGGCGGCGGCGGGGTGACGATCACCTGCGCGGTCGCGGACTGTGGCGGTCCGGTCCAGGTGACCTGGCCCTGGATGCCGGTGCCGGCGTAGAGCGACACGTCGGCGGTCGGCGCCTGGGTGTGCACGGCGAGTTGCCAGTCGTCGCCGGCGATGGCGATGTCGAAGCGGGCGACGCCCGACGCGTCGGTGACGTCGGCACCCGCCGGGTTCGCCGCGAGTTCGAACCTGGCGTCGGCGGCCATCGATCCCGCCATGTCCATCGTCGGCCAGCCGAGCGCCGCGGCGGCCGTCCACCGGGCGGTGTCGTCGGGCGTGTCACCCGAGCGGTCGACGGTGGCGACGGCACCGACCGTGCGGGCTCCGTCGATCCCGATCTCGGACAGCACGACGATCGGCACGAAGCCGACCGGCTTGCCGGTCGCGTCGAAGGCCTGGACCTCGAGCGGATGCGTGCCGGGTGTCGTCGGTGCGGCACCGTCCGGCGTCGCCCACACGAAGCGGAGTTGCACGCCTCCGACGGCGTGTTGCGCCTCGGCGACACCCGCCAGGCGTTGCGCCATCGTGTACCCGTTGCGCAGCGCAGAGAAGTCGCCGCCCGCGCCGTCGACGACGGCGGTGTCCCGTGCGAGCTTGAGCCCGGCGACGGCACCCGTCGGGCTGGCGTCCTCGAGGAACATCTTCACCCCGAAGTTGACGGCGACGTGGCGCCGACGGGTGTACTCGCCACCGCCGTACAACATCGGCTGCTGCCATTCACCGGATGCGATGTCGTAGGCGCCGCTGGCGTCGATGCCGTACGGGACGACCCGGTCGCCGCCGAACATCGACATGAGCGCCGCCGCTCTGGCCATCTCGGCGGCGTCCCACATCGGCGGATCGGGATGAAGCGAGACGGTCCCTTCGCCGCCGACGTCCTCCATCACGCAGTATCCGACGCCGCTCGAGTTGTTGGCCGACGTCGGCACCTGCCACAGCGCGCCGTAGTGCGCGCCGATGAATGCGAACGGCCCGCCGTTGCCGCCGGCGCCGGTCCCCGGCCACGAACGCATCGTCGGCGACGGAGCGATCGATCCCCCGAACCCGTTCCGAGCGGTTCCGGCGGCGCCGTGATCCGATCGGCCGAGGGGTGGGGGAGCAGCGTCGATCACCGGGGCCCGTCCGTTGCCGGCGATCAACAGCAGTGCTGCGACCGCCACACAGATCACGGCACCGACCGCATCGACGTGCTCGGACCGCGTCCTTGCCGGCGTCTCGTCCTTCCTCGGCCCCTGCACCTCGCCCATCTCGTTGCGTCCTCTCCGTCCGCCAGCCGTCCCGGGCCGGTCTGGCCGACAGTGGGTGCCGCGGCGCCAGGAACGGAAACGGCAACACGACGCAGGCGGTGAAAGTGGGGTACGGAACCATTGCCGAGTTGCGCGCCCGAGGACTCGGCTCCCATGCCTGGGAGGCCCCTCCCCGTCGACTCCTCCTCAAGAGCCGGCAATTCACGCCGCGGACAGGAACGGCATCACCACGCTCCGTGGTATCGAGGTGGTCGGCGACGATGGCCGGCCGAAGCGCCAAAATGCCTGTGTCCATTGAGGATTTGGCCGTCGAACCGGTCGATTGGCGCAGGCATGACGAAATCCTGACAACATTGCACTACCACGAAGAGTGGCCAGGCCGTATGTTGGTGCTCGATCCGGCGGGACATCGGCGAAGAGAACCAAGGCGGCAATGAGTTCACAGGCGGAAATCGAATCGGACTACTGGACGACCACATCGGACGTCACCACATCGGACGTCACCGACACGGAACGCGGCATCGCGGAGATCCGATCCTCGTCGGCGACCACGACGAAATCCGTGCGGTCCGATCCTCGTCGTCTGCGTCGGCTGCTGATCACGTCGGACGTCCTCGCGATCGTCGTCGGGGTCGTCGTGGCGACCGCCCTCCAGCTGATCGTGAACCCGGTGTCCGACGGGGTCCTCGTCGACGAACTGTTGCTCGGTCTCCTCGCCGTTCCCATCTGGATCGTGATGATGGGGGCGAACCAGTTGTTCCTCGCCCGGGCGATCAGCCGGTTCGGTGAGGAACTGCGGCGCCTGTTGGCCGCCGGTCTCATGGCGACCGGATTCCTGGTGGCGGTGTCGTTCGCCGCCCAGTACCAGCTGTTGTCGCGCTTGTGGGTCGGACTGCTCTTCGTCTGTGTCACCTCGGCGCTGACCGTCTCGCGCCTCGCCGCCCGGCGGATCTTCAACGACCTCCGCCGGCAGGGACGCATCAGCCGGAGGGTGATCATCGTCGGTACGGGTACCGATGCGATCTCGCTGCTCCATGCCGCGCAGCGGCGTCCCGATCTCGGCTACGAGGTGCTCGGCTTCACCGGCGACAAGGACGGTGAGCGTGGCGGGCTGCGGGTCCTCGGCTCGGTCGAGGAGACGCCGGACGTCGTTCGGCGCACCGGGGCGACCGGCGTGGTGCTCTCCGTCGGCTCGCTCGACCCGGCGATGGTGAACCGTCTGACCAGAACGCTCACCGACGATGGATGTCATGTGACGCTCTCGTCGTCGTTGCAGGACATCGACATCTCGCGCACCAGATCGCAGGCGATCGACGGTCGTCTGATGATCTACGTCGAGCCCACCAACCGTTCGCGCGCCCGTCTGTTGTTGAAGCGCTCGTTCGACGTCGCCGTGGCCTCGTTGGTGCTGCTGTTGGCGCTTCCGATCATGCTGATCGCGGCGGTGGCGATCAAGCTCGACTCGCGAGGAACCGTGTTCTTCCGTCAGGTGCGCGTCGGCAAGGACGGCGTGCCGTTCGAGATGTTCAAGTTCCGGTCGATGTGCGCAGGCGCCGAGGCGCTCCAGGCCGAACTGGCCGAGCTCAACGAACGTTCTGGGCCGTTGTTCAAGGTGAGTTGCGACCCTCGGGTGACGAGGGTGGGGCGGTTCCTGCGCAAGACGTCGATCGACGAACTCCCGCAGCTGTGGAACGTGATCCGGGGCGACATGAGCGTCGTCGGGCCGAGGCCCGCGCTGCCCGCCGAGTCCGAGCAGTGGTCGGCCGATCTCCGCGAGCGCCTGCGGGTGCTGCCCGGAATCACCGGGATGTGGCAGGTGTCGGGCAGGGCCGAGTCGGACTTCGAGCTCTATCGCCGACTCGACCTCTACTACGTCGACAACTGGTCGCTGACCCACGACATCCGGATCCTGTTGAAGACCGTCGTCGTCGTGCTCGCCGGCCGTGGCGCTCATTGAGCGGCTCGAGGCCATCCCCGCGTGGAATCGACGGACCGCGTTGCCACAGACGATCGGCAAGAAACCGTCAAGCTTGTGAGCAGCAGTTCGCCACAGCGCAGCGCCCTGACCACGGAGAGTGAGACAATGGCCTGGATGGGCGGCGTGCTCGACATCGCTCGTGCAGCCGCACCGTTCGATATCAACGTGTCGGTGTCGTCTTTGGCCTTTTCCTGACGAAATCCTGACAGATTCGGCCGACCACGAAGAGTGGTGAACGTCTAGTCTGAGGGCAGCAGGGCACGCGATCGGAGCACAAAGGCGGACATGAGCGAACGAGCACGACAGCCAACGACGCTGCCGTTGCCGATCGCGGAGCTCGCCCCTCCGACCAACGGCGAGAGCTCGAGGCAGCTGCAGCCGGTTCCAACCTTGCACCACGTGTCGCCGGGGCGGCCGAGCCCGCGCCGTCTGCGGCGCCTGTTGATCGCCTCCGACGTCGCCGCGATCCTCGTCGGCTACGCAAGTTCGATGGCGATGCAGCAGCTCGTCAGCCCGGTACCTGGTGACATGCTGCGTGACGAGGCGCTGTTCGCGGTGTTCATGGTGCCGATCTGGGTGTTGATGATGGGCGCCAACAACCTGTTCCTGGCTCGTGCGGTCTGCCGGTTCGAGGAGGAGGTGCGACGTCTGGTCGTGAGTGGGCTGATGGCGACCGGCTTCCTGGTCGGCGTGCTGTTCCTCGCTCAGTACGACGAGCTGTCTCGGCTGTGGGTTGCGTTGGTGTTCGTGTGTGTGACGACGGCCCTCGTCGCCTCACGGGTGTTCGCCCGATATGCCTTCAACAAACTGCGGCGGGAGGGGCGGATCCGTCGCCCGGTGATCATCGTCGGGACAGGGCCCGAGGCAGTGTCGCTGCTGCACGCCACCCAGCGCCGTCCCGACCTCGGGTACGAGGTCCTGGGCTTCACGGGTGTCCGCCTCGTGGGCGGTGCGGCAAGCGCCGTGCTCGGTTCGGTCGACGAAACGCCCGACGTGGTTCGGCGCACCGGGGCGATCGGGGCCATCTTGTCGGTGGCATCGCTCGATCCTGTCGTCGTCAACCGGCTCACGCGCACGCTCACGGACGCCGGCTGTCATGTGACGTTGTCATCGTCGTTGCACGACATCGACATCAGCCGAACTCGGTCGCAGACGATCGATGGCCGCTTGATGATCTACGTCGAGCCGACGAACCGCTCGCGGACCCACCTCTTCTTGAAGCGGACCTTCGACGTCGTCGTCTCGAGTCTGGCGCTGTTGCTGACGTCGCCGATCATCGTGGCTGCCGCCATTGCGATCAAGCTCGACTCGAAGGGCCCGGTGCTGTTCCGCCAAGTGCGTGTCGGCAAGGATGGTGAACCGTTCGAGATGATCAAGCTCCGTTCGATGGTGCAGGACGCAGAGACGTTGCGGCGGGAGCTGGAACAACTCAATGAACGAAGGGGACCGCTGTTCAAGATGAGCGCCGACCCGCGCGTCACGAAAGTGGGGCGGGTGCTCCGGGCGACGTCGATCGACGAGTTGCCGCAGTTCTGGAACGTGTTGCGCGGCGAGATGAGTGTGGTGGGTCCCCGCCCGGCGCTGCCTTCGGAGGTCGAGCACTGGACGCCGGATCTGCACGAGCGGCTTCGTGTCCTGCCGGGCATCACGGGCACGTGGCAGGTGTCCGGTCGGGCGGAGGCCGATTTCGAGCTCTATCGCCGCTTGGATCTCTTCTACGTCGACAATTGGTCGTTGGCGCACGATGTGAAAATCGTGGCCAAGACGATCCTTGTCGTCCTGTTCCGACGCGGATCTCATTAGATGAATTCCGCTTCGAGGTATCCACGTTTCGTCGCAGTGAATGCATTAAGAAATGTGGATTCTTCTGCTGTATGTATTCCTGGTCTGGGTGCTGCTCGGGGCGATGATCGTGGCGATGTTGCACGCGGCGAAGACGATTGTTCGGTACGTGGCTCGCTCCGCCGAGTGTGCCGAGCAGGCCGTCGACCACCACGGAGTGGCGCATCCGGCTCGGGTGGTACGAGCGAGCGGCGTCGGCGCGCCCGAGCGAGCGAGTGCCGCTCGTGCGTCGTCCTGGCCGGCGCCGGCCGCGCCCGCTCTGGTGCGTGCGACCCCCGGTCGGCGTTGACGATCTCGGTGCGATCCGTCCCGGCGGCGAAGGCTGGAGTCACCGGGAACCACCCGTGGGTCGCGGGATAGGGTCGCCGCCGTGAGGATCTCCGAGCGGGTCGACAACGCGGTGCGGGCCATGGCCGAACTCGCCGCCGCCGACGGATCGAGCGCCAAGGCCGAGGCGATCGCCACCGGTCAGGACATCTCGTTGAAGTTCCTGTTGGACATCTTCCGCGATCTGAAGCGTGGCGAACTCGTACGCTCCAAGCGTGGCCCAGACGGCGGCTTCACGCTGTCGCGTCCGCCCGAGGAGATCTCGCTGGCCGACATCTTCCGAGCCGTCGACGGGCCGTTGGCCGACGTCCACGACGAGAGCCTCCGCGACCTCCACTACCCGGGGCCGGCCGAGGGGTTGCCGGAGGTGTGGATGGCGATCCGTGGCAGTTTGCGTCGCGTCCTCGAGACCGTGACGCTCGCCGATCTGGTCACCGGCGAGCTGCCGCCCGCAGTGGCCGACCTGGCCGACGAATACCGCCGCAGTACCGAGGAGCGACATGGCGCACGACCCTGACACCTCGTCCGACGACCTGTCCGACGAGCTCGCCGCAGCGCTCTCGGCAGTGCGTGCTGCATCGGACGTCTGCCGCGGAGCCCAGGGCCGTCTCCTCGCCGGGCACACCTTGACCAAGGATGACAAGAGCCCGGTCACGATCGCGGACTTCGCCGCGCAGGCAGTGGTGTGTGCAGAGCTGACCGACTCGCTCGGAACGGTCGAGCTGGTCGGCGAGGAGGAGTCCGACGATCTGCGCGCTCCTGATGCATCGGAGTTGCTCGACGCCGTCGTCGGCCTGGTCGCGTCGCACCGAGGCGATGCGGTGTCGGGTGACGCCGTCCTCGACTGGATCTCGGTGGGGTCGTCGACCGGCAGCACCGACCGCTACTGGACCCTGGATCCGATCGACGGCACCAAGGGCTTTCTACGCGGGGAGCAGTACGCGATCGCGCTCGGTCTGATCGAACAGGGCGAGGTGGTCCTCGGCGTGCTCGGCTGTCCGAACCTGCCGAATCCCGACGGCTCGATCGGCGCCGTCTTCGCCGCCCGTGCAGGCGTGTGCCAGGCGTGGTACGGCTCGGCGACGACGCCGCAATCGGTGCGGGTCGCCGCTCCAGCGACGCTGGCCGAGGCTCGGTTCTGCGAGTCGGTCGAGTCCGGCCACTCGAACCAGGACCAGTCGGCGCAGATCGCCGCCCGCCTCGGCATCACGGCCGAGCCGTACCGCATCGACAGCCAGTGCAAGTACGCCGCCGTTGCTCGAGGTGACGCTTCGATCTATCTCCGGTTGCCGACCCGCGCCGACTACGTCGAGAAGATCTGGGATCACGCGGCCGGGAAGTTCGTCGTCGAACAGGCCGGGGGAGTGGTCACCGATGTCACCGGCGCACCGCTCGATTTCTCGCACGGCGCGCGGTTGAGCGCCAACAGCGGCGTGGTCGCGACCGACGGCCGATTCCACGACCAGGTGATCGACGCCGTCCGATCGGTGCTCGGCTGAGCTCGCCCGCTGGGCTCCTGTCGACCTGTCGTGCGAGTAGCTCTTGAACGCATCTTGACGCGTTCGAGGTGGACGGCACCCGAGATCCGACTATTCTCCACCGAGTTGATAGAGAATCGACGCTGGAGGATGGAATGACCACGACGACGACGGGCGCAGTTTCGGCACCCGCAGCTCAACTGACCGCCGGGCGGCTGACGCATCTCCAGCGGTTGGAGGCCGAGGCGATCCAGATCATGCGCGAGGCGGTGTCGGAGGCGGAGCGCCCGGCACTGCTGTACTCGATGGGCAAGGACAGCTCGGTGTTGTTGCGCCTGGCGGTCAAGGCCTTCTACCCCTCGACGCCGCCGTTTCCGATGGTGCACGTCGACACGCTGTGGAAGTTCCAAGCGATGTACGAGTTCCGCGATCGGATGGCCGCCGAACACGGCCTCGAGCTGATCGTCCATCACAACCCCGAGTGCATCGAGAAGAACATCAACCCGATCGATCACGGCTCCGCGGTGCACACCGACATGTGGAAGACCGAGGGCCTCAAGCAGATCGTCGATGAACGCAAGTTCGACGTGATGTTCGGCGGCGCCCGCCGCGACGAGGAGAAGTCGCGGGCCAAGGAGCGGGTGTTCTCCATCCGCAGCCCGCAGCACCAGTGGGACCCGAAGCGCCAACGACCCGAGCTGTGGCAGCTCTACAACGGCCGGCGCAGCAGGGGTGAAACGGTGCGGGTGTTCCCGATCTCGAACTGGACCGAGCTCGACGTCTGGCAGTACATCCACCTCGAGCAGATCCCGCTCGTCGACCTGTACTTCGCCAAGCCCCGTCCAGTGGTGGAGCGCGACGGCACGTTGATCGTGGTCGACGACGACCGCATGCCGCTCGAGCCGGGCGAGGTTCCGCAGATGCGTACCGTGCGGTTCCGCACGCTGGGCTGCTACCCGCTGACCGGAGCGATCGAGTCGACCGCCGACACGCTGCCGGGGATCATCCAGGAGATGTTGCTCGCCACCACGTCGGAGCGTCAGGGTCGGGTGGCCGACCACGACGGCATCAGCTCGTTGGAGAAGAAGAAGCAGGAAGGGCATTTCTGATGTCGAACGCAGGATTGGGTACGACGGCGACGCAGGAGCTGATCGCCGAGGACATCGAGGCGTATCTGACCTCGCACCAGTACAAGAGCTTGTTGCGGTTCATCACCTGCGGCAGCGTCGACGACGGGAAGAGCACCCTGATCGGGCGCCTGCTGTACGAGACCCATCTCGTGTTCGAGGACCACCTCGCCGCGCTCGAGATCGACTCGGCGAAGGTCGGCACGCAGGGCGGCGACCTCGACTTCGCGCTGCTGCTCGACGGCCTGTCGGCCGAGCGCGAGCAGGGCATCACGATCGACGTCGCCTACCGCTTCTTCGCCACCGAGCACCGCAAGTTCATCGTCGCCGACACGCCGGGCCACGAGCAGTACACGCGCAACATGGTCACCGGCGCGTCGACCGCCGACGTGGCCGTGATCCTCGTCGACGCCCGCAAGGGCGTGCTCACCCAGACGCGCCGCCACAGCTTCCTGGTGTCGCTGCTCGGCATCAAGCGCGTGGTCGTGGCCATCAACAAGATGGACCTGATGGAGTACTCGCACGAGGTCTACTCGGCGATCGAGGACGAGTACCGCGACTTCGCCGGCCGCATCGGCCTCGACGACATCACCTTCATCCCGCTGTCCGCCCTCAAGGGCGACAACATCGTCGAGCACAGTGCGAACACGCCGTGGTACCACGGCCCGACGCTGCTCGGATTCCTCGAGACCGTCCCGGTCGACGACGACCTCGCCGAGCAGTCGTTCCGGATGCCGGTGCAGTGGGTCAACCGCCCGAACCTCGACTTCCGCGGGTTCTCCGGACGCATCGTCGGCGGCTCGATCCGCCCCGGCGACCCGATCCGGGTGCTGCCGGCCGGCACGACGTCGACGGTCGATCGGATCGTCACGATGGACGGCGATCTCGACGAGGCGATCGCCGGCCAGTCGGTCACGATCACGCTCACCGACGAGATCGACGCCAGCCGCGGCGACCTGATCTGCGCCGCCGACGACCCCGCCGAGGTCGCCGATCAGTTCGAGGCGCACATCGTGTGGATGCACGAGGACGCGATGCTCCCCGGCCGGCCGTATCTGGTGAAGATCGGCGCCCGCACGGTCGGAGCGACGATCGCGCAGCCGAAGTTCCGCATCGACGTCAACAACCTCGACCACCTGGCGGCGAACACGTTGGAGCTGAACGAGATCGGCGTGTGCAACATCAGTCTCGATCGACCGATCCCGTTCGACCCCTATGCCACCAACCGTGACACCGGTGGGTTCATCGTGATCGACAAGCTCACCAACGTCACCGTCGGTGCGGGCCTCTTGCACTTCGCGCTGCGCCGCTCGCACAACATCCACTGGCAGGACGTGAAGGTCGACAAGGCGGCACGCGCCGAACTGAACAGCCATGCACCGGCGGTGCTCTGGTTCACCGGTCTGTCCGGGTCGGGCAAGTCGACGATCGCCAACATCGTCGAGGCGAAGTTGCACACTCGAGGCGTGCGCACCTACCTGCTCGACGGCGACAACGTGCGCCACGGCCTGAACCGCGATCTCGGGTTCACCGACGCCGACCGGGTCGAGAACATCCGGCGCATCGCCGAGGTCGCGGCGCTGATGGTCGATGCCGGGCTCGTCGTGCTGGTGTCGTTCATCTCGCCGTTCCGTGCCGAGCGGCGCCTGGCGCGTGAGGCGGTCGAGGACGGCGAGTTCATCGAGGTGTTCGTCGACACCCCGCTCGAGGTTGCCGAGCAGCGTGACCCCAAGGGCCTCTACGCCAAGGCGCGCCGCGGCGAGCTGACGAACTTCACGGGCATCGACTCCGCCTACGAGCCGCCGGAGAATCCCGAGGTGCGTGTCGACACCAGCGAGATGAGCGCCGAGGAGGCGGCCGACGCCGTGATCGCCGCACTCGAGCGCGGCAAGGGTACGGGCTGATGGGGGACCTGAACTTTGTCCCGACGGTGCGGATCCTTGGCACCCATGGCGTCCCTGCGGCCTACGGCGGTTTCGAGACGGCCGCACAGGAGGTCGGTCTCTATCTGCGACGTCTCGGCTGGAGGGTGATCGTCTACTGTCAGGTCAGCGGCGATGGATTGTGGCGCGAGGACCGATGGCGTGGCCTCGAGCGTGTGCTGGTTCCAGAGAATCGCGACGGTTGGCTCGGTACCTCGTCGTTCGACCTCAAGTGCGTTCGTCATGTGCTTCGGAACCGATCCGCTGACGACATCTGCTTGACGTTTGGCTACAACACGGGTGTCTTCAACATCGCGCAGCGGCTCGCCGGGATCCCGAACGTCATCAACATGGACGGAATGGAGTGGACTCGTCGTCGATGGGGGCTGACGAAGCAGGGGATTCTTCTGGCGAATGAACGCCTTGCCGGGTTCGTGGGTGACGTCTTGGTGGCGGATCACCCGGAGATCGCCAAGTATCTGACTCGACACTTCGGGCAGCGACGTGTTGAGACCATCACCTATGGCGCTCACCCCGTCGACACTGCCTCGACCTCCGCTCTGGATCGGCTGGCTCTTCGGCCCGGGGAGTACGTCTCGATGATCTGTCGTCCGATCCCCGAGAACTCTGTCGAGGAGATCGTGGCGGCGTGGTCGGCTCGCCGGAGAGGTATCAAGCTGGTCGTGCTCGGCGACTTCCTCCAGAGCGATGAGTATCACCGTCGCGTGCGTCGGGCAGCCAGCGATGAGGTTTGTTTCCCTGGCGCGATCTACGATGCGGAGATCCTCTCGTCGATCAGGTTTCACAGCAGGGCGTATCTGCACGGGCACACGGTCGGCGGAACGAACCCGTCGTTGGTGGAGGCGATGGCAGCGAGAAATGCCGTAATCGCACATGACAACCGATTCAACAGATGGGTCGCAGGCGAGGGCGGGCGCTATTTCGGCGATGGAGGCGCTCTGGTGGCGCTCTTGGATCGACTTCTGCATGACGAGGAACAACTCGCGGCCATGAGGGTGCAGAGTCGCGCCAGATTCGATTCCGAATTCACATGGGATCGAATCGGTCAGCAGTACGCGGAAGCGCTCGCGGTCGCACATCACCGCCGATCGGGAGCGAGTGTCTCATGAAAGATGAACGGGGTGGCGACGTGATCAGAATCGGGCTGGTCGGTCTCGGCAAGATGGGACTGTCTCACATGTCGATCGTCCGTCCCCATCCCGACGTGGACCTCGTTGCCGTCTGTGACTCGACGCGCTATCTCCTCGACGTGCTCGGGAAGTACACGGGAGTGCAAGTCTTCAGTGACTACGAGGCGATGATTCGCGAAGCAGCCCTGGATGCCGTCATCGTGGCAACCCCAACGCACATGCATTCGCACATGGTGCGACTCGCGCTCGAAGCTGGCCTGCATGTCTTTTGTGAGAAGCCGTTCGTACTCGATCCAGCGGATGGGAAAGAACTGGCAGCCATGGCCGAAAGCCGCGGCTTGGTGACACAGGTGGGATACCACAACCGGTTCGTCGGGTCGTTCCGAGAAGTGAAGCGTCTCCTGGATTCGGGCGCCATCGGAGAGGTCGTCGGCGGTCTGGCGGAGGCCTACGGACCCGTCGTGCTCAAGCCGTCGGGCAGCTCGTGGCGAAGCCGATCGTCTACGGGTGGTGGCTGTCTGTACGACTACGCAGCGCATCCGTTGGACCTGATGTCGTGGTACCTCGGTTCGCCACTCGAAGTGAGAGGAACTCTCGCGAGCATCTTCTCGCGGGAGATCGACGACATGGTCACGGCCACGCTCAATTACGAGCGAGCGTCTGTTCAGGTGAACGTGAACTGGTCTGATGAGTCTCAACGAAAGATGACGACGAAGATCGCCCTGTGGGGGACGCACGGCAAGATCTCTGCAGATCGTCAAGAGATCCAGGTGTTTCTCAGGGAGGGCGCTCAGCCCCCATCCGGGTATTCGAGAGGATGGAACGTGCGTTACACGACGGAGCTGATGCCGGCTCCCTACTTCTACGTTCGTGGTGAGGAGTACAGCGATCAGATCGACGCGTTCGTTCGTCGGATTCAGACAGGATCGGTGAAGGGTGAGAACGACTTCAGGTCGGCCACACGCACGGACATGACCATTGCAGCGATCAGGGCAGATGCGGCCCGAGAACCTGAACCAGGCGATGTCGTCGCGACGGCACCGATCCCGGGGTCGGCCGCACAGCCGTCGATCACTCGGCAGGCGCTGGAAGTGCTGGACGGTCTCGTTCAGGCGAGTGCTGACGCCGTGCGGCGAGCGCTGAAAGATGTCAGCGAATGGTTGCAGCGGAGGGATCGATGATGGCCGAGCACAGTGTTCAGGTCGGGGCCCCGATCGACAGGCTGTTGTTCGGAGACAATCAGTTCTTTGGCGTGAACCACATGTCGGAGGAGAAGGCGCGCGCACAACAGATGCGGTTTCAGAATCTGGACTCGATCATGGAGGTGTTGGAGGCAGCAGTTGCCGAGGGCGTTCGAACGTTCATGTGTACGACCCATGATCGAGTCGAGGAGATGTGCGACGTCATTCGCGCCGACCCGGCGAGGTTTCCCGGAATCCAGTTCTTTCCGTCGATGCCGTACGCCCACAAGTACGGCAACGCGGTCACCGAGGACGGATTTCTCGGAGCGATTCGACGGTTTCTGCCCGATGAGGGTCTGGTCAGCACGGCCGTGCGCGGAACCAGGTCCATTGCGAGCAAGGAAATCGACGGGATTGCCACCTTGCTCGTCGATGCCGAGATGAAGATGTTCCAGGGCCTGCCGACACCGGTCATCTGGCTGCAGAACGTCGTGGTCGACCTGTTGCTCGGGTTGGGGTTCTTCGATGCGTTGGCCGTCTTTGCGCAGCATGTGCGCAATCGATATGGGGCTGAGCCAGGATTCATCACGATGAACCTTCCTCAGCTTCTCCCAGCTCTCGAGAAGGTCGGTGTCGCCAATCCACTCGTGTGTGCCAACATCAACAAGATCGGATTTCGCATGTCCGGTGGCGTCGATGCGTATCTGGAAGCGCTCGAGCGCCAACAGTTTCGTGCAGTGGCGATGTCGGTCTTTGCTTCAGGAGCGATTCCGCCCAGAGAAGCGATCGAATGGGTGTGTTCGCTTCCCAATCTCGAGTCGATCGTGTTCGGTGCATCGAGCCGCGGCAATATCGCTTCGACCGCTCGTCTTGTTGAGGAGTACTGGGCCGACCGTCAGTGACTCGTGTTGGTGCGGTCGATGGCCGGAATCGCGTTTTGCCGCTCGAGCGGATACGAATCAGCGGTGGACGGTTCGACCGCGGCGTACCGCAAGGTCACACAGGAGGTCAGCAATCTGGGCCCGATACCTCTCGGGGCTGTATTCAATCTCAGCACGGCGGCGTCCCTGCAGCGCAAGACGAGCGGCCAGGTCCGGGTTGTTCATCAATCGCAGGATCGCATCTGCCATCGCTCTCGCACTCGAGGGTTCGACGAGCAGGCCGGTACTCTCATGCTGGACCGTCTCGAGGTGGCCCATCGCCGCCGAAGCGATGACTGGTCGTTCCGACAGTTGGGCTTCGACGACGACGTTGCCGAATGGCTCCCGGAGGGACGGCGCAAGGATTGCGTGGGCGCGAGCGAACGCCGGCCAAACGGGCGAGACATAGCCCGAGAACGACACGGCACCCCGAAGATCCGCTTGATCTGCACGCTCGCGCAGCGATTCCTCGAACCACTCGTATCCCGGAAACGGGGTTCCACCGACCTCGAGGGCGACATCATGGCCGTCGCGCCGGAGCAGGGCGGCCGCTTCGAGGGCGACGTCTGTGCCCTTTCTTGGTGAGAGGCGACCCAGGCACAGGAGACGGAAGGGGCGAGTCTCGGAATCGAGGCCCGGCTGGATCGACCCGGGGCCTCCCACGCCGTTGTAGATCAGGTGGGTTCGTCGCTTTGCGGCCGGGACGACTCGGTGTGTCGCTTCGACTGCGCACGTGCTGATAGCGATGAGCGCTGAAGCCATCACCAACGGGCCGTACAGCGCGATCTGGATGGGCAGGGGATCAGAGATCTCTGCTTCGTGGACGTGGCACGTCACTGGTACGCGACATGTCCTAGCTGCGACCAGCCACCACGGAATGGTGACGGTGTTGACGTACACGACGTCCGGTGACAATTTTCGGACGGTGCGCCGCAGCTCAATCGCTGCTCGCGCCCCCCGCCTGGCCAATCGGATGACGCCCTCCGGCGACATGTGTGCTCGCTGGACAACCGGGTAGTCCACGAACTGAACCTGAGCGCCGCGGTCGCGGATGAGATCGACAAGTGGACCGTCGATCGGGGTTGTGACGGTGACATCCCAATTTCGTTCGATCATTGCGGTGATGCTCTCGAGCATCTGAAGGTCGGAGCCGTACACATCGGCACCTGGGTTGGCGATGAGGAGATGACGCTTTCGAATCAAGACTCAGCGCCGACTTCCTCGAGCGGCGTTCGGCTCGTCGGCCTCACGTTGACCTGTGGCTCGGGCTCACCGGTTGTGGCCGTGCCGGACAGAGAGGTCGCCGTGTTGCTCACCGAAGCACTCTATGTGTTCGAGTGGCGTTGGTCAGCGTGGGCGGGCCTCGCAGGCTGATCGGACGAGCGTCGCGGGCTGATCCAGTCGGAGAAGAACAGGTGTACGAGTAGGAGCGCCGGCATGATCTCGCTGGACCGATACGTGTAGTCGACGAGTTGCTCCCACGGGTCGGTCAAGTTCCACTTGGGCTCACCGACGAAAATGGTGAGGGCGAGCCAGAGAACGGCCAGCGTTGTCAGCCAGCAGGCACGCACGATCGGCCGGTCTCGAGCGCTGCGATCGAGGATTCGTGGGTCGGCGATGTCGAAAGCGATCGGAGCGAGAACGAGGGCACCGAGGGATTCGGATTGGTCAAGGACGTTGCCCGAGTCAAAGAAGACCACGATGAACACCACCACTGCGAGGGAATAGGCGCCGGGCCACCGTACGGGTCGGGACAACTGGAAGTAGAGCGTGAGTGGAAACATGGCCGCCCAAGGCTCGTGGAGGGTTTCCAGGCTCGGAGGTAGCCCGCCCTCGTGGAGTGCCACCGCGACGGCGAGGTATCCGCAGGCCACCGCAGCGCTGAGAATCCAGCCACGTTGCGTGGGAGCCAAATGTGGCCTGACGAACTGGATGTGAGCGCAAAGGAGCAACGTGAACATCAACGACTCGCCCGACTGCTCCAGCGGCGTCGCGACGGAGTCTGGCATCAGACTCGCGAGATCGATGGTGACCTGGATGAGCAAAGCTGCAGCGGCGAGGAGGTAGAACCACACTTGTCTGGTCGTGACCGGAACGCTCATGACAGTCCGCACGACACGTCTCCCAGCTGCGTTCCGGGCCTCCGCACGGAAGGAGAGTAACATTCGGACGTTCGCTGACCTGGCCGCCGACGCCCTCGACGTACCTCCGGTCGCCACATGAAGGATTCGTGCGCGTGAGTCCCCGATGCGCGAACGAAGCGGTGCGTAGGGCCACTAGTATTGGGAGTCGACTCCCGTGCGGGTGAAGCCGATTTCCGCTGGCACGAATGGTTGGATGAAAGGCCGATGAACGACAGCTCTCAGCAAGGCGTTGTCTCTGCAATGCGACGCTATTGGCTGATGTCGTTGGCGATCATCTGCGGAATGGCCGCGCTGAGCGTTGCAGTCACGGAGAGACTGACTTCTGCAAGCGAGGCGACGGCTGTCATCGGACTGATTACGCCTAAGACGAACAACGTCCTCGCTCCCGGAGCGCAAGGCGATGCTGCTCTCGCCCGGTACACGACGCAGCGCGCGAGGTTCGCCACCAGTGACGAGGTGCTCGGAGCAGTCGCGACCACGCTCGGCGAATCCACGATCGACGATCTGCGGCAGCGGATTCGCGTGTCGGCTGCCGCAGATCGTCGATCGTGGATTCGCCGAGCGTGGTCGCGACTGCTCCGAGCACCTCGTCACTGGTGGCGAACCTCGCGCGCTGCGTCGTGTACCGGGCGAGAGCAGCATCGCCTTGCGCTCCCGGGAGGCGAGGACGTTGTTGGTCTTAGGTGACATCAGTCCGATGACAGCCGTCGCCTCGCTTGCAGAAAGTCAGTCTCTCCGTGACTGCAACGCTCAGCGCGGCCATTCCGCAGATGAACCACCAACGACATCAGCCATAGGCGTCGCATTGCAGAGACAACGCCTTGCTGAGAATGTCATCGGCCTTTCATCCAACCATTCGTGCCAGCGGAAATCGGCTTCACCCGCATGCAGTTCGACTCCAATACTAGTGGCCCTACGCGCGCACGCGCACGAATACTTATGGTCGGAAGGGGCGTGAGTCCCCGATGCGCGAACGAAGCGGTGCGTCAGGGCCACTAGTATTGGGAGTCGAACTGCATGCGGGTGAAGCCGATTTCCGCTGGCACGAATGGTTGGATGAAAGGCCGATGAACGACAGCTCTCAGCAAGGCGTTGTCTCTGCAATGCGACGCTATTGGCTGATGTCGTTGGCGATCATCTGCGGAATGGCCGCGCTGAGCGTTGCAGTCACGGAGAGACTGACTTCTGCAAGCGAGGCGACGGCTGTCATCGGACTGATTACGCCTAAGACGAACAACGTCCTCGCTCCCGGAGCGCAAGGCGATGCTGCTCTCGCCCGGTACACGACGCAGCGCGCGAGGTTCGCCACCAGTGACGAGGTGCTCGGAGCAGTCGCGACCACGCTCGGCGAATCCACGATCGACGATCTGCGGCAGCGGATCTCGCGTGTCGGCTGCGGCATCTTCCAACGTCATCACGATCGTTGCCGAAGCGCCCGATTCCGACGCAGCCGTGGCGTTGGCCACTGCCGTTGTCGAGGCGTATCGCAGTGAGACTCGGCGCCAGGTCGCGGAACTCACGGACGCCGCGATTGCATCGCTTGACGCGAGCACGGACCAAGTCATCGAGGCGACTCGTCCAACTACCGAGTCGGATGTGGTCGAGGAAAGCGCAGCAGCCACCATCGGATCCCTACAGCTTCAGGCGGCAGACCTCGAAACAAGCCGAGCCCTGCTGGGAGACAGCGTCGAGTTCGCTGTTGCGCCCAGTACGGAGTCCGTCGTCGAGCCGAGTTTTCCGGTGAGGGAACTCGCCCTCGGAATCCTCCTTGGTGCTGTGCTGGCCGGGACCGCGGCGTGGATACGGGCAGATCGGCACCGCCAAGTCGTCGACCAAGACGCGGTGAGCGAGATCCTCCAGACGACGTGCCTCGGCGAGATCAGTCGGACGCCTCGCCGCCTGTACGCCGCCGATCTTCCAACCGGCGAGGACCGACTCGCCTGGACGGCGATCGCGGCGGCGTGTCCCTCAGGGCATCCTCGTGGTCCAGCCAGTTGGGTTCGATTCGTCAGCTCTCGTCACTGTCGGGCTCGCAGCAGCGGCGGCCAGCGAAGACTTAAGAACACTCATTGTCGACGCCGACATCTCGGACTGCGGCGTATCGACGCTCCTCGGGCAATCCCCTCGGTCGACCGGTGTAACCACTTTTCTCGCAGATGGCAGCTCGTGGGCAAGCGAAGTGGTGCCGGTCCTGCAGGGTTCGCACGACTACGATTTTTCGCTTCTTCCGTGTGGTCCGCGCGTTGACGAAGTCAAGATTTCAACGTCGAGCTTGCGCACGTACGCCGCCGACTGGCGTTCGACCTACGACTTCGTTCTGGTCGACATTCACGCGCCGGTCCGGACAGCTCTCCGTAGAGTTGGAGTCGGTGGCGGACGGCTTGATCGTTGTCGTAGGAATGGGCGTCGAGGAGACCGAACTGGAGAACCTGCGGCGGCGAGCTCAACTTCTCGGTGTACCCATCGTGGGATTCGTACTCGCCGGGAGCGGCAAGCAATCGCAAACGATAGTCGCCGCGGCGCGGGCACCAGGACACCGCCGCCCCGATGCCAGACCCCGATCCGCGTACCTCTGCGAGTGTGCAGCTGCCGCGATGAACCCCGCTCCCTGTCTGACCGGGATGCCTCGTCACACGTCGGCGGCGGGCTCGTGACAGGCGTACGCCCAGAATTCGACAGGGCGATGAGACGTGTTGGCTTCGCAGATTGGACCGCGGCCATCGAGCCCGAAGGTGGGTGGTGGTCGCGATGGTGGTACGCGATCTGCATATCGGCTCTGATCATCGGCAGTGACTACAAGTTCAGAGCCCGCGATCCGACCGTTGCGGTGACGGGCAGCATCGACGCAGGTATCGCGTTCATGCTCGTCATCTACGCGGCCGTCGGTGGTTACCTCGTGCTGGCCCATGGACGGGTCCCGCGAATCTCGCGTGTACAGACGCCGGTCTATTTCGCGTGCTTCTTCGTCGGCCTGATGGTCGCTTCCGTGGCGACCGCTTCGTACCCTCAATACGCCATTGTACGGGCAGTCCAAATGTGCGTCCTGCTGGCCCTTACGCTGGCGGCGGTCGGCATGACAGGCCGGGGACACTTCCATAGGTTCGCGCACCTCTTCATTGTGATATTGATCATCTCGATCGTGTATGGCATCGCGAAGCCCTCGCCGCCTCTCGAACCGATTCTGATTGGCCGATTCACCTGGTTTGCGGTTCACCCGACTGTCTCAGGCGTCATGACCGGACTCGGAGTCGTGGTCGCATTTGCCTACAGCATGTGGGGAGGACGCCAGCGACCTGGGCCGAAGTGGCCTCGACCTGTGTACGTGGGCGCTGCAATCGTGATCGGTGCCGCAAACCTTGCTGCTCATACACGAGGAGCCGTGGGCGCCGCCGTCTTGGGGATCGTCATCGTCGTGGCGGTTGCCTCCGATCCGGGCCAGAATCGCCGCAGACTCCTTGCGGGCCTCGCGGCGGGGGTCCTCGGTCTCTGGCTTGCTGCTGGCAACACCATTTCGGCATACGTGACCAGGGACCAGGACACCTCTGAGTTCACAACCTTGAGCTCGAGAACCGATCTGTGGGCGCTGGCTACGGAAGCTGCGGCGGAACGTCCGCTCTTCGGCTATGGCCTGGGATCGTCTCGGGCACTGTTCTACGCGGACCTCGGGCTCGGTGGTGGACACAATGCGTTCGTCAACGTGCTGGTCGAACTCGGCGCGGTCGGAGTTGTCTGCTTCGCTGCGCTCATCGTTTCAATCGTTGTCAACGCCTTCAGGGTTCCGGCAAACCGATCCGACGGCAGAGCCCTTGACCGCGCGATCTTGCTCGGTATCGCTGGATTCCTCATCTTCAACGGGTTCTTCTTCGAGGGTGCGGGCGCTCCGACGAACGTGGCCAGTACATGGCTCTTCGTCTCCGTCGCCTGGCTGGCCGTGCTCGGCTCGTCCGCAGTCGGGGGTTCGAGGAGCGGGAGTATCAGACGATTTGTCTAACCGGCTGGCGGCACTTCTTGTCTTCGGGACCACCGGCCTCAACGGAGGATGCGTTCGCCGGGCGGCATGGCGAATGAGCTGATTGCCGGCTCCGAGAGACGTTGATCGAGGATTCCTGTCGGGTGCCGACCGGATAGGGAGAGCGGGCCACCATGGAGAGGCACCTCACTGTGACCTGCTCGTTCAGGAGCGCTCACCTGCTTGGGCGCCGCCGGCATCTTGTGTTCGACGACGGTCCGTGTTCGTCCTCTCAGGAATGCACGACTCGGACGATCAATCCGGCCGAAGTCTCTCCGCCGCCCTGATCATGCCAGTGTTGACAGCATGGGCTAGCGGGTCCAGGCGCCGAGTTGGCGGGTCCCGGCGGGCTGGTTGATCAGGCTGGCGATGTTGGCGGGGAGCGGTTCGCGATCGACGAGTTCGGCAGAGCTGCGGTCGGGTTTCCCTCTTGGTCGACAACCGCGGTGCCATTGGTGAGCACACCGTTGGCTTCCTGACCGGTTCCGGTTCGGAACGCATCGAGGTCATCGAATACAGCAGGATTCCCGGCCCGCGAGACCATACGACTGCCCACCTCGGCGCCGACGCCGTGGCACGGTTGTAGACGTTGGAGTTGGCAGTAACCCCGATTTGTTCAGCTGATCTTGTCTTGGTGTAGTCCTCTACGCACAGCAGACAGTTCCCCGAGCCAGGGTTGGCGATTACGTTGTTGCGTACTTCGACAGGGCCGAGCAGCCACGTCATGCTGGGCGGATCGTTGGAATACTTGGCCCACGTGTTGGTCGCATAGATGCGGTTGTCCTGTACCAGATTGAGGCTTCGCCCGTTCCCGACGAACGTGTTGTTCCACACGCGGACATTGCTGGTGTTGTTCACCTTCAGGCCATCACCCGCGTTCCCTTCGACGATGTTGTCAGCGAACACAGCAACATCGGAGATCTCCAAGAACGCACCATGGCGGGCATTGTCTCGCATCTCATTGCCGACGATCTTCAAGTCGTAGGTCGAGATGTCGAACCACAGTCCGGTGCCCTGATTGTTCCGGAACATGCTGTCACGAACAGTGACATTCCGTGCCCGAGTCAACTTGGCACCGCCTGCTGAGGGCGCCGGATTGAAGCGTTCGCGGTTGTTGTCTTCGACGAGCACGGCATCGATCACGAAGTTGTCCACATTGTTGGCGTGCAACCCCAGCATGCCGTTGTGGGCGAGAGACAGATTCCGGAACGTCACATCGTCACGCACCGCAGTGATTGCCGTTGTCGACGCCTCCACCACCGCCACATGCTCCACGAGCACTCCACGTGCCTCGACTACAAATGTCGCAATGTCCGGCACCGACGGCACGTACCGGCGCACCCCGAACCCTCGCAACACACTGCCCTCACCCAACACCCGGATCGAGCGCTGCAGCGTGGCGGCACGCACCTCGGTCCCCGCTGGGTTCGAACCCATGTACAACCGGTCGGCTGCTTCGTCATGGAAGAACGTGCCCGCGGTCACCAACGAACGAGACGACACCTCGGACAACGCAACGCCATTCAGCCAGATCTGATCAGGATGTGCCGCCATTGGATAACTCTGGTTGATGAAGTTCCAGGACTCTGCGGTGTTGTCAGCAGCACCCCGGGTGAACGTCGGTGAGCTGTCGAATTCGACCGTCCACCCATCCTTGCGCCACACGCTGCCATCAGCGACCCAACCCGTGACAGGCACGCTGCCGTCGAACCACACTGCCTCCGAGGGCCACGCCTGAATCGTCAACCGCTTGTTGCCCGGGACCGTCACGCTCTCGTGATACGACCCACCACGCAACACGATCGTCGAACCCGACGCGGCTACCGCAATCGCACGCCCCACCGTCCGTAAGGGCGCCGACGCCGTGCCTGGAGCCGAATCGCTGCCGAGCGGAGATACCACAACTGCGCCGGCAGGAACCGAATAGCTCCTACTTCCCACCACCGTTCCGGCAGCCTCAGCCGGACGGCTGCCCGCCGGCGGCGCTGCGATGGTGGTGGTGGGTGCGGTTGTGGTGGTTGGTGCGATGGTGGTGGTGGGTGCGGTTGTGGTGGTGGGTGCGGTGGTGGTGGTGGGTGGATGGTGGTGGTGGGTGCGGTTGTGGTGGTGGGTGCGATGGTGGTGGCTGCTGTCGAGCCCAGGGATCGCACTTCGATGTTGTCGACTTCAACCGTTGCGGGGGCATTGGTGGCCGAGCCGGAGAGGTAGGTCATGAGGCCGACTGAGCCCGGTTGCTGCAGATCAGCGGTCTGATCTTCTGCTTCGAGTAGCCAGGAGCTGGGTTCGTTGTCGTCGATGCTCCATACCTTGGCGCGCAGTTGCGTTGGGTTTGTGCCTTCGATCTGGAAGCGGATCTTCACGGATTCCCCGGGTGCGGGTGTGAGGCCCGGAACGGGATTCACTGACTTGAGAGGTCGATCGAGTCCGGCGGCTGCGCGGACCAGCACGGCTTGGACGGAGCCAGTGGGGAGATAGCGGATCATCATGCGGTATTGCAGGCCCGAGGCTTGACGACGGCCGACGAGTGATACGTAGGTGCCGCTACCGGTGGCTGGTCGGTCGAGGTCGATTTCGGCAGTGAAGTCGGTCGACGTTGCTGCGACCGAGTTGAGGTAGGCATTCGTGCCGCTTCCGGCCTTGGAGAGGCGGAGGTGTCCAGTCTCTGTACTCACGGAGAAGTTGGCGGGAACGCCGCCCAACGTCCACGCCCCACCGATAGGTGCTTCGCCCAATCCGGCACTGGCGATCCTTGCGAAGGGATCACTCGCCAGCGGTGTCGATGCCGAAGCAGGCGGACTGCTCGCAGGCGGTGCTGCAGTTGTGGTGGTTGGTGCGACGGTCGTGGTCGCTGCGATGGTGGTTGGTGCGATGGTGGTGGTTGGTGCGGTTGTGGTGGTTGGTGCGATGGTGGTGGTTGGTGCGATGGTGGTGGTGGGTGCGGTTGTGGTGGTGGGTGCGATGGTGGTGGCTGCTGCCGAGCCCAGGGATCGCACTTCGATGTTGTCGACTTCAACCGTTGCGGGGGCATTGGTGGCCGAGCCGGAGAGGTAGGTCATGAGGCCCACTGAGCCCGGCTGCTGCAGGTCGGCGGTCTGATCTTCTGCTTCGAGTAGCCAGGAGGTGGGTTCGTTGTCGTCGACGCTCCATACCTTGGCGCGCAGTTGCGTTGGGTTTGTGCCTTCGATCTGGAAGCGGATCTTCACGGATTCCCCGGGTGCGGGTGTGAGGCCCGGAACGGGATTCACTGACTTGAGAGGTCGATCGAGTCCGGCGGCTGCGCGGACCAGCACGGCTTGGACGGAGCCAGTGGGGAGATAGCGGATCATCATGCGGTATTGCAGGCCCGAGGCTTGACGACGGCCGACGAGTGATACGTAGGTGCCGCTACCGGTGGCTGGTCGGTCGAGGTCGATTTCGGCAGTGAAGTCGGTCGAGGTTGCCGCCACCGAGTTGAGGTAGGCATTCGTGCCGCTTCCGGCCTTGGAGAGGCGGAGGTGTCCAGTGTCTGCGCTGACGGAGAAGTTGGCGGGATCGCCACCCAACGTCCACACCCCACCGATCGGCGCTTCGCCGAGTCCACGAGTGGACGATCGCGAGAAACTATCTGCAGCGAAGGACGAGCCAGTGGCCACTTGCGCTGGGAAAGCGGGCGACGCGGCTGCAGCCGGAACGGTTGCGAATTGCGTGATCAAGAGTGCCCCAAAGGCAAACAGAGCAGCAGTCCGGACAGCGGCGGAGGCACGGATCATTTCTGTCCATCGGTCGACTCACCGAAAACTTCGAGCAAGCTCTGAGAAAATCTTTAGGCACCCGATCGCCCGACCCCGCATTACCGCCTCGAAGCGTCGACTTCAGCCGGCCCGAGCCGTGTCGGACAGCGCGTCCAACGCCTCGGTGATTCTCTGGGCGAGCAACCGGTCGGTTGGGTTGGTCGCACCTCGTCGACGGACAATGTCAGCCCAGTGGTCAACGGCTGCTCGTGTCAGCCCCGCGGGGAGCTCGCAATTCTCGAGCGCGTAGCTGGTTGCTGCGTAGTAGACCTGGTCCGAGTCCGGTGGTGCGGGACCCCAGTCCTCCCAGTCGTACAGCCAGATCTGACCGCGATGGTCCAGTCGGAGATTCCACGGCGTGAGGTCGTTGTGTGCCGGCTGTTCGGTTGAGCTTTCATCGGTGTCGCACGTCGCCAGCACCTCGCTCACCTCGACGAAGAGACCTTCGGGCGCTGTCAGAACAGGGCGGTGTGGCCGATCGAACACCGAGCTCTGTGCACTCCAATGCAGATCTACACCGACCGTGTTCGAACCGAGGCC
The DNA here is from genome assembly GCA_963728355.1 of Ilumatobacteraceae bacterium. Lineage (GTDB taxonomy): Bacteria > Actinomycetota > Acidimicrobiia > Acidimicrobiales > Ilumatobacteraceae > Sva-07. Next base: position 254,953 of record CAVSJQ010000014.1, on the reverse strand, counting down.
ACGCGGCGACCGGAACGTGACCGGGTCGAACCGTGCAATCGCTCCAAGAGCCTCCTGTTCGCGCAGCAGTGGCTCGATGTCGCTGCGTACCTTCACCACCGCCACCGCCTCACCATGTCGGGTCAACAGGAGGGTCGCACCGTCGCGCTCGGCCTGTCGGCGTTGATACGACGCGAGTCCGTCGAAGTCTCCGACACAGGAACGCCACTGTGCGCACAGCTCGTCCCAGAGTTCCTGCTCGCAGGGCAACGGCCATGGAAGAGATCCACCAACAAGTACCCGCGCCCCGAACAGGCGCACGGCCCAGAAGGCAGCCTGCTGCATGCGCACGACCCGCGGCTTCGATGCGGTGTACATGCACACCCCGAGTGACGCCGTCCGCCGGTCGCGTCTCGGGACAAGCACACCTCGGCGGCCCCGCGGGAACGCGGTGACGTCGAAGGTTTCGAACGTCGACGAAGTCACGACCAAGGGAAGGTTCTGCCGGCAAGCTCCGCAAGCTCAGTGGCATCCTCCCCGAGTTCGGATGCGAGACGAGATCGGATGTCGGCCTCCAGTTCGTCGCCGGGAGCAGCATTGCGGACCTCGCCGGTCGATCGATTGCGTGGGGGGAGCCCGAGGAAACGGTCCACCTCTTGGAGCACGCTCAGCGGGTCTCGGTAGTAGTCCTCGCTGGCCAGCACGAGGAGCTGCTCTCGGCCGAATCGGTCGATCCATGGTCGAAGACTGCTGGCGTAACGGCTCTGCGTCACGTAGCTCTGCTGTTCCCATGCGTAGCTGTAGTAGCTCGGATCGGCGAGGAGCCGCTCGCGCTCGCCGGCGAGCCGGATGGGTTCGGCATCGAGAGCGGCGATGAACTCGAGTTGCTCTGCGCCGCTTCGGCGTCGCTCCTTCCAGTGGCTGTAGGCGCGTTGTGCCGGGTCGCGGAGCAAGACGATCAAGCGGGCATCAGGAACGAGCGCATGAGCCCGTCGAGCAGCGTCAGGGTGAAACAGGTAGTACGGCGAGGCTTCTCCCGTTACCGCGCCGCGTTCCGTAGCGGCGGCTGGTGAGTGCCCGACTCGCGGACGTTGGCATGTACGACCGATACCAACGTTCGCCACGCTCATGATTGCTGTCGAAGTAGTGCACACCCTTCGTTGCATCGGGCTTCAGGCCGGGGGCCGGCCTCGGGAAGAGGCGGACGACGGATTGATGATCGATCAGATCGAAGTAGAAGCTCGTGGTCCCACCCCGCTTGGTGCCGATGACCAGGAAATCGGGCAGGGGACGAACTCCGGCGGTGGCTACTCCGATTGTTCGCACGGCTTGCTTGAGAGTGGAGCGGCTTCTCTCCGGAAGCGACCGAGGCTGCGCCATGAACCGAGACTATCCGGCCGATCGACGTGAGGGTCCGCCGCATCGGTCGCGCTCCGGCGCTCTCGAACGCCGCCGTCTATTGGGTGGCGAGGGACTCAGCGTGTGGGTTCGGACGAACGAGCAAGAAGTGTCGAATCGTCCAGCCGGAAGGGATTGCGCATGCTGCGAGCGCGAACGGCGCCCAGTCGGCGGCGTCGGCCTGGGAAGCCATGGTGTACACGAGGAGCAGGGACACCAAAGACTCCACGAGTCGAATTGCGAACACCGCTCGGTGCCTGCCGCGCACCGACGCCAACTGCGCGTAGGGCATGACACTTGCGGTTGTCGCTGCGAGTGCCGCCCACGCGGCAACGGCGACGACGGACAACTCTGACTCGTTGCCGGTGAAGAGTTGACCAGCGAATGGAACCGCTGCAACGGCGGCCAGGCCGACGAGCCCGACGGTGACGAACACGCGCACCACGGTGCGGTCGGCAATCCGGAGCAAGTCCGCCAAGGAGCCCTGTGCGGCGGCATAGGTCGCAAAGAGAAACGAGCCGATACCTGTCACCAGCAGCGCTGCCGGGGCCATGTAGATCCGCGCAAGTTCCAGTTCGCCGACAGCGCTCGTCGTCACTGCCAGTAGCAGTACCACTCGCATCAGGGCCATCGTCGCGGCCCGAAGGCCTTGTTGGAGGGCCCGCCAGATCCCGAATACGGCGACACTGCGAAGGCCTCCGGTCTGCGGCGAAACGATGAAGCGTTCCGCTTGTGGGAGTAATGGAACACCTACTGCGAACCCGGACACCTGCCCGATCGTGAGCGCAAGAAGGATGTGGCCAAAGGCAATCTCGCCACGCAGTGCGACGACTCCCAGGACGACGAGCGCCGCCGCGAACGCTGTGAGGTCAACGATCACGATGCGCCAGAAGTTCATGGTGGCCATCAGCAGCCGGCGAACGAGGTCCTCGAGCACGAACGCGGCCGTGGCGAGCCCGAATAGAACGGCATCGCTCGGATCGAGGAACCCCACCCACCACGAAACGGCCGCGCACGTCAGTGCGGCTCCACCTGCAATAACACCCGTCCAGAGCTGCAGCGCAGCGCGAATTCGCGGCTGCGCCCGATCGAGAACGGTGAGCGAGTCGCCGACGAAGCCACTCGAGAGCGCCGTGACCAGCACGATTGTCGCGTAGACAACAGCGAAGCGTCCGAGGGCTTCGAGTCCCAGTAGCCGCGCCGTCAGGTATTGGAGAACGAAACTCCCCAGCGCCTGTGACCCTTGGGCTGCGACGCTGCCGACAGCGGAGCCACGTGCGCGATGGAGCAGGCTACGTGTCGGCGGCGTGACGTCAGTCGGAGCCGACATGAGGATCAGGGAGCGTTGCTGAGGAGTTCGGGATGAATGGCGCCTGCAGCGTGCCGCCCGTCGAGCACGATGGGTACAGAGTGGTGAAACCGCTCGCGGTCAGGCAGCAGGCAACCGCGACGCCTACCTCTTGTCCGCCCATCGGCCCGATGCTACCTGCTGCCATCACTCCGATGGGCTTGTCGAAGAGCAACGCTGGTGGCGAGTTCACTCGAGCTGCAACGAACTGAACCGGACGGCGCCCGTTCGAGAACGTGTGACCCGGGCGGTCGTTCTGGTTTCCTGGCGGATTGATCGGACGTGCGCGAGCGGGTGCTGTGCGACTGAACGTCCCGGGAGAACCCTCAACCTCAAGTTGAAGCTCATGACCCGTTCCCGCCAGTACCACTCAGAGTGATCACCTACCCACGGATCGTTCATGTCGGGGTGAGAACATTAACGCTCTGACCTGGGGTTTTGCTGGTGTGGGCCGGAGCGGATCGGTATGATTCAGTGACACCCCGACGTGACTCCGCACCCTCCGTGAGGATCGGACTACGCCGACGTGGCGGAAGATTCAGTAGATCGCTGGTTGTAGCGGAGAGCGTAGAGGCGGACGGTGTGAGACCAGAGGGTGTTGCGATGAAGCACCAGAGCAGGCGGCGGGCGGCAATGGTTGTCGCGCTCATTGTGCTGGCCGCCTGCTCGACGGACGGCGATTCGGCCGTCACGCAATCAGATGCCGCGGGCCCCACAGGTGATTCGGTCGTCGTCGAGGAGTTCGTGACGACCAAACCGAGCGAGGCAGAAGCCGACGAGACGATCCCGGACGACGACGCCGAATCAAGTGAGGCCTCGGTCGAGGGAGTAGTCGGAGACGCGACCGATGTCATCGAGGCTGCGGTCCAGGAAACATTGGACCCGGTCACGCTCGACGAGCCCGTAGCAACCGATGACGGAGTGATGATTTCCATCGCTGAAATCAACCGCATCGATGGCGAAGCACAGCTACCTGGCGAGATCGCCGGACCCGCATTGCTCGTCGTCGTCCAGATCACGAACTCTGGGCCCGATCCAATCAACTTGTCTGCTGTCACCGTCAACGTCTTCGACGCCGATGGGCAAGCATCGACACCGCTCACCGCAGACCCTGCGTCCCCAATTTCCGGCGTCCTCGACGCGGGTGATTCCATCGAGGGTCGTTACGTCTTTTCCTTCGACACGGACCGGCCACAGCCGGTGACCGTCGAAGCCAGCCACTCCCTCGATCAACCCATCGCTCGCTTCGTCGGCGACATCTCTTGAGGACTGCGATGAACACTTGGTCTGCCATTTCACGTACATCACTCAACAACACAAGGGCACGGTCTCAGATGAGGATTTCCGCGAAGCGGACTCTGGCGGCGGCTGCCGTCGCTGTAGTCGGAGTCACCTCTCTCGCTATCGGTGACTCGGCTTCGGTGTCGGCGGGCAACGAGGCGCCTGTTGTCAACACATCGAACGACGTGGTGTTGGCGGACGTGTTGCCAACGGTGCAGATCGACGGCGTCGTCTGGTCGCAGACCGTGATCGGGAACACGGTCTACGCCGGCGGCAACTTCAGCAACGCCCGCCCGGCGGGTGCCGCTCCTGGCACCAATCTCATCCCGCGCAGCAACCTGCTCGCATACGACATTCGGACGGGCCAGCTCATCAACAGTTCTGCCCCGGTGCTCAATGGTCAGGTGCTCTCTGTGTCTGCATCACCGGATGGATCTCGTGTCTACATCGCTGGTGAATTCACGACGGTCAACGGGCAGAGTCGCCAGCGTGTGGCGGCCTTGTCGGCAAGCACCGGTCAACTCATCTCATCGTTCAACCCCGTGGGTGTCACGTCGCAATCCCGTGCGATCGTGGCGACAGCCACCACCGTGTACGTCGGTGGCAGCTTCCTCGGCGCCGGGAACGTGCCACGGAACAACCTGGCCGCATTCCGTGCATCCGACGGCGCCTTGGTGAATTGGGCTCCTGTTGCCGATCGAGAAGTCTGGGCGCTGGCCGTTACCGACGATGGTTCGACGGTGTTCGCCGGCGGAAAATTCGAGAACCTGAACGGCGAGCCGAACTACGGGGCCGGCAAGCTCGATGGCTCGTCCGGTGCGGTGCTCCCGTGGGCTCTGACCGACACGGTCCGCAACGGTGGCGCCGATGCCGGCTACACCAGTCTTCGAGTTCACAACGGATTCGTGTACGGCACGACGTTCCACTTCGGTCCGGGAGGCAACCTCGAGGGCAACTTCAAGGCCCCCATCGGTAGCGGAGAAGTTGAGTGGGTCACCAACTGTTTCGGCGACGTCTACTCCAACTTCGTCGTCGGTGGCACGGTCTATCAGGTTGGTCACTCGCACTACTGCGGCGATGTCGGCGGCGGGTTCCCCAACCCGGACCCCTGGGTGTATCAGCACCTGATGGCCTACACGGACACCGTTGGCGGCGAGCACCTCACCAACGGAATGGGACGTCAGAACTGGGCCGGAACACCGTCTCCCTCGATCGTCAACTGGCTCCCCAAGCTGGGCATCGGCAGCTTCACGGGCCAGTTCCAGGCTGGCTGGAGCGTCTCCGGCAACGACGACTACGTCGTTGTCGGCGGCGAATTCCCCAGTGCCAACTTTGTTGCCCAACAGGGCCTGGTGCGGTTCGCCCGCCGCCCGATCTCTCCGCAAAACCAGGGGCCACGGTTTGATACGGGAACCTTCGTTCCCACCCTGCAGGCAACGTCGGAGTCGTCGATCGAAGTGTCGTGGCTCGCCGGCTATGACCCTGACGACCGTGAATTGACCTACACCGTCATTCGCGACGGTCGCTGGAGCACGCCGGCGTACCAGACGACAGCGGAATCCAACTGGTGGACCCTCCCGAAGCTCGGCTTCGAGGACGAGGGTCTCACGCCCGGTCAGAACTACCGATATCAGTTGGTGGTGAGAGACGCTTCGGGCAACACCGTCTACGGAGGATCTGCGAATCTCACACTCCCGACCTCGCCGATCCCGTCGAACACATACGCCGACCAGGTGCGCGCCGACGGTGCACGTCTGTACTGGCCGCTCAATGAGTCAGCGGGTTCGACGGTGCTCGACAACGCCGGGTTCTACGACGGTGCAGGACTCTCCAACGTCACCTTCGGCGTCGCCGGTGCCGTCCCCGGCGATACAGCGGTGTCGTTTGCGAACTCCAACAACAGCCGGATCAACACGGTCGGAACCGAGACCGGCGAGGACACCTTCACCGCTCAGGTCTGGATCAAGACCACCACGGATCGCGGCGGTCGAATCTTGGGATTCGGCGACAACGTTCTCGGGAACAGCGGCCACCGCTGACCGGCACATCTACATGAAGAACAATGGTCAGCTCGTGTTCGGTGTCCGACCCAGCGACAACTCGACCCGGACCGTCTCGAGTGCCGCGAGCTACAACGACGGTGAGTGGCACCAGGTCACAGCGACCTTGAGTGAGAACGGTATGGAACTCTTCGTCGACGGCGTGCGCGTCGGCAGGCGTGTCGACACCACCGCCGGCGAGGCGTACCTCGGTTACTGGCGCCTTGGCGGCGACAACCTGAGCGGGTGGCCGAATCGGCCGACGAATGCGAACTTCAACGGTGACGTCGACGAATTCGCGATCTATCCGACTGCGCTCGACCAGGATCAGATCATCCACCAGTTCGAACTGACGGGCCGCACCTCGGTGATCCCGACGATTCCGGCCGATGCCTACGGCGCTGCGGTCTATTCAGCCGAGCCCGATCTCTACTGGCGATTCGCCGAATCGTCCGGCAATGTCGCCGAGGACTCGAGCCGTTCGGTCAACCCTGGCACCTATCGGAACGGGTACACGCTCGGCGAACCCGGTGCGCTGAGTGGCAACACCGCCACCAAGTTCAACGGGAGCAACGGTTTCGTGTCGTCGGATACGTCCTTCTCGAACCCAACCGTGTACAGCCAGGAGGCCTGGTTCAAGACCACGACCAATCGGGGCGGCAAGATCGTCGGCTTCGGAAACCGCCAGACCGGCGATTCCACCAGCTATGACCGCCACGTCTACATGCGGAACGATGGCACGCTCGTGTTCGGCACGTACACGGGTCAGCAGAACACCATCGTCACCGATGACTCGTTCAACGATGGTGAGTGGCACCACGTGGTGGCCACACAGTCCGGTGACGGTATGAAGCTGTTCGTCGACGGCCAGTCCGTCGGTACCAACCCGCAGACGCAGGCGCAGTCGTATACCGGCTTCTGGCGTGTCGGCGGCGATCGCACCTGGGGGTCCGCAAGCAACTACTTCGATGGCACGATCGACGAAGTTGCGATCTACTCGAACGAACTCAGCTTCGAACAGGTTCAAGAGCACTTCGAGCTCGGCGGGGGCGTGTTGAATGTTGCGCCGGTGGCTGCGTTTACGTCGGGCAGTGTGGATTTGGTGGCGTCGTTTGATGGGTCGACTTCGTCTGATCCGGACGGGACGATCGTGTCGTTTGACTGGGATTTCGGTGACGGAAACACCGCTGTTGGTGAGGCCGCGTCGAACACGTATGCGTCGGCTGGGACGTACACGGTGACGTTGACGGTGACCGATGATGAGGGTGCGACGAACGTGGTGGCCGAGGACGTCACGGTGTCGGCGGCGAATCTTTCGCCGACTGCGTCGTTTACGTCGGGCAGTGTGGATTTGGTGGCGTCGTTTGATGGGTCGACTTCGTCTGATCCGGACGGGACGATCGTGTCGTTTGACTGGGATTTCGGTGACGGAAACACCGCTGTTGGTGAGTCGGCGTCGAACACGTATGCGTCGGCTGGGACGTACACGGTGACGTTGACGGTGACCGATGATGATGGTGTCAGCGATGTCGCCACGGAGTCGGTGACGGTGTCGGCGGCGAATCTTTCGCCGACTGCGTCGTTTACGTCGGGCAGTGTGGATTTGGTGGCGTCGTTTGATGGGTCGACTTCGTCTGATCCGGACGGGACGATCGTGTCGTTTGACTGGGATTTCGGTGACGGAAACACCGCTGTTGGTGAGACGGCGTCGAACACGTATGCGACGGCTGGGACGTACACGGTGACGTTGACGGTGACCGATGATGATGGTGTCAGCGATGTCGCCACGGAGTCGGTGACGGTGTCGGCGGCGAATCTTTCGCCGACTGCGTCGTTTACGTCGGGCAGTGTGGATTTGGTGGCGTCGTTTGATGGGTCGACTTCGTCTGATCCGGACGGGACGATCGTGTCGTTTGACTGGGATTTCGGTGACGGAAACACCGCTGTTGGTGAGACGGCGTCGAACACGTATGCGGCGGCTGGGACGTACACGGTGACGTTGACGGTGACCGATGATGATGGTGTCAGCGATGTCGCCACGGAGTCGGTGACGGTGTCGGCGGCGAATCTTTCGCCGACTGCGTCGTTTACGTCGGGCAGTGTGGATTTGGTGGCGTCGTTTGATGGGTCGACTTCGTCTGATCCGGACGGGACGATCGTGTCGTTTGACTGGGATTTCGGTGACGGAAACACCGCTGTTGGTGAGACGGCGTCGAACACGTATGCGACGGCTGGCACGTACACGGTGACGTTGACGGTCACTGACAATGCGGGTGCGTCAGCGTCGTCGAGTGCTGCTGTGTTCGTGTCGGTGGCGCCGCTTGGTGTCGTGGCTGGTGATGTGTTCGAGCGGTCGGTGTTCAACGGGCTGGGGACTGCTGATGTTGGTGGTCCGTGGACGTTGCTGGGTTCGGCGTCGAACTTTGCGGTGGCTGATGGTGTTGGGTCGTTCAGGTCGGCTCCGGGGTCGGGTCCGAGGGCTGTGCTTCAGGGTGTGTCTGGGGCTGATGTGGATGCGTCGGTGTCGGTTGCGTTCGACAAGGCGCCGACGGGTGGTGGCCTGTTCACGACGTTGCTGTTGCGTCGCAATGGCAGCGATGCCTACACGTTGAAGGTTCGCTTCGAGAACGGTGCGACCACGTTGTATCTCGAGAGTTCCAAGAACGGCGCTGGGGCGTTGCTGGCGACTGCTTCGGTGCCGGGGTACAGCTATCAGGTCGGTGACGTGGTGAATTTGCGGTTCCGTGCTGATGGTTCGGGGACCACGACGTTGCAGGCCAAGTTGTGGGTGGAGGGTCAGCCTGAGCCGGCTGGTTGGACGCTCGAGGCGACTGATACTGGTGGTCTTGCTGCTGGTGGGATTGGCCTGGGCAACTATCTGGCCGCAAGCGCGACCAGCGGAGTCGTCACCGCCAACTTCGACAACCTCCAGGTCGTCGCGAACGGCAACCTGGAGCCGTCGGTGTCGTTTACGTCGGGCAGTGTGGATTTGGTGGCGTCGTTTGATGGGTCGGGTTCGTTTGATCCGGATGGGACGATCGCCAGTTATGAGTGGGACTTCGGTGATGGCAATACCGCCACGGGTGTCGCTGCGGATCACACGTATGCGACGGCTGGCACGTACACGGTGACGTTGACGGTCACTGACAATGCGGGTGCGTCAGCGTCGTCGAGTGCTGCTGTGTTCGTGTCGGTGGCGCCGCTTGGTGTCGTGGCTGGTGATGTGTTCGAGCGGTCGGTGTTCAACGGGCTGGGGACTGCTGATGTTGGTGGTCCGTGGACGTTGCTGGGTTCGGCGTCGAACTTTGCGGTGGCTGATGGTGTTGGGTCGTTCAGGTCGGCTCCGGGGTCGGGTCCGAGGGCTGTGCTTCAGGGTGTGTCTGGGGCTGATGTGGATGCGTCGGTGTCGGTTGCGTTCGACAAGGCGCCGACGGGTGGTGGCCTGTTCACGACGTTGCTGTTGCGTCGCAATGGCAGCGATGCCTACACGTTGAAGGTTCGCTTCGAGAACGGTGCGACCACGTTGTATCTCGAGAGTTCCAAGAACGGCGCTGGGGCGTTGCTGGCGACTGCTTCGGTGCCGGGGTACAGCTATCAGGTCGGTGACGTGGTGAATTTGCGGTTCCGTGCTGATGGTTCGGGGACCACGACGTTGCAGGCCAAGTTGTGGGTGGAGGGTCAGCCTGAGCCGGCTGGTTGGACGCTCGAGGCGACTGATACTGGTGGTCTTGCTGCTGGTGGGATTGGCCTGGGCAACTATCTGGCCGCAAGCGCGACCAGCGGAGTCGTCACCGCCAACTTCGACAACCTCCAAGTACTCGAGCTCGCTCCCTGATCTGCGTGTCGGCGTCGACTCCACTGACGACGCCGACACACAGCCTGCTGCGTCGTATGCCTGGCCCGGCTCGCGAGGCAGGTGTAGGGGTCTCGGTCTCTTCGGGAGCTTCGTTCTCCAGCGCCTGACGACACGGCTGCTCGGCGTGGGAGTGAGGTGAGCCCTCCGTGGTGGTCCAGTTGTTGTGCGTCGCTGTTGCCCCGGTTCGGGGCAGGAAGAATCGGCAACGACGTGACATCGAGCAAGGGCCTGCGGGTCCCCTCACCTCATCGAGGACCATCGCGACCGCGTCAGGTTGGAGCTCCGGCGGATAACTTCGACGGCCGCCCCGTTCACTTCTTGTCGGACATGGACTTCCTCGCATACGAGGTGTCCGTCCAACAGGGGACTCAGTGACCAAGTGCAATCGAACCTTGGATGGCGAGAACACGGATCACCAACGTTTCACGATCGAATCCGGGTTGCGATATGTGGCGGGACGGCCACATTGGGAGACCATTTTGAACACGGTTTGCGGTTGCCGCGGGACGCATCGTGAAAGTCCGGACAAAGCGGTCAAGAGTGAGGCAGATCTTCAATTTTGGGGATGAAACCGGCCAGCTCCTGTCGTAGTGTCGAGCCCGTCAAGGGGACGCCGAAGGCAGTTGAACGATGTGCGAGCAAAGCAGCGCACCTCCGTCTTGGACGGGAACGCCGGGGCATGTAGGACGGGAACGTCGGGGAGATTGACAACGGACATGTGGCGGCAACAGCGATCGGATGGTCCTTCTGCAGAGACCGGACGTGTGGTGCAACGACGGAGGACCGTCGGTGCACTCATGGCGGCGCTCGCGTTGTGTGTGGCTGGGTGCGCATCCGACGCGACCGGTGCAGAGGTTCTGCCTGAACCCGCCACGGTCGTCCCGTCCACGCAGAGCACCCTTCCGATGATGGAGCCGGGCGATATCACCGAGACGGTCGCCCCGCAGCCGACGGAGAGCGCCCCTGCGGTGGGTCTCGACGAAACTGCCGCATTGAGCGGCGATGTCACGGCGACGATCACCGAGGTGGCGGCGGTCCAAGCCGAGGCCAACCTGCCTGGCGAGATCGCCGGACCTGGCGTCGCTCTCACGGTGGAGATCATGAACAGCTCCGCTGCCCCCATTGACCTCGGCGCAACCCTCGTCGACCTCGTCGATGCCGAGGGGCTCTCGGCCACCCAGATCGTGCAAGGCACAGAGCCACACACCGGGACACTCGCACCCGGTGAGTCGATGCTTGGCACCTACGTATTCAGCATCGACGAAGAGCGGCGTGGCGACGTCACTGTTCGCCTCAGTTACACAACCGACGAGCCCATCGTCGTGTTCACCGGCAACCTCACGGGCCAGGAGTGATCATGTCCAGGAAGCAACGATTCATCTCGGTCATCACCAGCGGTGCCTTGATCGCTGGCCTCGCGGTCCTTGCCCTGCCGAGTCAGCCGGCTGCAGCGGAACCTTCGCCCATTGGACAAAACCTGCCGACGATGGTGTCGGCCACTGCGCTGCCGACCGTCCAGATCGACGGTGTTGCGTGGTCGACCGAGGTCGTCGGCAACACCGTGTATGCGGGGGGCCGTTTCACCAACGCACGCCCGGCGGGCGCCGCTGCCGGCACCAACCTGACGCCGCGAACAACCTCCTGTCGTACAACATCGAGACCGGCGTGTTGAACACGTCGTTCGCTCCCAACCTCAACAATGCGGTACGTGTCGTTCGATCCTCGCCCGACGGCTCCCGCATCTACGTGGGCGGTGAGTTCACCACTGCCAACGGCGTCACACGGAACCGCGTGGCGGCCTACGACACAGCCACGGGACAACTCGTGTCGTCGTTCGCTCCGAACGTCAACTCCGTCGTCAAGGCCCTCGTCGTGACGGACAATGCGGTGTACATCGGCGGTTCTTTCTCAGCTGTCAACGGCGTGAACCGCGTCCGGCTCGCCGCGGTCGACCCGGACAATGGCGCCCTCCTCAACTGGAATCCCGGCGCCGACAACTGGGTCGAGGCACTCGCCGTAACGACGGACGGCTCGAAGGTGATCGCCGGCGGAGCCTTCTCGGTCGTCGGCGGGGAGCCACGTCGAGGTCTGGTGGCACTCGACCCCGTCACCGGAGTACCCATGACATGGGGGGCCAACAATCCGATCTACAACAGCGGCACGAGGGCAGCGATCCTGAGTCTTGATGTCGAGGGCGACGCTGTGTATGGCACGGGATACGTGTTCGGCAACGTCAGCGACGGCAACCTCGAGGGTTCGTTTTCGGCTGACGCCGACACGGGGGAGATCAATTGGATCCAGAACTGCCACGGAGACCACTACGGCGTGTGGTCCTCGGGAACGGCGGTGTACCACGTCAGTCACGCGCACTACTGCACACCGGTCGGCGGTTTCTTCCAGTCCGATCCCTGGGAGATCAACATGCGCCACTCGACTGCTTTCTCGATTGACGCCACCGGCACGAACGGGCGCGACGAGTTCGCCGGCGGCACCTACTACAACTTCGAGGGGACCCCGAGCCCCACCATGTACAACTGGTTTCCAAACTGGTCGGCGGGTACGTTCACCGGCCAGTATCAGGCAGGCTGGTCCATCTCCGGGAACAGCAAGTACGTGGTGGTCGGCGGCGAATTCCCGAGGGTCAACAACGTCGCCCAGCAAGGCCTCGTCCGGTTCAAGGTCCCCGGCCCCGGCGAGCGCACGGACCCGCCTCGCCTCTCGGGAGCGAACCTAGTGCCGACCGTTGTTGGCACGGGCGTGGGCAAGGTGCGTATCGCGTGGCAGGCGAACTGGGACCGTGACGACACCACGTTGACGTATCGGCTCGTGCGGAACGGTCAGACCGCTACGCCGATCAACGTCACCACCGCCAACTCGACGTTCTGGAACCGGCCGACGATGGGGTACGTCGACACTGGTCTCACGCCGGGGGCCACGTACACGTATCGGCTGTTGGTGGAGGATGCCTCCGGCAACTCAGTCGTCGGGAACAGCGTATCGATCGTGGCCCCCACGACCGACTCGACCAGCGCATACGACGAGATGGTGGTCGCCGACGGGGCGGCACCGTACTGGTCACTCTCCGAATCGTCGGGCGCCGTCGCTATCGACTCCGCCGGCTTCGACGACGGCCGCGTCGGCACGGGAGTCACACGCGGCACCGCCGGTTCGGAGATCGGGGCGACCAACACCAGCTCGACGTTCGACGGCACGTCCGACGGGTTGATCACCTCCCAGACGGCGAAGCCCGGCCCCGACGTGTTCACCCTGTCGACCTGGATTCGCACCACGACCACCTCCGGCGGCAAGATCATCGGCTTCGGCAACAGGGACAGCGGTGCCTCCTCAAGCTACGACCGACACGTCTACATGGACGACGGCGGCCGGATTTGGTTCGGCGTCTACCCCAATGGAGTTCGCACCCTCAGCACCACCACGTCGTACAACGACGGCCAGTGGCACCAGATCGTCGCCAGTCTCGGCGCCGATGGGATGAAGTTGTCGATCGACGGCAGAACAGTCGCGAGCCGCAGCGACGTCACCTTTGGCCAGAGCTACGACGGCTTCTGGCGGGTCGGCGGCGACAACCTGAACGGATGGACAAACAGGCCGAGTAGCCAGAACTTCGCCGGCGACATCGACAACGTCGCCTTCTTCCCGACCGTGCTCAGTCGCACGCAGATCCGCGATCAATACGTTGCCAGTGGCCGCACGTTGGGCGCGCCCGGCACCATCCGATGAATACGGTGCTGCCGTCTACGCTGACGATCCCGACCTGTACTGGCGTCTCGGAGACGCTCCCGGTTCGAACGTCGCAGTCGATGCCGGTTCGTACGACTCGAACGGCACCGTTACAGGTGGCGTCACGTTCGGGCAGACGGGTGCCGTACTGGGTACGGCCGACACCAGCGCTGCCTTCGACGGTGCCGGCGGACTCGTCGTCGGTCAGACCGCGGTCGACAACCCCACGGTGTACACCCAGGAGGCGTGGTTCAAGACGGCCACGACCGAAGGTGGCAAGATCATGGGCTTCGGTGACAGCAACGGCACCGGCGTCACGCCCGGCGACAACCTCTCGGGCAGCTACGACCGCCACGTCTACATGCAGGACGACGGCAAGCTCGTGTTCGGCACGTACTCGGGTCAGTTCAACATGGCGACGTCGCCGCGCAGCTACAACGACGACCAGTGGCACTACGTCGCTGCGTCGCAGGGGCCCGACGGCATGAAGCTCTACGTCGACGGCACGCTCGTGGCCACCAACGCCGCGACGCAGGCCCAGGACTACACGGGCTACTGGCGAATCGGTGGCGACACCACGTGGGGCTCGTCGAGCCCATGGTTCAACGGTCTCATCGACGAAGCGGCCGTGCACTCGACGGTGCTCACCCCGATCCAGGTCGCCCAGCGGTACACGCTCGGGAGCGGACTCGTGCCGAACATCGCCCCGAACGCGTCGTTCACCTCGGACGTGACCGGTCTGGCCGCCACGTTCGACGGCTCGGGCTCCACCGACCCGGACGGCTCGATCGTGTCGTACAGCTGGGACTTCGGAGACGGCACCACGGCCGGCTCGTTCTCGACGCCGACGACGTCGCACACCTACACCTCGGGTGGCACGTTCATCGCGACCCTCACCGTCACGGACAACGGCAACGTGTCGTCGTCCACCCACCCGGACGGTGGCTACGGTCGACGCCTACGGCGCCGCCGTTGCAGCCGACGCCCCGTTCCTGTTCTGGCGCCTCGGCGAACCGTCGGGGAACACGGCACTCGACGCCAGCGGCAACAACCGTAATGCGACATACCAGAACGGCGTCACACTCGGCGTTCCCGGCCCGATCGCACGCAGTTCATCGACGGCCGCCTCATTCGATGGCAACGACGATGTCGCAGTTGCCAGCGATCAGGTGCCAGGTCCAAGCGTGTTCAGCACCGAAGTCTGGTTCAAGACCACCAGCAACGTCGGGCGGCAAGATTATGGGCTTCGGCAATGCGCCGAGCGGCAACTCCAGCAACTACGACCGCCACATCTACATGGACGGCTCCGGCATCGTGCGCTTCGGCGTGTGGAACGGTCAAGCCGATACCGTCGCCAGCCCCACCGCGCTCAACGACGGCCAGTGGCACCAGGTCGTTGGCACCCAAGGCCCCGACGGCATGAAGCTCTACGTCGACGGTGTCCTGGTGGGCACAATCCTGTCACCACGCAGCAACCGTACAGCGGCTACTGGCGGGTGGGCGGTGACTCCACGTGGGCCGGCAACAACTATCTGACTGGTGTCATCGCCAATGCGTCGGTGTACACCAGCGTGCTCGCTCCCGCCCGTGTCGCGGCCCACTACGAAGCTGCGCCGCAGGACCCGATCCCGAACCAGGAGCCGACGGCTGAGTTCTCGTGGGAGTCGACGGGTCTCGATGTGGACTTTGATGGGTCGGCTTCGTTGGATCCGGATGGGACGATCGTGTCGTATGCGTGGGACTTTGGTGATGGCAATGTCGCCACGGGGCCGACGCCGGCGACGCACACCTATGCGGTGGCTGGGACGTACACGGTTGCGTTGACGGTCACTGATGATGTGGGTGCGACGGACACGGTGACGAATGAGGTCACGGTGTCGGCGGCGAATGTTTCTCCGACGGCTGAGTTCTCGTGGGAGTCGACGGGTCTCGATGTGGACTTTGATGGGTCGGCTTCGTTGGATCCGGATGGGACGATCGTGTCGTATGCGTGGGACTTTGGTGATGGCAATGTCGCCACGGGGCCGACGCCGGCGACGCACACCTATGCGGTGGCTGGGACGTACACGGTTGCGTTGACGGTCACTGATGATGTGGGTGCGACGGACACGGTGACGAATGAGGTCACGGTGTCGGCGGCGAATGTTGTCCCGACGGCGGAGTTCTCGTGGGAGTCGACGGATCTCGATGTGGACTTTGATGGGTCGGCTTCGTCGGATCCGGATGGGACGATCGTGTCGTATGCGTGGGACTTTGGTGATGGCAATGTCGCCACGGGGCCGACGCCGGCGACGCACACCTATGCGGTGGCTGGGACGTACACGGTTGCGTTGACGGTCACTGATGATGTGGGTGCGACGGACACGGTGACGAATGAGGTCACGGTGTCGGCGGCGAATGTGTCGCCGACGGCGGAGTTCTCGTGGGAGTCGACGGATCTCGATGTGGACTTTGATGGGTCGGCGTCGTCGGATCCGGATGGGACGATCGTGTCGTATGCGTGGGACTTTGGTGATGGCAATGTCGCCACGGGGCCGACGCCGGCGACGCACACCTATGCGGTGGCTGGGACGTACACGGTTGCGTTGACGGTCACTGATGATGTGGGTGCGACGGACACGGTGACGAATGAGGTCACGGTGTCGGCGGCGAATGTGTCGCCGACGGCGGAGTTCTCGTGGGAGTCGACGGATCTCGATGTGGACTTTGATGGGTCGGCGTCGTTGGATCCGGATGGGACGATCGTGTCGTATGCGTGGGACTTTGGTGATGGCAATGTCGCCACGGGGCCGACGCCGGCGACGCACACCTATGCGGTGGCTGGGACGTACACGGTTGCGTTGACGGTCACTGATGATGTGGGTGCGACGGACACGGTGACGAATGAGGTCACGGTGTCGGCGGCGAATGTTCGCCGACGGCTGAGTTCTCGTGGGAGTCGACGGGTCTCGATGTGGACTTTGATGGGTCGGCTTCGTTGGATCCGGATGGGACGATCGTGTCGTATGCGTGGGACTTTGGTGATGGCAATGTCGCCACGGGGCCGACGCCGGCGACGCACACCTATGCGGCGGCTGGGACGTACACGGTTGCGTTGACGGTCACTGATGATGTGGGTGCGACGGACACGGTGACGAATGAGGTCACGGTGTCGGCGGCGAATGTTCGCCGACGGCGGAGTTCTCGTGGGAGTCGACGGATCTCGATGTGGACTTTGATGGGTCGGCGTCGTTGGATCCGGATGGGACGATCGTGTCGTATGCGTGGGACTTTGGTGATGGCAATGTCGCCACGGGGCCGACGCCGGCGACGCACACCTATGCGGTGGCTGGGACGTACACGGTTGCGTTGACGGTCACTGATGATGTGGGTGCGACGGACACGGTGACGAATGAGGTCACGGTGTCGGCGGCGAATGTGTCGCCGACGGCGGAGTTCTCGTGGGAGTCGACGGATCTCGATGTGGACTTTGATGGGTCGGCGTCGTTGGATCCGGATGGGACGATCGTGTCGTATGCGTGGGACTTTGGTGATGGCAATGTCGCCACGGGGCCGACGCCGGCGACGCACACCTATGCGGCGGCTGGGACGTACACGGTTGCGTTGACGGTCACTGATGATGTGGGTGCGACGGACACGGTGACGAATGAGGTCACGGTGTCGGCGGCGAATGTTGCGCCGACGGCGGAGTTCTCGTGGGAGTCGACGGATCTCGATGTGGACTTTGATGGGTCGGCGTCGTTGGATCCGGATGGGACGATCGTGTCGTATGCGTGGGACTTTGGTGATGGCAATGTCGCCACGGGGCCGACGCCGGCGACGCACACCTATGCGGCGGCTGGGACGTACACGGTTGCGTTGACGGTCACTGATGATGTGGGTGCGACGGACACGGTGACGAATGAGGTCACGGTGTCGGCGGCGAATGTTGCGCCGACGGCGGAGTTCTCGTGGGAGTCGACGGATCTCGATGTGGACTTTGATGGGTCGGCTTCGTTGGATCCGGATGGGACGATCGTGTCGTATGCGTGGGACTTTGGTGATGGCAATGTCGCCACGGGGCCGACGCCGGCGACGCACACCTATGCGGTGGCTGGGACGTACACGGTTGCGTTGACGGTCACTGATGATGTGGGTGCGACGGACACGGTGACGAATGAGGTCACGGTGTCGGCGGCGAATGTGTCGCCGACGGCTGAGTTCTCGTGGGAGTCGACGGGTCTCGATGTGGACTTTGATGGGTCGGCGTCGTTGGATCCGGATGGGACGATCGTGTCGTATGCGTGGGACTTTGGTGATGGCAATGTCGCCACGGGGCCGACGCCGGCGACGCACACCTATGCGGCGGCTGGGACGTACACGGTTGCGTTGACGGTCACTGATGATGTGGGTGCGACGGACACGGTGACGAATGAGGTCACGGTGTCGGCGGCGAATGTTGCTCCGACGGCTGAGTTCTCGTGGGAGTCGACGGGTCTCGATGTGGACTTTGATGGGTCGGCTTCGTTGGATCCGGATGGGACGATCGTGTCGTATGCGTGGGACTTTGGTGATGGCAATGTCGCCACGGGGCCGACGCCGGCGACGCACACCTATGCGGTGGCTGGGACGTACACGGTTGCGTTGACGGTCACTGATGATGTGGGTGCGACGGACACGGTGACGAATGAGGTCACGGTGTCGGCGGCGAATGTTGCTCCGACGGCTGAGTTCTCGTGGGAGTCGACGGGTCTCGATGTGGACTTTGATGGGTCGGCTTCGTTGGATCCGGATGGGACGATCGTGTCGTATGCGTGGGACTTTGGTGATGGCAATGTCGCCACGGGGCCGACGCCGGCGACGCACACCTATGCGGTGGCTGGGACGTACACGGTTGCGTTGACGGTCACTGATGATGTGGGTGCGACGGACACGGTGACGAATGAGGTCACGGTGTCGGCGGCGAATGTGTCGCCGACGGCTGAGTTCTCGTGGGAGTCGACGGGTCTCGATGTGGACTTTGATGGGTCGGCGTCGTTGGATCCGGATGGGACGATCGTGTCGTATGCGTGGGACTTTGGTGATGGCAATGTCGCCACGGGGCCGACGCCGGCGACGCACACCTATGCGGTGGCTGGGACGTACACGGTTGCGTTGACGGTCACTGATGATGTGGGTGCGACGGACACGGTGACGAATGAGGTCACGGTGTCGGCGGTACCGGTTGGTGGGGTGGCTGCTGATGCGTTCGAGCGTTCGGTGTCGAACGGGCTGGGGACTGCTGATGTTGGTGGTTCGTGGACGTTGCGGGGTTTGGCATCGAACTTCTCGGTGGCGAACGGCGTGGCGTCGTTCCGGTCGGCTCCGGGGTCGGGTCCGAGGGCCTCGTTGGATGGTGTGTCGGCGGCTGATGTCGATGCGTCGGTGTCGGTTGCGTTCGACAAGGCGCCGACGGGTGGCGGCATTTTCACGACGTTCCTGCTGCGTCGCAATGGCAGCGATGCCTACACGTTGAAGGTTCGCTTCGAGAACGGTGCGACCACGTTGTATCTCGAGAGTTCCAAGAACGGCGCTGGGGCGTTGCTGGCGACTGCTTCGGTGCCGGGGTACCGCTATCAGGTCGGTGACGTGGTGAATCTGCGGTTCCGTGCTGATGGTTCGGACACCACGACGTTGCAGGCGAAGTTGTGGGTGGACGGTCAGCCCGAGCCGGCTGGTTGGACGATCGAGGCGACCGACACTGGTGGTCTTGCCGCCGGCGGAGTTGCCCTGGGCAACTACCTGTCAAGTAGCGCCACCAGCGGAGTCGTCACCGCCAACTTCGACAACCTCCGGGTCGTCGCGAACGGCAACCTGGAGCCGTCGGTGTCGTTTACGTCGAGCAGTGTGGATTTGGTGGCGTCGTTTGATGGGTCGGGTTCGTTTGATCCGGATGGGACGATCGCGTCGTATGCGTGGGATTTCGGTGACGGCAACACCGGCACGGGTGTTGCTCCGGATCACACCTATGGGGCTGCTGGGACGTACACCGTGACGTTGACGGTCACTGACAATGCGGGTGCGTCGGCGTCGTCGAGTGCTGCTGTGTTCGTGTCGGCAGCGCCGGTTGGTGTGGTGGCTGCTGATGCGTTCGAGCGTTCGGTGTCGAACGGGCTGGGGACTGCTGATGTTGGTGGTTCGTGGACGTTGGTGGGTTCGGCATCGAACTTCTCGGTGGCTGATGGTGTTGCGTCGTTCCGGTCGGCTCCGGGGTCGGGTCCGAGGGCTGTGCTCAATGGCGTGTCTGCGGCTGATGTCGATGCGTCGGTGTCGGTTGCGTTCGACAAGGCGCCGACGGGTGGTGGCCTGTTCACGTCGTTCCAGTTGCGTCGCGATGGCAGCGATGCCTACACGTTGAAGGTTCGCTTCGGTGATGGCTTCACCACCTTGTATCTCGAGAGTTCCAAGAACGGTACGACGACGTTGCTTGCGACGGCGGCGGTTCCTGGGTACAGCTATCAGGTCGGTGACGTGGTGAATTTGCGGTTCCGTGCTGATGGTTCGGGGACCACGACGTTGCAGGCCAAGTTGTGGGTGGACGGTCAGCCCGAGCCGGCTGGTTGGACGCTCGAGGCGACCGACACCGCTGGCCTTGCTGCCGGTGGGATTGGCTTGCACAACTATCTGTCGAGTAGCGCGACCACCGGGATCGTCACCGCCAACTTCGACAACCTCCAGGTACTCGAGCTCGCGCCCTGATCTGCCGTGTCGGCGTCGACTCCACTGACGACGCCGACACGCAGCCTGCTTCATCGTGTGAGCGGCTCCGCTGCCGCTCGCGTGGTAGTGCAGGGCTAGACGTCCCTGGGTAGCTTTGTTCTCCAGTACCTGACGGCACGGCTGCTCGGCGGGAAGTATCGCCAACGTGAGACCGATGACGCTTCCGGCGATCCACTTCGGCACCGCGCGAGCACGCGTTCGACGTCGCTGGACACAACGTCGTCGATGGTCCGCACAGATGTGGTGCTGAGCCGTTGAACCGGCCACTCGGAGACGATTGCACTGGCGGCTGGGGCCAACCGTGTGCGCCGCGGTGGATCTCAACGTCGCCACCGAACAGTTCACCGCGCGTTGGAACGCCACGAAGGAACTGTCTGGGCGCAACTGCAGGTGGCGGTCCTGGTCGATGACTTCGGACCAGGTCCCCAGCTCACACGGCGTAGTACGTGCTCGGAGTGACCCGCAACAGCGTGCAGATCGACTCGACTCCGAACTCGTCGCGAAGCTGGTCGATGTAGTCGACCATCACTTCTGTGGGTGGCCGAGTTCCGCCGCGAAGAAAGCCGACGCCGAACGCAAGATCGCGTTTGCTCGACATAGCTCCTTCAACTCCTGCTCGAGCTCTTTGATCTTCGCCGCCTCTGCGGAGGTGACACCCGGCTTCGCGCCGTTGTCGATCTCGGCCTACTTCACCCAACTGCTCAGCGACTCGACACTTCTTCCCGTCGACTCTCGAACCACCTGTCTCACCGATCATGGACACAGAAGGCCTCACAGCCAGTGTGGTGACGACCACGAGAGGCGCGCAACTGCGGCGCTCGGTGTGACAGCCTTACCGCATTGAGTGACTGGGACGGGACGTCCGGCACGGCATCGCCAAGGCACCGTTCGGGGCGGCCGGGTGCTCTGTCCGCGGGGTATTGCTTACCAGCGCGCACGAGCGCATACTGGGCCGGAAGTTCAGGAGGAGGCGGAGATGGCGCAACGTCGATGGATCGCCATGTTGTTGGTGGCAGGCGTCGGTTCGGCCGGCCTCGTGACGACGATGTCGTCGAGCAATGCTGCAGGCGAGATTCGGCTGACCGCGGCGGGTGACTATGGGGCCCGGGCCAGCACGGCCTCGGTCCTCGGAGCAATCGCAGCCATCGGCCCGGACGCGCACCTTGCGGTGGGTGATCTGGCCTACGGTGATTCCGCCGACGAATACGCCTGGTGCGGATTCGTCAAACAGCACGTGGGCGACGGCTTCCCGTTCCAGCTCGTGTCAGGCAATCACGAGAGCGAGGACGTGAAGGACGGCGCAATCAACAACTTCAGTGCCTGTCTGCCCAACCAGGTCCCGGGCGTTGTGGGCACATACGGCCGTGAGTACTACATGGACTTCCCGCGGAGCGCGCCGCTGGTCCGCGTGATCCAGGTGTCTCCGTTTCTCACATTCCTCGATGGGCGCTGGACATACACGCAGGGCGATGCCCACTACAACTGGCTCGCTGCCGCGATCGATGACGGACGCGCCAAGGGGGCGAAGTGGATCATCGTGACGTCTCATTACCCATGCCAATCGGTCGCCACGTACAACTGCTCCTCGCCTCGGGACTTCTACGATCTGTTGGTGACCAAGCGGGTCGATCTCGTGCTTCACGGCCATGAACACTCCTACGCTCGAACTCATCAATTGAGAGCCGGCGTCGCTGGTTGCTCGGCGTTGACTGTCGGCAGCTTCAACCCTGCGTGCGTGGCCGATAGCGACAGCGCGTTCCTGGCGGGTCAGGGATCGGTGTTTGCGACGGTCGGCACCGGCGGGATCCCGCTCCGAGATGTCAACCCAGCCGATCCCGAAGCCGGCTATTTCGCCGCCTGGTCTGGGCTGAACTCGAATCCGACGTACGGGTTGCTCGACATCAGGGTCGATGACCAGCAGCTCGCAGCCACGTTTGTTCCCACCTCCGGTGGAAGCTTCACCGACTCGTTCACCATCACCAAGGGCACGCCGCCAAGCTCTACGACCTCGACGACAACGTCGCTCCCGGCGAGCACTACCACGACGTCCCCGCCAGCGAGCACCACGACGTCCACCACCGCCAGTACGACGTCCACCAGCACGACGTCCAGCACCAGCACGACGTCCAGCACCAGCACGACGTCCACCACCACTACGACGCAACCGCCGACGACGATCTTGGCGAGCGACTCGTTCACGAGATCCCTTGGTACGGGATGGGGCACGGCTGACACGGGCGGCCCATGGACGGTGTCAGCGTCCTCGGCCTTCTCCGTGAACGGATCCGCTGGACGGATTGCGTTCCCGGCGGGCACGGGCCGCAGCGCTTATCTCAGATCGGTGAGCAGCGACAGTACCGACATGCTGATGACGCTCTCGGGCGACAAGGTCGCAACAGGGAGCGGGCTCTACACGTCCGTGGCTGCTCGTTCGGTGACAGGAGCAGGGGACTATCGAGGCGTACTCCGGATGCGATCTGATGGACGGCTGGCACTTCGCATCGACCGGAGTTCGGTGATCATCGCGCCCGAGGTGCTCGTGCCGGACACCATCTATGGAGCCGGTGCGCAACTGCATATGCGAGTGCAGGCGGTCGGCACGTCCCCGACGATGATTCGGGCGAGAGTCTGGGCTGCGGGAACGGTCGAACCATCGACCTGGCTGGTTTCAACCACCGACAACACTGCTTCGATGCAAACTGCCGGCAGCGTCGGATTCAGCATCTACCTATCGAGTTCAGCCTCCAACGCTCCGATCACGTTGGCAGTCGACGACCTGGTGGTGACGACGCCCTGAGCCGCACGCTCGGCCACTGCGCGGCGTTCGACAAGACGAGCGTCAACGGGAACACTCACTTGCAGTCGAACGTCTGCGCCCTCCCGTGATATCTGCGTCGACGTGATTGACGGCGACAGTCTCTGCCCGGTTCGGACGTTGGCTGGCGAGCCCGGAGCGATCGGTGTGAGGTCGAGCGACGACGGTCGACCGGGCCCGTTCGATCGAGCATCGTCGCCGCCGTGCCGTGACCGAAGTGGCCGTGTGCGCGAAACAAGCGTTCAGCTCTGGTCACCTCAACCGGTTGTCAAGGCGGAGCGCAGCACCACTCGTTGGCCGCTTGAATCTCGGGTGGCGTCAGTCCCGGAATCCGGCGCGCTGGCCGACGCCATTCACACCGGTCCCGACGCTGTCACCCACCCAGCTGTCACCGCAACAACGGCGAGGCGCTGGCCGACGTGGCTGCGCGAGACGGATGTCGCCGAGTTCGGCGAAGGAGACCGAGCGTCCGGTCACTCGAACAGTGAGGGCGGGAATCCGCCGGTGCTGATCGGGCCCCAGCGGGTCGGTTCGATCAGGATCACCGACTTGCCCTGGTCGTCCATCGCTTGGCGGTACTCGTCCCAGTCGGGATGTTCGCCGGAGATCGAGCGGTAGTACTCGACGAGTCCGTCGGCCGCCTCGGGCATGTCGAGCACGGTGGCGTCACCGTCGATCTGGACCCACGCGTCGTTGAACGCCTCGCCCATGACGAGTACGGAGACCCGTGGGTCGCGGCGGACGTTGGCGGTCTTGGCGCGTCCCGGATAGCTGGCGATCGCCAACCGACCGTCCGACGTCATGCCCCCGGAGACCAGGCTCATCTGTGGCCGGCCGTCGCCTCGCATCGTGGTGAGCACCCAGTGGTGCTTCCCGGCGACGAACTCGGCGAGCCCGTCGCGGTCGACGGTGACGTTGCTCGACATGTGCCGGGCACGCGGGTCGTCCTTCGGCAGTTTCTTCACCATGTGGCCTCCTCGATGTGTCGTCGCTCGCTGACGAGTCTCGCACGCCCCGGCGTGGCGCCGTCCGAACGTGTGGCCATCGACGGCGTCCGTCGGCCTGATGCCGCTCGATCCAGGTGCCGTGGGTCCCGGAACCCGGGACTGACCTCACCGAGAAGACGAGCAGGCCCGATCGTCGACACCGACGGCGGCGCCGGCGACGCGTTCAGAAGAGGTCGGGTTGGTCGGCGAGGAGGGGAGCGACGGCGTCCTTGCCGGACATCGTCGGGCCGTCGGGTGGCAGCTGCCACTCGATACCGAGGGCCGGGTCGTCCCAGCGGATCGCCCGTTCGCAGTCCGGCGCCCAGACGTCGCTCACCTTGTAGGCGACGCGCACGTCCGCCTCGAGCGTGCAGAACCCGTGGGCGAATCCGGCGGGCACCAGCAGCTGGTTGCCCTCGTCGGCGCTCAGGGTGACGGTGACGTGCTGACCGAAGGTCGGCGAGTCGCGGCGGATGTCGACGGCGACGTCGAGGATCGAGCCGTCGATGACGCGCAGCAGCTTGTCCTGGGCGTGCGGGGCGATCTGGTAGTGCAGGCCGCGCAGCGTGCCGGCGGGAGCCGAGAACGATTCGTTGTCCTGCACGAACTCGATGTCGATGCCGGCCTCGCGCAGGGCGTGCCGCTTGTACGTCTCGGCGAACCACCCGCGTTCGTCGCCGCGGCGGATCGGACGGATCTCGACGATGCCGTCGAGTGCGGTCGGGACGATCTCCATCGCTACTTCTTCAACCCGACGCGCTCGGTGGCCTGCTTGTCGCGCAGCGGTTGCCACCAGGCCTGGTTGTCGAGGTACCACTGGACGGTCTCGCGCAGCCCGGACTCGAACGTGTGCATCGGTTCCCAACCCAGCTCGCGCTGGATCTTGGTCTGGTCGATGGCGTAGCGATGGTCGTGGCCGGGCCGGTCGGTGACGAACGTGATCAGCGAGCGCCGCGGCTCGCCGGAGGGCAGCGGGCCGGCGAGTTCGTCGACGAGGTCGCACAGCGTCTCGACCACCTCGAGGTTGGTGCGTTCGGCCTTGCCGCCGATGTTGTACGTCTCGCCGGGCGTGCCCTTCTCGACGACGGTGACCAGCGCGGCGGCGTGGTCCTCGACGTGCAGCCAGTCGCGGATGTTGTCGCCCTTGCCGTACACCGGCAACGGCTCGCCGTGGATGGCGCGGATGGTGACGAGCGGGATCAGCTTCTCGGGGAAGTGGAACGGGCCGTAGTTGTTCGAGCAGTTGGTGAGCAGCACCGGCAGGTCGTACGTCTCGCCCCACGCCCGCACGAGATGGTCCGAGCCGGCCTTCGTCGCCGAGTACGGCGAGCGCGGGTCGTACGGCGTGGTCTCGGTGAAGGCGGGGTCGTCGGGGCCGAGCGATCCGAACACCTCGTCGGTGGAGATGTGGTGGAAGCGCGTCACGCCGGCGGCGCGGGCGGCCTGCAGCATGGTGAACGTGCCGACGATGTTGGTCTGGATGAACGCGGCGGGCCCGTCGATCGAGCGGTCGACGTGGCTCTCGGCGGCGAGGTGCATGACGGCGTCGGGGGAGTGCTCGGCGAAGATCTCGGTGATCCGGTCGACGTCGCAGATGTCGGCGCGCTCGAAGCGCAGCCGGCGGCTGTCGGCGACCGACTGGGTGGAGCCGTCGGTGGCGGCGTAGGTCATCTTGTCGACGTTGACGACCTCGTGATCGGTGTGGTTGATCAGGTGGCGGACCACGGCGGAGCCGATGAATCCCTTGCCGCCGGTGACGAGGATCTTCATTCGCTGTTTTTCCTCGTTCCGTCGCTCATCGCGACCCTCCGTCGAGCAGGTTCAGCAGGTACTGGCCGTAGGTGTTCTTCTCCATCGACTGGCCGGCGGCGCGCAGCGTGTCGTCGTCGATCCAGCCGTTCACCCAGGCGATCTCCTCGAGGCAGGCGATCTGGTTGTTGGTGCGGTGCTGGAGCACGCGGACGAACTCGGAGGCCTCGACCATCGAGTCGAACGTGCCGGTGTCGAGCCACGCGAAGCCGCGGTTGAGTTGTTCGACGTACAGCTCGTCGCGTTCGAGGTAGTACTCGATGACCGACGTGATCTCGAGTTCCCCGCGCTCGGACGGCTTGACCAGCTCGGCGGCCTCGACGACCCGCTCGTCGAAGTAGTAGAGCCCGGTGACCGCCCAGTTGCTGGTCGGCTCGCTGGGCTTCTCCTCGATCTTGACGGGGCGCCCGTCGGCGTCGAGGTCGACGATGCCGTAGCGCTGCGGGTCCTTGACGTGGTAGCCGAACACGGTCGCGCCGGAGGGACGGGCCGCTGCGGTGGCGGCGAGGGTCGAGAACCCGGCGCCGTAGAACAGGTTGTCGCCGAGCACGAGCGAGGCGCCCGCTCCGTCGAGGAACTCGGCGCCGATCAGGAACGCCTGGGCGAGCCCGTCGGGCGAGTCCTGGGTGGCGTAGGCGATGTCGAGGCCCCACTGCGAGCCGTCGCCGAGCAGACGCTCGAACGCCGCCCGGTCCTCCGGCGTGGTGATCACGAGCACCTCGCGGATCCCCGCCAGCATGTGCACCGACAGCGGGTAGTAGATCATCGGCTTGTCGTAGACCGGCAGCAGTTGTTTCGACGTGCCCCGCGTGACGGGGTGCAGACGCGAGCCGGTGCCGCCCGCCAGGATGATGCCTTTCACGGCCCCGACGATAGGGCCCGGGGAGCGTGGCGACGTGATTTCGTGACGGTCCGTGCGGACGGGCGTGCGGATGTGGGCCATCCAGCGGTGGTCCGTCGTGCGGTTCACAACGGAATACCTCCCGGAAAGCGGGAGCCATTCCGGGATGAAGTGGCCGCGCCCGGCGAGGAGGGTGGAATCGGCGTCAGGCGGCCGGCTGGGAGGTGAGTTCGAAGGTCGTGCCGACGCTGTTCTGGATGAAGGCGTCGGGGAAGCGTCGTGCGATCGCGTGGGTCGCCTTCCAACCGGTGCAGTGGGTGGGCACGATCACGTCGGGGGCGAGTTGCTCGAACGCGTCGAGGGTGTCGCCGATGATCGGTTCGAACAGCGGTCCGTTGAGGTGGAACCCGCCGATGACCGCATGGATCTTGTCGACGCCGGTCAGGCGCTGCGCGTAGCGGCACGTGTTGACGACGCCGGCGTGGCCGCAGCCGGTGATGACGACGAGTCCCTTGCCGGCGACGTTGGCGATGAGGGCCTGGTCGTCGAGGATCAGCGGGTCGGGCTCCCAGGTCCCGTTGCGCCGGGCCTGGTGGATGGCGAAGCCCTTCTCGAAGCCGCTGGTGCGGTCGACCTCGCCGGTGACGAGCACGGAGCGGTCGAACAGGAACGACGGCTGGCGGTTCTCGATGATGTCGAACCCGGCGTCCTCGAGGGCACGACGGCTGGTCGTGGGCAGCTCGAACGGTTCGGCGCCGGGGATGGCGAGGCGTCGGTGGTTCCAGAACTCGGGATGGATGACCACCGGCAGGTTGGTCGAGCCGAGCCGGTCGATCAGCCCGGACAGGCCGGTCGTGTGATCGAAGTGGCCGTGGCTGCACACGATCGCCTCGATGTCGCCGGGGTCCTGGCCGAGGCGATGGAGGTTGTCGACGCAGCCCTGCGGGGTGAGGCCGGTGTCGAAGAGCAGGCGGCGGATGCTGTCGCCCTTGCGTACTTCGACGAGCACGGAGAAGCCGTGCTGGGCCAGCGGGCCGTCGGGCACCTTGCCCTCTTCCAGCGCCTGCGCCTCGATGGTCGGCATCGGTCCGCCGCCGGCCGACCCGCCGAGCCCGAGCCGTTTGGCCGGTCCCTGGTCGAGCATGAGGATGTCGACGGTGTTGTCGCACACCGTGACGACCCGGAAGTCGTCGACGGGCTCGAGCGGCAACACCTCACCGTTCCACTCGACGTCGGCGGGAACGGTCTCGATCGTCGGTACGTGGACGTGGCCGTGGTCGGTACACATCGGAACTCACTCCTTCCATGACGGCCGACGTGAACGGCGTCGACCTACGAAGCGACGATTCCGAGACCGCCGTCGACGGGATCGCCACCCACGCGTTGTCTCGTTCCCAGCGTGCGTTCGGGCAACGCCGTCGGCACAGGGCCCAACGTCACCTGACGTGCCCGCGGGCAGCACCCACTCGGGAGTCGTTCCGATGGACGCGTTGTCTGCGCCGGACGACACCGCCGGGCGAGGCCGTCAGGCGGGAGCGCCACGCCCAACCGCCGGGCTCCGGTGTGCCCGGAACCCGGCGGGAGGCGTGGCCGATCAGCGACTCAGCCGACGACAGCATCGCCGCACGATCAGTCGGTCAGGGCGTGGGAGCCATGGGGAACGAGTTGATCCAGTCGAGTTCCACCTGGCGGTCGATGCGGAACGCACCGCCGACGCCGGCACAGTTGCCGTTGAGGCCGAAGGACGTCACACCGGCGAGCACGTTGGTGTCCCCGAGGAAGATGGGCCCGCCGGAGTCACCGAAGCAGGTGCCGCCGTGCTTGGCGTCGCCGCTCAGCAGCATCGAGTTCGTCGGTGGCAAATTGCCGGTGTCGATGTTGCCGATGCCGGCCACCCCGTTGGTGTTGACCACGAACAGGTCGGCCTTGCGGCGCACCAGGTCGTCCTGGAGCTTCACGGGGTTGATCAGCTGGAGGCCGTAGCCGACCGCCTCGACGCCGGCCTTCTTGCGGCCGTTGCCGAGCTCGTCGACCGCACCGACGTCGGGGAGTGCTCCGTACTCGGACAGCCCCGTCAGCCCATCGCCGTCGAGCTGCACGACGCCGAGGTCGTACAGGAAGAACCCGTCGGGCTCGTACAGCGGGTGCGTGTAGGTCGTGCCGTCGTAGGTGTCCGGCCCGCCGAACGGATAGGTCGTCTCCGTGGCCGGATCGGCGCGGGTGACCTCCTCGTCGAACCAGATCGTGGCCTGGGTGGCCGGTGACTCGGTGCAGTGCCCGGCAGTGACGAACACCTTGGGCGAGATCAGCGTGCCGCTGCATCGCCACAGCGGGGCGCCGGAATCGTCCTTGGCGACCATCAGGCCGACGTACGGATGCTCGCCGTTGTCGGGCGCACCACCCTTCGTGATGGCCGAGACGGGCAGGGCGGTCAGTGCGGCAACTGCCGCGATCAGTGGGATCAACAAGACACGTTTCATGGGAGTTCCTTCCCTCGTGTCGCCGCCCCGACGATTGGCTGTGACGCCGCCCGCCGACGGCAACCTACTGCATTCAACCGCCGAACCGGGCGCCGGACAGATCAAGTTCTCGGCTCGCCTACGGACGAGCGGACGTCGAAACCGTCAGCGATGCGAGTTGCGAACGCAACGCTTCGTCGGTGAGGGGACGCACCGTACCGGTCGGCGCATCGAACAGCCACGCTGCTTCTGTGCAGAGTATCTAGAATTCTACTGACTCGTGACCGCTTGCAGTTCGACGAATGCCAGCTACCTCTATGATCCTATCCATCTTCTCGCCTAGATCGTCTAACGGCCGGTCGGCGCCATCTCCCGCCGGATCTGGCTGGGTCTCCACATCGTCGAGCACGAATGCGCGAGGTCGTCCCACATCGACGGTAGGGTCGTACGGCAGACGTGCAGCTGCTCGTGTTGCCGACGCGCGGCTCCAGCGTCGGGCCCCACATGCAGCGTACGTTGGCACCGACATCGACAGTCGGTGCGCTTCGACGAGGCGACTCCGCAGAGCGTACAGTGCATCGAGCATCTCTGTGTGCGCGAGCGCGCCGGTGTCGTCAGTCGCCTCGCGCGAGCGTGGCCGCTCGCTCGGCTTCATCCTCCATCCCGATTCCAGGGGCTGTCGGATGGAACGTCCGCAACGCCACGATCTCATCGGCGGTGAGGGTGATCGATGACAACGCCGTCTCACTGTCGACGATCTCGTCGCCCAGGTCGATGGCGTCGTCAGTTGCGCCGGATGCGGTCATCGGGAGAGCTCCTCGTCGTCGGGTGGTGTCGTCGCCCGGTTGAGCGAGGCCGCATGCACGGCGGAGAACGAGAACCTTCCCGACTCGCTCAGGACGTTGACCCCAGACCCGCGACCTCGTCGAAGACGATCAGCGCTTGTCGTCGATCTTCCGTGAATCGCGTCAGGTCATTCTGGAACTTCTTCTGATCGGAAATTGCCATCGTCTGCTCGAACGGTTTCTTCCGATTCGGCTTGTTGGCCCTGTTCGTGGCCTCCGTCTATCGGGCGGTCGCAGCCTTGAGTTCGGCATCGAGATCCGCCCGCGTCAGAGGATGCTCGATGTCGTATCCCAGCTTCGGGTTCAGCGCAGTCTGCGTCTCGTGGGAGCGGCGCACGGCCTGCGCCCATCTGTTCAGCGCGATACCCAAATCGCTGAGTCCGGACGTTCCTGCCCCAGCGGCTAGGCGAATCGTTTCGCCACGGGTGAGAGGCGGCCGCGCGTTTTTTCCCACCCTCGCCATTCGGGTCGCTCCACCGGTCAACATGGTGATGGCGACATCGGTGGTGATCGAACCAGTCCTCTCCGAGTACTTGCCCTCCTTGAGTAGTTCGTAGTGCACCAACGACTTTGCCGTTTCGCCGCGGTGACTCGCCTAGTACACTAGCCCTTTCGCGTAGGTCACCGTGGGGGACGCGACGTCGTACATCTTTCGGTACCGCACGTCGTAGTCGAGGCCCATTGCTCGTGAGAATCGACCTCCGGTCTGATACATGAGTTCCGAACTGGCCTCCAACGGAATTCCGCCGATTACGGCCATCCCTTCAAGATTGCCGCCCACCGTTCGAAGCGCCCCGGCCGCGAACTTTCCGGGTGCGCCGCCTCCCTCGACGCGTCGGGACCCCGTCGACCCACATCACCGCGTCCCTGATACCACGGCAATTTGACGTTGATATTCTCGGATGCTTCTGCCCGGGCGGTCGCACGCCTCAAGCCCTGCGCCTGCTGGCTGATCGACGCAACGGTGTCAGCGAGGACCGCTATGGCGGACGACAGCGCACCAGCTACGTCCGCCGCGACCGACGGCGGCATCTCGGGAAGATCCGCTGCGTATCTTCGGAGCGGCTGAACGACCTTCGTGTTGATCGCAACGTTCGATTCGATCAGTTGCTTCGCGTTCAGTTGACACTCTTGGAATCCCAGAACAACGACCGCAGGATCACCTGCCCGCCTCACGCTGTCGTGCTTGCTCCGCCTGGCGTGCTCGTTCCTCTTGAAGGGCCCGCTCCTTCATGCGCCTGATCTCCTCATCGATGGCCCGCTGACGGGCGATGGCAATCTGCTCTTGTACCTGTGTCGCCGAACTGCGCAAGCGTTTGGCCATCGCATCGAGCGCCTCCTCTGACGACTTCAAACGGCGCCACTGACTCTCGAGAAGCGTGTCATGCAGTAGTGCGATCGGCCCGCCCATCTTGACGTCTTTCCACTGGCTGCGCATCTGACGGCGGAGCTCGCCCAAACGGTCCGCTCGCTTGACGAGATCATCGGCCAGGGAGCGCATGCCCTCCGGATCGCCGACGACCCCGTACTGACCCATCAGCCCAACGTCTGTCAGCCGACAGCGAAGCGTCAATCTGCGAACGGATGTAGTCGGTGATCGACTTCTTGGCATCCGTGCTCGACTGCTTGGCGGCTGTCGTGAACTTGCTCACTGCCTGCACGGCGCTCTCCTTGGCCTGACCTTCCCACGTGGTACCCCGAAGGTCAGCGAGGTGAGCGTCCAGAAGTTGGTTGATCTTGTCGAACATTGTGTTCACCCGGGGAATCAGCGACTCGAGGGCGTCCGTGCTGACTTCTTCCGTGCCGTCACCCTTGGAGATCGCTGGCTTCGAGACCGACGCTGCATCGGGCGTGTCGATGGTGAGCGGCGCGCCGCCGAGCACTTGGCGATGTTCGACGTCGCCGTGCGCACCGCATCGGAGATCGATCGCATGTCCTTCTGTGCGGACTGGGCGTACTCGATGGCCATGTCGGAGCACTTGGTCTTGAACTCGAATGCGTTGGTGCCGTGGTAATGCACTGACGCTGTCTCCGACACCAATGTCTTGAGTTGGTTGTTCAAGTCGGCGAACTCTTGCAACGCAGACGTGCCGTAGCGCTTGATGCTCGCTGGATCGACCTTGATGACCGTCATTGCATGCCTCCGGGATCAGGAAGTTGGACTGTGAAGTATGTCACACCGGTGCCACTGCACTGTCACTGCTCGCGACCTGCACGACCCGGTCGTGGCCGTTGGCCACCAAGACCCCGCGCCCAGGCACCCAGAACCCGCGCGGGCGGCGAGCGATGGTGACGTTGAGAAGGTCGCCATCGAGGTCGGGATCAGGCACGAGCAACAGACCATGACGCTCGCGACGCACCGCGGCCACGACCCCGCCGTAGCGCGCCTGGCCATCGACTCTCTGCGGCAGTGACAACTGCGATGCCGTGCTCGCGTCCGCGGCGTGCAATCACCTCGAGGGCGGAATCGGCCGACGAGTCGGTGAGTTCGGCAGCGTCGTCGACGACCACGAGCAGCCGGAACTCGCCAGACTCCCCCTGCAATCGGCGCTCGAGCGATCTCGCGAGTTCGTCGCAGGCGTCATAGCCCGACGCGACGTCGTCCCACAGGTCGAGATCGGTGAGGGGTGTACGCCGAGGCGCGAGCAGTAACGCCTGCAGCCAGGGCGTCGATGCTCGAAGACCGGTTACCAACGTCCGCACCGCTGTCGACTTCCCGCTCCGAGGTGGCCCGGCAATGAGCATGTTTCCGTCGTCCAGCGACACGGTCACCGGCGCAAGATCGGTCTCGTCGATCCCGATCGTCGCGTTGCCGGCTGGAGCGCTCGGCAACCCGGATGCCGGGAGACCGCCCGGCATGCTGAGCACCGGTTCGGGCAGGTCGCCGTCGGCCGTAGCGGGAAAGACCGAATGAGCCAATTCAGCTAGGGCCTCGGCTTGTGCCTGGCCCGACGGGTCGCGGGACACCACTGCCGTCTGCACCTCGAGCGACGCAGCGGTGAATGCGCGGCCCGGAGGCAGCGCTGCGCCGCGCGTCGCGACGGGATCGAGGCCGATTGCGCCGTAGTCGTCGGACTCCGCCATCCGAAGCACGATTCGGGTGCCGAGGGCGGACATGAGCGCCATCGACAGCGCCCCGCGGCGATCGGCGGTGACCAGCCAGTGGATGCCGAATGCGCGACCGTCGGCGATGAGCCGTGTGACGCGATCGATCCATTGTCCGTAGTCGATGCGTTCGAACGTGGCGGCGAACCCGGCGTACCCGTCGAGCATCACGACGAGGCGCGGGAGCTGGTCGTGGTCGAGCGAGCGGTGCTCTGTCAGCGTCGAGACGCGATGATGCGCGAACAGGTCCTGTCGTCGTGCAAGCTCCGCTTCGAGCCTGACGACCAAACGTTGGACTCGTTCGATGTCGTCGCCGGGCACGATGCTGCCCACATGCGCAACGTCTTCGAGCGGTGCGAGTCCGCGGCCGGCGGCGTCGATGCCGTAGATGTGGACGTCGCCGGGGCCGTTGTCGCGGGCGAGGGCCGCCACGATGGAACGCAGCAGCGTCGTCTTGCCTGATCCGGTCGTGCCGATGATGAGTGCGCTGCCGTCCGTTTCGAGGTCGAGTACGTAGGTGTCCTGACGTTGCTCGCGGTGGATGTCGACGAGTCCGATCGGGATGCATGCGTCGGAACCATCGGAACTGTCCCACGACAAGTCGTCGATGGTGATAACCGACGGGAGTGCGGGGAGCCACGGGGTCCGTTGTGGTGGGATCGCAGCCATGGTGTTGGCTTCGTTGATCAAGCTCACCAGCACCTCGAGGTCGGTCGGCGCTTCTTCGGTGGCAGGCAGGATGATGGTCTCCGCGCCTGCATCAGGGGCGGAGACCACGCGGCCCGATCGCAGGTATGTCGCTGTTGCCACCGCCGGCTCCGAACGACGGTCCGCGAGTGTGCGCCCACCGGCATACGCAACTTGGAACTCGGTAAGGTCGGACTGACCCATTCGCGCGAAGGCGCGTCCGGGCAGGCTCCGCGGGAGGAGCGCAGCATCTCGTGCGTCGATGACGTCTTGGCTGTCGGACACGTCGTTCATTCGCAACGCGATTCGCAAGTTGGTGTTGGCGCGCAGGTTGTCCTTGATCACGCCCGCGGGACGTTGCGTCGCCAGGATCAGATGGAGTGCCCAGTGCAGCGTCCGCGCTGTGCGACGTCGATCGACCCCGTCGACGAACTCGGGAATCTCGGTGGCCAGCGCGGCGAACTCGTCGACGATGATGAGCAGCAGTGCCGGCGGCGCAGATTCCGGGAGTCGCCGCTCCGTTTCAGGGATGATCAGGTCCTTGGCGCGCTTGGTCGCTGAGTAGGTGCTCGCGGCGGCGCAGTTCGGCGTCGCAGTGACGTCAGCGCCCGGCGGACCAGGTGCCGGCGTCGAGGTCGGTCACGAGGCCGACGGTGTGCGGCAGGTGGACGGCGCTCGGTGAACGCGGCGCCGCCCTTGTAGTCGACGAGCAGGAACGTCAGGCGGTCGGGGCTGTGCGCGCGTGGCCATGCCCAGGGCGACCACGAACGTCTGCAGGAACTCGCTCTTGCCGGCGCCCGTCGTGCCGCCGACCAGTGCGTGCGGACCGTCGGCGCGCATGTCCAGTTGGTACGTCCCCACCGATCCGGCGCCGACCGGCGCATCGATGCCGAGCGGGCGCTCGCGCCATCGGTGGAGGATTTGTGCGGCATCCGGCTCGGTGAGCCCCAGCACTTCGGGCAAAGACACTCGGCGCGGGATCTGCCCTCGTGCACCGCCGACGGTGACGTCCTTGACGCCCGAGAGTGCCCGCGCAACCCGTTCGGCCGTCTCGAGGTCGAGGCGGTCGAGCACGCCGGGTCCGACGACCGCGTCGTGTTCCGGCAACGTCAAGGTGACGGTCGCCGGGTGGTCGGCCGCCTCGACGACGGCCCCGGCCTCGCCGGGCAGGTCGTCGGCACGACGCCCGAGCCAGATCACGTGCACTGCGACCAGTGGCCCGTCCTCCAAGAGGCGCGTGTGAGCGTGGCACGCTCGATGCGTAACCCCTCCGAGACGAACAGCACGACGGCCGGGACGGGTGCGGGGTCGTTGGCGTGGCGTTGCGCACGTTCGTCGATGCGCTCCTTCACCAGCGATGAGACCGAATCGAACAATGTCGCGGCCTCGCGCTCGTCGACTGCCCACCATTCGATCTCGCGGCCCGACGCGTCGCTGCGCGAGTGCGGCAGCCATGGCAGCCACGACCATTCCTCCACCTCGGCGGTCGTCACCGCGGCGCCCATGACGAGGTCACGTGGGCTGTGCAGCACGGCGAGCTGGATGGCGATCCAACGCGCCAGATCGGTGACTGCGGCGACGTCACCGCACAGACCGAGGACGCCGGTGGGCGCGAGCTCCACGACAGCGGGCACGTTGTGGACCGTCGAGCGACGGTCGAGGTCGGCGATCACGGCCGCACGCGCCTGATCGTCGCTACCTTCTGCGACGGCGATCCGCGACGTCGCCGGCTGATCGGCCCAGCCGACCGACACCCGCAGGAAGTCGTCGTCGTCGGGACGGCGTTCCCACAGGTTCGATCGGAGCCGTACGGCGCGTTCCACGAGGTCGGCAGCATCAGGCGATGCTCGGCGACGCTCGTGTTCCTCGTCGGCGAGTGCGCCCGACAAATCGGCGGCCGCTTGTTCGAGCTGCTGGTCGAAGCGTTCGCGCTCTCGCCGGAACCGGCCGGCGCCGCTACGTCGGTCGTCCCAGTAGGACACGAAGGCCAGCGTGGGAGCAGTGACGATCGTGACAGCGCTCATCGCCACAAGCATTCGCTGGCCGGTTCCGCTGTTGAGCGACAGCGCCACGATGATCATCGGCACCCCGACCAGCAATGGCCCGAGTGCGGCGGCCATGGGGAGTCGACGCCGTTCGGGAGCGGAAGGTGGAGCGGGCAGCCGGAACTGACGATCGACCGGTTGCGGGTGGTACCGCGGTGGGCGATTGAACCGGACGAATCCGTCGGGACCGGTCGCCGCGGTCGACACCGACGGTTCGTACGAGTCGACGCGGAACAGGCTATGGCCGGCCTCGACCACCGAGCCGATTCCCAGCTCCACCGGACGATCGGTCGACTCACCACCGATGAAGGTGCCGTTCGATGATCCATGATCTGCGACCGTCACGCCGTCGTTGCGGACCGTCACCCGAAAATGGTGACGGGACAGAGCTGGATCGTCGACCACGACATCCGAGTCCGGCGACCGTCCGACGATGTGCTCGCCCGCACCCAGGGCGGCGCGCCGACCGGTACCTGGACCGCCGATCACGGACAGGTGCAGGATGGCGCCGCCGGTACGCGGCTGTTGCAGGTCGGGCGGATGCCACCCACGAGGCGCCAAAGTCAGGTGATCTCCGAAGCGGACGCCGGAGGCTTCGACCGTGTCGGCGTTGTCGTGCGCTCTGCCGAGCCGGTGGTTGTACAGGCTCAGGTCCGGTATCGACGGGTGTGCGAGGCATTCGCCGACCGCAGCGCACAGCTCGCTGACCGTCTGTCTTGGTTCTATCGCCACCGCCAGCTCGCGCCGTTCGCCGCCGGGAGTCTCCACGACCAGCCAGAGATCCACGAGTGACGACGCTAGTCGCGTGCCCTCGACCTCGCCGTGTCGCCGGCTGTCGCGTATTCGCCCTACGCACGAGATGGCGACGGCCTCGATGTGCGCCACCGTCGTGAATCCGGTCCAGTACAGTCACGACGTGCAGGTGGAGGGCTACGAGCTCGTCGGCGAGATCGGGCGAGGCGGTGCCGGGACGGTGTATCTCGCTCGGCAGAACTCACTGGGTCGACTCGTCGCCATGAAGGTGCTGTCGACGCGCGATCCGGAACTGGCCGCACGCCTCGTCGCCGAGGCCCGAGTGCTGGCCGAGCTCGACGACCCGCACATCGTCAGCGTGATCGATGTCGGCGACGGTGGCGGTGGCGTCGAACCGTGGTACACGATGACCTACTGCGGCGGCGGCACGCTCGCCGACGTGCTCGGCCGTGACGGCACCGTGACACCGGGTCAAGCCGTCACGTTGGGCGTCGCCGTCGCACGTGGGCTCAGTACGATCCACCGCCGCGACATCGTCCACCGCGACGTCAAGCCCGGCAACATTCTGTTGACTGATCGCGGCAACGTGTTGCTCGGTGACCTGGGCACGGCGCTCGATGCACACGCCGAACGGGTCACCACCACGGGTGCCGTGCTGGGCACGGTGGGCTACGCCGCACCGGAACTGATCGCCGGTGACGAGCCGACGTCGGCGAGTGACGTGTTCTCGCTCGGCGTGGTCCTGTACGAGGCGCTTGCCGGGTTTAGGCCATACCGCGGCGGACACATCGCCGCGGTGATGGACGCCATTCGCAGCGGCATCCACGTCCCACTCCACGAGGCCGCACCGAGCGTGCCGGCGGCGATCGCTGATCTGGTCGAGCAGGCGCTCGCCGTCGATCCGGCCC
The DNA here is from genome assembly GCA_963728355.1 of Ilumatobacteraceae bacterium. Classification (GTDB taxonomy): domain Bacteria; phylum Actinomycetota; class Acidimicrobiia; order Acidimicrobiales; family Ilumatobacteraceae; genus Sva-07. The sequence goes on along the minus strand of CAVSJQ010000014.1, from coordinate 217,320 downwards.
GACGACCCGACAACCTCGACGAGTGGGCTGGCGCACTCGGCGCTGCGCACACCGCCGAGCCGTTGGTTGCGGCACCACCTGCAGAACTCGACGGGTCGCTCACGACGACGGTTGGGGCCTTACGCACTCGCGCCGTCCCGACGACTGTTGCCGACGAGCGGCCTCGTCGACGGTGGCCTGTCGTGATCGGCGCTGCCGTGGCCCTGGCGTTGGCCCTCGGCGGCGTTGCAGCGTGGCTCGCAACGCGCGATGAGGCCGACGCGCAACTGGCCAACGTGTCGGTCGACCTGTCCGTCAAGCGCCCGGAACCTGGCGTGTCGGTGGCGTCGCGATGGTCGTTCGCCGACGGCGAGGTGCTCGGTCGAACGCTGGTCACCAACTCGACGGCACTGCCTGTTTCGTTCGTGCATGACGAGATCATCCCCAAGCGACTGATCGGCGACGCCGCGGACATCACTGCCCAGCCACGCTTCGACAGCGTGGTCGAAGCGGATCCGATCGTTCGCTACTGCCTCGAGATCGCGCCGGGCGACGACGTCGTGCTGAATTGGTCGGGGCCACTCAGCGACGACGAGATCGGCGCCGCAGAACTGAACACGCTCGCCGACGAATGGTCGTCGACGTACGACACCCACCTCCGCGGCGATGGCGGCCAGCGTTGTCCGGCCGCCACGAACCCGTCGACCACGACGACGTCATCGTCGACGACCAGCACGACGACGACGAGCACGACGGTGGTGGACTCCGGGGCCGTCGACACTGTTGCACCGGTTGTACCCGCCACGACCGCCGGGGGCCGCCCAGTCAGACCGACGCCGACGACCGCCGCAACACCGGCACCGACACCGACACCAGCACCGACGACGACCACCGCTATCCCGACGCCGACGCCAACACCGCCGCCTTCGACTGCCCCGCCGACGACGCAGCCGCCGGCACCGCGAACGAACGAGGTGCCCAACGTGATCGGCAGTGACTTCAGCGCCGGCGCTGGCGCGGTTCAAGCCGCCGGATTCAATCCGACCCGCAACACCGTGGACTGCACTGGCGGCCAGCCATCGAGCCAGATCATCGATTACAGTCCAAAGGGCACTCAGCCACTCGGAACAACCGTTTCCCTGACCGTGTGCCGGTGAACAGCAGCCGTTGAACCGTGCTTGACGACCGAGTGAGGAGACCAGAGATGGCCGTGACGGATCGAGTCAGTCGTGAGGTTCACGACCTGAGGGCGGAACTCGCACAACTTCGCGAAGAGCTTTCGCAGCTACGGGCGCGGATGCACGTCGACGCAGCCGGGCCGGCGCACGACCAGTCGTTAGCGACGGCGGAATCCCGTGCGCCTGGGACGACGAGGCGTGCGGTCATCGGAATCGCGGCAGGGATCGCCGGCGCCACCGTCCTGAGTTCACGGCCAGCCGCTGCAGCCAATGGGGAGGCAACGCGGCTCGGCCAGGTCAACGAGGCGACTCAGACCACGGAGGTGAAGTACCCGGGCTCGCTCGGGGGTGCATCGCCGCGCGGGCATGTCTTCGTTGCCCAGGACGGCGTGTGGTCGTCGCCTGCGTCGCCCAATGCGACGACCACTGCGGAAACCGGCACCAGGGCAGCCATCGCAGGGTATGCGGGCAACGATGCGATGCATGGTGCCTTCGCACAGACCAACAGCAGTGTCGTCGGTGCAGCTGGCGGTCGGTTCCTCGGCGAGAGTGCCGCAGCCTACGGTCTTCATGTGGCGGGTCGGCGAGCGACGATCCGGCTCGATCGGCCGCAGGGCGTGCAGAGTGCGCCGCCGAGCCGTCTGGACGTCCACAACGCTGGCGAGATGACCTTCGATGACGACGAAGTTCTCTGGCTCTGCGTGGCATCGGGTCGGCCGGGGACCTGGCGACGTCTTGCGGGTCCGACGACCGCTGGCGCCTTCGAGGCCATCGACCCAGTGCGCGTGTTCGATTCGCGTCTGCCCAGCATTCCGGGCAGCGGGTTCCTCGGCGCGGGTTCGAACCGCATCGTACCGGTGACGCGCGCCTACAACGCTCAGGGCAACCCGGTCGCCGACAACGTAGTCCCCGTCGGAGCAACGGCGGTCGCCTTCAACGTCACGGTCGTGGGTGAGCCCCCTGGCGGCTTCCTGACGGTCGTGCCCGGCGACGCTGCAGGTTTCACGACCTCGACGGTGAACTGGGGAAGTGGCGGGGGCGCCCTGGCGAACGGGTCGACTGTACGTATCGACTCGAGCCGCCGAATTCGCCTGTTCGTCGGTCCGACGACTGGTACGCACGCCATCATCGACATCACCGGCTTCTATCGCTGAACGAGCCACTCGCCGCAGCGGTACGTCGGCGATATGGGTATTAGTTGCGCTACTGCTACACGTGGGAGCAGTTCGACACGGCGGCAGGTGCGTTGGCGGAAGGCCTGTCGATCCGGGCGAACGTGAACCCGCACGTCGTCGGCATCCGGAGGGCGACGGGCGACGGCGGCGCCGAGCAGGACTGGACGTTGTTCGCCGTGTGTTTCGAGGCGCTGTTGCGCCAGTTCTTCGAGCCGATTCCCGGAGCGCCGGTGACCGACATCTCGCACGAGCCGGCGGCCGGGTGGGGTGTTCGGAACGACTCTTGATTGATCCTTGACACATTGATACAACGTGTCCACTCGTCGAGGCAGGCGGGGAGACGGTGTTGGGCCGTCGCCGAGGTATGGAGTGTCAACATGATGTCGAGGTCGAGCAGCCGTGCGTGTCGTCCGTCTGCGGTGCCGGACGCGGAGCGTTTCCGGGCGAATCGGACGCCGCTCACTACGGGTAGTGCGCGACAAACCCGCCGAGCGGGACTACGGTCGTCGCCGTGTCCGATGCGTCCTCCCGCTCGGCGGTCGATGTGAACCGCTTCGCTGCTGCCGCGCGCCGTCGCCTGCCGGCGGTGCATTTCGCGGTCGACAGCCTGCTGTGGGTGGTGGCGATCCCACTCGGCGTGTGGTTGCGGTACGACTACCGCTTCTCGCAGCTCGACGGCGACCTGCTGCCGCCGATGCTGTTCGCCGTCGTCCTGCAGGGCCTCTTCGGCATGGGCACGGGCCTGTACCGCCGCCGCTGGCGCTACGGCAGTTTCGACGAGGTGCGCATCGTGGCGATCACGGCCGCCTCGGTCGGCGTCGTGTTGACGGTGGGGCTGTGGCAGTGGAACGGCATCCCCCGTTCGGTGCCGGTGCTGGCCACCGGCCTGTCGTTGCTGGGCCAGATCACGGCCCGGTCGATGTGGCGCCTGCGCAACGAGCACCGTCATCGCCCGAACGGCGAGCACCTGCAGCGCGTCGTGGTGGTCGGCGCCGGTGACGGTGGCGATCAGGTGCTGCGCACGTTGCGGGGCTCGACCGATTCGTCGTACATGCCGGTGGCGTTGCTCGACGACGATCCCGACAAGCGCAATCTCCGCTTGAGCGGCGTGCGCGTCGAGGGCCGGGTGGAGGATCTGGAGGCGGTCGCCACGAAGCACGAGGCCGAGGCGGTGTTGATCGCCGTGCCGAGCGCCGACAGTTCGCTCATCCGTCGCGTGTCGGATCTCGCCGCCGAGCTGCACCTGCGGGTGCTGGTGTTGCCGCCGGTCGATCAGCTGCTGGGCGGGGTGGGCGAGTCCGACATCCGCCCGGTCAACGAGCTCGACCTGTTGGGCCGTCATCCGGCCGACATCGATCCCGAGGCGGTGGCCGAGTACATCACCGGTCGCCGGGTGTTGGTGACGGGTGCGGGCGGTTCGATCGGTTCGGAGCTGTGCCGCCAGTTGGCCCGTTTCGAGCCGGCGCGGTTGTTCATGCTGGATCGTGACGAGAGCGGTCTGCACGGCACGCAGTTGTCGATCGAGGGTCGGGCGATGCTGAACGACGACAGCCTGATCCTCGCCGACATCCGTGACCCCGGCCGCGTCGACGAGGTGTTCGCCACCTGCAAGCCCGAGGTGGTGTTCCACGCCGCGGCGTTGAAGCATCTGCCGCTGCTCGAGATGCATCCCGACGAGGGCTGGAAGACCAACGTGTGCGGCACGCTGAACTTGTTGAACGCGGCTCGTGCCCACGGCGCCACCCGGTTCGTGAACGTCAGCACCGACAAGGCGGCGAGCCCCACGAGCGTGTTGGGGTGGACGAAGCGGATCACCGAGCGGCTGACGGCGCATGCGTCCGAGCAGGGCCCGACGGAGTGCGTGTCGGTGCGCTTCGGCAACGTGCTGGGTTCGAACGGTTCGGTGTTGCGAGCCTTCGAGGCGCAGGCCGAGCACGGGCTGCCGATCACGGTGACCCATCCGGACATCACCCGCTACTTCATGACGATCACCGAGGCGTCACGTCTGGTGATCTACGCCGGTGCGATCGGCGATCCCGGCGAGGTGTTGATCCTCGACATGGGCGAGCCGGTCAAGATCCTCGACGTGGCGCAGCGCTTCGCCGCCCAGCACAACCCGCCGTTGGAGATCGTGTTCACGGGTCTGCGCCCGAGCGAGAAGCTGCACGAGGACCTGATCTCGCCCGACGAGAACGGCGAACGCCGGGTGCACCAGGCGATCACCCACGTGACGGCTCCGGCGCTGGCGCCGTGCGACGAGATGGTCGACGGACCAGTTCCCGACCCGGCGCAGATGCGGGCGATCGCGCTCACCGGCCTGCCGGCCGCCGTCGACGCCTGATCCCGTCGCCGCAGCGACGCCACTCCAGGCACCCCGTCAGCGCTGGCCGTCGGGACGCCCGAGCAGTCTCGGCGACCGATCTCGGTGCCGTGAGTCCCGCGAATGCGAGACCGGCAGCCACCGAGATCGAGCGACGACGGTGGCGCGACGGCCCAGGCGCGGGGAGAGGTGACGGCCGGAACGCGTCCGCGGGCGGCCTGCGAGCCGGGGGAGGGGTCAGGCGGTGGGGTGCGTGGTGCGGCGTCGACGCACCTGTGACACGACCAGCAGCATCACGCCCGCGCCGAGCAGCACGATGGCGCTCGTGGTGGTGGTACCGATACCGCTGGCGCCGGTGGCGGGGAGCCCGCCTCCGGGAGTGGTCGGCGGCACGGAGCCGCCGGCCGCGAGGACCTGGATGGAGGTGCACACGCTCGTGGGCCGGACCACGCCTGGCGGCACGGTGGCGCCGGTGCCGTCGAGCTCGCCGCAGATCTCGTAGGTGCCGGGCGTCATCGGCGCCACGGCGGGGAGGCTGGCCTGCAGCGTGGTCGGGTTGCAGATGCTGATTCTGACCGTTCCTTGGAAGCTGATCGTGACGCGCTCGCCGGGCAGGCAGTTACCGATGGTGATGGTGAACTCGCCGCCCGGGCCGACGGTGGGCACGTTGACGCTGATGACGGGTGAGCTCGCGACGGGGTAGGCGGCACCGGCGATGCCCGCCGGTGCGAGCGCGGACACACCCAGCATCGTGGCTGCTGCGATCAGCACTGTGAGAACGAGACGCTTCATTGTCCGAGACCCTTCGTCGAGAGACAACCGGATGCTAGCACCAGGAACCCGGGTGCTCACGGATCACCATCGTGCGGGGAGGCGACGGTCGGCGCAGAGAGCGCTGTGACGCTGCGGAGTTCGACGGCCACCGCGAGTGGCGGCGCCGGGGAGATGTTGGGTGCGGTGGGGTCCGGGCGGCCTACGATGCCCCCGATGACTTTTCGGGATTCCGCTGGTTCAGCGCGCCGCTTCGCCTGGTTGGTGGTCCTCCCCGTCGTGCTCGCAGCCGTCGTCGCTCTGGTGCTGTCGGTGATGTCGACGGCCCACTACCGCGCCTCGGCCGACGTGTTGCTCGGCGCCGAGCAGTCGGTGGCGACGGAACTGATCGTGGCGTCGGGCTCGGAGCTGGTCGCCGATGTCCGAACGACCGTCGGCGGCGAGCCCGAGCTGTCGGTCGAAGCGGTCGGCGACGTGCTGCAATTCACCGCCACCAGCACCAACGCCGACAACGCGGCCGCGGCGGCCAACGCCTACGCCGACGTCTACGTCGAGCAGTCGCCCGGCGCCGAGGTGGTCGACCGCGCGACGGCTCCCTCCGACCCGTACGAGCCGGACATCGTGCGGACGGTTCTCCTCGCTGCGCTGGCCGGTCTGCTGATCGGCATCGTCGCGGTGCTGGTCGTGAGGTGGCTCGACACCAGCATCCGCTCCGAGCGCCAGCTGGCGAAGCTCACCGGCGTGGCGAACCTGGCGGTGATCCCTCGGCATCCGCTGGGCGAGGTGCGGCCCGACGACGTAGCGGTGCTGCGCGATCCCAACTCGATCGAGTCCGAGGCCTACCGCACGTTGCGCACGATGTTCGACTTCGTGGCCCAGGATCGTCCTTTCACGGTGGTGGTGGTCACGAGCCCGCGCCCGGGCGAGGGCAAGTCGTCGGTGGCCGCGAACCTGGCCGCCGTGGTGGCGCAGTCGGGGCGCAAGGTGGTGCTGGTCGACGGCGATCTGCGTCGCCCCCAGGTGCATCGCCTGTTCGTGACCGGCAACCACGTCGGCCTGTCGTCGCTGCTCACCGGCGAGGCGTCGCTGCAGGAGTGCGTGCAGCGTGTCGACCACGACCGCAACGTGGCCCTGCTGACCGCCGGCCCGCCGCCACCCGATCCCGCCGAGTTGCTGACCGACGAGCGGCTGCGCCTGGCGTTGGAGTCGCTGGCGGATGCCTCCGATCTGGTGGTGATCGATGCCCCACCGGTGCTGCCGGTGGCCGACCCGATCATCCTGGCGCAGCTCGCCGACGTCACCCTGCTGGTGGCCACGGCCGGCTTCAGCGACCGCCGGGAGTGGAGCGAGACCCTCGAGCGGCTGCGCAAGGTCGACGCCCGGTTGGTCGGCACCGTGTTGCTGCAGCCGGATTCGCGGGTGCACGCCACCCCGACCTATCGCTACGCCCCGAGTGCCGCCCCCGCCCACTGGTGGGTGACCGAGGCCTCGCGCCACACCGACGCGTCCGCGGCGCCGTCGAGCAGCAACGGCATCAGCGCCGCCGAGGCGACCACCGTCCACGACCGCCGATCCAGTATCCACCGACGATCCGGTCGTCGCCGACGATCCGGTGTCCACCGCGGAGAACGCCTCGGATGGGGAAGTCGACCAGGTCGACGCGCCGCCGTCCGACGAACCGGCAGCGACCGAGACCTACTCGTGGAAGTCGGCTGTCGCGCCGGACGAACTGGTGTGGAAGAACACCGACGACGCCGACACCGACGATGGCGCCGGAAGCGATGTCGCTGCCGGCGACGACGAGATCGAGCCGGTCATCGACCCCGATTCGCGCGCCGGCTGATCGAGTCGACGGCCAGCGCCACCGCCAGCGACGCCGGCAGGGCGATCGCCACGGCGACGAGTGCTGGCCCGATCGTCGGCTCGAGTGCACCGGTGCGGGCGACCGCGACCGCAGCGATCGCCGCCGATCAGCCCGATCGCCCAGCGCACGACCGGTTGCGGCTGTGGGCGCCCAGGCCACGAACACACCGCCACCACCAGCACGAGCGGCCAGAACGCGAAGAGCGCACCGACGATGGCCGATTCGCGCCCGGTCGCCCCGTAGAGCCCCGACCACAGCACGATGCCGGCCGCGACGGCATGCACGAGCAGCGCCGACGGACGGCGGGCGACGAGTTCGATGACGAACAGCGAGGCGAGCATCACGCCGATGGCCGGCATCTGGCCGGTCTCGGGCACGCAGCCGTAGATGGCGATGGCGCTCAACCCGAGCAGCGCCGGCACCTCGCCGGGTGTCCAGTCGATTCCGAATGTCCGGCCGTCGGTCATCGGCGGCGACCGTGCGCTCAGCGCCCGGGGAGGCGGAGTGCCGCCGGTCGGCGCCCGGACGCCTGGTCGGCGGCACGGACGCGGGCGTCGGTGCGGGCGTCGAGTTCGGCCTTGACGCGTTCGCTGGCGAACACGATGGGCGGCAGGCACCAGAACACCAGCAGCAGCGGCAGCACGAGCGATCGCTGCCGGGTGAGGATGCCGAGGTTGCCGATGCTGGCGAACGCCACGCCGAAGGTGACCACGCACAGCGCGGCGAACACGAGGTACGGGGTGGTGAGCATCAGCTTGGGTGCGTGCGCGAGCCGTCGCCAGCTGACGATGCCGACGAGCAGCAGCGCGGTCATCTCGATCGCCGGGAGCGCGGCGGCGAGTCCGCGGGCCTCGAACAGCAGCGGCCGGGTGAGGGTGCGGAACGCGGCGAGCGGCCAGTCCTGCGGGCCGTCGACCGAGATCGGGTCGAACGACGAGCCGCCCTGGGTGGTGCGGTCCTCGACCTCGTCGAAGATGTTCGAGAGCCGGTCGGTGACCTGCTTCCTCGCCGACGATCTCGTCGGAGTTGTCGTCGGCGGGGTCGAGGTAGCTGAGCGTGATCTGGGCGACGATGACGAAGCCGACGCCGGCCACGGCGAGCAGCAGGAGCGTGCCGACCTGGCTGCGGCGTCGTTCGTCGCTGCCGCGGTCGGAGCGGCGCACCGTGTCGAGCAGCACGCGGGCGACGAGGGCGATCAGGACGGCGCCGGCCCAGATGGCGGCGAAGTGCGGCCGCACGTAGGCAGCGCCGACGAGCCCGACGGCGAGCAGCACGAACCCGCGCACGGCACCGCCGCGGCGGGTGAGCACGAGCGACGCGCCGTAGGCCGAGACGCCGAGGCAGAGCCCGACGAAGGCCTCCTTGCCGATGCTCGAGCCCCAGTAGACGAGGCTCGGGAAGAAGAACACGGCGATCGCGTAGCGGCGGGTGGCGAAGCCGCCGATGGCGTGGTGGGCGGCCTTCACGCAGAAGGCGAGGCCCCAGAAGCTCATCCACGTGAACACCATGAACCCGCCGAGGCGGCTGGTGCCCGACACGGCGTAGACGAGCCCGGTGAGTTCCTCGACGAACTGCGGTGTTGGTGCCGACGTGGGGATGAGCCCGAAGATGCCGATCGTTCCGTCGTGGAACTGGCCGGCGATCAGCTTGCCGGCGTTGTGGTAGCGGCCGGCGTCGGCGCTGCCGCCGTAGGCGTCGAAGCGGACGTTGTAGCCGGCGACGGCACCGGCGAACTTCACGGCGAGCCCCGCCCACACCCACGGCCGCAGCGGGGCGAGGTCGTCGGCGAAGGCGCGGTTGATCAGCGGGATCGAGATGAGCGCGAGGACGGGGGTGACCACGAGGGCGCCCCAGATGTCGTACGACAGCGACTGCATCGCCCAGCCGAGCACCACCAGGTAGGCGGCGCCGGCGGCGACGACGGCCGCCTCGTACGCCTTCACGACCCGACCGTCGTCTCCTCGGCGAGTGCGATGGCGTCGCGGCCCTTGCGGCGCCCGAAGCGGCCGGTCTGCGCAGCCGGGGCGGGCCGGGAGTAGTAGTAGTACTTGCCGGCGTCGCCGGTCTCGCCGCCGACGAGCACGAGCAGCAGGTTGCCGCTCGACAGGGCCCGCACCATCTCGATCGAGCGGCGGGCGGTCTGGGCGGTGGTGTGGCCGAGGCGGACGACCATCACGACGTTGTCGGCGAGCGGCAGCACCTCGAGCACTTCGGCGGTGGCGCCGATCGGCGAGGTGTCGACGATCACGGCGTCGGCGACGTTGGCGACACGGGGGAGCAGGCGGGCGGTGACGCGGGCGAGGTCGCCGGGGCTGTTGCCGCGTACTGCCCGACAGGTCGAGCATCGCCAGGCCGGGGTCTTCTCCGGGGGCGAGGACGAGTTCGAGCGGCGCGTGTTCCACGTCGTGCAGGCTGAGTCCGGCGGGTTCGGCGTTGACCACGCCGAGGCGTTCGCTGAGGGTGGGGCGGCGGAAGTCGGTGTTGACGGCCACGGTGCGTTCGCCGGATTCGACGAGCGCGGCGGCAACGTTGGCGGTGACCGAGGTCTTGCCGTCGGACGGGCCGGGTGAGACGACGACGGTGATGCTGCCGCGGTCGCCGAGGGTGTTGTTGCCGGCGTCGAGGAAGGCGATGAGGCTGCGCAGCGTGCGGTACGAGTCCGACAGCGGATCGTGGCGGCCGGGGACGACGGCGAGTTCGTCGGTGCTGTGGCGCTTGACCTTGGGGATGCTGGTGTTGGGTTCGAGGCCGAGCAGTTCGGCGGCCTGTTCGCTGGTGCGGATCTTCCGGTCGGCTCGGGCGAGCAGCAGGGCGACGCCGAAGCCGACGGCGGCACCGGCGAGCGCGCCGAGTGCGGCATCGGCCGACGCGGGAGCGTGGTGCGCCGAGGCCGCGTCTCTTCGATGGCGATGGGCTGGGCGCGTTCGAGGGTGGTGAGCACGAGTTGGCCGGAGTCGGCCTGGAGGTTGTTGAACTGTTCGAACACCACGCTGTACTGGCGCGAGAGTGCGTCGAGCCGGGCGCGGGCGACCGGGTCCTCCTCCGGTACGGAGAACGGATCGTCCGGGTCGGCGGGAGCGATCAGCACCTGCTGTTCGACCTCGTCGATCTGGGTCTCGAGATCTTCGAGGCGGGTCAGCGTGGAGGTGAGACGCTCTTCGCGGAGCTCGTCCTGGCGTTCCGACATGAAACTGATCGAGCTCGTCGGCGATGGCGTCGGCGTATTCGACGGCGTCGTCGGCGGTGCTCTGCGTGGTGGAGATGCGCAGCGCAGCACTCTGCTGGTCGGCGGTGACGGTGACTTGGGCGGCGAGTGCGGCGGGCGGCCCGTTGAAGTCGATCGCCTCGGCGGCCCGCTCGGGCACGTCACCGGTGGTGGCGAACAGCTGGAGCTGGTTGAACGCCTGCGGGTCGGTGAACACCGAGCCGGCCCCGGTGGAGCTCGACACGAGCAGCGTGTGGTTGGCGTTCCACGTGGTGACCGAGTCGGCCGCCTGCTCCGGTTCGGGGAGCCCGGCGATGACGGCGCCAGCGATGGTGAAGATCACCACGATCCACCAGAATCGTCGAAGAGCGTCAGTGGGTCGCGTGCCGTTCACAGTGGGCCGAGATTATCGGGTACTTCGGGTCTGGGTGCGGAGGGCCACGCGTTCGGCCTCGATCGGCACGCGTGGTCCATTCGGCGGTGCCCTCGTCTCGGCAGCGTCTGCCACCAGGTCACACTTGGTCGGCGGAGTTCCAGACAGCGATGGTGCTTCTGCTTGGTCGCTGTGTCGGTCAGACTGTGACGATGCAGCAGCAGGGGACCGTGCTCGTGACGGGTGGTGCCGGGTACATCGGTTCGCACACGGTCCGGGCACTTCGTGCAACAGGCCGTGACGTCGTGGTGATCGACTCGCTCGAACTCGGCAAGGAAGACGCTGTGCTCGGCGCTCAGCTGATCGTCGGCGACATTGCGGATGCTGACCTGGTGGGCAAGGTGTTGCGCGATTTCGGGGTCTCGGACGTGGTGCACTTTGCTGCGTACAAGTCGGTTGGCGAGTCGATGAAGTCGCCGGGGAAGTACTGGCGCAACAACGTTGCTGGAACGATCGAGTTGCTGGAAGCAGTTGAGGCCGCCGGGATCGAGCGGTTGGTGTTCTCGTCGTCATGCTCGGTGTACGGCACCCCTGAGAACGTGCCAGTCACCGAGGCGGCAACGATCGCTCCCGGAGAGTGTGTACGCCGAGACGAAGGCGACGGTCGAGCGGATGCTGCGCTGGTACAGCGTGGTCGGCGCGCTCCGATCGGTGAGCTTGCGCTACTTCAACGCAGCGGGTGCGAGTTCGGACGGGCGGATCGGTGAGGACTGGGACTTCAGCATCAATCTGATCCCGCTTGCGATGAAGGCGGTGCTTCTCGGTGATCGTCGCTTGCAGGTGTTCGGTGCCGACTACGACACACCTGACGGCACCTGCATCCGCGATTACATCCACGTCGAGGATCTGGCCGACGCCCACGTGAAGTCGTTGGACTACCTCGCAGCTGGTGGTGCGACGGCAGAGGTGAACGTCGGCACCGGCGTGGGTTCGTCAGTGTTCGATGTGCTGCGTGTCACCGAGGAGGTGAGCGGTCGGGAGGTTCCTCACGACGTGGTCGCCCGCCGCCCTGGCGACCCGGTGTCGACGTTCGCCGACCCGTCAGCGGCACGCGAGCTGCTTGGCTGGGAGGCTCGACGCGGTCTCGACGACATCATCCGCACAGCCTACGACTGGCACCGCAGCCAGGTCTGAGGCTGATCGGTCTCTACGGCCGTCACCTTCATTCCGCTGTCGGGGTTGAGGGCGATGGCACTCTTGAGATGGGCGCGGACGCCCATGGAGTATTCGGACCGACCCTCTTGCCACTCCTGGATACGGTAGGCAGTTGATCCGATTCCTGACGGACACGGTGATGTTGATCTACTTCGCCGGTGACGCATTTCGGCATGTTCGGAATCGTCCGGCTCGACCCATCGAGCGGTGATGGTCTGGGGCGTCTGCTGAGATCGCGGCGGACGACGGCTCAGGTGTCGCACCGCAGGACTTTGAGTAGTGTCAACTTCGAATGTTCCTCGGAGTTGAGCCGCCCGCTGCCATCGTCCTCGGTCGGATGTCTTCCTCTCGCCTGCCGGGCAAGGTGCTACAGAACCTGAGAGATCGGCCGCTCCTCGCATATCCGATCGAGCGGCTTCGGCACTCCGGTTGCGTCGGCGCAGTTGTCGTCGCCACTTCGACGGACAGCTCCGATGATCCGATTGAGGACTACTGCAACCGCACCGGCGTGGCCTGCTTTCGTGGAGACCTGGACAACGTGGCTCGACGGACGCTGGACGCCGCTCGGTCGGTCGACGCTGAGTGGTTCTTCAGGGCCAACGCCGACAGCCCGTTCCTTGCCGTCGAGTTGTACGAGAGCGCCATCCGCCAGCGCAGCGACGCTGACCTGGTCTCGAACGTGTTTCCTCGGTTCTCCCACCCGGTGCTTCGGTTGAGCTCATCCGGACCGAATCGCTCGCGGGATGCATCGACGAGTTCTCTCCGAGCGATGAGGAGCACGTCACGCAGTTCTTCTACCGGAATCCCGAGACGATGTCGAATAGTCAGTCTCGACGGCGGATTCGTTCCATTCAGAGACGGCCTGCGCCTCGTCGTCGACGACGGCGCCGATCAGGAACGAGCACGCAGGGTGCTCGATCGGATGACTCGGCCGCACTGGGAGTACGGGCTCCAGGAAGTGATGGACCTGATGGCCGAGGTCGACGTCCAATGACGGCAGAACGACATCAGATCCCGGGCGGTGTTCGAGCCAATCTTCGGAGAACGCCACTCCAACGTTTTCGCCAGCGCTGGCTCACCCGGTCGCTGGGGGCCTGCGGGGACGAAGCATTCGTGGAGAAGGGCGCCGAGTTCCTCCGCCATCCCGAGGCCATCAAGCTTGGGGCCAACACCATCGTCAAGTCTGGCGCACGGATCTGCCCGACGAATCCGGCTGCGGCGGTCGACATCGGTGACTGGACCACCGTGGGCTACCACACCCACATCTTTGCCACCTCGACGATCACGATCGGATCGAATTGCCTCATCGCACCGTTCTGCTACCTCGTGGACGCGAACCACGGAATCCGGCGTGACGAGTTGATTCGGACCCAGATGATGGAAGTCGCACCCATCACGATCGCCGATGACGTCTGGCTCGGCGCCGGAGTCTTCGTCCTCGCCGGCGTCACGATCGGCACCGGCGCGGTTGTCGCGGCGGGTCGGTGGTCTCGAAAGACCTCGCCGAGTACGTCATCGCAGCCGGAAACCCGGCGGCTCCGGTGTCCGAACGGAAGGGGCCTGACGATGCCGTCTGAGACGCTCCGCCCGCTCGTGACCGTGTACGTCACGTGCCACAACTACGCCGCCTTCCTCCGCCAATCCCTCGAGAGCGTGTTCGACCAATCGTTGGAGAGCTGGGAACTCCTCGTGTTCGACGACGGCTCGTCGGACGGGTCCAGGTCGATCGCCGAGGAGTTCGTTGCCCGGGATCCGTCCCGAGTCCGCTTGTTCGCAACCGACGAGCCAAGAGGGCTTCGGGCGTGCGCGAACGAGGCCATCCGCGAGGCTCGCGGCCGTTACCTGATCCGGTTGGATGCGGACGACTACTTCGATCAGAACGCGTTGCTGGTGCTGTCACACCGACTGGAATCCGATCGCGACCTGGCTCTGGCATACCCGAACTGGACCTACGTCAGCGAGTCCGGCGAAGTGCTCGGGGTCGAACACCGCAAGCGGCTCGGAGTTGAAACCGAAGCGTCAGACCTGCCGCCGCATGGAGCGTGCACGATGGTCAGGCTCAGAGCGCTCAAGGTGACCGGTGGATACGACGAGTCCTTCGACTCGCAGGACGGGCACGAACTCTGGCTGAAGCTTCTTCACCGGTTCGGCGTTGCCCACGTTCCGACGCCGCTGTTCTTCTACCGGCAACACGGGTCGTCGATGTCGCGAGACGAAGACCGGCTGTTGGCCGCTCGGCGCGGCAATCAAACGCCAGGCGGCCGAACGTTTCGCAGGGCCCACAGCACCACGCGTTCGCTGCGATTGTCCCTGTGAAGAACACGTACCAGCACATGCCGAATGTGGCTCTCGAGCCACTCGGATGGAAGCCGCTGATCGATCACACCCTCGATGAGGCCCTGGCGTCGGGCTGTTTCGACAATCGTGCTGGTGACGACCGACGACCCCGAGTGGTCGATCACTGCATGGCTCGCGACGACGTCCTCGCTGAACTTCGCCCGCCCGAACTCTCGGCCATCACGAGCAAGTTGACCGACGTACTCGACCAGGCCGTGACCTTCATGGAGGAACGGATCGAGTTCTTCCCGGACGTCGTCGTCTTGCTTGGTATCCATACGCCACTTCGGCGGAGTGAACACATCCGAGAGGCAGTCGACTCGCTGCTGTTGTACGACAGCGACCACGTGATCAGCGTGTACGAAGACCTCGATGTGCACTTCCGGCACGGCCGCGGCGGCATGGAGCCGCTCAATCCCGGCATGACCAATCAGCTTCGCTATGAACGCGAGGGATTGTTCGTCGACAACGGAGCCATTCACGTGCTGTGGCGCGACCTCGTGGAACCGGGAGTTCGCCTGGGCGGCCGCGTCGGCCATACGGTCATGGCCAGGTCGGACAGCATGCAGATCAAGTCGTTGGAAGACCGTGATCTCGTAGCATCGCTCCTCAAGCTCCGCGTCGAAGGATTGTCATGACAGACCACAAGATCCCAGTTGCCACCCGACGGGGATGGAGCGGCAAGCATGGGCCACTCCTGATCGCTGAAATCGGCGGAAACCACGAGGGCGACTTCGAGTACGCGAAGGAACTGACGACGCTGGCGATCGATGCCGGCGCCGACGTCGTCAAGTTCCAGGTCTATTACGCAGACGACCTCGTGAATCCCAAGGAGTCACCTGACCGTCACCAGCACTTCAAGAAGTTCGAACTCGATCCCGAGCAGCACATCGAACTCGCCGAGATGTGCATCAACGCCGGCGTGGAGTACCTGGCATCGGTGTGGAGCCTGCACGCTCTCGACTGGCTCGACCCCTACCTGTCGATGTACAAGATCGGGTCCGGCGACCTGACATCGCACTGGATCCTCGAACAGTTCGCGGAACGTGGGAAACCGATCATTCTCTCGACCGGCCTCAGCACGTTGGAGGAAGTCGTCGAGGCAGTCGAGGCCATTCGCCGCGTGGACGAGCGGTATCTCGACCCTGAGCAGCTTGCCGTCCTCCAATGCACGTCGACCTACCCGCTTCCGAAACGCGATCGCGAACCTTCGGGCGATGGAGACACTTCGAACGGCGACGAACGCAGCCATTGGCTATTCCGACCACACGACTGACGGCCAAGCAGTGCGTCTGGCAGTAGCCCTGGGAGCCGAGTTGCTCGAATTCCACTTCACCGACACGAGAGAGGGCAAGGAGTTCCGGGACCACTTCGTGTCCCTGACGCCTGATGAGCTCGTTCAGCTCACTCAGGACCTCGATGACATTCCGCTGCTCCTCGGCGACGGAGTCAAGCGGCCGCTCGAGTCAGAAATCGAGGCCGGTCACGTCGAGTCGTTCCGCCGGGCGGTCTACTTCCGCCGGGCGATGGCGGCCGGAGAAACCATCCAACGAGATGATCTGGTGCTGCTTCGTCCCATGCATGGCCTCGATGCGTCGCTGGCCAATTCGGTGATTGGTCGCCGGGTTAACCGAAACGTGGATGAGCTTTCACCGGTCGACGCCGCTGGCATCGACTCCTAGCTCCACAAGTGCTTGCCTGCCTCCTCTTCGTAGAGACCAAAGACAGATTGGCCCACGGCTCGATTCCGATTGCTTTCGAATGGGCATCGGTACAGCGTGTTCGGTACGCGTTCATCTTGACTCCAGCCTCCGTCAGAGCCAGAGCAGTTCACCCTTGCTAGTGATTACCAAACGTCGCAGCTCTTGACATGAACGCTCGCAGTGTGGCCTTGCCGCTTGGCTCGAAGAGCGACATGAGGTATAGCGGATAAATGCCTACGGACATCCCGAGCATCACTAGTGATGCCGAGGTGAATACGTTGAGATGTTCAACATTGAATTCGTCGGCATGTTGCGTTTTGCGTCGAGCCAACTCCGCGCTGGGTTCCGATGTAGATCAGGCCATCCGCACGGACAAGATCGGCAAGGGAGTTCAAGAATTGAGCCGGCCTGTCCACATGCTCCAATACCTTCACACATGTGACTAGGTCTGGCGCCACATCCCAAGACGAGAGCTCTTTCAGTGACCCCAACCTCACTCGGAGACCGCGCGTTCTTATGTGTCGGCAACTACGCGGGTCGGGTCGGAAGCAAAAACGTCGAAACCTCGCAGACTCATTTCAAACGGAAGAACCCCAATGCCGATCCCGACATCGAGCAGATGAATCGGGTCGGGAGCGCCGCTAGATAGCTTCAACGAAGTCGCAGCGACCAACGTTGTCAGATCGGCCAGCTGGAATCGACCGTATGTGGTCAAAACGCTCCGCAAGTCCATCTTCTGACACATACGTGGCCGTTGGGTATAAGCAGTACTCCGGCCGCGCCAACCTGGAGGTCACCGCAAGTGACCGACTTACCTTGGGTCTGAACATTGCCCCGTCCATTCGATCGCGAGTGATCCGGGTGTGGAAGGCAAAGACCAGCAAATGCACATCGCGGCGGGACTCGTGCCCGTAGTGGAAGACACCGTTGGGCTGAACGCCAATACTGGCCCGTACGGGGTTTACAACTGGGAAATTCCCGCTCGAGCCCCGTTCGGGTAATAGAAAACTCCATCGGCGACAGTAAAATATTCCGCACGATCAGCACCCTCTTCGCGGAATACCGCTTGATGGACGGACTTCGTTTCCGGACCTCCTTTAACCTGGATAATGCCGA
The DNA here is from genome assembly GCA_963728355.1 of Ilumatobacteraceae bacterium. Lineage (GTDB taxonomy): Bacteria > Actinomycetota > Acidimicrobiia > Acidimicrobiales > Ilumatobacteraceae > Sva-07. Next base: position 200,084 of record CAVSJQ010000014.1, on the reverse strand, counting down.
CCAGACGCAGAAGCGGTATACGCCGGCCTTCGTTACGCGGAACCGAACCGCGGGTGCGTTTTTCCGGTTATCGCCGGCAGACCTTCGTCACGGAAAACACCCTTTCCTTTTTCCCATCGGACCCTGGGGTCCGCGCATAATGTTTCGGCCGTCCTGGGTACTTCCGATAATACATCCAAGTTCGACAACTTCGCTATCCGGACAGCGGGAGTCGTCTTCGCCGGGTCGGGCCACGCCCGTAGAAGGTGGAGTGGACGTGGACGATGTCGCGGGAGATGCTCGCGACGATGGAGCGACCGCGATCGCCTGCCGCGGCATCGGAAAGGGGGATCGCGGGACCGTCGTTCTTCACGGTGCCTGACCTACCCGGTCGGCGAGTCGCCACGCAACTTCGGGCGCTGCGGTTGACGGACGAAAAGGCGGGTAGGCCACAGGTGGGCCGCCGGACGTGCGGCGCAACGCTCGCGGCTCGACCACCGACCGCACGCGTCCGCGCGCCTTCGGGCTGAGCGCGGCTGAGTCGGGAAAATCCAAACGAAGTGGGAGGACGACCCGATGAGTGGAACTCCGACCGCCACCGATGCGGTCAGCAAGCAGCACGAACGGGAGCTGTGGCGACGCGTCGCCAGGCAGCGCGACCAGCGGGCGCGCGAGGAGCTGGCGCGCCTCTACCTGCCGATGGCGCGGCGCATGGCCGGCCGCTACGCCGGCGTGGTCGAGCCCTACGACGACCTCGTGCAGGTGGCGAGCGTCGGGCTGCTGAACGCGATCGACCGCTATGACGTCGATCGCGGCACCCCCTTCGTCGGCTTCGCCAAGCCGACCATCATGGGCGAGCTGAAACGCTACTTCCGCGACAAGGTCTGGACGATTCGCGTGCCGCGGGTCCTGCACGATCGGATGGCGGCGATCGACTCGGCGACCGAGGAGCTGACCGAGGAGCTGGCCCGGCCGCCGTCGCCGAAGGAGATCGCCGAGCACCTGCAGATCGACGTCGGCGACGTGCTGGAGACGCTGGCCGCCGAGGAGAACCGTCGGCCGCTCGGCCTCGAAGCCCAGATCCAGGGCGAGGACGGCGAGGGGCCGAAGACGCCGGAGTGGATCGGCCACGTCGACGATGGCTACGAGCTGGTCGAGGACCGACTGACGGTCGAGACCGTCCTGCCGGGCCTCGACGAGCGCGAGCGCGAGGTGCTGCGGCTCCGCTTCGTCGAGGATCTCCCCCAATCGAAGATCGCGGCCCGCATCGGCTGCTCCCAGATGCACGTCTCGCGGCTCCTGCGCCGCACCCTGAAGCGGCTGCGCGAGGAGGCCGAAGGGAGCCGCCCGCCCGCCGAGACGGGCTGACCCGCCGGGTCGAGGCCTACGGGTCGAGCTCCACCGGCAGCGTCTTCAGCTGGTTGGCGAACGGCGATTCGACGTAGCGCGGCCGGGCGGCGATCCGGATCCGGGGATGGCGCCGCAGCGTCTCCTCGACCAGGACCCGCAGCTCGAGTCGGGCGAGGGCGGCGCCGAGGCAGAAGTGCCGGCCGCCGGCGCCGAAGGCCTGGTGCTCGGCGCGGCGACGCAGGTCGAAGGTTTCGGCGTCCTCGTAGCGCGTCTCGTCGCGGTTGGAGGACGGGTACCACATCACCACCTTGTCGCCCGCCTTGATCGGGCACCCGGCCAACTCGGTGTCGTGGGTCGCGGTGCGGCCGAAGTGGGCGAACGCCGGGAACATCCGCAGCGACTCCTCGACCGCGTCGGGGATCAGCGACGGGTCCTCGAGCACCAGCCGCCGCTGCTCGTCGTCTTCCATCAGCGCCCGCATGCCGCTGCAGTAGGTCGCCTTGGTGGAGTCGTTGCCCGCCGCCATCAGCAGGAAGAAGCCCATCACGATCTCGTGCTCCTCGAGCCGCTCGCCGTCGACCTCGGCGTGCACGAGGACGCTGGTGAGGTCGTCGGTGGGGTGCTCGCGCCGCGCCGCGATCAGCTCCTGGCAGCTGGCGAAGACCTGCGGGATCAGCTCGGCGGTGACCGCGTCGACCCCGGCCGGGTTGACGTCCGGGTCGCCGGCCGACAGCGTCGCGTTCATCAGGTCGGCCCACATCCGGTCGTCCTCGGGCGGGATGCCCATGAAGCTGCCGATCACCCGGGCGACCACCGGCTGGGCGACCTCGGCGACGAGGTCGCAGCGCTCGCGGCCCTCCAGCCGGTCGAGCACGGCCGCGGTGATGTCGCGGATGCGCTCCTCGTGCTCGGCGATCCGCTTCGGGGTGAAGCCGCGCTGGAAGAGCGCCTTCAGCCGGTCGTGCTTGGGCGGGTCCATGCCGATGAACATCGCCTGCTGCAGCTCCAGCGGCAGGACCGCGTCCTTCAGCGCGGTGATGCCGCCGGCTTCCGAGGAGTAGGTCTGCCAGTCGCGGCTCACCGCGTGGACGTCCTCGGCGCGGGTCACCGACCAGAAGCCGTCCTCCTCGGGGAACTCCTCGAAGCCCGGCGTCCAGTGGACCGGGCACTCGCGCCGCAGCCGCGCGAAAAGCTCGTACGGCGGACCGTCGAGCCAGTGCTCTCGATCGGCGAGCTGCAGCCCGTCGAGCCCGACGGCGGCGTTCTGGTCGGTGGACATCCTCGACTCCTCCCGGTGGCTGACGACCTCCGCCGAGCTTAGTTGACACGACGTCGAGTAACAAGGTCTGCCGATAATCACCGCATGAGCCGGTCGGCGACGTCGAGGCGGGGACAGCGGGAGGCCAAGCCGCGCCAGGGCGACCGGCGCGAACGGGCGATCCTCGACGCGACCCGGGACCTGCTCGAGGGCAGCGCGCTCGCCGAGCTGACGGTCGAGCAGATCGCCGCCGCGGCCGGGGTCTCGCGCTCCTCCTTCTACTTCTACTTCGCCGACAAGGGTCAGATCCTGGCGCTCCTCTACGGCGAGGTGCTGGGGGAGATGTCGGCCGAACTCGAGCATTGGTTCGCCGACCCGGAGCGGCACTCCGAGCCCTGGTCGCGGGCCAGCATCGAGGCCGCCGTGACGATCGCCCGCCGCAACTCGGCGTGGTCCGCGCCGCGCTCGAGCGCCGCGGCTCCCACGCGAGATCGACCGGGTCCTCGGCATCTACTTCGAGCGCGCCGTGGACCGCTCCGCGGCGCTGATCGAGCGCGAGCGCGACGCCGGCCTGGCGCCGGCCGGCGGCCCGGCCGCCGACGCGATGGCGCGGGCGCTGATGCACATGACGCTGCAGAGCATCCACGAGCACCTCCGCTCCGGCGGGAGCGCCGCGGCGGCCGCGGAGCTGGTCGAGACGCTGACCGTGCTCTGGGCGCGCGGCGTCGGCACCGAGCCCGCCCGCTGACCCCGCCGCTTCGCCGCGGTGTTCGAAACTTACGCCATGCCGAAGTAAGGAACACCGCGGCGAGGCCGGCGGCCGGTCAGGAGGAGGCGATCGTGATCACCGAGTCGACCGCGGTCAACTTCAGCAGGCGGTTGACGCCACCGTGCCGGCTCGGCAGCAGCCGCAGCGACGCCGGGTCGGGGCGGGCGCGGGCGAGCTCGTAGATCAGCGCGATGCCGCTCGAGTCGATGAACTCGAGGTGGGTCAGGTCGAGCACCAGGAGGCCGCCGAAGTCCTCGACGCCGACCGCGAGCACGTCCCTGGCGGCGTCGGCGACGGAGAGGTCCAGCTCGCCGGTCAGCGCGAAGACGAGGACGTCGTCGCCGTAGCGGGTTCGCTTGATGCCGAGCGGTCCCTCGAGCGCGACTTCGGTCTGGGCGGACATGGGTCTCCTGTCGTGGAACTCGTGACCGGGAGATCCCGTCGACCGGTATCGGCGGCGCGTGATCCACTCGGTGGGGGGCGGCCGCCGACTGCGCCTCGGCACCGCCCGGCGACCAGATCCGACCTTAGCCGAGACGCCCCTCCGGGGACAAGTCCCCGGCGACCGGCGGGCCGAGGACGAACAGCTCGGCGGCGACGCCGTCGCGGTTCACCTGGCTGAGGCAGGCCAGGACCGCACGGCCGGTCAGCCGCTCGATCCGTTCGCGGAAGAGCGGCTCGATCTCGTCCTGGAAGGCCTGGCGGTTCAGCCGCACCTGGTCGAAGCGACCGCCGTCGACCAGCACCCGCTCCGCCCGCGTGAACACCTCCTCCAGCACGCAGACGACCAGATCGTCGCGCCAGATCGTCTTCGCCTTGGTCGGTCCACGGCCGTAGTACTCGGCGTAGACGCCGACCAGCTCGCGTGAGATCGTCGCGACGGTCGCGCCGGACCTCTCTTTGGTGCCTGGCTCCTGGAGAGGTTTCTCGGACATACGGAACCACCTGATGATAAGGGTACCTTCCGCCATGCATATGGCGGAGATGTCGCCCAAGAACGCCGTGCAGCCCGCAGGGCTCGGCGACGATGCGCTGGAGCGGATAGCGGGCACGCTCGCCGACCTCTACTTCACCCTCTACGAGGAGCGGGCGGGGGACTCCGCGGCCTCGCTCACCGGGAACATGCTCGCCTTCGTCTTCGAGGGCGGGCTGTCGGTGGCCGACGGCTGGCTGCTCGGTCACCGGCAAGGCGGGCGGCTGCGGGACTTTCGCTCGCACCTTTTTCGAGGTGGTCAACGACGATTTCATCGGCGTCGTCGCCGACCTCACCGATCTGCCGGTCACCTACTCCTTCTACGGCTTCGACCCGACACTCAATCCACCCACGGGATCTTCGTCCTCGACCTCAGCCGGCTCGCGGCTCCGAACAGCGCCGCGCGGTGCTCAACTGGAGCGAGCAGGTGCGGCGCAACGCCGCCCGCCTGCGCCAGGAGCACCGCGACACCATCCGCAGGTACGCCGCGGCGAGGGAGGAGTGGCGGCACAAGCGCGAGTCGATGCAGCGGGCGAGGTCGCCCGCGGGCGAGCCGCGCGGTCGGGGTGCGGAGGGCTCAGACGAGGCTTGAGCCCCCGGCCTCGCGCATCAGCACGATGCCGCCGTAGAGGCCCTGGCCGGCCGAGAAGAGCGGCATCACCCGCACCTCGCAGCGCAGCGCCCGGCCGCGCCGGTTGATCGCGTCCAGGGACAGGTCGGTCCTCTTCGCCCTGCTGATATCGCGTCCTCGAGCGGCTCGCGCAGCTCGGTCGACGGGCAGCCCGATGTCGAGCGAGAGAGGTTGCTTGCCCTCGACCTCGTCGGGCGCAGCCCCCAGAGGTCCTGCGCGTTGGGTTCCAGATCTGGACCTGGTTGCTCGCGGTCGACGACGGCGACCCCGACCCCGAGGTTGCCGAGGATCGCCTCGAGGAAGATGTTGAGCCGGTCGAGCTCCTCGGCGTGCCGGCGCTGCTCGTCGTTCATCGTCTCGAGCTCCTCGTTGGTCGACTTCAGCTCCTCGTTCATCGTCTCGAGCTCCTCGTTGGTCGACTGCAGCTCCTCGTTGGTCGTCTCCAGCTCCTCGTTGGTCGACTGCAGCTCCTCGTTGGTCGTCTCCAGCTCCTCGACCGTCGACTGCAGCTCCTCGTAGGCCGTCTCCAGCTCCCGCTTGGAGCTGCTCGAGCTCGTCGGCGCAGCTCGCGCGAGCGCGGTGACGTCGGCGAAGGTGATCGACGGCGCCGAGCAGCGCGCCGTCGTCGGCCGAGCGAGCGGCGTGATCTGCGACGTCGAGGATGCCGCTGCTCGCCGCTCGCCGGCGCCACTCGACGCCGTCCGAGCGACGATCGGCCGGCGCGTCTCCGAAGGCCTGGTCGATGGCGGCGCGCAGCTCGACCGGCCGGTAGGAGATCTCGAGGTCCTGCAGCGGCCGGCCGATGTCGGCGGGCGCCGAGCCCGAAGAGCTCGCGCGGCGCGGTCGTTGGCCAGCGACCAGCAGCGCCGCCGAGTCGACGACGAGCTGCGCGACCGGGGCCGATTCGAAGGCCGCCGTCGCGGAGCTCGGCGTGGCGGCCGCGGCCGGCGCGTCGTCGCCGCCGTCGGGTCGCCGAACGCCGAGCCGCTCGCGCAGGTCGCGCCGCGGGACCTTGGCGGAAGACCCGCCGCTTCAGGTCGACCGGGCGTGAAAGTGTCGCCGTGGCGTAGCAGCATCTCCGACTTGCCGAGGAACAGGAAGCCGCGGTCGCGCAGGGCGAAGTTGAAGCGGCGCGAGGATCCGCGCCTGCGCCTCGGCGGTGAAGTACATCAGGACGTTGCGGCACAGCAGCAGGTCGATGCGCGAGATCGGCGCGTCCTGGACCAGATCGTTGCGCCCGAAGATCACCGAGCGGCGCAGGTCCTTGCGGAAGGTGAAGCTGCTGGTCGCTGCGACTCGAAGCAGCTGCTCGAGCGAGCTCCTCGGGCACGGCCTGCGACCTGCCTTCGGCGGGTAGATGCGCCTGGCGCGCGCGTCGTCGAGCGCCTCCTCGTCGACGTCGGTCGCGTAGATCTTCACCCGGTCGCGGAACGCCTCCTCGCCCAGCGCCTCGGCGAGCAGCATCGCCGACCGTGTAGGCCTCCTCGCCCGACGCGCAGCCCGCCGACCAGACCCGGATCGGCTCGTCGCGCCGCGCTGCTCGAGCAGCTCCGGGAGCGACCTCGCTCGCGAGGTACTCCCAGGCCGCCGGGTCGCGGAAGAAGCCGGTGACGTTGATGAGGATCGTGTTGAAGAGCTCGGCGAACTCGTCGGGGTGGACCTCGAGGTAGTCGACGTAGTCGCCGTAGTCCTCGACCGCGACGCCTCCATCCGCTTGCGGATGCGGCGCTCGAGGCTCGAGCGCTTGTAGCCGGTGAAGTCGAAGCCGCGCGAGTCGTGAGGCGCTCGAGCAGATCCTCGAGAGCCTGCCCCCCATCTTCCGGTCGCTCTTGGTCGCTGCTCATCGAGGCGGCTTGATCTCGGCCGCGGGGTCGCCCCGCGATTCGGTGTCGCGGAGACGCAGGACCGTGTCGGTGGCGGCGCCCCGGTCCGCCCGGCGGGCCGGCGGGCGCAGCAGGTCGCCGTCCGGCGGGTCGCGGCCGAGCTCGACCAGGTCGACCGGCTGCGTCGCCGGGTCGGTGACGCCGTCCGGGGGCGGCGGGTCGAGCGGCGCGTCGATCAGGTCGCAGAGCGTGGCGCCCATCCGGGCGAGCGGCACGACCCGGTCCGGCCCGACGGCGGCGATCGCGTTCCGCGGCATGTCGCCGTAGCGGCGTCCTCGGGGTCCTGGACCACGGTGGTGCCGCCGCGCTGCTTGATCAGCCGCAGGCCGTCAGTGCCATCGTCGAGCGTGCCGCTGAGGACCACGCCGATCACGCGCGGGCCGCAGGCGCGGACGGCGCTGCGGAACAGCGGGTCGATCGCCGGCCGGTGGCCGTTCTCGCGCGGGCCGGCGCTGAGGCGGATCTCCGATCCCCGCAGCAGCATGTGGAAGTCGGGCGGGGCGACGTAGACGTGGCCGCGTTCGAGCCGCTCTCCGTCGACCGCCTGGGTGGCGGGCAGCGGCCCGGCGCGGTCGAGGATGTCGTGCAGGACGCTGGTCCCCGAGGGCATCAGATGGAGGACGACGAGGATCGAGGCGGGCAGCTCGGGCGGCAGCTGGGCCACCAGCTCCTGCAGCGCCTGCACGCCGCCGGCGGAGGCGCCGACGACGATCACGTCCCGCTGCACGACCGGATGGGCGTCGGCGGGGACCTCGAGCCCGGCGGCCTCCGGGGCGGGCGGCGGCAGGTAGGTCACGCGGCGCCTTCTTCGAGCCGACCGCGTTCGAGCCGCTCGTGGGCGGCCTCGGCGCGGTCGTTGCCGCGGCGCTCCGCCTCGCTTTCGGCCGCGCGGTCGCTCACCGGTCGAGTATCGCGCATCCCCGGGCGACCGACGTGCGCGCAAATGACGCCGGCCGGGGCGCCGGCCGGCGGCCTCAGCGGATCCGCGTGGTGCGAGCTTCGCGCCGGCCGCGCGCGGCGGCGTGGGACTCGGGCCCGGCCGCTGCCGATTCGTCGCTACGCCGGCTCATCCCGTACATCAGCACGAAGCCGATCGCGCCGGCCAGGAAGAGGACGACCGCGATGAGCGGCGAGACGAAGAACGCGAACACGACGACGAAGAGAAGTGCGAGAGCGAAAACCATGTCATTCCGGTACCCATGTCTCGGCGCCCTAACCTGGCGCGAGCGCGGCGCCCGGGCCGGCCGGGGAGGCCGCCGCGGGAGTGGGTACCGCTCCGCGCATGAGTCGAAAAGGCCCACTCGCCGAGAGCTATTGGGCGGCCGTCGCACTGGTCATCTGCACGCTGACCCCGTTCCTCGTCCTCGCCTCCGCCGTCCCCTGGCTTTCGGGATCGCTCGGCCGGAGCCTCCACATGAGCGAGGGCGCCCTGGAGATGACCTCGGGGATGGCCAATGCCGCCTACTGCTTCGGCACGGTCCTCTCGATCCAGCTGATCTCCAGGCTCCGCCCGCGCCGCGTCCTCGCTGGTGCTGAGCGCGTCCTTCGTCATCGCCTCGGTGCTCGCCGCCTGGGCGCCGAACGAGGGCCTCTTCATCGCCGGTCGGGTCATCCAGGGGCTGACCACGTCGATGATGCTGATCGCCGCCGTGCCGCCGCTGGTCACCGGCTGGCCGAAACCGCCGCATGCGGCCGACCGCGATGACGATGAACATGGCGATCTTCGGCGCGGTCGCGCTCGGCCCTGTCGTCGGCGGCGCCCAGGCCGGCTCGGGCGCCTGGCGGACCCTCTTCTGGCTGGTCGCCGGGGTCGGCTTCCTCGGCCTGCTCCTCGTCCTCCTCACCTACGAAGACGCCGAGCCGCAGGACCCCGAGGCGCCGATCGACGTGGTCTCGATCACCCTCGCCGGGTTCGGCACCGGGGCCGCCTTCTTCGGCGTCTCGGAGCTGGCCGCCCACCCCTTCGGGGCGCCGATCGTGATCGTCCCGCTGCTCGGCGGCGTGGCCCTGATCGCGCTGCTGATGGTGCACCAGTACCGCTCGACCGACCCGCTGATGCCGGTCGAGAAGCTCGCCACCACGATCCCCGTGGCGGCGATCCTGATCGCGGTGATGGCGGCGGCCGTCATCGGTCGGGCTGATCGACCTCGCCGAGACGGCGCTCGAACTGAACGAAGTCGCCCCGGCCCACGCCGGGATGCTGTTCTGGCCCGAGTTCGGCGGCGCGGTGGCGATGGCGGCCCTGTTCGGGGCGATCTTCTTCACCCGCTGGATCCCGGCGCTCGCGCTCGGCGGCATGCTGGTGCTGAGCGGCGCGGCGGCGATCCTCTCCGGCGTCGGCGGCGGCTCGCAGGCGCTGGTCGTGCTCGGCTCCGGCGCGATCGGGGTCGGGGTCGGCGCCTCGGTCGCGCCGGCGCTCTTCAGCACCGGCTTCACGCTCCCCTCGCCGCAGCTGCCGCGCGTCTTCGCCCTGATCGAGCTGCTGCGTGGCGGCGCCGCCTTCCTCACCGGCCCGCTCCTCCTCCACCTGTCGAAGACGGTCGGGGCGACCCCCGCCGCCGGGATCGAAGCGGCCGTCTGGGTCGGCTTCGGGCTCGCCGTCGTGGCGTCCCTGGCCGGGGTCGCGATCTGGATCGCCGGCCGCGCGGGGCTCCACAAGCCGGAGATCGAGACCTGGCTCCGGGGCGAGAGACCGGCGATCGAATCGCCGCCGCTCGGCGGCCGGCCCAAGGGGGATTAGATCGCTCGCCCCTCCGGGTACCGGAAGCGCAGATGCGCGGAACGATCGTCCTCACCCGCGACAACGGCACCGACCGGGAGGAGGCGTTGGTGCTGAGCGAGCGGCGCAAGTACCGCCGCACCCTCTCCTACCTGCCGGGGCGGACCGGCCGCACGTTGGAGCTCGGCTGCTCGATCGGCGTCTTCACCGCGCTGCTGGCGCCGCGCTGCGACCGCCTCGTCGCCGTCGACTTCAGCCCCACCGCGCTGGATCGCGCCCGCCGCCGGCTCGGCGATGCCGAGAACGTCGAGCTGCAGCGCCGGCGCCTCCCGGAGGAGATGCCCGAGGGGCCATTCGACACGATCGTCTGCGCGGAGGTCCTCTACTACTGGAGCGCCGGACTGGTCCGCGACGGCCTGCGTCGCATGGAGGGCGCCCTGGCGCCGGGTGGGACGCTGCTCAACGTCCATTGGCGCCACCCGGACCGGCGCCGCGAGCTCGACGGCGACGACGTCCACGCGATCCTCCAGGCCGAGAGCTCGCTCCCCCAGGACGCCTCCCAGTCCTGCCCCGACTACCTCCTCGACCGGCGCCGGCTGCGATGAGCGTGGCGACGGACAGGATCGTGATCGTCGGCGGCGGCCCGGCCGGCCAGGCCGCGGCGGAGGCCTACCGCGAGGCGGGCGGTGAGGGCACGGTGACGATCCTCGCCCGCGAGCCCGAGCCGCCCTACGAACGTCCGCCGCTGACCAAGGGCTTCCTGCGCGGCGAGTCCGACCGCGAGGCGCTGGCGCTGGCGCCGCCGGAGTGGCACGCGGAGCGGGGGATCGAGCTGCGCACCGAGGTCGACGTGGTGCGGATCGACCTGGAGAAGGGGTGCGCGCGCTCGGCGGCCGGCCACACGTTCGACTTCGACCGCGTCCTGCTGGCGACCGGCGCGCGGCCACTCGTCCCGCCGGTCCCCAACGCCGATGGCGGCGGGGTGCAGACCGTGCGGCGGATCGGCGATTCCGAGCGGCTCGCCAAGCTCGGCAAGGGGAACCGGGCGGTGGTGGTCGGCTCCGGCTTCATCGGCTGCGAGGCCGCCGCCTCGCTGGCGCTGCGCGGCGCGACGGTGACGGTGGCGACCAAGGAAGCCGGCCCGCAGGTCGAGCGGCTCGGCGCCGACGTCGCCGCGCGGATCGCCGGCTGGCTCGAGGATCTCGGCGTCGAGGTCATGGCCGAGGCCGAGCTGGCCTCGCTGCGCGGCGCCGCCAACCACTCCACGCGGGCCCTCTTCGCCGACGGCCGCGAGGCGCTCGCCGACCGCGTCCTGCTCGCCCTCGGCATCGAACGCGACGACAAGCTCGCCGCCGCGGCCGGCGTCCCGGTCGAAGACGGGGTGGAGGTCGCCGCCTCGATGGAGTCCGCGGACCCGCGCCTGCTCGCCGCCGGCGACGTCGCGTTCGCCTTCAACACCATCGCCGGCCGCCGGCTACGGGTCGAACACTGGGGCGAGGCGCTGCGCATGGGGGAGATCGCCGGCCGGACGATGGCGGGCGAGGTGGCGACCTGGGACGTCGCGCCCGGCTTCTGGTCGACGATCGGCGACCACACCGTCAAATACGTCGGCTGGGGCGACGGCTGGGACGACGCCCGCTTCGAACCGGGCGAGGACGGCTCCTTCGCCTGCTGGTATGGGCGCGACGGCGAGGTGGTCGGGGTCGTGGCCCACGAGGACGACGACGCCTACGAAGAGGGCCGGCGGCTGATCGAGGAGCGCGCCGCGTGAGGAGGCGAGCGTGGAGGCGGTGCGGATCGGCTGCTCGGGCTGGAGCTACGACGACTGGCGCGGCGGCCTGTACCCGGAGGGGCTGCCGGCCGGGCGGCGTCTCGAGCGCTACGCCGAGGTCTTCGACACGGTCGAGGTCAACGCCACCTTCTACCGGCTGCCCAAGGGGGAGACGGTGCGCGCCTGGACCGAACAGGTCCCGGACGGCTTCCTCTTCGCGGTCAAGGCGAGCCGCTATCTCACCCACATGAAGCGTCTCCACGACATCGCCGACGGCGTCGCCCGCTTCTGGGAGCCGCTCGAGCCGCTGCGCGGCGCGGGCAAGCTGGGGCCGGTGCTCTGGCAGCTGCCGGAGCGCTTCGAGCGCGACGACGATCTGCTCGCCGCGGCACTCCGCCGGCTGCCCCGCGCCGACCACTGCTTCGAGTTCCGCCACCCCAGCTGGTTCGCCCGCCCCGTCCGCGAGCTGCTCGCCGCGCACGGCGCCTCGCTCGCGATCGGCGACGACAAGCGCCGGCCGCTTCCCGAGGCGCGGCCGCTCGGCAGGCTCGCCTACCTGCGCCTCCACTACGGCCATCGCGGCCGCGACGGCAACTACTCCGCGGCCGAGCTCGACGGTTGGCGCCGGCGGATCGCCGCCTGGCGCTCCCGCCGCCCGGTGTTCGCCTACCTCAACAACGACTGGAATGGGTACGCGCCGGCCAACGCCGCCTACCTGCTGCGTGGGCTTTCCCGCTGAGCCGGGTACCGGGAGGGCGATGGATCGTCCCGGCCAGATGATCAACCGCAGGCGGCGGGCGAGCGCGCGATGAGCGACGCGCCGACCATCGTCCTCGACGTCGACGGCACCCTCGTCGACACTAATTACCAGCACGCGATCGCCTGGCACCGCGCCTTCCGGGGCCACGGGCACCGGGTGGCGATCTGGGAGATCCACCGCCACATCGGCATGGGCGGCGACCAGCTGGTCGGGGCGCTGGTGGGGGAGGAGGGCGAGAGGGCCGATGGCGAGGCGCTGCGCGAGGCGCACTCGGCGGCCTACGCGGAGCTGATCGACGAGGTGGAGGCGATGGAGGGGGCGAGCGAGCTGATCGCCGAGCTGGACGATGCCGGGGCGACCGTGATCCTCGCCTCCTCGGCGCGGCGCGAGCAGGTCGACCGCTACGTCGAGCTGCTCGACGCGGCCGGGCGGATCGCGGGGTCGACCAGCGCCGGCGACGCCGAGCGCACCAAGCCGCACCCCGACCTGGTGCAGACGGCGCTCGACGAGCACGGCGCGGGCGGCGCGGCGTTGATGGTCGGCGACTCGACCTGGGACGTGAAGGCGGCGGAGGCGGCCGAGGTCCCGACCCTGGCCCTGCTCACCGGCGGCTTCGCGGAGGCCGAGCTGCGCGAGGCCGGCGCGATCGAGGTCGCTCGCTCGCTCGCCGCCCTCCGCGAGGAAGGCGTCGCGGCCGTCCTCGACCTCGCCCGCTGACCGGGGACCCGGCGGGACAGGGGTTTGCCGACCGCGTCCCGTGGTTTCGAGAACCGGCAGTATGATTCGGGAAACGCGACGTGTTCTCGGACGGGGTTACGGACGGGGCGCGACGCCGATTCGCACCGAGGCCTCGGGAGGGCGGCGGTTGCAAAGGAGGGGAACTGATGCGCAAGTACTTGACGTTGGTGCTGGGCCTGGCGGCACTGGTCGCCGTCTCGGCGGTCGGGATCGCGACCGCGGCCGGGGGCGAAAAGCCGGTCACGGTCAAGGTGGGGGAACTCGAATTGACCGCAAACGGCGGCTTCAGCCCGAAGGCCCTCTCGAAGAAGAAGCAGACGCCGATCGAATTGAAGGCGTCGGGCTCGGTCAAGATGGCCGACGGCGGACATCCGCCGGCCGTTCGCGAACTCTTCATCGAAGGCGACAGGAACGCCGAAATCCACGTGAAGGGCATCCCGACCTGCACGGCGGGCAAGCTGCAGGCGACCGACACCGCCGCGGCGCTCAAGGCCTGTCGGCCCGCGTTGATCGGCGAGGGTACGACGACCGCCCAGGTGGCATTCGCCGAACAGAGGCCGATCAACGTCAACTCGAAGCTGCTGCTCTTCAACGGCGGCGAAAGAGGCGGCAAGATCACCTGGTACGCGCACGCCTACTTCTCCAACCCGATCAGCGGCGCGATCGTCACCACGGTCACGATCAAGAAGCACCGCCACGGGCGCTTCGGCACCCTGACCGTCGCCAAGATCCCGCAGATCACCGGCGGCAGCGGATCGATCACCTCCTTCAACCTGGCGATCAAGCGGAAGGTGAAGGGCGGCAACCCGATCAGTGCCAAGTGCACCGACGGCAAGCTGAAAGTGCACGTCGAAGGCAAGTTCGAAAACGGAACCAGGGCGAAGACCGAAATCATCCGCGCCTGCACGCCGAAGGGCTGATCGGGCGTTCCGCTCCCTCCGACGGGCCTCAGGAAAAGGAAAGGCGGCCGGATGGCCGCCTTTCCTTTGAGATATGCGCGGCGAAGGTATCACCGTTCCGTGTAGAAATCGAGCCAGTACCCAAACTCTGGGAGGGGCCCCTGGGGATCCGCCCGGGGGGGCGCGCCATCAAGCGGCCTCAGTGCGCGGAGACCAGCTGGCCGGAGAGCCGGCCGTGCAGGGCCTCGCTGTGCTCGTTCATGCCGGTGATCGTCAACTCGACCCCGTGTCGGCGGTAGTTCGCCTCGATCGCGTCGAGCGCGGCGATCGCCGAGGCGTCCCAGAGGTGGGCGCGGGAGAAGTCGACGAGGACGTGCGGCGGGTCCTCGGCGTAGCGGAAGGCATCGATCAGCTCCTGCTCGGAGACGAAGAAGACCTCGCCGTGCACGGAGTAGATGCAGTTGGTCCCGTCCGGGTCGAGCACCCGGTCCACCTCGACCAGGTGGGCGACGCGGCGGGTGAAGAGGAGCGCCGCGACGACCACGCCTGCCACCACCCCGATCGACAGGTTTTTCGTCACCACGGTGAGCACCACGGTCACCACCATCACCGCCGTCTCGCTCGCCGGCATCCGCTTCAGGTGCGACGGGCGGACGCTTTCCCAGTTGAAGGTCGACCAGGCGACCACGAACATCACCGCGACCAGGGCCGCCATCGGGATCTCGGAGACGATCGGGTTGAGCCCGACCACGAGGATCAGCAGGAAGACCCCGGCGAGGAAGGTGGAGAGCCGCGTCCGCGCCCCCGCCTTGACGTTGATCATCGTCTGGCCGATCATCGCGCAGCCGCCCATCCCGCCGAAGATCCCGGTCACCAGGTTGGCGATCCCCTGGCCCCAGGACTCGCGGGCCTTGTCGGAGTCGGAGTCGGTCATTTCGTCGACCAGCCGCGCCGTCATCTGCGTCTCCAGCAGCCCGACGATCGCCATCGTCACCGCCGGCAGGGCGATGATCGAGAGGGTGTGGAGGTTGAGCGGCACGTTCGGCAGCCCGGGGATCGGCAGCGAGTGCGGCAGCGCGCCTTTGTCGCCGACGGTCGGCACCGAGCCCATCCCGAAGCCGACCGTCAGCGCGGTGATCGCGACGATCGCGACCAGCGGCGCCGGGATCGCCTTGGTGATCCGCGGGAAGAGGGCGATGATCGCCACGCCGCCCGCGACCAGCGCGTAGACGACCGCCGGGACGCCCTCCAGGTTCGGCCACTGCGCGACGAACAGCAGGATGCCGAGCGCGTTGACGAAGCCGATCGAGACCGAGCGGGGGACGTAGCGCATCAGCTTGGCGATCCCGAGCAGGCCGAGCACGACCTGCACCAGGCCCGCCAGCAGCACCGCCGCGACCAGGTAGTCGACTCCGTGGGCCTGGGAGACCGAGGCCAGGACCAGCGCCGTCGACCCGGTCGCCGCCGAGATCATCGCCGGGCGGCCGCCGGCGAAGGCGATCGTCACCGCCATCGTGAAGGAGGCGAAGAGCCCCACCCGCGGGTCGACCCCGGCGATCACCGAGAAGGAGATCGCCTCCGGGATCAGGGCGAGGCCGACGACCAGCCCGGCCAGCGCCTCGACCCGCAGGGTGCGGACGGACGGCAGCGAGGGTCGGTTGCGCGACAGGGTCATGGAATCGGGCAGCAGGGTGTCTCCGGTGACGAGGGAGAGGGGAATCGACCGGCCAGGTGCCTCGCCGATCTCGCCGTGCGGGACAGCGAATCAAGGAACCCTACAGGAACGTCGGGCCGGCGCTCGCCGGGCGGCGGCGCGCCCCGGCGGCTCCGGTCGGGTTCTAAGCTGGAAGCCATGAGTACCGCCACGCCGGTCGCGGCGGGAGTCGGGGACATCGAGGCGCAGGCGGCGCGGCGGCGCACCTTCGCGATCGTCTCCCACCCCGACGCCGGCAAGACGACCACCACCGAGAAGCTGCTGCTCTACGCCGGGGCGCTCGACCGCGCGGGCTCGGTGAAGGCACGCTCCGGCCAGACCCAGACCACCTCCGACTGGATGGAGTTCGAGCGCCGGCGCGGCATCTCGATCACCGCGACCGCGCTGCAGTTCGGCCACCGCGGCCTCGAGCTGACCCTGCTCGACACGCCCGGGCACCAGGACTTCTCCGAGGACACGCTGCGGGTGATGGGCGCCGCCGACTGCGCGGTGGTGCTGCTCGATTCCTCGCGCGGCATCGAGCGCCAGACCGCGCGGCTCCTGCAGGTGGCGCGCGAGCGCCGCATGCCGCTGATCGTCTTCGTCAACAAGTGCGACCGGCCGGGCCTCGAGCCGCTCGAGCTGTTCGAGTCGATCGAGGCCGGCGTCGGCCTCCCCGCCGCGCCGCTCAACTGGCCGGTGGGGGAGCCGGGCGAGCTGCGCGGCCTGCTCGAGCGCCGCGAGGGCACCTTCCTGCGCTTCGAGCGCACCGTCCACGGCGCCACCGCGGGGACCGAAGAGCGGGTGCCGGCCGCGGTCGCCGAGCGCCAGGAGGGCGAGCCGTTGCGGCGCGCCCGCGAGGAGCTGGAGCTGGTCGAGGCATCCTCGCTCCCCTTCGACCCCGAGCTCTTCGCGGCCGGCGAGCAGGCGGCGGTCCTCTTCGGCTCGGCCGCCTGGAACTTCGGCGTGCGCATGCTGCTCGGGGCGGTCGCCGAGCTGACCCCGCCGCCGCGCCCGGCGCGCGACCTGGCCGGCGCCGAGCGGCCGCTGACGGCGCCCTTCGCCGGCTTCGTCTTCAAGGTGCAGGCCAACATGGACCCGCGCCACCGCGACAACCTCGCCTACCTGCGCGTCTGCTCGGGCCGCTTCGAGCGCGGCATGCGGGTGGTCAACGCGCGCAGCGGCCGCGACCTCGCGCTGAACTATCCGCAGCAGATCTTCGGGCGGGAGCGCTCGACCCTCGAGGTCGCCTGGCCCGGGGACGTGATCGGCGTCGTCAACGCCGCCGACCTGCGGGTCGGCGACACCGTCTACGCCGCCGACCCGGTCGAGTTCCCGCCGCCGCCGCGCCTCGACCCGGTCCGCTTCGCGGTGGCCCGCAACCGGCTCGGTCGCCGCCACAAGCAGTTCGAGCGCGGGCTGCGCCAGCTCGACGGCGAGGGTCTGATCCAGGTCCTGCGCCGCGACCCCGACCACCCGGAGTCGATCCTCGCCGGCCTCGGCGAGCTGCAGTTCGAGGCGGTGGTCGAGCGGATGCGGGTTGAGTTCGGGGTCGACCTGCGGCTCGAGCCACTGCCCCTCGGCATCGCCCTGCGCGCCGACGTCGGGCTGGCGGGAAAGGTGCGCGCCTGGCAGGGCGGCGAGGCGCTGTTCCGCTCCGACGGCGAGATGCTCGCCGCCTTCCGCAACGACTTCGAGCTGCGCCGCTTCCTCGCGACCGACGGCGTGCGGAAGGTGGAGGACTCGCGCGGCGCTCAGGTGAAGATGATCTGACCGCCCGCGGCGAGCCCGTAGAACTCGCCGACCGTGATCACGTCGTCGACCTCGTCGATGAAGTCGTCCCGCGACAGGCCGAAGAGGTCCACCGAGGCCTTGCAGGCGTAGAGGCCGGCGCCGGATTCGGCGATCATCTCGACGAACTCGGGGATCGGCGGGATGTCGAGCTTCTCCATCTCCTCGGCCAGTTTGTGGGTGACCAGCGAGGAGACCCCGGGGATGCCACCCGCCCAGGTCGCCAGGTGCAGCCCGGGATTGCCGACCGTCGACACCTTGACGTGCTCGTGCTTGTCGCGGTTGATCGCGTCGAGGCCGAAGAAGGTGAAGAAGAGGTTCGCCTCGATCCCCTCCATGCGGGCCCCGTTGGCCATGATCAGGCCGGGGTAGACCCCCTCCAGCGATCCCTTGGAGACGATGATCGAGACCTTCTCGATCGGCTCCGGGCCGCCGCCGTCGTGCTGCGCGTCGATGCTCATGCTCGCTCCTCCTCTCCTAGATGCAGCCGCGCGGCTTGGGGATGCCGGCGATCTTCGCGGCCAGCTTGGCCGGCCCTTTCGGGAACAGCTGGTACAGCTCCCTGATCGGCACTCCCGAGGCCTTGCCGAGGGTGCGGATCGAGGGCGCCGAGCCGGACTCCAGGTACGTGTCGCGCATGAAGTTGACGACCAGCCAGTGGCGGTCGGTCAGCTCCTCGATCCCCGCCTCGGCGGCGATCGCCCGGGCGACGTCCTCGTTCCACTGGGCCGGGTCGGTCATGAAGCCTTCGGCGTCGACCTCGACCGGGCGGTCGGCGTAGGTCACGGTGCTCACTCGTCTCCTCCTCCTTCGGGTTTGCGCTTGCCGGCCATCGACATCTCCGCGCCGACCCCGGGGATCTCCCGGCCGGGCAGCAGGACGTGCCAGTACAGGGGCTGGAAGGCGAGCTTGCCGAGGTGGTTGAGCCGCGATTCGCGCAGCAGCGGAAGCGGCCCGACGTGCGCCTCGGGGTAGCGGCCGGGCAGCGGCTCGACGTCGTAGTTGAAGTCGATCAGCAGCGCCTTGTGGAAGCCGCTCTCGATGAAGCAGTTGACGTGGCCGTCGTAGCTCCCCTCCACCTCTTCGCCGCCCAGCGCGCGCTCCACGTTCGCGCACAGCGTCTCCGCCTCGAAGTGGGTCGAGGAGCCGGCCTTGGAGGTCGGCAGGCTGGCCGCGTCGCCGATCGCGAAGACGTTCGGCGCCGCCTTCGCCCGCAGGGTGTGGATGTCGACGGCGACGAAGTCGAGCTCGTCGCCGAGGCCGGGGGAGCGGCCGACGAAGGGCGCGCCGCCGTGCAGCGGGATGACGACGGCGAGGTCGAAGGGGATCTCGCGCTCGTCCCAGCTTTCCAGCTTGTGCTCGGCGCCGTCGACCCGGCCGGTCGCGAACTCGGTCTCCAGGTGGATGTCGCGCTCGGCGAGCATGCCGCCCAGGTGCTCGGCGGCCACCGGCTTGGTGAAGGCGCCGTCAAGTGGCGTCGCGTAGGTGAGCTCGACGTTCTCGCGGACGCCGCGCTCGCGCAGGAACCAGTCGGCGAGGAAGCAGAACTCGAGCGGCGCGACCGGGCATTTGATCGGCATGTCGACGAGGTTCACGACCAGCTTGCCGCGGTCGAGGCCGGCCAGCGCGTCGCGCAGCGCCGTCGCGTCCTCGACCGAGTAGAAGGAGTGCACGCACTGGTGCCAGCCGGGGCCGCGCAGGCCCTCGGTCTCCTCGTAGAGGAGGGAGGCGCCGGTGGCGACCACCAGCACGTCGTAAGGGAGCTCCTCGCCGTCGGTCAGGTGGACGACGTCGTCGGCGGTCTCCACCCGGTCGACCTCGGCGAGCCGGAAATCGATCCCCTTGTGCAGCTGGGCGCCGCGGGGGCGGACGATGTCCTCGGGGTCTTCGAGGCCGAAGGGCACGAAGAGCAGGCCCGGCTGGTAGACGTGGCGGTCGTCGCGGTCGACGACCGTGATCTCGAGCTCCTCCGGGTCGGTGTGCCGGCGCAGCCGGTTGGCGACCAGGGTCCCGCCGGTGCCGCCGCCGATGATCACAACTCGCTTCACGCGGCAAAGGATGCGACGCCCCGGAGGGCGCCGCATCCGTCCAAACCCGCAGGTTTCGCGCCGGGACTACCGCACGCCGGCGGTGACCCGCTCCGGCTCCGTCGCCGGTTGGGCGTGGGCCTCCCCGTGCCCGAAGCGGACGTTGGGGAGGATCCGGTCGAGCCAGCCGGGCAGCCACCAGGCCGCGCGGCCGCTCAGCCTCAGGAACACCGGCAGCAGCAGCAGGCGGACCAGGAACGCGTCGAGGAGGACGGCGATCCCGAGGATCATCCCCATCTCCTTCGGCGGCAGCGGGCCCGACAGGGCGAAGGTGAAGAACACCGCGACCATCACCGCGCCCGCCGCCAGGATCACCCGGCCGGAGTGGGCGAGGCCGTTCACCATCGCGTCCTTCGGGTCGCCCGAGGCTTCCCAGTGCTCACGTGAGGACGAGAGCAGGAACACGGTGTAGTCCATCGCGATCGCGAAGATCATCGCGAAGAAGAACACCGGTCCCCAGGCGTCGAGGAAGCCCTGCGGTTCGAAGCCGAGCAGCCCGGACAGGTGACCGTCCTGGAAGATCAGCTTCGCCACGCCGAACGCCGCCCCGGTGGAGAGCAGGTTGGCGAGGACGCCGATCGCCGCCAGCAGCGGTGCCTGGAAGGCGATCAGCAGCAGCAGGAACCCGAGGCCGAGGACGACGCCGATGACGACCGGCGTCTTCGCCGAGAGCGCCGCTTCGAGGTCGTGGTTTTCGGCCGAAGGCCCGCCGACCAGGGCGCCCGCGGGCAGCTCCGTCCGCAGGCGGTCGATCGTCGCGCTGCTCGCTTCGCTGGACGGCCCGGTGGTCGGGACCGCCTGGACCAGGATCAGGCCTTCGCGGCCCGGCAGCGGCCGGCCGACCTGGGCGATGCCTTCGTCGGTCCGCAGGGCGGCCACCGCCGCGCCCGCTTCGGAGCGCGGCACGACCACCTGCAGGGTGCCCGGCGTGCCGGGACCGAACGACGAGCTGATCTGGTCGTAGCCGACCCGCGAGGAGTCGCTCTTCGGCACCACCTTGATCGACGGCATGCCCGTCTTCAGGCTGAGCACCGGGATCGCCAGGCCGACCAGGACGACGAGCGCCAGGCCACCGAAGGCGATCGGATGCCGCCAGAGCCGTTCGCCCCAGCGGGCGAAGCGGGGCGAGCGGTGCTCACCCGAGTGCACCCAGGGCAGCGACAGCTTGTCGATCCGCGGGCCCAGCTTGGCGAGCACGGCCGGCAGCAGGGTGAGCGTCGCCGCGAGGACGAAGATCACCGAGATCATGATCCCCAGCGACATCGAGCGGAAGGCCGGGCTCGGCACCAGCATCACCGCCGACAGCGAGATCAGCACCGTGATGCCGGAGAAGAGGACCGCCTTGCCGGCCGTGTCCATCGTCTCGCCGACCGCTTCGGCCACGTTCTCATGCTGCCCGAACAACGCGTTGCGGAATCGCATCACGATGAACAGCGCGTAGTCGATCCCGAGCGCCAGGGCGAACATCAGGGCGAAGTTCATCGCCCAGATCGAGATCGGCGTGACCTGCGTGCCCAGGTACAGGACGCCCGCCGAGGCCATCAGGCCGACGATCGTCAGCAGCAGCGGCAGCCCTGCCGCGACCAGCGAGCCGAAGGCGAGCACGAGGATCGCCAGGGTCACCGGCCAGGAGAAGAGCTCCGACTTCATCATCGCTTCGCGGTTGGCTTCGTTGAAGTCCGACCACATGCCGGCCGCGCCGGTCACGTTGGCTTCGACGCCGCCCATCGCGACCTTCGAGACTTCGGTCTTCAGGTCGTCGGCCGCGGCGACCATTTCGTTGGGGCTCGCGGCGGCGGTGCCGACGACGACCGCGGTGTGGCCGTCGGGGGAGACCTGGCCGCTCGCGGCCGGCGGGATCACTTTGCCGACCTTCGAGTCGGCCGCCAGCAGAGCGCCGACCCGGGCGACCGTGCGGCGGAAGGCCGGGGCGGTCGCGGTCAGTCGATTGGAGTGGACGGCGACCTGGATCGCGTAGGAGCCTGCCCCGCCGAACGACTTGTCGGCCGCTTCGCGGACCTTCACCGACTCCGAGCCGTTGGCCTGCCAGCCCGCCCCCGAGAGCGCCGTCTCGACGCGCGGGGCGAAGAAGCCGAGGGCCACCGCGACGATCGCCCAGGTGATGAAGACGCCGCGCCGGTGCTGGGCGGCGTAGCGGCCGAGACGGCCTATCGGTCCCAGGGCGCTCATCGGGCACACCCCCGCTGGACGCCGAAGTAGCGCTGCAGGACCCAGGAGCTGGGGCAGTTGCCGAGGGCCACGAACGCCAGCTGATTGGCGCCCACGAAGCCGGTCAGCAGCAGGAACCAGGGGCTGACGAGGGCCGCCAGCACGGCGCTTACGATGGTCATCGTGCCCGCCATCAGAAAGAGAACGCGCTCGAGCGGCCAGTTCCTTCGGCCGCTGCGGGCGCCGGAAACGCTGTCGATGGTCGCCATATCGCTATCCTTTCTACCGGAGTACAAATTAACAACTTTACAGTTGTGAAAGCGGAAAGATAGCAGAAGATGAAGACTCCAATCACGCCCGAGGCCGCCGAGCTGATCGCCCGCCGCTTCCTCGCCCTCTCCGATCCGACCCGTCTGCGCCTGATCGGCCTGCTCACCGAGCGCCGCGAAGCGACGGTGGGCGAGCTGACCGAGGTCCTCGACACCTCCCAGCAGAATGTCTCCAAGCATCTCGCCACGCTGCACGCCGAGGGCTTCGTCTCGCGGCGCAAGGAAGGGACGAGCTCGATCTACACGATCTCCGACCCCGCGGTGGTGGAGCTATGCGAGCAGGTCTGCGGCGGGATCGAAGCGCAGCTGTCGGAGCTGGAGCGGGTGTTCAACGGCTGAGCGTCGGTGAATTACCGATGTGAACGGCGGCCCTCGGGGGGACGATTCGCCTTCATCCTCAACTCCGTCTCTCCGTCTCGATCCACCCGAAGGGAGCAATTCAAATGTCCGCCTCCAGCCCCAAGCGAGTCGTCGTCCTCGGTTCCAGCTTCGCCGGCATGACCGCGGCGCTCGAGATGCGCAAGCAGCTGGACGACCGTCACGAGGTCGTCGTCCTCGACCCCCGCGACCACTTCACGTTCATCCCGTCGCTGATCTGGCTGCCGTTCGGCCTGCGCGACTCGGGCGACGTCACCTTCCCGCTGGCGCCGCTCTACGCCGAGAAGGGCGTCGAGTTCGTGAACGAGGGAGCGGCGAAGATCGACGCGGCCGGACACACCGTGACCACCGGCTCGGGCCGGGAGATCGCCTACGACAAGCTGCTGGTCGGGACCGGGCCGCGCCTCGCCTTCGAGAAAATCCCCGGGCTCGGGCCGGACGGAGGCTTCACCCAGTCGGTCTGCAACCTCGAGCACGCCGAAGCCGCGCAGCGCGCCTGGGATCGGTTCCTGGAGGACCCGGGCCCGGTCGTCGTCGGCACCGCGCAGGGCGGCTCCTGCTTCGGCGCCTCCTATGAGTTCCTCTTCAACATCCGCCACCGGATCCGCAAGGCGGGCCTGGAGAAGGTGGCGCCGGTCACCTTCATCACCTCCGAGCCGTTCCTCGGCCACTTCGGCCTGGGCGGCGTGGGGGACTCGGCGAAGCGGGTCGAGGGCTTCCTCGACAAACTCGGCATCGAGGGGATCCCCAACGCCTCGATCGCCGCGGTCCGCGACGGGGAGATCGAGCTGGAGGGCGGACGCGTGCTGCCCTTCGCCTACTCGATGATCGTGCCGCCGTTCGCCGGCGTCGACGCGATCCGCGAGAGCGAGGGGCTCGCCAACCCGGCGGGCTTCGTGCCGATCGACGACCGCTTCCGCCATCCAGACCAGGAGGACGTCTACGCGGCGGGGGTCGCCGCGGCGATCGCCCCGCCGGAGAAGACCAAGGTGATGGCGGGTGTCCCGAAGACCGGGCAGATGAGCGAGGCGATGGCCAAGGTCGCCGCCCAGAACATCGCCGCCGACCTCGGCAAGGGCAGCCACAAGGACCTGCCGATCGCCGAGCTCTCGGCGATCTGCGTCCTCGACGCGGGCAACAACGGCATCATCTTCAAGGCCGACAACGTCCTCGCCCACGGCATCTACGCCGACGGCGACGAGCCGAGCGCCCGCGTCATGGCCGGTCCCCAGGCCCACTGGGCCAAGCTGGCCTTCGAGCGCTACTTCCTGACCAGCCGCAAGCACGGCATCACGGCCTTCTAGGGGCTCGGACGAGTTCGATTAAAGGAGTGGAGGGGGGCGGTCGATAGCCGGGCCATGAGCCCGCGTCGCCTGCTCCTCGCCGCCCTGACCCCTCTCGCGCTGCTCCTCGCGCTCGCCCTGCCGGCGGGCGCGGGCGCCGCGACCCAGCTGGAAATCGTCAACGACACGGGGAGGGGCGACGTCTACGTGACGCTCGACGCGCCTGGCGCCTACAACGTGGAAGGCGCCGCACAGGACGTGCCGCAGCCGCTCGGGGCCGGCCCGCTGAACCTGACCGTCAACCAGATGGTCTCCGGGCGGGTCTACGTCTCCTTCGGGAATCCGGTGAAAGAAGGGGAACCGTTCACCTCGCCCACTCGCTTCGACTGGGGCGAGCTGACCGTGACCCCCTCCTCCACCGACGTCGCCAACCTGACGGCGGTGGACCAGTTCGCGATCGGGATGCGGATGGAAGCGGTGAACGGAGCCGGCGAAACCCTGGAAACGATCGGCGAGGCCAACGCCGACACGATCTTCGACGCGCTGCAGCAGATCCCCGGTGGGCCGGCGGCGACGGTGAGGAACTCGGCCGGCGAAATCGTCCGGGTGCTCTCGCCGGTGCACAGCACCGCCTACCCTGACCTCGGTGAATACGTGCGCTCGATGGCGGGCCAGACGATCACCCTGCACACCGCGTTCTACGGGACTCCGTTCACGGTGACCGAATACAGCGGCAGCTTCGCCGCCGACGGCTCACTCACCCTGCACGGCACCTACAACTCGGCCAGCCCGCCCTTCCTGGCCGAACCGCCCCCGCCGACGATCGAAATCCCCGCCGCCCAGCTGATCCCGGAAATCTACGCACCGGTGACCCATGCCAACAACACCGAAACGGCGATCCGGCGCGACGTCCTCGCCGGCTTCAGCACCGGCTTCTGGGGCGGCAGGTACGGCAACAACGCGCTCTCGTTCTGCAGCAATCCGGAACTGAAGCCGCAGGGATGGATCTGCCCGAACGGCTTCAACCAGCCCGCCTTCGGCGATGCCCGCGCGAGCCTCTCGCCCTTCCCCACTTGCAACCAGTACGCCGCCGTCATCAACCAGTACAGCGACTCCTACGGCAGCGCCTATAGCGACGCGGCGAAGAAGACGACCGTCAGCCTGAACCCGGCGACGACCGCGAAGCTGCGGCTGACGATCCTGCCCGACTCGGGCACGGAAATGCCGGTCCACTCCGGCAACCCGAACTGCGGCGCGGCGCCGCCGAGCCCGCCCGCCCCGCCGTCGCCCGCGCCGTCCTCCTCGTCCTCCTCCTCCTCGACGGCGACGGCGACGGCGGTCGTCTCCGCCCGTAAGAGCGGCCGGCCGAAGATCCACTTCCTGAAGCGCGACAACGTGAGGCGCAACAAGGTGCGGGTCGCGCGGCTCTTCTGTGGCACGGCCTGCGGCCGGATCGTCGGCGTCGCCAAGCACGGCAAGCGGGTCGTCGCCCGGGTGAAGGCGCGGACGAAGTCCGCCAAGCCCTTCGTCGTCCTCCACCTGACCAGGCCGGGCAGGCTGATGCTGGTGCGCTCCCACCGCCTGGCGACCGTGCTGCGCCTCTCGGTCAGGCCCGCCGGCGCCCGCTGGTCCCACTACCGCCACAAGGTCCTCCTCGGCCCCGGGCGGGCCACGGCGGCGCACCGGTCCCACACCCACGCGCGCTAGCGGCGACCGCGCCGGCCGCTCGTTCACTTGACCACATCAGGGTGTGGTCGAGTGAACAGTCGTCGCCTGTGGCCCCGCCCGTCGGGGGGCCGACGGGCGGGGGACGCTGGCTACTCGTAGGTCAGCGCCTGCAGCGGGTCGAGGTGGGCGGCGCGCCGGGCGGGGACGATCGCGGCGAGCGTGCCCATCACGATCCCCAGCACCGCGATCAGGGCCAGGGTGCCGGTCGGGACGCTGATGTCGAGCGCCGTCAGGGTGCTTTCGCGGACCGAGTAGATCCAGACGAAGCCGACCAGCAGGCCGGCGGCGATGCCGGCCAGGCAGCCGCCGAGCGAGATCAGCAGGCTCTCGTCGAGCATCGTGCGGCGGATCCGCCAGCGTGAGCCGCCGAGGGCGCGCAGGACGCCGATCTCCCGGGTCCGTTCGATCACCGACATCGACAGCGTGTTGATGATCCCCAGCAGGCCGACGATGACCGCGATGCCGATGATCGCGTTGAAGAAGGCGAACTGCTGGTTGATCTGCTTTTCGTAGCCTTCCTTCACCTTCTCGTCGGAGACCGCTTCGGCGCCGGGGTAGTGGCGAGGACCGGGGTGGCGCCGGCGCCGGCGCCCGGGCGCTTGTCGTCTGTTCGCCTCGATCCGTCCCCAGGCATGCCGCCAAGTTAGGGAGGGGGCGCGCGGCGGTAATCCGCGATTGACTGCACCGATCGCGTCGGGGATTGACGGACGGCGGCCGGGGCGCGCTGCCCTACGGTGGGCGCCATGTGCAAGCGAGCCGCGGTTCCCGGCGATCCCGATCGGGTCCTCGTCGCCTACGGGACCAAGCACGGCGCCACCGCCGAGATCGCCGCGGCGATCGCCGCCGCGCAGCGGCCCGGCAAGGTGCCCTCGGCCTGATCGGCCGCGGCGCGATCGCGTCGCCTGGCACGATCGCACCGCTCCCGGGCGTCTGCCGGCGCGTGGTGTGGCGCGGCCGGGCTGCGGGGACACGGAGTGGGTGGAGATCGGCTTCGACACCGCGCTGTTGACCTTCGGTGCCCTGCTCTGGGTGGCGGCGATGCTCTCCGGGGTGATGAAAGGGACGGTGCTGTCGATCTCGGTCTTCTCGACCGCGGTCGGCGCCGGGATGGCGGAGCTGGGCGTGGTCAGCATCGATCCCTCGAGCGCCGCGCTGCGCGACATCGCCGAGGCGACGCTGATCCTGACGCTGTTCTCCGACGGCCTCGTGGTGCGGCGCGAGCTGCTGCAGCGGCACTGGGACTCGCCGGCGCGGGCGCTCGCGGTGGCCATGCCGATCACCGTGCTGTTGATCGGGGTCGGGGCCAAGCTGCTGTTCGGGGCCCTCGGCTGGCCGGAGGCCTTTCTGCTCGGCGCGGTCCTGGCGCCTACCGACCCGGTGGTGAGCGCCGGCGTGGTGACCTCGCCCAACGTGCCGTGGCGGGTCCGCAACGCGCTCAACCTCGAGTCGGGGCTTAACGACGGCCTGGCGGTGCCGTTCGTCCTCTTCTTCCTCGTCCTCTCCTCGCCCGGGGGTGGGGCGGGCCCGGAGGCGCTGCGCCTGGTCGGCGAAGCGGTGGCCGGGGCGGCGATGGGCGCCGGGCTCGGCTACCTGGCCGGCAAGCTGCACCCGCGCCTGCCGCTGGGCGGCCTCACCGAGCACTACACCGGCATCTTCACGCTCGGCCTGGCGCTGACCATCTACGGGCTGGCGGAACTGACGATCGGCAACGGCCTGGTCGCCGTCTTCTGCTGCGGCATCACGCTCGCCCTCGCCGAGGAAGGGGGTGTCCCGGAAGAGTTCGCCGCCTTCAGCGAGTACGCGAGCTCGGTCGCCCAGGTGGTCGCCTTCTTCGCGCTCGGCGCCTTGGTGGTCGGGACGGGGTTCCACTCCTCGCCCTGGCAGCTGGTGGCGATCCTCGCGGTGGTCTTCGTGGTCGCCCGGCCGGTGGCGGTGCGGATCGCCAGCATGGGCTCCGGCCTCGAGCGCCGCGAGCGCGCCTTCATCGCCTGGTTCGGGCCGAAGGGGGTGGCCTCGATGCTGTTCGCGCTGATCGTCCTCAACTCGGCGGCCGAAAACGCGCCCCTCGTCTTCAACGTCGCCGCCTTCGTCATCCTCGCCTCGATCGTCGCCCACGGGCTGACCGACACGGTCGCCGCGCGGCGCACCTTCCCGCAGGAGGAGTGAGCCCTCGGCGTGCGTTCGCAGCTCGCCGTGCCGGTGACGGGAAAATGCGAACGCGGCGTGCCCCCGGGGCGATGCGTTCGCAGTTCTCCGGAACAATTACGGGAAAGTGCGAACGCGGCGGGGGACGGGGGCGCGGTGGGGCGTCGCGGCCGTGGCGCCGGTCGTCTCAGGCCCCGCGTTCGACCCGCATCGCCCGCACCAGCCCCTGGCCGAGGTCGTGGCGTTCGGCGCCGATCCGGATCTCGAACGGGCCGTCGAAGGGCTTGCGGCCCACCATCTCCAGCTCGTCGCCGATCCGGATTCCCTGCGCGGCGAGATAGCGCAGCATCTCCGGATCGGAGTCGGAGACCCGGACGAGGGTCGCCCGCGCCGCGGGCTCGAGCTCGGCGAGCGCCTCGGTGGCCCCTTCGTCGATCTCCAGGTCGCGGGTCGGGATCGGGTCGCCGTGCGGATCGAAGCCCGGGTCGCCGAGCTTCGCGGCGATGATCTCGATCAGCTCGTCTGAGGCCGCGTGCTCGAGCTGCTCGGAGTGGCGGTGGACGTCCTCCCAGGGGATCTCCAGCGAGCGGTGCAGGAAGAGCTCCAGGAGGCGGTGGCGGCGCAGCACCCCGAGCGCCAGGCGCTCCCCCTCGGCGGTCAGCCGCACTCCCTTATATGGAGCGTGGTCGACCAGCCCGGCGTCGTCGAGGCGCCGCAGCATCGTCGAGACCGAGCCGCTGGCCACGCCGAGTCGCTCGGCGAGGTCGGTGGTCGAGGCGCCGCCGGGCGTGCGGCGGGTCAGCGAGTAGATCGCCTTGACGTAGTCCTCCGCCGCAGCCGAGGGACCGGGAGAGAGGTCGATCGCGGGCATCGTGGTCGCAGGATAACCGGGCGGGTGCCCATCTTGGCCGAGATGACACCTCGATTGTCAGTCAAAAGACTGAAAGTTAGGTGGTGCTGACTTCTCTGTTAGGGTCCGCGCGTGGATTCCGGATCGGTCTCCCTGCCGGACTCCCCGTCGCTGGGCGGGACCAGCGAGCTGCGCCGCGTCCTGGCGCGCGGCCGGGTCCGCGGCGCGCTGGCGATCATGGGGCCCGCCTTCGTCGCCTCGGTCGCCTACATCGACCCCGGCAACTTCGCCACCAACTTCGCGGCGGGCGCCGAATACGGCTACCTCCTGGTCTGGGTGATCGTGATGGCCAACCTGATGGCGATCCTGGTCCAGTACCTGACCTCGAAGGCCGGCCTCTTCACCCGCAAGAGCCTCCCCGAGCTCTGCCACGAGGCCTTCCCGCGGCGGGCGAACGTCCTCCTCTGGGTGCAGGCGGAGGTGGTCGCGATGGCGACCGACCTGGCCGAGTTCGTCGGTGCCGCGCTCGGCCTCAACCTCGTCTTCGGCGTGCCGCTCTTCCCCGCCGGGCTGATCACCGCCGTGATCGCCTTCGCCATCCTGGCGCTCGAGCAGCGCGGCTACCGGAAGTTCGAGCTGGCGATCATCGCCATGCTGGCCCTGGTCGCGGCGGGCTTCGTCTACGTCTTCTTCGCGGCGGGTGGACAGGACTACGTCGGGATCGCGAACGGGCTCATCCCGCGCCTGGAAGGCACCGGCACCCTCAGCCTCACGGTCGGGATCATCGGCGCTACCGTGATGCCGCACGTCGTCTACCTGCACTCGGCGCTGCAGCGCAACCGGATCCCGGCGGCCGACGCCGCCGAGCGCCAGACCCTGCTGCGCTTCAACCGCTGGGACTGCTTCATCGGCCTCGGGCTGGCGGGGCTCGTCAACCTCTCGATGCTCTGCATCGCCGCGGCCCTCTTCCACAAGCCGGGGCTCGAAGGCATCAGCGACCTCGGCCCCGTCCACGCCCACCTCGACGCCCTGGTCGGCGGCGGCGCGGCGCTCGCCTTCGGCGTCGCGCTGATGGCGTCGGGCTTCTCGTCCTCGAGCGTCGGCACTTATGCCGGCCAGATCGTCATGGAAGGCTTCATGGGGTGGCGGATCCGGCTGCTGCTGCGGCGGGGGCTGACCATGCTGCCCTCGCTGGTCGTCCTCGCGCTTGCCGTCAACACCACCCAGGCGCTGGTCTACTCGCAGATCGTCCTGTCCTTCGGGATTCCCTTCGCGGTCATCCCGCTGCTGCTGATCACCCGCCGCGCCGACATCATGGGGGAAGGGGTCAACCGGCGCGCGACGACGGCGCTGATGGGAGTCGTCACGGCGGTGATCACCGGCCTCAACGTGTACCTGATCGCGAGCGAAGTCGGCGGGCTGCTGTAGGCGACGGCCGGCGGCGCTCAGAGGCCGCGGGCGACGCTCAGCCTGCCGTCGCGCTCGGCCTCGATCAGGCGCTCGTAGTCGGCCTCGTTCTGGTCGGCGTAGGCGACCGCGAACCCGGCGATCGCCCGCTCGAAGCCCTCGCCCTTGCCGAGGTAGCCGGCGATCGCCGCCCGGTCGCCGCTGCGGGCGTGGGCGCGCGCCAGGGTCCAGCCGCAGAGCTCGGCGTAGCTCTCCATCGCGTCGGGGCTCAGCGCCTCGACCTCGGCCGAGGCCTTTCCGTCCCACAGCTGGCGGACGTAGAAGTGGCGCTCGACCCCGTCCAGCCCGATCCCCCGCAGCCAGCCGAGGAAGATGTCGCCGGCCGCCTGCATCAGGCGCTGCCCGGCGACGACGCGTCGGCCGTGCTCGGCGTGCTCGCTCGGCCCCGCGAAGGGCTCGAGGACCGAGGCCCCGGCCTGCTTCACCTGCAGGAAGAGCGGGTCGCCGTGGTCGCGTCCCCGCATCAGCACGATCCAGGCCCGGTTGCCGACGCTGCCGACGCCGACCACCTTGTGCCCGGCGTCGGCGAACTCGAAGCGATCGAGGAGGGTCCCGCAGTGGTCCTCGACGGTCGACCGGTAGTGCTCGAGCAGGGCGGTCATCAGCTCGCCGACCCGCTCCGGGGGGAGGTCCCCGGTCAGCTCGGAGATCGGCACCAGGAGTGGTGGCCGGTTGGCGATCCGCAGGCCCTCCGGGGTCTCTTCGGTCAGCTTGGCGAGTGCCCTGAGGCTGTCCTTGTCGCGGGCCTTGGCGACGTTCTTCTCGAGGCGCCGGCGGTCGGCGCGGCCGACCCGCCCCCGCGTCCGCGAGACGATGTCCTCGACGTCGAGCCGCGAGTACCAGACCTCGAGCTCGCCCATCGCCGCGAAGGCCCGCATCGCCTCGCGGTACCGGCGCCCGACCGCCAGCACGCAGCGGCGCCGGCGGCCGTCGCCGAAGCCGCGGTCGCGGCCGCCGATCTCGAAGCTCGCGGCGAGCCGCTTGACGTCCCACTCGAACGGGCCGGGCAGCGTCTCGTCGAAGTCGTTGATGTCGAAGACCAGACGCCGGTCGGGGGCCTGGAAGGCGCCGAAGTTGGAGAGGTGCGCGTCGCCGCAGAGCTGTACGCGAAGGCCGGTGTCGGGCTGGGAGCCGAGGTCGGCGGCCATGATCGCGGCGGCGCCCCGGTAGAAGGTGAACGCCGAGGCCAGCATGCGCCCGTAGCGGACCGGGACCAGCTCGGGGACCCGGGTCGCGTCCTGCGCGGCGAGGATCGCGAGCGGGTCGCCGCGGTCCGCCGCGGGCCGCCACTCGGCGTGGGCGGAGCGGGGGAGGGCGCCGCGCGCCGCCCGCCCCGCCGCCCGTCCGGAGGCGCGGGGAAGGGGGCCGGGCGGTGCGGGGACGGGGCGCGCGGTCGATGCCATCCGTCCGAAGCTAGGAGGGCGGCGGGTGCCGGCCATCCGCCCGCCACCCCCGGGATCGGTGCGGAGGACTACTGAGCCGCGCGGTGGGGAGCGCGCCGGGCGGCGGCCCGCCGGCGTATCGGCCGGCCGGAGCGCTCAGTCCGCGGCGGCGGTCGCGCACGCGCGGCAGAGGCCGTGGACGAGGACCTCGGCGCGCTCGGGGTGGAAGCCGTGGTCGCCGGCGCCCGCCAGCGCCGCCCCGAGGTCGAGGTCGGCCTCGACGTCCTCGATCGCGCCGCAGCGGTCGCAGACCCGGTGGTGGTGAGGGTCGGGCCGCGGGTCGTAGAGGACGGCGCCCTGGGTGACGGCGAGCCGGCGCACCAGGCCGAGCTCCTCGAACAGCTCGAGGGTGGAGTAGACGGTCGGCAGGGAGACGTTCGGCAGCTGCTCGTTGACGGCCCCGAGCACCTCCTCGGCGCTGACGTGGCGATCGAGGTCGCGCAGCGCCCGGTAGATGAAGAGGCGCTGCGGCGTGATGCGCTGGCCGCGCTCGCGCAGGGCGGCGGCCAGATCGGCGGGGGCTGGTCTCGTCGCGGTTGCCATACGTTCAGAACGTCGCGGTTGCCATACGTTCAGGATAGCGGCTCTCAGGTGCTCCTAACTCCTACTCATTAGGTGGACCTTATTTTAAGTAACTTGCTATAGTGGCGCCATGGCATCAGCTACGCAGGGATTGCTCGACCACTGGCGGGGCGCCGACGAGCGCGCCCGACTCCTGCAGGTCGTCCAGCCCGGATTGATCGGGTTGATCGACGGCACCGTCTCGACCCTGGCACCGATCTTCGCCTCGGCCTACATCGCCGGCTCGCAGGCGGCGCTGCTCGTCGGCCTGGCCTCGGCGCTCGGCGCGGCGATCAGCATGGGCATCTCCGAGGCCCTCTCCGACGACGGCTCGCTGACCGGGCGCGGCGACTCGCTGACCCGCGGCCTGATCACCGGCCTCGCCACCTTCCTCGGCGGCACCATGCACGCGCTGCCGTTCCTGATCAGAGACGTGCACACGGCGCTGCCGATCGCCTACGGCGTGGTCACCGTCGAGCTGCTGGTGATCGCCTTCGTCCGCAAGCGCTACCTGAAGGTGGCGCTCAGCCAGTCCCTGGTCCAGGTGACGATGGCCGGCGCGATGGTCGCGGGCGTCGGCATCGCGATCGGCCACGCGTAGACCGGCCGGGGCGACTACATCTTCTCCTTGATGCCGTGCTTGACCAGCAGGGCGTTCACCGGCCAGGTGGTGAGGTAGCCGCAGATCATGCCGACCTGCATCATGAACCAGTAGGTGGGGCTGGCGACGGTCAGCGGCGGCTGCCAGAGGACCAGGTGGAAGAGCGCCATCCAGCCGAACATGCCGATCTGGAAGGAGGCGATCGAGAGGGTGTCGGCCTTGATCGCCGCCCAGATCCCCTCGAGCCGGCCGATGTCTTCCCGCATCGGCACGATCGAGAAGTACTGGAAGGCGATGCCGAGGGTCCAGGCGAGGACGAAGTCGGCGACGAACATCGCCATCAGGCTGTTGGCGCCCTCGGCGGCGAAGATGGCGATCGACCACGCGGTCACGTAGACGAGCCACTCGCCGAGCAGGTCGCCGAGCGAGCAGCCCGCGCCGCAGTGGGCCGCCCCCTTGGAGATCGCCCACCAGTTCTTCCTCGCGTAGGCGCCGTAGGTGGGCGGATCGTCCTCCTCGTCGGACATCAGGTCTTCAAGGTCGACGCCGTTGGCGGCGGCCCACTTCGGGCTCATCCGGCGCGCCCGGCGGAAGTAGAGCCACAGCGCCATCGGCCCCCAGTAGAGACCGGTGATCGGCCAGACCAGGTCCATGACCCCCATCTGCTGGCGGTAGCCGGCGACGCCGATGTCCCAGGCGATCGCCGCGGCGGAGAGGACGCCGACCGCGACCGCGACCCAGCCGACCACCAGCCAGGCGCTCGAGCCCACCTGCGTCGTCAGGGCGAGTGCGGGGTGGGGGGAGAGGGGACCCATCCCGGGTCGCATACCCCGGCCGGGTACGAGCTAACGTGCCGCGCGGTCAGCCGCGGCGCATGAGGCGGCCGACGGCGGCCATCAGCTCCTCGGTCTTCGCCTCGCGATCCTCGCCCTCGGCACCCAGCACGCAGTGGTTGGCGTGGTCGTCGAGGAGGCCGAGCGCGACCTTGTCGAGCGCCGCCTGCGCAGCGCTGATCTGGGTGAGCACGTCGATGCAGTAGCGATCGTCCGCGACCATGCCCTCGATCCCCCGGATCTGACCCTCGATCCGCTTCAGGCGCGCGAGGATCTGGTCTTTGGCGGCGGCATAGCCGCGCCGTGGGGTCTCGGTGTCGGCCACGCTCCGAGTCTAGCGAGTTGAACTCCTTACGGCTACCCCCTAGGGGTATCTGGTAGGTTCGGCCCAATGGGTGCCCTGGAAGTGATCTGGCACGGCCTGCCCGACTCCTTCCTGATGGCCCCGTCGCCTGGGCGACCGGGCTCGGCGCCGGCTCCTCCTCCTGCTCCTACGCGGCGATCGCGAAGCGAGCGCCTGGTCGGATGTCGCCCACAACTTCCGCGGCGACTGGCAGATGCTCTACAAGGAGATCGCGATCGGCTTCCTGCTGGCCGGCTTCATCGCCCAGCTCGGCCATGACTTCTTCTCCGGCCCGCTGAAGAGGCCGTCGACGGCGAGCGCCGCGACGTAGGCAGCGGCGCCGGAGCGTCGGTGACGAACGTCCTCGGGCTGATCCCGACCCTGCCGGACAACTCCGAAATCTTCAGCTCGGTCGAGGTCAACTACAAGCTGGTGCTGAACGTCGTCGGGCTGGCGACCTTCGTGGCCCTCCTCCTGGATGACCGCCCGCCGCGGCTAGGGGATCGCCCTCTCCCTTGCGGTGTTCCTTACTTGCCCATGGCGCAAGTAAGGAACACCGCGGGCTGGGTACTTACCCATGGCGCAAGTAAGGAACACCGCGGGCTCAGGCGTCCTCGGCGAGGTGGCGCTCGACCAGCTCGATCAGCTCGGCGACGTGCCCGTCGAACAGCGAGTAGAAGACGTGGCGTCCCTCGCGGCGCCGCTTGACCAGCCGCGCCGCGCGCAGCAGCCGCAGCTGCTGCGAGCAGGCGGTGGGGCTGAGGCCGGCCGCGGCCGCCAGCTCGCCGACCGGCAGCTCCTCATCGGCGTGCAGGCGCAGGACGATCCGCGTCCGGCCCGGGTCGGCCAGGAGCCTGAAGGTCTCGACCAGGTTGTCCTCACGCGACTCGTCCATGGCGGCCCCCGCAATCTACTACTGCCGCATTGCATATATGCGCAGGCATGCATATGATGACGCCGATGAGCGCCGCGCACGCAGGCCACGACCACGGCGGTCACGACCACGGTGGCGTCGGTCACAGCCACGGCGTCAGCGGGGATGCCGACCGCGGCAAACTGGCGATCGCGCTGGCGCTGATCGTCGGCTTCATGACGGTGGAGGTGGTGGTCGGCATCCTCACCTCGTCGCTGGCGCTGCTCTCCGATGCCGCGCACATGCTGACCGACGCGGGCGCGATCGGGCTGGCGCTCGTCGCCGTCCGCCTGGCGCAGCGGCCGGCCGAGGGCAGCTTCACCTTCGGCCTCAAACGAGCCGAGATCCTCTCCGCCCAGCTGAACGGGGCGACCCTCGCGGTGCTCGGCGTGCTGATCCTCGTCGAGGGGATCACCCGCCTCTTCAACCCGCCGGAGGTGCCCGGCCTGCCGCTGCTGATCGTCGCCCTGGTCGGCGTCGTCGTCAACCTCGCGGCGACCTGGACGCTGTCGAGGGCGAACCGCCAGAGCCTCAACGTCGAGGGGGCCTTCCAGCACATCCTCACCGACCTCGCCGCCTTCGTCGCCACCGCGATCGCCGGCGCCGTCATCCTCCTCACCGGCTTCGCCCGCGCCGACGGGATCGCCGCCCTGGTGATCGCGGCGATCATGCTGCGCGCCGCCTACGGGCTGCTGCGCGACTCCGGCCGGATCCTGCTGGAGGGCGCCCCGCAGGGCCTCGACCCCGACGCGGTCGGCGAGGCGATGGTCGCCCACCCCGGCGTCGTGGAGGTGCACGACCTCCACCTGTGGGAGGTCAGCTCCGGCTTCCCGGCGCTCGCCGCCCACGTCCTGGTCGGCGAGCAGGACGACTGCCACGCCCGCCGCCACGAGCTGGAGGCGATGCTGCACGAGCGCTTCGGCCTCGAGCACACGACGCTGCAGATCGACCACGCCCGCAAGCCGCTGCTGCAGGTCGCGGTCGACGGTTGAGCCGGGCCCCGGCCGACCGCGCCGCCGCGGCGGACCGCGCGCGGTGGATCAATCCTCCGGTCGCTCGCCGCAGGTCCCGACGCCCGCCTCGGCGCCGAACGCGAGGCGGCTCACCACCGCCAGCCCCCGGCGCGGGCCCGGCCACCGCGCGGCGAGGGACTCGGGCGTCGACCCGCGCAGGACGAAGCGCAGGACGACCGCGGTGACGATGGCGTCGTCGAGCTGGCCGGCGACCGGGATCAGGTCGGGGACCAGGTCGATGGGCAGCGCGAGGTAGGCGAGCAGCCCGGCCAGGGCCGCCTTGCGCGACCGCGGCACGGCCGGGTCGGCCAGCAGCCGGCGGACCAGCACCGCGCAGTCCGGGATGAAGCGGACGAGCGCCTTGGCGTCGCCGCGCCGGCCGCGGGCGATCAGGGCGAGGACCGCGGCGAGGTAGGCGGCGACGCAGACGGCGAGTGACGGCAGCAGCCAGGAGGTCACGATCTCCTTCAGTGTGACGAAGCCTGGCCGGCCTCCCGCCGGCCGCGGGGCGCCCCGGCGGCGCGGGCTACGCCGAAGCGGGCTTGCGCGAGCGCACGAACGAGGCCCGCGCCGCGCCCAGCACGAGCGCGCAGACCCCGATCAGCGCCAGCCCCGCGACGTCGTGGGCGGCGAGGTAGTAGACGAGCGCCCCGGTGGCGAGCAGGCAGGAGATCGCGCCCGCGTAGGCGAGGATCCTGTCCCAGCCCGGCTTCGCCGTGTGGCGGGCGTGCAAGAGGTTGATCAGGCCGAAGACGAGCAGGAAGGTGAGCGAGCCGAAGGAGACGATCTCGGTGATCCCGGGGAGTAGCGAGAAGACCGCCCCGACCACCGAGATCCAGAGGATCGCGTCGGCCGGGATGCCGTGGTGGTCGCGGCCGAGCGCGTTCGGCAGCTCGCCCGCGGAGCTGACGTCGCGGACCAGGCGGGCGGTCGAGAAGAGCGTCGCGTTGATCGCCGAGCTGGTCGAGAACAGGGCGGCGACCACCGCCGCCCAGAGGCCGAAGCCGCCGAGCGCCCGTTCGCCGACGAGCGCGAACGCGACCTCCTTTTCGGCGGTGATCGTCGCGTCGGGGAGGAGCATCTGGGAGGCGATCGTGACGCCGACGTAGACCGCCACAACGACCGCCACCGAGAGGTAGAGGGCGCGGGGGAGGGTGCGGCGCGGCTGCTCGAGGTCGTCGTAGTCGTAGGGGAGGAGCTCAAAGCCCTCGTAGGCGACGAAGATCACCGCGGCGCCGAGGAACGGGCCGAGCAGGCCCTTGTTGCCGAGCGGCGCCAGCCGGGCGGTGGAGAACATGCCGAGCCCGACCAGGGCGATCCCGGCGAGCACCGCGAGCTTGGTGAAGACGACGACGTCCTCGATCAGCCCCGAGGTGCCGACGCCCCGCAGGTTGATCCCCGCGAAGGCCGCCATCACCGCGATCCCGCCGATCCGGGCGGCGATCGCCGGCAGGCCGAGCGCGTGGGCGAGGTAGTGGCCGAAGGTGAACGCGTAGACGGCCAGCGCGAAGACGTAGCCGGCGACCAGCAGCCAGGCGACCCAGGCCGCGGCCCGCGGGTGGCCCTCCTCGCGCAGGTAGGCGAAGGGGCCGCCCGCGCGGCCCGAGTGGAGCGCCAGCCGCGCGTAGGCGTGGGCGGTGAGCGCGGCGATCGCGCCGCCCAGCAGGAAGGCCGCGAAGGCCAGGTGGCCGGCCAGGTCGATCGTCACCCCGAGGACGCTGAAGATGCCGCCGCCGATCATCCCGCCGATCGCCATCGCGCTCGCCTCGCGCAGCCCGAGCAGCCCGCCCCCGGCCCGCTTCGCGTGGGTGCGGGGGTGGTAGGGCGGCTTGAGCCGGGTGGAGAGGCGGTGGGCGGGGATCGACATCGGGAGCTCGCCGGATCATCCCCGACGAGGTCCCGGCCGGACCGCGCGCGGTCCGGTCCCGGTGACGGGGTCGGCTCGCCTCAGCTCTCGACCGGGTGCGTGGTGCCGTCCGGGGAGACCAGCAGGTCGGGCTCCCTGCTGCCCTGCCAGGCGACCAGGACGTCCTCGTCCCCGCCGACCTGGTGCAGCTCGAACGGCGCGCACTCCTCGGCCAGCGCGGCCAGCGCCGCCGCCTGGGCGGCGGTGATCCTGATCGACATGACTCCCTCCTTCCTGGGTGACGCCGGCGCGAGCCTATCGCGGCGGGGCCCCGCCGCCTACCGGTTCCGCGATGGCCGGCGCGGCCGCGGCGGCCGTCTCGGCGGCGCGCCGCCGGTCCAGCCACGCGTAGGTCCACAGCTTGACCTGGTCGAGCGCCAGGATCCAGACGATCGCGTAGCCCCAGGCGAGCGCCGCCAGCTGCCAGCGCAGCGGCTGCATCAGCAGGCCGGACACCGCGATCACGGTGGCCAGGACCTGGGTGCCGAGCACGGCGATCAGCAGGAT
The DNA here is from genome assembly GCA_963728355.1 of Ilumatobacteraceae bacterium. GTDB lineage: Bacteria > Actinomycetota > Acidimicrobiia > Acidimicrobiales > Ilumatobacteraceae > Sva-07. Next base: position 162,315 of record CAVSJQ010000014.1, on the reverse strand, counting down.
CGTGGCGGGGCGGTGCGACCAGAGGCGCCCGCGCACCCGGGCGACGAACAGGGTGAGGTGCCCGGCGACCGAGAGCTTCAGGTAGAGGAGCGTCTGGATCTCGGCGTCGGAGATGGCGAGCAGGCCGACGGCGATCGCCACCAGGGAGAACGACTCGACGACGCCCGCGATGCCGAGCACCGAGGCGACGGTCAGCACCTCGCGCAGGTTCCAGCGCTCCGGCCAGGGCGAGGGCTGCACCCGGTCGTAGGCGATCGTCAGGATGGCGGCGTCGTTGAGGATCGCCAGCAGGACGATCTGGACCGGGGTCACCGGGAAGAAGTCGAAGGCGACGATCGAGACGGTGACGAAGAGGACGACCCGGATCGTCTCGGTGATCCGGTAGATCGCGTAGTTGGCCATCCGCCGGAACACCTCGCGTGCGCGGTGGATCGCCTCGACGATCACCGAGAGGCCGGCCGAGAGCAGGACGATGTCGGCGGCGGCGCGGGCCGCGTCGGTCGCCCCCGAGACGGCGATGCCGGCGTCGGCGCGGGCGAGGGCGGGGGCGTCGTTGACACCGTCGCCGGTCATCCCGACGATGTGGCCGCGCGACTGCAGCGCGGCGACGATCCGGAACTTGTCCTCGGGCACCACCTGGGCGAAGCCGTCGGCGTCCTCGACCCGGCGCCCCAGCTCCTCGCCCTCGAGGCGCTCGATCGCGTTCGACTCGAGGACTTCGGAGCCCATCCCGACCTGGCCGGCGATCTCGCGGGCGATCTCGACCCGGTCCCCGGTCACCATCTTCACCTCGACGCCAAGCGCCCGCGCCCGCTCGATCGTGGCGCGCGAGTCCTCCCGCGGCGGGTCGGCGATCGCCAGCACGCCGGTCAGCCGCCAGTCGCCGTCGTCGGCCCGGGCGACGGCCAGCGCCCGCCGGCCCCTGGCGGCGAACTCCGCCGTCGCCTCCCGGGCCCGCGCCGTGCCCGGGTCGCCGGTGCCGCAGAGGTCGAGGATCGCCTGCACCGCTCCCTTGGCCACCCGGAACTCGCCGCCGCCCGCGTCCCGCACCCGCGCCTCGGCGCGCTTGCGGTCGGCGTCGAAGGGCTCGAGCTCGAGCACCTCGTGGTCGTCGTCCCGATCCGGCAGGGCGGCCAGCACGGCGGCGTCGACCGGGTCGCCGCCGTCCGGCTCGACCGTCATCGCCGCCTCGCGCAGCACCGTGACCCGGTCGCCGTCCGCGGTCACGGCCACCACGTCGGCGACCGCCAGCTCGTTGCGGGTGATCGTGCCGGTCTTGTCGGAGCAGAGCACGTCGACCCCCGACATCTCCTCGACCGCGGGCAGGTGGCTGACCACGGCCTCGTGGCGGGCGAGGTAGCGGGCGCCGACTGCCATCGTCACCGAGAGCACCGCCGGCAGCGCCACCGGGATCGCCGCGATCGTCACCACCAGCGCGAACTCCAGCGTTTCCGAGACGCTCGTCCCGCGCAGCAGCGAGACCACGACGATCACCGCGATCAGCGCCATCGCGATGCCGATCAGGTACTTGCCGATCGAGAAGATCGCCGCCTGGAAGTGGCTTTCCTCGGGCCCCTCCTCGGTCAGCTCGGCGGTGCGCCCGAACTCGGTCCGCGCGCCGGTCGCCAGGACCCGCAGCCGCGGCGCCCCCCGGGACACGACGGTGCCGGAGAAGAGATCCTCGCCGCGTTCCTTGTCGATCGGCAGTGACTCGCCGGTGAGCGCCGACTCGTCCACCTGCGCGGTGCCCGCGAGGATGGCGCCGTCGGCGGGGACGACGGCGCCGCGGGCGACCGTCAGCAGGTCGCCGGGGACGATCTGCTCGGCCGGCACGTCCGCCCAGGCGCCGTCCCGCCTGGCCCGCGCCCGTTTGGCCAGCCGCTCTTTCAGCGCGGCGATCGCGTCGGCGGCCTGGTGCTCCTCCCAGAAGCCGACCAGCCCGTTGAGCAGGAGCAGGGCGGCGATGATGCCGAAGTCGGGCCAGCGCCCGGTGACCGCGGTCAGGACCAGGGCGATCTCGATCATCCAGGGGATCGGCGCCCAGAAGTGGGAGAGCAGCTCGAGCAGCGTGCTCCGCTCGTCTTCGCGGAGAGCGTTGGGCCCGTAGCGGGCCAGGCGCGCCTCGGCCTCGGCCCCGCTCAGGCCCGCGTCGTCGGCGAGCTTCGCGTCGGCCTGCCGGTCCTCCTCGGTTCGCTGGTCGGAGGCCCCGCGGTGGGTGGGGCCGGGGTGCGCGCCTGCCGCGTTCGGCATGCAGCGAGGATAGGAGCCCGCGGCCGCGGCTCATCCGTAGATGACCGACGTTCCGGGTGGAACTCGCTCAGCGCAGGACCGCGACCGCCAGCCCGGACGCGACGAGCGGCGGGACCACCCACCAGGCGTTCAGGCCGAGCGCGACCAGCAGCGCGGCGGCACCGATCGCCAGGGCCGTGGTCAGCCCCAGTCGCCAGTCCTCGCCGACCACGAAGTCCCAGGCGGCGGCGAGCACCTTGATCACGCGGTGGCCGCCAGGGGTCGGTCGCCGGGTCGCGAGGCGACGCGGACCAGCAGCAGGGACCAGGCGAGGACGGCGGCCACCAGGGCCGGCAGGGAGGCGTCGCCGCCCGGCCAGCTCGCCCCGACCCCCTCCGCCGCCCAGAAGGCACCGAAGGAGGTGAGCAGGACGCCGACCGCGAACTTCAGCGCGTTCTCCGGGACCTGGCTGAGCGGGGCGCGGAGGGCCAGGGCGAAAGCGACGACGACCACCACCGCCAGCGCCGCCGCCGCGGCGGCGAGGCCGACCTTGCCCTGGTTGCTGCCGAAGGTGAGGACGATGAAGACCACCTCGAAGCCCTCCAGCAGCACGCCTTTGAAGGAGATGCCGAAGCCGTAGGGGTCGATGCCGGAGGCGGCGGCCGCCGCCTGCCGTCGCGCCTCCTCCTGCTCGGCGGCGAAGATCGCGTCCTCGTCGTGGATCGCCTTGCGGCCGCTCGCCCGCAGGATCGCCTTGCGCAGCCACTGCAGGCCGAAGACGAGCAGCAGGCCGCCGACCGCGACCCGCAGCACGCCGATCGGCACCACGGTCAGCGCCGGCCCGAGGACCGCGACGACGACCGCCAGCACCGCCAGCGCCGCGACGACCCCGGCCGCGGCCGAGCGCCTGCCGCGGGTCACGCCCATCGCCAGCACGATCGTCACCGCCTCCACGGCCTCGACCAGGCAGGCGAGGAAGACGGCGAGCGCCAGCCCGACGGCGGGCCCGCTCACCGGCGCGCAGTGGATCTTGCAGCGGTCATCGGGCCATTCTCCCGCCATCGGCTAAGGTGCGGCCGGTCAGATGAGGCCCTGACGCAGGGGCGCCGCCTCTCGAACCGCCGAGCACGACAACGGCTGATGGCTTCTTTCGCCAAACCGCAACACAGCGAAAGGAGCCCCGAGTGCAGAAGGACCGACGCGAGATCGCCGCGATCTTCGCCGGCGGGGCGGCGGGCGCGCTGGCGCGCGCCGGGCTCGGCGAAGCGTTCCCGCACGCGGTCACCAGCTGGCCGTGGCCGACCTTCATCGCCAACGTCGTCTCCGTCTTCCTGCTCGGCTACCTCGTCACCCGGCTGCAGGAGCGGCTGCCGCTGTCGAGCTACCGGCGGCCGTTCCTGGCGACCGGGGTCTGCGGCGGGCTCTCGACCTTCTCGACGATGCAGGTGGAAGTCGTGCAGATGCTCGGCGCCGGCGTGCTGGGGCTCGCCGCCGCCTACCTCGCCGCCAGCCTCCTCGCCGGGTTCGTCGGGATCCACGTGGCGACGGCGGCGGTCCGCAGGCTGGGGGTGCGGGGGTGAACTTGGCGCTCTGGGTCGGGGTCGCCCTGCTCGGCGGGGTCGGCGCCTGCGCGCGGTTCCTGGTCGACGGCGCGGTCGGCTCGCGGGCGGCGCTCGACTTCCCGCTCGGCACCTTCGCGGTCAACGTCAGCGGCGCGTTCGTGCTCGGCCTGCTCTCCGGGTTGGCGCTGTCGGCGGACGCGGCGCTGCTGGCCGGGACGGCGACGGTCGGCGCCTACACCACCTTCTCCACCTGGATGCTGGAGACGCACCGGCTCGGCGAGGACGGCAGGCGGCCGGCGATGGCGCTGAACGTCGGCGTCAGCCTCGCGGTCGGGATCGGCGCGGCGGCGCTCGGCCGGGCGATCGGGGGGGCGCTGTGAGCGGGCCGCGGTCGGCGAGCCAGGAATCGCTGAAGCTGACCACCTACTTCGGCGAGCGCGAACGGGTGGGCGGCGAGCTCCTCGCCGACCGGTTGCTCGACCTCTACGGCGCCGCCGGCCTGCAGACCAGCGTCCTGATGCGGGGGACGGAGGGCTTCGGGCTCAAGCACCAGCTGCGCACCGACCGCCTGCTGACCTTCTCCGAAGACCTGCCGATGGTGTCGGTCGCGGTCGACACCCGGCCGCGGATCGAGGCGGTGCTCGAGGAGGCGGTCGCGCTGAAGCGGGGCGGGCTGGTGACGCTGGAGCGGGCGCGTCTGCTGAGCGGCGAGGTCGGTGCGACCGAGCTGCCGCGGGAGCTTCACGAGGCGACGAAATTGACGATCTATCTGGGCCGCCAGGAGCGGGTCGGGGGCGCGCCCGCCTTCGTCGCGGTCTGCGACCTCCTGCACCGCCGCGGGATCGCCGGTGCCACCGCCTTCCTCGGGGTCGACGGGACGGTGCGCGGCGAGCGCCGGCGGGCGCGCTTCTTCGGCCGCAACCGCGAGGTGCCGATGATGCTGGTCGCGGTCGGCGACGGATCGCGGATCGCGGCGGTGCTGCCCGAGGTGGGCGGCCTGCTGCGCCGCCCGCTGCTCACCCTGGAGCGGGTGCGGGTCTGCAAGCGCGACGGTGAGCTGCTGGCTCGTCCCCACGCCCTGCCGAGCGCCGACGAGCGCGGCTTCGACGTCTGGCAGAAGCTGATGGTCTACACCTCGGAGGCCGCCCGGCACGACGGCTCGCCGATCCACGTCGCCCTGGTCCACCGGCTGCGCGAAGCGGGCCTCGCCGGCGCCACCGCGCTGCGCGGCGTCTGGGGGTTCCACGGCGAGCATGCCCCGCACGGGGACCGCTTCCTCTCGCTGACCCGCCACGTCCCGGTCACCACGATCGTCGTCGACCGGCCCGAGCGGATCGCGCTGGCCTTCGAGATCGTCGACGAGCTGACCGCCGAGCGCGGCCTGGTGACCAGCGAGATGGTCCCGGCGCTGACCGCGATCAACGGCGACGAACGCCGCGGCGGCCTCGACCTCTCCCGTCACCGCTTCTGACCCGTGCCCCGGTCACCGCCCGACGCGTTCGCACTTTGCCGCGCTATGCGCGGAGAACTGCGAACGCCGCCGGGGGGCGCTGGGGGGTTTCGGGCGAACCACGGTTTGCGGGGGAATCTCTACGGATTTCGGATCGCTCGCGGAGGCGCAGCATTAGAGGGATGAAGGCGGGTTCACCCTCGGTCGGCGGGGCCGTGCTCCGTTTCGCCCTCGGCGGCCTGGTGGCGCTCGCCGTCGCCGGGGTCGTCAGCTACCTGGTGCTGCGCAACGTCGGCACCAACGAGGCGCTGAAGAACGCCCGCCAGCTGACCGAACTGGTCGGCAAGGGGATCGTCGAACCGAACCTGACGCGCGGCGTCGTCCGCGGCGACCCGGCGGCGCTGGCGCGCTTCAACCGGGTCGTCGAGGAACGGGTGCTGCGGGCGCCGATCGTGCGGGTGAAGCTCTGGGCCCCGGATGGGCGCGTCGTCTACTCGGACGCGTCCCACCTGATCGGCCGGCGGTTCGAACTGGGCGAAGACGAGGTCGCCTCGCTGCGCACCGGCGCGGTCGACTCCGGCGTCAGCGACCTCTCGCTGCCCGAGAACAGCTCCGAGCGCGGGCTCGGCAAGCTGCTCGAGGTCTACCTGCCGATCCGCGACCGCGGCGGGCGCAAGTTCCTCTTCGAGGCCTACCAGCACTTCGGCTCGGTGACCGCCAGCGCCCACTCGATCTGGGTCGCCTTCCTGCCCGCGCTGCTGCTCGCGGTCGGGGTGCTGTACCTGCTCCAGCTGCCGATCGCCGCCTCGATGGCGCGCCGGCTGCGACGCGGCAACCGCGAGCGCGAGGCGCTGCTGGAGCGGGCGGTCGACGCGTCCGGCACGGAGCGCCGGCGGATCGCCGCGGACCTGCACGACGGCGTCGTCCAGGACCTCGCCGGGCTGTCGTTCACGCTCGCCGCGGCGGCCGAGCGCAGCCGCGCGGAAGGCGACGTCGCGGCGGCGGAGGAGCTCGGCCGCGGCGCCGCGCAGGCGCGCCAGGGCGTCCGCGGGCTGCGCAGCCTGCTGGTCGAGATCTACCCGCCCAACCTGCGCCAGGCCGGCCTCGGCTCGGCGCTGACCGACCTGCTCGGGCCGGCCTCCTCGCGGGGGATCGAGACGCACGTCGAGATGGCGAGCGGGCTGGCGCTGTCGGCGGAGGACGAGGCGCTGATGTTCCGCGTCGCCCAGGAGGTGGTCCGCAACGCGGTCGGCCACGGGCGACCGGGGCGGATCGACGTCTCGGTGTCCGAGCGGGACGGCGAGGCGGTGCTCGAGGTGGCCGACGACGGGGCGGGCTTCGAGCCGGCCGCCGAGGAGAGCGCCGCCGAGGGACACTTCGGGCTGTCGATGCTGCGCGATCTCACCCAGGAGGCGGGTGCCACCTTCACGGTCGACTCCGCGCCCGGCGCCGGGACGCGGGTGCGGGTGGGGGTGCCACGGCGATGATCCGCGTGCTGCTGGCCGAGGACCACCCGGTGGTCAGGGCGGGGATCGAATCGCTGCTCGCCGTCGCCGAGGACATCGAGGTGGTCGGCGCGGTGGGCGACGGGGAGGAGGCGGTCGCCCGCGCGGCGGAGCTGGAGCCCGACGTGGTCGTGATCGACCTCTCGATGCCGCGCCTCGACGGGATCGCCGCCACCGCCCGGATCGTCGCCGAGCGCCCTGGCGCCCACGTCGTCGTCCTCACCGCCTTCGCCGACCGCGAGCGGATCCTCGGCGCGCTCGACGCCGGCGCGCTCGGCTACCTGCTGAAGGACGCCCCGCCGGAGGAACTGATCGGCGGCATCCGCGCCGCCGCCCGCGGCGAGTCGCCGCTGGCGCCGAAGGCGGCGAGCGAGCTGCTGGCCGCCCGGGCGGGCCGGCGGGAGGCCGACCTGACCGGGCGCGAGCGCGAGGTGCTCGCCCTGGTCGCCGACGGGCTGCCGAACAAGCTGATCGCGCGGCGCCTGGAGATCAGCGAGAAGACCGTCAAGGCCCACCTGACCCGGGTCTTCGACCGGATCGGCGTCACCGACCGCACCCAGGCCGCCCTCTGGGCGCGCCGCCACGGCATCGGCCCGGCGCAGTAGGGCGGGGGAGACGGAAGAGGCCCGAGGGGCCCCATGGGCACGGTAACGGCCGGCGTGGGGCCGGGCCGGGTGCTCTGCGACTTGCGGCGGAGGCGGCCCCGCCGCGTTGCGGGGCCGCCAGGGCGGGCATGTCCCGCCCTACCGGCGCGAGCTGCGCTCGTGCTTCTTGCCGTGGTCCTTGCTGCTCGAGTCGTGCTTGCCGCCGCGGTCTTTCTTGCTGTGGTCGCGGCTCGAGTTGCGGTCGACGCTCGGCTTGACGTCCTTGACGTTGGTGACCCGGTCGCGGCTCTGCTGCGGCGCCTGGTTGGGGCCCGCGGCCGCCGCGACGCCGGTCGCGCCGAGGGCCAGGGCGCCGGTGATGCCGGTCACTGCGAGAAGTCGGGTGAATCTGTTCATGTCGCTCACTCCTTCTGGGGGGTGGTTGGTGTGTGACATGAGCATGCGCCCGACGCGGTCCGGGTCTCAAGAAGACTTTGGTCCTAGGACCGCCGGGGGACTCTGTCCGTTCTGGAGCCCGGCGCGCCTTGGCCCGCGCAGCACGCGCCGGGCCCGCCTCTGGTGCGGGTCCTTTCAACACCTCCCGACCGGCGCGGTCGACCTTTCTCCCGTCTGCCCCGGCGCGGTCGTCCTACCGCCCGCCTACCGGGTCAAGGGTCGACCGCGATCTCGGGACCGGGTCAAGGGTCGACCGCGGTCTCGTGACCGGACGGCCGGCGGCGGCGGATCGGCCGCCTAACCCGTGTACGGGTGCGTGGGGGTGGTGCCGTTCGGGGCGAGGAGGTCGAAGCCGTCGGGGATCTTCAGGTGGTCGTGGCCGGTCCCCGGTTCGCCGGTGGTGCCGTACTGCCAGACGATCTTCTTCGTCTTCGGGTTGACGATGACGATCCGGTCGCGGTAGTCGTCGTTGGCGGCGATCAGCCCGTTCGGCAGCCGCTCGGCGAGGCTCGGGTGGTTCAGCATCCCCTTGCCCGATTCCGGCGCGTAGGACCAGAGGATCTTTCCGGCGCGGTTGAACTCGAGGATCCCGCCGGGCTTCGTGTAGTCGGCGACCAGGTAGCGATCGGGGCCGAGCTGCTGCGGGTCGGAGGGATATTCGATCGGCAGCTGCACGCTCCAGTTGAGCTTCCCCTGTGGGGTGATTTCGTCGATGTAGGAGCCGTTGACCTCGGAGATCAGGATGTTCCCGTTGGCCAGCGGCGTGTCGCCGTTCGGCGACCCGAGGTAGTTGGGCGGTTCGTGGGTGCAGGCTTCCGGGCTGCCGAATTCCTTGAGGACCTTCTTCTGCGGGGAGATCAGCAGGATGCGGCAGTTCTGCGCATCGGCGACGGAGACGGTCCCGTTCTTCCACAGGTAGGCGTCGTCGGGCTCGTGCAGGTAGCCCGGTTCGGAGCCGGTCACGCCCGGGTGGCCGTAGGACCAGAGCAGCTTGCCCTGCGGATAGGAGAGCTGGACGATCCGCTCGTTCTGCTCCTCGTTGGAGATGATCTGGTGGCCGCCGTGGGTGAAGAAGGCGTCGTCCGGGAAGTAGAAGCCGCCGGGCGGCGCCGGGTGCGCCTTGGAGGGAAAGCGCCAGAGCACCTTCTTTTCGGCATTGACGACCAGGATCCGGTCGTTGCCGCGGTCGGCGATCATCAGCTTGCCGGAGAAGGGCCATTCCTTCGCGGCGCTCGCCGTTCCGCCTTCGCCTTCGGACCCTTCGCCTTCGCCTTCCGAGCCTTCGGAGGCGCTCTTCGGCGGGGCGACCTTCTTGCGCACCACTTCGAGCTGCACGACGTCCGCCAGGGAGGTCCCGCCGCTCCCGGTGCCGCCGATCAGGTAGCCGGTGGAGGCGACCGTCGCGGCGGCGCCGTCGGCCGTCGCCCGCGGCAGGGTGCCCGCCGCCGTGACCTGCTTCTTGCCCGGCTGGAAGCGCCAGATCCGGTCGCTCGGGTGGCCGTTCTGTTCGCCGCCGAGCACGTAGATCGCCTTGCCGAGAACCACGGCGCTCGCGTGCGACACCGGCGCCTGGAGGTGCCCGATCACCCGCGCCTTGCCGGTCTTCGGGTCGACTTCCTGGATCGCGTCGCTCGCCGCGCCGCCCACCGACTCGCCGCCGAAGGCGTAGATGCGCCCGCCGAGCGCCGCCGCCGCGAGGTAGCGGCCCGGCGACGGAAGCTTCGCGACTTCCTTGAACTTCGTGCCGTCGGTGGTCGCGAGCACCGAGGCGATCGCTTCGCTGCCGTCGTAGCCACCGAGCACGTAGGCGGTCCCCCCGACCGTCACCGCGCTGAGGTCGGAGCGCACCGTCGGCAGGCGCCCCACCAGCGCGGCGGTGGTGCCTTGGGCGACCGCCCCGCCGGAGGTCGCCAGCGCCTGCACCTGGTCGGTGCTCGCTTCGGTGCCGCCGCCGAACACCAGCACCTCGTTGCCGAGCGTCACGGCGGCGGCGTCGTGCAGCGGGCCGGCGAGCGCTCCCACTTCCCGCACGCCGCCGGCGGGGTTGAGCTGGAAGACGCCGCCGACCGAGCCTTCGGTCGAGTCGAGGCCGCCGAGGATCAGCGGGCCGCCGCGCATCCCGACCACCGACTCGCCGGAGATCGGCGCGGGCAGCGGCTTCGACGCCGGCTTGGCGACCAGCTTTTCGGTGAACTTCGGCGGATCGGGCTTGGCGGTCGCGCCGCCCCCGCCGCCCCCGCCGCTCGTCGCCAGCACCACCACGACGATCAGGGCGACGATCCCGCCGAGCGGGATCAGCAGCCTTCGCCGGCGTTGGGCACGCGAAATCGTGCCGGGACGTGACCGCCGGCGGGCCGGCTCGAGGGGGGACTGCATACGGGCGAAAATATCCCTTCCCCGTGTAAACCGACGATGAGATTCCCGATCCCGCCCGTTGGGGGGAATACGGATGACCCGAAATTCCGCTTCCGCGAAGATCGGCCCGTGCGCCTGCTGATCGAACACCGGGCCCGGATCCTCGCCGCGACCGCGCTCGCCGCGATCGTCGTCGGCGGCGCCCTCCACCTCGCCGGGCAGCCGGGCGCGGGAGACGCGGTCTGGCGGGCGGTGCTCGTGCTGCTCGCCGCCGAGCTGGCGGCCGAGGTGGGGTGGACGGTGCTGGTCCAGCACCACATGGGGGTCGACACGATCGCCCTCGTCGCGATGGTCGGCGCCCTGGCGCTGGGCGAACTGCTGGCGGGCGTGGTCATCGGGCTGATGTTCTCCGGCGGCCTGGCGCTCGAGGAAATCGCCTCGGCGCGGGCGCGCCGCGAGCTCACCGCGCTGGTCGAGCGGGCGCCAAAGCGCGCCCGCGTCCGGGTCGACGGCGGCCTGCGCGAGGTCTCGGTCGAGCAGGTCGTGGCGGGCGACGTCGCCGTCGTGCGGACCGGCGAGGTGATCCCGGTCGACGGCACCCTGCTGAGCGAGAAGGCGGTGATCGACACCAGCACCCTCACCGGCGAGCCGCTGCCGGTCACCCTCGTGGGCGGCATGCCGGTGCTGAGCGGGACCGCCAACGCGGGCGCCCCCTTCGAGGTGCGCGCCGAGCGCCCCGCCGCCGAGAGCGCCTACGCGGCCCTGGTCCGGCTCGTCACCCAGGCCGAGACCGAGCGCGCCCCGATGGTCCGCCTCGCCGACCGCTACGCCGGCTTCTTCCTGCCCGCGACGCTGTTGATCGCGGGGCTCGCCTGGGCGCTCAGCGGCGAAGCCGTGCGCGGTCTCGCCGTGGTCGTGGTGGCCACCCCCTGCCCGCTGATCCTCGCCGCCCCGATCGCCCTCGTCTCCGGCCTCTCTCGCGCCGCCGCCGCCGGCGTCGTCGTCAAGGGGACGGGCGCGATCGAGCGCCTCGGCCAGGTCCGCACCGTCCTCCTCGACAAGACCGGCACGCTCACGGTGGGCACGCCGGAGGTGCGGGAGATCGTCCCCCGCGACGGCCTCGGCCGCGCCGAGGTCCTGCGGCTGGCGGCCTCGGTCGACAGCATGTCCGCGCACGTCCTCGGGGCGGCGCTGACCACGGCGGCGCGAGAGGCCGACCTGACGGTGGTGGAGCCGAGCGCGATCCACGAGGATCCCGGCCAGGGGATCGCCGGGACGGTCGAGGGGCGCCGCGTCGCGGTCGGCAGCCGCGAGTTCCTCGCCGACCAGGGTGTCCCTGGCGAGCAGCTCGAGGCGGCGGCGATCGTCGATGGCCACGGCTCCGGGGAGGCGCGCGTGCTGGTCGGCGTCGACGGGGCGCTGGCCGGGGTGATCGTGATGGCCGACGACCTGCGGCCCGACGCCCGCGGGATCGTCGGGCGCCTGCGCGCCGAGGGCGTCGGGCAGGTGGCGATGGTCTCCGGCGACCGCCGCTCGGTGGCCGAGCGAACCGGCCGCGAGCTCGGCATCGACCGCGTCTACGCCGAGCAGTCGCCGCAGGACAAGCTGGAGGTGATCCGCCGGCTGCGCGAGGACCGCGCCGCGGGGCCGGTGATGATGGTCGGCGACGGCGTCAACGACGCCCCGGCGCTGGCGATCGCCGACATCGGCGTCGCGATGGGGGCGGCGGGCGCCACCGTCTCCTCGGAGACCGCCGACGCGGTGGTCACCGTCGATCGGGTCGACCGCGTGGCCGACGCGATCCACGCGGGTCGCGTCGCGCTGCGGATCGCCCGCCAGAGCGTCATGGCGGGCATGGGCCTGAGCTTCGCGGCGATGGGCGTCGCCGCCTTCGGCTACCTGCCGCCGCTCTCCGGCGCCCTGCTGCAGGAGGCGATCGACCTGGCGGTCATCCTGAACGCCCTGCGGGCGCTGCGCGTCTGAGGGGCTGGCGCGATCGCCGCCGCGCCCTGCTCGTCTGAGGACCTGCCGCGAGGTGCCGCGGCGCCACGGAGGTTTGCGCGACCCCGTCCGCGGGAATGCTTTCTCCTACATGAGCGATGGGATTCGAAATTCGGATTCCCTCGAGGAAGCGCGCCGGATCCAGCGGCGCGCCGCCGCCGAGATCAACGGGCGGCAGGTGAACGAGGCGATCGAGCGCGGGACCGGGTCCTCCGGGACGGCCGTCTTCGTCTGCGAGTGCGGCCACCTCGGCTGCAACCAGACGGTCGAGCTGGGGCTCTCGGCGTACGAGGGCGTCCGCTCGGACTTCGACCGCTTCCTCGTCGTCCCGGGCCACGAGATCGAGGAGATCGAGGAGGTGGTCGAGCGGCACGCCGGGTATCTTGTCGTCGCCAAGCGGCGGGGAATGGCGATGGCGATGGCGAAGGCGACCGACGACAGGGACGACGGGTGAGGCCGGCACTCGGCACGGGGCAGGCGACCGGCAGCCGGTCGATCGTCTCGCTGAAGCTCTGCGAGCCCGCCGGGCCGGCGGCCATCCCCGCCCTCCGTCACGCCGCCGTCGCGTTCGCCGCCGAGCACGGGGCGGGCGAGGCCCTGGCGGCCGACGTCGGGCTCGCGGTGTCGGAGGCGGTCACCAACGCCGTGAAACACGCGAACGCCCGCGAGGGCGAACGCGTCACCCTGGCCGCCTCGGCGGGCAACGGCTGGCTGGAGATCCGCGTGATCGACCGCGGGACAGGGTTCGGCACCGAGCCCTCCGACGGCCTCGGCCTCGGGCTGGCGATCATCGCCAGGCTGAGCGGCCGGCTGGAGATCTGCCAGGAAGGCCGCGGCACCGAGTTGCGCATGGGCTTCCCGCTGCCGCGCTTCTAGCCAGGGCGCGTCGGCGCCGGCCGGGCGGCGCGTGCCCAGGGGGCGCGCCCGGCAGGGCCGCTGCTCACTACTCCGAGGCGGAGGCGATCGTCGTCTGCACCGCGTTGAGGAACAGGTAGATGGCGGTCGCGAGGAAGCCGACGATCAGCCAGGAGAGGTTGGTGTCGAGAACCTGCAGGAACACCCAGCAGGCGAAGATCGACAACCCCGCCGACAGCACGGCGGCGTGGCCCCAGATCGCTTCCGGCGTGGGCTCCGGTTTGCGCAGCCGGACCGTGAGCCGGCCGTAGGCGACCAGGCCGATCAGCAGGAAGCCGCCGACCGCGCCGCCGAGGTAGAGCAGGACCTCGAAGACGTGCGGTTTGCCGACGATGTACTCGGTGACCGAGCCGGCGCCGAAGATGGTCAGCGTGTAGCCGTACGGGGCGGCGCTTTCGACCACCGAGGTGCGGAGATGGCGTCTCAGCATGCGCTCGCGTAGCTGCCCCGCCGCCGCGGCGCGGAAACGGCGCCTGTCAGTGCGCGGACATGGGGGGTCGTGCCGCGGACGGGACGGTCAGTCGTCGAGCTTTTCGCGCCGCGGGGGCCTGGCCCGGTCCCCGGCCTCGGGGTCTTCGCCGGGGTGTGGTTCGCTGGTGCTCTCGGCACCGGTCGGCGAGTGCGGCTCGGCGCCGAAGGGGGCGTTGTCGGGGTCGGCCGGGTCGCGTGGGTCCTCGCGCCGCTCGAACGGGTCCGGGTACTCGGTCTCGTCGGGCTCGCCGACCGGGTTGTTCGGCGCGTGGTGCGGCTCGCGGTCGCCCGCGATGTTGCCCGGTTCGGCCGCCGGTTTCCGCGGCGCGTCGGTCCCGGTGGGCGACGGCTTCTCGTCTTGCCGCTCGTTCGCCGCGGCTTTCCCTTTCGCCGCTTTCCCCGCGGCTTTCGCTTTCGCCGGCTTCGGCTTGGCTTTCGGCGCGCCGGCCTTCGATTTCTCGGGTTTGGCTTTGTCCGGCTTCGGTTTCGACCCTTTGGGCTTGGCGGGCTTCGGTTTGGCCGGTTTCGGTTTGGGTTTGGACGCTTTCGCCTTGGGCTCGGTCGTTTGCGGCTCCGGGGCCGCCGCTGCGGGCGGCTCGGGCTCCACGGCTCGCGGACCGATCCCCTCCGGCGCCCCCGACTCGACCTCGGCGCCGAGCCCGACCTCCACGACCAGCTCGGCCTCCGCGCCACGCTCCGCCCGCGGACCGCCGTCGCCTCGGCCGCCCTGGCCGAGCACCCGCCGGGCCAGGAAGCCGCCGGCCGCGATCACTCCGCCGGCAGCATCCTCCGCCAGGTGCCACAGCCGTTTCGTGGTGTCGGCGACGAGGGTCTTTCCGGGGACGTCGGGAAGCTCAGGCATATTCGACATGGGACACCATGTCCCCGCAATCGGCCGCCGTCTAACCCGTCCGAGCGACATCCGTTCCGCGGCGACACCCCCCGGTGCGCCTCGGGCGGCCGGTCTTCCCGGCCGGCCGGGTGAGGGTCAGCCGGCCTCGATCTCGGCCGCGACCGCGGCGAGCGCCTGGCGCAGCTCGGCCGCCGAGGCCCGTGGCGAGTACAGCGGGCTGTCGTCGTCGTGTAGGAGGACCGCGGCCCGGGCGACGGCCCGCGGGCCGACCCCGGTCCCGGCGTCGAGCCGGGCGACGATCGGGCGGATCTCCGCCGCGCAGTCGCAAATCGCCGACCGCGCCAGCGGCGCGACCGATTCGAAGGGCCGGGCGGGGCCCTCGGCTTCGCCGCAGACCCGCTCGAGCGCCGCGGCGATCCGGCCGCGGACCTTCGGCTCGAGCAGCTCGGCGGCGCGCCGCCGCAGCTCGGGGCGCCCCTCGGGGTCGGCGCCGGCCGCCAGCCGGCGGTCCAGCTCGCGGCGGTGGAGGCGCACGCGCAGCCGGCCGGCCACACCGTCCGCGCCGGGGTCGGTCCACCAGGATGAAAGGACGGCGTTCAAACCGCGGCTCCCCTCGTCGCTTCTCTCCCCGTCTCGATCTCCACACGGTAGCCTGGTTGACGGTGCGCCGGGAAGCCTGGTCGGCAAGTCCTTGTCGACCCCTGAAAGGCCCCGATGGCAATCGCGATAGCGACCTTCGTGATCGTGCTGGCGGTGATCGCCGCCGAGAAGCTGCACCGGACCAACGTCGCCCTGCTGGGCGCCGCGATCGTGGTGCTCTTCGTCGGCGAATTCTCCCAGGAGCAGGCGATCGAGTCGATCGACTTCAACACGATCGGGCTGCTCGTCGGGATGATGGTGCTCGTCTACCTCACCCAGCAGACCGGCGTCTACGACTACGTCGCGATCCGCGCCGGCCAGCTGTCGGGCGGTCGCTCGTTCGGGCTGACGATGATCCTCGCCGGGATCACCGCGCTCCTCTCGGCGTTCCTCGACAACCTGACGACGATCCTGCTGATCGCGCCGATCACCTTCCTGCTCGCCGACGCGCTCGACATCGAGGCGGTGCCGCTGCTGATGATCGAGGTGATCGCCTCCAACATCGGCGGTACGGCGACCCTGATCGGCGACCCGCCGAACATCATCATCGCCGGGGCGACCGGGCTCGGCTTCAACGCCTTCATCGTCAACCTGGCGCCCATCGTCCTGGTCACCTTCGCGGCGGTGGTGCCGCTGCTCTACCTGGTCTTCCGGGGTCGCCTCCACGTCGCGGAGCGCAACCGCGCGGCGATCATGGAGCTGGACGCCGCCGCCTCGATCCGCGATCCGCGCGAGCTGCGGCGGACCGGGCCGGTCCTGGCGCTCACCATCCTCGGCTTCTTCGCCCACCAGGCGCTGCACATCGAGCCCGCCACCGTGGCGCTCAGCGGCGCCGCGGTCGGGCTGCTGGTGACCAAGGTGGACCTCGAGGAGGCCCTCTCGCACATCGAGTGGACCACCCTCTTCTTCTTCGTCGGGCTCTTCGTCATGGTCGGCGCCCTGGAGGCGACGGGCGCGATCGAGCACGTCGCCGAAGCGGTCAAGGACGCGACCGGCGGGCAGCGGACCGCGGAGCTGCTCGGGATCCTCTCGGTCTCCGCCGTCGGCTCGGCGATCGTCGACAACATCCCCTTCACCACCGCGATGATCCCGGTGGTGAGGGACATCCAGCACGGGGCGGGGGCCGGGGGCGACGACGCCTACTGGTGGTCGCTCGCCCTCGGCGCCTGCTTCGGCGGCAACGCGACGATGATCGCGGCGGCGGCGAACGTCGCCGCGGCGGGCCTCGCCGAGCGGGCCGGCAAGCCCTTCGGCTTCGTCGACTTCCTGCGGGTCGGGCTGCCGGCGACGGCGATTTCGATCGGGCTGGCCGCCGGGTACATCGCAATCAGGTACATCGCGCTATGAGAGGAGCGAGGAGATGGCAGACTCGATAGCCAGGGAGATCCTGCGGGAGGTCGACCCCCTCTCCGCCGGCGAGCGGATCGGCGTCGCGGCGCGCCGCCTGATCGACACAGGGCTGCCGGCGCTCCCCGCGGTCGAGCCGGACGGCAGCTTCGCCGGCATCTTCGGCGAGCGCGAGTTCATGGTGGCGCTCTTCCCCCGCTACGTCGGCGAGCTGGCGACGGCGGCGATGGTGTCGCGCTCGGTCGACGAGACGATCGAGCGGCGGATCGAGTGCGGGGTCGAGCCGATCCGCCGCTACCTGACCACCGACCACGTCCTCGTCGAGGACGACTGGTCCGACGTCCAGCTGGCCGAGATCTTCCTCCACCACCGGGTGCTGATCGTGCCGATCGCGACCGCGGGCCGGGTGCACGCGCTCGTCACCCGCAAGGCGTTCTTCGGCCGGCTGGTCGAGCGCCTCGGCAGGCTCGCCGGCGAGTGCGACTGACCGGCCGGGCGCGGCCGACGCGGGCGCCGCCCCGATTCCCGGGCGCCCTACGCGGGCGCGCCCGTCAGGAACTGGTCCGCCGCCTCGAGCGCCTGCGAGCCGTAGACGACCGACGGCCCGCCGCCCATCATCACCGCCACGGCGACCGTCTCGGCGATCTCCTCCCGGGTCGCGCCGGCCTCGATCGCGTCGTGGGCGTGGTAGGCGATGCAGCCATCGCAGTGGACCGCCACCCCGATCGCCAGGGCGATCAGCTCCTTGGTCTTCGTGCCCAACGTGCCGGGGGCGGCGCTCGCCTCGTGCATCGTGGTGAAGCCGGCCATCGTGTCCGGCTCGGCTTCGCCCAGCTTCCCGATCAGCCCGTTCAGCTCTTCGTATCTCGCCGTGTAGTCGATCACTTCATGCCTCCTCGTCGCGGGTGCCCGTTCGGGGTCAGGCTAGGAGGGGACGGCTCGGCGGCCATCCGTAGAAAGCGCCAGTCGCGATGCGGACCGGCCACGTTCCTGGGCCCGGGCGGCGGGCCTAGATGGTTGATCCCACGACACCGCACGGCCGATGACGCGCCTGGCACCCTGCGCGTCTCGGCGTCCTCGGGCTTGCCTTTGCCCACCAGCAAAGGCTGCGCCCTGCGTCCTTGATCCGCTTGGCCAGGCGCGCCCCCGGTCACACCCTGCCGTGGAATCGACCATCTAGCCTCGTCGGATGGCCGGCGTGAGCGATATCGACGGCAGCGGCATGGAGCCCGCCCGCGAGGCGTGGGCGAGCGAGCCGGAGGCGCTCTTCGACGCGCTCGGCTCGGGCCCGGGCGGCATCGACCCCGCGGAGGCCGGCGCCCGATTGGCTCGGTTCGGCCCCAATGAGCTGCCCGCGGAGCAGGCCGGCGGCGCGCTGACGATCGCGGCGCGCCAGTTCCGCAGCCCGCTCGTCTACATCCTGTTCGCCGCCGGGGTGGTGACCGTCCTCCTCGCCGAGTACCTGGACGCCGCCGTGATCGCCGTCGTGCTGGCGATGAACGCGCTGGTCGGCTTCCTGCAGGAGTTCCGGGCCGAACGCTCGATGGCGGCGCTGCGCCGGCTGGCCGGCACCCGGGCGAGGGTGCTGCGCGGGGACCGCGAGCTCGAGGTCGACGCCCAGGCGATCGTCCCCGGCGACGTCGTGGTCGTCGAGGCCGGCTCCCGGATCCCGGCCGACTGTCGGCTGATCTCCGGGGCGGGCCTCGAGGTCGACGAGTCTCACCTGACCGGCGAGTCGGAGACCGTCGCCAAGCTGGCCGGCGCGCTGCCCGCCCAGACGCCGATGGCCGACCGCTCGAACATGCTCTACAGCGGCGCGGCGGTGACCCTCGGGCGCGGCGCCGGGCTGGTGGTCGGGACCGGGACCGAAACGGAGCTCGGCAAGATCTCGACCAGCCTCGGCGAGATCGGCCTCGTCGAGACGCCGCTGCAGGCGCGGATCGCGCGCCTGGCGCGGACGATCGGCTTCGCGGTGCTCGGCATCGGGGTGCTCGGCTTCGGCTTCGGCGCGATTGCCGGTGAGGACCTCGGCGAACTCTTCCTGGCGATCGTCGCCCTCGCGGTCTCGGCGATCCCCGAGGCGCTGGCGATCGTCCTCACGGTCGCCCTCGCGATCAGCGTGCGCCGGATGGCGCGGCGGCGCACCGTCGTCCGCCGGCTGCCCGCCGTGGAGACGCTGGGCAGCTGCACGGTGATCGCCTCCGACAAGACCGGGACCCTGACCCAGAACCGGATGACCGTGGAGCGGGTGAGCGCGGGCGGGACCTCCTTCGAGGTGACCGGGACGGGCTACGGGGCGGCCGGCGGGTTCTGGCGCGACGGCGAGCCCGCCGACCATTCCCCCGGCACTCCCCTGGCGCGCGCCCTCCTCGCCGCGACCCTCTGCAACGACGCCTCGATCGCGCTCGGCGAGGCGGGCGAGGGGGAGGAGGAGTTCTCGGTGCGGGGCGACCCGACCGAGGTGGCGCTGCTGGTCGCCGCGGCCAAGGCGGGACTGTTCGGCGACGAGGTCGAGGAGCGGCTGCCCCGCCGGGGGGAGATCCCCTTCGACCCGCGCGAGCGCTTCGCCGCCACCTTCCATCGCGACGGGGAGCGGGAGCTGATCGTCGTCAAGGGCGCGCCGGAGCGGGTTCTCGAGATGTGCGGCGACGCCGCCGGGGCGCGGTTCGACCGCGCCGCCTCCCTGCGCGAGGCGGAGCGCATGGCGGGCGAAGGCCTGCGGGTGCTGGCGGTCGCCACGCGCAGCGTCGAGGACGCCGCGCCCGACTCCCTGGACGCCCACCTGCGGGACCTCACCCTGCTCGGGCTGATCGGCATGCTGGACCCGCCGCGCGAGGCGGCGGTCGGCGCGGTCCGCGCCTGTCGCGAGGCGGGCATCCGGGTGATCATGATCACCGGCGACCACGCCGTGACCGCCGCCGCGATCGCCGCGCAGCTGCGGATCGCGGGCGACGGGGCGGAGGTGCTGGCCGGCGAGGCGGTCGACCGGATGGGCGAGGACGAGCTGCGCGAGGCGGTCGGGCGGGTGTCGGTCTACGCCCGGATCTCGCCGCGCGGCAAGCTGCGGATCGTCGAGGCCCTGCGGGCGGGCGGCGAGGTGGTGGCCGTGACCGGGGACGGGGTCAACGACGCCCCGGCCCTGAAGGCGGCCGACATCGGCGCCGCGATGGGCCGCTCGGGGACCGACGTCGCCAAGGAGGCGGCCGACATGGTCGTCACCGACGACGACTTCGCGACGATCTTCGCCGCCGTCGAAGAGGGTCGGGTCGCCTTCGCCAACGTCCGCAACACGACCTTCTTCCTGATCTCCTCCGGCGCCGCCGAGGTGATCGCGGTGCTGGTCAGCCTGCTGTTCCGGCTCCCGCTGCCCTTCCTGCCGGTGCAGCTGCTGTGGCTCAACCTCGTCACCAACGGGGCCCAGGACGTCGCCCTCGCCTTCGAGCCCGGCGAGGCGGACGTGCGGCGCCAGTCGCCGCGGCCGCGCGCCGAGGGCGTGATCTCCTCGCTGCTCTGGGAGCGCACGGTGCTGGTCGGCGTGGTGATGGCGACGGGCACCCTGGCGCTCTTCCTCGCCGAGCGGGCGTCCGGCTCCTCGCTCGAGGAGGCGCGCACCATCGCCCTGACCACGATGGTGGTGTTCCAGGTCGTCCACGTCGGCAACTGCCGCTCCGAACTGCACTCGCTGTTCGCGAAGAGCCCGTTCGCCAATCCCCTGCTCTTCGTCGGCACCGCGGTCGCGATGGCGCTTCACGTCGGCGCGCTCTACTTCCCGCCCACCCAGGCGGCGCTGCATCTCGAGCCGCTCGACCTCGCCACCTGGGGCGAGATCGTCGCCGTCGGGCTGAGCGTCGCCGTCGCGGTCGAGCTCCACAAGCGGCTTCGCCCGGGGCCGGGCGCGCCGCGCCGCGCCGCGCGCGGCGCCCGGGCGCCGCAGGGCGCTGATTAGCTACCGGGATGACCATCGTCTGGACCCTGGTCGGGATCGCGCTGATCGCGGTGGCGCTGCGCGACATCTTCGACGTCCTCTTCCACCCTGCCGGGCGGGCGGCGATCGCCCGCCGCATCGTGCTCGGCGTCTCGACGCTGGCCGGCCGGGTCTCGCGGCGACGGCGGGTCGCGCTGCTGGTCGGCCCGACCAGCTACATCATCGTGGTCGGCACCTGGGCGGGGCTGCTGGCGCTCGGCTGGGCCTTCGTCTTCTGGCCGCAGCTGCCCGCCGGCTTCACCTTCGACCGCGGCCTCGACCCCGCCGCGCACACCGGCTTCCTCGACGCTCTCTATATCTCGCTGGTCAACCTGACCAGCCTCGGCTACGGCGACATCTCGCCCGCCGCGTCCCTGCTGCGCATCCTCAGCCCGGTGGAGACCCTCTTCGGCCTCGGCCTGCTCACCGCCAGCATCTCCTGGCTGATCTCGATCTACAACGCGATCTCCCGCCGCGACGCGCTGGCCGACGAGGTCCACCTCGCCCGCGCCACCGAGGAGCGGCTCGGGGAGAAGCTCGCCGACGCCGACCCGCGGCTGCTGGAGTCGATGCTCGCCTCCTTCGCGGGCCAGCTGATCCGCGTCCGCCGCGACCTCATCCACTTCCCGATCAACCACTACTTCCGCACCCAGGAGGAGGAGCGCGCCCTGGCCGGCCTGCTGCCCTTCCTCAGCGCGCTGGCCGCCGAGGCCGGCGAATCGGGCCGACCGCACGAGCTGCGGGTCCGCGCCGAGGTCCTCGGCATGGCGATCGACGACTACGCCTCGACCCTTCGCGGCCGTCTCTTCTTCGGCGGCGACACCACCGACGCGACCCTCGAGAGCTACCGCGCGAGCGCCAGGATGAACGGCACCGGCTGAGGTCCGCCGGCCGGGAGGGCCGCCGCCGCGTCGCTCGGCGCGCGGGCCGCCGCCCCCGGACGGCGGCCCGGCCTCAGTCGAGCGCCGACACCAGGCCCGGCAGCTCCCGGTGGCTGTCGATCACGAAGTCGGCCTCGGCGCCCTCCTCGGGGTCGTCGGCGAGGCCGCGGTAGCGGACGGTCCGCATGCCGACACCGCGGGCGCCGGAGACGTCGGTGCGGCGCAGGTCGCCGACGTGAAGCGCCGCGGCGGGCTCGGAGCCGAGCATCGCGAGGGCGGCCTCGAAGATCGGCGGCGCCGGCTTGTAGGCGCCGACCTCGTCGGAGAACCCCCACCCGGAGAAGTGGTCGAGGAGGCCCTCGCCGGCCAGGAACTCGCGCAGGATCACGCCGCCGGTGAAGCCCGCGTCGCAGACGATCCCGAGGGCGAGGCCTTCCCCGCGCAGCCGCTCGAGCGTCTCGCCGATCCCCGGCGCGAGGCGCAGCTCGGCGTCGCGACCGGCGCCGAGGAAGGCGGCGACGATGACCTCGGCCGCCTCGGGCTCGGCCCCGAGCGCCGCCACCAGGTCCCGCGCGCCTTCCTCGGGGGAGACGTGCCTGCCTTCGGCCCAGGCCGCCTCGCGGGCGCGGATGACCTCGCCGAGGCTCGCCGCCAGCGCCTCCTCCTCGATCCGCAGGCCGCACGACTCACAGGCGGCGGCGACCGCCACCCGGCGCGCCTCGCGCATCGTCCCGCCGGGCGGCTCAGCGGCGATCGTGTTCCAGAAGTCGAAGGTGACCGCGCGGATCATCGCGCCGACACGCTAGATGGTTCGCGGCTCGGCCATTGCGGTGTTCGCAACTTGACGCATAGCCAAGTTACGAACACCGCAACCCCGCGATGGACCGGTCGGCCGGCGGGATCTCAGGCCGGGGCGGGGACCCGGCGGGCGGCCGCCGGGGAGGGGAGGAGCAGGGCGGAGAGGCAGACCATCGCGAAGGCCGACGCCTGCAGGACGATCCCCAGCGGGCTGGGCGAGAGGGGATCGCCGAAGACGAGGATGCCGCCGACGATCTGGACGGCGTTGGCGACCAGGCCCATCAGGCCGATCGTCTCCACCGCGCCGCCTCCCTGCAGGGCGGCGACGGCGGTGTACTGGGCGAGGCCGCCGCAGGCGACGGTGAAGAGCACCAGCGGAACGATCATCAGGCCGCCGCCGGAGCCCATCACGGCCTTGATCGCGATCCCCGCCAGCGCGAAGAGCAGCCCGGCGAGGACGGCGCGCATGACGCCGCGGCGCGCCGCGAAGCGGGCCGCCCGGTGGCCGAGCGCGATCCCGGCGGCGAGCAGGACCAGGCCGCCCTCGAAGCCGGCGATCGCCGCCAGCGAGAAGTGGGAGTCGGCGCCGTGGAAGTTCGGCAGGGTGAGGACGAGGAGGACGAGGCCGGTCGCGCCGACCACCAGCGCCAGCCACTGGCGCCGGCCGACGTGGTCGCCGAAGAGCCGCTGCGAGAGGACCGCGAGGGTGACCGCGCCGCCCGCCAGCACCGCCTGCACGAGGGAGATCGGAGCCAGCGAGAGCGCGGCGACGTGGGCCAGCCAGGCGAGCGCCGCGAGCAGCCAGCCGGCGACGAACCAGCGCGAGCCCGCCAGGTCGCGCAGCCCGTCGAGCGGGCGGTGCAGGCAGACCGTGCGGCTGTCCTGGCAGCCGCGGTGCTTGAGCAGCGAGGCGAGATTGGTCATCACCGCCACCACGACCGCCAGTGCGATCCCCACCTCCATGACGCTAGACGGCTGCCTTCGGCTTGGAGCGCCGGCGCCGGTTGCGCCGCCGCCGTCGGTCGGGGCCGGCGCTGCTCGTCGCGCCGCGCGGCGCCTCTACCCCGTCGGCGAGGCCGAGCCCGAGGCGGATCCGGTGCATGTCCTCGGCCTGCTCGGCGAGGACGAAGCTGATGCCGGTGCCGGTGCGGCCGGCCCGGCCGGTGCGCCCGACCCGGTGCACGTATGCCTCGCGGTCCTCGGGCGCGTCGTAGTTGATCACCCGGGCGACGTCGGGGACGTCGATGCCGCGGGCGGCGACGTCGGTGGCGACCAGGGTCAGCACGTCGCCGCGCTCGAACTGGGCGAGCGCCCGTTCGCGCTGGCGCTGGCTCTTGTCGCCGTGCATCGCGACCGCCTCGAGGTCGTGGCGGCCCAGCCGCTTGACCAGCCGATCGGCGCCGCGCTTGGTGCGGACGAAGACCAGCGAGCGGCCGGCGTCCTCCTCGTTCAGGTGCTCGACCAGGCGGTCGAGCTTCGCGTCCTGGGAGGCGACGGCGACGAAGCGGTGCTCGACCGCGGGCTCGGCGCGCTCCGGCTCGGCGTGGGTGTGGGAGCGCGGCTCGTAGGTGTAGGAGGCGGCCACCCGGCCGGTCGCGCCCTCCAGGGTGGCCGAGAAGAAGAGGGTCTGGCGGTCGTCCGGGGTGCGGTCGACCAGCCGGTCGACGGCGGGGCGGAAGCCCATGTCGAGCATCCGGTCGGCCTCGTCAAGGACGAGCGCCTCGACCCGGTCGAGCGCCACGGCGCCGCGCTCGATCAGGTCCTCGAGCCGGCCCGGCGTGGCGACCAGGATGTCGGCGCGCTTCGCCGCCTTGATCTGCGGGCCGAAGCCGACGCCGCCGTAGACGGCTGCGATGTGCAGGCCGCGCGCCTCGGCGAGCGTCTCCAGCTCGTCGACGATCTGGCCCGCGAGCTCGCGGGTGGGGGCGAGGACGAGGGCCCGCGGGCCGCCCTTGCCGGGCTCGATCAGATCGACCAGCGGGATCCCGAAGGCCAGCGTCTTGCCGGAGCCGGTCGGGGACTGGACGAGGAGGTCGAAGCCCTCCAGCGCGTCGCGGATGACCATCTCCTGAATCGGGAACGGGCTGTCGATCGAGCGCTCCGCGAGGGCGTCGACGACAGGTTTGGAGGTGCCGAGGTCGGCAAACGAGGTGATGATGTTTCTCCTGCTCTTTTGAACGTCTTGGGAGATCCTGCGACCCCAAGGCGCCAGGTGGCACGCGGAGGAAACGGAACCTCTCGGGCGGCGCGGTTCGCCTACCCGACCCGCTCAAGGTAGCAACCGGAGGCCACGGGCCGCTCCCGCGCACCGGTGCCGGCAGCGCAACTGTCAGTCGCGCGCCCGCTCGCGGACCGCGTCGTAGTCGTCTTCCAGCTCGGTCCGGACCAGGGCCGCGACCAGCCGCGTGAAGGTGGTCGGGCCGGATGCGAGGTCCCCCAGCCCCTCCGGGTCGTCGGGGAGGTCCAGCCGCCGCGCCGCCTCCAGCGAGCGTTCGTCGGCGAACGGCAGCAGCTCCTCCCAGCTGACCTGCGTCTCGCGGAAGAAGATGTCGACGCCGACGTCGCCGAGGCCTTTGGCCTCCTTCAGTAGCCGCCGCTCCGCCTGCGGGTCCCGTTCGGCCTCCTCGCGCAGCTTTCGCAGGTCGCCGCCCCAGCGCTCCAGCAGGCGTTCGGACATCTCGCCGAGCATCGTCGCGGTGCGCTCCTGGTAGCGCGTGTAGCCGGCGTTGTTCATCGCCTCGACCCGTTCCTCCCAGGAGGAGTCCGCGAGCCTCCTGGCCGTGCGCCAGCCGCGCCGTTTCAGGTTGCGCGCCGCCTCGGTCGCGATCCCCGCGTCGATCCGGGCGCTGAACAGGGTCGCCGCGCAGAGCAGCTGGAACAGGTCGGACGGGCGCGGGTCGCTCATCTCGATCCCGAGCTCCTCGGCGTACGTTTCGCCGTGCAGCTTCAGCAGCGCGTCGACGGTGTCCTTCTGGGTCGCCATCGGTCCTCCCTCATTCGGGTTCGACGCAACGGGTACCCCCTCCGCGGATCCTTGCTCAGCCGGCCGGCGCCAGGACGTCGGCCGCCAGCGGCCGGTCGGGCGTTTGGCTCGGCAGCATCAGCGACAGGAACGCCGCGGCGAGGACGAACGCGGTCGAGGCCCAGAGGCACAGTTCGAGCCCGCCCAGCTGGTAGAGCAGCCCCGAGAGGACCGTCCCAACGAGCCGCCCGCCGGCGTTGGCCATGTAGTAGAAGCCGACGTTCATCGTCGCCGTGTCGTGCGCGGAGTAGGCGAGGATCAGGAAGGAGTGGACGGCCGAGTTGGCGGCGAAGACGACGCCGAAGGCGATCAGCCCGGTCACCAGCACCAGGGTCGGGTCCGCGCCGAGGGTGAGGCCGGTGGCGATCGCCGCCGGCAGCGCGGCGAGGGCGAATGCTAGCCAGGCCGCGGTGCTCCCGCCCGGCTCGGCGACGGCGCCGCGGCCGCGGATGAATCGCGGCGCCGCCGCCTGGACCAGGCCGTAGCCGACCACCCAGATCGCGAGGAAGCCGCCCGTCGCCAGGAAGCTCCAGCCGAGGACCGTCTCCAGGTAGACGGGCAGCCCGACGACGAACCAGACGTCGCGCGAGGCGAAGAGGAAGATCCGCGCCGCGGCGAGGAAGTTGACGGCGCGGCTGTTGGAGAACATGTGCTTGAACCTCGCCTTGGCGTCGGGCCTGCCGAGATGGCCGCGCATCAGCGCCGCCACCGCGATCAGGGTGCTCAGCACGGAGCCCGCCAGGATCAGCATCGAGGCCTGGAAGCCCGCCACGGTCAGCATCGCGGCGCCGACGAAGAAGCCGACCCCCTTGAGCGCGTTCTTGGAGCCGGTGAGGACCGCCACCCAGCGGTAGAGGGAGCCCTGGTCGCCTTCCGGCACGACCAGCTTGACGGCGCTCTTGGAGCTCATCTTGGTCAGGTCCTTGGCGATTCCGGAGAACGCCTGCGAGGCCATCACGTAGGGGATGACCAGCCACGCCGCCGGGGCGAGGCCGACCATCGCCGTCGCGAAGACCTGGGTGCCGAGCCCCATGAAGAGCGTGCTGCGCAACCCGAAGCGCGCCGCCAGCCAACCGCCGACGAGATTGGTGAGGACGCCGAAGATCTCGTAGAAGATGAACAGCGAGGCGACCGTGAAGGGCGAGTAGCCGAGTTCGTAGAAATAGAAGAGGACGAGCATCCGGGTCGCCCCGTCGGCCAGGGTCTCGACCCAGTAGGCGCCGGTGACGAGGATGTAGTTGCGCAGGTCGGCGCGGCGGTCGAGCGCGCCGGCGGCGGCCATCAGCAGGCGCCCCCGGGGTCGGCGGCGACCGCCCGGGCCAGCTCGACCAGGCGGTTGGCGTAGCCCCACTCGTTGTCGTACCAGGCGAGCACCTTCACCTGGGTGCCGTCGACGACCATCGTCGAGGGCGCGTCGACGATGCTCGAGCGGGGGTCGTCGCGGTAGTCGACCGAGACCAACGGCCGGGTCTCGTAGCCGAGGATCCCGGCCAGCGGGCCGGCGGCCGCCGCGGCGAGCAGGCGGTTCACCTCCTCGACCGTGGTCGGGCGGGCGACCTCGAGGACGCAGTCGGTGAGCGAGCCGTTCAGCAGCGGCACCCGCACGGCGAGGCCGTTCAGCCTGCCCCGCAGCTCGGGGAAGATGAGGCCGATCGCGGTGGCCGAGCCGGTGGTGGTGGGGATCAGCGAGAGGCTCGACGCCCGCGCCCGGCGCAGGTCCTTGTGCGGGGCGTCGACGATGACCTGGGTGTTGGTGAGGTCGTGGAGGGTGGTGATCGAGCCGTGCTCGATGCCGATCCCCTCGTGGATCACCTTGACGACCGGCGCCAGGCAGTTGGTGGTGCAGGAGGCGGCGGTGAGGACGTCGTGGCGGGCGAGCGCGGCCGGATCGTCGTTCACCCCGACCACCACGTTAAGGGCGCCCTCCTCCCTGACCGGCGCGGCGACCACGACCTTGCGCACGCCGCGCTCGAAGTACGGCGCCAGCGACTCGAGCGTGCGGAAGCGGCCGGAGCACTCGAGGACGACCTCGACGCCGGCGGCGGCCCAGTCGACCGCGCCCGGGGTCGACTCCGCCGACCAGCCGATCTCCCGACCCTCGATCGCAAGGCGGTCCGGGCGGGCCTCGATGCCGGGCGACCAGCGGCCGTGGACGGAGTCGAACTCGAGCAGGTGGGCACCGGTCGCGGCGTCGGCCGCCGGCTCGTTGACGAGCGCGAACTCGAGCTCCGGCCATCCCCAGGCGGCGCGCAGCGCCAGCCGTCCCATGCGGCCGAAGCCGTTGATGCCGACCAGGGTCACGGCCGGGCCCCAGGGTCGGCGGCATCGAGCTCGGCGAGGAGCGCCTCGACCCGCGCGGCGATCTCGTCGCGCAGCTCCCGCACCCGCTCGATCGGCATCCCCGCCGGGTCCTCGAGGTCCCAGTCGAGGTAGCGCTTGCCGGGGATGTAGGGGCATTCGTCGCCGCAGCCCATGGTCACGACGACGTCGGCGCGCTCGGCCATCTCCCGGTCGAGGAGCCGCGGGCGGCGGTCGGCGAGGTGGATCCCGATCTCCGCCATCGCCTCGACCACGGTGGGGTGGAGGCGGTCGGCGGGCCGGGTGCCCGCGGCCTCGGCCCCGTGGCGGCCTTCGGCGGCGCGCTCGAAGAGGGCGCGGCTCATCTGCGAGCGGCCCGCGTTGTGCAGGCAGACGAAGAGCGCGTCGGCCATCAGGTCGCCCTCGCGGCGCCCGGGGTCGGCGGCCGGCCGAACCAGCGCCCCCGCGCCCACAGCGAGAAGTAGACGAGGCCGACCAGGACCGGAACCTCGATCAGCGGCCCGACCACGCCCGCCAGCGCCTCGCCCGAGGTCGCGCCGAACACGCCGATCGCCACCGCGATCGCCAGCTCGAAGTTGTTGGAGGCCGCGGTGAGGGCGAGCGTCGCGGTCCGCGGGTAGCCGTAGCCGGCGACGATGCCCCAGGCGAACGCGATCGCGAACATCGCCGCGAAGTAGGCGAGCAGCGGCAGCGCGATCCGCACCACGTCGAGGGGGTGGCCGGTGATCTGGTGTCCCTGTAGCGCGAAGAGGAGGACGATCGTGAAGAGCAGCCCGTAGAGGGTGATCGGCCCGATCCGCGGCAGGAAGGTGCGCTCGTACCACTCGCGGCCCCTGCGGCGCAGCCCGACGACCCGGGTCAGGTAGCCGGCGGCGAGCGGGATCCCGAGGAAGATCAGGACGGTGCGCGCGACCTCCCAGATGCTCACCGAGAAGCCTTCGGTGTCGAGGCCGAGCCAGCCGGGCAGCACCGAGAGGTAGAACCACCCGAGAATGGAGTAGGCGACGATCTGAAAGAGCGAGTTGATCGCGACGAGGACGGCGGTCGCCTCGCGGTCGGCGCAGGCCAGCTCGCTCCAGATCAGGACCATCGCGATGCAGCGGGCCAGGCCGACGACGATCAGGCCGGTGCGGTACTCGGGCTGGTCGGGGAGCATCAGCCAGGCGAGGGTGAACATCAGCAGCGGCCCGAGCACCCAGTTGAGGACCAGCGAGGCGGTGAAGAGCCCGCGCTCGGCGCGCAGCCGGCCGAGCTCCTCGTAGCGCACCCGGGCGAGGACGGGGTACATCATCAGCAGCAGGCCGATCGCGATCGGCAGCGAGGTGCCGCCGACCGCCACCGAGGAGAGGGCGCTCTCGAGTCCGGGGATCAGCGCCCCCAGCCCGATCCCGAAGCCCATCGCGGCGCCGATCCAGAGCGGCAGGTAGCGGTCGAGGGTGGAGAGCCGGCGCGCCAGGTCGGCCGGCACGTCGCCCTCCGGGCCGCCGACCGCCGCCCTCTCCCGCTCGTCGCTGATCCTGACCGCTGTCATCCGGGCGGTCGCCCCCTCCGATTCGTGATCCTCTATGGAACGGCGCCGATCCTAAGCATTGACAAGTCGAAGTTCAATAGATATTTGTAAATAGATGAACGTCGATCTGGAGCTCGAGCCGAAGACCAAGCGGCCGCCGGGAGAGCCCTGCTGCGAGCCGGTCGTCTATCCCGACGTGGAGCGCGAGCAGGCCCAGCGCATGGCGGCGATCGCCAAGGCGCTCGGGGACCCGGTCCGCCTGCAGCTGGTCGACGTCCTGCGCAAGCACGCGGGCAAGGTCTGCGTGTGCGAGCTGGTGCCCCTCTTCGACCTCTCCCAACCGACCGTCTCCCATCACCTCAAGAAGCTGAAGGACGCCGGGATCGTCGGCTCCGAGCGCCCCGGGCTGTGGTCTTACTACTACGTGATCCCCGACGCCCTGGAGGAGCTCTCCGCCTGGCTGACGGGCCGGTAACGCTAGAGGTCCAGCAGGTGGAGCGAGTCGACCGGGCCGGCCGGCTCCGGGGTCGCGGCGGCGTCGTCCAGGGGCAGGCGCTGCCCGGAGACCAGCGCGGCGTCGTTGGAGGCGATCACGCGGCCTTCGGCGGTGACCAGGGCGACGCGGCCGTCGAGCCGGGCGAGCCGCGGCACGATGCGGCGCTCGAGGCTCGACACCAGGACGTCGGCGGCGGCGACGCCGCAGAACCCTCCGTCGATCTCGACCGGCAGGGACAGCGTGATCGCCCAGGTGTTCGTGCAGGCGTGGTCGACGAAGGGCCCCGAGAGCCGCGGCTCGCGGGTGGCGAGCGGTGTCGCGAACCAGTCGGCGGTCGTGTAGTCGTAGAAGTCCGGCGCCTCGCGGTCGAGGTTGGCGCGCATCGGTTCGGGACGCGCGTCGGGTCCGGTCCGCGACCACCACTCGAGCCAGCGCTCCGAGTCGGCGAGCAGGCCGGGGGCGACCACCAGGCCCGCCCCCGCCACCAGGTCGCCGCCCGAGTCGAGGATGTCGAAGATCGTCGGGCGCAGGGCGGCCAGGTCGTCGACCGTCGGCGCCGGGTTCTCCCGCCGCAGCTCGGCGAAGCGGGCGGCCAGCCCGGTCAGCTGGTCGAAGATCCGCGCCAGGTCGGCCTTCACCTCGGCGAGGATGTCGCGCGAGGCGCGGCTCGCCTTCGGATCCCCCTCGGTTTTCGCCATCGCGAGCCGCAGCGCCACCAGCCGCGCCGTCTCGGCGGCGACCTGGGCCTCGGCCAGCTCCCGCGCCTTGGCGGGGCGGCGCCGCTTGATCGCGGCGACCAGCCGGCGGCGGTCGGCGACCACCGCCGAGTGCTCGGAGTCGCTCAGTTCGAGGCCGAGCAGGTTGCCGACCTCGGCCCGCAGGCGCGCCTCTTCGCGGGTCAGCCGCGAGGACTGGGCGGCGGCGGCGATGCCGATCGTCAGCTCGGTGTCGGCGCGCCGTCGCTCGCTCGCGGTGCCCGCCGCGGCGAGGCGGTGGAGTTGTTCCTCGAGCCGGGCGATTTCGTCGTCCAGCGCCCGTTCGGCCGCCAGCCGGGCGGCGGCGCCGCGGATCGCGGAGCGCTGGTCGCCCAGCTCCTGCAGCTCATGGACGCCGAAGGCGCGCAGCGGCTCGCGTGAGTCGGCCGGGGCCTGGACGAAGGTGCCGCCGCCGCGCCCGCGCCGCGTCACCACCAGGCCCTGCTCGCGCAGCACGCCGAGCGCTTCTCGCAGGGTGACGGTCGAGACGCCCATCTGGGCGGCGAGCTGGGGCTCGGCGGGGAGGCGGTCGCCGTCGATCAGCAGCCCCAGTCGGATCGCCCCGCCGAGCCGGCGCGCGACCTGATCCGACAGCGCCCCGGACCCCTGGTCGGGGGAGAGGAGCATCCGCGCGGTCGCGGTCGTCAGCCCCACCGAGACGCTGGGCACGGCGGCCTCACCCGCCGCATCGGACATGCCGGGCTTGCGCGGCGTGGCCCTTTCCGCCGCCGGCGCCTTGGCGCGGCGCGCACCGTTGTCGACTTCGTCTGCCACCTTGACATCCAAAACTATGAACTCATAGGATAAAGAAATTCTCTACGGGAAAGAGGAGGGATAATGGGAGCACAGGAAGCACCGACGCTGCGAAGCGACGACGACTCACGCCTCGAAGGACTCGGCTACAAACCACAGCTGAACCGGGTTCTGGGGCTGTTCGCGAACTTTTCGGTCGCGTTCACCTACCTGTCACCGATGGTGGGGATCTACTCGCTGTTCCTCCTCGGGGTGGGGACGGGCGGGCCCGCCTACCTGTGGCTCCTGGCGATCCCGGTGGCGGGGATGCTCCTCGTCGCCCTGGTGTTCGGTGAGCTCGCGAGTCACTATCCCGTCGCCGGGGCGCTGTACCAATACAGCAAGTTCTCGGTGGGGCCGCGGTTCGGGTGGTTCGTCGGCTGGTTCTACGGCATCGCCCTGCTGGTCACCGTGGCGGCGGTCGACACCGGTGTGGTCGGCTACGTCACGGCGCTCACCCACAACTGGTTCGGCTGGAACCTCAATCCCGAAAGTCACGGCACGATCCTCGTCATCACCCTCGTCCTGCTGGCGATCCAGACCACGCTGAACATCACCGGCACCAAGGTGATGGCGCGGGTGGCGCAGTTCGGCGTCTACGTGGAGATCATCGGCACCTTCGGGATCGCCCTGATCCTCCTC
The DNA here is from genome assembly GCA_963728355.1 of Ilumatobacteraceae bacterium. Classification (GTDB taxonomy): domain Bacteria; phylum Actinomycetota; class Acidimicrobiia; order Acidimicrobiales; family Ilumatobacteraceae; genus Sva-07. The sequence goes on along the minus strand of CAVSJQ010000014.1, from coordinate 130,769 downwards.
ATCCACGGCTTCCACCACGGGCTCGGCTTCCTGTTCAGCAGCCAGGGCGTCCAGAACGCCGCGAGCAACCCGCTCGAACTCGACTTCGGCGGCCACTGGTGGACCGGCGCCGCGCTGGTCGCGGTGCTCGCGCCCGTCTACATCGTCTACGGCTTCGAGTCGGCCGGGGACATCTCAGAGGAGACCAAGGAAGCCGGGCGCCTGGTCCCCCGGGCGATGCGCCTGACCGTCATCTTCGGCGGCCTCGCGGCGCTGGTCCTGACCGGCGCGCTGCTCCTCTCGATGCCCGCCGAAAACGGGGTCGCGGCGACGGTCGAAGGGGGCGGGGTGCCGTTCATCCTCGGCCAGCTCTCCAGCGGCCTGCAGGACTTCCTCCTGCTGCTGATCGTCTTCGCGTTCTTCTCCTGTGGCACCTCGATCCAGGGCGCGGGCAGCCGCCTCGCCTTCTCCTACGCGCGCGACGGGGCGCTGCCCGGCGCGGGCTGGATCTCCAAGGTCAGCGATCGCTTCCGCACCCCGGTGAACGCCCTGATCGCGGGCGCCGTGGTCACGGCGCTCTTCGTCCTGCTGGTGTTCCCCTCGCCGAGCCACGACATCCACATCTGGTTCATCACCTATCCGGCCGAAGTGAACGCGCTGGTCGCCCTGGTGTCCTTCGGGGTGAGCGGCATCTACCTCTCGTTCCTGCTCACCGTGATCGCGGCGATCGTCGCCCGCTTGCGCGGCTGGGTCCCGGAGGGCAGCTTCCGGCTGGGCCGATGGGCGTGGCCGGTGACGATCGGCGCGGTCGCCTACCTGGCGCTGATGTTCGTCAACGTCGTCTACCCGTCGGGCGTGACCAGCCCGCGCGCGTACTTCAACATCGACTGGATCACGCTGCTGGTGATCTTCGTGATCGCCGCGGTCGGGGCGCTCTACCTGCTGTTCGGGCATCCCGATCGCGGGGTCGGCGGCCACACCCACGACGAGCTGGAGGCCTCGGGGGCCGAGCGACACCGTGAAGTGACCGCCGCGGCCGGAGAGGAGCGGTCATGACGGTGACGGCGACCAGGACGGTCGAGGCGCTGATCGGCGGCGAGTGGAGCGCGGGCGGCGGCGGCACCTTCGAGGTGCGCTCGCCGCACTCCCGCGGGGTGGTGGCCAACGTGGCGAGCTGCGACGAGGGCGACGTGGACCGCGCCGTCGCGGCCGCCCGCCGGGCCCAGCCCGGGTGGCAGGCGACGCCGGTGATCGAGCGGGTGAAGATCCTGCGGCGGGTCCACGAGATCGTCGCGAGCCGGGCCGAGGAGATCGCCCGCACGATCACCGCCGAGATCGGCAAGACGATCACCGACTCCCGCGAGGAGGTCTACGAGTACGCGGCGCCCAGCTGGCACAAGGCCGGGGAGGAGGTGCTGCGCCACCGCGGCCTCTCCTTCCCCTCCTCGCAGGAGCAGACCAACAACAAGCGGCTGGTGCTCACCCACCGGCCGGTCGGGACGATCGCGGTGGTGACGCCGTACAACTTCCCGACCGACATCTCCTCGATCGCCCTGGCCCACGCGATCGCCGCCGGCAACACCGTCGTCTGGAAGCCGTCGGAGTTCGCGCCCGCCTGCTGCACGATGATCGCCGCGGCGGTCGAGGCGGCGGGGATGCCGTCCGGCGTGCTCAACGTGGTCCACGGCCGCGGCGACGTCGGCGCGACCCTGGTCGGCCACGACGGCGTCGACGGGGTGTTCTTCACCGGCTCGACCGCGACCGGCGAGCGGATCGCGAAAGCGGCGGCGCTGAAGCCGCAGCTGCTCGAGCTGGGCGGCGACGGGCCGTTCATCGTGCTCGCCGACGCCGATGTCGACGCGGCGGTCGAGGGGGCGATCAACGGCTGCTTCTACTACTCCGGCCAGGTCTGCACCTCGGCCGAGCGGCTGCTCGTCCACGCCGACGTCTACGACGAGTTCCTCGCCAAGCTGCGCGCCCGCACCGCCGAGCTGAAGATCGGCGACCCCGCGGCGGAGGACACCTTCATGGGGCCGGTCTGCAACGAGGCCACCCTGGGCCGCATCCGCGAGCACATCGCCGACGCGGTGGCCAGGGGTGCGCAGGCCGAGTCCTTCGGTCCCGAGGAGGGCCTCTACCAGCCGGCGACGATCCTCACCGGCGTCGACCCGGACATGCTGGTCATGCGCGAGGAGACCTTCGGCCCGGTCGCCCCGGTGATGAAGGTGTCCTCGGCCGCCGAGGCGGTGGAGATCGCCAACCGCAGCTCCCTGGGGCTGATCGCCTCGCTGTGGACGCGCGACCTGGCGACCGCCTGGCGGGTCGGCGAGGCGCTGCCGCACGGCTCGGTCAACGTCAACGAGACCAGCAACTACTGGGATCAGCTGGCGCCGTTCGGCGGCGCCGGGCGCAGCGGCGTCGGGCGGGAGCTCTCCCAGTGGTTCCTCGACAGCTTCACCGAGAAGAAGCTGCTCGTGTTCGAGCTCGGCGACACCGAGGTCAAGTACGACCGCCGCGCCGAAGGCGGCTGGTGAGCGGCGCGCTGTGGCATCCCTTCGCCGACATGGGGTCGGTGGCGGGGGCGGAGCTCGTCCTCGAGCGGGGTGAGGGCGCCTGGGTGTGGGACGAGGGCGGGCGGCGCTACCTCGACGCCACCGCGGCGCTCTGGTACTCGAACCTCGGACACTCGCGGCCGGAGATCGCCGCCGCGATCGCCGCCCAGTCGCGGCGCCTCGACGCCTACGGGATCTTCGGCGACTACGCGAACCGGCCCGCGATCGAGCTCGCCGAGCGGCTGGGGGCGCTCGCCCCCGTGGCCGGGAGCAAGGTGTTCCTCGGCTCGGGCGGCGGCGACATGATCGACACGGCGGCGAAGCTCGCCCGCGCCCACCACGCCGGGCGCGGCGAAGCGGAGCGGCTGCACCTGATCGGGCGGGTCGGCGGCTACCACGGGACGCACGGGCTGGGCACCAGCATCGGCGGCATCGACGCCAACCGGGTCGGCTACGGGCCGCTGGTCGCCGACGCCTCCACGGTCGCCTTCGACGATGCGGCGGCGCTGGAGGCGGAGATCGAGCGGGTCGGTCCGGGGCGCGTCGCGGCCTTCTTCTGCGAGCCGGTGATCGGCGCGGGCGGCGTCTACCTGCCGCCCGAGGGCTACATCGAGGCGGCCGCCGAGATCTGCCGGCGCCACGGCGTCCTCTTCGTCGCCGACTCCGTGATCTGTGGCTTCGGCCGGCTCGGGACCTGGTTCGGGATCGACCGCTGGCCGGTCCGCCCGGACATGGTCGTGCTGGCGAAGGGGATCTCCAACGGCGCCCTGCCGGTCGGCGCCCTGCTGGTCGCCCCGGAGATCGCGGCACCGTTCTTCGCCGGCGAGCCCGGCGCGCCGGTCTTCCGCCACGGGGCGACCTACGCGGGCCATCCGACCTGCGCGGCGGCCGCCCTGGCCGCCCTCGACCTCTACGAGCGCGACGCGATCATCGAGCGCGGGCGCACCCTCGAGCGGCCCCTCGCGGAGGCACTCGCCCCGCTCGCCGACCACGCGGCGATCGCGGCGGTCAGGTCCGGCCTCGGCTTCCTGGCCGGGGTCGACCTCGACCCGGCCCTGGTCGAGGCCGGCGGCGTCGCCCGCCTGCAGCGCGGCTGCCGCGAGCGCGGGGTGCTGGTCCGCCCGCTGGGCGGGGGCGTGGCGATCTCCCCGCCGCTGATCTGCGGCGCCGAGGAGATCGAGCTGATCGCCGCCGCGATCGGGGACGCGGCCGACACCCTGGTCGGGTAGGCGCGGCCGCCGAGGTCGGTGCGGAGCCGCGGCGGCGGCGCCCCCACGGGCGGCGCCAGGCGGGCGCCGGCGCTCAGGCCGTCGCGGCCTGCTCGGCGTCCTGCAGCTCCTGCTTCAGGTCGTCGGCTTCGGCGTCGATCTCCTTTTCGATCACCTTGCGGGCGCGGGTCACGGCCTTTTCGATCTGCTCGCCGACCTTCGACTCGCCGACCACGACCAGCGCCGCGGCGCCCTCGTCGAGGCCCTCGCCGAGGTCCTTGAGGTCGGACCGCGACAGGCCGCGCCACAGGTGGCCGATTACGCCGCCCGCGGCACCGCCGACGATCGCGCCGCCGATGATCGAGGGGGGAAAGAGGATCCCGGCCACCGCGCCCACGGCGATCCCGGTCCAGGCGCCGTGCTGGGTCGGCTTCTCTTTCTTGTGGACGTGGGCCTTGCCCTCCTGCTTCTCGATCACCGCGGCGTCGAAGGTGCCGATCAGCCCGGCCGCGTGCAGCTCGTACACGGCGTCGAAATCGGCCTCCGCGTCAGGGATGTCGTCGTAGATCGCGGCGTAGAGGAAAACCGGCTTGTCGGCCACCATGGCCTCCTTTCGGGGGGTTGTCGGCGGCGAGCGTATGGCCGCGTCGCGGGCGCCGCATCCGTAGAAGTCCGCGCCGGCGCGGTTGGTGAGTTCGCAGCTGTCCACGCCTATCGTGGGCAACTGCGAACGCGCTCGGGAGGGCGGTGCGCGCCGCGGCGGGGGATCGACCATCTAGCCTCAGGCGATGCTCGCCGGTGGCAAAGTGGCGGTCTTCGGCCCCCATCCGTTGCTCTCGATCACGGTCGAGGCCGGTGGGGCGGCCGGCGCGGGTGACGACATCCACCTGCACGCCGCCGGACAGGGAGTCTGGGTGGCGCGGATGGCGGCCGAGCTGGGCGCCGAGCCGGTGCTCTGCGGCTTCATCGGCGGCGAGACCGGGATGGTGCTGCGACCGTTGCTGGAGCGCCTGCCGGTCGGCCTCCGCCTGGTCGAGACCGCCGCGCCGAGCGGCTGCTACCTGCACGACCGGCGCGGCGGCGAGCGGGTGCCGATCGCCCAGGGCGTCGCGACGTCGCCGACCCGCCACGAGATCGACGAGCTCTTCTCGACCGCGGTGGCGGTCGCCCTCGACGCGGCGGCGCTCGCGCTCTGCGGCCCGTTCCCGCCCGAGGCGCTACCGCTGGAGATCTACGGCAACCTGGTCGCCGACGTGCGGGCCAACGGCACGCCGGTCCTCGTCGACCTCTCGCCGCCCCGCCTCGACAGCGCCCTGGTGGGCGGCCCCGACCTGGTCAAGATCAACGACTGGGAGCTGGCGGGCTACGTGAAGGGGCCGGTGGACACCACCGGGCGGATGCGCGATGCCGCACGGCGCCTGCTCGACGCCGGCGCCGGCGCCGCGATCGTCACCCGGGCCGGGGAGCCGGCGATGGTGCTGCGCGGCGAGGAGGCCTGGGAGCTGGTCCCGCCCCGCTTCGAGCGGGGCTCGCGCGAGGGGTGCGGGGACTCGATGATGGGCGCCCTCGCCGCCTGCGTCGCCGCCGGGGTCGGCTGGGAGGAGACGCTGCGGATCGGCGCCGCCGCCGGCGCCGCCAACTTCCTGCACCACGGCCTCGGCAGCGGCTCGCGCGGGGTGGTCGAGGACCTGGCGCGCAAGGTCGAGCTGCGCCCGCTGTAGCTAGACGAGCGGATCGAAGGGCCGCTCGAGCGGATCGCCGCCGACGATCGCCCGCGGGGCGGTGTCGCGCATCCAGGCGAGGTGCGGGACGAGCATCTCGATCTCGGCGAGCGCCCCGAACGCCGCCGCCAGGTGCAGTGGCCGGCCGCCGTGGGAGGAGTGCGCGTCGCTGCTCAGCACGTGGACCAGCCCGGCCTCGGCCAGCGCCCGCATCCCGGCGGCGCTCGGCTCGCGCAGGAAGAAGTCGGCGGTCGCCTGGACCAGGGCCCCGGCGGCGATCAGCGCCGCGATCCGCTCGTGCATGTCGGCCGAGAGGTGGCGCTCCGGGTGGGCGATCAGCGCCCGGCGGCCGCGCTCGGCGAGGTGGTCGACCCGCTCCTGGAGGCTGTCGGAGAGGGGCCCCGGCGCCGGCTCGAGCAGGATCCAGCGCCCGTCGCCGAGCGCCACCCGACCGAGTTCCTCCTCGGAGAGCCCTTCGACCGCCGTCTCGGCCACCTCGCCGCCGCTCAACACGGTCAACGGCAGACCCTCCTCGGCCAGCCGCGCGTTCAGCGCCTCGACGCGCCGGGAAACCTCGTCGATCCGCACGTCGTGGTCGTGGCGGATGTGCGGCGTCGCGCAGACCGCCTCGATCCCGTCACCCACCGCCTGGCGCGCCAGGCCGAGGCTGTCGGCGACGTCGAGCGCCCCGTCGTCGACCCCGGGCAGGATGTGGCAGTGCAGGTCGATCATCGCCGTCGTCCCGGTCGACGGGGCAGCCAGGACTCGAACCTGGAATCGCCGGTTTTGGAGACCGGTGCCTTAGCCAATTGGGCCACTGCCCCAGAGGGACAAGGATCGTAACGAGCGGACGGGGACGGCGGCGTGCCCGCGGTGTTCCTCACTTCGGCATAGGCGAAGTAAGGAGCACCGCAAGAGGGGCGCGCTCTCGGCCTGGGGGAAAGGCGGCCCCGACGGCGAAATGTCTGAGGCGATGCCCACCGATTCGCTTCGCCACCCGCTGACCCGCACGCTGCTGGTGCTGACCCTGACCACGGGGGTGATCGACTCCGCCTCCTACCTCGGCCTCGGCCGCGTGTTCGCGGCCAACATGACCGGCAACATCGTCCTGCTCGGCTTCGGAATCGCCGGCTCCAGCGGGCTGCCGGTGCTGGCACCGCTGGTGTCGCTCGGGGCGTTCCTCCTCGGCGCGGTGGTCGGCGGCAGGATGGGCGACAGGCTGCCGGTCAGGGAGGCCCACCTGTCGCGCGCGATGCTGATCGAGGTCAGCCTGATCAGCCTCGCGATGCTGCTGGCGATCCTCTTCGACATCAGGCCTGGGCGATTCTCGGGCGACCTGGTCATCGCCCTGATCGCCTTCGCGATGGGCATCCGCAACGCGACCGTGCGCCGGCTGAAAGTGGCCGACCTCAGCACGACCGTCCTGACCATGACCCTGACCGGGCTCGCCGCCGACTCCCAGCTGGCGGGCGGCAGCGGCAGAGGCAGCTGGCGCCGCGGCGGCGCCGTCGTCTCGATGCTGATCGGCGCCGTCGCGGGCGCGCTCCTGGTCAAGGCCGACCTGGCGCTGGTTCTCCTCGCGGCGGCCGGCCTCGCGCTGGCGACCTGGCTCGTCTTCATGCCCGCCGCGGTCACCGTCGCGGAATAGCCGCCTGGGCGTGGCCGCCGGCGGAACCCCTCCGAGGGCGCTACGCGGTCGGGATCGGCGGCGGGTCCGGCGCGCCGGAGGAGCCGGAGCTGCCGGTCGCCCCGGCCCGAGCCTGCAGCTCGCGGCGGTAGGCGGACGCGAGGTCGTGGATCGCCAGCGTGCCGACCACCTTGCGGTCCTCGTCGAGCACCGTGACGAAGGTCGACTCGCCGCTCGCCAGCGCGTCGACCGCGACGTCGACGGTGCTGCTCAGCGGCACCGAGGCGGCGCCCGCGTCGACCAGCGCGCGCAGCGGCGCGTCCTCCTTGCCGGTCAGCAGGGCGGCGGCCCGCACCGCTCCCTCGAAGCGTTCGTCGCGGTCGACCACCGGCGCCGCGCCGACCCGTGCGCCCGCCATCGCGAGCCGCGCCGCGCCGACCGTCAGGTGGTCGCCGAGGATCACCTTCGGATCGTCCATCGCCGCGGCGACCGGCGCCCCGCTCAGCAGCGGCACGTCCTCGAGCAGCCGGCGGCCGGGGGCGTGCTCGCGGTCGAGCAGCTGCGAGCGGTACATCGTCACGTCGGTGCGGCGGACGATCAGCCAGGCGAGCCCGACCGCGATCATCCCCGGCTCGATCGCGGCGATGCTGCCGGTCATCTCGGCGACCATCAGCAGCACGGCGAGCGGCGCCCGCGCGACGCTGCCGAAGGAGCACATCATCCCGACGATCACGAACGGCGCCGGGTCGCCTCCCATGCCGGGGGCGATCGGCTCGAAGAGGCGCCAGACGGCGGCGCCGACGAAGGCGCCGATCACCATCCCCGGCCCGAAGATCCCACCCGAGCCGCCCGAGCCGATCGACAGCCCGGTGGCGAGGATCCGGGCCAGGGGCAGCGCCAGCACGATCCACAGCGGCATCTCCTTCAGGTGTTCGCCGAGCCCGTGCTGGATCCACCCGTAGCCGGTCCCCAGCACCTCGGGCATCGCGATCGCCATCAGGCCGACCAGGACGCCGCCGATCGCCGGTTTCAGCCAGCGCGGCACGCTCCAGCGGCTGAACCAGTCGTGCATGCCGTAGAAGCCGCGCGCGTAGAGCAGCCCGATCAGGCCGCCGATGATGCCGATCACCGCGAACCAGGGCAGGTTCGCGGGAGCCGTGAAGTCGGTCGACCCGTGGTTGCCGAACAGCGCGCCGTAGCCCTCGAAGCCACCGAAGATCGCGTAGCCGATGCCGGCCGCGATGAAGCTCGGCAGCAGCGCGGCCGGGTCGAAGTCGTCGCGGTAGATGATCTCCGCGGAGAGCACCGCGCCGCCCAGCGGGGCGCTGAAGATCGCGCCGATCCCGGAGCCGATCCCGGTCGCCACGGCGATCCGCGCGTCCTCGGGGGAGAGCTCCAGCACGCGGGCGAGCAGCGAGCCGAAGCCGGCGCTGATCTGGCCGGTCGGCCCCTCGCGGCCGCCCGAGCCGCCGGAGCCGATCGTCAGCGCCGAGGCGACGATCTTCACCAGCACCGTGCGGAAGCGGACGCCGCGCGGGTTGTGGTGGACGGCGGCGATCGCCGCGTCGGTGCCGTGGCCCTCGGCCTCCGGCGCGATCGTGAAGACGAGCAGCCCGCCGAGCAGCGCGCCGCCGCCGACGATCAGCGGCAGCGCCCAGGGGCGGGCCGGGTCGGCCCCGACCGCGACGTTGCCCTCGCCGATCGGCGTCGGCACCGTGTACCCGGCCAGGACCGCCAGGAACAGGTGCGTCGCCGCCTTCAGCGCCTCGTAGAAGACGACCGCGCCGAGCCCCGCGATCACGCCGATCACGACCCCGAGCACGATCCACTTGCGGACGTATGAGGCCTCGGCGAACCAACGGGTCGCCACCGTCGACAGCGAACGCAGGCGATCCGACCTGGTCGGTCTGGGCTGCGACTGAAACGGGGAGATCGAGGCGATGCACTGAAACCTATGTGGGCGGGGTTGTCGGCGGATCGCCGCCGGTCAGCAAAGTGCCTGCACCCCGGGAACGTTTGTCAGATCTATGACACCGTTAGGATCGGCCGCCATGAATGCGATGGGCAGTGTCGAGCTTCTCACCGCCGATCCCGACCTGGCGATCGGCATCGACGCCGACCGCCTCGTCGCCGCGCGGGGCGCCTGTCTGGCCTCGGTCCTCGAGCTCGGCCGGGGGCCGTGGGACCCGGTGGCGACGGTAGCCGATCGCGGCGGCTTCGGCCTGCTGCTGCTCTCCGGCTTCCTCGTGCGGCGGGTCGGGCGGGGCGGCCGCTTCGGCGCCGAGCTGCTCGGCCCGGGCGACCTGCTGCGGCCCTGGCAGACGATCGGGGCGATCGCCAGCCTCCCCTTCGAGCCCTCCTGGACGGTGGCCGGCGCCGCCCGGCTCGCCGTGCTCGACGCGGGCTTCGTCGGTCGCACGGCGACCTTCCCGAGCGTCGCCGTCCAGCTGGTCGACCGGGCGATGCTGCGCGCCCGGCACCTGGCGCTGACCATGGCCGCCGTCCAGCAGCCGCGCGTCGACCGCCGGCTGCACGCCCTGCTCTGGCAGCTCGCCGACCGCTGGGGGCGGATCGGTCGCGACGGGGTGACAGTCGAGGTGCCGCTCACCCATGAACTGCTGGGCGAACTGGTCGCCGCCCGCCGGCCGTCGGTGACGACGGCGCTCTCGGCGCTTGCCGAAGGCGGCCAGGTCGAGCGCGAGGGCGACCGCTGGCTGCTGCGCGGCGGGCCGCCGGACGAGATCGCCGACCTGCTCTAGGCGCCCCGCCGGCGGCCGTTCCGTCGCGCCGCCGCGGCGGACCTGCCGCCGGACCGCGCCAGTAACTAGCCTGCCCGAATGGCGATCTACACCGTCACCTGTCGCGGCGACCTGCCGCGCGGCGTCGTCACCCAGCTGACCAACGCCGGCGTCTACCTGCACGAGGAGCCCGAACCCGGCTTCAAGGGCGACGGGATGAAGCGCCACGTGCTGCAGATCGACGCCGGGAGCGCCGAGGACGCGATCCTCGTCGCCAAGGGCGCGATGGCGGTGGCCGGCGGCACGGCGCGCGACTACCAGGCGATCGAGGAGGGCACCGGGCCCGAGCCCGGCTGAGCGGTGCGACGCCGGCGGGCGGCCTACCCCGGCGGGGTCAGCTTGTAGACGGCGCCCGCGGCGTCGTCGCTGACGAAGAGGGCGCCTTCGGGTCCGGGGACGACGTCGACCGGTCGCCCCCAGCGTTCCCCGTTGGCTTCCTGGAAGCCGGCCACCAGGGTCCGGGCCGGCTCGAGGGTCCGCCGGGCGGCGTCCCAGCGCAGCCAGAGGATCGCCGGGGAGCGCGGCTCCTGGCGATCCCAGGAGCCGTGCGCGGCGATCACCGCGCCGCCCGACCATGGCGCCGGCACCTCGGTCCCCTCCAGGAACGACATCCCGAGCGGCGCCGAGTGGGCGGGCAGGCCGACGTCGATCGGCTCGAGCCTCCCGCAGTCGAGGGCTTCTTCGCCGGGGTTGTTGACGGCGTCCGGCACCAGCGGGATGTCGGTCGGCGAGCCGGGCGGGTCGTTGCGCCCCTGTTCGGGGTTGCAGAGCGGCCAGCCGAGGTCGCGGCCCTGGCTCACCGGCACGACCTCCTCCGGCGGATGGTCGTCGACGTAGGAGCGGATCACCTGGCCGAAGGCTTCGCTCTGGCCACCGAATTCGCCGTGGAAGGGGTAGGGGATTTCGTCGCGGTTGTTGACCGCCGTCCAGACCTTCCCGTCGGGCGCCACCGCCAGCCCCTCGCCGTTGCGCACACCCATCATCACCACCCGCACCGGGCCGCCTTGCGGGCCGACCGAGTCGATCACCCCGCGCGGCCCGCGGGGCGGTTCGTAGCCACGGTCGGTGGGGGAGGCGTTGGAGGAGCTGCCGACGTCGAAGTACACGGTGCCGTCCGGCGCCACCACGACGTCCTTCTGGCGGTGGTTGTCGTCGCCGGCCGGCTCCTGGTCGGGCAGATCGGGAGCGATCACCGCCCTTGGGCCGACCCGGCCCTGCCCGCGCCACGGGTAGCGGTCGATCTGGTCGGACTCGCCGACGTAGAGGACCCAGCCGCCGCCGCGCCGGGCGAAGGCGAGGCCCTGCGGTGATTCGAGGCCACCGAGCACGACCTGTTCGGTTTCGGCCACCTGACCGCCGCGCAGTTCGATCACGGCCCCGTTGCCGGGCTCGCTGACCAGCAGGTTCCCCTCCGGGGTGACCGCCTCCATCCGCGCCCCCGGGACGCGCGCCCAGAGCCCGGCCCGCCAGCCCTTCGGCACGTTCAGGGTGTGGGGCGAGGGCAGGTCGCCGCCGCGCAGGGAGGCGGGGACGGTGAGCGTCACCGATTCGCGGGCGCCCGCCAAGGGCGGCGCGGCGCCGTTGGCGGTGGGGCCGGAGGCGCTCGAGCCCTGGCCGGGGCTCGATTCGCCGCTCGAGCCACAGCCCGCGAGCGCGGCGGCGATCAGCAGCGCGGCGGCGATGCCTGCCGGGAGAGGGTGCCTCATCCCCTAAGTCTTACCCGCCGCCGCCGGGGCGAGCGGCCTGGAGGCGCTCGTCCGTCCAGGCCGCCCGCCGCGGGGGTCAGCGGCGAGGGCCGGCGGCCAGGCGCTCAGGGTCGGGGCGGGCCCTGTGGTGCGCGGCCGCGCGAGTCGCGAGCGCCGGCTCCCAGGTCAGTTCGACGGCGACGCCGTCCCGGGCCTTGCACCGGGGGCAGTCCCTTCGATCGGACAGGGCACCGGTGCTGAACCGGATTCCACACCGTTCACAGCGGAACATCTCTCCTCCTTGGGCCGGGGTCGAGTCGGGGTTCCCGGCCTCCCGATCCTCACGGCGGACCGATGTGCTGTCAAGCACAAATTGGTATGGAAATGGCATGGGGGAGGCGCCCGACGACCACCGCGCGAATTTGGCCTGCATCGGGGCCCAAATGTTGCGTGCGGAGAACCTGACCGGTGGCGGCGGGCGGCCTACCGGCCGAACCAGCGGCGCAGGCGCTCGGCGCCGAACCGCTCCTTGCGCGCCATCTGCGCGGCGCTCGGCGCGTTGAACGTGCCGCGCCGCTCCGGGCCGGAGAGGAAGTCGATGTCGACGCTGCCGATCCGGCCCTCGCCGAACTCGATGTAGCAGATGCCCTGGCCGCGGTAGCGCTCCGCCGGCGGGCCACCGGCCACCGCCGCGAGCAGCTGCTCGGCGACCGTCCGGGCGCCGCCCTCGGCGAAGGCGCCCGCCTTCGGGACGCCGAGCTCGGCGACGTCGCCGATCGCCCAGACGCCGGGCACCTTGGTGGCCAGCGTCACCGGGTCGACCGGCACGTAGCCGTCCTCGGCGAGCCCGCTCGCCAGCACCACGTCGGGAGCGCGGTGCTTCGGCACCCCGAGGAACAGGTCGAAGGCCAGCTCCGCGCCGTCCTTGAAGACCGCGAGCTTGCGCGCCGGATCGAGGCGCGCGAACGCGGCGCCGGTCCGCAGCTCGATCCCCCGCTGCTCGAATTCGGCCTCGAAGGCCGCCGACGCCTCCGGCGAGGGCGGCAGGGGAGAGGGGAGCGGGGTCGAGAAGACGATCTCGCAGGCCTCGCGGACGCCCCGCCGGCGCAGCTCCGCGTCGAGCAGCAGGGCGCACTCGCCGGGCGCCGGCGGGCACTTGTAGGGCGCCCCGCAGACCCCGATCAGCGCCCGCCCGGAGGAGAACCCGGCGATCGCCGGGGCGAGCCTTTCGGCGCCCTCCACCGAGTAGAACTGGCTGTCGAGCTCGGCCAGCCCCGGCGTCGCGTCGAGGTCGTAGTCGGCGCCCAGGGCGATCACCAGGTGGTCGGCCTCGTGGACACCGGCGTCGGTGGTCACCCGCCTGGCCTCGGGGTCGATCGCGGTGATCGTCTCGCGCAGCAGCCGCACCCCGGGGTGGACGAAGTCGGCGTACGGGAGGCGCACCGCCTCGGGGCTCGCGCCGGCGAACATCAGGTCGAGCTTCGAGTAGCCGAAGACGAAGGAGTCGCTCTTGTCGATCAGCGTGACCTCGGCCGCGTCGCCGAGCGCCTCCGAGAGTCGGGTGCTCAGCTCCAGGCCGCCGAAGCCCGCGCCGAGGATGAGGATTCGCGCCAAGGTGCGCCAACGGTACCCGGATTGAGCCTCCGTTGAGGCACCGACCTAGATGTAATTCTGACACGTTGTTCATCCGGGCCTCCTTGGAGGCTGGTTGTCGGCGTGCCGCCCGCCGCGCCCACCCGCCCACCGCAGGTCCTCCACCTCTCGCTGGTCCTCGGCGGCGCGTTGCGCGACGCCGACGGCGCCCGGCTGGGCCGCGTCGACGACCTCATCGTCCGCCTCGGCGGCGCAGGCTACCCGCCGATCACCGGCTTCCTGGTGACGGTCGCCGGGCGGCGCTCCTACGTGCCCGCCGAGCGGGTCGCGACGGTGGCGCCGGGGGCGGTCGCGCTGACCGAGGCGAAGCTCGACCTGCGCCCCTTCGCGCGCCGCGCCGACGAGGTCCTGCTGCGCCACGACGTCCTCGACCACCAGCTGATCAACGTCGAGGGCGCCCGCCTCGTGCGCGCCAACGAGGTCGAGCTGGCGCGGCTCGACGGCTGGTGGCGGGTGGTCGGGGTCGACACCGGCGCCCGCGGCGGCCTGCGCCGGTTGCTGCCGAAGGCGCTGGCGGGTCGGATCGCGACCGGGGACTTCCTCGACTGGGCGGGGCTCGAGCCGTTCTCCGGCGACGTCCCGGCGACGGGCCTGCGGGTCCTGCACCCGAAGCTGGCGCGGCTGCACCCGGCCGAGATCGCCGACCTGGTCGAGGCGGCGTCCCACGACGAGGGCGCCGAGATCATCCAGGCGGTCGGCGGCGACGAGGAGCTCGAGGCCGACGTCTTCGAGGAGCTCGACTCCCGCCACCAGGTCGAGTTCGTCGAGCAGCGCTCCGACCCCGAAGTGGCGGCACTGCTCTCCCGGATGGCCCCCGACGACGCCGCCGACCTGGTCGCCGAGCTGGCCGAGGAGCGGCGCGAGGCGGTGATCGACCAGCTCCCGCCGGGGCCGCGGCGCAAGGTCCGCGCCCTGCTCGGCTTCGACCCGGCCGAGGCGGGCGGGCTGATGAGCCCCGACTTCGTCAGCGTCTACCGGCAGGCGACCGCGGGCGAGTCGCTGGAGCGGGTCCGCCGCTCACGCCTCCCGGACGAGATCCTGGCGACGGTCTGGGTGATGGACGCCCACCGTCGCTTCATCGGCGCCGTGTCGCTGGCGGCGCTGGTCCGCGCCGAGCCGGACGCCGGGCTGGTCGACCTCGAAGTCCAATACCTGCCGCACCTGCGGCCCGACTCCGACTTCGAGGAGACCGCGCGGCTGATGGCCGACTACAACCTGGCCGCTGCGGCGGTGGTCGACGACGAGGAACGGATGGTCGGCGTCGTCACCGTCGACGACGTGCTCGAGGTTCTCCTGCCGAAAGGCTGGCGCCGGCGCTTCGGGCTGCTCGGTGAGGATTGACCGTCGCCTGCGCCGGCTGCGGCCCGCCCTCTCGGCGCGGCCGCACCTGCCTGCCCGGCTGCGCTCGCGCCGCAGCCGCGTCCTCGTCTTCCTCGGGCTGCTCGGGCCCGGGCTGATCGCCGCCAACGCGGGCAACGACGCCGGCGGCATCGCCACCTACTCCGAAGTCGGCGCCCGGTACGGCTACACGCTGCTCTGGGCGATGGTGCTGATCACCGTCTCGCTGGCGCTCGTGCAGCGCTCGGCGGCGCGGATGGGGGCGGTGACCGGCAAGGGGCTCGCCGAGCTGATCCGCGAGCGGTACGGGATCCGCTGGTCGGCCTTCGCGACCCTCTGCGTGCTGGTCGCCAACTTCGGCATCTGCATCTCCGACTTCGTCGGGGTGGGGGCGGCGCTGGGGCTGGCGGGCGTCCCGGCCCAGGTCTCGGTGCCGATCGCCGCGATCGGCATCTGGCTGGTCATCGTGCGCGGCTCCTATCGCAGCGCCGAGCGGGTCTTCATCTGGCTGACGATCCCCTTCTTCGCCTATCCGGTGGCGGCGATCCTCGCCCACCCCGACTGGGGGCAGGTCGGCCACGCGCTGCTGGTGCCGCAGATGCACACCAGCTCCACCTTCCTGCTGCTCTTCGTGGCGATGGCGGGGACGACGATCACCCCGTACATGCAGCTCTACCTGCAGTCGGCGGTGGTCGAGCGGGGGGCGACCGAGGCCGACCTGCAGGCCGAGTCGCGCGAGGCGGTGGGGGGAGCGGTCTTCGCCGACCTGATCGCCGCGTTCATCATCGTCGCCACCGGGGCGACGCTGTATGTGTCGGGCATCCACTCGATCGGCTCGGCGGCGGACGCGGCGAAGGCCCTGGAGCCCCTGGCCGGGCAGTACGCCGAGCTGCTCTTCGGGGTCGGGCTGCTCGGCGCCAGCCTGCTGGCCGCGGCGATCCTGCCGATTGCCACCTCCTACGTCGTCGCCGAGAGCCTCGGCTTCGAAAAGGGGATCGGGCGGCGGACCGAGGAGGCGCCGGTCTTCATGGGGCTGATCACGGCGATGATCCTCATCTCCACGGTCGTCGCGATGGTCCCCGGCGTGCCGGTGATCGCGCTCCTGGTCGGCGTGCAGGTGGTGAACGGCCTGCTGCTGCCGGTGAACCTCTTCTTCGTCTGGCGACTGGCGCGCAACGAGGAGCTGATGGGGGAGCACCGCAACCGCGGTCCGGTCGACTGGGTGACCGCCGCGACCGTCCTGGTCACCTCGACCCTGTCGCTGATCCTGGTCGTCGTCACCGTCCTCGGCCTCTGACCGGGGCGGGCGCGCCCCACGGCCCGCCGTGGAGTCACCATCCGGGGCCTGCGTCGCCGAACCCGTAGGCTCGGGCCATGTGGCTGCAGCGGACGATCCGCCTCGCGCCGCGCCCGCGCGGCATCCACCTGGTCACCGACGAGGTGCTCGGCGAGCTGCCTGGGCTGGGCGACTTCGGCGTCGGCGTCCTCCACCTGCTGATCCAGCACACCTCGGCCTCGCTGGCGCTGAACGAGAACGCCTCGCCGGAGGTGCGCCGCGACCTCGATGCCTGGCTCGATCGGGCGGTACCCGAAGGCGCGTCGCACTGGACCCACACGCTGGAGGGCGACGACGACATGCCCGCCCACGTCAAGGCGGCGCTGATGGGACCGTCCCTGACCCTGCCGCTGCGCGACGGGCGCCCGGCGCTCGGCACCTGGCAGGGGATCTTCCTCTGCGAGCACCGCGACCGCGGCGGCGCCCGCTCGCTCCTCGCCACCGCCTGGGGGGAGGGCGGCCGGCAGGGCTTGACGTAGACCTCGATCGCGGCGGAGGGTGGCGCGCCCGTCCGAGTAGGCGCGCCCGTCCCACCCTCCACTTCGGCAGGTAGGAGGGCGGGACGGCCGCGCCTCGCCATGCGCCTGTCCGCCGGGGACGCGGCCCGCGGTCCGGGGCGCGGTCGTCCTTTGGCGCCCGGACCCGACGTCGCGGTCGTCCTTTGGCGCCCGGACCCGACGTCGCGGTCGTCCTTTGGCCCGGACCCGACGTCGCGGTCGTCCTTTGGCCCGGTAGGCGGGCGTCAGGACGACCGCGCCCGACGGAGCGGGCCAAAGGTCGACCGCATGCCCCGCCGCCGCGGCGTTCGCAGTTCTCCCGCGGATGGCGCGGAGAACTGCGAACTCATCGGAAGGCGCCCCGGTGCGTTCGCACCTTGCCGGGCTATGTACGGCCAACTGCGAACGCATCGCCCGGCCCCCGGTGCGTTCGCAGTTTCCCGTAACCGATACGGCCAACTGCGAACGCGGCCCACGGGAGCGTGACGGATGGGTGGCGGGATGCGCACGCCGTCTCGGATGGGCGACGGGCCTGGGATCGATCGTCTACAGCGTCGTCAGCCCCACGCCGGTGAAGAAGATCGCCGCGACGAGCAGGCGGCGGTCGCTGCTGAGCGCCGCGAGCGGCAGGAGCCAGGCGACGTACCAGGGCACCAGGAAGCCGGTCGTGAGCAGGAGCGCCACGGTGGCCCAGCCGGCGCCCGCGATCCAGTCCATCTCCCCGATCCAGACCCGCCGCAGGAGCCAGGCGAGGACCGCCAGGAAGATCAGCGTAAGCCCCATGCTCAGCGCCTTGGGCATCTGTTCGACGCCGACCCCGGCGAGCAGGAAGCCGACGACGCTGTGCGGGCCGCCTTCGGCCTGGATCCCCTGCAGGGTGGCCAGCAGGTGCAGCGGCCCGGTGCCGAAGAAGCCGTAGGCCAGCGAGGCGACCGCGACGGCGCCGAGCGCCGCGCCGAACACCAGCCGCCGCCGGCGCGCCGCCCCCTCGCCGTGCGGGCTCCGCGCCAGGGCGAAGGGCAGGAGCAGTCCCGCGGTCAGCTTCACCGCCGTCGCGGCGACGATCAGCGCGCCGCCGCGCCGCTCGCGCTCCTGCAGCAGCACGTAGAGGCCGGCGGCGAGGATCGCCAGCATCATCAGGTCGTTGTGACCGCCGCCGACCCCGTAGAGGACGATCACCGGGTTCAGGCCGACGAGCACCGCGGCTCGCACCGGCGAGAGCCCGCGCAGGCTCGCCGCCCGCCAGACGAGCAGGATCAGGACCAGGCTGGAAACCGCGGCGACCGCCTTGTAGGCGACCACGTTGGCGGCGATGCCGAGCGGGACCAGCAGGTAGCTGAGCGCCGTGAAGAGGGGCCCGTAGGCGCTCGGCGTCGCCACCCACTGGGCGCCGATCAGCGGCTGCAGGCCGCCGAGCGGGATCGCGCTGGGGCCATGCAGGTAGGGGTTGGTGCCGAAGATGGCGCCCATCCGCCCGTAGGCGGTGTAGCTGAAGACGTCGCTGGAGAAGAGCGGCGGGGCGAGCAGGACGATCGCGTGGAGGGCGAGGATCGCGATCAGCACGGTCCGCGCCGAGAGCTTCTCGGCGACCCGCGCCGTCATCGCGTAGGAGATGAACATCGCCACGAAGGCGGCGGCCAGCGCGAAGACGCCGAGCTTCAGCCCGGCGCCGGCGAGCGGCCCGGCCAGCGAGGCGGGCAGCGGCCGCAGCGAGGTGGGGAGGAGGAGTTCGCTCTGGGTCGCCGACAGGCAGACCAGCAGGCTGGTGGCGAGGAGGCCCCCCAGGCCGATCAGGCCGAGGCGGACGGAGGGTTCCGATCCGGGGGCGGTCGTTTCCACCCCCGGACCATCTACCCGATGGCTTAAGCGCAGATGTGAATTAGTGGCAGTTTTCCGCCAGTTCTTCGACCGGCGTGAGGTTCTTTTCGAAGACCATCGATTCGGCTTCCTGCTTGGAGACCTTCGCGACGCCTTCCGAAACGCACTTGGCGAGCGACGCGCTGATGCCTTCTTCCTTGGCCAGCCGCTTTTCCAGCTCTTCGCCCAGCGCCTTGCCGTCGAAGTTGGCGAAGCTGAGGAACTTGTTCAGCTTCCAGTCGCCTTCCTGCTTGGCGAGTTCGAGTTCGATCGTCTGGCCGTTCAGCGCGCTGCCGGTGATCGCGGCCTCGGCGGTCGCCGTTTCGCCGTTGACTTCGATGTTCGAGACCTTCACCGTTTCCGCCGGGCTTTCGCCTTCTTCGGCTTCTTCTTCGCAGGTCTTCACCGCGGCCGCGCCGGTCTCCGACGTTTCGTTTTCGGTGAATTCCTTCGTCTGGACTTCGGTGCACTTGGATGGTTCGGAGCTGGTCGCCGCGGTCTCGATCGCTTCTTCGATCGCCGATTCATCGCCGCTGGACGAGCTCGAGCCACCCCCGCCGCAGGCGGTCAGCGCGAGCGCCGCGGCGACCAGCACGAAGGGGAGGATCAGCAGGGATTTCTTCACGGTTTCCTTTCTTGCAGGGCGGCGACGATCGCGCGCCGGACGGCAAGGCTCGCACACAAGCCTCGACCCGCGCTCCCCTGCTGAATAATCGGCGGCCGATGTCGGCCGCCGGGTTGATCGCGGGGATCGTCTCCTCTGTCCTCTTCAACGTCGGCATCGCCCTGCAGGCGGTCGAGGCGCGCCGCGCGCCGGCGGAGGAGAGTCTCCGCCCGGCCCTCATCTGGCACCTGCTGCGCCGCCGGCTGTGGGTCTATGGGCTGGGGATCGAATGGCTCGGGGTGCCGATCGAGATCCTCGCCTTCGCCTGGGCGCCGTTCATCGTCGTGCAGCCGCTGCTGGCCTGCGGCCTGTTGGTGCTGCTGGCGGTTGCGGGGCGGCTGCTGGGGGAGCGGCCGACCGCCGCGACGATGCTCGGGGTCGGCGCGATCATCGCCTCGGTGGCTCTGATCGCCTGGGGTGCGCCGGGCGTCCAGGACACCCACCGCGGCGCCGTCGCCGTGATCGCCGTGGTCGGCGGGCTGTCGGCGATCTCCCTGGTCCCCTTCGCCCTGCGCGGGAGCCGGCTCGACACGGCGATGACCGCGGTGCTCGGCTCGGCCTGCGGCTTCGCCGCGACCAACGTGGCGATGAAGCTGATGGCCGACGACTTCGGCAGCGCCCACCTCCCGCAGGCGGGCGGCTGGATGGTGGTCGCCGCGGTGGCGGGCTTCGCCGCGACGGTGACCGGGATGACGGCGCTGCAGCGGGCGCCGGCGACGACGGTGGTCCCGATCTCAACCGCCGTGCAGACGTTCCTGCCGGTGGCGCTCGAGCCGGTCTTCCTCGCCGAGAGCTTCCGCGACGCCGACCTCGAAGGCATCCCGCTGCTGGTCGGCCTGGTGGTGATGCTGGTCGGGATCGTGATCGTCGCCCGCAGCGGGCCGGTCAGCGCGCTGGTCGCGGGAGCGCCGCCGGCGCCGGGCGGGAACGGCGGCGGGCGGGCCCGCTCGCGGGAGGGCGGCCCGCGGGCACCTCGGTAGGGTCAGGCGCATGAGCGAGCAGAGCCAGATCGGCGTCACCGGCCTCGCGGTGATGGGGGCCAACCTGGCCCGCAACATCGCCCGCAACGGCTGGTCGGTCGCCGTCCACAACCGCAGCCCCGAGAAAACCCGCCGCTTCATGGCCGAGCACGCCGCGGAGGGCGACTTCACCGGCACCGAGTCCGACGAGGAGTTCGTCGCGGCGCTGGAGAGGCCCCGCAAGATCATCATCATGGTCAAGGCCGGGGCGCCGGTCGACGCGGTGATCGACGAGCTGGCACCGCTGCTCGATCCCGGCGACATCCTGATCGACGCCGGCAACTCGCACTTCCCGGACACCAGGCGGCGGACCGCCAAATGCGAGGAGCAGGGCCTGCGCTTCCTCGGGATCGGCGTCAGCGGCGGCGAGGAGGGCGCGCTGAACGGGCCGAGCATCATGCCCGGCGGTACCCGCGAGGCCTACGCCGAGGTCGAGGAGATCCTCACCAGGATCGCCGCCCAGGTCGACGGCACGCCGTGCTGCACCTACGTCGGGCCGGACGGGGCGGGCCACTACGTGAAGATGGTTCACAACGGCATCGAGTACGCCGACATCCAGCTGATCACCGAGGCCTACGACCTGATGCGCCACGTCGCCGGCCTGGAGGTCGCCGAGATCGCCCGCACCTTCGAGCGGTGGAACGAAGGGGACCTGGAAAGCTTCCTGATCGAGATCACCGCCAAGGTGCTCGCCAAGCAGGACCCCCAGGGCGACGGGCCGCTGATCGACAAGATCGTCGACCGGGCCGAGCAGAAAGGCACCGGCCGCTGGACCAGCCAGGACGCGCTCGAGCAGGGCGTGCCGCTGACCGCGATCACCGAGGCCGTCTTCGCCCGCACCCTGTCCTCGCTGGGGGAGGAGCGCGCCGCCGCCGCCAGGCAGCTGGCCGGGCCGGAGCCCTCGCGCACCGAGGACCGCCGCGAGCTGCTCGACGACATCCAGCAGGCGCTCTACGCGAGCAAGGTGGTCGCCTACGCGCAGGGCTTCCAGCAGATGGCGGCCGCCTCGCGGGCCAACGACTGGGACCTCGACCTGGGGGCGATGGCGACGATCTGGCGCGGCGGCTGCATCATCCGCGCCCGCTTCCTCGACCGGATCAAGGACGCCTACGACGAGGGCGAGGTGGTGAACCTCCTCACCGTGCCCTACTTCCGCGACGCGGTCGCCTCCGGGCAGGAGGCGTGGCGGCGGGTGATCGCCGCGGCGGTCGAGCAGGGCGTCCCGGTCCCCGCCTTCACCTCCTCGCTCGCCTACTACGACGGCTACCGCCGCGAGCACGGCCCGGCCGGGCTGATCCAGGGCCTGCGCGACTACTTCGGCGCCCACACCTACCGGCGCACCGACGCCGAGGGCTCCTACCACGTGCGCTGGCCCCAGGACGGCGCCGAGGTCCGCACCGACGCGTAGCCGCCCCCTGGCGCGTTCGCAGCTATCCCCGAATGGCGTGGATAATTGCGAGCTCACCGGGTAGGGGAGGGCCGTGCCCGGCTTCGCCATAGTCAGCGCCGACGGCGTCGAGGACGCCTACGCGGGCTCCGACGTCCCCGGCGAGTTCCGCCGCCTCACCGACGCGCTCGGTTCCGAGCAGGTCGCGGTGACGCTGATCCGTGTCCCGCCCCACTCCGACTTCGAGCAGGGGACGGGCCACACGCACTCCGAGATCGAGGAGCTCTACATCGTCGCCAGGGGGACGATCACGATGCGCTGCGAAGACCATGTGGAGAAGGTCGCGGCGCCCGCCGTCGTGCGGGTCTCGCCCGGCACGGCGCGCTCGCACCGCAACGAGGGCCCCGAGCCGGTCGAGATCTGGGCCGTCTCGGTGACCGGTCACCGAGACGCGACCAAGATCGACGACTTCTGGGACGCCTCCCCCGAGGCGAAGCAGACCCGCTGAGCCACTTGGCGGGCGCGGTCGCCGCCTTTACGGGATCAGGACGATCTTGCCGAGGGTGTGCCGCTCTTCGATCTGTTCGAAGGCCTCGCGCACTTCCGCCAGCGGGTAGGTCGCGGCGATCGGCAGCTCGATCTTGCCCCGGGCGATCAGCTCGGCCATCTCCTGGAGGATCTCCGGGCTCGACGCGTCGGCGGAGCCCGCGGTCTTGGCGCCCACCTCCTGCGCGCTCTCGTGGCTGATGATCGTCTCGATCTTCTCCGGCGGGACGTCGAGCCGCACCGCGAGATCGACGTACTCGGGCCCGAAGAGGTCGATGAACCCGTCGATCCCGCGCGGCGTCGCCGCGAGGATCCGCTGCAGGACCCCCTCGCCGTGGGTGACGGACGTGACCCCCTTCCCGCGCAGCCAGTCGTGATGCGGCTCGGAGGCGAGCCCGACCACCTCGGCGCCGCGCACCCGCAGCAGCTGGACCGTGATCGAGCCGACCCCGCCCGCGGCGGCGGAGACGACGACCGTGTCGCCCTCCTCGAGATCGATGGCGCGCACCGCGGCGAAGGCGGTCACGCCGACCACGTACAGGGCTCCCGCCGCCTCCCAGGAGAGATCGGCGGGCTTGCGGATCAACTGGTCGGCGGGGACGACGCAGACCTCCGCCTGGCTGGAGCGATCCCAGCTCCAGCCCAGCACCTCGTCGCCCGGCGCGAACCCGGTCACGTCGATCCCGACCTCGGTGACGACCCCGGCCAGGTCGCTCCCCTGGCCGGAGGGGAAGGTGGCGGGCCATTGGTCGTCGAGCCGCCCCTCGCGGATCGCCGTCTCGCCGGGGTTGATCCCGGCGGCCTTGACCTCGACGACCACGTCTTCTTTGCCGGGCGGGGCGATCTCGACCTCCCGCACCTGCAGGACGTCGAGGCCGCCGTACTCGTCGAATTGGACCGCGCGGGGCACGGGAGGAGTATTACCCAGGTTGCCGGGTTTGACGCCCGGGCGGACCCGTTCGGCGGGCGGTGCGGTGCGTCGCTCGGCGGGCGGCGAGGTCTCGGCGGGCGGTGCGGTGCGTCGCTCGGCGGGCGGCGAGGTCTCGGCGGGCGGCGGGGTGCGTCGCTCAGTGGGCGGTGAGGCGGAATCCGGCGCGGGCGAGGGTCGCGGCCTGGGCGCGCAGGGAGCGGTTGGAGTGCCCGCCGGCCGAGATCGTCACGGTCAGCCAGCGGTTGCCGCGCACCGCGAGCAGCGAGCGCAGCGCCGGGATCCAGTTCGCGTTGGCGGCGTATGGCGCCTTTTCGCCGACGTGAGGGACCTGGTGCGGGAGGGCGGCCGGGTCTTCGGCGTTGAACTGCACCGTCTCTTCGATTCGGTTGCGATAGCGGCGTTTGGCGGCGAAGCCGCTGTCGAGGTAGACGTTGATCGAGGCGCCGGGGGCGGTCAGGCGACAGCGGGTGAGCGGCGGCCGCGGCTGCGACCGTCGCGCCAGCCTCGTTCCCAGGCGAGCCGCGGCGAGCCGCGCCAGCCGGGCGCAATCGGAGCGGGAGATGTGCGCCTTCGTTTGCGCTTCGGTATGCGGATTTTCCCCTTTGATCCCCTGGGACTGGACCGTGTGCGCCGGTTCGGCTTCGCCGGCCGCCACTTCCGCCGAGCTGCGGCTCGGCTCGGTCCGCGGGCGGGCGCCTGCCGAGGAGCCGCCGGTCGTCGCCGACCCCGCGCCGCAGCCGATCGCGGCGAGGCACGCCACGAGCCCCACGCAGCCCCCCGCAATGCGCACCCATCCCATGCCCCCGGTTCTACCCACCCGCCGCGTTCGCACGCCGGTGCGTTCGTACTTTTGCTCGCATGGGACGCAGAAGTACGAACGCACCGGCCGGCCGGCCGGGCCCGGCCCCGCCGCTCGGGGGATCTACGCCGTCAGCTCGGCGGCGAACTGGCGCAGCGCGCCGGTATGGGCGTCGACGTCGGAGGCGGTCGTCGCCGGGCACATCAGCGCCATCATGTGGAAGGGCGTCATCAGGATGCCGCGGTTCAGCATGTAGAGGTGCAGCAGGGCGTCGAGGCCGGTGTCGAAGGCCGCGGCCGCCTCGCCGCCGTCGCGGGGTGGGGTGGGGCTGAACATGTACTCGACCCGGCAGCCGAGCCGGGTGGCCTGCCAGGGCAGCCCGAACTCCGCGATCACCTCCTCGCAGCCCGCCGCGAAGCGCTCCGCGAGAGCGATCATCCGCTCGAAGGCCGCCTCGGTCAGCACCTCGTCGAGCGTCGCCCGGGTCGCCGCCAGCGACAGCGCGTTGCCCGCCAGCGTGCCGCCGACGCCGCCGACGTCGGCCGCCTCCCAGACCGTCTTGGCGATCACCCGCTCGGCCACCTCGTCGGTCATCCCGTAGGCGCCGACCGGCACGCCGCCGGCGATCGCCTTGCCGATCGTCAGCAGGTCCGGCTCGAGGCCCTCGGCGCGCGTGTAGCCACCGGGTCCGCAGCAGAGGGTGTGGGTCTCGTCGATGATCAGCAGCGAGCCGGCGGCCCGGGTCAGCTCCCGCATCGCGTCGTGGAAGCCCGGCTCGGCGAGGACGATGCCGACGTTGGTCAGCGCCGGCTCGGCCAGCACGCAGGCGACGTCGCCGTGGGCGAGCTCGCGCTCCAGGGCATCGAGGTCGTTGAACTGCACGACCCGCGTCGTCTCGGTGAGCGGCACGGGCGGCCCGACGTTGCCGGGCTGGGCGACGACCTCGCCCGCGGCGTCCAGCTCGGCGAAGGTCTCGTCGACCGAGCCGTGGTAGCAGTGGTCGAAGACGAGGATCTTCGGCCGGCCGGTGATCTCGCGGCAGAGCCGGATCGCGAAGCGGTTCGCGTCGGTCGCGGTCAGCGAGAACTGCCAGTGCCGCAGCCCGAAGCGCCGCGTCAGCTCCTCGGCGACCGGTCCGGCGTCCTCGCTCGGCAGCATCGTCGTGATCCCGCGCGCCAGCCGCGCGCTCGCGCCGGCCACGGTCGGCGCGGGGGAGTGGCCCGCCATCGCCCCGGTGTCGCCGAGGCAGAAGTCGACGTAGGAGTTGCCGTCGACGTCGGTCAGCGAGGCCCCGGCGGCGCTCTCGAAGACGACCGGGAAGGCGCCCGGCCAGCGCGTCATCCAGTTCATCGGCACGCCGGAGAGCAGTGACTCGGCGGCGGCGTCGCGGAGCTCGCCGGAGCGTCGATGGGAGGCGACGAAGCGCTCGAGCTCGCGCTCGGTCAGCTCGGCTACCGGGGAGATCCTGGTCACGTCGCGACCATAGCCGCGGCCGGGTCCCCCGTCATTGGCCATTTCGCTCAAACCGGCGCCCCCCGGCGAGCGCCAAGCAGCACGGGCGGCACCCTCACCGCGACGCTTGTACTCCATACGCGGACAAGCGTCGCGCGGCGGGCGCGAGCGGTAGAACTTCGCCATCGACGAGCAGCGCCACGCAGCGATCGCCGATGCGATCCGGGCGATCCCGGAGGGCTTCGTGCGGACCTATGGCGACGTCTCGCCCGGCGCGCCGCGCCTCTCCGCCCGCCTCCTGTCCGGCGACTTGCTTCCCGATGGCCTGCCCTGGTGGCGCGTCGTCCGCGCCGACGGCAGCCTGGCGGTGGGAGAGGAGCAGCGCCTGCGCCTCTGGGCCGAGGGCGTCCCCTTCAAAGGCGAGCGCGTCGACATGGCCGTCGCCCGCATCCCCCACGACCCCTGAGCCCGCCGGAAAGCGGCGGACGGGAGTCGAACCCGCGTCATCAGCTTGGAAGGCTGAGGCTCTACCATTGAGCTACCGCCGCGCAAAGGGGAGCGTAGCCGCGATCGCCGCGATCCGTCAGAATGCACGGACCCCAACGGGGAGTGGCGCAGTCTGGTAGCGCACTCGGCTGGGGGCCGAGCGGTCGCAGGTTCAAATCCTGTCTCCCCGATATTCGAGAGTCGGAGCCGAGAGCCCAGAGTTCACACTCTCGTAAGCCCCGGGTCAGAGCCCTGTAAGACCCGCTTGTCAGGGTGGCGATTGCGGGGCCGACCTGGCCCCGACCACCTACAAGGAGGTAATCGCATCATGCGCAAGCGATTGATCGCGGTCGGCTGCACGGTGGCTGTCGTCGCCGGGCTCACGGCCGGCTCGGCCGTGGCGTCCACTCCGGAACGAGCCGAAAATCCGTTCGTCTGCCCGGTTCTTCACGTCAACGGACAGGCCGCCGAAAACGCCGGCAGATTCAACGAAATCGGGGAAGGCGAGTACACCTTCGGCCCCGGTGCCGCGGGCAGCTCGGAGACCTTCAAAGGCAATGTTCCGAGCCACGCCACCAACGCCGACGGCAGCGGATCCCCCGGAGGCGAACACTCCGGCCCGGGCGACACCAACTACACGGCGATCTGGAGCGGCAACTCCTAGGTCGCACACTTCGGCGGGACGGGACCTCGGTCAGGGGTCCCGCCGCCGGAATTACTTGGCGGCGGCCGGCTCCGTGGGCTCGGAGAAGTATTCGGCAGTGTGGGCCCGATCGGATGCTGCGCCCTGGCCGCGCAGGCACGGGACGCGTCGGGAGGAAACTTGGCACCCCGGTCCTCCGACCGGGGCCGAGCCCCTGGACCTGCTCAGATCGCCCGTCCACCGCTTGATCGGCGCCTCGCCTTCTTGCGAACCAGCCGAACCACCCTGTGCACTTCGCGGATGATCAGCCGCGGCTGGCTGAACATGATGTAGTGGGAGCTCCGTCTGGCGATCGTCTGGTGAGCGGTCGGTACGAGCTGCGCCAGGCGCCGTTGGGACACCGCCCAGGCGCGCTCGACGACGGCGGTGGTGAGCCCGGCCGGCAGCCCTTCGGGGAGCTCGAGCGGCAGCCCGCGCGAGATGACCCGCAGCGGGATCGGGCGCAGGGGATGGGCGGCGGCCGCGCGCCGCATCTGCGCGAAGCTCGGCCGGAACAGGATCTGCTCCAGGTCGGAATAGCCTTCCAGGCCCGGCAGGGGGCCGTTGTTGAGTTCGTCGTAGGCGGCGATCTGGGCGGGCGAGAGGGGGCCCTGCAGGAACTCCGACAGCGCGTCGACGAGAACCACGCCGACCACCCCTTGCGGATAGCTGCCGGCGTAGAGCCTGACGATCAGCCCACCGGTCGAGTGACCGACCAGGACGTAGGGACCCGGGATTTTCGCCGCCCGAAGCAGCGCGTGCAATTCGGCGACCGTGTCGGCGGCGGTGCGCGGCATCGGCACCGGCGTGCTGCGGCTGAATGCTTCAGTGCCGAGCGTCGTTCCGGGCCGATCGTAGGTGCACACGCGGGTGAAGCGCGAGACGCCGGGCAGGACCGTCGCCCCGCGCGTCTCCTCGGTGCGCTCGCTCCAGAAGTCCGAGCGGCTGCGCAGACCGGCCTCGAGGATCACCGTCGGCTCGCCCCGGCCGTGGCACTCCAGGTAGATGGCACGGCCGCCACCGACGCCGACGAGGCCAGCGAAGTCACCGTAACGGAGGGCCGCGTCGAACGCGGCATCTGCCGGCGTCGGCGCGAGCAATCCAGCTGCGAGGGTCAGGGCGAGCAGCACGCCGTATCGAGGCGAACGCATTCATGGAGGATCGGCGAGCGCTTCGCCGGTGTCAATCACCGCGGCGCGGACATGGGCCGGGCGCGATCCGCAGGATGATCGGTCGCACTCGGTCACCGACGTGCTCTCGTCGTGACTTGCCGATCAATCGCGGGGGGCAGGGGTTTGCGGCGCGGGCGCTTCCCCTACGGGGCCCGGCTCAAATCGATCCGCTCTGCCGATGAGATTGAGACCAAGGAGGCTCAGCGCGAGACCTGCGATGACGCCAGGCTGGAGCGCTTGGCCGAGGATCGGCGGCCAGGGTGGCGGCGTGCTCCGGACCCCGATCTCCTACCCGCCGGGCGACTCGTCGAGCAGCACCTCGTACATCTCGACCGATGTCCGTGGTCCGCGCGGGCTCGGGCGTCACCTCGCTGAGCGCCTGGTCGACCCTGCACGGGCCCTCCTCCGTCTCGCAGAGGATCAGCTTCGCACCGCGGTTGCCATCGCGATCGGCGAGGAGCATCACCCGGCCGCCTCGAGGGCCCCGGCCAGCGGCGTCCCCCTCGCCACGCCCGCGGATCGAGGCCCGGACCTGATCCGCAAACTCGTCCCAGTTGCGTTCGCCGCCCTCGAACCGCGCTATCCGACCGTCTTGAGCCCCTTGCGACCCGATCGGCCCGACCCTATCCCCGGCGGGCGGGCCAACGGAGGCGACCACGCCCGCCGGCCTCCCGTCAGCCCCGCAGGCCGCGCAGGAAGGTGTTGAACTGCAGGTCCTGGAAGTCTCCGAAAGTGCGGCGACCGCCGAGGCGGTATTCCATCAGGCACATCTGGTCGATCATGTTCGGCCAGACCGAGAGCGGTGCCCGTGCCCGCACCTCACCGGACAGCTCGTAGCGGTCTCCAGCGGAGTCGCGCAGCTCGACCTCCAGCGCCCGTGGCGCGGCGCCGTCCGGTCCGCGGGCGGTCCGCATCGCCACCGCCGCGACGCCGCGCGTCTCCCCGTCGCGGAAGACATAGCCCCAGCGCAGCCCGGCGGCGTCCAGCTCGTCCCCGTCGTGCGCCGAGAAGTGGAGGGCGAGGTCCTCGCCGAACACGGCGCCGGCCCAGCCGAGCGGCGGCATCTCGTGGTTGGACTCCGGCCGTGGCGTCGACCAGCTGCGATCGCGGGTGAAGCTGCCACCGATCTCGATCCGCTCGCCATCGAGGACGAGCTCGCCGGACGTGACCATGGCCTGCGCGAAGTGGCCGCCGCCGGGCTTGCCGGCCGCCGGCATCAGGGCACGCTGGACGAGCTCGAAGCTCAGCCGGCCGTCGGCGGAGGAGTAGGCCAGCTCGATCTCCTCCAGCGGCTTCACGACCCTGACCCGGACGCCACTCGGGTGGGTGACGTCGTCGATGTCCCCGGTCGGCATCGGCATGAAGTTGCGGTAGTCGATGAAGTCGGCCCGGGCGGCGCTCTCGACCTCCCCGCGGACCAGGATCACGCCGCCGCTGACCAGGCCGAGCACGGGGTGAAACCAGTGGTAGATCGCGCAGTTGAGGTCGCGCTCGGGGACGCTGAAGCCGAAGTAGGAGGTCTCGGCGGCATCGGGGTCCCCGGGACTCGAGGGCGGGTGGAGCAGCTCGTCCGTCGGCTCGACCGCGACCACCCCGACGCCCTCGCCGAATAGGCCGGCTTTCGACATCGCCTCAGGATAGGCCCCGGCGGGGGACCTTCCGGACTTCCTCAGGGTGGTCCGCCCGAGCAGCGGGAAAGCCAGCCGGTGGGCGAGTTTTGGAGCGGGTACCTGAGGTCGGTCACGGCGTGGAAGTTGTGGGCGAAGAAGTCTTCCGGGTCGAGGTTCAGCTGACCCTTCTCGTCGCCGAAGATCTGGTCGGTGACATCCGCTGCGGGCACCTTCATCCGGTACGGGGAGGTGATCGTGCCGGCGCCTTCAAGATCGCCCAGCGCGGTGACGATCCAGGTTTCGCGCAGGTTTTCGTCCAGGTTGCCGACCTGGCGGAAGACCGGCCGGGCGTACTGGGCGCCGGCCGGAGAGTCTCCGAACGGCCAGTGGCAGACGACCCCGAGCGTCAGGCCGGCGAAGGTCCTCGCCTGGCGGTAGGTCTGGATCGGCAGTTCGAAGGCCTTGTACTTGGCCGGCACGATCGCGCCGTAGGCCGCGGCTTCCGAGGAGGTGAGCAGCGAGCGGGCCGCCGCTTCCTGGTCGTTCTGCGTGTATTCCCAGGCGCCGTGGGCGAAGGGGCATTCGGCCCATTCGACCCGGGTCGGCGCGCTGCAGGTGCCGATCGTCTTCAGCCGGCCGTAATCGGAGGCGATCGCGTCCGGCACCTGCCGGGTCAGCAGCGACTGGGTGGCCGCCAGGCGCGCGGTGAATTCTTCGCCCACGCGGCCGACCTTGACCCGGAAGTCGTTCTCCGCCGACTCGCCGTCGATCTTCGCCACCTCCATCCCGAAGTGGTAGACCGCGCTGGCGGCGCCGAAGGCCTTGCCGGCCAGCGGCACCTCTTTGCCGAGGTCGAGGGCCAGATCGAAGACCGCGCCGGCCACCGCTTCGGCCTTCTCTTCCTTGGAGGCTTCGACCTCGAGTTCGACGTCGTTGGCGATCCGCTGCAGCTTCGCCCAGCTCTGGAACGCGGTCGAGTCGAACGGCTTGGCGAGCTTTTCCATGTGGGCGTGGGTCCAGCGCAGCCAGGAGATCTCCCGGACCAGCTCGCGTTGGGCCCAGGCGAAGTCGGCGCCATCGAAGCCCTTGGCCGTCGGCGGCGCCGGCAGCTGTTCGATCCGCGTCGCCACCCTCGCCCATTCGTCGGCGTTGAACGGCCTGGTCCAGTACTGGGTGCGCGGGCTGGCGGTTTCGAGCACCGCTTCACCGATATAGGCGATCGCCGCGCTGCGCCCCGGGTTGCCCTGCTCGGGCCACGGCGTGGGCGCCTGTCCGACCACCTGCAGCAGCTCGGCGGCGCCGCGGTTCAGCGGCGCCTGGCCTTCGCCGGCCAGCGGGTCGGAGTTTTCGACCTGGAATTCGTGGTAGCGGCCGCGGCGCGCCAGGACGCCGCCGAGCGGCGCCGTGTTGAGGCCGGCCGCGGAGCTCGGGCCGGCACCGAGCACCTCGTCCCCGTTCGCGCGACCGAGGCGGGAGCGACCGACCAGCGTGTAGGAGCTGCCATGCGACATCTTCGCGCCGAGCGCACGTAGGAAGCGGCTGCGACTGCCGCCCGCTTCTTCGATCTCCGTCCCGAGCGGGTCGACCCAGGGGTACGCGGCGCCCAGCAGTTCGACCGTGGGGTTGCCGCGGCCGGCGATGAAGATCAGGTCCCGGTAGCCGAACGGGCCGCCGCCGGCGCCGTTGGCCTGCGCCAGGGTTTCCTTCATCGCCTTCAACCCGGCGGGCGATTCGTGGGTCTCGAACCAGTAGGAGTGGCCTTCGAGCGTGCGCGCGTCCAGGACCACCACCTGGAAGCCGCCCTGCGAGTTGGCCGGCAGCGGCTGGGTGAACTTCCTGTCGCCGACCGCGATCACGTTTTGAGTCGCGTCGGAACCTGCCGCCTGGGTTTCGAAGGTGGGTCGTTCGCCGCCGACCAGCGAGTAGTTGCCTTCGTTGTCGAGGAAGAGGTTGTCGTCGATCATGCCGCTGTCGGCGACCGTCGGGTTCGGTGCCGCGAGCTGCACCGACCCGTCCTTGCCGCCGCCGGGCTGAAATACCGCGGCGAAGGTCCCGCGGCGGATGGCCGCCGAGGGTGCCCACCATTCCCAGGGCGGGAGATAGCTGCCGAGCGCGGCGGCGATCCCGGCGGGGGGTTGAACCGAAGGATCGGTGCCGGGCAGGTTGACGGCGATCGCGATCGTCGGCCGCCTGCTCTTGGCGAGGGGGGCGAGATCCTTGCGCACGGCCTGCTCGCACCCGGAGAGCGCACGTTCGGATTCGCGCGGATGGGCGGTTGCCGCCGGGCAGCCGTAGGACTTGTTGGAGACCAGGCTCAGGTCGCGGCGGTCGAGGACCACCACCTGCAGCCACTTGTCGGTCTCGCCTGGATAGAAGGCGTTGATCGGCCCCCGCAGGGCCACGCCCCATCGGTTGCCACGGCGGGCACCGGTGACGAGCCGCACCGACGGCGGCGGGTCCACGGTGACCCTGACGAAGTCCCTGCCGACGTTGCCACCGGGGCCGAGCACGGTGAGCCGCAGCTGCACATGGCGAGTGCTGCCGGCGCGAAGGATCGGCGTCGGCGAGTCACGGTGCGTGAGCCTGACCCCGCCGCGCCGGGCGCGTCTCACCGCCCGGGGCCCGCCGGCGATCGACCAGCGATAGCGCAGGCGCCCGATCGTTCCGAGCGGGCGGGATTCGGAGCCGTTGAGCGTGATGCGGTCGCCGCTGGTGGTGACCACGTCGAGGCCGGCGGCGGCGAGCGGCCGGGTGGGGCGGACCCGGAAGCGGACCAGGCGGGCCCGGCGCCGGACCCGCGGGCCGCTGACGACGCGCAGTCGGTTGGCACCGAAGCGCAGGCCGTGGTTGGGCGAGGCGCTCAGCCGGCGCAGGCCGCCTGGGCCGCGCGCCATCTCGCGCGTGATCAACCGGCCGTTGAGGAAAACCGCGAGGCGTCGCGCCCCTCGCGTCCGCAGCCTGATCTCGAGCGGCCGCGCCGGCAGCGTCGCACCCGGCCGTGGAGCGATCACGCGGGCCCCGCGGTTCGTCGTCCTCGTCGCCCGCCGGGTCGCGGCCGGGCTCGCCGCGGGCGCGGCGAGCAGGACGCAGAGCAGCGCCAGGCAAAGACCGGCTCCGCCGACCCTGACGCCACCGCGATCACTCAAGAGCCGCGCACCTTGGAGGACCATATAGGAGCCCGTCGGCGAGATTTCCGTGCCTGGGCAAGGGCCCGCAGAAGGCAGCAGCCGCGCCCGGCGGCCACGGTCGGGAGCGGTCGACCGCTAAGGTGACCTTGCGGATCGATCCCCTCGCCCCGCGGAGTACCGCGCAGGTCATCCTTGGGCTCGGTTTCGACGACGACTACCTGGTCCGGCGACCGAGGCGCTGCGGTCCCCCGGCCACGCCATCAGTCCCGACGAAACACGGAGGCTCCAAGCTCGATGAACGTCGCTCCACCCCGTACCTACTGGCGCTCGTCGGTCGCCGGCTACGAGCGCGCCTCGCTGCCGCTCGCCGTGCTCGGCCTCGCCACGTCGCTCGGTGCCTATGTCGCACTCACCGTGGCGATGTACCTCGTTCTCCCGGTGTCCCCCTGGCTGACGCTGGCGCTGGCGATCCCCGCGTCGGGATTCCTGCTGCGCACCTTCATCGTCTTCCATGACTGCGCCCACGGCTCCTTCCTCCCCGGCAGGCGCGGCAACGTCTGGCTCGGGCGCCTGACCGGCCTGATCGTCTTCCAGCCCTACGCCAACTGGCGCCACAACCACGCCGTCCACCACGGCACCTCGGGCGACCTCGACCGCCGCGGCACCGGCGACATCGAGACCATCACGGTCGCCGAGTTCGCCGGACGGCCGTGGCGCGGGCGCCTCGCCTATCGCCTCTTCCGCAGCCCCGTGATCCTCTTCGGGATCGGGCCGATCTGGTCGCTGATGGTCGGACCGCGGTTCTGGAACCGGCGGATGCGGGCGCGCAGCCGCCACAGCGTGCAGCTGACCAACGTCGCGCTGGCCCTGCTGCTCGGCGCCGTCTTCTGGGCCGTCGGGCCGATCGCCTGGCTCCTGGTCCAGATGCCCACCGCGATCCTCGCCGGCACGGCCGGGGTCTTCCTCTTCTATGTCCAGCACCAGTTCGAGGACGCCTACTGGGAGACCGGGGAGCGCTGGAGCTACGCCGACGCCGCGCTGAAGGGCAGCTCCTACCTGAAGCTGCCGCGCGTCCTCCGCTACTTCAGCGGCAACATCGGGCTCCACCACGTCCACCACCTCAGCGCCAAGATCCCCAACTACCACCTGCAGCGCGCCCACGAGGAGAACGCGATCTTCGCCGACGTGCCGGTCCTCGGCCTCCTCGACGGGGTGCGCTCGTTGCGGCTGAAGCTGATCGACCCGGTGGGCGGCCGATTGGTGACCTGGCGCCAGGCCCGCGAGATCGGCGGCTATTCCCCCGCCGCCGGCTTGCCGGCGCGTAAGGTGAGCACCTGATCGGGGTTGACCCCGACCCGCTCGCCGCTGTCGCGCTCGATCAGCCAGGCGAATCTCGCGTGACCCGACCGGGCGGCGTCGGAGAGGGTCTTCTCCACCTCGCCGACGTCACCCTCGGCTTCGATGATCTGTCCATTCATGAGAGTCACCTCGGCGTGCGCCATGGCTCCATGTTATGTGGCCGGCGCTCGACGCCATCGGACGCGCGCGCCTCGTGGCCGGGGGCGATCACGCGCCGCTCGGCCCGTCCGCGCTCACCCGGGGGCGGAGGGGTCGCCTGCTAGCCTCGGTCGAGTTCGAGTCGGACTTTCCGACCAAAGCAGTGCCCGCGCCCGTAGATCGTGCTTACTTGCCTGTCGGCATCCTCCGCGTTCGCAGTGCACCCACAACGGAGGTATACGCAGATGGCAACCGGAACCGTGAAGTGGTTCAGTGATGACAAGGGCTACGGCTTCATCACCCCCGACGACGCAGGCAAGGACCTGTTCGTCCATCACAACGACATCGGCGGCGAGGGCTTCCGGTCCCTGACCGACGGCGCCAAGGTCTCCTTCGACGCCGAGCCCGGCGACAAGGGACCGAAAGCGGTCAACGTTCAGGCGCTCGCCTGAGGCGCGACGAAAGCCCCGTGACCCCGCGGGGCTTTCGTGTGCGGTCGCGGGGCGGGTTGCCCGGCCCGCACCCGCCGATGCGCCTGCCGGTCTTCGGCGCCCTCTCGACCAGCTTCGCGCTCTAGAGCGGGCGGGGCGACGGAGGGTCCTGCGGGCGACGATGCCGCTCCACTGAGCGGTTCGCCGCCGGCCGCCGCCCGTTTCCGGACGGCGCAGGCATTGCTGCTACCGTGGATGGGTCGGGTTCGGCCGCTTCGCCACCCGAGAGGTCCGTTTCCTCCGTGTGCCATCGGGCGCCTTGGGGCCGCTGGATCTCCCAGGCAGTCCGATCGCAGGAGAAAACAAAATCACTTCGTTTGCCGACCTCGGCACTTCCCGGTCGGTCGTCGACGCCCTCGCGGGGCGTTCGATCGACCCGAGGGTCGCGGCATAAGCCGTGGGCGCCCGAGCCGTCAGGTGGAGCTGCACCCGCTGCGAGGTCTCGGTGGGACGGCTGGACGGCACCCCGACGCGCCTGCCGGCGACCTGGGCTCGCTCCGGCGACTCCACCTTCTGCCTGACCTGCAGCCGCGCCCTGGCAGGTGAGGCGGCGATCGATTCCGCCCCGCCCACGTGCTCGCGGGAGGAGCTGTTCCTCCTGCGCCGCGAGGCCGTGATCCGCTTCGAGATCGACCGCATGCCCCTGGCGCCGGACCGGACGATCGCGCTCGCCTGTCGCACGTCGCCCCGGAAGGTCGCGTCCGTTCGGGACGCACTTGGCAGCTCCTCGTCGGAGCGGCTCCCGACCGCCGCCGGCGGGTCCTGAAGCCCGCGCTCTCCGCGGCTCCTTCGCGGGACTGTGCGCCGGCGAGCAGCGAAGGCGCCGTGGCCGGGTCGCCTCACGACGGGAAGGCGACCGGGAAGCGCTCCGGGTTGTTGAAGAAGCGGACGCTCTGGATGGCACCGCCGGCGACCTCGATCGCGATGATGCTGAGGAAGCCGTCGGCGGCGCTGTCCATGCGGGCCCCCGGATCGCCGTTGACGAGCACCCGGGCGAACACGGCGTCGGCGGGATAGGCGTCCTTGCGCTGCACGCCGACGATGAAGCGGGCGATCTTGTCCGCGCCGTAGATCGGCTTGCGCGCCGCGGTCACGACACCGCCGCCGTCGGTGTACATCACGGCGTCGGCCGCCAGCAGGTCGCGGATCCGCTCGACGTCGCCGGAGGCTGCCGCGGCCAGGAAGGCGGTGGCGAGCCGCTCGCGCTCCTCCTCGCCCACGGCGCGGGCGCGTGTCCGGTCGCCGGCGTGCTCGCGGGCGCGCCTGGCGATCTGGCGCACGGTGGCCGGCGCCCTGTCCAGGGCGTCGGCGATCTCGGCGTACTCGAGGTCGAAGACGTCGCGAAGCACGAGGACGGCGCGCTCGGTCGGGTTGAGGCGCTCCAGCGCCGCGAGCAGCGCGAGGTCCAGGCGCTCGGCCTCGATCGCCTTCGTCTCCGGCGTCTCGGGGTCGGTGACGAGCGGCTCGGGCAGCCAGGGACCGACGTAGACCTCACGCCGGGCGCGAGCCGAGCGGAGGCGGTCGAGGGCGAGGCGCGTCGTCGCCCTGACCAGGAACGCCTCGGGGTTGCGGACCGCGTCGCGGTCGGCCTCCTCCCAGCGCAGCCAGGCGTCCTGGACGATGTCCTCGGCCGCGGTCAGCTCGCCCAGCATCCCGTAGGCGATGCCCAGCAGACGCGGGCGGGCGGCGATGAAGGCGTCCTCCGTCACGCCGCCGCCATCACCGGGCTCCGCAGGGCCGCGGCGGCCGCGGCGGCGCCGCTCGACAGCGCCGCGTCGAGCAGCCAGCCCTCCGGCCCGATCCAGTCGCCCGCGAGGAAGAGGCCCTCGCCGCGAGCAACCCGCGGCCGCCCCGCGAGGCCGCCGCCGGCCGGGCCCGGGATCGCGGACACGGCGACCATGCGTGGCAGGAAGCGCTGCAGTGTCACGCGCTCGCGCCAGCCGGGCTGCACCGCGTCGGCCATCGCCTCGAGCTCCGCCCGCGGTTGTCCGGCGTAGCCGGCGAGGCTGAGCAGCTCGCCGCCGCGGTGGTCGGGCGCGGAGTGCCGGGACAGGTAGCTGGGCTCGTCGATCCCGAGGGCGAACCGTCGGTCTGCCCGCGGCAGGCTCTCGAGGCCCAGATCGAGCACGCTGACCTCGGCGGCCGGGCCGGGCGCGGCCGGCGAGCGCTCGCCGAGGAGCCCCGCGACCGCGGCGGGCCCGCCGGCGGCGACGACCAGGACGTCGGCATGGAGCGTCTCCCCGTCGAGGGCGACCGCCCAGCCATCGCCCTCGCGCTCGATCGCCCGCACCGCGGCGCGGGTCCGCAGCGTCGCCCCGTCGCGGCCGGCCCGGGCGGCGAGGGCGTCGACCAGCGACTGCCAGCCCCCACGCAGGTAGCGGACGCCGGGGAAGAGGCCGAGTCTGACCTGGGCGGCGGCCACGTCGGCGCCGAGCGACTCATGGTCGGCGACGAACGTCGTCACCCGCACCAGCGCCTCGGCGACCGCGCGGGCCCTCTCCGAGCGGAGGTCCCGCCGCAGCCACTCCGCCACGGAGAGCCCGGCGAGCTCCTCGGGCCGGCGACGCGCCACCCCGAGGAGCCAGCGCGTCAGCGCGAGGGATCCACCGGGCCGGCGCCTCGGCCTGCCGCCGCGCACGAGGACCGAGCGGGGCGAGGTCGGGTTCCAGCGCGGGGGGTCGATGCCCAGCGCGCGCAGCTCGCGCATCGCCGGGCCGCCCACGTAGAGGGCATGGGGGCCCTGGTTCAGGTCGAGACCCTCGCGCCGCGCGGACGCGGCCCGCCCACCGAGACCGGTGCCGGCCTCGAGCAGCGTCGTGGCGACGCCGCCCTCGGCCAGCCGCGCGGCCGCGAGGAGCCCCGCGGGCCCACCGCCGACGACGATGGCTGTCCTGGAAGTGGTCACTGCTTCGAAAGCGTTCATGCTCACCAGACGAGACAGCGGGTCGTTTTGTGACACCGGGCCTGCCGGGAGGCTGGATTCGTGGGACGACGGTACGTGCGCGGCCGGCGATGCCGCCTACCCGCCGGGCGACTCGTCGAGCAGCACCTCGTACATCTCCACCGAGGTCCGCGGCCCGCGCCCGGGCTCGGGCGTCACTTCGTTCAGCGCCTTGTCGACCTTGCGCAGGTCCGCCTCGGTCTCGCAGAGGACCAGGTTGGCGCCGCGGTTGCCGTCGCGATCGGCGAGCAGCATCACGCGGCCGATCGCGTCGTGGACCGCGGCCAGCGGCGTCCCCTCGCCGCCTTCGCGGACCGTGGCCCGGATCTGATCCGCGAGCTCGTCCCAGTTGCGCTCGCCACCCTCGAACCGCGCGATACGAACGTACATCTTGAGCCCCTTTCGACCTGATGGACGCGGTCTGCCGACCCTATCCCCAGCCACCCGGTCGCACAATCGGAAAGCGCCCGGCGGGCGCCGCTTCAGCGGGGCGGCGGCAGGGGGCGGCCCGGGGCGAGGTACGCCGAGATTCGGGTCGCCAGGAGGTTCGCCAGGCTGACTCCGGAGGCGGCGCCGCGCGGCTCCGCCGTGGCGACGGCGGCGAGCGAGAGCCGGCGTCCGGGGAGGTAGGCCATGATCCCGGTGTAGCCGTTCAGCATCGGGTTCTGGAAGCGCCAGCCATCCGCGACGACGATCCCGAGCCCGTAGTACAGCCCGCCGGACATGAGGCCCTTGCGGACCAGCGTGGGGGCGAACTCCTGGCGGAGGGCGGCGCGCGAGATCAGCGCCCCGGTGCCGATCGCCCGGGCGCTGCGGGCGATGTCGCCGATCGTCGACGTCATCACCGTCCCCGCCCCGATCGTCCAGGACGGGCTCCAGAAGGTCGAGTCCTCATACGGGCCGCGGTCGGCGCTGTAGGCGTGGAGGACCGGGCCGGGCATCGCCGGGTAGCGGGAGATCGCCGTCGCCCGCAGGCCGAGCGGCTGGAAGACCCGTTGGTGCATGAGGTCGCTGATCGACCGGCCGGTCACCTTGCTGATCACCTCGCTGAGCACCGCGAAGTTGGTGTGCGCGTAGTGGAAGCAGGCGCCCGGATCGCAGGCCGGCGGTCGGGCGAAGGCGATGGCGAGCAGTTCCCGCGGCGTCCACTGCCTGAAGACCCCGCCGAGCAGCCGTTCCTGGAATTCCGGGTTGCCCTGGATCCAGTCGGCGTAGCCGGAGGTGCTGTTGGCGAGCATCCGCAGGGTGATCCGGCCGGCGCGCGGCAGCCCGGGCAGATACGTCGAGAGCCTGTCGTCGAGCGAGATCCTGCCTTCGTCCTGCAGCTGCAGGAGCAGCGTGATCAGGTAGGGGATCGCCATCGAGCCGATCCGGAAGTGCATCGCGGGAGTGGCGCGAACCCCGGCCATCGAGCGGCCGAACCCGGCGCTGAGCAGCGGTCGGGCGCCGGTGTCGATGCGCACGATGGCCGCCTTGATTCCCGCCTCGCGCATCGTGCGCCGGGTGATCGCGGCGATCCGGTGGCGGGCCGCGGCACGGCCGACGCAGCTTCCGCCGATCCGCATCTGCAGGCTCGAGCAGGTGGGCGGCGGCGGGCCGGAGGGCTTGGTCCCGGCGGCGGCCCCCGCCGGGGCGAGGAGCAGCAGCGAGGTCGCGAGGCCCGCGAGGCAGAGCTTTCGGACCCCGGTCAGCACCAGGGTCGTGAGTATAGGAGCGGGAGCGTGGGCTGCCGCCGTCCGCCGCGGAGCCGGCGGCCGGCCCGCTCCGGCGTCTGGCGCCCGGGCCTGTGGCTGTCCCCACCCGCGGCTACGGGCGAGCTTCCAGCACCAGGTTGAAGGGCGTCTCCGCCGCCCGGCGGAAGCGGCCGAATCCCGCCTCCTCGGCGACCGTCGCGAGGCGTTGCTCGCCGGCCTGCGCGCCGAGCCCGAGGCCGACCTCCTGATCGAGCGAGTTGGGCGTGCAGATCAGCGTCGAGGCCGCGTAGTACATCCGCCCGACCGGGTTGAGGTTGCCTTCCAGCGAGTCGGCGGCGAGCGGTTCGACCAGCATCACCGTCCCGTCCTCGGCGAGCGTCTCGCGCACGTGGCGCAGCACGCCGACCGGATCGCCCATGTCGTGCAGGCAGTCGAAGAAGCAGACCAGGTCGTACTCGCCGGCGGGGAAGTCCTTGCCGGAGGCGACCTCGAAGCGGATGTTCTCCAACCCTTCCTCGGCGGCCAGCTCGCGGGCGCGCTCGATCGAGGCCTCGTGGTAGTCGAATCCCGTCACCTGGGTTTTGGGGAACGCCCTCGCGAGCAGCTGCGAGGAGACGCCGTGGCCGCAGCCGACGTCGGCGACGCGACCGCCCTCCCGAAGCTTCTCCTTGACCCCGTCCAGGGCGGGGATCCACTCGGCGACCAGGTGCGCCCGGTAGCCGGGCCGGAAGAATTCCTCGGTGCCCATGAACAGCTCGGCGTCGTGCTCGTGCCAGCCGAACCCCTCGCCGGAGCGGAAGCGCTCGACCAGCTGCGGGCGGTCCTTGAACGCGGCGCTGATCAGGTGGTAGGCGCCGAGCGTGTAGACCGGGCTCTCCTCATCGGCCAGCGCCATCGCCTGCTCGGGGGGCAGGGTGAAGGTGTCGGCCTCGGCGTCGTACTCGACGTAGCCGCTCGCCGCCTCGGCGGCAAGCCACTCGCGCGCGTAACGCTCGAGCACGCCGCTGCGCTCGGCCACCTCGGCGGCCGTCAGCGGCCCGGCTGCTTCCATCGCCTTCCAGAGCCCCAGCTCTCCACCCATCATCACCAGGACGCCATTCATCGCCGCGCCCATGTCGGTGACGGCCTGTCCCAGGAACTGGTGCAGTCGTGCTTCGTCGACTTCGGGTATCGCTGCCATCTTCTCTTCCTCCTCGGGCCCGTGGCTCCATTTACTTACAACGTAAGTCGTAGCACTTACGTTGTAAGCTGGCAAGCGGATGGCCTCGCCCGATCGATCGCAGCCCCGGGAGAGGGAAGCTCCGCTCACCCGGCGGCGCATCTTCGAGGCGGCGCTGGAGCTGGTCGACCGCGAGGGGGCGGACGCGCTGACGATGCGCAGGGTGGCGGGTGAGTTGGGCGTGGCGGCGATGTCGCTCTACAACCACGTGCGCGGTCGGGATGAGATTCTCGACGGGCTGAGCGAGGTGATGGTCTCCGAGATCGACCTCGGGCGCTCCCCGGGCTCGCCGCAGGTCGTCCTCGAGCGGTTCATGGGCGGGATCCGCCGTGTGGCGCTCGACCATCCGGAGGCCTTCAGGTCGGTCGGGATGCGCCCGCTCCGCACCCGGGAGGCGTTTCGACCGGTCGAGGCGGCGCTCGGGGCGCTGCGGACGATGGGCCTCAACCGGGAGGAGGCCGCGTACGCCTACCGTGCGCTGGTCGCCTACGCGCGCGGGTTCGCGCTCGCCGAGATCAGCGGCATGACCCTCGAGGCCTCCCCGGAGGCCCCCGACGACGGGTGGCCGGACGAGCTGGACCCGGAGGCCTACCCGAATATCGTCGAGTTGGCCGCCCGTCTCGCGCGGCCCGATCACGATGCCGCGTTCGCGTTCGGGAGCGACGCGATCCTCCGGGCGCTGGAGGACCGCGCCACGAGCCAGGCGGAGGCACCGCTCTGACCCCTACTTCGTGGGCAGGCGTCGGCGTCGCACCGGCGCCTCGGCCGAACCGGGTCCCGGGTCCCGCTCAGGTTGCGGTGAGGAGGCCGGCCGCGAGCCGGTCGCGGGCGGTCGCGACGTCGACCCCGATCCCCGCGAGGTAGGCGTCGAGCGAGCCGAAGCGCTCGTCGACGGAGGCGAGGAACAGCTCCATCGCCTCGCGTGGGGCGCGGAAGATGCCGGCCGCGGCGAGCTGGTCGGGCGGGGTCCCGTTGTCGAGGTGCCACTCGCGGAGCGCCGCCGCCGGGGCGTCGCTGAGCGCGTAATCGGCGGCGATCGTGGCGCGGTCGACGCCGACCAGGGCCAGGGCGATCGCGCAGACGACGCCGGTGCGGTCCTTGCCGGCGGCGCAGTAGACCACCGCGGGGAAGGCGTCGGGGCCTGCCGAGCACCTCGATCGCGTCGCGGATCGCCGCGGGACCGACGTCGAGCATCCACATGTAGGCGTCGGCGAGGACCCGTGCCGCCCGCTCGCCCGGGTCGCCGAGGTCGGGGCCGCTCTCGAAGATCGGCAGGTGATGGACCGTCGCGCCCTCGCCGGCGAAGCCGCCGCGGCCGACTTCGACGGTGGTGCGGAGGTCGATCGCGGTGCGGATCCCGATCGGGGCGACCGCCGCGACGTGCTCGGGCTCCAGCCGGTGCAGGCCGGCGCCGCGGAGCAGGCGGCCCGGCGCGACGCGGCGGCCGTCGCCGGCCTCGACCCCGCCCAGATCGCGGAGGTTGAAGCGGACGGGGAGGTCGGCGGGGACGCGGGTGTCGAGGGGAGGGGCGATGGCGGGAACGCTACGCGTCCGCGTCCTGCGGCTCGTTGCCGGCCTGCGAGGGGCGTGATGCGGTCTTGGACATCCCACATCCGTAGCCCGCGCCGGCTCGCCGAGAGTCGCGCCGGCCCTGAGACGCTCCCTCGGGAAGGCGTGCCGCGGGCACGCCGGCTCGAACCGGAGGAGCGATGGAGGCCGACATCACCCCATTCGAGGTGGACGTGAGCGCCGAGCAGGTGGAGGATCTGCGCGCCCGCCTGGCCCACACCCGCTGGCCGGAGCCGGAGACGGTGGGGGACTGGTCCCAGGGGCTGCCGTTGGGATACGCGAAGGAGCTGTGCGAGTACTGGGCGGCGGAGTACGACATGGGGCGGATCGCCAGGCGGCTCAACGCCTTCCCCCAGTTCCGCACCCGGATCGATGGGCTCGACGTCCATTTCCTGCACGTCCGCTCGCCCCATCCGCAGGCCGTCCCGCTGGTGATCACGCACGGCTGGCCCGGCTCGGTGGTCGAGTTCCTCGAGGCGATCGGCCCCCTGGTCGACCCGCCCGCCCACGGGGGCGACGCCGCCGACGCGTTCCACCTGGTGTGCCCTTCGCTGCCCGGCTACGGGTTCAGCGGCAAGCCGACCGAGGCGGGCTGGGGGGTGGGGCGCACGGCGGACGCCTGGAAGGAGTTGATGCGGCGCCTCGGCTACGAGCGGTACCTGGCCCAGGGCGGGGACTGGGGCGCCGCCGTCACCGCGGCGCTCGTCGCCCGGGCCGGCGGGGCAGTCGCGGGCATCCACCTGAACTTCGCGATCGTCGACCAGCGGGTCGTCGGGGAGCCGACCGCCGAGGAGCAGGAGGATCTGCGCCTGCTCCGGGAGTTCAGGAAGACCGGGAACGCCTACGCGATGCAGCAGTCGACCAGGCCGCAGACGCTCGGCTACGGGCTGGTCGACTCGCCCGTCGCCCAGTGCGCCTGGATCGTCGAGAAGTTCCGGGCGTGGTCGGACTGCGGCGGCCACCCCGAGGACTCTTTCTCCCGCGACGACCTGCTCGACAACGTGATGGTCTACTGGCTGACCGCGTCGGGCGCCTCGGCGGCGCGGATGTACTGGGAGAGCTTCCGGTCGGAGTTCGCCGCCGCGCGTGTCTCGCAGGTCGACGTCCCGACTGCCTACTCGCGCTTCCCGCGGGAGATCGTGCTGCTCTCCGAACGGATGGTGCGCACCCGCTACCCCGACCTGCGCTACTACAACCGCGTCGCGCGGGGCGGCCACTTCGCGGCGTTCGAGGAGCCCGGGCTCTTCGTCGAGGAGCTGCGGGCCGGGTTCCGCGCGCTCGGTGTCCGCGAGTAGACGCGCGGCGCCGGCTCAGGGCGCCGGCGGAACCGGGCAGGCGACGGTCTCCAGCTGCAGGATCGCCAGGCAGCGGCCGAAGCCGATGTACTGGCCGGCCATCATCATCAGCTCGAGGATCTGCCGGTCGTCGAAGTGCTCGTGGAGGCGGGCGACGTCCTCGTCGCCGATGTTGTGATGGTCGATGGCCATCCGCTCGGCGAACTCGACCGCGGCACGCTCCGCCGGGCTGTAGTCCGGGTTCCCGGCGAAGTCGTCCGCCCAGATCCCGGTCGCCTGGTCCTCGGGCACCGAGTCGGCGGCCAGGCGCGCCGACTGGCAGGTGACGCAGCCGTTGAGGATCGCGATCCGCAGCCGGACCAGCTCCTTCAGGCGGGGCGGCAGCGCGGCGTCGTCGGCGGCATCGTCGGCGCTCGCGTGCCACGGGTAGTAGAAGGCGAGGTATTGCTCGAGCAGCGCCGGATGCGCCGAGTAGACGCGGGCGACGTGTCGGGTCGACCAGTCGTCCTCCGGCGCCCCGTCGTGGAGATCTTTCAGGGAGCCGA
Source organism: Ilumatobacteraceae bacterium (assembly GCA_963728355.1). Lineage (GTDB taxonomy): Bacteria > Actinomycetota > Acidimicrobiia > Acidimicrobiales > Ilumatobacteraceae > Sva-07. Next base: position 87,391 of record CAVSJQ010000014.1, on the reverse strand, counting down.
CGAGGTCGGCCTCCTCGACCAGCGGAATGCGTGCCATGTGAGCCTCTCCCAGCAGGTGCCGCTTCCCGGCGGCCACCTTTCGTAGTCGAGTCCGACCATAGCCACGGGAGGGTGGCCCCCCGCGCCCCGACTCGGCGGGCGTTATGGGTTCTCCAACACCGGTTGGTCGGCGCGGCCGGACGGCCGATGCCGGGCCTGATGCAGGGCGCGTCGGTTCGGGGTCTTGTGGCGCAGCGCCCGCAGGCGCCGTCCGGTCAGCGGCAGGCAGGCCTTCCTGCCGTGGCGCCTGCCCTTCACCCCCCCCGGAAGCGCTTCTCGAAGCTCAGCACGGCGAGGCCGGGTCGGCTGGAGCGGAAGCGGAACACGGTTGCCTGCCCGGGGACGAGCACGCTCTTGGCGACGTGGAGGCCACCCACGCTCGGTGCCGTCGCGGGGGCCTTGGCCGGCGGCGGGGAAGCGGGCGCGGAGAAGGGGCCGCCGCCCGGCCCGCTGACCGTGTAGCGGAGCCGGCCGCCTCCATAGGTGGAGGACCAGGCCACGTGGATTCGCCCAGCGGAGTCCTGGAAGCTGGCCGGCGAGCCGTCGACGACGGTGATCTGATCCTCGATCGGGTCGGGCCCCTCGAGACAGACCGGCGGCCCGAAGGCGTTCGTCACCGGGTCGAAGCGGCGCAGGCCGATCCGGGAGTCGAGCGGCCGGTAATAGACGTAGGCGAGGGTGACGCCGTCGGGACCGCTGTTCAGCGCCGGTTCGCTGTTGTCGCCCTCGGCGCCGGGGAGGGTCAGATCGGTTGCCCAGTTCGCCGCCGTGTTGACGTTCGAGATCGACAGCGGCGAGCCGAGGTAGACCCCGTACTTGATCGCTGAGGTCGCTGACCGCCGCCACCGGCTCGTTGGACCCCGGCACCGGCACCACGCCCGGGTAGTAGCCGAAGGGCCCGCCGGTGGCGCCTCCGCTTCCGCGCTCAGCGTTTCAGGAGCCGCGAGAGCATCTCGATGTACTGCAGGGTGTGGCGGTCCTCGAGGAAGGAGCGGCGGACGCTCTCGCGGGCCGCGGCGCCGATCCGGCGGGCGCGATCGGGGTCCCCCAACAGGCCGGCGACGGCGGCGCCGTAGGCGGCGAGGTCGCGCGGGTCGGGGAGGAGGACCCCGGTGACCCCGTTCTCGATCTGGTCGCGGATGCCGCCGGTGGCGCCGGCGACGACCGGGCGCCCCTTCCACATCGCCTCGGTCACGGTCAGGCCGAAGCCCTCCTTGAGGCTCTTCTGGACGACGATCGTCGCCTGGCGCTGCAGGGCGTTGACGATCGCCGCGTTTTCCTCGAGGTCGTCCATCGGCAGGCAGGCGAGGTGGACGCGGCAGCGCACCCGCGGGTCGAGCGCCCGCCAGGCCTCCGTGGTCTCGGCCAGCACGGCGGCGCCGTCGGGGTCGTCGGACACCGAGCCGAGGCTCGGGCCGGCGAGGATCAGATGGGCGGCGGCATCGCCGGGAAGCGCGGCGGCGAAGCCGCGCATGACGCCGATCGGGTCCTTGAGGCGGTCCCAGCGGGAGACCTGGACCACCAGCGGCGTCTGCGGCGTCGGCAGGAAGCCCTCGGTGACGACCTCGCAGCGGCGCACGACCGGCACGGTGCCGCCGAGCCGGCGCTCGAACACGGCGCCGTCGCCGTCGCGGCGATCTTCGGCGAGCAGGCCGACGTGGCGCAAGATCGCCTCGACCTGTGGTTGTGCCATCTCCTGGTTCTTCGGCGAGAGGGCGTCGATCGAGGGCGGCACGATCGTGATCGGCACCCCGCTTCGCCGGCAGGCCTCGGGCACGTAGGCCTCCCGCGAGAAGACCAGCGCGTCGGCCTTGATCACGTAGGGGGCGAGGAAGTCCCAGGCCTCGCGGCTGAGGTCGTTCGTCTCGTCGGCGCCGATGTGGCAGCGCCAGACCACGGTGCGCCCGGTGCCGGCGATGTGGGGGATCAGGCCGGCCGTCTGCGGGTCGTGGAGGAAGACGACGTCGCTTGGGCCGAGCCGCTCCAGCACCTCCATCGCGTTGGCCCGGGTCACCTCCTCGTAGACGTCGCGCTCGGCGAATCCGAGCGCCCCGCCGTCGCCCTCGGCGCCGTGCAGCTGGTTGTGGAGTCGCTTGGTGAGGACGAAGAAGTCGAGCGTCCCGGAAATCGTCAGCCAGCGCATGTCGATCCCCAGGCCGCGGGCGAGGCCGACCCAGGACCAGAGCATCTCGGCGACCCCGCCGCCGGCGGCGGTCGAGTTGACGTTCCACAGCGCGCGGTCGGCGAGCAGCACCCGGGCGACGTCGATCCCGGCCTCGAAGCGCTCCCAGTGCCCAGGCACGACCAGCTCCCTCATCCGCTCGAGGGAGAGGGGTGGAACCTCGACCTCCCGCGTGCCCACCTTCATCCCAAGAGTCAGGATAGCCCCCCGCCTGGGCGCCCCCGCGGCGGCGGCGCTACGCCGCGTCGGCCCGCAACCGCGCCGCGACCTCGGGGTCGGCGCCCGCGAGGGCGGCGGGCTCGGTCTCGGCGAGGAACTCTTCGAGCAGCCGCGTGAAGCGCAGCGGCACCTCGACCTGCGGCAGGTGGCCGACGTCCTCGAAGACCTCGAAGCGGCTGCCGGGGATGTGGCGGTGGGCGTCCTCGCCGTGGGAGACGGGGATGATCCGGTCGACGGCGCCCCAGACGATCAGCACCGGGACGGCCTCGGCGAGGTAGAGGCGGTCGGTGGCTTCGACGCGCTGGCCGCCGACGCCGATCACCGCCCGCACCGTCGCCAGGAAGGCGGCGCGGCGCTCCGGGTCGACCAGCGCCGCGTAGCCGCGCAGCACCTCCGCGAGGTCGGCGTTGGGCCGCAGGCCGACGGCCGACAGCGCCCGGCCGAGCGGTGGGCCGATCCGCCTGCCCGCCTCGGCGGTGGCGGCGATGAAGAGGTCGGCGCCGGGCAGCGCGGCGGCGCGCAGGATCACGCTCACCTCCGGCCCGAGCCCGCCGCTGGAGACCAGCACCAGCCGCTCGACCAGCTCCGGGAATTGGTAGGAGAACTGCATCGCGACGCCGCCGCCGAGCGAGTGGCCGACCAGCGTCGCGCGTTGGTGGCCGAGCGCGAAGAGCAGGTCGCGCAAGGTCGCCGCCAGCGCCCCGACCGAGTAGTCGCCGCCGCCCGGCGCGGAGCTGCCGTGGCCGGGCAGGTCCGGGGCGATCACGGTGTGCGTCCGCGCCAGCGGCGCGATCACCTCGGCCCAGTTCTCGTAGCTGCCGCCCAGCCCGTGGATCAGCAGCAGAACCGGCCCCTCGCCGGCCTCGGCGTAGGTGACGACGCGCCCGTGCAGCGTCTGGCTCTTGACGGTGAACTCGCTCACGATGTCCCACAAAGCTATGCAAGGGTCGACGCGCCGGCATCAGGGTAAATCCCCCCCTCGGGTGCGGATTTCCCACACCGTCGGCCGCCCGCGCGGGCCTACACTCGGCGACATGGAGGCTGCGACCCAGGGACGGTTCGAGGTGCGCATCCACGGCCGCGGTGGGCAGGGCGTGGTGACCGCCGCCGAGCTGCTCTCGGTCGCCGCCTTCGACGAGGGCCTGCACGCGCAGGCGTTCCCGAGCTTCGGCTCCGAGCGGACGGGCGCGCCGGTCGTCTCCTTCTGCCGCCTCGACGTGACCCCGATCCGCACCCATGAGCCGGTCGCCGAGCCCGACGCCCTGATCGTCCAGGACTCGACCCTGCTGCATCAGGTCGACCTCTTCAGCGGTCTGGGGCCGGACGGCTACCTGCTGATCAACAGCGCCCGCGACTTCGAGGGGCTCGGCATCGACGAGCTGACCGCCGGCCTGCGCGCCGGCCGGGCGCTGGCGCTCCCGGCCGGCGAGGTCGCCCGCCGCCGGCTCGGCAGGCCGCTCCCCAACGCCGCCCTGCTCGGCGCCTTCGCGGCGCTGACCGGCCGGCTGCGGCTGGGCTCCGTGCAGGACGCGATCCGCGAGCGCTTCCCGGGGCAGGCCGGGGAGGACAACTCCGCCGCCGCCGCGGAGTGCTTCGAGCTGGTCGCCGCGCGGGTGGGGGAGGCGTCCCGTGCTTAGGCAAGTCGAGGGCTCCGCCGCGGTCGCCGAGACGATCGCCTGCTGCCGCCCGGAGGTCGTCTGCGCCTACCCGATCTCCCCCCAGACCCACATCGTCGAGGGCATCTCCGATCTGGTCCGGGCCGGCGAGCTGGAGCACTGCGAGTACATGACCGTCGAGTCGGAGTTCGCGGCGATGTCGGTCTGCATCGGCGCCTCGGCGGCCGGCGCCCGCACCTACACCGCGACCGCCAGCCAGGGCCTGCTCTTCATGGCCGAGGCCCTCTACAACGCCGCCGGCCTCGGGCTGCCGATCGTGATGACGGTCGCCAACCGGGCACTCGGCGCCCCGATCAACATCTGGAACGACCACGGCGACTCGATGTCGCAGCGCGACTCGGGCTGGATCCAGCTCTACGCGGAGTCCAACCAGGAGGCGGTCGACCTGCACGTGCAGGCGTTCAAGATCGCCGAGCGGCTCTCGCTGCCGGTGATGGTCTGCATGGACGGCTTCATCCTCACCCACGCCTTCGAGCGGATCGACGTCCCCGAGCCGGACGCGGTCGCCGCCTTCCTGCCGCCCTTCGAGCCCAACCAGGTGCTCGACCCGGCCGACCCGATGACGATCGGGGCGATGGTCGGCCCCGAGGCCTACGCCGAGGTCAAATACCTCGCCCACGCCAAGCAGCTGCAGGCGCTCGACACGATCCCCGCGGTCGCCGCCGGTTTCGAGACCGCCTTCGGCCGCCCCTCCGGCGGCCTGGTGCGCGGCTACCGCAACGAGGACGCCGAGACGGTCGTCGTCGCGCTCGGCTCGGTGCTGGGGACGATCGAGGACACGATCGACGCGATGCGCGAGGAGGGCGTCTCGATCGGCGCCCTGGCGATCAAGTCCTTCCGTCCCTTCCCCCTGGACGAGGTGCGCGATGCCCTGGCCGGCGCCGACCGCGTGCTGGTGCTGGAGAAGGCGCTCGCGGTCGGCATCGGCGGCATCGTCTCCGCCGACGTGCGGATGGCGCTCTCCGGCGGCCGGGCCGACGTGCGCACGGCGATCGCCGGGCTCGGCGGCCGCTCGATCACCGGCGACTCGCTGCGCGGCCTCTTCGAGCGGGCCGTCGCCGAGGAGCTGGGGCAGCTCACCTTCCTCGACATGGACTGGGGGCGGGTCGAGGCCGAGCTGGCGCGGCTCGGCGAGGGCCGTGGCGGTCCACACGCCGAGAACATCCTGCGCGAAGTCGGCGTCGTCGCCGGGAGGCCGCATTGAGCGAGGCGACCGACAAGGCACGGACCGAGGCCGAGCGCCGCCACCAGCGGGTGCGCTTCTACCAGGTGGGCAGCCACGTGGTCGGCAACCGCCTGCTCGACCCGGAGCGGCGCACCGTGCAGGCCCGCACCGACCGCTCCAACGCGATCACCTCCGGCCACCGCGCCTGCCGCGGCTGCGGCGAGGTGCTCGGCGCCAGATACGTGCTCGACGCGGCGATGCGCGCCACCGAGGGCAAGCTGGTCGCCGCCAACGCGACCGGCTGCCTGGAGGTTTTCTCGACGCCCTTCCCGGAGACCTCCTGGCAGCTGCCCTGGATCCACTCGGTGTTCGGCAACGCGCCCGCGGTGGCCAGCGGGGTCGCCGCGGCTCTGCGGGCCAAGGGCCGCGAGGACGTGCGGGTGATCGGCCAGGGCGGCGACGGCGGCACCGTCGACATCGGCTTCGGGTGCCTCTCGGGGATGTTCGAGCGCGGCGACGACGTGCTCTTCGTCTGCTACGACAACGAGGCCTACATGAACACCGGCGTGCAGCGCTCCGGGGCGACGCCGCCCGCCGCCCGCACCGCCAACACGAAGCCGATCGGCGACCACCCGGGCAACGCCTTCGGCCAGGGCAAGGACGTGCCGCGGATCGCGATGGCCCACGGCATCCCCTACGTCGCCACCGCCACTGTCGCCGAGCCGCACGACCTCGAGCGCAAGGTGGAGACGGCGATGGGCATCCACGGCCCGCGCTACCTGCACGTCTTCGTCCCCTGCCCGCTCGGCTGGGGCTCGGAGTCGGCCGACACGATCAAGATCGCGCGGCTGGCCAAGGAGACCGGCCTCTTCCCGGTGTACGAGGCGTTCGACGGGGAGGTCGGCGAGGTCTCCAAGATCCGCCGCCAGGTCCCGGTCGAGGAGTACCTGAAGCTGCAGCGCCGCTACGCCCACCTCTTCGGCGAGCACGGCCGGCCGGACATCGTCGCCCGGCTGCAGGGGATGGCCGACCGCAACATCCGCGAGTACGGGCTGCTCGGCGACCCGGCGGAGGTGGCGTGGTGAGCAGCGCCCGCAAGCCCTACGCGATCACCCTCGACGTCGGCTCGAGCCTCGCCAACCACACCGGCAGCTGGCGCGACGAACGGGCCGTCTACGTCGACCGCCTGCCGCCCTGCAACGACGCCTGCCCGGCCGGGGAGAACATCCAGGCCTGGCTGTACGAGGCGGAGGAGGGGGGCGAGGGCTACGAGCGCGCCTGGCGCAAGCTGGTCGAGGAGAACCCGTTCCCCGCCGTGATGGGGAGGGTCTGCTACCACCCCTGCGAGACCGCCTGCAACCGCGGCCAACTGGACGAGGCGGTCGGCATCCACTCGGTCGAGCGCTTCCTCGGCGACGAGGCGATCCGCCACGGCTGGCGCCTGGAGGTGGACGCCGAGCCGACCGGCAAGCGGGTGCTGGTGGTCGGCGCCGGCCCCTCCGGCCTCTCGGCCGCCTACCAACTGGCCCGCCGCGGCCACGCGGTGACGATCCACGAGGCCGGCCCGATGGCGGGCGGCATGATGCACTTCGGCATCCCCCGCTACCGGTTGCCGCGCGACGTGCTGGACGCCGAGGTGGAGCGGATCCTGGCGCTCGGGGTGGAGCTGGAGCTGAACCGCAAGGTCGACAACGTGCTCGACTCGATGCGCGAGGGCGGCTTCGACGCCGCCTTCCTGGCGGTCGGCGCCCACATCGGCCGGCGCGCCTACGTGCCGGCCGGCGAGGCGGCGCGGATCGTCGACGCCGTCTCGATGCTGGAGGGTCTGGAGGAGGGGGAGCGGCCGCTGCTCGGTCGCCGGGTCGCCATCTACGGCGGTGGCGACACGGCGATGGACGCGGCGCGGACCGCGCGCCGGCTCGGCGCCCGCGAGGCGGTCGTCGTCTACCGGCGCACCCGCGAGCGGATGCCGGCCCACGACCTCGAGGTCGCCGAAGCCGAGGAGGAGGGCGTGATGATGCGCTGGCTCTCCACCGTCAAGCACTTCGAGGACGGGAAGCTGCTGCTCGAGCGGATGGAGCTGGACGACTCGGGCTTCCCGCAGCCGACCGGGGAGACCGAGGAGCTGGAGGCCGACTCGCTGGTCCTGGCGCTCGGCCAGGAAGCCGACCTCTCGCTGCTCGACGGCATCCCCGGGATCGAGGTCGCCGACCGGGTCGTCAAGGTCGGGACGGACATGATGACCGGCCACGAGGGGATCTTCGCCGGCGGCGACATGGTCCCCGCCGAGCGCACCGTCACGGTCGGCGTCGGCCACGGCAAGCTCGCCGCCAAGAACATCGATGCCTGGCTGCGCGGCGGCACCTACGAGCACCCGGCGCGGCCGCCGCTGGCGGGCTTCGAGACCCTCAACACCTGGTACTACTCCGACGCCCCGCGCGCCCACCAGGAGCGGCTCGCGGCGGCGCGCCGCACCTCCGGGTTCGAGGAGGTGGTCAGCGGCCTCGACCAGGACAACGCGCTGTTCGAGGCGCGCCGCTGCCTCTCCTGCGGCAACTGCTTCTCCTGCGACAACTGCTACGGCGTCTGTCCCGACAACGCCGTGATCAAGCTCGGCGCCCCCGGCGAGCGCTACGAGATCGACCTCGACTACTGCAAGGGCTGCGGGATCTGCGTCGAGGAGTGCCCCTGCGGCGCGATCGAGATGGTCCCCGAGGAGGCCTGAGGCCGGCCGGTCCCGACGCTCGTTCACTTGACCACACCGGAGTGTGGTGAAGTGAACGAGCGTCGGACGGAGTCGGTGGTGGCCTGGGGTCGCTGCTCGTCACGCCTGGCCGGGCAGGTGGCGGCTACAGGGCCTGGGCCGAGCGCACCGAGTCGTAGCTGACCGGCAGCGCCTCCAGCGAGCGGGAGAGCAGGGTCGGTCGATAGGTGAGCTCCGCCCCGTCGGCGAGCCGCAGGCCGTCCAGCCGGCGCAGGACCAGCGGGATCGAGACCAGGCCCTCAAGCCGGGCCAGCGGGGCGCCGAGGCAGTAGTGGGGGCCGACGCCGAAGCCGATCTGGCGGTTGGGCGCCCGGTGGAGGTCGAGCCGGTCGGGGTCGGCGAACGCCTCCGGGTCGCGGTTGGCGGCGGCGAGGACGAGGAAGACGCGGTCGCCGGGCTCGATCGTCTTCCCCCGCAGCTCGAGCCGCTCCGCCGCCACCCGCACGCTGACTTTCGCCGGCCCGTCGAAGCGCAGCAGCTCCTCGACCGCCGCCGGCGACGGCTCCGGCTCGGCTTCCAGGCTCTCGCGCTCCCGCGGGTGGGTGAGCAGAGCCAGGGTGCCGCTGGAGAGCAGGTTGGTGGTCGTCTCGTGCCCGCCGAAGAGGAGCAGCGTGCACATCGCCAGCAGCTCGTCCCCGGAGAGCGCGTCGCCGTCTTCGCCGCGGACCCGCACCAGGTGGTCGAGCAGCGTCTCGCCGCCGCCGTCCTCGGCCGCCGCGATCAGCCCTTCGAAGTAGTCGACCAGCTCGGTCATCCCCGACTCGGCGCGGTCGTGGCGGTCGGGGTCGTCGACGGCGCCGAAGACCAGCGAGGAGATGTCCGCCGACCAGGACTTGAAGCGGTCGCGGTCGGCCGCCGGCACGCCGAGCATCTCGGCGATCACGATCGCCGGCAGCGGGTAGGCGTAGGCGGCGACGAGGTCGGCCTCCCCGGAGGCGGGGAGCTGGTCGAGCAGGCCGTCGGTGATCGCCGCGATCTGCTCGCGCATCCGCGCCACCACGCGGGGCGTGAAGGCGCGGTTGACCAGGAAGCGCAGGCGGCGGTGGTCGGCGCCGTCCTTGAAGGTCATCCAGTCGGCGAGGATCGCGACCATCCGGATCAGCCGCGGCGAGGAGCCGCGCTCGCGCAGCCCGTTCAGCAGCGGCGTCATCCGGTCGGAGGAGAGGCGCCGGTCGGTGTGGAGGGCGGCGACGTCGTCGTAGCGGGTGATCAGCCAGGCGCGGTGGCGGACGCTCCAGTGGACGGGGTCCGCGGCGCGGATCGTCGCCAGGGCGGGGAAGGGGTCGGCGACCGCCGCCGGCCGCAGCAGATCGCCGAGCGCCGGGTCGAGCTCAGCCACCGAGCACCGCCACCACGGCGGCGTTGCCGTCGACGCCCGAGGCGCCGCCGCCCATCGTCTCCACCAGGCCGACCCGCGCCCCGGGGACCTGGCGGCCGCCCGCCTCGCCGCGCAGCTGCCAGACGATCTCGGCGACCTGCGCCGTGCCGGTGGCGCCGAGCGGGTGGCCGCGGGAGAGCAGGCCGCCGGACGGGTTGACCGGCTGGGCGCCGCCGAGCGCGGTGCGGCCGGAGTCGAGCAGCTCGCCGCCGCCGCCCTCCGCGGCCAGCCCGAGGGCCTCGGTGGTGACGATCTCGCCGATCGTGAAGGCGTCGTGGACCTCGAGCACGTCGACGTCCTCGATCCCGATCCCGGCCGCCTGGTAGGCGCGCCGGGCGACCGAGCCGATCAGCTCGAAGCCCCAGGCGTGGTCGGTCCGGTGGTCCCAGAGGCCGCCGGAGCCGAGCTCGCACGCCTGGATCGCGACCTCGCGCCCACCGCCGGTCGGCGCGCCGACCACGACCGCCGCGGCCGCGTCGGAGATCGGGCAGCACTGCAGGAGGGTCAGCGGATCGGCGATCGGCCGCGAGGCGAGCACCTCCTCCACCGTCACCTCGCCGCCGTACTGGGCGCGCGGGTTGGCCACCGCGTGGCCGTGGTTCTTCACCGACACCTGCGCCATCTGCTCCGGCGTCACCCAGCCGTTGGCCAGGTAGCGGCTCGCCGACATCGCGTACAGGCTCGGCAGCGCCATCCCGGCGGCGCCCTCGACGTCGGTCGCCTCGGGGATGATCGCCCCGTCGAAGTACCCGGTCATCGTCTCCACGCCCAGCGCCAGCACCCGCCCGTAGCGGCCGGAGGCGACCGCCTCGGCGGCGAGGTGGAAGGCGGTGGTGCCGCTGGCGCAGGCGTTCTCGACGGTGACGATCGGCAGGTCGACGATGCCGAGCCGGTGCAGCGAGCGCGGGGCGATCCCCGGCTCGCCGAAGCAGGTGCCGACGAAGGCCGCTTCGACCGGTTGCCCGCCGCCCGCGTCGGCGAGCGCCTCGCGCACCGCCTCGGCGACCAGCTCGGGCGCGCCGCGCTGCGGCTGCTTGGCGAAGCGCGAGGTGCCGACGCCGTGGATCGCCGCCTTCACGCGGGCACCACCGTCAGGTCGCCCGCCCCGCTCTGCGGCGCCAGCTCGACGACCGAGCCGACCGCCAGGGGCTCCTTGCCGGCGCTGTGGGCGAGGACGCGGGGGCCGCCGTCGAGGTCGACGTAGGCGAGGCCGTAGGGAGGCGTGCGCCCGGGGACCGGGATGCGGACCACGGTCGACGCCCAGACGCGGCCCCGCGGCCCGGCGGCGCCGGCGGTCGTCGGGGCGCCGCAGCGCGGGCAGGCCGGGACCTCGGGGGCGGCGACGTAGCCGCACTCCTCGCAGGTGGAGACGGGGAGCGTCACGGCCCCGTCCTCCTCGCGCACCCGCAGGCGGGGATCCGGCCGGTTCACGCCACACCCGCCCGCCGGTCGACGACCCGTTTGGCCTTGAAGGTGGTGACCGGCAGCGTGCCGGGGTCGAGCAGCTCGACCGGGATGCGGATCTGCAGCTTCTTCTGGAGCTCGCCGCCGATCGCCGTCGCGACCTCGGCCAGCCGCTCGCGCCGCCGGTCCTCGTCGAGGGCCGCGCACTCGCGGGCGAGCCCGTCGGCGACCTCCGCCCGCACGGTCATCTCGTCGAGCGCGCCGACCCGGTCGACCTCGATCGTGAACTCCGGGCCGAGGTTGTCGAAGCGCCGCAGCACCGCCTCCACGGCGCTCGGGTAGATGTTGGCGCCGCGGATGATCAGCATGTCGTCGAGCCGCCCGACCACCCCTTCGGGCAGGCGCGGGTAGGTGCGCCCGCAGCGGGTCGGGCCGTCGTAGACCATCCACGCCTCGTCGCCGGGGTAGAAGCGGATCATCGGCTGCGACTCGCGCCAGAGGTGGGTGTAGACGATGCCGCCTCGGGTCCCGTACGGCACCGCGGTGTTGGCGTCGTCCTTGTCGACGATCTCGGTGAAGACCTCGTCGATGATCGTCAGCACGCCCTCGTGGGTCTCGGACTCGACGTTGGTGTTGAAGGGGAACATCTCCGAGGTGGAGCCGGAGTCGAACGCCTCGGCGCCCCAGGCGGCGCACAGCGACTCCTTGACCCCGGCCCGGCTGCCGCCCGGCTCGCCGCCGACCAGCAGGCGCTTCACCGAGCCCGCGGCTACGTCGATGCCCTGCTCGGCCGCGGTGGTCGCCAGGTGTCGGCAATAGGAGGGCGTGCCGACGAACAGCGAGGGCTCGAGCCGCTGCATCATCTCCAGGTGCTGGGCGGAGCTGACCGCGCCGAGCGGGAAGTTGGTGGCGCCCATCCGTTCGAGGCCCTGCAGCACCCCCCAGCCGCCGAAGAAGAGGGCGAACGGGAAGCTGATCTGGGCGACGTCGTCGGGCCTGATCCCGGTGGCCCAGAGGGCCAGCGCGGCGAGCTCGGCCGATCGCTCCCAGTCGCGGCGGGAAACCCGGTAGAGGGTGGGGGTGCCGCTGGTCCCCGAGGAGCCCTGGATCCGGGCGATATCGGCCTCGGCGAAGTTGCCCGCGTAGCTGCCGAAGAGCGGGTTGGCGGCTTGGTCTTCGACCAGCATCTTCTTGGTGATCACCGGGACCTTGGCGGTGAAGTCCTCGAGCGAGCGCACCTGGTCGGGCTTGAACCCGTGGGCGTCGTAGTGGCGCCGGTAGAAGGGGAGCTCCGCGTAGACGTAGTCGAGCTGGTGGCGGATCCGCTCGAGGATCAGCTTCTCGCGCAGGCGCGGCTCCATCGTCTCGCGCTCCTCGTCCCAGTAGCGCTTGAAGCCGCGATCGTCGAGCCGCACGAGGACGACCGTACCCGAGGTCGCCGCGGTGCCGGAGCGCTCGCCGCGGCCGGCGCTGGGATAACCACAAACGCCGCCCCGGGGCCCGCTACCGCGGCGCCATCCGGACCGCGCCGTCGAGGCGGATCGTCTCCCCGTTCAGGACGCCGTTCTCGACGATGTGGGCGACCAGCGAGGCGTACTCGCGCGGGTCGCCGAGTCGCGCGGGGTGGGGGACCGAGGCTTCCAGCGCCTCGCGAACCGGCGGCGCCACGGTGTCGAACATGCTGGTGTCGAAGAGGCCGGGGGCGATCGTCATCACCCGGATCAGGCTGCGCGACAGGTCGCGCGCCACCGGCAGCCCCATCCCCGCGATCCCCGCCTTGGAGGCGGCGTAGGCGGCCTGGCCGACCTGGCCGTCGAAGGCGGCGATCGAGGCGGTGTTGACGATCACCCCGCGGTCGCCTTCGCGGGGCTCGTTGGCGGCCATCGCCGCGGCGGCGAGGCGCAGGACGTTGAAGGTGCCGACGAGGTTGATGTCGACGACGCGCCGGAAGGCCTCCAGGTCGAGCGGCCCCTCGCGGCCCACCGTGCGGCCCGAGTCGCCAACGCCGGCGCAGTTCACGCACACCCGCAGCTCGCCGTCCTGGTTGGCGCGCTCGACGGCGGCGGCGATCGCCTCCGGGTCGCGCACGTCGGCGGCGCGCGTCTCGATCGGCCCGGAGGACTCGCCCCCGGCCAGGTCGACCGCCACGACGCGGGCCCCGCGCTCGGCCAGGAGCTCCGCCGTCGCCCGGCCGAGGCCGGAGGCGCCGCCGGTCACCAGCGCCGTGATCCCGTCGATCCTCATGCGCCGCATGCTGCCGGCCCGCGGGCGGGCGAACGCGTCCGGCCCCCGGCGCGATTGGTGCCACCGACAATCCGAGGCGCCTCGCCCAATCCGTCGGCGCGCCCCGCGCGGTCTATGTTTGCTCCCGCAAACCAGCTGAGGAGGATCGATGGGCGAGGTTGTGGTGGTGGCCGAGATCGGGATCGCGGACGGCAGGCGCGAGGAGGCCTTGGCGGCGCTGAAGGTGCTCTGCGAGGAAACCCACGCCAAGGACGAGGGTTGCCTGCTCTACGCGCTGCAGCTCGATTCCGCCGACGAGAGCCACGTCTTCATGATCGAGAAGTGGAGCTCGGCCGAGGCGCTGCAGAAGCACGGCGGGAGCGACCACATCAAGGCGTTCGGCGCGACCGGCACGGCCGCCGGCCCGCCGAAGGTCACCGTCCTCGAGCAGGCCGGCTTCGGCGACGCCGCGAAGGGGGCGCTCTAGGGGATCGAGGCCGCGCCTCGGCCTCCAGGCCCAGCCGACGGCGGGCGACGCAGGAGCCACCCCTCCGCGCGCCGGGTCAGCGTGCCCTCCGCCACCAGCTCGGATAGCGCGGTGGTCACCGAGGGGCGCCGCGCGCACACCAGGTCGGCGATGATCGCGTGGGTGAGCGGCAGCCGGATCTCGACGCCGTCGGTGCAGACGACGCCGAAGCGATCGGCGAGGTGCTCGAACAGCCGCAGGAGGCGGGCGTGGAGGCGGCGGTGGCCGGCGATGCTCATCAGCGCGACGAGCCGGCCCATGCGGTCCTGGGTGCGGCGGTTCAGGGCCACCGCGACCTCCGGGAAGGGCGCCGCCCGCCGCACGAACTGACGGTCGAGGACGGCGAGCCGCGTCGCGGTGAGCGCCGTCCAGCTGGAGCCGAGCTCGAGGCTCGACCACTCGAGCGCCGGCTCGCCGGGCCGCACCACGTCGCCGGGGCCGATCAGCTCGGCGCCGCGGCCGCCGCCCTGCTCGACCCGCCGGCAGAGGATCCCGTCGAGGACCAGCAGCCCGAAGCCGTCGCCGCCCGGCATCGGTCCCAGGGATCCGACGTCGACGTCGATCCTGCCGGCGACGCAGGACCGCTCGGCGGCCGGCCGCAGCCTGCCCTCGATCCCGGCGGCGAGGCTGCGGTCGACGCGGAGCACCGGTACGCACCGCAGCCGGTCGGGGCCGAGGGGGCCCGAGTCCGCGCGGGAAGGGCGAAGCTCCGTGGACATGGCGACCAATAGGTACCCGCGATGGGGCGATCCGACCACTTCGGCAAGGGTGGAGTCCGCGGCGGCCGCAACGGGTAGCGGGGTGAGGACGAGATCGCGGACGCGGAGCGACGCCGAGAGAGGAGGCACCGATGAAGGTCCCGCGCGAGCGGGCGGCGGCGCTGGCCGACCTCCTCCGCACGACCTTCGGCCTCCCGGCGGCGCTGGCGATGGGCAGCGGCCTGGTCGTCGGCCTCGGCATGCCGGAGATCGACAAGTGGCTCGACGTCCACGTGCCGCTCTTCGTCTTCTCGACCCAGGACGCCGCCCGCGGCATGCTCGAGACGATCGCCACGGCCACCGTCTCCGTCGCCGGAATCTCGATCTCGGTGACGATCGTCGCCTTCACCTTGTCGGCCAACCAGCTGAGCCCGCGCGTCCTGCGCAGCTTCCGCCGCGACCTGACCAGCCAGGTGTCGCTGGCGGCCTTCCTCGGCGTCTTCATCTACTGCCTGGCGGTGCTGGTCCGGCTCGGGTCGCTCGGCCCGCACCGGGTGCCGAACCTCTCGCTCGCCGTCGCCGTCGTCCTCGCGGTGGTCGCCTTCGGCATCTTCGCCCACTTCGTCGGGCACATCGTCAACATGCTGCAGCCCGCCTCGGTGATCGGCTCGATCGCCGCCGACGCGCTGCCCGGCTTCCGACACCCGTATCCGGCCGGCGTCGGCGACGAGCCCGAGGACGAGGGGGCGGCGCGGACGACGGCCGAGCGGCGCATGGCAGGTCCTCCGGCCCGCACGGTCCGCAGCGAGCGGTCCGGCTTCCTGGTGACGGTCGAGGGCGCCGAGCTGATCGGTTGGGCCACGCGACACGACGCCGTCGTGCGCCAGAGCACCCAGGTCGGCGACTACGTGCTCCCCGGGCAGGTGCTCGCCGAGGTCTGGGTCAAGGAGGACGAGTGGACCGAGACGGCAGAGGGGCAGATGCGCTCGCACTTCGAACTGGGCGGGCAGCGGAGCCTGCCGCAGGACCCGGGCTTTCCGGTGCGCCAGCTCGCCGACGTCGCGCTGAAGGGGCTCTCGCCCTCGATCAACGATCCGACGACCGCGACGACCGCGATGGACGCGATGGCGGCCGGGCTGATCGAGTTCGCCGGCGCGCCGCGCACCGCGGCGGTGCGGGTCGACGGCGACGGCGCCCCCCGCCTGCTCGCCGCCACCCGCGACCTCGAGGACCTGGTGGGCCTCGGCTTCGGCCAGGTCGCGCGGTTCGCGGAGTCCGACCCCACCGTCCTCGCCCGCCTGCGCGAGCTCTTGCAGGCGATCTCCGCCGCGGCGGGCGAGGACCTGGCGGCCGGCGAGCTCGGCCGGCTGCTCGGCGTCGACCCGGACGCCTGAGCCGGATCAGGAGGCCTCCTCCACGGACCTTTCCGCCGGGGATGCTCAACAACTAATCAGGCTTTAATTCTCGGTCTGTTCACACGTTTGTCTCAGGTGGTTAACGGGGCCACCGGGGGTCCCGGCCTACGTTCGTCGCGCTTCTCCCCACAACGGAAAGGAAGACGATGAAGAAGGTGCAGATGAGGAGGCCACGGCTCTCCCGCAGGCTCGGGATCGGGCTGGCGGTCGTGGTGGCGGCGCTCGCCGCGCTGAGCGGCACGGTGCTGGCCGAGGGCCATCTCTGGCCGGGCGGCGGCGACAACCAGTGGCCCTACGCGCGGACGGGACCGGTGCCGGTCCTGGCCACGGTCGGCGACATCTCCTGTCAGCCGGGCTCGCCGGTCGAAGGCGAGAAGCAGAAGGACGTCTGCGACAAGACCGGCGCCGGCTACACGACCCGGATGGAAGCGCAGACCGCGACCGCCGACCAGATCGAGGAAATGAAGCCGAACCTGGTGGCGATCCTCGGCGACGAGCAGTACGAGGTGGGCCGCTACGAAGACTTCCTCGGCTCCTTCGACAAGACCTACGGCGCGTTCAAGTTCCTGCAGCGGCCCGCGCCCGGCAATCACGAGTTCTACTCCGAGCACGGCCAGACCGGCGTCCACGGCCGTGGCTACTTCGACTACTACAACGGCACCGAGCTGAACGCCGACGGCACCCCGGTCGAAGAAACGGTCGCGTCGGAAAGCGGGAGCGGCTCCTTCACCCAGCCGAAGCCCCGTCCGGACGGTCAGGCCGGCAGCTTCGGCGAAGACGGCAACGGCTGGTACTCCTACGACCTCGGCAACTGGCACGTCATCTCGCTGAACGCCGAGTGCGCGGTGCAGCCGGGCGGCTGCAGCACCGAAGGCGAATGGTTCGCGAGCGAGACGCAGTGGCTGGAAGAAGACCTGAGCCGGAACCACGACCCGTGCACGCTGGCCTACTGGCACCAGCCGACGTTCAGCTCCACCTCCGAACCGTTCACCGCCGACAGCGAAGAGGGCGAAGTCACCGACGCCTGGTGGAAGCTGCTCTACGCCCACCACGCGACGCTGATCCTCAACGGCCACGACCACGTGTATTCGCGGTTCGCGCCGATGAACCCGGCCGGGGAACCGGACCCGCGCCACGGCATCCGCGAGTTCATCGTCGGCACCGGCGGCGAGGGGCTCGACGAAGTCATCCCCGGCACCCCGAACCTCGAAGCCTGGTCGGACCAGTACTGGGGCGCGATGAAGCTGTCGCTGCTGCCGGACGGCTACGCCTGGGACTACGAGTCGGCGCTGCGGAGCCCGGAAGCGCCGGCCGGAACGCCGGCGAGCTACAGCGACAAGGGCACCGGCCGCTGCAGCGCCGGGGGCTGGTCCCCGCACGACGGTGGTGGCTGGTCACGCCACGGCGGCGGGTCGCGCCACCGCTAGCCGACGGTCCCGCCGAGGCGGGCCCGGGCGGCATCTCCCGCCCGGGCCCGCGCGGGCGGGAGATGGCCTGACCGGGGCCGGAGGCGGCCCCCGATTCGTCCCAGAAACTGCCTGCAAACTGCCGTATTTTCGGTAGAAGTCAGAATTCGGTCAGCAGCCGCGATGGTTCGTCCGGGTTACGGGTAACAGGAAACCAGGAGGCAGCGGGGGTCGGGATCAGCCCGGGTGCCGCGCAAAGCTTTTGGGCCGACGCCTCCGGGACGTGCCGTCGGCTCGCCAAGGAGGGGATTTACCGATGCGCAGGTTCCTGCCACTGGCGGCTGCCATGGCGGCGCTGCTCGCCATCTCGATCGTCGGCACCGCGACCGCGGCCAAGAATCGCAGCGAAGGGCCGGTCACCGTGAGGGTCGGCGAACTGAAGCTGACCGCCAACGGCAGCTTCTTCCCGCGGGCGCTGCCCAAGCACCGGTTCGCGCCGGTCGGGGTGACGGCGGCCGGCAAGGTCGAAGAGGCCGACGGAAGCCACCCGCCCGCGGCCCGCCGGGTGCTGCTGGAAATCGACAAGCACGCGATGGTGAGCACCAAGGGCCTGCCGGTCTGCCGCTCCGGGCAGCTGCAGGCGACCGACACCAAGGCCGCGCTGCGGGCCTGCAGGAAGGCGCTGATCGGCACCGGCAAGACGACCGCCCAGGTGGCCTTCGCCGAACAGCGGCCGATCAACGTGCCCTCGAAGCTGCTCGTCTTCAACGGCGGCGACCACCACGGCAAGGTGAAGATGTTCATTCACGCCTACTTCGCCAACCCGATCAGCGGCGCGATCGTCACCACCGTGACGTTCAAGAAGATCCACCGCGGTCGGTTCGGCTGGCTCGCCGATGCCCGCATCCCGCAGATCACCGGCGGCAGCGGCTCGATCACCTCGTTCAACCTGAAGATCAACAAGTGGTTCCGCTACCGACACCACAAGACGCGGGCGTTCATGGCGCGCTGCGCCGACGGCAAGTTCCGCGTCCACGTCAAGGCGATGTTCGAAGACGGGACCAGCGCGAGCACCGAAATCGTGCGCGCCTGCCGTCCGAAGGGCCACTGAGCGAGGGCGCGGCGAGGGTCGCGCAGACGAGGTAGTCGACACCTGAGGAGAACGGCCACCGCCACAGCGCGGTGGCCGTGGGGGCGGACCCCCGTGGCGCCGGCGCGCCGCGGGGGTCGCTCGCGTGCGGGCCGCGGCCGCGCGCGGCGAGCGCCAGGGCGGCCTCCGGATCGGTCGCGGCGACGGCGAGGACGTCGGCGAGCCCGACCGGCTGCGGGTGGCCGTCCCACCAGGCGAGCGGGTCGTGGAGGTGGACGACGCGGGCCGCCGAGGCGTGCAGGCGGGTGACCAGCGCGCCGGTCAGCGGCGCGGCGTGGCGCTCGAGCGCGGCGGCGCGGCGCGGTGCGCCGACCCCGAGGTCGACCAGGGCGGGGTAGAGCAGCTGGCTGTAGAGGAGATCGCCGATCGCGAGGTCGTAGGGCGCGCCGGGCAGCGCGGTCGTCGGCGTCGCCGCGGCGGGAGGGCCGGGCTCGCCGCGCAGCGCGGCGAGCGCGATGCGGTCGGCGGCGCCCCCGGTCACGTCGTGGCCGAGCACGCTCACCCGCCGTCGTTCCTGCCGCCCGAGGCGCAGCCGCGCCTCCCGCGCCGCGCCCGGGTCGATGTCGATCAGGGTGACGGCACCGGCGCGGTCGGCGATCCGCCGCAGCGGCAGGTCGTCGCCGTTGCCGGCGCCGACGATCGCCACCCGCGCGCCCTCCGCGAGGGCGGGGGCGAGGAAGGACCAGAGCGCGTCCCGGGCCGGCGCCCAGCGCCGCCGGCGTCCCACCTCGGCCTGGGCGTTGCGGCTCGCGTTGGCGGTGCGACTCGGCGCCCGCAGGCATCGCCCCCGCAGCTCCTCGACGGCCCGGTCCTCAGTGGTCGTGCGCGTGAGCATGGTCCTCGGGCGGGGGACCGGCGCCGGGCGGCTCGCCCGGGTCGGCGCGGACGGTCAGGTAGGACTGCCAGGTGATCCGCAGGATCACCGCGGTGACGATCATCCCGATCAGCGGGTCGGCGATCTGGGCGCCGAGCGCGACGAGGATCGCGGAGGCGACCACGGCGAGGCTGACGATGCCGTCGGTGCGGGCGTGGTAGCCGTCGGCGACCAGGGCCGGGCTGGCCAGCCGCCGCCCGGCCCGCAGCCGCACCCAGGCCGCCGCCTCGTTGCCGAGGAAGCCGATCGCGCCGGCCCCCGCCAGCGCCCACAGGTGCGACAGCTCCCGCGGGTTGAGCAGCCGGTCGACCGACTCGCCGAACGCGACGCAGGCGCTGACGAAGATCGTCGCGACGACGAAGTAGCCCGCGTACTTCTCGGCCTTGAAGGAGCGCAGCAGGAAGGCCGCGCCGAGCGGCAGCGCGGTCAGCGCGTCGCCGAAGTTGTGGATCAGGTCGGCGAGCAGCGCCACCGAGTCCGACAGCACGAAGACGACCAGCTGCAGCGCCGCGGTGAGCCCAAGGATCACCAGGCTCGCCAGCACCGCCCGCAGCCCGGCCCGCGAGCGCTTGATCGACGCCGCGACCAGCCCGTGGCTGTGGCCGTGGTCGCCGCCGTGGGCGTGGGAGTGCTCGTGCTGGTGGGCGTCGCGGGCCGCCTCCGACGCAACGACGGCGGGAGTGGGTCGCTCTGGCCCGTGCACGCCACGATGATGACGCCTCGCCTGTGTGAGCAACTCGATGGCGCCGGGAGACGGCGGTGCGTAGGTTCGGCCGGGTGCCCGACGACGTCGTCCAGCCGATCGACCGCAAGCTCGTCGCGCTACTCGCGGTCGGCTGCGGGGCAACGGTGGCCAACCTTTACTACGCGCAGCCGCTCCTCTCGACGATCGGCGCGCACTTCGGCGTCTCCGACGGCACCGCGGGGATGCTGGTCACGGTGTCGCAGGTCTTCTATGGGCTGGGGATCGTCTTCCTCGCCCCGCTCGGCGACCTCGTCGACCGCCGCAAGCTCGTCGTCGCGCTGCTGGCGATCAGCTGCCTGAGCCTGCTCGGCGCCGCCGCGGCGCCGCGCTTCGCGGTCCTCGCGCTGGCGATCGGGCTGGCGGCGGCGACCTCGGTCGTCGCCCAGATCCTCGTGCCCTTCGCCAGCACGCTGGCCCCCGACCACGAACGGGGCCACGTCGTCGGCCTGGTGATGAGCGGGCTGCTGACCGGCATCCTGCTCGCCCGCACCTTCTCGGGGCTGCTGGCCGGCGTCGCCGGGTGGCGCACCGTCTTCGCGATCGCCGCGCTGGCGATGGCGCTGCTGGCGATCGCCCTCTGGCGGGCGATGCCGCGTCGCCCGCCCTCCGCCACGCTCTCCTACGGCCGGCTGCTGGGCAGCGTCGCGACGCTGATCCGGGCCGAGCCGGTGCTGCGCCGGCGGATGATCTACGGCGCCTGCGGCTTCGCCGGCTTCAGCCTCGTCTGGACGACGCTCTCCTTCCTGCTCTCCGACCCGCCCTTCGACTTCGGCGAGGCGACGATCGGGCTGTTCGGCCTGGCCGGCCTCGGCGGCACGGTCGCGGCGATGCGCACCGGGCGCCTGCACGACCGCGGTCGCGGCCGCGTCGCCACCGGCGGCATGCTCGCCGCGGTGCTGCTCAGCTGGCTGATCTTCCTGCTCGGCCGCGACAGCGTGCCGGCGATCCTGGTCGGGCTGGCGATGCTCGACTTCGGCGTCCAGGGCCAGAACGTCCTCAGCCAGGGGGCGATCTACGCGCTCGGCCGCGAGACGACCGGACGGGTCACCACCGCCTACGTGGCCGCGAACTTCGTCGGCGGGGCGATCGGCTCGGCGGCCGGAGCGATCGCCTGGAGCGTGGGCGGCTGGCCGGCGGTGTGCGGGGTGGGGGGCGCCTTCGCGCTCACCGCGATCCTGATCTGGCTGACCGAGCCGCGGGTGCGCCCCGACCGCGGTGGCCGGCGGCCGCTGGCGGCCCCGGCTTCAGACGTCCCCCACTGCCCGCGGTAGCGAGCCGGTCAGGTGGCGTGGCCGGCGTGGCCCCGCGGCTCGGCCGCGTCGGGATCCGTACCGCGCTCCCGCCGCCGCCGACCGAGGTCGGCGAGGCCGAGCACGGCGAGCAGGAACGGCACTCCGGCGTGGAAGGTCCGGTAGACCAGCACCCCGCCGGCGCTGAGACTGAGCGCGGTGCCGTAGAGGGTGAAGGCGCCGAGCAGGCCGCCCTCGGCGCTGCCGGGCAAGGGGACGATCGCGCCGCCGTGGCCGACGACGTAGGCGAGGACGAAGAGGCCGAGCGCCGGGCCGCCGCCGCCCAGCGCCTCGAAGGAGGCGCCCATCGAGGCCGCGTCGAAGGCGAAGTAGCCGATCGAGCCGCCGATCAGCAGCGCGTCGCCGCGGGCGACCATCGCCAGGCTGGTGTCGACCGCGCCGGAGAGCGAGCCCTGGGTGGCGGCGAGGGCGCGGCGGACGCGGCCGCCGCCCTCCGGGTCGATCCGCGGCAGATGGCGGGCCAGGGCGATGGCCACGGCGATGACCAGGGCGCCGCCGAGCGCCGGGATCAGGGTGGCGGCGAGCGAGGCGTGCCCGGGCAGGACGCCGATCGCCTCGCCGAGCCCGAACACGACCAGCGCCGCCAGGCCGACCCCGCTGGTGACCAGGAAGAGGACCATGGAGCGGGCGACCGCGAAGGAGGTTGGGATGCCGGAGCGGATCATCAGCACCGCGCCGAGCGCCAGGCCGCCGCTGCCGCCGGAGGGCAGCATGACGTTGGCGCTCTCCTCGACGACGCCGATGTCGAAGGAGTCGCGCCAGCCGAGCCGGCGGTCGAAGGCGCCGCGCAGCGCCGCCACGAAGCTCAGCATGGAGAGCAGTTGCAGGAGGAAGGCGGCCACGACCCAGCCCGGCTCCGTCCTCGCGAAGCGGTCGCGGATCGGCTCCAGGAAAGGGACCCAGATGACCGCCGCCGCGGCGGCCGCCGAGAGCCCGACCGCGAAGAGCCCGTGGACGACGAGCGTCCGGGTCGGCGGCAGCCCGGTGGTCTGCCGGGCGGTGCGCAGGCTCGGGGTGTCGGCGGCGGGCGGGGCCTGGCGCCGCGCCGCGTCGCCGCCGCGGGCCCCGTCGCTCTCAGGGCAGGGCTCTACGAGGTGCAGCACCTGTAGATCCTTTCTTCCCCAATCATTTATGAATACCAAAGCTTATCGTGCTTGTATGCGATCAATGGCTGGCGGATCACTGACCAATGCCACCGCACCGCGGTCTGGCACCGACCTGCCGGCCGCGGTCCTCATCGCCCGGGTCGCGAGGCTCGTGCGGGCCCGGCTCGAGGCGGCGCTCGGCCCGCGCGGCCTGCGCCAGCGCCAGCTGGTCGCCCTCAGCTACCTGCGCGACCACGGCCCGGCCCGCCAGCAGTCCCTCGCCCAGAGCCTCTGCATGGACCCGAGCAGCCTCGTCTGCCTGCTCAACGACCTCGAGGACCGCGACCTCGTCGCCCGTCGCCGCGACCGCGAGGACCGGCGCCGCGGCATCCTCGAGCTGACCGACCACGGCCGCGAGGTGCTGGCCGAGGTCGACGCGGCGCTGGTCGAGATCGATGCCGAGGTCCTCGCCGACCTCGACGAGGCGGAGCGGGCCGAGCTGCGTTCGCTGCTCGGCCGGCTGCGCGGCGTCGGGCTGGATTCCTGACGGGGCGCGCGCCCGGCGCGCCCCTCGCCTCAGGAGAGCAGCTTCTCCTTGGCGCGCTGGTACTCGGCCTCGCTGAGGGCGCCTCGGTCGAGCAGGTCGTGCAGCTTGTGGAGTTCGTCGGCGGTCGAGGTCTGCGCCGCGGCGCGGAAGTAGGCGTCGGCGTCGTGTTTGGCCTCGGCCTGGGCGCGGAGCTGCCGTTCGCGCATGTCGGAGCCGTAGACGACCAGGTAGACGAGCGCGGTCACGTACGGGATGAAGACGAGGAGGAGGATCCAGAGCGCCTTCAGCCACCCCGACATGTCGTGGTTGCGGAAGAGGTCGCCGATGATCGTGAACAGGATCCAGATCCAGACCACGAACAGGAAGACCTCGAAGACGAGGAGGAGCAGTTCCCCGAAGTTGATGGCGGCGAGGGGCATCGCGAATCCTTTCGGTCGGTTCAGCGCAGCTCGTCGAGCGAGGTGACCTCGAGGTCGAACGGCTCGTCGGCGGCGCGGCGGCGGCGGTAGGGAGAGACGGTGACGCGGTGGACCTCACCGCAGGTGCAATGAACCTCGATCGGGCTGGTGTCCGAGGCGGGGTCGGTGTCGACCTTGAGCCGTTTGAGCTCGCCCGTCTCTTTACAGCCGAACGAGATCACCCAGCCGTAGTCTGGGCGCTCTTCGCGGCGCGATCGGGGCGGGCTCATGCGCCCATCCTGCCTGTTTCGGCGGCGGCACGCCGGCCGGTCGCCCACATCGGCCGTCCGCCGCCCGCCGCGCCCGCGTCCCATATACGGGCGCGATCCTCGGGCCGAGGCTCCCGGTGCGCCAAAATCGACCGATGACCACCGAATTTCCCGACTCACACCGAGACCTGCTCGACGCCCGATTCGCCACCCTGGCGACGATCGGCAAGAACGGCGGCCCGCAGCTGACCGAGGTCTGGTTCCTCTTCGAGGACGGCGAGGCGAAGGTCTCGCTGAACGAGACGCGGCTGAAGACCAGGAACCTGCGGGCCCGCCCGCGGTGCAGCCTCTTCGTCCTCGACCTGGCCAACCCGTTCCGCTACCTCGACGTGCGGGGGACGGCGCGGATCGAGCCCGACGACGACTACGCGTTCGCCGACCGGGTCGGCGTCAAGTACGGCGGGGTGGACCTGCGCGGCAACGACGGCCCGGGCGAGAAGCGGGTCATGGTGACGATCGAGCCGAGCAACGTCTTCGCCGTCGACATGAACGCCTGACGGCGCCGCCGGCGGGCTCCGCGCCGGCGGCGCCGCGGTGGATCGTCCCCGCTTTCCCGTAGGATGCTCGGCCTCCGGCCCCGGAGTCCCATGCGCAGAATCACGTTCGCCACCGTCTCGCTGCTCGCCCTCGGCCTCGTGCTGGTCGTGGCCGGCTGCGGCGGCAAGAAGGAAAGCGCGACCACCGGCGGGGCGAAAGGCGGCGGCGAAACCGCCAACGCCGCGAACTGCACGCCGTCGAAGATGGAAACGCACAAGCCCGGTGTGTTGACCGTCGCCACCGACAAACCGGCCTACCCGCCCTACTTCGAGGAAGGCGAACCGGCCAACGGGAAGGGCTTCGAGAGCGCCGTCGCCTACGCGATCGGCAAGCAGCTCGGCTACCCGAAGGCGAAGATCGAGTGGACGGTCGAGCCGTTCGACTCCTCCTACGCGCCGGGGCCGAAGAACTTCGACTTCGACGTCAACGAGATCTCGATCACGCCGGCCCGCGAAAAGGCGGTCGACTTCTCGGTGCCCTACTACTCGGCCAACCAGGCGGTCGTCGCCCTGGAAGGCTCCGAAGCGGCGAAGGCGGAATCGCTGGCCGACCTGAAGGACACCAAGATCGGCGTCCAGATCAACACCACGAGCCTCTCGGCGGTCAACGAAGAAATCGAACCGTCGAGCAAACCGGAAGTCTTCAACAGCTCCGACGACGTGGTGACCGCGCTCAAAAACGGCCAGGTCGAAGCGGTCGTCGTCGATCTGCCCACGGCCCTCTACCTGACCGCCGCCCAGGTGGAAAACGCGACCATCGTCGGTCAGTTCGGCAGGGCCGAAGGCGAAGAATGGGGCGCCCTGCTGGCGAAGGGCTCGTCGCTCACGGGGTGCGTCTCGGGGGCGATCGAAGCGCTCGAAGAATCGGGCGAACTGGAAAAGATCACGCAGCGGTGGATGAGCCAGGCCGCGGAAGCGCCGCAGCTCCGCTGAGGCGTCCGCACGGCGGGTGAACGAGGCCGCCACCATCGTCCCGGGCGAGCGCCGTCTCGAACGCGCGGCGGCGAAACGACGCCGGGCGCGGCGCGGCGCGGCGATCGCCGCGCTCTCCACGGTCGTCGTGCTCGGCGGGCTCGCGGCGCTTGTCCTGACCAGCCCCGGCTGGCCGGTGGTGCGGGAAACGTTCTTCTCCTGGAGCGAATTCCGCCACGCCTTCCCGGAAGTGCTGAGCGGTTTCTGGCTCGACGTGAAGATCTTCATGGTGGTCGAGGTGGCGGTGCTGGTCCTCGCCCTGCTGATCGCCCTGATCCGCGTCAACCGCTCGGCCGGCCTCTTCCCGGTGCGCCTGATGAGCACCGTCTACGTCGACCTCTTCCGCGGCGTCCCGAGCCTGCTGCTCGTCTACCTGATCGGCTTCGGGGTGCCGGCGCTGGAACTGGAAGGGTGGCCGACCAGCCCGGTCGTGCTCGGCGGCATCGCCCTGACCCTCGCCTACAGCGCTTACGTCTCGGAGGTCTTCCGGGCCGGCATCAACTCGGTGCACAAGGGCCAGCACGACGCGGCGCTCTCGGTCGGGCTGACCGAGGCGCAGACGATGCGCCACGTGATCCTGCCGCAGGCGGTCCGGCGCGTCGCGCCGCCGCTGCTCAACGACTTCGTCGCCCTGCAGAAGGAAGTCGCGCTGATCTCGACGATCGGCCCGCAGGAGGCGGTGCGGGTCGCGCAGATCTTCCAGGGCGAAAACTTCAACTACACGCCGCTGATCGCGGCGGCGCTGCTCTACCTGGTGGTGACGGTGCCGCTGGCCCGGGTGGTCGACCGGATGGGCGGCGGCGCGATGGGGGAGGTGCGCTGATGGGCGCGCCGACGATGGAGGTGCGGCGCTGATGGGCGCGCCGGTGATCGAGGTTCGCGGCGTCACCAAGGCCTTCGGCGAGCGCGAGGTCCTGCACGGCGTCGATTTCGACGTCGCCGAGCACGAGGCGGTGGCGCTGATCGGCGCCTCCGGCTCCGGGAAGTCGACCCTGCTGCGCTGCATCGACCTGCTGGAGGAGATCGACGACGGCGACATCTTCCTCGACGGCGAGGTGATCACCGATCCGGCGGTCGAGCCGGTCGCGGTGCGCCGCAGGCTCGGGGTCGTCTTCCAGGCCTACAACCTCTTCCCCCACCTGACGGCGCTGCAGAACGTGGTGCTGGGGGAGATGCGGGCGCACGGGGCGCGGCGGCGCGAGGCCGAGGAGCGCGGCCGGGCGCTGCTGGCCCGCTTCGGCCTCGCGGGCCGCGAGGACGATCGGCCCGACGGGCTCTCCGGTGGCCAGCAGCAGCGGGTCGCGATCGCCCGCGCCTTCGCCGGCAAGCCGCGGGCGCTGCTGCTCGACGAGGTGACCAGCGCGCTCGACCCGGAGCTGGTCGGCGAGGTCCTGGAGGCGGTCCGCGACCTCAAGTCCGAGGGGATGACGATGGTGATCGCCACCCACGAGATGAGCTTCGCCCGCGAGGTCGCCGACGAGGTCGCCTTCCTGCACGAGGGACGGATCGTCGAGTCCGGCCCGCCCGCGCAGGTGCTCGGCGAACCGCGCCAGGAGGAGACGCGCCGCTTCCTCGCCCGCCTGCTCGAGGCCGGCCGCGCCTGACCGCGGTCGACCTAAGGTCCGGTAGCCGGACGTAAGGACGACCGCGCCGGAAACTATCTAGGCGTCGCAGTGGGAGCGCAGCATCAGGACCGGGACGGCGGCCTTGTGCAGGACCTTCTCGGAGACCGAGCCGAGCAGCGCGCGGTGGACGCGGCTGTGGCCGTGGGAGCCATCACGAGCAGGTCGTACTGATCCTCGCCGACCGCCTTCAGGATCGTCGTCGGGACGTCGCCGTGCTCGAGCCGCGTGGTCACCCCGACGTCCCCGGGGACGAGCGCCAGGGCGTCCTTGATGATCTCGCCGTGCGTCTCGTCGGTCTCCGCCGGCGGCGCCACGCCGGGGCCGACCGGGGTCGGTTGGTGGGGGACGACGCTGAGCAGGGTCAGCGTCGCGTTCTGCTCGCGGGCCAGGGTGACGGCGTGGCGCAGCGCGGTCAGCGAATCCGCCGATCCGTCGAGGGCGACGAGGATGTGGTGGTAGACGCTCAAGGCAGGGGTTTGTCATTGTGTGATGACAATCGCTCCACAACGGTATACGGTGGGCTTCCCGTCCCCGCTTCCGAGCCAGGCTATACGTCGTTTGCAGGCAATTGGTCAATACCCTTGCGCAAATCAAAACCCGTGTTATGCTGCCGCACGAATCGAGCAATCAGGGAACTCGATGCATGGGTTGAGGCCCCTGTAAGCTCGCTTCGCACAGCCCGCACCAGTGCCTTAATCGGTTAAAGGACCGGACTTGTAAGCCGGTGATCCGGGTTCGAGCCCCGGCTGGTGCATTCCGCAACACGGGAACGTCCGGGGGGACGGGGCTTTGGCAGGGAATCTTTTCGACAGCATGGACGGGGTCGGCGCGGCGGATGGTCAGGCGGCTCCATGGGCGGCGCGCTCGCCCTTCCGCCCGGAGACCGGGCGCGACCTGATGCTGGTGCCGCGGGTCCGTGACTGGGCGGAGGACCGGCGCGCCCGCGTGGCGCTCGAGCGGATCGCCGCCGACCCCGCCGTCGCCGTGACCCGCGAGCACGACAAGGGCGTCGACGTCCGTCTCGACGACGACTGGGTCGAGACGCGCGGCGCGGCGCTCGAGGCGGGCGGCGACCCCGCGGCTGACGCCGACCTCGTCGCGGGCGAGCGCTACGCGGTCTACTTCTGGGGCGCCAACACGACCAAGGCCCTGCACATCGGGCACCTGCGCAACCTGGCGCTCGGCAACGCGATCGCCGCCGCGCTGCGGGTCGGCGGCGCCCGGGTGGAGAGCCGCAGCCTGATCTGCGACGTCGGCCGCAGCATGGGCGAGGCGATGGCGGGGGTCGTCGCCTCCGGGCGTGCCGACGACGAGCTCGGCTCGGCGGCCGGCGAGAAGAGCGACCACTTCGTCGGCCTCTGCTACGCCGAGTACGTGAAGGCGGGTCGGGCGGTCGGCGACGACGGCGCCGAGGACTCGGTCGCCCGCGAGTCGGCGCTCTACGACGACAAGGCCGACGAGCTGATGATGCGGGTGCTGAGCGGCGACCAGGCGGCGCTCGAACTGTGGTCGAAGACGCGCTCCTGGGTGATCTCCGGGCAGCGCAAGACGCTCGCCCGGCTCGGCGTCCCCTTCGACAAGGTGATCTTCGAGTCCGACTTCCTGCCCGAGGTCGCCGAGCTGACCAACCTCGGCCTGCGCGAAGGGACGCTGCGCCGCCGCGGGGACGGGATGGTGGTCTACCCGACCGCCCGCGAGGAGCTCGAAGAGATGCCGCTCGTCCGCTCCGACGGGCTGCCGACCCAGCACATGCGGGCGCTGGCCTACTGGTCGGCGGCGCCGGAGCTCGACGACGTCACCTCGCTGCAGGTCTGCGGCACCGAGTGGGTGGCGCACGTCACCTGCCGGCGGCAGCTGCTCGACGCGCTCGCGGTTGCCAGGTCCAACGGCCACCCCAACCCGGTCGCCAACGGCAACGGCGCCGGCGGGCCGCCGACCCACGACGTCTTCCACGGGATGGTCGCGCGCCAGAAGCGGGCGATCACCTCCTCGGCCGAGGGGGCGCTGCTGATCGACGACCTGATCGAGGGGCTGGAGCGGCAGCTCGCCGCGGCGCCCGAGGCGGCCGCGGTGCGGGCGGCCCATCCCCAGCCCGACCGGGTCGCGGCGCGCGTCGCCCTCGCCTGGTTCCTGCTGCAGACGACCTCGAAGCGGATCGAGTTCGAGCCGGAGCTGCTGCTCGAGCCGGAGCGCAGCCTCGGCTGGGACCTGGTCACCGCGCAGGCGCGCCGCGGCGGGACGGCCGCGATGGCGGGCGAGCGGCCCGCCGGGGACCCCGACTATCGCTTCGCGGTCGTCCAGTCCGAGCTCTTCCGCCGCCACCTGCGCAGCGCGGTCGCCGACCTCGACCCGGTGCCGCTGGCCCGCTACCTCTCGCACTTCGCCCGCTGGTATGTCGCCGAGGAGCGCTCGCCGCGGGTCGAGACGGTCGCCCAGACGGTGTTCGACCGGGGCGTCCGCGGCCTCGGCCTGGAGGGGGCGTGATGCGCACCCTGCTGGTCGACAACCACGACTCCTACACCTACAACGTCTTCCACCTGCTGGCGGCGGCCTCGGGGGAGGAGCCGGAGGTCGTCAACAACGACGCGGTCAGCTGGCGCGTCCTCAGCCGCTCCAAGTTCGACGCCTTCGTCCTCTCGCCGGGGCCGGGACGGCCGGAACGCTGGCACGACTTCGGCGTCTGCCGGGACATCCTCCGCTACAGCGAGGTGCCGGTGCTCGGCATCTGCCTCGGCCACCAGGGGATCGGCAACCTGCTCGAGGGCCCGGTGGCGAGCGCGCCGCAGCCGATGCACGGCCGGCTCAGCCGGGTCCGCCACCGCGGCACCGGGATCTTCGCGGGCGTCCCGCAGGACTTCTCGGTCGTCCGCTACCACTCGCTGGCGATCACCGGCCCGGTCGGCCCCGAAGGTCGCGTCGTGGCATGGGCCGACGACGACGTCGTGATGGGGGTCGAGCACGAGTCGCGGCCGATGTGGGGCGTCCAGTTCCACCCCGAGTCGATCGCGACCGAGTTCGGCGACCGCATCGCCCGTAACTTCTTCGCCCTCGCGGAGCGACCCGCGAGCGGCACCACGCACTTCATCCCAGAGCCCGCGCGCCGTACCCAGGACCCTCGTCGTCGCGCCGAAAGCGCAGGCCGGACCGGAGCTTCCGGCTCGACGGCGGGGGTGGCGCGCCGGGCGGAATCGGACTGGACGGTGCCGGCGCGGACGCTGGAGGGCGCGGCGCCGACCGAGCACCTCTACGAACGGCTCTTCGCCGACGCCGAGACCTCCTTCTGGCTCGACAGCGCCGACGCGCCGACCTGGCTCGCCCAGTGCTCCTACATGGGGACCAGCGCCGGCCCGGGCGAGCGACATCTCTCCTACGACGTCGACACGGCGACGACGACGATCCGCACGCCCGCCGGCCAGGAGGTCCGCCACGGCTCGATCTTCGAGCTGCTCGACGGCGAGCTGGCCGATCTGCGCACGGAGGCGCCGGTCGGCGTCGACCGCGGCCTGATCGCGGGATACGTCGGCTACCTCGGCTACGAGCTGAAGGCCGACTGCGGCGCGTCGAACGTCCACCGCTCCGACCTGCCCGACGCGGGGCTGATGCTCGCCAACCGGGTCGTCGCCGTCGACCACGCGCGCCGCCGCACCCACGTCTTCGCGCTGACCCGCACCGCCGACGCGGCCGAACGGGCGGCGGCGGAAGCGTGGCTGGAGGAGACCACCAGGCTGGCCGCGGCGGCGATCTGCGACCCGCCGGCCGAGCGCCCGCTCGACCCGCCGAGCGAGCCCGGCGGCCACGTCACCTTCCGCTGCGGGCGCGGCCGCACCCGCTACCTCGCCGACATCGAGCGCTCGCAGTCCGAACTGGCGGCGGGTGAGTCCTATGAGGTGTGCCTCACCGACCAGATCTCGACCGACGCGGCCCCCGATCCCCTCGCCCTCTACCGCCGGCTGCGGCGTTCGAACCCGGCCCCGTTCGCCGCCTTCCTGCGCTTCGGCGAGACGGCGATCGTCAGCTCCTCGCCGGAGCGCTTCCTCTCGGTCGGCCGCGACCGCGAGGTGCAGGCCCGGCCGATCAAGGGGACGGTCTCGCGCGCCGAGGACCCGGCCGAGGACGTCGCCCGCCGCGCCGCGCTCGCCGCCGACGAAAAGACCCGCGCCGAGCACCTGATGATCGTCGACCTGCTGCGCAACGACCTCGGCCGGGTCAGCGAGGTCAACTCGGTCGGCGTCCCCGACCTGATGGTGGTCGAGCCCTACGCCACGGTCCACCAGGTCGTCTCGACCGTGACCGGCCGGCTGAAGGCGGGGCGCACGCCGGT
The DNA here is from genome assembly GCA_963728355.1 of Ilumatobacteraceae bacterium. Taxonomy (GTDB): domain Bacteria; phylum Actinomycetota; class Acidimicrobiia; order Acidimicrobiales; family Ilumatobacteraceae; genus Sva-07. Next base: position 56,404 of record CAVSJQ010000014.1, on the reverse strand, counting down.
CGAGTGCGTGCGCAACTGCTTCCCCGGCGGTTCGATGACCGGCGCCCCGAAGGAGCGCACGATGGAGATCATCGACGAGCTCGAGGCCGAGGCGCGCGGCGTGTACTCGGGGGCGATCGGCTACTTCGGCGTCGACGGGGCGGTCGACCTCTCGATCGTGATCCGCACGATCGTCATCCGGCCCGGCCGCACCACGATCGGGGCGGGCGGCGCGATCGTCATGCAGTCCGACCCCGAGGAGGAGTTCGAGGAGATCCTGCTGAAGGCGCGGGCGCCGATGGCGGCGATCGCCCGCACGGTGACCGGGCGCGGTGACGAGACGGCGTGGAGCGCGGAGCTCGAGCCCGACGCGGCGGTCGCGGGGAGTGCCGGGGCGGCATGACCGAGGCGGCGACGCACGGCCCGGCACCGGCGCCGGGGAGGCTCAGCTGGGAGGTCCGACCGGCACGTACCGAGGACGTACCGGCGGTGGCCGACGCGGTCGCCGCGCTGCTCGGCGAGCTGGGCGCCACCCCGCCGCCCCGTGAGGCGCTCGAGGCCGAGGCGCGCGCCCACGTCGCCGACCCGCGCCTCGGCATCGTCCTGGTCGCCCGCGCCGAAGCCCCGCCCCCGGTGCGTTCGCACTTATTCACGCATGTCGTGGACGACTGCGAACCCGCTGCGGCAGGCGGCGGTGGGCAGGAGGGACCGGCGCCGGTCGGCGTGCTCGCCGCCAGCTGGGCGCGGGCGATCCAGGTCGCGGGGCGGCAGCTGACGATCGAGGTGCTGTGGACGCGTCGCGAGGCGCGCGGCCGCGGCGTCGGCGCGGCCCTGGTCGACGCGCTGGCCGGCGCCGCGGCCGCCGCGGGCGCGGAGCGGGTCGAGGTTGGCCTGCCGCGCGAGAGCTTCCCGGCGCTGCGCGCGACCGAACGCTTCTACCTCGCCAACGGCTTCGAGTTGCTCGGGCCGCGGATGCGGAGGGCCATTTGATGAGCGAGATGGTGATGGTGGAGCAGCGCACCAACGGCCTCGACACCCGCTCGGTGTGGATCCGCGAAGGCGGGGCGCGGCTCGAGGGGCAGGACTCCGACGCCAGGCTCACCGCACTGCGGTCCGGGCTGCGCCGCCACTTCGGGGTGCGCTCGGTGGCGGCGGGCGCCGGCGACGAGGAGCTGGAGCGGGCGCTCGCCGCGCTGCACGGCCCCGCGCACCTGGCGGCGCTCGCCGCCGCGGGCGAGGAGCCGACCGTGATGGCGCAGCTCGCCCCGCCCGGCCTCGACCCCGACATCCCGGTCAACGCGGCCCTCGTCGCCGCCGCCCGCGAGGCGGTCCGCACCGCGATCTCCGCGGCGCAGCGGCTGCTGGCCGGCGATTGGTACGCCTACGCGGTCTGCCGGCCGCCCGGCCACCACGCGGGCCGCGGCTTCATCGGCGGCTACTGCTACCTGAACAACGCCGCCGCGGCGGTGCGGGCCCTCTGCGAGGGCGGCCTGGCGCCGGTCGGGGTCCTCGACCTCGACCTCCACTACCCGAACGGCACCGCCGAGCTGATCGAGCGGATGGGCGGCGCGGCGACGCTCCACTCGCTGCACGCGGCGCCGGTCACCAACGTCGCCGCCGGCACCGCGCTGCCGCGGACCCCGCAGGAACGCGCCCATGCCTTCGCCGCCGCGCCGGACCCGGTCGCCTACCTGACCGAGGTCGAGGCCTCGCTCGGCGAGCTCGCCGCCGGCTCCGACGCCTTGGTCGTCTCGCTCGGCTACGACACGGTCGAGGGCGACCCGCACGGCAGCTGGCACTTCGGCCCCGAGGTCTTCGCCGGGATCGGCCGGCTGCTCGCCGCCACCGGGCTGCCGGTCTGCGTCATCCAGGAGGGCGGCTACTCGCTCGAGGCGCTGGCGCCGTGCAGCCACGCCTTCGCCGCCGGGCTGCTCGGGGAGGACCCGGTATGAGCGCCCGCGATCAGCGCTCTCCGGCCCGCGACCGGCGTTCCCCGGCCCGCGACGAGGGAGCCCGCGCCGGCGACGAGGGCGCCCCGATCGCCGCGGCGAACGGCCTGACGCCCGACGAGCAGGCGGCCGCCGCGGGCCTGGCGCCCTTCCGCGCCCGGCTCGACGAGATCGACGCGCAGCTGGTCGACCTGCTCGGCGAGCGCTTCCAGATCTGCCGCGAAGTCGCCGTCCACAAGAGCGAGCACGAGATCCAGATGATGCAGCCGGGGCGGGTCGAGGTCGTCCGCGCCCGCTACCTGCAGCACGGCGCCGAGGTCGACCTCCCGGACGACTTCACCGCGAGCCTCTTCGACCTGCTGATCGACGCCACCTGCCGCGCCGAGGACGAGCTGATGGAGCGCCTCGCCGCCAACCCCGCACCCGACCCCGACCCCTGTCACCCAGAGGGAGACAAGCGTCGAGGCCGGGCGCGCGGAAGTGTGCCCGGCCGGGTGAGGTCCGCGTGAGCCTGCCGCCCGGGCCGCGACTGCCGCGGGCCCTGCAGGCGCTCGGTTGGGCGCGACGCCCGCTGCCCTGGCTGGAGCGCTGTCGCGCGCGCTACGGCGACGCCTTCACGCTGCGGATCCGCCATTGGGGCGACTGGGTCGTGCTCGCCGACGAGGCCGACGTCAAAACGGTCTTCACGGCCGGCGACAAGGTCGGTGTCGCGCTCGCCAACCCGCTGCTCGGCCCGGTGCTCGGGCCGCGCTCGGTGATGCTCTCCGAAGAACCCGAGCACATGCGCCGCCGCCGCGTCGTCCTGCCCGCCTTCCACGGCGAGGCGATCGCCAACGACGCGGAGACGATCGGCGAGGTGACCCGCCGCGAGATCGCCGCCTGGCCGGCCGGCGAGCCGTTTGCGCTGTGGCCGCGGATGCAGCGGATCACCCAGGAGGTGGTGATGCGCGCCGTCTTCGGCCCGCGCGCCGACGACCCCCGCCTCGACGACCTGCGCCGCCGCCTCACCGAGCTGACCGACTGGCTGAACCAGCCGCGCAACCTCGCCGCGCTGACGCTCTTCGGCCCCGAATCGGTGCGTCGCAGCCACGGCTACCGCCACGCGATGGGCCCGGTCGAGGACGCGGCGCTCGCCGAGGTGCGTCGCCGCCGCGCCGAGCCGACCCCGGCCCGTCCCGACATCGTCTCGATGCTGATCGCCGCCCGCCGCGAGGACGGCTCGCCGCTCGGCGAGGCGGAGCTGCGCGACGAACTGCTGACCCTGCTCACCGACGGCCCGACCTCGACCTCGCTGGCCTGGACCTTCGAGCGGCTGCTGCGCAACCCGGAGACGCTCGCCCGCGCCCGCCGCGCCAGCCTGGACGCGGGTGCCGACGACTCCTACCTCGACGCCGTCGTCAAGGAGACGCTGCGGATGCGCCCGCCCGTCCCGGTCGTCGCCCGCCGCCTCAAGGAACCGCTGCGGATCGCCGGCCGCGACCTGCCCGCCGGCACGGTCGTCGCCCCCTGCATCCACCTCCTGCACCGCGACCCGCGGCACTACCCCGAGCCGCTGCGCTTCCGCCCCGAGCGCTTCCTCGAGCGGCCCGCCGGCACCTACACCTGGATCCCCTTCGGCGGCGGCGTGCGCCGCTGCCTCGCCGCCAGCTACGCCGAACTCGAGATGAAGCGGGTCCTGCGCGAGGTGCTGGCGGCGGTCGACCTACAACCGGTGGACGGCCGCGACGAGCGGGTCCGCAAAGCATCGATCTCCTTCAGTCCGGGAGAGAAAGGGTTGGTGATGGTGGGATGAGCGGCGACGGGGTGTGGGGGGAGGGGACCGCGCCGGCGGATCTCCTGATCGTCGGGGCGGGGGCGAAGGCGGCGGCGATCGCCGCCAAGGTGGATGCGCTGAACCGGCTCGGGCTGGCGAAGCTGACGGTGACGATCGTCGAGAAGACCGAGCCCGCCGCCTCCTGGCTGGGGCTGAACGGGATGACCTCCGGCGAGGAGCCGCTCGCCGTGCCGCCGATCAAGGACATCGGCTTCCCGTACCGCAGCTCGCGCCAGTTCCCCGAGGTCGGCGATCGCCTCGACGCGGCGCTCCTGCCGCTCAGCTGGCAGCGCCACGCGATCGAACGCGGCGAGTACGCGCCGTGGGTCAACTCCGGCTCGCCGCCGGTCCTGCACCGCGACTACGGGACCTACCTCGGCTGGGTGCTGGAGCGGGCGACCGAGGGCGTGACGACGCTGCGCGGTCGGGTGGTCGCCGTGGCGCTCGACGCGGCGGCGGAGCGCTGGGCGATCGACGTCGAGGGCGAGGACGGTGCGCCGCCCCGCCGGCTCGCCGGGCGCGCCCTGCTGCTCACCGGTCCCGGCGTCCATCGCGCCTTCCCGCACGACCCGGCCGCCGAGCCGCGTCTCCTGCACTGCGACAGCCGGCGCGGCGAGTTCGCCCGCCTGCCCGCCGAGGGCGAGGTCGACGTGGCGATCGTCGGCGGTGGCGAGAGCGCCCTCTCGGCGCTCGTCTTCCTGCGGGCGATGCGGCCGCAGGCGCGGATCACCGTCTACACGCCGATGCTGCCGCTGAGCCGCGGCGAGAGCTTCCTCGAGAACCGCGTCTTCGCCGACCCCGACGACGTCGGCTGGGAGAGCCTCGACCTGGAGCGCCGGCAGGACTTCGTCAAGCACTGCGACCGCGGCGTGTTCGACGCGACGGTGATCGCCCGCCTGGCCGGCGAGGAGCGCTGCGGCTTCGAGGTCGGCCGCGCCGTCCACGCCGCCGCGGCGGCCGCGGGGGAGGGGATCGACCTGGCGCTGGAGACGGCCGCCGGGCCGCTCGTCGCCCGCCACGACTACGTCGTCAACTGCACCGGCTTCGACCTGCTCGCCCAGCTGCGCGGCCTCTTCGCCGAGCCGGTGCGGGCCGAGCTGGACGCGCGGGTCGGCCCGATCTGGGACCGCCCGGCGGGGACCGAGCTGCGCTTCGACCGCTCCCTGGCGCTCGACGGGCTGCAGCCGCGCCTGCACATCCCCGGCCTCGCGGGCCTCAGCCAGGGCCCCGGCTTCGCCAATCTCGGCAGTCTCGGGCTGCTCGCCAACCGGGTGCTGGCGCCGCTCCTGCCGGCGCTCACCAAGGCGCGCCGCGGCGCCGCCGCGGCGGTGCTGACGGTGCTCGTCGTCGCCCTGCTGGCGGGCTGCGGCGGCGGCTCCTCCTCGACCTCCTCGTCCTCGGGGTCGGGCGGCGGTGAAGCGGGCGAAGCGACGGCCGGCAAGGAAGCGGCCTACCCCGGCGTCGACCTCGCCAACTCCCGCTTCCTCGGCGGCCCGATCGACAGCACCTCCGCCGCGAACCTGCAGCTCGCCTGGGAACTCCCGAGCAGCGCCCAGAGCACGTACGGCGCCTACGCCGCCTCGCCGGTCGTCTCCGGCGGCGTCGTCTACATGCAGGACCTCGAATCGAACGTGACCGCCGTCGACCTCGAAAGCGGCGAAACGCTCTGGGAAACGAAGCTGGAATCGCCCGACCAGGGGCCGAACGGCGTCACCGTCGCCGCGGGGATGGTGTTCGGGGCGACCGCCGGCGAGGCGTTCGCGCTCGACGCCGAAACCGGCAAGGAAGTGTGGTCGACCGAACTGACCACGGCGCCCAAGGAAGCGATCGACATGTCGCCCGGCGTCCACGACGGGCTCGTCTACATCTCGACCGTGCCGACCGACGTCACCAGCGCCTACAACGGCGGCATCGCCGGCGTCCTCTGGGCGCTCGACGCGAAGACCGGCCAGAAAAAGTGGCACTGGGACACGGTGCCGAAATCGCTCTGGTCCAAGCAGCACCGCAAGCTCAACGCGGGCGGCGGCGTCTGGTACGCGCCGTCCTTCGACGAAGAAGGCGGCCTCTACATCGGGACCGGCAACCCGGTCCCCTTCCCCGGCGCCGAAGGGCTGCCGTGGGGGGAGAGCCGCCCCGGCCCGAACCTCTACACCAACTCCCTGGTCAAGCTGAACGCGAAGACGGGCGAGCTCGAGTGGTACTACCAGGCGACCCCGCACGGCCTCTATGACTGGGACTTCCAGGATCCGCCGATCCTCGCCAAGATCGGCGGCCGGGAGGTGGCGATCGGGGCCGGCAAGTCGGGGATCGTCGCCGCGGTCGACGCGAAGACGGGCAAGCTGATCTGGCGCACGCCGGTCGGCAAGCACAACGGCCACGACGACGACGGGCTGCTCGCGATGCGCGGCGAGACGTCCAAGCTGCCCAGGCAGGCGCTCGTCTACCCGGGGCTGCTGGGCGGGGTGATCGCGCCGATGGCGGCCTCGAAGAGGACGCTGTTCGTGCCGATCGTCAACCACCCGCTGACGGTCGAAAACGGCGAAACGGTCGGCGAAGGCGAAGGGATGAGCGGCGAAATGGTCGCCCTCGACATCGCCACCGGCAAGGTCAGGTGGCATGAGTCCTACGAAGCGCCGGCCTTCGGTGCCCCGGTCGCGGTCAACGACATGGTGTTCTTCGCCACCTTCGACGGCACCCTCTACGGGCTCGACGCGGAAACCGGCGGCGAAGTGTGGTCGGCCGCCCTGCCGGCCGGCTCGAACTCGGGGATGACCGCCTCGGGGGGCTCGCTGATCGTCCCGGCCGGGATCGCGGTCGCCGAAGGCCAGGTGCCGTCGCTGGTCGCCTACAGCCTCGGCGAATGAGGCGCGCCCCGACCCCGCCGCAGTGAAGGATGAGGGCTTTCTAATCGAACATTTCCCGTTATCTCATCCTGATCTCACGCCGCGCTTAATCGGCGGACGGAGGCTGGGCGCATGGATGAGCCGCACGCAACGCCGCGCCTCCACGACCGGCCCGGCGGTTCGTTCGTCGTTCCCGGCGCGGCGGCCGGCACCTCCGACGTTCCAGCCGCCGCGCCGATCCCAGGCAAGGACTGGGACCAGCACGTGCGCCAGGCCGACGAACTCTCCCGCACCCCGGGCTTCCGCGACCTGCGCGACCGGATCGTCGCCAAGGCGGCGCCCGCGGACGGCGAGCAGGCGCTCGACGTCGGCTGCGGCACCGGGCTGCTCGCCCTGGCGCTGGCGCCCACCTGCGACGGCGTCTGGGCGATCGACTACGCCCCGGCGATGGTCGAGCACCTGCGCTGGGTGCTGGCGGGCCAAGGGGTTGACAACGTCTATCCCTTGGTCGCCTCGGCGGCGGCCCTCCCGCAGCCGGACGAGAGCGTCGACCTCGTCGTCTCCAACTACTGCTTCCACCACCTCGAGGACCCCGGCAAGCGGGCGGCGCTCGCCGAGGCCCACCGCGTGCTGCGGCCGGGCGGGCGCCTCGTCTTCGCGGACATGATGTTCGGCTGGAGCCCGGCGGACGGACGCAACCGCGAGGTGATCGGCTCCAAGCTCCGCTCGATAGCGCGCCGCGGCCCGGCGGGCTGGATGCGGATCCTCCGCAACGTCTGGCGCATGGCGGCCGGACGCGGCGAGCACCCGGCGATCCCGGAGTGGTGGCGGGTCGCCCTGCTGGAAGCGGGCTTCGACTCGATCGAGGTCGAGGCGCTCTCCCACGAGGGGGGCATCGCCTCGGCGATCAAGCCGCGATGAGCACCGCCGCCGGCCGGCGACGCGCCGGCCGGGCGGCGATCCGCCGCCGGCGGATCACGGCGCTCGGCGCCCTCGCCGCGGCCGCGGTCGCGATCGGGCTGCTGCTCGGCCGGGGAGGAGGCGGCGGGGGAGGGTCGGAAGCAGAACAGACGAGCGCGCCGCCGCCCGCCGTCGTCGAGGTGCGGCTCGGCGGCTCGACCCTGGTGCGCTCCAACGTCCACGCCCTGACCGGGTCGCGGGAGCAGTCGCGGGCGCTGGCCTCGCTGCCCGCGCAGCGGGTGGAACGCAGCGGCAAGGCGCGGATCACCTACGACGTCGACACCGCGGCCGCGGCGAGGTCGCTGGCCCGGGCGGTGCGGGCCGGGGGCGGCACCGTGACCGTCCCCGAGCAGCCGGTGGCGGCGGCGATCACGGTGCCGCTGATCGGCCAGCGCCTGAAAAACGACTGCGAGGCGACGGCGCTCTCGATGGTCCTCGGCTACGCCGGCCGGCCGGTCGACCAGATGACCCTGCAGCGGCAGGTCGCCCACGCCAAGCCGCTCGACCCCGAGACGGGGCCGCACGGGGAAGAGATCTGGGGCGACCCGAACACCGGCTTCGTCGGCCGCGCCGACGGGGGCGGCCCGGCGGGCGGGTTCGGCGTCTACCAGGGGCCGATCCGCGCCCTCGCCGCCCGTCACGACCTGAAGATGGCCGAACTCAGCGGCGGCGCGCCGCAACGCGTCTACGCGGCGCTCCTGCAGGGCCGCCCGGTCCTCGCCTGGGTGGCGCTCTCGGAAGGTCCCTACTCCTCCTGGACCTCGCCGGCGGGGCGGTCGATCGAAGTCAACTACGGCGAGCACGCCGTCGTCCTGACCGGCGTGGGGGAAGGGACCGTGCAGGTGAACGACCCCCTCTCGGGGGAACGGCTCACCTGGTCGAAGAGCCAGTTCGAGCAGATGTGGGACGGTCTCGGGCACCGAGCCCTAGCCGCCTGAGCGCCCGTTCGAGCAGTCCCCCGAGCAGATCGGAGAGGCGGTCGATCCAGTCGCGCGGCGGGCGCGCGAAGAGGGCCAGCGCGGCCAGGCAGCCGAGCACCGCGCCGCCGAGGACGTCGCTCGGGAAGTGGACGCCGATCGCCACCCGGCCGATCGACAGCACGGCGGCGGCGATCAGCGCGACCGTGCCCCAGCGGCGGTTGCGCAGCCAGATCGCCATCGCGACCGCGAAGGAACCGGTGGCGTGGTCGCTGGGAAAGCTCGGGTCGGCGGCGTGGTGGGCGAAGAGGTGGACGCCCTGCGGTTCGACCACGAAGGGCCGCGCCCGATCGACCACTTCGGAGATGAGTTTGCCGACGCCGAGAGCCAGCCCGGCGCTGAGCCAGGCGGCCACCGCGGTCCGCCGCCACGGCCGCAGGCGCTCGCCGTTGGCGAACAGGAAGACGAGGACGAGGGTCGCGACGAAGAGCGCCTCCGAGGTGTTGACGTAGAAGAGCAGCGGATCCTCGACCGCGTCATGGCGGTAGAGGAAGTCGTTGAGGGCGTGGAGGATGCTCCATTCCACGGGTCTCCGAATGTAACGAAGTTGTTAAAAGGCGCGTGAGAGGCGCCTGCGCCAGGCCACATGGGGCGGTGCTAGGCTCGCGCCGATGTCAGCAGTCGGTGACAAGGTCGCCGCGCCGAGGCGGCCGCACGACGCCGAGGCATCGCGCCGCGCCCTGCTCGACGCGGGCCGCGCCGTCTTCGACGAGGTCGGGTTCGACCGCGCGACCACGCGGGAGATCGGCGAGCGGGCGGGGGTCGACCCGGCGCTCATCGCCCGCTACTTCGGCAGCAAGGAAGGCCTGTTCATCGCCGCGATCGCCGCGGGCACCGCTGCCGAGCAGGAGATCGAGTTCGAGCCGCGGGCGCTGGTCGCCTTCCTGCTCGAGCGCTGGGACGAGCCCGGCCGCAGCCCGATCGGCCGCGCCCTCGCCAGCCCGGCGCTGAGCGCCGGCGCCCGGGAGCAGGTCAGCGCGATGGTCGACGACCGCGTCCTCCGCGGCCTGGTCGCCGAGCTGCGCGGGCGCGGCGTCGCCCGGCCGGAGCTGCGCGCCGAGCTGCTCGTCGCGCTCGCCGTCGGGGTCGTGGTCACCCGCGCCAACGGCACCCTGGAGACGCTTGCCGCGGTGCCGCGCGAGGACGTCCTGGCGACGCTCGGGCCGCTGCTCGACGTGTTGGCGGGGTAGGCCGGCGCGTGGCGGTCAAGCGCAGCTCCGGGGTCCTCCTCTACCGCCGCGGCGAGGACGGCGAGACGGAGTTCCTGCTCGTCCACCCGGGCGGCCCGTACTGGGCGCGGCGCGACGACGGCGCCTGGTCGATCCCGAAGGGTGGCATCGAGGCCGACGAGGAGGCGCGGGAGGCGGCGCTGCGCGAGCTGGGCGAGGAGCTTGGCGACGCGGCGCCGGCGCTCGAGCCGGGCGAGCTGATCGAGCTCGGCTCGATCCGCCAGCGCGGCGGCAAAGTGGTCGACGCCTGGGGGGCGGAGGGCGATTTCGATCCCGCCGCCCTGGCCGGCAACGCCTTCGAGATGGAGTGGCCGCCGCGCAGCGGCCGCACGGTCGAGTTCCCCGAGGTCGACCGGGCCGAGTGGTTCGGGCCGCGGGAGGCGCGCCGCAAGCTGCTCCCGGCGCAGGCCGCGTTCCTCGACCGACTGCTGGCGCACCTCGCCCGGGCGGTCACCGGGTAGGACGGCGCGGCCGGGCGGTCGCCCCGGTCTTCTTTCGGGATCGGCCGGCCGACCGACGCGGACCTATACTCGGCCAGGATGGCCGACGAGAGCACGCCAATCGCGGCGCGCCTGCTGGGGGCCGGGGCCCGCGGCGCGGGCGCGGTCGGCCGCGTCACCGGGATCGACAAGGCGGTCGAGATGGCCGCCGAGGAGGCGATCGTCTCGGCGGTCGAAAGCGAGGCGGTCGAGCGGGCGCTGGCCCGGGTGCTGGAGGGCCCGGTGGTCGAGGAGGCCGTGCAGGGCGCGCTGGAGAGCGCCGCGGTGAAGAAGGCGCTGCTCGAGGCGATGGACAGCGAGCTGGTCGACGAGGTGTGGCGGCGGCTGCTCGCCTCCCAGCAGGCCCAGCAGCTGGTCGAGCGGATCGCAGAGGCGCCCGAGGTGCGGGCGGCGATCGCTTCCCAGGGAGTCGGCCTGCTCGGCGACATCGGCCGCCAGATCGCCAAGCTCGCCCGCGACCTCGACAACACGCTCGAGCGGGTCGCCCGCCGCATCTTCTTCCGCCGCCGCCGGCCGCTGCCGACCAACCGCGCGGGCGCGGTCAGCCGCGGCATCGCCTTCCTGATCGACGCGCTGATCGTCAACCTCTTCTTCACCGTGCTGGCGGGCGCCGCGACGCTGGTCATCACCCTGCTCGGCGGCAGCGGCGAAAGCGTGCCGCGGGGGGCGATCGCGGTCGGCTCGTTCACCTGGCTGGCCGTCGTCGGCACCTACCTGGTCGGCTTCTGGTCGTTGGAGGGACAGACGCCCGGGATGCGCTTCCTCGGCGTCCGGCTGGAGCAGCGCCGGCTGCCGTTCCGCCGCTCGGTCCGCCGCCTCGTCGGCCTCGGCCTCTCCTTCGTGACCTTCGGCATCGGCTTCCTCGGCATCGTCTTCGGCGAATCGCGGCGCGGCTGGGCCGATCGGATGGGCCGCACCGAGGTCGTCTACGACGAGCGCCGCCCCGTCCCGGCACCGTGGTCGAGCCTCGCCGGGCAGGCCGCCGCGCCGCCGCTCGCGGCGCCGGCCGCGGCGCCGGAGCAGGGATCGGCCGCCGGGGCGCCGGTCGCGGGACCTGTCCCGTCCGCGGCATCCTCAAGTGAGCGATCACCCGCCTCACCCGCCTCACCCGCCTCACCCGCCTCACCCGCCTCACCCGCCGAGGGCGCCGTCGCGCCGCCGGTTCACGGTCCCGCCTCGAGGCCCGCCGACGCGCCGGCCACCAGGCCGGTCGCGCCCGGCGACTCGCAAGGGTCCGCCGCGCCAGCCGCGTGACCGTGCCGCCGACGATCGGCGGGCCGATGTCGATCAGCGGCGCCGGCGCCCGGGGCCCCAGATGCCTGAACCCACGACCCCGCCGCCCGCCAGAGCCGGCGCGCCCGTCCCATCCTCCGCTTCGGCAGATAGGAGGACGGAACGGGCGCGCCGCGGCGAGCGCCTGCCCGCCCCGGGACCCGCCCCGCGATCGCGAGGATGCGGTCGACCTTTGACCCGCCCCGCCGGGCGCGGTCGTCCTAACGCCCGTCTACCGGGCCAAAGGTCGACCGCACCTCGGAGTCCGGGCCAAAGGTCGACCGCACGCCCTGCGTCGCAGCGGCGGCGGGCGTGGATCCGCCACCTAGGACGTCCGCGCCTGGCGACTCGAAAGGGCCCGCTGCACCAGCAGGGTCAGCGTGCCGCTGAGGATCAGCAGCCCGATGTTGACGAGCAGGACGAGCAGGGCGCCGAGCGCCTGGTCGGCCCCGCCGCCGCCGATCGCCACCCCGAGATAGACGGAGGCGGGGATCGTGGTCACCGAGATCGCCACCCCGACCGCGGCGGCCGCGCCGGTCTCGAAGGAGAGCATCGCCGCCACCCCGGCCGCGGCGGCGACCATCACGGTCGAGTAGTCGGTGTGGGCGAGGGTGCGGAGGCTGGTCTCCTCGACCCGGAAGCCGGCGGGCAGGATGCCGGTCACCTTCAGGAACGCGGCGACCACGATCGCGGTCAGCACGACCAGCGACATGCCGATCGCCTGGGTCGCGAAGGCACGTGCCGCGAGGCCGGTGCGCCCGGCGACGATCCCCACGCAGGTGGCGCAGATCGGCAGCAGGTCGGGACTGACCGCCATCGCGCCGATGATCAGGATCGAGCTGGAGGTGATGACGCCGAGCGCCCCGATCACCGCGGCGACGTTGATCAGCGCCAGGTAGCGGGCGAAGGGCCACGAGTTGGCCCGGGCGTGGCCGAGCACCTCGACCCAGGCGAGCCCGTCGATGTCGCGGTGGCCGGTCAGCGGCCGCCGCTGCGGGGCGACCACGTCGACCCGGGTGAGGACGTAGTCGTCCTCGCCGATGCCGATCGAGGCGATCGCCGCGACCAGCTCGTCGGCCGCGGAGGGCTCGATGTCGGCGACGAACAAGGTCCGCCCGGCCGCCGCCTCGTCGGGCTGGCGGAGCACGCGCCGCACCCCGTCGAGCTCGCGCAGGACGGCGCCGAAGGCGGGCTCACGCCGTTGGTCGAGGGATGCGTGAAGCCGCAGCACGCGCCCATTCTGAGCGCGCGCCCGGCGTCAGCTAGTCGACCAGCTTCAGGACCTTGAAGCTTTTGCTGCCGCGCGGCGTCTCGACCTCGACCGTCGCGCCGACCGCCGTGTCGCGCAGCGCCTGGCCGATCGGCGACTCGGCCGAGAGCTTGCCCTCGGCGAGGTTGGCCTCGGTCGAGCCGACCAGCGTCCAGGTGTTGGTCTCGTCTTTGGACTCGTCGAGCACTTCGGCGCTGCGGCCGAAGGCGAAGACGTCGCCGTCCCCGCCGGCCTCGACGACGACGGCGTTGCGGAGGCGTTGCTGGAGCCGCTTGATCCGCGTCTCCATCAGCGCCTGGTCGTCTTTCGCCGTGTGGTACTCGGCGTTCTCCTTGAGGTCGCCGAGCTCACGGGCGACCTTGATGCGCTCGGCCATCTCATGGCGGCGCGGCCCTTCGAGCTCGGCGAGCTCGGCTTTCAGTTCCTCGATGCCGGCGGCGGTGATCGCCTCGCCGCCGTTGCTCTGATTCGCGGGACTCATCCAGACAGGGTGCCAAAAAGCGACCGGCGACGGCTGCCCGAGCGCGGGCCGGCGGGCGGCTCCCAAGCGGGCTCGGGCGGGCCCAGGTGACAGTCCTCGCCCGTCGCGTTAGGGTCGGTCGCATGGGGGCGGGGATCTCACGCACGCCGGAGGAGCGGCTCGTCGGGCTGCCCGATTTCCCCTTCGAGTCGCGCTACGAGGAGATCGACGGGCTGCGGATCGCCTTCCTCGACGAGGGCGAGGGGCCGCCGGTCGTCTTCTTCCATGGCGAGCCGACCTGGTCGTTCCTCTGGCGCAAGGTGATCCCGCTGGTCCGCGACGCGGGATTCCGCTGCATCGCGCCCGACTACGCAGGCTTCGGCCGCTCCGACAAGCCGACCGACCTCGGCTTCTACACCTACGACCGCCACGTCGAGCTGATGGCCGAGCTGCTGGCGCGGCTCGACCTGCGCGGCGCGACCGCCGTCGTCCACGACTGGGGTGGGCCGATCGGGCTGCGGCTGGCGGTCGAGCACGCCGACCGCTTCGACCGCCTGGTGATCATGGACACCGGCCCCTTCACCGGCCACCAGCGGATGAGCGACGCCTGGATCGCCTTCCGGGACTTCGTCCGCGACGCCGAGGAGGTGCCGGTCGGGATGCTGGTGCGGGGCGGCTGCCGGCACGATCCCGGCGACGAGGTGATCGCCGCCTACGAGGCTCCCTATGTCGACCCGGCGGCGAAGGCCGGCGCCCGCGCGTTCCCGCTGATCCTGCCCACCGAGCCCGACGCGCCGGGCGCCGCGGAGGGCAAACGGGTGGCCGACGCGCTGCGCGCCGACGACCGCCCGGCCCTGGTGCTGTGGGCCGAGAACGACCCGGTGCTGCCCTTCTCGGTCGGCGAGCGGGTCGCCTCGCAGCTCGGGCTCCCGGCGCCGCGCCCGATCGCCGAGGCGGGCCACTTCCTCCAGGAGGACGCCGGGCCCGAGATCGGCGCGCTCATCGCCGACTGGCTGGCGTCCTAGCCGCCGCGACGTCGCCGCGACGCGTGCGGGCGGCGCGGGCGGCGAGTTCCTCCGGGGCGCGGTCGCGGAGCAGCTCGACCCGGCGCGGCGGACCGGAGTCCTCGACCCAGGTGACCGTCCCCGGCCAGTAGGGGTTCGGCGGCCGGCCCGGCGGGTGCAGTGGCGCCGAGAAGGACCAGTTGCCGGTGTTGTGGAGCTCGCCGCCGCCGGGAAGCGGCCAGGGGCCCTCGCCGCGGTGCGGGCCGCCGCGATGGGTGTGGCCCATGATCACGTGGCCGCGGTCGACGCCGAGCCGGCGCGCCACCTCGCCCGCGCCCTCGATGCCGCTGCGGAAGATCGCCTCGCCCCCGATCTCGGTGTCGAAGTCGGCGCGGAGCAGGCGGTTGACGGCGGCCACGGCGACCGGGAAGCCCGCCCGCGCGGCGCGGGACCGCAGCCGGCGCCGGGGGGTGTCGCCCGTGCGGGCGCCGGAGAGCACCTCCCATGCCGTTTCGGAGGGCCCCCGGTCGCGCGGGCGCAGGCGGCGCGGCATCGCCTGGGCGGCGCCGAAGGCGAGGCCGTAGATGGGTCGGAGGATGCGCTCGTAGTCGTCGGGCGCGGCCGCCTGCGGGGGCGGGCCGGCGAGTCGCCGGGCGGCGGCCGCCGCCACGCACTCGACGCGCGGCAGGCGCAGGTGCACGTCCATGTAATGGCCGTGGGTCGCGTAGACGTCGTCGCGGACCCAGATCCCGGGGTAGGCGATCGACAGGCGGGCGGGGGAGAGGGCGGCGGCAAGCGCCGCGGCCGGGCCGGCGGCGGGCTCGGCGAGTCCCTCGAGCGGCAGCGGCGCGTCCGCGAGGGAGAGACGGTCGAGGAGCGGCTCGGCGAGGCGGGAGTCGTGGTTGCCGGGAACGAGCACGACCTCGACGTCGCCGAGCGCGGCGCCCAGCTCGGCGAGGACGGGGAGCGCCTGGTCGAGCGCCGCGCCGAGCGGCCGCTCGCGCAGCTCCAGCGCGTCGCCGAGCAGGACGAGGCGGTCGGCACCGCGCAGCTCCTCGACGAGGACGGCGCGCAGCTCGGGGTCGCGGAGCAGGTCGCCGCCGCTGGCCACGCCGAGGTGCAGGTCGGAGATCAGCGCCGTCTTCACCCGGTCCTTTTAGCGGACGGCGCGCACGGGCCCTTTTGGCCGGCCGGCCAGGCATCGCTAAAATCCCTTCGATGTACGGACGGAAGTACAGCTTCGGCGAGGAGCGGATGGCCGTCGCCAACGGCATCGAGCTCTGCTACCAGGAGATGGGCGAGCCGGATGGTGAGCCGCTGCTCCTGGTGATGGGCCTGGCGACCCAGATGATCGCCTGGCACGAGGGCTTCTGCGGCCTGCTCGCCGAGCGCGGCTACCGGGTGATCCGCTTCGACAACCGCGACATCGGCCGCTCGACCAAGATCGACCCGGCCGGGGTGCCGAGCAAACTCGACCTGCTGGTCGGGCGGCGCGCCACGGCGCCCTACCTGCTCCGCGACATGGCCCAGGACGCGGCCGGCCTGCTCGACTTCCTGGAGATCGACTCCGCCCACGTGGTGGGCGCCTCGATGGGCGGGATGATCGTCCAGCAGATGGCGATCGAACAGGCGTCGCGCGTCCGCTCGCTGGTCTCGATCATGTCCACCACCGGCAATCGCCGCAGCGGCCAGCCGAGCCTGAAAACCATGGGCCTCCTGTTCGGCAACCCGCCCCGGGGGCGCGACCAGGTGATCTCCCGTGCCGTGGAGACCTTCAAGGTGATTGGCTCGCCCGGGTTCCCCTTCGAAGAAGACATGGTCCGTGAGATGGCGGCCCGCTCCTACGATCGCGGCCACTCCGCGGCCGGCGTCACCCGCCAGCTCCACGCGATCGTCGCCTCCGGCGACCGCACCAAGGTCCTGCACCACGTCCAGGTGCCCGCCGCCGTGATCCACGGCACCCGCGATCCGCTCGTCAAACCGTCGGGCGGCCGCGCCACCGCGCGGGCGATCCCCGGCGCGCGGCTGATGATGATCGACGGGATGGGCCACGACCTGCCGCGCGACCTCTGGCCGACGTTCGCCGAAGCGATCGACACCAACGCGCGGCGCGGGGGACGGGCCGCGGCCGCACCGCCGGCCGATCGCGACGTTCCCGATCCGGCCCTCTAGGCCGGACGTTCGTCCGCTTCCGCTCCGAAGGCGATCGAACGCTCAAGCGCCGCCGCGCGGTGGCCGATGCACCCGCGTGGACGACCCGCTCTCCAGGCGCCTGCTCTGGCTCGCCGGCCTGCTGTCGGTGCTGCTGATCGCGGTCGTCGTCAACTACCTGCTGCACGGCGGGGCGGCGGCGCTGAACCCGGTGGCGCAGGCGGCCGAGCGCACCGCGGCGATGCCCGGCGCCCACCTCAAGCTGCAGGTCACCTACAGCGCCGCGGGCGGCTCGAGGGCGATCGTCGGGACGGGCCGCGGCGCCTTCGACGCGCGCGGCGACCGGGCCAGGATCGAGCTGTCGGTGCCGGTCCCGGGCCAGGCCACCGTGAACGTCGAATCGGTCGGCGACGCCCGCAAGGTCTTCCTCCGCTCCTCGGCCATCGCGGGCGAACTGCCGCCCGGCAAGGAATGGCTGGGGATGGAACCGCTGCTCGGCCACGACCCGGAGACCGCCTTCGGCGGCCGCGCCGAGGGGACGCTCAGGATGCTGGAAGCCGTCGCCCAGGTCGAACGGGTCGATCGGGAGATCGTCCGCGACCACCAGACGACGCGGTACAAGACGACGATCGACCTGGCGCGGGTGGCCGGCCTGCTGGCCGAAAAGGGGGAGGCCGAGCCGGCGCGCGAGTACGAAGCGTTCGCCGAACGCGCTCCCGCCCCGATCCCGGTCGAAGTCTGGATCGACGACCGGGGCCTCCTGCGCCTCGTCCGCATGGTCCAGCAGCTGCCCACCGCCGACGGTGGCCCGGAGCTCACGATGGACATGCGGATGGAATATTTCGCCTTCGGCGCCCACCCGAAGGTCGCTCTGCCGTCGCGCTCCCGGGTCCTCGACTACACCCCGGCCCTGCGCGCCGAACTCGGCATGACCGATGGCCGCAGCCTGGGTTCCCTGCGGCCGCCCGCCGGCGCGAGGCCGCTTTCGGCGGCCGCGTTCCGGCGGCGGGCGACCGCGATCTGCCGCGGAGTGGCGGGTGAAGCGAAGCGCCTGCTGTCGCAGGCGGACGGGCTGATCGAAAGGATGGAGGGGATGCGCCGCGGCGTCACCGATCCGGTCGAGGCGAGGCCGCTCGCGATGGCCTACGGGCTGCGGGTCGGGGAACCGCTCTACCGGCTGGCCCGCCGTGGGACCCTCCGGCTGGCGGCCCTCGTGCCGCCCCGCGATCGGGTCGCTGCCTACCGGCGCTACCTGACGCTCGACGTCGAACAGCTGGAAGGCGTGCTCGGCCAGGCGCGGGCGCTCCAGGTCGGCGCCTTCAATTCGCCGGCCATCCACGACACGGCCGCCCGCGAGACCGCCGCAAAGAAGCGGCGCAAGCTCGTCTCCTCGCTGGGGATCTCGTCCTGCGAGAAGGGCTCGCGCCCGGCCCATCCTGCGACGTCCGCCTGAATGCCATCCGGCGCCGGCCGTCCGCCGGCGCCGAGTGCGGCTGAAAGGAGTCGAACCTTCACGGGCGCTAGCCCACACGGACCTGAACCGTGCGCGTCTACCAGTTCCGCCACAGCCGCGAGTCCCGTCAATCTACCGGTCCGGGCCCTCAAGCCACTGCGTGACCGACGCCACGCCCCTCGCCGCCGCGCTCGCTAGACTGCTCATCCCTCGCCGCTATCGTCTAGGGGACTAGGACGCCGGATTCTCAGTCCGGAAACCGGGGTTCGAATCCCCGTAGCGGTATCAGACAATAGCCCCGCAAAAGCGGGGTTTTTTGATGGTCTGACGCTGGGCGATTCCCCTCTTTGTCCCAAAGTTTGTCCCGAGTTCGTGCTAGAAATCTTGGGACAAAGTTTCGGGCGAGCGATGCAAAGCCGCCTCGATCTCGACAAGGAAAGCGAGATGGCAAGGCAAGCGACAAGGGCGATCAGCGGCCACGTCTTCAAACGCGAGGGCAGGCGCGGCGCCGTCTGGTATGCGAAGTACCGGCTGCCCGACGGCCGCCAGGTCCAGCGCCGGATCGGCCCGCACTGGTCCGACCGCAAGCACGAGCCGGCGCCCGGCACCTACACGAAGGCGAGCGCCCGGGCCTGGCTGGACGACACGCTCGCGAAAGCCCGTCGCGGCGAGCTGCCGGGGATGGTCAGGACCGGCGTGACCTTCGACGCCGCCTGCGGCGCGTGGCTCGCCTACAAGCGCGACCGCAAGATCAAGCTCTCGACCCAGATCGACTACGAGCACATGGTCGACCGGATGAAGAAGATCTTCGGCGAGAGGTTCGGGGCGAAGCTCCGCCTTGAGGACGTGACCGAGGAGATGGTCGAGGGCTTCCGCGACGCCTTGGTCGAGGAAGGGCTCTCGGACCGGACCGTCAACAAGTACCTGACGGTCCTGCACGGCGTCTTCGTCTGGGCGCGGCGCCGCTACAAGCTGCCCGCGAATCCGGTCGCCGGCGTCGAGCGCCGCCCGAATGCGAAGCGCGGCAACATCGACGTCTTCTCCCGCGAGGAGGTTCTGGCGCTGGTCCGCGCCGCAGCCTCCGAGCAGGACGGCACGGTCTACCTCACGGCCGCCTTCACCGGCCTGCGCCTCGGCGAGCTGCTCGCGCTCCGCTGGCGCGACGTGGACTTCGCCAACAGCGCGATCCATGTCCGCCAGAGCTTTACCAACGGCCGCGTCGACACGCCAAAGAGCGGCCAGGAGCGCACCGTGCCGATGGCCGACGAGGCCGCGAAGGCGCTCGCCAAGCTGGGCAAGCGGAAGGACCACGCCGGAGACGACGACCTCGTCTTCTGCGGTGCCCAGGGCGGCCACCTCGCCGGCCACAAGCTCCGCGACCGCTACAAGGCCGCGCTGAAGAAAGCCGGCCTTCGCCAGCTCCGCTTCCACGACCTCCGCCACACCTTCGGCTCCCACGCGATCCGCACCGCCGACTCCCGCGAGGTCATGGAGTGGATGGGCCACCAAGACCTCGCAACCACCCAGCGCTACCTCCAATTCAAGCCCCGCCAAGACGCCGCCCGCCGCATTTCAGCGGCGTTCAGCGAGGGGGCCTAACCCAGGGCGATCACGCCGTGTCCAGTGCAGTCGCCAAACTTGGTGGGGTCGGTAGCGTTGCGCTGCCGTGAAAGTCGATGCGCCAGGCTGCGCTCTGTGGCTGGGCGATGCATTGGAGCAACGCGAGGGAAGGGACGCAGCCAAACGTGGGTGACCATCGCACAACACAGCATCTGAGCTACATCGAGCAGTGCCTTCGTCAAGACAAGGCGCCCGTGGGGTTTTTTCTGAGCGCCGGATGCGGTGTATCGGTCAAGGTCGACGGGGAGCCGCTGATCGCGGACATCGCCGGTATGACCGCGCACGTTCGCGCGAAGATTGAAGGCTCGGAGGAAAAAGACGCATTCGATGCTCTGCTGGAGACCTTTTCCGGACAGAACCCAAACATCGAGGATCTCCTGAGTCGGATTCGCGCCCTCGCAGTCGTAGCCGATGCTGGGCCAGTTCACGGACTCGACGCAAAACAGCTAGAAGATCTCGACACCGCAATCAGCACCTCGATTGCTTCGTTGGTTGAAGTTGAGCTACCCGAGGGTCCGACGCCACATCGAAGCCTGGCAGCTTGGGCAAGCGCGGGCATGCGAAGCGCGCCGGTCGAGGTGTTCACCACGAACTACGACCTTCTCTTCGAGCAGGCGTTTGAGCGGGTGGGTGTTCCTTACTTCGACGGTTTCGTGGGTGCAAACCGGCCCTTCTTCGACGCCGCAGCATTGGATCGCGACGAGCTTCCGGCGCGCTGGCTGCGGCTCTGGAAGCTCCACGGTTCGATCAATTGGCGTCGCGCTCCTGACGGCGGAGTATTTCGCACCTTTGCGGCCGAGCGCGAGTCGCCGACCCTGATTCATCCGTCTCACCTCAAGTACGACGAGAGTCGCAAGATGCCCTACTTGGCGATGATCGACCAATTCCGCGGATTTCTGCGCAAGCGCCGGAGCGTGTTGGTGATCTGTGGATATTCCTTCAGCGATGAACACCTTGAGGATATTTTCATGCAAGAGCTTGAGGGAAACCCCACCGCGGCGGCATTTGCGCTGCTTTTCGGGGGACTCGATGAACATCAACGAGCAGTGGAGCTTGCCGAACGGCGACCGAATCTGAGTGTCATCGCGAGGGACGGTGCGGTTATCGGTACGCAGCGGGGACCGTGGTCGCCGAACGCGGATGGCGAGGCAGAAGAACTTCATTTAGGAGACTTCGGCAAGCTCGGCGAGCTGCTGGCGGAGATGAGCGGCCACCGCTCGGGGGAGCCAGAGAATGCGACCTGACCCGACCCTACTGGGCCTGGTCGAGGATGTGCGCGGGCCGACCGTTAGCGTCACCCTCGACGCCGACACCGTGTCGGGTATCTCGGTGATCGACGGTCACGCCTATCGCGTTGGGCAGATTGGGAGCTTTGTCCGCATTCCGGTCGGCTACACGGACCTCTACGGCGTCATCTCCCAAGTCGGAGCCGGCGCGGTTCCGGCGAATTTGCAGGAGGAGGACCTTTTCGGCAGGCGTTGGATGACGGTCCAACTCGTCGGCGAAGCCAGTCGCGGAGAGCCTTTCCAGCGGGGACTGGCTCAACATCCCACGATTGACGACCCGGTACACCTACTCGCCGAACGAGACCTGGAGCTTCTCTACGGCTCGAAGAGCGCCCCCGATTGCCTCGAGGTAGGCCGATTGGCCAACGCTGAGACGATCCCCGCGCTGGTTAACGTTGACAAGTTGATCACGCGTCACAGTGCAGTGGTTGGGGCAACTGGGAGCGGCAAGTCGAATACCGTCGCGCGACTGCTCGATGCGATCGTCGCCGGCGAGCGGTTCCCTTCCTCACGGATATTGGTCTTTGACATTCATGGTGAGTACTCCAATGCGCTACCAGAGGCGGCGACGGTGTTCTCAGTGGGCGCCGACGAGAACGCGCTGGAGGTTCCCTACTGGGCGATGACCTTTAACGAGCTGCTTCCGCTGACGACTGGAGATCTTGACGGAACCGAGCGAGCGGCGATGCAGGACAAGGTCGTCGAACTCAAGCGCCAAGCAGTGGAACGTAAGCCCCGTGACGGCGTATCACCTCGCACCTTGACGGTCGACTCACCGGTTCCGTTCAGCATTCACGAGCTCTGGTTCCAACTTCACAAGCTGGTGAACGCGACGCACACGGCGCCCGGGTCGGGGCAAAGCGAGGCAACCGAAGCGCTGCTCACCGACGACAAGGGAATTGCCGTGGAGCGAGGGGATGCGCTGAAGGTGATCGAACCGCGCTATGAGCCACAGGTCGACAAGCAGATATTCCTGAGTTCGTCCCGACTCAACCTGCGCCGCCCGCTCGAGACCCTCGCCAGCCGGCTGCGCGACCCACGACTTGCGTTTCTGTTCAAGCCGGGGCCGTGGTCGGCGACGACGGACGGAGAGGTTGAAGAGGATCTCGATGTCCTTCTCAAAGGGTGGCTTGGTGGCCCTCAGCCTGCCTGCATTCTAGATCTCTCGGGCGTTCCGCCGACCATTCTGCGGACGTTGATCGGAGTACTGCTGCGAGTCGTCTATGACGCCCTTTTTTGGGGCCGGCGTCTGGCCGAGGGAGGTCGTGAGAGACCCCTGCTCGTTGTCCTCGAGGAGGCACACGCCTACATACGTAGCGGCGACAAGGGACCGGCCGCCGACGCCGTTCAGAGGATTGTGCGAGAGGGTCGTAAGTACGGCATCGGTGCGATGGTCGTCAGCCAGCGCCCGTCCGAGGTCGACGCGACCGTGCTCTCGCAGTGCGGGACCCTTTTTGCGTTGCGCTTGGCAAACAGCCTGGATCGCTCGCATGTAACGGGCACGGTTAGCGACAACTT
The DNA here is from genome assembly GCA_963728355.1 of Ilumatobacteraceae bacterium. GTDB lineage: Bacteria > Actinomycetota > Acidimicrobiia > Acidimicrobiales > Ilumatobacteraceae > Sva-07. Next base: position 34,120 of record CAVSJQ010000014.1, on the reverse strand, counting down.
CGGCGGCTTCCTCGATGCGCTGCCGCTGCTACGAACCGGCGAGGCGATCATCGTCGGCGAGGCGGTGCATATGCCGATGCGAATGCGGGTCGACCAATTGCCAGAAGATCGGCGTCCCGATAGCGGCGACCCACCTGTCTACGAGCCGAAGGGTCCGGGCGGCTGGAATCGGGAACGAGAGCCCCAGAATTGGCCAGAGCTAGTGGCGACATGGAGACGCCAAGGGATCCACGAGGAAAGGAAGACGATGGAACGTGAGCCGGTTAGCTCAAGCAATGTTGCGAGAGTCGGATATGACCCGGATACGGCGACGATGGAGGTGGAGTTCCTCTCTGGGTCGGTGTACCAGTATTTTGACGTTCCCGAGCACGAGTACGAGGCATTGATCGGCGCTGGTTCGGTTGGCAGCTACCTTGCCTCGAATATCAGGGGTCACTACCGCTACGCGAGGGTGTGAGAGCCGCCTGCTGTCGGAAGCGCGCCGGAGCGACTCTCGGTCGGCGCGCTGACGCTGATCGTTGGTGCTGGGGCCGAGATCACGGCACCGCTGACGCCGCCTGGAACTCTAGGCTTGCTCCCTCGATGAGGTCGAAACGGAGCAGGAGGAGATGAGCGTGCGGCTGGAGTGGGATGGGAAGCCGACCGAGGTTGAGCGGCTCAGCCTGCCGTTCCAGACGGTCGAGACGATCAACCAGTCGAGAGCGACGCGTGATCGCGACAGCGGCTCGCTGCTGGCTGGGCAGGACAGCGATTCGGATCGTCCTCCCAATCAGCTGATCTGGGGCGACAACAAGCTGGTGATGAGCAGCTTGCTCAAGGACTACGCCGGCAAGATCGATCTGGTCTATATCGACCCGCCGTTTGCTACCGGGGCGGACTTTAGCCACAAAGTGACCATCGGCGAGGAAGCGGTCGAAAAGCAGCCCTCCATTCTTGAGGAGCATGCGTATCGCGACACCTGGCACAAGGGGTTGGACTCATATCTATCGATGCTTTTCGAGCGCTTCACTCTCATTCACGACTTGCTGGCGGATACGGGTTCGCTTTATGTCCATGTCGGTCCAGAGGTTAGTCACGCGGTAAAGCTCGCCCTTGATGAGGTCTTTTCTCGCGAGCACTTTAGGGGCGAGATCGTGTGGAAACGGGCAACGACTGTAAAGGGCAATTTTGGTCAGGGCGCCAAAGCATGGGGGCCTGCGACCGAGTCCATCTTCTTCTTTACTAAGTCGGAGAATTACCAGTTCGATCAACCGTTCACCGAGTACACCCAGGAGTACATCGACACTGCATACCGGCACGTCGAGCAAGACACGGGCCGTCGATACCGTCTGGTCAGCATGATCGGCCCTGGTGGAGCCGCGAAGGGCAATCCCCGCTATGAGGTATTGGGCGTGACCAGGTACTGGCGCTATTCCCAAGACACGATGGAACGCCTTCTAGCCGAAGGCCAAGTCGTTCAAACGAAACCGGGATCCGTCCCTCACCGCAAGTACTACCTTGACGAAGGAAAGGGGGCTCTCCTGACGTTTCCGTGGGTCACGTAACGGTGACTCGGCCGGGGAGCGGCGGGCACAACCCGCCGAGCTTCAGCATCGCCAGGGAGATAAGCGCCTGAGGCGAGTGAAAGCCGAAGGCGCGGCGGGCGATCAGCCGGATCTGTGTGTTGATCGCCTCCACGCGGGCGTTGGAGAGGCCGTGCCGGATGGCCGCGACGATCCCGTCGCGCTGCTCGGTGATGGTGCGGGCGAGCTTGACGAAGGGCCTCAGGTGGCAGCGCCGAGCCCAGGAGATCCACTCATCCAGCAGGCGGATCGCCGCCCTCGGCCCCAGCCGGTAGATCTGGCGCAGCTGCTCCTTCAGCAGGTAGGCGCGGTAGAGCGGCCGGTTGAGCTTCTCGATGTCGGCGAGCTTTGACTGCTGGCGGCCCGTCAGGTTCTCGGGGTTCTTCCACAGTGCGTAGCGAGCCCCCTTCAACTCGCGGGCGACGTCGGTCTGCCCCTGGCGGCGTGCCTCATTCCAGACCTCGCGGCGAACCTTGTCGAGCGCTTCGGTGGCGAGCGCGATCACGTGGAAGGGATCGACGCAGCGCTTGGCCTTCGGGCAGCGCTTCACCAACACCGCCTCGATCCAGCCCGCCATGTCGCAGGAGACGAGCTTGAGGCGCTTTGCGCGTTGCTCCCCGAGCGCGTCGAAGAACGCCTCGACCGTCGCCTTGTCGCGCCCCGGCGCCGCCCAGATCAGGCGGCCGCTGTCGTGGTCGACGACGACGGTCAGGTAGCGGTGGCCCTTGCGGTGAGAGATCTCGTCGATGCCGATCCGCCGCAGGCCGGCGAGGAGGTCCGCTTCGCGGCCCGCTTCCTCCGCCACCCGCTCGCAGATCGCCCCGACGCTGCGCCAGGCGATCCGCATCAGCTCGGCGACGGCGCTGCCCGACGTGTTCACCGCCAGCCAGGCGACCTGCTGCTCAAAGGCGCGGGTGAAGCGCGAGCCGTGGCGCGCCCAGGGGACGGCGCAGACGACGACGCCGTGCTCGGTGCAGGCGACCCTCGGCGCGTCGGCCTCCAGGTGGGCGATCGTCGTGCCGAGGTCGAGCGCCCGCCAGCGCCGCCGCCCCTCGCCGAGGTCGAAGCCGGGGGCGCTCCGCCCGCAGACACCGCAGCGATCACGCTCCCGATGGTGCGGCCGGACCGCCACCACCACCTGCCCTTTGTCGTCGATCTCCACGCTTTCGACGACCGCCCGCTCCAAGCCGAGCAGGCGTGCCCATACCCTTTTCTCGCGCACGTCGTTGCCGCTCCCTTCGTTTCCAGTCTTCGAGAAACCGGAAACCTAGGCGCGGAGCGGCGTGCGCTTCTTCTCAGCGCCCTACTTCACCCACGGAAACGTCAGGAGAGCCGGAAAGGGGGTCCCGGTCCAATCGCTCTGGGATGACATCGGCAACCTCCAAGCGGCTGATCGGGAGCGCACGGGATATCCAACCCAGAAGCCAGAGGAGCTGCTTGCGCGAGTAATCAATGCAAGTAGCAGGCCGGGTGATCTTGTGGCTGACTTCTTCTGCGGCTCGGGCACGACCCTCGTTGCAGCTGAGAAGCACGGCCGTCAGTGGATAGGTTGCGACCTCGGTCGCTTCGCAATTCACACTACGCGCAAGCGGCTTCTCGATATCACTGACTGCAAGCCGTTCGAGATCAGGAACCTTGGTGCGTACGAGCGCCAGCGCTGGCAGCGAGAGTCAGGGAACGGTCGCCTGACCGATTATCTGGACACGATCCTCTCCTTCTACAGGGCGGAGCCGGTGGAGGGATTCACGAACTTGCACGGTCAAAAGGCCGGTCGGATGATCCACGTGGGAGCGACGGACGCGCCGGTGACGATCGATGAGCTTGAGGAAGTCATGGACGAGATGGCTGACAACGGAATCGAGTCCTGCGACGTGCTGGGCTGGGAGTGGGAGATGGGGCTGCACGACACGATCAGCGAGACCGCCCGGCGTCGGGGGCTCGATTTGCGGCCGTTGCAGATTCCCCGCGAGATCATCGAGCCGGGCGTCCGCGACGCGGATGCGGTGCGGTTCTTCGAGCTGGCCCACGTCGATCTCGACGTGAAGCGCAGCAAGCGCGAGGTGTCGGTCGTGCTGAAGGACTTTGCGATCCCCAGCGAGGAGTTGATTCCGCACGAGGTGCGTGAGCGGATCGAGAGCTGGTCGGACCTGATCGACTACTGGTCGGTCGACTTCAACTACACCGACGACACCTTCCACAACCAGTGGCAGGCCTACCGGACTCGCGAGGAGCCGAAGCTGGCACGGGAGAGCGACCCGCACGACTACGAGGAGGCCGGGCGGCACACCATCGTCGTCAAGATCATCGACATCTTCGGCAACGACACGACGAAGCTGGCCGAGGTCACGGTCAAATGACCGATGGCGCCGCGACCCCAGGCGCCGAGCCCGATCCCTATGGGGTCCGAATCCATCGCAGGCCAAGCGAAGGAACCCATCTCGTAGACGGAGTCCGCGCCGCAGTAGACGCCTGGCGCGCCAACGGCTATCCGGGCGCAAGCGAGACCACGCAGCGCCTGCTTCGCTTTTGGTTCGAGGAAGACCACCGGCGCCCGACCGGGGAGCCGTTTCGGTTCTTCTTCTGCCAGCGCGAGGCGGTCGAGACGTTCATCTACCTCTCCGAGATCAAGCGCGCCGGCACGTTCTCCGACCTGATCGAGTACGCGCAGGCTCCACTGATGATCGACCCGGCCGAGAGCAAGCGCCAGCGCTTGGCGATGAAGATGGCGACCGGGTCCGGCAAGACGATGGCGATGAGCCTCTGCGTCACGTGGTCCTACTTCCACGCCCGCCGCGAGCTAGGCTCGCCGATGGCGACGAGCTTCCTCGTCATCGCGCCCAACGTGATCGTCTTCGAGCGGTTGTGGAAGGCCCCCATTTACCGGTCCACCCTCAGTGAGAGTTCGTGGTCGGTATCCGCTTGCACGGTAGCGGGGTCGACCGTCGCCTCGCGGAGTGAGCCCGTAGGGCGATCGGAGCGAGGCGACGGGGCGCCGTTCTCCTCCCGCCAACGCTCCGCGAAGCGGGCCGGCGGCAGCATCCCCAGCGCCGAGTGCGGGTGTTCGGTGTTGTAGGCGGAGATCCAGTCGGCGAGGATCACCTCGGCCTCGGCCAGGCTGTGAAACAGCTCGACGTCGAGCACCTCGTCGCGGGCGCGGCCGTTGAAAGACTCGATGAAGGGGTTCTGCCAGGGGGAGCCGGGCTCGATGTAGGCGGTGGCGGTGGCGTTGAGGCGACACCAGTCGCGCAGGGCGTGGGCGATCAGCTCGGGGCCGTTGTCGCAGCGGATGTGGCAGGGAGCGGTTCCGCGCATGGCGACGAGGCGCTCGAGCACGGCGACCGTGTCCTCGGCGGTGATCGAGCGAGCCACCTCGCCGGCGAGCGCCTCGCGGGTGAACTCGTCGACGACGTTCAAGATGCGGATCTGGCGGCCGTCGGCCGTCTCGTCGGACTGGAAGTCGAGCGCCCAGACGTGGTCGGGGCGCTCGGCGCGGAGGCGCCTGCCGTCAGCGTTGTCGCCCAGCCGGGCGCGCTTTCGCTTGCGCTTCGGCACCCGCAGGCCCTCCTCGCGCCAGATCCGCTGCACGCGCTTCTTGTTGACGCTCCAGCCCTCTCCGAGGAGGCGGGCATGGGCGCGGCGGTAGCCCCAGCGGGGCTTCTCTTCGGAGATCTTGCGCAGGGCGGAGCGCAGGGCGGCGTCGTCCTCGGCGGCCTTCGGCTCGTAGCGCTGCGTGGAGCGATGCTGCCCCGCCACCTGGCATGCCCAGCGCTCGCTGACGCCGAGGCGGTCGCAGAGCATCGCGACCGCCTGGCGCCGGCGGTCTGGGCTCAGAAGTTTCCCGCCGAGATCTCCTTGTGGGCGCGGACTTCCAGCTCCTTGTCGGCGACGATCTGCTTCAGCTCGCGGTTCTCGCGCTCGAGCTCCTTCAGCCGCTTGACGTCGGCGGCCTTCATCCCGCCGTACTGGTTGCGCCAGCGGTGGAAGGTCTGCTCGGAGACCCCCAGCTCCTTCGCGACCTCCGCCACTCCCCTGCCTTCGCCGAGCATCCGCTCGGCCTCCCTGAGCTTGCGGATGATCTGCTCGGGGGTGTGTCGCCTTCTCTTCACTTGCGTCGGTCCTCCTTGGCCCAGTTTCGCGGGCCGGTAGGACTCTCACAAGGGTCGGACCGATTTCAGGGGGTCATGCCAGTTGAAGAGCGACTTCGGCGACGCGGCCACGTTCCGCCGCGATCCGCTGATCCCGCCGGAGTGGGAGGATGACTTCCAGCTCACGGTCGTCCTTCAGGATGAGCTGGTCCCGATCACGACGCCGGGAGCTCTGTTCCTGACCAACGTGCAGCGGCTCTACGAGCCCCCGAAGCGCAAGAAGGACACCGACCCCAACCCGGTCGAGGCGATGGTCGGGCCGCGGGTCACCGAGGGGGGCGGCAGCTCGGCCGAGGAACTGTTCCAGCGGATCGCGGGCCGGGAGCGGGTGATGGTGGTCAACGACGAGGCTCACCACGTCTGGTCCGACAAGCTGAAATGGAGCGAGTCGATCGAGAGGCTCCACGAAACGCTGCAAGAGAAGGCGCAAGGCGATGAAGGGGCAGGTGTGGTCGGCCAGCTGGACTTTTCCGCAACGCCGAAGGACCAGAAAGGTCGGGCATTCCGCCACGTCGTCGTCGACTACCCGCTCGCCGAGGCGGTGGAGGACGGGATCGTCAAGACGCCGGTGATCGGTGAGCTGCGCGGGGCTGAGCCGGAGCTGGGTGACTCGGCGGTGCAGCGCTACCGGCGCTGGATCGACGCAGCGGTCGGCCGCTGGCGCAAGTTCGACGAGGACCTCTCGCCATCGGGCAAGCGCCCTGTCCTGTTCGTGATGTGCGAGAACACGCAAGCGGCCGACGAGGTTGGCGACTACCTACGGCAGTTGCCCGACTTCGCCGGCGACAAACTGCTCGTCATCCACACGAAGCGCGACGGCGAGATCACCAAAGCCGATCTCGACATCGCGCGCCGGGCCGCGCGCGACATCGACGGCAACGAGAGCCCGGTGCGCTGCATCGTCAGCGTGTTGATGCTCCGCGAGGGGTGGGACGTGCGCAACGTCAGCGTGATCGTCACCCTGCGCAGCCTCACCGCGAAAGCGAAAATCCTGCCCGAGCAGGCGCTCGGTCGAGGCCTGCGGCGGATGACGCCACCGGGCTCGGGTTTCGACGAGCGCGTGGTTGTGATCGAGCACGAGGCGTTTCGCGATCTCTGGGACAAGGAGCTCGATGGCGGCCTCGTCGTCGAGCGCGAAGAGGTCGAGAAGATCGGTGCGAACGCGGTCGCGATCTATCCAGACGAGGGGAAGAGGAAGTTCGAGATTTCCATCCCGGTCCTGACCCGATCGCTGAGCTTGCAGGAGCTTCCCTTCGAGCAGCTCGACCTCGATTCGATCGCGCCACCGCCGACGTCGCTTGAGGTTCCCAAGGTCGAGCCCGACGAGTACATCCAATACCGGGGCCGGCAGCTGATCGACAAGGGCATCATCGAGGAATACGAGTTCGAGGTGCCGTATGCGGAGGACCCTTCCGGGATGATCTCCTACTACACGAAACGCGTCTGCGAGGTCGGGGGATTGGCCGGCGTATCGGGTGCCTTCGCCGCGCTGGCGCCGCTCGTGCGTAGCTACCTGGAGCGACGGATCTTCGCGGAGCCGGTCGAGCTTGACGACAAAGTCGTATTGCGCCGCCTGGCCGAGAACGACGCGCAGGAGCTGGTCAAGCAGGCGTTCGCCGATGCGATCCGCGGGTTGCGGTTGACCGAGCGCGAGGCGACGATCACCGAGACAGCGATCAAGATGACCGAGACGCCGCCGTTCTCCTGGTCGCGGACCACGGTCGAGTGCGAGCGCACCGTCTTCAACCTGACGGCGGTCGACAACGACCTGGAGCGGCGCTTTGCGCTGTTCCTCGACCGGGCCGACGACGTCGCCGCCTTCGCCAAGCTGCCGGTCTTCGGCCGCTTCGCGTTGGAGTACATCGCCGAGAACGGCGCGCTGCGCTACTACTACCCCGACTTCGTCGTGCGGCTCGCCGATGAGTCCTGCCTGCTGGTCGAGACGAAGGGGCTTCGCGATCCAGACGTGCCGTTCAAGGACAAGCGGGCGCGGCGCTGGTGCCGGGACGCGGCGCGGCTCACCGGCCGCCAGTGGACATATGTGCGGGTCGATCAAGACGCCTTCGACGTCTTTACAGGAGAGAGTGTCGAGGCTTTGTGCCGATTTGCAGAAGCTCGGCAAGGACAACCGGATGACGTGGTACAAGATTCCTAATGGCCCAACCCGCAACGCAGATAGACCTCTTCGCCTGGGCTGAGGAGCTGGAGCGCGAGCAGGGTCGGATCGCCAAGGCGAACCGCGCCCGCTCCGAACGGCGCGGCTTCCTCGTCTTCGCCACCGATCCCGAGGCCGGCCCCGACTCGCCGGACTACCGTCGCGTCTACGCGACCGAGGAGCGGACGCCGGCACGGGCGATCCGCAAGATCAGGCCGCTCGTCCCCGACCGCCGCCTCCGCGCCTATCTGGCGACTGGCCAGTACCGCCACGAGCTGACCAACGCCCGCTGGGTGCCGTAGTCAGAGCCAGGCCAGTCGACAGGCCTAATCGCTGTTCGATCCCAACTCGTCGAGAAGACAGAGCGCGTTCACAAGGCGCATTTGCTCGACCGTGTCGCACTCGATGGTCATCAGCGCCGGGCTGGCCACCAGGACGGCAAGGCAGCGGGCGCGAGAGACGGCGACGTTGAGGCGATTGCGGGAGTAGAGGAAGTCGACGTTGCGGGGGATCTCGGCGCCGGAGGAGGTAGCCATCGAGAAGAAGACGACTGCGGCCTCCTGCCCCTGGAACTTGTCGACCGTGCCGACCGCTACTTCGGTATAGCCCTGGGAGTCGAGTTGGCTGCGGATGGCCCGGACCTGCGCGTTGTAGGGGGCAACGACCATGATCTCGCTTTGGGTGAGAGCGCCTTGTTCGCCGTCCTTGTTCGTGTATCGCCCCTCCAAAAGGTCGGCAATCTCGACGGCGATTCGCTCGGCCTCCTCGGGTGACTGGCGCGAGTTGCCGCTGTGCTCGATGGGGGTCGACCGGACGCCGGTTCCGGTCAGAGAGCCCGGCGCGTCTACACGCTGTCGCTCGCAGCCCGGTGCTGCGCGCAGACGCCCTTCGTAGATCGCCTCGGAGACGAAGTCGCAGACGTCGGGGTGCATCCGCCGCGAGTGCTCGAGGAAGATGCCGCGCTCGGCTGGGATCGTGCTGTGGTCGCCGAGCAGGTGCTCGAGGACCGAGACGCCGGAGCCCGGGGGGTGGGTCCCCTGGCTCACCTGGGCGAGTTGCTGGGGGTCGCCGAGCAGGATCAGGTTGGTACCCGCGGTGGAGAGCGCCAGCGCGTCCGCCAGCGAGATCTGCCCTGCCTCGTCGACGACGAGATAGTCGACCGATTGCCGCATCTCCTCGCGGCACCACAGCCAGGCGGTTCCGGCCATCAAATCGAGCTCCGCATTGGGCCCGAAGGCGGCGTTGTCCTTCGAGTTGCCGATCATAGGATCCCCGTCATCCGCGTCCGGCGGGGTGTATTCCTGATCGCTTGAGGACCACTTCTTGAGGCCGCGAACGGCGACCTTGTCTGCGCGGGCGAACCGTTCGACCTCGGCGAGGATGTTGTTGATCGCCTTGTGGCTGTTGGAGGTCACACCGACGCGCTTGCCACCGGCGATCAGGTCGAGGATTACATGCGCGCCGGTGTACGTCTTGCCCGAGCCGGGAGGGCCTTGAATGAAGAGATAGCTTTCTTCGAGTCCGGCCGCGACCCGCTTGATCTGCTCAAGGTTCGCCTCCTCGCCCTGGAGTGCATCGCCATTGGCGACTGCGGAAGTGCGGGGGAGGCGGCGGCCGAGAATGTCGTCAGCCGCCTTGAAGCGTGAGAATTCGCCGCCGTCGCTCGCGATCGCGTCGGTGGCGATGTCACGCAGAGCGCCTCGCTGCTCGTTGGTCCCGTAGGGCCTGCCGGGGATCAGCGCCTTCGGCGGGTCTTCGAGTCGGGCTTTGCTGAGCTTCAGGCGGAGCTCTCCAGCGGCGTCGTTGACATCGAGCACATCGACGGTTTTCGCTTTGTGGTCGGACTCGCCCGTCTCTGGATCGATGCCGCAGCTATGAGGATCGGCGAACTTTCCGGCGCGGACCTTGTGGTCTTGCGCGGGGAAAGAAAAGCGCTGGACGAAGGACCGCGACGGCTTCGGCAGCGCCACGGCCTCGCCGATCGGGTTCAGCTCCCCGATCGCCTCCGAATCGAACTCCGCCAGCTCGGCCGAGGTTCGCTCGAGGCGTTCGAACCACTGCCACCATGCGGGCTTTGCCTCACGCCGGTGGTAGTCGAGCAGTTGGGCTAGGAGCCAGGCCTCGCGCTGATCGTCGCTGCGCTCGTCGGGGTCCGCGGGAACGTCCTTGAGCAAGGCTTCCTGAAGCTCTACCGTTTCGCCAAGTACATCCGTCTCGTCCTCGTCGGGCTCGGTTGGTTGTCCCGGCAGTCGCCACGGGAGCTGCACGCCGTGCTCTCGTTCGGTGAGTTCGCGTTGTTCGATCAGCCAGTCCCGCAGACGGAGCGTCGAATCGCAGTCCTCCTTGTTGTACTCCTCGATCTTGGAGAGCAGCTCCGCGTCGTCCTCCTGCAGCCATTGCTCGAACATCAGAACCGAGTCGCCTGCCTGCTTGACCTCGGCGGTGCGTCCCTGGTCGTAGAAAGCCTCGACCTCCTTCAGCGAGTAGCTGGGTCGCGAGATCCGCAGGGCTTGGTCGACAACCCGATAGAGATCGACGAGGACATGCTCGCGCAGCAGTCGGTCCACCTCGTCCTCGCGGCTGCCGTGCAAGCCCATCATTCGTGCTAGCGCGGTTCGCTCGTATGGTGCGTAGTGGTAGACGTGCATCTCGGGGAAGCGCTCGCGCCGCGCAAACACGAAGTCGACGAATTCCTCGAAGGCCGTCTTCTCGCCGGCTCTGTCCGTGCCCCAGAACGCCTTGAAGGTCGGCTCGCCGTCCTCGATGTAGGTGGCGCCCCACAGGTACTCGAGCCCTTCGTCGTAGAAGGGGTCCCCCTCGATGTCGAAGAAGACATCGCCCGGGGAAGGGGCGGGCATTCGTGCGAAGCCGCGCAGCGGCCCATCGCCGATCGGCTCCGGCCGCCGGCGCTGCAGCTTGATCTGGCCACTTTGCCGCTCCTCCGTCTGCAGTGACGCCTGGGAACGCAGCCGTTCGAAGGTGCCGGCGGCCATGCCATTCGGCCGTGCATCCACCTCAACGGCGGCCAGCGCCTCCACCGTCTCGATCCCGCCCTCCTGCAGCTTGGCCGCCTGTGCGCCGCCGAGCTTGGCGACAAGGCTCAGGTGATCGTCAGAGACCCTACGCTGCTCGCACGGCTCGGCCCACTTGCATAGTTCGCAGTGGGCGACCGGATCGGGATAGGTCACGTCGAGTCCGTTGGCGAGGGTCTCCAGGTAGAGCCCTTTCATCCGAGCGAAGTAGGAGCGGAAGTCAGCGTGCGCAAGCGTTCGGCGCTCGCCACTGCCGAGGATCACGTGGATGTGGTCGGGCCTGCGCCCTTGAACCGCGTCGATCAGGTCGGCATAGAGGCAGAGCTGGATTACGAAGTAAGGCTTCAGCGAGCGCGCGAGCTTGGTGTCGGCCGGCTCGTAGCTCCAGTCGCCCAGCTTCGATGGTGACGCGACTCGTTCGAGGAAATCGACGTAGCCCATCCAGTCGCCGCCGAGGAATGCTGCCTGGTAGACGACAGGCGCACCGGCTTCCATGGCTTCCTGAGTGCGCGCGGAGGCCTCGACGAGCTTGTCGTAGCCTAAGCCGGTCTCGATCTCGACCAGGGCATCTCCGTGCTCGGCGCGCAGAGCTTCGAGATGACGCTGCTCGAACTCTTCACCCTTCCTGGCCACCAAGTCGGCGGTGTCGGCTGCGCGTGGCGGAGGATCGTCCACTCGCCCATGAGCGCGTCCGAATTCGAGGGCGGTCAGATGCCGGCAGGCGAGGAAGTCGACCAAATCGGAGGCCGACAGCAGAAGCCGCTCGTCAGTCAGCTGCATCCCACGCACCCTTCCATCTCTGTCTCCTAGGCTCGCCCGAGGACGAACCGGGCATGCTCGACCCGCAGCATCTCGTATGGGCTCATGCACTTGATCTGAAGATCGATGCACGCATTGGGGATCTTGATTTTCTTCACCGAGTTGGCGGGCACCTCATGCGTGACGACGGTGAGTTCATGTGCGTGCGCGTGGGCGACGAGGTAGTAGTCGGCGTCTTGGAGGAAGGTGCTGACCGCAGCCGGGTCGTAGTGGGCGGATGCCGCCCACCGGCTGACTGCCTGAAGGCTCTCCGCGACGGGGGTGTCTGGCTGCGCGAACAATCCTGGCCGGGCGGTCGCCCAGGTGGAGAGATCATCTCCCCCGGCCTTCAGCTCGTCGAGGACTTTCTCGATGCTGCCGACCTGTCCGGCCTGGGATTTCGCGTCGAGCCAGTCCCAGAATGCCGGGCAGAAGTCAAACCCGTACTGGAGGTTCTTGGCCTGGATGAACACATTGGCGTCGAGGAGGTACGTCACGGAAGTCCGAGCCTGTGTCCGAGTTCGCGAAACGTGTTGTATCGGCGGACGCCGAGGAGCCGGAACGCGTCCCGATGCAGCGTCCGCCCTTCAAGGGCGTCGGCGATCACGGCGTGGGCAAAGCGCTTGCTCGTCCGCGCGGGCTGGGTGTTGTAGAAGTTCCCCCCGCCGCCCTTCGTCGCTCGCGCGAGTCGGGACTTCTGTTCGGAATACGCGCCGTTGTACTCGTTCCACGACAACTGGCCGGCGTCGAAGATCCGCCGCAGGACGACAAGGGTGCTGACGCGATAGAGGCGGGCAAGCCGGTCCAGCTCATCGGCGAGTGGTCTGCTCGGATCGAACTCCCCCTCCAGATGCACCGACGGAACGAGCAGCTCCGCCGCGACGGCATTGCAGAAGCGCTCTACCTGCTGGTCCTCGCGTCGGACATCAAGGCGCGGGTTGGACACCGCTGGCTGCCCGAGCCATATGTGTACGAGCTCATGCGCCAGGGTGAAGATCTGAGCCGCCTTGGTATCGGCGCCGTTGATGAACACGACCGGGGCGAGATCGTCGACCAGGGCAAAGCCACGAAACTCATCGGGGTTGAGCGCTCGGTGGGTGTTGCTGCCGACGATCCCGCTGATCATCACGAGAACGCCGATGTCCTCGGCTCTTTCGCTGAGCTTGCCGAGCGCCTCTGTCCAGCTCGAATACTCGCGGCGGGACGCGAGGTCGAATCCGAGCTTGGTCCTCATGCGATCGGCGGTGGAAACGACATCGTCCTCTGTCGTCGCGGAACCGACGAAATCCAGTGGATCCGCGTCGTTGACCAAGGCGTAGCTTCGATACCAGTCCTGCCGCTCTTCGCACAGGTAGATCGTGTCGAGCAGATCCGGGCTTGCCGGAGCAGCGGCTGCATTCGGCAGCGTCCTGAAATCCGGGACGGGAAGCGGCATGTCTGGTGGCTCGGGCAGCATCAGGAGCCCCACCGGCGTGCTCGTCGCCCGTGCAAAGGATTCCAACTGCTTCAGCGTCGGCTGGGCGTCGCCCCGGGTCCACGCGGCCAGTCGCGGAACCCGCCGGCTCAGATCGTCGGGGTTCTTGCCAGAGCGCTCGCTGGCCCATTCCAGCAGCGACGGCTCAACATGAACGCGGACGGTCATCACCCCAGTATTCCCGAACAGGCGGCGCGCCCCTGCCATCCCCGAACGACGGCTCCTAACGGCCGACGCTATTGGCGCTGACCCATCGGGCGAGGTCGACGCGGGTGAACCTGAGCCCACGCCGTCCAACCTTCACGTGGGGCAGCCCCCGCGAGCGCACCAGCTCGTAGAGCGTGCTGCGCGGCACATGAAGGAGCTCGGCCGCCTGGCTGGCGTCGAGCAGCGGTTCGCAGAGAAGGTCGGCCGAGGTTTTCGCCCTGGGCTCCATGCGCCCATCGCGTTGGCGAGGCGGCCCAGCCGCTTGCCGGCGCCTCTCGCGCTGCCGTGGTCGCTGCTCCATCACCCCTACTGTCCAACGGGAGCGCTTCTTGCATCGCTGCCGATGCGGAATCAGCCGTGAACGACCAATCAGAATCCAGCCAGCCATCCATTCAGTCAGCCAGTCACCTGCCCACTCCAGCCATCCGGCCAGGGGCACCAGAGACTCGAAGGCCAGCCCAGGAATTCAGCACTGGCAGGGGCCAATCAGCCGGCCAGCTCCCCCACAGCCAAAAGCCAACAGCCACCACCCTCACGCAGTATCACCCCGCCGGGTGAGCCGATGCAAAAGCGCCCCCCGCTGGACATACGGGGTGGATGCTCACGATCGGAAAGCTCGGCATCGGCCAGGAGAACTACTACCTGGAGAAGGTCGCCGAAGGCGCCGAGGACTACTACTCCGGCGAGGGAGAGGCGGCCGGCGAGTGGATCGGCGACGCCGCCGAGGAGCTGGGACTCGACGGCGAGGTCGGCTCCGACCAGCTCAAGGCGATGCTCACCGGCCGAAACCCGGTCGACGGCGAGCCCTTGCTGGGGAGAAACGGCGTCCCCGCGAAGGGCTCGGTGCCAGGCTTCGACCTCACCTTCTCGGCTCCCAAGTCAGTCTCGCTCTTGTGGGGGCTCGGCGGAGCCGAGGCCGCCGGACAGGTCAAGGCGGCGCACCGCGAATCCGTAGGCGCCGCCCTCGCCTACCTTCAGCGCAAGGCCTGCTGGACGAGGCGCGGAGCCGGCGGCAGGGAGTTCGTCCAAGGCAACGGCTACCTAGCCGTCGCCTACCTGCACCGCTCCTCGCGCAACGGCGATCCGCAGCTGCACACCCATGTCCTCATCGCCAACGCGACGAAAGGGCCGGACGGCCGCTGGACCCGCCTCTACCACCCGGCGATCTACCAGCACGGCAAAGTCGCCGGCTACCTGTATGAGGCCCATCTGCGCCACGAGCTGACTCTGCGCCTCGGCGTCCGCTGGCAGGAGGTCCGCAACGGCATCGCCGAGGTCGAGGGTTTCGCCGACGAGCATCTGCGGGCGTTCTCCACCCGCCGGGCTGAAATCCTCGCGGCGGCCGGGCCGGACGCCTCGGCGGCCTCGATGCAGGTGGCGACGCTGGCGACGCGCAAGCCGAAGGACACCGCCCTCTCGCGCGTGGAGCTGCTGGAGCGCTGGCGGGCCAGGGCGAGGGAGATCGGCCTCGACCGCGAGACGATCGAGCGCACCTTCGACCCAAACCCGCAGCTGAGGCTCACAGAGCCCGGCGCCCCCCGTGACTGCACGGTCCTCACCCAGCAGGTGGACCGTACAGTCACGGGGGGCGCCTCGCATTTCGACAGGCGCGACGCAATCCAGGCGGTTGCCGGATTGCTCCCCGAGGGAGCGTCGGGGCCGGAGGTCGAGCGCATGGCAGATACCTACCTCGCCTCCGAGGAAGTGATCCAGATCGCCGAGAGCCGCAAAGGCCCGATCTACACCACCCGTCACATCTGGGAGCTGGAGCGCGAGGCGCTGGCGGCGATCGAGCGGATGCGCGAGCAGGGGTCTGCCCCGGCCGGGGAGCTGGCGGCCGCTCGTGTCATCCACGCCCGCCCGACCCTGAAGGCCGACCAGCGCGAGATGGTCAACCGCCTGCTGACGATGCCCGAGGGCATCGTCGTCGTGATCGGCGAGGCCGGCACCGGCAAGACCTACGCCGTCGTCGCCGCGGCCGAGGGCTGGGTGCAGGCGGGGATCGACCTCCGCGCCGCGGCTCCCACCTGGCGCGCCGCCAACGTCCTGCGCGACGAGGGGTTGCCGGCGACCTCGATCGCCAGCCTGCTCGTCGAGCTGGACCGCGCAGAGCACGAGGGCAGTAAGGGATTGGCGCAGGGCTCGGTGCTGCTGGTCGACGAGGCGGGGATGGTCGACTCTGCGACCCTGGCCCGGCTCGTCCACCACGCCGAGGCGGCCGAAGCCAAGCTCGTCCTCCTCGGCGACCCCGAGCAACTGGGGGAGATCGAGGCGGGCGGACTGTTCCGCGCCATCGCTGATCGCAGCGAGCCGATCCACCTCGACGAGGTGATCCGCCACGAGCACGAGCTTGACCGCGAGGCGGCGAAGCTGATCCGCGGGGGCGAGGGACGCGAGGCGCTCGACCTCTACGTCTCCGAGGAGCGGGTCACAGTCGCCCCCGACGCCGAGGCCCGCCGCGAGGCGATGGTCCGCGACTGGCTGGAGTCCTACGAGCGCGGCGAGGACGCGCTGATGATCGCCAAGCGCAACGCCGAGGTTGCGAAGCTGAACGCGATTGCGCGCGAGGCCCGCCACCAGGAAGGCAGGCTCGGCGCCGAGGAGATCGAAGTCGGCGAAGCACGCTTCGCCGCCGGCGATCAGGTCATCACCCGCGTCAACGACCAGCGCGCCGACATCTACAACCGCGAGCGCTGGCGAATCGCCGAAGTCGACGCCGAGCAGGGGAGCGTCGTCCTCGAAGGTGTCGACCAGGCGAAGCGGGTCGAGGTCGGCGCGGAGTACCTGGCGCGGACCAACCCGCACTCCGAGGCCCCGGCCCTTGAGCACGCCTACGCGGTAACGACCTATTCGGCCCAAGGCTCGACGGTCGACCGCGCCTTTGTCATGGCCGACCCCTCGATGGACAAGCAGGAGCTGTATGTGGCCGCTTCGCGCAGTCGCGGGGAGACCCGCCTCTACGCGACTCCGGAGGTCCAGGTCAACCGCGAGGAGATCGCGCCCACCGATCGCCGCCTGGGGGAGGGTCTCGACCACATCGCGCTGGCCGTCGGCCGAGACGGCGCCCAGCGCGCCGCCCACGATGAGGCCCAGCTGGAGGCCTTGCCCACCGCAGAGCTTGCGGCAAGGCGCCGCGAGCTGGAGCGGGCGGCGGATCGCGAGAAGATCCTTGCCGAGCGCCGCGCGCGCCTGAAGACGCGCATCGCCGAGACGGAGGCGATCCTGACTCGCGCCGGCGCCGAACGGGAAGCCGCCGAGGCGTTGCCTTCCCGCAAGCGCGATCAGGGCCTGATCGCCCGCCTCGGCGCCACTGCTGGGATGGCAGGGGAAGCGCTCGCTCGCTACGAGGTGGAGATGCGCGAGCTTGCGGGCGGCGACGCCGCGCAGCGGGAGCTGATCACCGTCGATCGCGTTCTCGCCCAGCGGCGTGAGCTTTCGCTCACCGCCGCCCGCATCGCCCCGCCCCCCTACGTCACCGCCGAGTTGGGGGAGAGGCCGGCCGACCCCGCCAAACGCAGGGAGTGGGAGCACGGCATCGGGATCATTGAGCGCTACCGCCAAGAGAACGGGATCACAGACCGCAGTCGCGCCTTCGGCGCCAAGCCCGAGCGCAGCCTCGAGCGCACCCGCCGAGAGGCCGAGCTGCGCCGCTTGCGCGAGCTGCAGCGGCGGCTGGGGCGCGAGCAGAGCAGAGCGCGCACGAGGGAGTTGCGGCGAGGACTTAGGATTGCGCGATAAGGAGCACTCGCCAGGTCGGGAGAACGCTCGTAAACTGTGCAAAGTGAGATGAGCCGATGTCTGTGTTTGGTTGCCCGGCGCACGCTAGTTTCCGCCGCGGTGCCTGCGAAACTGATGAGTTCGATGCCCGGAGCCTTCGATCCGAGACGATTCGAACGAGAATTGGGTGAAGCCCACCGCAAGGCGGAGACCGCTGCGAAGCGAGAGGTCGACCGCGTGAACCGGGAGATTGCGGCGCACAACCGCAAGGTCGAACAAGCCAACAAGAGCGCGGTCGACAACTACAACCGGGAGGTCGACCGCGTAAACCGCGAGAACAAAAGGCGCGTTGACCAACACAATCGCGAGACCGAACGGCAGAACAAGCGGATCGAAGAACAGAATCGGCGGGCGGTGGAAGCCCATAATCGGCAGATTGCGGCCGCCAACGAGCACAACCGCAAGGTTATGGCGGAGCTGAATCAGCGACTGCGAACGGCCGAGTCGGGCCCGCGCTACACGGCGTCGGAGATGGCGCTTGCCGACCAGCTACAGGCCGCCCTGCCAGCGGCGGAGGAGCGCGAGGTCGACGCGTTCCTGAGCTACGCACGGATCGACGGGGCCGAGGTTGGGGCAGAGCTGCGCGAGCGGCTGGAAGGATTCGAAGTGACGGTGTGGTTCGACGAGGTTTCAGTCGAAGCGGGCAAGAGTCAGGCGCGGCAGATGGACATGGGGCTGCAGAAGGCGCGGGCTGGAATCGCGCTGCTGACCCCGGCCTACCTTGCGGGGCGATTCTGGACTGAGCGGGAGCTGGGAGCGCTGCTGCATAAGGAGACGCTGATCCCGGTCCTGCACGGCGTGACCTTCGAGGACGTCGCCGAGTACAGCGGCATCCTGCCCGACCTGGCCGGATTCGAGACGGTGCGTGACTCGGTTGAGGTGATTGCGGAGAAGATCGCGGCGGCGGTGCTCGGCGATGAGCCCGGTCTTTCGACTGCTGCCTAGCACGAGCCAGCGGTACCTTTGTCGTCCCGGGTCGAATCTCAGAAGACTGCATCGCAGCAGCTGAGCTGTGCCAGCTTGTGATGCCCCCACATCCCCCCGGGGCCGACAATTACTGGACGAGAAGCCCGCCGGGCGGGCTGTGTCGCCGAAAGCGCTTGATGCAATGACGCTTATGGGTGCTCTGGCAGTAGGTGTCGACCCGCCGGACCGAATAGTCGAATCCCAGTAGAGCGTTTCTCCTTCGGAACGGAAGGCCACATGGCCGTGGCCGAAGAAGGCTGTGTCTCCGATCTCCCATTCCATTCGGCAGCGGTACCGGGAGGCGACATGAGGCGAGCAGCGGATGTGATGCGCGGAGCTGTGCCGGAATTCCTTGCTGATCCTACGATCCTGTCGGATCGCCTTTGCCATCCATTGCCCTGGCCAGCCGATGGCGGCGGCCTGTGCGGGGGTTGCTGGCAATGCGCAGACAGGCACAACGGCCAGCATGGCTGTGAGGGCGGCCCGCTTCAAGGTCCCGACCGTACCAAAGGTCGAAAAGGCAACCTTCAGCGGCGCGGTGCCTGACGCAGATCCCCTGACGTGGATCGCGGCTCCTCGACCTCATATCCGAGAGATCGGTACGCCTTGAGACGCTTGGCGAACATGCGGCGCAGCACGGGTAGCTCGGCGTCTACGTAATCGTAGATGAGCGCGTCGCGCTTTTCGGGGAAGGGGCGATGAAGACGTCCGGCGTACTGAACGACTGTCCCCTTCCAGGCGATCGGCATTCCGAGCAAAAGCGTGTCGAGGCGCGGTTCGTCGAACCCCTCGCCGATGTAGCGGCCGGTTGCCAGCACCAAGCAGGGCTCTCCCTCGGGCACGGCAGCGAGCTGCTCGGTGGCGGCTCGATTGGCCGCTGCTGACATCTCACCGTGGAGCGCGACGAGGACCGGTGCGCGATCGACGAGATGCAGCTGGAGCTTTTCGAGATGCTCGCGCCGTTCGGTGAGCACGATCGGCGAGCGGCCCTGGTCGATCAGCTGCAGCGCCTCGTCGGCGATCAGCTTTGTCCGCCCTTCGTCCCCCGCGAGGGCGCCGAAGACCTCCTGGATCGAGGCGTCCGTGGGGAGCACGGAGGGATCGAAGTCGGTATCGCGACGAATGACGCGCAGTTGCAGCGCGTGCTTGTCCGTCGGTCCCTGGGCGATCGTGTGGCGGACTGGCCCGCACTGCATTGCGACGATCGGATGGTGACCGTCGCGCCGACGGAGGGTGCCGGTCAGGCCCGTCACGTAGCGTGCCCGGGCGGCCTTCAGGACTCGCTCGGTTGTCACGGCGGAGACGTGATGGCACTCATCTACGACCACGTGACCGTAGCCGGCCAGCAGTTCCTCCAGCGCATCGCGTCGCGCCAGACTTTGGATCATCGCCACATCGAGCAGGCCCGTCGGTTTCTTGTATCCACCGCCGATAGTGCCGATGGCCTCCGGATCGATGTCGAGGAACTGCGACAGGCGTTCCCTCCACTGCTTGAGCAGGGGTTTGCGGTGGACGAGGACCAGAGTTGAGCGCGCCCTCGCGGCGATCATCTCGGTGGCGATCACAGTCTTGCCGCTCCCGGGCGGAGCGCAGAGGACGCCAAGATCGTGTTCCAGCATGTGCGCCGCTGCACTGGCCTGCGTCGGGTCGAGCTCGCCGATGAAGCGGGCGTCGAGATCAGTGCCGTCGCTGCGCTCGTCGTCAAGCTTCAGCTCGATGCCGAGGCCGTCGAGCAGTTCCTCCAAAGGCTCTCGGCATCCGCGGGGCAACGCCAGGAAGTCGCCGACCTCCTCGAAGCAGGAGATCACCCGCGGTGTGCGTGAGGTGGAGAACCGCATGCCCTGAAGTTCGAAGAACCGCGGGTTGGAGAAGCAAGCCAGGCGCCGCAGAGCATCGTGGAGTGGCGGCGGCAGGCCCCCGCGCTTCACGTAGAGACATTGGGCCATGGTCGCGGTGACGGTCTCGGGAAGCGTCGTCGTCGCGAGGCGATCGGCAAGAGTTCGAGTCGGGCGCCAAGGCGCGTCATCCGCCGGTTCCTCACCTGCGCCGAGTATCCAAGAGTCACGCTCGCGGTCTGCGATGAGGTCGTCGAGCCCTTGGGGTTCGATCAGGGGGAGCGAATCGAGGTAGGCCCACTGATCTGGATAAGGATCGAACTGCTCGTCGAGGAAGAGCGTGTTGCCTGCTCGACGCGCCTCCTGTTGAAGCGGCAGCGCGATCAGGTTGCCGAAACCGCCTTTCGGCAGGACGTCCTGGCTTGGGAAGAGACGGTCGTAGGAGGCCATGTCGAGAGTTGGGGACCGCGACATGGCGTTCGTCAGGAGCATCAGCCCTAAGCGACGGGCGCTCGCCGCCGAGACGGCCTCGCTGAAGAAAAACCAGACATGCGCGCCCTGGCCCGAGCGGGAGCGCTCGACCGCGGGTTGGACGGCGAGCTCCTCGCAGGCTTCGCAGATCGCGGTGATGTCTTCGCGCCACGCATGCCCGTCGAGATCGATTGCCAGCAGGCGACAGGTGTCGTCGGCGAGCAGCGGATAGACGCCCATGACGTCGTGGCCTTCGAGGTGGGTGCGGAGCTCATGTTCTGCAGGCGCTACGAACGCCTGGTTCGGGCACTCCCCGCACTTCACCCGCGGCTTCTCGCAGACCCCCGGTTTCCACTCGTTGGCGCAGCAGGGCGCCCACCCGCTGCGACCCTTGGCGTTCTCCCAGCGTTTGGGAAAGACATCTGGCCGGCCCTGAAACAGGCGCTCGAAGAGTTGGAGCTTGCGCTCGGGCGACCAGCTGTCGCTCGACGTCGCGGCTCTCGACGCCTCCTCTTCGCCAGAGTCGTCCGTCTTGGTGGCGCGCAGCTCATTCAGGCGACGGTGGGAGTCGTTGCGGCGACGAGTGAGCTCGTCGAGTCGAGCTTCCTCAGCGAGGATCTCCGCGGCAAGATCGCGATCGGCGTTCACGCCGCTTCATTCTGCAAAGCCGACCGGCGTCAGGAGCGTCCGCTCCGCTCGCTAAAAGACGTTGATGGCTGACGACGCCATGACGCAGAAGGTTCGCGAGCTTCGCGGCCAGGGCCTATCGCCCAGGGAGATCGCTCGCAGCCTCGGGATCAAGACCGCCGAGGCGTCTGCGCTTGTCCGCAAGCTCGCCGCCGAGCGCGACAGCGCAAATCCCGACGCTGACCTTCTCGGCTGCTGGCTCAACGCCGGATGGAGCGCAGGCCTTGGAGTTCCGGATCGAGCCGACTGGCGCGATTCGGGCGCCGCAGAGGGAACCGAGGGCTTGCTGACCGCGATCGTCGCCCGTCGCAGACCTCATCGGCGCAAGATCATGGCTTGCGTCTACTTGGTCGATGCCTATTGCCTTGGGGTCAAGAACGCAATGGGTCCCGACGAGATGGATGATCGAGGGCTGCGGTCACTCACCGCCTTTGCCTTCGGCGCCTACTCCGCGCCGCCCGTGAACGCTCCGATCGATCTCGTATGCGACCTCGTGCTGGGAGCTGTCGAGTTCGCCCAGGGGCTTGGCTTTGCGCCCCATCCGGACTTCGAGCAGGCCCGCCCGCACCTTGGTCCGTGGACAGGTCCCAGCGCGATCTCGTTCGGTCGCGATGGCCAGCCGTATTACATGAACGGCCCCGATGACGACCCGGAGAGCGTCCTCCGCACCCTGCGTCGCACGGTGGGCGACCGGGGGTTTCATCACACGGTCGCATTCGACCTCAGTGAGCTGCGCATGGCCGGATGAGCCTGCGGTAGGCCCGAAAGGTCGTTGACTCAGTTCACCTCGACGACGCCGAAGCGGTTGTCGAAGGCGTCGCGCTCCTCGACGGCGACCGCCTGGGCGAAGCGGCTCGCGGTGACCGTGAAGCGGTCGAGGAAGCCGACGCTGCCGAGCAGGACGAAGCTGTAGCTGTGCCAGCCCTGCACGAAGCCGACCGGGGCCTCCCACTCGCGATACTCGCTGACCTCGGCGTCGCCGGCATGCAGTCGGAGCGAGACCGTCTTGTACTGCGCCTTGTGGTATTTGCCGCCGACTCCGTGACTGGTTTCGCCCTCGTGATCGTCGAGGTCAATGCCGAGCTCTTCGGCGAGCAGATCGCTCGCGAGGATCGCGTCGGCGCCGGTGTCGACCAACCCATCCAGCACGGTCGTCGTCTCTCCGCCGTGAGCCATCGAAACCTCGACGAAGGGACGGAATATCGGCTGGTCCATCCGGGTGAAGTACGGGTCCTCCCGGTAGGGATACAGCCAGGGAAGCGGCCCTGGCTCAGCCAAGGCCGACGGGAACCGGCTCGTCGGGATAGGGGACCCGGCCCCGTACCACGACGTGGTTGCGGCCCTTTGCCTTGCGGAGGACGACCTTCGGATCCTCGTCGGCGATGACAATCTCGCCGGTGCGCGCGTCCATCGCCACGTACTTGCCCTCGTAGCCTCGGAAGTCGGTGCGGATCGGTTTCACGCAGACGATGATACCCGCAGGTCTGGCGGATCCGAGGCCGTGCTGGACCGACCTCCGAGAACTTTGTCCCGGGAATTTGTCCCCGACTCCACCGAACTCCTCAAATCTCCGCTGAACTCCCTGGACTCAGCAGGCACAAATCGCCCGCAAACGGCTTCCCAGAGGCAATTCTCAGTCCGGAAACCGGGGTTCGAATCCCCGTAGCGGTATTGCGCTGCAAAGGCTTCGGGAAGCCAAGGGCTCCGCTCCGGTTTCGTCGGTCCTTTTCTCGTTCCTTGGGGAACCAGCGCGACAACAGGGCGTCTGCTCGCGCGGTTCCTCATGCTGGGGTGGCTTCGCTGTTGCCGTGCAGCAGCAGCGGCAGCGTGTTGGGGCGACGGCCGGCGGTAGCGATGTCGAGTGTCGAGTTGCCTTACCGACGTCGCGAGTGGCGGCGGGGGAGGACCGTGACAGCGAAGGTGGTGGAGGCTTCGTGGATCAGATCCACCGGGATGGTCGTCGTCTTCGCAACGCCCCGTGGCGGTTTGCTCGAGCCGAAGAGGGCGATCGAGACCAGCTGCCCTCGGGGGTCGTGGCGGGCCTTGTAACGGATGCCGGCGTACCCGGCATCCCGTAGCGCGCTCGCCCAACTCTGGGTCAGGTTGTAGTCGGTCGTCGCATGGATCTCGGCGGTAAGGCCGGCGAGGCCAAGGACTTTCGGGTCGGTTAAGTCGACGATGCACACCTTGGGCGGCCGCAGAGTCGAGAGGCGCTGGCTGTCAACCAAGGGCTCGGGGATCACGCCGCCCGGCCGCAGCAGCCGCCCGAACTTCTCGACGAAAGCGCCGATCGGCTCCCCGGCGAGATAGCACGTGCCCGTACCGGCGAGGTTGAATCGACCATCGGGGCCGTCGTCGAAGAACCACGGGGAAACGTCAACCGGGTGGATCCGCCACAAAGCTTCGGCCCCGAGCTTCGCGCTGGGAAGCTCGGGGAGTTCGTCCGGAGGAGCGGGCAGGCCGCGCGAACTCAACGGGTTAGGTCGGCCACCGCACGGCGGGCCGAGAGCAGCAGGGGCTCAGGGTCGGCGTCGCCGAGGGCTTCGACCGGAGTCCGGTCATCGAGCCCCGGCTGCGGGGCGGTGGCAAACGCGGCAAGGGTCCACGGGTCGAGTCCCGCCTTGCCAAAGATCCCGTTGAGTTTCTTGATCGCCACAAAGGGCGCGCTGTTCGCTGCGTCGAACTGCCAGCGGGGATAGCGGATGAGGTCGGCGTCGTCGCGCAGGGCGATCACGGAGCCACTGAGCACCCGCTTTCGCAGTGCCTCGCGACTGATCCCACCGAGTAGAACCCGTGCTTCGGCGCTGGTCAGCAGTTCCCCGAGGGCGCGTTCCCAAGCGCCGCCCGCGAGCACGACCATCGCCGCCCGTCTGCCGATCGCCTCGGCATCGTCAGCGGAATTGGGCTGCCCGCCGATCTCGGCCAGGGTCCGCCGAAACTCCTCGACGGTGCGATCTAAGAGGGTTGGATTCGCTGCCATTGAACACGAAGATAGCGTCAACCCCGTCAACCGTCAAGGGGATGGACTGCCTGCCAATTTCCTCGGCGGCGCCGAAAGTTGATGAGCTGCTTCTTGGCGAGGCACAGGACACCTCCGAGCCACAGCTCGGCTGCCCGCGCGAGCTGCACAAGACGGGCTGCTTGACTTCGCTCGTCTTGATTGGGGATTTCGAGCAGTCGATCTGTCCATTCCGCGGCGGCGGGCGTGAGTGGTGCCGCCGGTAGAGCGTCCAGAGTCGGGTCGTCGGATCCCACTCGAAGGTGCAGACCCGCATCCTGGTCCAGTCTGGGCCAATGCCCTTCGGCCAGGGCGGGCGGCACTCGTAGATCGTGATCGTGTTTCCCCGGACTTTGTACTTCCGTTGGTGTCAGGCCTCCGCCGCGACGGTGCTTGGGGCGTTTGCGCCTGTGATGGGCCACGTCAGCCCGCGAGCAGCTCGTCGATCGCGGCGATGAATTCGGCCGCGCCCTTGACGAACTCCGCTGCTTCCTCGCTGCTCGGGGGCGCGGCCTCGTAGTCGCCCTTTTCGCGAGCGGTCTTTGCCCGCCGGGCCAGTGCGCTCAGCTCTTGGTCGAACTTCCCCGTTGCCACGAAGGCGGCGCTGAAGAGCGTCCAAGTTCCGGCGTGGGTCTTTGCGTGCTCGTCCTGCTCCGACAGGGCGGCCCGGGCAGCGTTCAGCATCGCGTAGTAAGCGGAGCTCGCGGCGGCGGCTGGATGCCCTGACTCCATGATTTCTTGGGCAACCGTCGAGCGGTCGCGCGCCTGCTCCATGAACTCCGCGGAGCGCGGGCTCACTCGAGCGCGCTCCCGGCGAGGACGATCTTGTCGCGGTCGACCTCTTGGATGAAGAAGGACTCGATCTCCCGGCGGCCTTGCACCCAGTCGGGATCATGGACGTGCACCGAGTAGGTGAACGGGCTTTCGCCCTCGGCGAGCGCGGCTTGTTCCCCGAGGTCTCCGGCGACCCGGCCGTGGCGAACGTGGCCGCCCTCGGCGATCACCAGCAGGTCGACATCGGATTCGCCATGCGCCTCCCCACGAGCCCTCGAGCCGTAGAGCCAGACCGCGCGAAGGTCCTCGCCCAGCCTCTCGCCCAAACGCGCCACAAGGCGAGCGACCGTCCGTCGCTCGCTCTCGGTGAGCTGTGCTGCGGCAAGGCGATCGATGGGTGCGAATGCCATGTCTCCGAGGATAGGTGGGCGAGAGGCCAACACGCTCCGAATCCGTGTCCCGAAATGTGTACCCAACTCCACCGAACTGGGCCGAACTCAACTCAACCAACTGGACAGAGAGAACCCATATCGACCGCAAATGGCTTCCGAGAGCGGATTCTCAGTTTGGAAACCGGGGTTCGAATCCCCGTAGCGGTATGGCCTTAGCGGAGAGAGCAGCGGTTCCCGCTCCTCCTATATCCACCAAGTCCCTGGCGCTGCCGAACGCGCTGGAGACCAGGGCGCGCAGGTGAACTCGTCCGCCGTTGCGGTCGATCTCGACGCGCAGGCGGAAGGCCTCGAAGACCGCCCGCTGTAGCTCGGGATCGGCATCGGCCAGCTCGGTGGCAAGGTCGGGAAGTGACGCCAGGACCGTGTGGGCGTCGTCGGGATCGACGGCGGTGCTGTCGCGTCCGGCTTGATCGAGCTGCTGGAGAACCGCCTGGGCTTCCTCCCGCTCACCTTTGAGGCTGCGGATGCGCTCACCGACGACGACCGGATCGACTCCCGCCTCGATCGCGGCGAGCTGGCGCTCGATCTTCTGGTCGATTTCGCCGAGCTGGCCCGCAACCCGCTTTCGCGTGCCGTTGCTCTGCGTCTCCAGGGAGCCGGCAAGGGCTGAGCTTTCGGTCTGGAAGTGGTCCAGCGCCTTCGGGCCGAAAATCCTGGTGGCGAAGAAGCTGTCGATCAGGTGGGCCAGCTTGTCCTCGCGCACGTACTGCCATTTGCCGTGGCCGACCGCTTCGGCCGCGCGGTCGCCGTAGGTCGCCCGGTAGCCGCAGGTGTAATAGGTCGGCTCGCCTTTTCGCCCGCGCCCCTGCATCCGCAGGGGGTTGTGCCCGGTTGCGCAGTGGACGATTCCGCGCAGCAGGTAGAAGCGCTGTTGTGGGCGTCGCCGCCGATTGCCGTGGCCGGTCGAGCGCCGTTTCATCTCCGCCTGCACCCGCTCGAACTGCTCCTCGGTGATCAGCGGCTCGTGCTGTTCGTCTGCCTCGATCCATTCGTCGCGGCTGCGGCGAGTGACGGGACCGACGCCTTGCTTGTGGGCGCGGGAGTCGAGCCGGTTCCAGTAGAGGTGGCCGGTGTAGACCGGGTTTTCGAGCATCGCTTTGATCGTCGTCTTGGCCCATTTGCCGGGATGCGTTGCGTCTCTTGTCGACGTGGCTCGGCGGCGGCGGGCCGCCCGGCCGGTTGAGGTAGTTGGCGATCTCCTTGTAGCCGGCGCCGGAGAGGAAGCGCTCGAAGATCTCGGCGATCACGGGAGCCCGGTCGCGCTCGACGACCAGGCGCGACTTCGTATCGCCGGCCTTAGCCCGCGCCGGGTCGGGATGCGGCTGGTGCTTCAGCCGGTAGCCATAGGGAGCGCGGCCGCCGTTGCGATAACCCTGGCGGGTGTTCTGCGTCTGGCCGCGCCGGACTTCGCGCCCGAGCTTCTCCACCTCGAACTGGTCGAGCGCCTGGAACATGTGGCGGATCAGCCGACCCTCCGGGCTGGTCTGGTCCCCGGCCGTGAGGGCGTAGAAGACCTCAACGCCCGCGCGGGTCATCTCGCGCTCGTAGGTCAGCGCGTGGAATAGGTCGCGCGAGAGCCTCGAGGTCGCGTAGATGACGACCGCATCGAAGCGACGCGCCTCCCGCTCCTTGGCCTCCCGCAGCAGCTCGGCCCAACCTGCTCGACCATCCCGCCGCCCCGCCTCCTGGTCGGTGAAGTCGCAGACGATCTCCCCGCCCAGTTCGGCTGCTTTCGTGGCGCAGGCCTCGCGCTGCGAGGGGAAGGAGAGCGTCGGGTCCTGCTTGTCCTTGGTCGAGAGTCGGCCGTACCAGGCAAAGCGCCGCATCATCGGCTCCTTTCCTCGGGTTGACGCGGGCTCGGTCGGTACGCTTGAACCGTGACCGCGAAGGAGAGGCTGCTGCGTGAGGTGCTCGACCTCGATGAGGCCAGGGCGGCCCGCGCGCGGATCGTCATCCCCGACGAGCCGGTCGAAGAGCCGGAGATGGCTCCGCTACCTGCAGGCTGGGGCGAGACCCTGACCGGCGAGCCGATGCCGAACGTCGCAGCCGCCGTGCGGCGCTCCCGCGAGTCCCACTGAGCGTGCTGGTCGTAGACGCGAGCTTGGCGGTCGAGCTGTCGCTTGACCGGGCGGGGGAGCAGGCAAGCGCCGCCCTCGATGACGGAGGCAGGCTGATCGCGCCGCCGCTGCTTTGGAGCGAGGTTCCGTCGGTGCTCCACGAGATGGCCTTTCGTGGCGACATCTCCAACGCCCTGGCCGAGCTGGCCCTGCAGCGGTTCCTCGCCGGGAAGCTGTCGATCGGCGAGCAGCGGCCGGGCGGGCTGACGATGGCGGCGTGGGAAGTAGCCGAGGAATTCGGCTGGGCGAAGACCTACGACGCCGAGTACGTCGCGCTTGCGAAGCTGAGCGATTGCCGTTTGGTCACCGTCGACGGCAGGCTGCGCCGTGGTGCAGAGCGGCTCGGCTTCGTCGTGACGCCGGCCGAGCTTTAGGGAACGCGCCGCGCCGGTCATCGGCGACTGCCTTTGGCGTTCCGGCGTCGGGCGGCCAGTAGGTCGAAGATCGCCTTGGCCTGTTCGCGGCGAAGCTGTTCGTCCAGCGCTGATCCGGGCTTGGTGCGTTCAATCGACATGATGGGTTCGAGGCCGCCGACCGGGGCCGCTTTGTGTTGCCTGCCTTGGTGATCGCGGCTGCGCCGGTCTGCGATCCGCCCACCAGGTCTAGCTCCGTCGCGCCCGGATCTCAAGTCGGCTCGGCCCCCTCGGCCGGAAGCTCCTTCAGCACCCCGGACCCGCAGAAATGGCAGTAGGCGGCAACGTCGCGGCGAGCGGGGCCGTGCTCGCGGTCGGGGTCGGGATAAACGATTTCCTCGCAGCCCGAGCAGAAGCGCAGTGAGGTCCGGTCGACCTCGACGAGGAAGCCATCGCGGCCGATGCGGTGTCGGGCGATGAAGCCGTGCCTTTTAACGAGCCGGGTGGCCTTCGCCTCGCGCCAGCGCAGGTAGCTGTCCCGCAGGCGCGCTTGCTCGGCGGCGTTCTCGCGGTCCTGCTCGGCATCGCGGGCAAGGCCTGCAACCGAGTCGGTGCCAAGGAGGTCGCCATCCTCCAGCCAGCGGCGGCGCTGACGCAGCTTCGGCCCTTCGCCGAATCGCTACGCCGCCTCCTCCGAGCGGTTGACTTGGCTCGCGCGGTGGTGGGCGACCAACACCGCCAGAGCTTCGCGCTCGGAAGGCGTCGGCTCGCGGTCGGCGAGGCGGAGCGCGAGCGGTTCGGCCAGCATCCCGCCGACCGCTTCCAGTGCTCTGCGCTCGATCTCGTTCAGCCCGCCCTCGTCTTCGACAGAGAGCCGAAGGGCTTCGGTGGCGATTCGTCCGAGCCGGTCGCTTCCCCAGCCACGGCGCAGCTCATTCCGCAGGCGCTCGGCGAGGGTCTCGGGGTCAGAGCGCAGCCGCTCGCGCTCTTCTTCCTCAGCGCGCCGTTTGGCCGCCTGGCGTTCCATCAATTCGTCAAACGGCCGCCGAGCCTCCGTCAGCGCACCGAGAAGGTCGGTCATGCCCTCCTCTTCGTCACCGAGGAGCCAGCGTCGGTCTACCGCGCACCGCTCCAATTTCCGAGCCAGGTCACAGGCGCAGGTCAGGAGCAATGACCTGCGCCCAGCCTGCTTGCGCATGGCAGCGATGAACGAGCGGGCGCGGCCCTCGGTCGTGGTGATGAAGAGCAGCCCCGGGCAGAACGGGTGTCTCTGCCGCCACGCCTCGGCTCGCGCATAGTCCGCATAGCCGGCCGCCTTTTGGGCCAGGCGTCGGTGGGACATAGACCCCATATCCAGCTCGACAAAGGCAGTGAGTGGTTGCCCGTCCTGGTCGGCGATCTCGATGAAGACGTCGGGGGCGATAGCGCGCTTGTCCCGTGAGGCCAGGACGGTGAACTCCTCCCGCGCTTCACCCTCACGCTCGAAGCGAGCGAGCCTGAGCTCGCTGGGAAGCGTTCGCTCCAGCGCGACGTAGATCTCGCTGAGCCCGGCGGCATGGGAGAGGAAGAGCGGATTCGGCTCGCTGCGATCTCCTCCCCTCGGGGGCGGCCCTCCTTTGACCACCGCCTCGCCCTTGCGGGTCGGCCACAGGTGGAAGGGAGCAGATCCCCTTTCTCGGTCGGCTACGAGGTCGACGAGCGGGCTCGCGGTGCGATCGTGGAGCTGCCCGGGTCGGCCTGGCAGAGCGCGATCGACGGCGACGGGACCGAGCGTGAAGGTGCCCAGGTCACAGAGCTGACGGGTCGCGTGGATCTCTCCACCTGGCCCGAGGGCACCCGGCTGATCGTCCGCCGCGAGCGCCCCCATCCGGGCGCCCAGCTCTCGGTTCTCGACTGCGAGACCGGTTACCGCCACACCGCCTTCATCACCGACCAGGACGGGGCCGACATCGCCGCCCTCGAGCTGCGCCACCGCCGCCGCGCCCGCGTGGAGGACGCGATCCGCGTCGGCAAGGAGACCGGGATGCGAAAGATGCCCCTCGGCGCCTTCGCCCACAACCAGTCCTGGCTTGAGGTCTCGCTCCTGGCGCAGGCGCTGCTGCGCTGGGCGGCGCTGCTCTGCCTGGACGGCGAGCTCGCGCTCGCCGAGCCCAAGCGGGTGCGCCAGCGCCTGCTGCACGTCGCCGGGCGCCTGGTCCGCTCGGGGCGCCGGGTGGCGCTGCGGCTGCCGCGCACCTGGCCGTGGGCCGAGGCGCTGGTCGCTGCGTTCGCGCGGCTGCGGGCACTGCCGGCCGCGAGCCCGTAGCCACGGGGCCTTCTCCCAGCCTCGACCCTCATCGCCGCACCTGCCGATCCCGGCCTGCCCGAGAACGGGCGCCGAGGCTCCGATCCGTCGGCGACCAACATTGAAAGGGGCGCCAGGGCGGCTCCGCGGAACCGCCCTGGCGCTGTTACCTACCTCAAGTCACGCGGTCTCACCCCGCAGGGTGAAAACGGCGGATCGAGGCTAGCTGGGCATGGGACGGAACCGTTTCTTGAGAAGACCCGCGCTTTCTTGAAGCGTGAGGAGACCGACTCCGAGACCCCACCCTGGGTGAGCGGAGAGCTGGGAAGGCAGGGTGAGCGTTTCAGGCGGATGCGTTCGAGGTCACCTGGCGGTTGGTCGGACGCGACCCAGAGCTTTATCCGTGTCCGCGCGCCTGCCGCATCCGAGGTATCGGCGAGTAGCCCCGACCGGCGATACTGCGGCTGTGGAGCTGCTCGCGGTATCGACGGGGGTCGCCATCGGCTACGGCATCGGTCTCTGGGTCGTGCTGATCATTGGGCCGGCGACGGTCACGGTCCTTAAGGGCCAGTGGCCCCTGTTCGATCACGGCTGGTACACGCTCGGAATCGTCTGATGGATCACCGGCTTCAGGCTGGCCCGACCCGAGTCCTGGTGGGCCCGCCATCTTTATGGCCCAGCCAAGCTTGCGCGCGCAGAAGCTCGTTACCCGGAAACCCTGGATGAAGAAGAAGGAATTGACGGAGCACCCAACCCGGCATGGGTCCGCGTCGCAACTGCGCTCTTCCTCGCCCTCTGCGCCGTCGCGGCGATCCTGGCGGTCGGAGGGTTCCTCGGTCTCTAACGTAGGTCTGAGCGAGTTCCGAGGCCGGCGAGCTCGACCAGTTCGGCGAGCGGGTTGGCCACGTGATGATGATCTTCGGACCGCCGACGCTCATGGGCAAGGGCTACCAAGAGGCTGTGACGGCTTGGCCCGACCTCCGCACTGATCTCGCCTCGGTGATCGCGTAAGGACGATCACCGTGCCAGCGAGATCGGATCACCCTCCACCCGCGCCACGTGGTTCGTCTTGTGTTCCGCTAGCGGTACTCATGGCATGACCCCCTGAAATCGGTCCGACCCTTGTGAGAGTCCTACCGGCCCGCGAAACTGGGCCAAGGATGAATGTCGCCACTTGCAGTGGCCCCGGGTTCGACACCTGAACTGGCCCCACCTCCGTGCCGGTTGTCGTTCGATCTGATTGTTGCCGATGAGCCCTCGGGCCGTCGCCGCGGAGCCGAGCCCGGAGGGCGAGGCGCAGCGGTGACGGCGGCGGGCCTCAGTCCTCCCGGTCGCCTCCCTTCCTCGCCCCGCGCCTCTCCAGCCCGTGGCGGAAGCGCCAGGACTCGGTGCCGGTGTCGATGATGTGGGCCTTGTGGGTGAGACGGTCGACGACCGCCTTGGCGAGGCGGGCGTCGGCGAAGACCTTGGTCCACTCGCCGAAGGGGAGGTTGGTGGTCACCATCAAGGAGCCGCGCTCGTTGCGCTCGGAGATCACCTGGAAGATCAGCTCCGCCGCGCCGTCGGGCAGCGCCAGGTAGCCGAGCTCGTCGAGGACCACCAGCTCGGTCCGCGCGTAGCGGCCGACCACCCGACCGAGCTCTCTCCGGCTCTCGGCTTCCTGCAGCTCGTTGGCCAGGCCGGCGAGCGTGGTGAAGCGCACCCTCCTTCCCTGCCGGCAGGCGCAGACCGCCAGGGCGGTGGCGAGCATCGTCTTGCCGGTCCCAGACTCGCCGACGA
Source organism: Ilumatobacteraceae bacterium (assembly GCA_963728355.1). Taxonomy (GTDB): domain Bacteria; phylum Actinomycetota; class Acidimicrobiia; order Acidimicrobiales; family Ilumatobacteraceae; genus Sva-07. The sequence goes on along the minus strand of CAVSJQ010000014.1, from coordinate 2,254 downwards.
AGATCACCGACTCGCGGTCGTCGATCCACGAGCACTCCGCCAGCGCGGCGATCGTCGCCTGGGGCACCTTCGGGGCGTCTTCGAAGCGGAATTCCTCGAGCCGCTTCATCACCGGGAAGCGGGCTTCGATCAGTCGCCTTCGTTCGCGTCGCTCGGAGCGCTCCTGCTGCTCTGCCTCCAGCAGCGCCGCCAGGTAGGCGACCGGCGTCTGCTGGTCGCGCGTGGCCTCCTCGGCCATCGCCCGGAAGCGTGCCTTCACCGTCGGCAGCTTCAGCTCCGTCGCGTGGGCCTCCACCAGCGCCTCCAGGGCCGCCGTCTTCGCGTTCGCCGCCATCAGACCGCCACCTCCCGCAGGGCGTCGTAGCCCGAGAGGTCGGTCGGCGGCGGCGATCCGACGCCGGCCAGGCGATCCTCCAGCTCGAGGACCGGCGCGGACGGCCGCTCGGCCCGTCGGGCCAGGAGCGCCACGGCGCGGCCGTCATGGGCGCCGGCGACGAGGGCGCCGCGCACCGCCTCCTCGACCTTTCCCGGTCCCAGCTCGCGGCAGAGCAGCAGCACGTCGACCATCTGGCGGGCCGCCTCGGCGCGGTCGGTCCGTGCCTCGATCGCGCCCCAGAGCTCGTCGAGGCAGGGCGGCCAGTCGCCGCGGTCGCGCTCCTGGCGCAGGGCGAGGGATCTCGCCAGGGCCCCGGGCTTGCGGGCGAGCAGGTCGAGGTAATGCTCGAGCCGGGCGGAGACCTGGTGGCACCCGGCGAGGCGCCCGTGGGTGGCGACCACCTTGCCGTCGTGCCAGATCTCGATCTCCCGCGCGCCGACCTTCGCCCGGACCCGCATCCCGACCAGGCGGGCGGGGACCGAGTAGCGGTCGCGGCGCACGGTCACCAGCGCCTTGGAGTCCACCCTGGGGCTTGCCTCCTCGGCCGTGTCGTGGGGCTCGGCGGGGAGGTCGACGAGCAGCCTGCGCTCGCGCTCCAGCATCACCCCGACCGGCCCGGGGCGGCCGGTGATCGTGCGGTCGAGATCGGCGAGGCAGGCGGCCTCCAGGTGCCCGTTCAGCTCGGCGAGCGACCCTACCTCGGGCACCGGGACGAGGTGACGGCGGCGGAAGCGGCCGACCTCGCCCTCCACGCCGCCCTTCTCGTGGGCCCCGCGCTTGCCGGAGAGGCAGAAGGAGGACTCGAAGCCGTAGTGGGAGCGCAGGGCGACGAAACGGTCGGACTCGACCCGCCGGCGCCCCTTCATCACCTGCGCCACCGCGGCCTTCAGGTTGTCGTAGCGGATCAGGCCGAAGACGCCGCCGAAGAACTCCAGGGCGCCGACGTGGCCCTCGAGGAATGCCTGTTGGGTCTCGGCCTCGAACGCCGCGACGTAGGCGGCGCCCGAGTGGCAGGCGCGCATCAGGAACAGGTGGACCTTCCTCGGCTCCCCGCGCACGATGACCTGGGCCTCACCCCAGTCGACCTCGGCCTCCGCGCCTGGGTCGGAGACCAGCGGGACGAATGCCTCGACCTCGCCGATCTCCCGTCTCCACGCCGCCACGTGGCGGTCGACCTGGCGCTCGGAGACCTCGGCGCCGTGCTCGGCGACCAGCCGCTGATGGATGCGGCGGGCGGTATGGCGCTGCTTGCGCGGCACCTCCCGGTCGGCCTCCAGCCATTCGTCGATGATCGCCCGGTAGGGGCCGAGCCTCGGCGCCGGTCTGCTCCTCGGCGACCGCTTCGGCGGCGGCACCGCCGACTCCAATGCCTGGCGCACGGCGCGGCGATGGACGCCGTGCCTTCTCGCCAACTCCCTGATCGAGAGGCCCTCGCGGGCCCGGTCACGCCTGATCTGCTCGAACTGCTCCACTCTTCTCACTCCCTCCCGACCTCCGCCTCTCGCGCTCCTTCGGAGCGCTCAGCGTCAGTCGCGGTTCGGACGGAGGTGGGGCCAGTTCAAGCGTCGACAGTGGGGCCAGTTGAGACGTCTATACCCAAAGGAGGACCGACGCAAGTGAAGAGAAGGCGACACACCCCCGAGCAGATCATCCGCAAGCTCAGGGAGGCCGAGCGGATGCTCGGCGAAGGCAGGGGAGTGGCGGAGGTCGCGAAGGAGCTGGGGGTCTCCGAGCAGACCTTCCACCGCTGGCGCAACCAGTACGGCGGGATGAAGGCCGCCGACGTCAAGCGGCTGAAGGAGCTCGAGCGCGAGAACCGCGAGCTGAAGCAGATCGTCGCCGACAAGGAGCTGGAAGTCCGCGCCCACAAGGAGATCT
>CAVSJQ010000013.1:0-176645 GCA_963728355.1 Ilumatobacteraceae bacterium | reverse complement strand
TGCCGGTGCCAGGGCGACGATGAGGTTCTCGACGACGAGCCGCCGCACCAGGAGCCCAGAGGATCGCGGCGGCGCTGTGACGGGCGATCATGCCGACTCCGAGACCGAGCATCGAAGCGAGCGCGACGAACCCCGTCGCCCACAGTGCTCGCTCGACGATCAGTGCCTGATCGCCGAGGTCGGCACGCGCGGCGACGCCGCCGAGCAGGCCGGTGAGCTGGCCGACGACGGCGATCGCGGCGCCGAAGGTGAGGGCGATGGCAGCCTTGGCCGCAGCCACCTTCCCTCGGGACGGTTGTGCGATGAGCGTCGGTTCGAGTGTGCCGTGTTGCACGTCGCTGGTGAACACGAGGATGCCCGCGACCGACGCGAACACGGCGCAGAACACGACGGGGAACGCGAGACCTTCGGCGATCTCGGGTGCGATGTCGGGGGCGGCGGCGGTGAGCCCGCCGACGACGAGCGCCGCGACGGCGGCGGTCAAGCCGAGGAGTCCGGCCGTCGAGCGGACCGTGCGGAGCTTGATCCACTCGCTGGCGATGCCGGCGGAAGCGGGCTGCGGGTGCGGTCCGGTGTCGGGTCGTGGCGCCGGAAGGTGGGGGCCGCGGACGACGCGGCAGTTGTGGGGGTGGCGAAGGTCGAGTTCATGAGGTATGGGCTCCTGGAGTCGGGTGGCAGACGGGTTCAGGCGGAGGCGAATTCGGCGGTGGTATTGGTGAGATCGAGGAGGATGTCCTCGAGCGAGCTCGTGGTCTCGGTGAGCTCGTCGAGTCGGATCCGGTGGTCGAACGCAAGCCGGGCGATGTCGTGGCGGGTGGTTCCGTGGATGAGGAGTCGGTCGCCATCGACGTCGGCGCTGATGCCGTGGGTGGCGAGCAGCCCGATGAGGTCGGCGGTGTGTGGGGTCTCCGTGACGACGGTGACGTCGGTGCTGGCGGTGATCGTGTCGACGGTGTCGGCGGCCAGGATGCGGCCGCCGCCGATCACCACGAGGTCATCGGCGAACATGGCGAGCTCGGCGATGAGGTGGCTCGACACGAACACGGTGCCGCCCTGGTTGGCGAAGTCCCGCAGATAGGTGCGGAGCCAGCGGATGCCGTCGGGATCGAGGCCATTGGATGGTTCGTCGAGCAGCAGCACGTCGGGTTCGCCGAGCAGCGCGCCGGCGAGCGCGAGACGCTGTCGCATGCCGAGCGAGAACCCGCCGGCGCGCTGGTCAGCGGCGCTGGTCAGTCCGACCGCGTCGAGCACCTCGTCGACTCGGGTGGGTGTGATGTTGCTGAGCGCGGCGGCGGCGCGGAGGTGGTTGCGGGCGCTGCGGCCGGGGTGCATCGCCCGGGCGTCGAGCACGGCACCGACGACTCGGGCCGGGTTGGTGAGGTCGGTGTACCGGGTGCCGGCGTAGCGGACCTCGCCGGTGTCGGGTCGGCTGAGCCCCACCATCACCCGCATGGTGGTCGACTTGCCGGCGCCGTTCGGGCCGACGAATCCGGTGACCCGGCCGGCGGCGACGTCGAAGGTCGCGTCGTCGACGGCGACCCGGGTTCCGTACCGCTTGGTGATGGCTGAGATCTCGATCATGTCGATGCTCCGTTCGTGTAGGTCGTGTCGTTGTGCCGGCCACGTCGTTCGAGGGCGGTGAGCGGGCCGAGGGTGGTGGCGATCCAGAGCGCCAGGGGCCACGCCACCTGATCGGTGACGATGATGACGGCCGCCCATGCCGCCGACAGGGCGAGCCACACGAACGGCACAAACCGTCGCAGCGTCGACCGTCGCTGAGGCCCGGGTGTCGGGTGTTGGTTCGTCGTGCTTGTCATGCGGTGTGTTTCTCCGATTCGTTGGGGCGGGCAGGGTCGACCGTAGGGAGGTCGGGCACGGTGGGTCTTGGCTGGCGCGGCCGAACTGTTGACCGAACGGGCCATGCGGTGAGGCACAGCCCGCCGTCGCAGCGAGCGCAACGACCATGTCGAGGACGATGACCGTCGGCGCGATCATCCCGACATCTCGAACTTTCGGGGGTGGAGCTGCCGACTCGATCGGCAGGCCACGACGGCGGTGAGCGCGGCGGCCACGGCCGTCGCCGGTCCGAAGACGTACCGTTCGACGTCGCTGCTCGAGGCGAGATTGCCCAGGGTGTTGAGGGCGAAGTAGCCGGCGACGCCCCAGGTGGCGGGCGAGAGCCAGCGGGCGGGGCGCCCGAACAGGCCCGCTCGCCGGGTCACGACGGATGCCATGCCACCCAGGACCACAGCGGCGCCGACGGCGACGATGCGCATGCCGCCGGAGAGCACACGATCCTGCGTGCCGCCCCAGACGTGCTCGCCGAGAGGTGCGCCGGCCGCCAGTGCGATCTGGAGCCCGGCGAAGGAGGTGCAGATCACCGCGACGTCGAGCGCTGCCGCCCGGGCGCCAGGTCCGGATCGGACGGTTGCCGGGTGGACGGCGACAGTGCTCATGACAGCGCACCGCCCTGCTCGTCGCGGCGGAGGAGGGTGATGCCGACGCCGACGAACCAGACGATCGAGCCCAGGCCAAAGACCATCTCCACGACTTCGAACGCAGGGACGACCGTGACCAGTCCGGCGATCGCGGTGACGACGCCGGTGACGTTGAGCCAGCGCGGGAGACGGGCGGTGGCGAAGCCGGCGATGGAGATGAGGCCGATCCAGATGCCGCCGACGAGTTCGTTGCCGCCGCCGAGTCCGTTGGTGACGGTGTCGATCGCGGACCACACGGAGACGGCGCGGTCGGGGTCGGTGTCGGCGAGGTCGGCGACGGCTTCGATCCCGATGTTGGAGATCATGCCGGTCGCGTACATGAGCGCGGCCCAGATCGCGGCGAACACGGCTGCAGTGTTGGCGAGGATCGGCGCCCGGTCGACGAGTCGCTGCCGCAGTGCGAGCGCGAGTGGGACGAGAGCGGCGCCGAAGACGATGAAGATGCCGATGTACCAGGCGAGGAGCTGGCCTTGGTGGTCGACGAGGAAGTCGACCGACTCGGCTGGTGTGGCGTCGGGATCGACGTAGTCGCCGAGCGACGTCGCGAACAACGCGATGCCGTAGCCGAAGGTGCCGGCGGCGAGCAGTGCGGCTGCGCCGCCGATGCGGCCGAGGCGGCCGTCGGTGGCGTTCGTCGCGGGATGCGCGATGGAAGCTGGGGCGTGGATGGTCATGGCTGATGCCTTTCGGGTTCGCTGGAGCAGGTTGGGGACGTGGCGCCCGTGGTCTGGTCGAGTCGACGCAGCGCCATCACCTCGATGTTGAGTGAGGTGAAGTGGGCGAGCAGCCCGTTGAGGTGTGACGGGTCTCGGATCGTTCCGACGAGGCGGGTGGTGCCGGCCTCTGTCAGGTCGATGCCGAACTCGTCGATGACCGGACGGAGCACGCGGTCGGAGGCGTGGCCACCGATCTCGATCTCGTAGCGGGTCGAGCCCGTTCGTTCGGTCATGACACCACGGTCTCGTCGAGTGGGGTGATCAGTCATCCCTCGCCCGGCGATCTCACCCGGGTGAACCGTGCGGACCGGCTCCGACTTGCGCAGTGTTGTCGGCCTCCTAGAGTCGGTGGTGATGGCCGGGAACGATGTGGGCGAGCTGATCGCCACCAAGCTGCAGGCACCAACGGTGCCGAGCCGCCTCGTCCGTCGCGCCCGGCTCGACGATCTCCTCGCACGGGCGGTCGCAGAGCATCATCGCCTCGTCCTCGTGAGCGCACCAGCGGGATCGGGCAAGTCGACGCTGCTCGCCGGGAGTCTGGATGTCCGCGGCGAGGATCTTGCGTGGCTGCAGGTGGAGGACAGCGACGTCGACCCGGTGCGGTTCTGGTCGTACCTCGTCGCTGCGATCGATCGCATCCGACCGGGCATCAGCGACTCGCTCTCGGGCACCATCGTGTCCTCGGGCGGCGCACCCGACGCGGTCATCCCGGTACTGGTCAATGCGCTCGCAGCTGTGCCGGGCCCGCTCGCCGTCGTGATCGACGATTACCATCTGATCGACAACCCCGACGTCCACGCAGGCGTCGAACGGCTGGTCGAGCTGTGTCCCGACCACGTCCGCATGGTCATCGCGACGCGCACCGACCCGCCGTTCCGCCTGGGCCGACTCCGCGTGCGGGGTCAGCTCACCGAGATCCGCGCCGCCGACCTGCGCTTCGACGCCGACGAGGCGGTCGACCTGCTCGCCACTGCGTCGCTCGATCGGATCATGGTCAGCGAGCTGTGCGATCGGACGGAGGGATGGGCGGCCGGTCTCGTGCTGGCCGGGCTCTCGCTGACCGGACTCGACGACGCGACCGGCTTCATCGCCGGCTTCGGCGGCACCAACCAGCTCGTCGTCGACTACCTCACCGACGAGCTGCTCGCGTCGATCCAGCCCGACGACCGCCGGCGGTTGATCGAGACGTCGATCCTCGATCGCCTCACCGGCTCCTTGGTCGACGTCGTCACCGGATCCACCGACGGGAGCGCGTGGCTGCAACGTATCGCCGCCTCGAACCAGCTGGTCGTCGGTCTCGACCACACCGGCACCGCCTTCCGCTACCACCACCTGCTGGGCGACCTCCTTCGACTGGAAGCCCGACGGGAGATCCCCGGCCGCCTCCCTGATCTCCATCTCGCCGCCGCCGCCTGGCACCGCGCCCACGGCGACATGTACACCGCGATCGGGCATTACATCTCGGGCGGCGACCTCGCCACTGCCGGTGACCTGATCGCCATCCACGCCACTGCCCTGCTGAACGGCGGACAGATCTTCACCGTGCTCCGACTGCTCGATCGACTCGGCGACCTGCCCGAACGCCACGCGCGCAGTGCACTCGTGCGTGGGTGGATCGACTTCACGACGGGCCGCTTCGCTGGTGCCCGGCACTACTACGACATCGCCGCACGGCTCGACGACGGAACCGACGCCAACCTCACCGCCTCACTCGGGATCATGGTCCACCTCGCCGAAGGCGAGTTGGGTGCGGCCACGGCCATCGCCGATCAGATGACCGAACCGACCGAATCGACACAGGCCATCGGTCTGGCGGCCGCGCACACCTGGGCAGGGATGTTCGACGAAGCGCGCCGCTACATCGCGATTGCCAGCGAGCTCGGGGCCTCCGAACCGTCGGACTACGCAGCGTCGCTCGCCCCGGGCCTCGCGGCTGTCGTCGACATGGAGTCGGACAACCGCATCGCCGCAGCCCGTCACGCAGCGGCAAGCCTCGACCACGCCAGCGGTCATGGCGTGTCCGAGGCGCCGCAGCTGTCGATCTCCCATGCGATCGTCGCCCGAACCAGCGCGAACCCGGAGCGACGAACCGCCGCTGCCGACCGTGCCGTTGCGCTCGCCAGACGGGCGCCAGAACCACTCATGAGCGGGTACGTGCTCGCGCTCGTCGGCGACAGCGCCTGCGAGCATGACGATCCCCGTGGCCCCGAGTTCCTCCGCGAGGCGAGAGCAGCGGTCGATCGGTGTGCCGATGCCGGCATCGTCGGCCCGGCGTTGGCACGCATCGAGGCTCGGCACGGGCTCGCGGAGCGGGCCGGCGCGCAAACCGGTCTTGTCGAGGAGATCTCCGAACGCGAGCTGGCTGTGCTGCGCTACCTGCCGTCGCAGCTCTCGCAGCGGGAGATCGCCAGTGAGCTGTATGTGTCGCTCAACACGGTCAAGACACACTGCAAAGCGATCTACCGCAAGCTCGGCGTCGACGGCCGCAAGTCGGCCGTGGAGGCAGCCCGCCGCCACGGGCTGCTCTGAATGGGCGCATCGGATCACCCAACCCGCTCTCGGGCAGCGAAGTCGCGAGCGTTCGGCGGGACGGCGGGCTGATCAATCGGTGCGGACACGGTCGTTGCGGCGCGAGAGATTCGTCTGTTTCGGTGGCCTCGGCACCGTCACGGATGTAGATGACGTCGCTCAAGCGGAACGGGATCGAGTCGCCGTCGTCTCGGTGATGCCGGCTGATGGAGGCAGGAGTGACCTGCAGGTGCAGATGCGGTTTGAGGCTTGGCCGGGGTCACCGCGTGCACTGAGTCAAGGTTGCTTGTCGGAAAGTGTGCTTGACATATAGACAAGTATCCTTTACATTGACTACATGACAGATCGACACGACACGACAACCGAAGCACACGCCCGCGGGCCTCGGCTGAGCGCAGAGGACAAGCGCCAGCGCACCAGCTACCTGCGCGAGTTCATCCCCGCAATCGTCACCTTCGGCATTGTGCTCGCGATCGTCGAGACCACCGTCGACGCGAGCACCTCGGGCGCCCGCCTCTGGGTGCTGCTCCCCGTCGTGCCCATGATCGGCGTCGCCGTCGCCCTCTACCGAGCGGTCCAACGGGCCGACGAGTATGGCCGAATCGTGATGCTCGAGTGCATGGCGCTCGGGTTCGGCGTCTCGATGATCGTCGCGATGGCGCTCGGATTTCTTGGGGGAATCGGCGTGGCCTGGACGTACGGCGGCTGGCTCGTCTTCGGTGCCGGGATGACCGCCTGGAGCGGGACCCTGCTGATCCGAGGGATGCGCTGATGCAGAACCGACTAAAGGAGCTCCGCGCGGTCAACGGCTGGAGCCAGGCGCACTTGGCCGACCTCCTCGGCGTGAGCCGCCAGACCGTCAACGCGCTCGAGAAAGGCCGCTACGACCCGAGCCTGCCACTCGCGTTCCGTCTCTCCCACGTCTTCTCTGCCCCTATCGAAGACCTCTTCACCCCGGACGCCGACGACCTCGGCACGATCGCGACGGCAGTCGCATCTGCTTCGTCGGCGCCATGAACCCACCATTGCTCACCCGAACGAACGGACACCCCATGCCGACCTCAACACCCGAGACCTCACAGCGGCCCAACGACACGGTCCTCCAAGCCCGCCACGCCGAGCAGGTCAGCGCCTTCCGAGTCCACGCAGCGGTCTTCGCCGTCGCGACCGTCGCCATCTTCGTCGTCAACCTGCTGATCAACCTCGCCGCCGGCCTCACCGGCGACCTCTGGGCCTGGTGGTCTCTCTGGGTCCTCATCGGATGGGGTCTCGGCATCGCGGTCCACGGGCTCGTCGTCCGACTCGCGCGTCCGTCATCCGACGCGTAGCACGTTCGACAGGGTTCCGTTTCGCCTTCATCGACCTCCCTAGCCGACGAACCTGACTCGACGAGGCGCCCACACCGCCGTTGGCGTACACGGTGCTCCTCGATGCAGTTGCCGACCGCGTCCAACGCCGCGAGCTCGAGGTAACGCCGAGCTGGGCCTCGAGCGGTGGCGTTCCTGACGACGACCCGGCCGACCCGTCAGGTGCGCCGAGCGGTCGACTCGGCTGCGCTGGCGACCAGGTCGGCGGCGTCGACCAGCTCCGGCTCACGATCGAGTTCGGCATCCTCGGTACGGATGTCGACCAGCGGATCGATCACGGCGCGCGCTGGGCTCGTTGATCGTTGGCATTGGGCCCAATGGCGAGGACGATTGCCCCCACGCGTTGCTCGGTGTCCACGAGGCGATGTGCTTCGGACGCCTGCTCCATCGGCAGGACTCGATCGACGATGCTGGACAACTCGCCCGCATCGATCATCGCCGCAAGCTCTTCGAGGACTGCGCGGTTCTCGTGAGCGTTCGCGACCTGGATGCGCTCGTCGGTGAACCGAGAAAGCCGCGCTCGGACCAGTGTCGTCAGCCGTGGATTGCCGTGCGCGTATCGGCCGCCAGGCTTCAGGAGGTTCAGCATCTGCGAGACCGATGTCGAGGGCACCATGTCGAAGATCACGTCGTAGCGGTTGTTCAGGCTGGTGACATCGGTGGTCTGGTAGTCCACGAAGTCGGTTGCACCCATGGACCGGACGAATGACTCCTTGTGGGCGGCATCGACACCGGTGACCTCAGCGCCCATCATCCGGGCGACTTGGACGCCGTACGCGCCGATGACCCCACCTGCACCGTTGATCAGCACTGAATCGCCGGGCTCGACCTCGGCGCGCCGGAGGAAGTGGAGCGCATTGATTGCACCCAGGGGCACTGCAGCCGCTTCGGCAAAGGTCATCGAATCCGGTTTCGCGGCGATGGCCGCCCTGGCCGGGAGAACGACGAATTCGCCGTAGGCGCCGAGCCGGAGCCCGGTCGCACCGTAGACCTCGTCTCCGACCGCAAAGCCGCTCGCATCAGGACCAACCGCCTCGACCACACCGGAGAAGTAGGTTCCGAGAACACTCCTTCGGGGTCGTCGAACGCCAAGTGCCAGCCGCAACGGTAACCAGAACCACTTCACGTCGTACCTGAAGCTCCGCATCTCGGTGTCGGTCTTCGATGCCTCCGCCGCCTCCACGCGAATGAGCATCTGATCGTCTGCAGGCTGCGGTCGTGTCAGCTCGGCCACCGACAAGACGTCGGGGGCGCCGTAGGCGCGGTAGGTGATCGCCCTCATCGTCTGGCTTGCCATCGCCTCACCTTAAATGGTGCCTCGACGACCAGGTTTCTGTCGCCCTGCGCAAGCAACGACGCGACCCGGCGAGATCCAGACGCCCTCGCAGGTCCAGTTCTGCGTCGCCGGACCACCGAACAGCGGGTCTCACCACTGACGCTCGCCGGCTGTGCCGCGGACAGCAGAATCGATGTTGTGATTGACTGACCTCAGTCCCATCAGTCCCAACCTCATCGCCGGATCAAGGGCGCATATCGACAAGCGCTGCGGGCCCACGCGCCAACGGGCGATCCTTTGCACCGTCGCCCGCACATATCATGCGCTCGGTAACCAGACCACGGGCACGTCGTTGGTGTTCGACATATCTACCCAAGTGCGCTAGCGCACTTGACCGTCCGCGCCCACGCGACCGGCAACGAGATCAACACGGAGCGTGGCCGCCGGAGACGCTGCCCCGACTACGGCCGATTCGCAATCGAGAGCCTCCGGCCGCAGGCGGCTCAACGCGACCGGATCACTCCGAGGAAGACCCCGAAATTTCGAGCTGCTGACAAATCGCGGACAAACGGCCGATCTCCACGTTTCGACGCCCCCCGAAAAAGCCAACAACCAGGGCTTTTGCCCTGGTTGCGTGGTGTCGGAGGGGGGACTTGAACCCCCACGCCCATTAGTAGGGCACTAGCACCTCAAGCTAGCGCGTCTGCCATTCCGCCACTCCGACGTGGTTGTGGGTCAGTGACTGTATCCGACCCCCGGCGTCGCTCCACTCACATCATCAGGAACGACAGTGCGACCAGGGTGAAGATCCACACCAGGGCGAACACGAACGTGATCCGGTTCAGGTTCCGTTCGGCCGCCGACGATCCGAGCGCTGCACCACCGCCGCCGCCGAACATGTCGGAGAGCCCGCCCCCGCGACCGCTGTGCATCAAAATGCCGGCGATCAGGGCGAACATGGCGACCACGTTGACCACGAGGGTGATGTAGAGCATGACGTCACGCACGGTCGACAAGCCTACCGGTCGCATGGCGGGGACGGCGCCGACGCACAGGCGCTGCTGGCATCACGAAACGGTCGGTTCCTGCTCGAGCAGACGGTCACGCAATTCACGACGACGCTGCTGGTCGTCCGGATCAGGCACCGGCACCGCAGCGATCAAGCGCTGCGTATACGGCTCTTGGGGATCATGCAGGATCTGGTCTCGCTGTCCCTGTTCGACGACCTTGCCCTTGTTGAGCACGGTGATCCGTTCGGACAGGATCTCCACCACCGCGAGGTCGTGAGAGATGAACAGGCAGGCGAAGCCGATCTCGCGTTGCAGCTCCTGGAACAGCTCGAGCACACGCGCCTGCACCGACACGTCCAGCGCCGACGTGGGTTCGTCGGCGATCAGCAACTTGGGCCCCAGCGCGAGTGCCCGTGCGATGCCGACACGTTGGCGTTGACCACCGCTCAGCTCGTGCGGGTAGCGGTTGCGAAGCGCTCGGGCCAATTCGACCTGATCGAGCAGCTCTTCGACCCGTGTATCCAGCGCAGCGCCCTTTGCGACCTTGGCCAGACGCAGCGGTTCACCGATCGATTCCCCGATAGGGAGACGCGGGTTGAGCGACGAACCCGGATCCTGGAACACGAAACTGACTTCACGGCGAACTGCGCCCAGATCGCGTCGCTTGATTCCCACCATGTCGTGTCCGAGCACCCGCGCCTGGCCCTCGACGAAGGGCAACAGGCCGACGATGGCCCGCCCGATCGTCGTCTTGCCGGAGCCGGACTCGCCCACGAGACCGATGACCTCACCCCGACCGACCGACAACGAGACGCCGTCGATCGCCCGGAACACCGGGGAGCGACCACGCTTCGGATATTCGATGGCCACGTCGCGCAGGTCGATGATGTCGGCGTGTTCGTCGGCACCCGGCAGCGGCGCTGCGTACCCGTCGCCGGCAGCGATGTCACCGGGGGCCGGTTCGTCGACCACGATCCGGTCGTGCCCGCGGGCCGCACCGAGGTGCGGCACTGCCGCCAGCAGCGATTGGGTGTAGCTGTCGACGGGATCGTTGTAGACGTGGCGAACGGATCCGGTTTCGACGATCCGGCCCCGTTGCATGACGATCACATCGTCGGCGAGGTCGGCGACGACACCCATGTCGTGGGTGATCAACACGATGCCGGCATCGATGCGGTCTCGAAGATCGCGGAGCAGCTTGAGGATCTCGGCCTGGACGGTGACGTCGAGTGCCGTCGTCGGTTCGTCGGCGATCAGCAGGACGGGATCGAGCGCCAGTGCCTGAGCGATCATGGCCCGCTGGCGCTGGCCGCCGGACAGCTCGTGGGGATAGGCGTCGACACGTCGGCGAGGCTCGGGAATCTCGACGAGTTCCAGCAGTGCAATGGCGCGCTCTCGGGCTCGACGTGGCGACATCGAGAGGTGGCTGCGCAGCATCTCGGCGATCTGGAACCCGACGGTGTACACCGGGTTGAGCGCGGTCATCGGCTCCTGGAAGATCATCGAGACGTGCCTGCCGCGGATCGAGCGAAGCGTGCGCTTGTCGAGACCGACGATCTCCTGCTCGCCGACTTTGATCGAACCGCGCACGTCGGCGTTCGCGGGCAGCAGACCCATCATGGACAATGCGATCGTCGACTTCCCGGACCCGGACTCACCGACGATCGCCATCGTACGACCGCCGCTGACGTCGAACGATGCGTCGATCACCGCCGGGTACCACTGGCCGTTGACCCAGAAGTCGATGTTCAGATCGCGGACCTGCGCGATCGCAGTCGCGCCGTTCGTGTCATCCATGTCGGCGCTCCGTCTCGTGTGTGGCACCCCGATGTCCCGTCCACGGTCCCGTCGAGGCGTGTGGCTCTGGCAGGATGTCGCGGTGATCGAGGAGTTCCGCCCAGCATTCGGCCGGGTTCTCACGATGACCGTCGCGGTACTCGGGGTGGCGATCGTTGTCTTCGTGGCCGCCACCGGCAGTCTCGGTGAGGCACTGCTGACGTTGCCGTGGGTGCTGCTGTTCGCGGCCTGCTGCTGGGCGATCTTCTGGAACCCTCGGGTCGTGGTGTCCGATGGCGGTGTGCGCCTCGTCAACGTCACCCGAACCATCGACGTGCCATGGCCATCGATCACCGACATCGAGACCCGCTACGCATTGACCCTCGTGACGGCCTATGGACGGTTCGCGGCGTGGGCGGCGCCCGCGCCGAGCGCCGGCGGTGCGCTGCGAACCGCCATGCGGTCGCGTCCGAGGGCCGTCGACGGCGACGTCGAGGCCGTCACGATGGGCGAGGTCCCCGGCACGGCGTCGGGAGACGCTGCGATGATCGTGCGTCGACGCTGGGATCGCCTGCGCGCCGACGGTTTCCTCGACGACGCACGACTCGAGTTCGACAGGCCACCGATCCGCTGGCACTGGCAGATCGGTCTGATCGCGGTGGCCCTTGTCGCGCTGTCGGTGGGTTCGCTGTTCGTGCAGTGACCGCCCGGGCGTGAGCGGACTCACCGCGGGTCCTCCTCTTCGCCCAGCACGCCGGCGGCAGCCGGCGTCACATGGGTGAGCTCGCCCTCACGGTCGAGATCCTTGTGCTTCGGAATGCGCTTCTGACGGGGGTCGAATGCGTCACGCAACCCATCGCCGATGAACTGCAGACACAACACGATCGCCACGACGAAGACGCCCGGCCAGATGAACAGCCACGGGCGGGTCTCGTAGGCGCCCTGATAGCTGTTGACGAGCGAACCGAGCGACACCGCCGGCGGACGGACTCCGAATCCGAGGAAGCCGAGCGCGGCCTCGGTGAGGATGCCGGCGCCCATCAGCAACGTGGTGCTCACGACGATCGTGCCAACGGTGTTCGGCAGGATGTGCTTGAAAATGATCCGCCGGTCAGAGGCGTTCGCCACGCGGGCGGCGTCGACGAACTCGCGCTCTCGTAGCGCGAGGAACTCGGCGCGTACGAGCCGGGCGAGGCCGGTCCAGGTGAAGACGCCCAGTGCGATCGCCACCGGCCACATGCCGCTGAGGCCGAGGGCGAAGCCTGCGACGGCGGTGATGACGAGCAGCGGAAGCACGATGACGACGTCGGTGAACCGCATCAGCGCCGAGTCGACGAAGCGACCGTAGTAGCCCGAGAGCGCACCGATGACGACGCCGATCGTGGTGGACAGCACACCGAGCACGATGATGATGGCCAAGCTGGTCTGCACGCCGCGCATCGTCTGGGCGAACATGTCCTTGCCGACCTCGTTGTCGACGCCGAACGGATGGTCGCCGAGCATGATGCCGGCGCCCCCCAGCCACGTCGGCCGGAACGACATCGTGGGCCCGCCGTCGCCCTCGACGCGCGGGACGAGTTCGTTGTAGTCCCACTTCCACCAGCCGGGGATCGGCCCCCAGCCCACGCTGGTGGCAGAGAGCACGACGATGAAGACGAGCAGCGCAAGCGAGAGCATCGCGCCTCGGTGACGGAGGAATCGTCGCCGAACGATCTGCGCCTGGCTCAGCCCGACGACCTCGTTCATCTCCAGCGACATCTCGTCGTCGAGCAGCTGATCGGCGTCGGCGTCGGCCGCGTGGCGTTGGAGTTCTCCGCTCATGATGCGCTCACTCCCCCACTCTGATCCGCGGGTCGAGGACCGCATAGATGATGTCGGCCAACAGATTGAACACGACGGCGAACGTGCCGGTCACGACGAAGAACGCCATGACGCGGTTGGGGTCGATGTCTCGGAGACCGTCGACGAACAGTTTGCCCATGCCATCCCACTGGAACACCGTCTCGGTGATGACCGCCCCGCCGATGATGCCGCTGATGTCGAAGGCGACGATCGTTGCGAGTGGGATCAATGCGTTGCGCAGAGCGTGGCGAACGATGACGGTACGTTCGGTCAGACCCTTGGCCCGGGCCGTGCGAATGTAGTCCTGGTTGAGCACCTCGAGCATGCTGGCCCGCGAATACCGGGTGTAGGCAGCGACCGAGATCAACATCAGCGCGATCGTGGGGAGGATCAGGTGGGCGAACGTGTTGTTGGCGATCACCCAGAACGAACCCTCGAGGCGTGCTTCGCGGTCGCCGATCGTCTTGATCGGGCGGTTGCGGATCACCGAGGACGCCGAGTACTCCGCCCATGACTGCATCATCTGGTTGACGAAGATCAACACGCCGATCAGGAACGCCACCACACACGAGATGCGAGCAGCCTGGCCCTTGTCGTACCCACCGACGAGGTATCCGACTCCCGTCGCGATCGCCATCGAGACCAGCAGGAGCCCGAAGGTGATCCAGACGTTGAAGTCGCCGTCGAACACGGGCTGCAACACGAAGTAGGAGACGATGCCGAGTCCGCAGGTGATCAGCGCTGCGTTGCGGGTGCGAACGTTGCCCCAGCCCGCGAACACCATGATCACCCCGAGCGTGATCCCGACGCTGACCAGCACGAACACGGCGGGGCCGAAGCCGGGATCGAGGAGCCATTGGTTGACCGAGACCCACACGAGGATCGCCGCGGCGATGCCGGCGGCGATCGCGCCGACGAGGAATCTCCGGATCAGGTTGCCCCCGGCGAACGACAGCCCGATCACCCCGACGATGACCGTGCTGAACACGAGAAACTGCGGTGAGAACTGGGCGCCGTCACGGAGCCAGTCGTTGAAGTTGATGCCTCCCCACGCCTTGAGGATCACCGCCACCCAGAACACTGGCAGCGAGAAGAACAAGAACGTGACGAAGGTCGTCATGTAGTCGAAGCCGGAGTACTGGCGCAGGGCGGTGACGATGCCGGTGAACACCCCGATGATGACCGACAACACGGTGGCTGCAGTGACGAGCTTCAGGGTCATCGGGATCCGGCGTGCGAGCTCGTCGGACACTGGCTGCTGAGTGACCGAGACGAGGCCGAAGTCCTGTTCGAGCACCAGGCGTTGCAGCCAGTCCAAGTAGCGCTGGACCGGAGGTACGTCGAGGCTGAGCGTCCTCGTCACTTCCTCGATGACCGACGCCCGCTGGGTCGGGTTGGTGATGCTCAGCGTGAACGCGAGCGGATCGCCGGCCTGGGTCATCAGCACGTACAGAATGAACGAGGCGCCGACCATGACGAAGATGCCGGCAATGATCCGACGCATGATGTAGACGAACATTGATCTCCAGAGGTGGCCGCCGGAGGTGTTGCGGCCGGCGAAGCAACAGCGGTCCGCACCGTACCTGTTCGGGATACCGATGTGCGGACAGACAGGCCGGCGGGGTGCCCGGAGAATTCCCGGGCACCCCGCTGGATCAGGTCACGGTCGGCGACGCATCACGCCGCCGACCACTGGATCAGGCAGCCTCCCAATCCCAGACGTTGAAGAACACCGTCGGAGAGATCGGGATGTCGCCAACACCGGACACGTACGTCGTGTTGAACGCCGTGATCTGCGGGAACTGGAAGATCGGCAGACCGAACGCATCTTCGAACAGCACCGATTCGATCTCGACCAGGATCTCGTCCTGACGGGCGGGATCGGTCGTGGCCTGGAGTTCGGCGTACAGGGCGTCGATCTCCTCGTTGCTGTAGCCGTAGAAGTTGTTCTGGCCGTCGGTGACGAAGTTGGCCGCCGTGTCGGCGATCGCGATCGCCGTCGTCTGCCAACCGAACAACGCCGCGTCGTACAGCGTGTTGTTCGCGAGGTTCGAACCCCAGTTGATGTCGCGGCCGTCGACGAGGTTGAAGCCGGCCTGGGCCACCGAGTCACGGATCAGTTCGTACTCGGATGCGCGGCGCGGGTTCTCGTCGGCGAAGAGCAGACGCACGTCGATCGGCGTCGAGGTGTCGACACCGGCATCGGCGAGCAGCTGCGCTGCAGCCTCGGGATCCGCTTCGGCATAGAAGTCCGAACCGTTGTTGGCCGTGGCTTCGTCGTACAACGGCGAGCCGGGAACCTGGATCAGCGAGTCACGCACTTCGGCGTTCTCGTTGAGGGGTACGATCAGACGCTCGACGATGTCGGTGCGAGGCACCGCCAGCAGGAAGGCCTGACGAACGGCCTTCGCCGTCTCTTCGTCGCCGCCGTAGGTGGCTGGGTCGAAGGGACCACCGTTGTCGAACACGAGGTCGATGTGCTCGTAGACGGCGCCATCGGACTGATTCACCTCGACACCGCGATCGGCGATGCCTTCGAGCTGCGTCAGGATGTCGGCGGTCGCCTGCGGCTGGATGATGTCGACTTCCTCGTTGGCCATGGCCTGCACGGCCGCGGTCGGGTCGCCGATGATCGAGTAGACGATCGTCTGCACCTTGGGCTGCGGGCCCCAGGCGTAGTCCTCACGTGCCTCGAACACCATCGTGCCGTCGTCGTCGAACGAGGTCAGGTTGTACGGGCCGTAGCCGGCGTACACGCCCGGGTCGTCCGGCAGCGAGGTGGCGTCGAAGTCGCGGTTCCACGACTCCGAGATCGGCTTGACGTCCTCGGTCGAGTTCTGCAGCGCCTCGATGAGTGCATTCTTGGCCTCGGTCGGATCCTCGATGCCGAGGGCGTTCTGCCCCACGACGTGCGCTGGCACGCCGGGGAACACGCCAGCGGTGGCGTAGTCGACGTAGAAGCTGTCCCATGTTGCGGTCAGCGACAGGCCGTCCTCGGAGATCTCCGGGACCTGCGTGATCAGCGACAAGGATTCGCTGGAGGAGTCGAAGTTGACACCGGTCGACTCCTTGTAGGTGTAGCCGTCGAGCAGCTCACCGGAGTCCGGATCGAACGCCGCGTCATAGGCCGCTTCGTCGACCGACGTGATGTCGGCACCGTCGGGGCCGACGACCACGGCAGAGCCGTTCTCGTCTGCCTGCGCGGTGACGCCCGAGTCGGTGACGACGGTGTCGGCGTCGTTGTAGTAGCCGCTCTGTGCTGCCCACGTCATCAGCAGGTCGGAAGCGTCGACCTGGACGCCGTCGGACCAGGTGACACCCTCGTTGATCGTGTACGTGATCGTCAGCGGGTCGAGCGACTCGAGCGTGCACGTACCGAACTGGTCGTTGTTGATGTAGTTGAGGTCGGCGTCGTAGTAGGAGAAGCCGCCCGCCTTCATGATGTAGAGCGGGTTGGCGTTCGCCGTGGCGTTACCGCGGTTGGTGTCCTGGTTGAAGGAGTACGGCGCCTGGTTCCAGGCAACGCGCACTTCCCCGGCGGGGTCGTCTCCTTCGTCGTAGGGCCCGTGCGGCGTACCGCAGGCGCTCCCGCCGACTTCACCGACATTGCCAGCGGCCTCCCCGCCGTCGGTCATGTCATCGGTCGTGTCGGGCGCATCGGTGCTGTCGGGCGCATCGGTGCTGTCGGGCGCATCGGTGGTTTCGCCGCCCGTGTCGCCGGTGTCGGCGCTGTTGTCATCGCTGCCACAGGCCGCGAAGACCAGTGCTGACGCGGCGACGAGTGCCAGGGCCGCGCGGCCCCGTCGTGTCGTGTTCACGTATGTGTCCTCCTGGATGGGGTATTGGAAACGGGAGGGTGTGTGGTGCCGCAGGAACCGCCTGTCCCAGGACTTCTCCCTGGCAGCGTTCGACCACAACAAACAGGCTTCTTCCCCCTCCCTGGTGGAAGAAGCGTGCTTGACGATAGCAATGGTCGTCGCCCAGCGGCAGTCAGCACTCCGCCGCATGCAAAAATGTCAGCTGTTCCGCCAGTTCTCGCGGCCGCCTAGCATGCCGGTCACGACGCCGCTCCGACGGCCGGTCAGACCGAGGTTTCGAAGCTCTCGCCTGGGGCCATCCGGACGGCCACCTGGTCCGGAAAATGACACGCCACCGGATGGCCGCCACCACGGTCGATCAGCGCCGGTTCTTCGTCTGCGCACACATCCTGCGCCTTCGGACAGCGGGTTCGGAAGCGACACCCGCTGGGCGGGTCGATGGGCGACGGCACATCGCCTTCGAGCATGATCCGCTGACGCGTCCGCTCGGTTGCGGGGTTCGCCTCGGGCACCGCCGACAGCAACGCCTGGGTATAGGGATGCGACGGCCGATCGTAGAGATCGTCGGCCTCGGCGACCTCGACGATCTTGCCGAGATACATC
Source organism: Ilumatobacteraceae bacterium (assembly GCA_963728355.1). GTDB lineage: Bacteria > Actinomycetota > Acidimicrobiia > Acidimicrobiales > Ilumatobacteraceae > Sva-07. The sequence goes on along the minus strand of CAVSJQ010000013.1, from coordinate 159,210 downwards.
ACGGCGACGCGCTTGCTGATGTGGCGCACCACCGAGAGGTCGTGGGCGATGAACAGATAGCTCAATCCGAGCCGTTCCTGGAGATCCTGCAACAGGTTGACGACGCCGGCCTGGATGCTGACGTCGAGGGCCGAAACGGGCTCGTCGAGCACGACGAACTCGGGGTCGAGTGCAAGCGCTCGGGCGATGCCGATGCGCTGACGCTGCCCACCGGAGAACTCGTGGGGGAAGCGGCCCGCGTGGTCGGGCGACAGACCGACCAGTTCGAGCAATTCGGCCACGCGCGCGCGGTGGTCGCCGTCCACATCCTGGATGCGCAACGGCTCGGAGATCGCCGAACCGACGGTCAACCTCGGATCGAGCGACGCCTGGGGATCCTGGAACACGATCTGCAACTGGCGACGCAACAGGCGCATCTCCTTGCGTCCGTATCCGATGATGTCGTTGCCCTTGTACTGGACTGAACCGGCCGTCGGTTCGATCAGCCGCAGCAGGCAACGTCCGACGGTGGTCTTGCCGCTTCCGCTCTCGCCGACGAGGCCAAACGTCTCACCTGCCATCACGTCGAACGACACGCTCGACACCGCCTGCACGGGCAACTTGACCGATCGCAATCCCTTCGACGTCTTGACCTCGAACGTCTTCGTGAGATCGGTGACCGAGATCAGCGGCACCTCGGGACCTGGCGCACCGCTCATGCCAACACTCCCAGGCTGAGATCGCCGGCACGAACACACGCAGACTCTGCGTCGCCGATGGGCGTCAGCTCGGGAACGTCACCGCCGCACTCGTCGAGCGCGTACGGGCACCGCGGCCGGAAGGCGCAGCCGCTCGGCGGGCGCAACATGTTCGGCGGCGAACCGGGGATCGGGAGCAGCCGTTGATGTCCGAGCAACGGGATCGAGCGAAGCAGACCTTCGGTGTACGGATGCGTCGGATGGTCGAACAACTCGTCGACACCGGTCCGCTCGACGATGCGGCCGGCATACATCACCTGCACCCGATCGGCCACCCTGGCGATGACGCCGAGGTCGTGGGTGATCATCACCACCGCCATGCCCATGTCCACTCGCAGCTGATCGATCACCTCGAGGATCTGTGCCTGCACGGTCACGTCAAGTGCCGTGGTGGGTTCGTCGGCGATCAGCACCTGCGGATCGTTGGCGATCGCCATGGCGATCATCACGCGCTGGCGCATGCCGCCCGAGAATTCGTGCGGATACTGATCGGCGCGCTGCTTGGGCTGCGGGATCCCGACGGTGCCGAGCAGGTCGACGGCCACCGCTGCAGCCGATTTCCTCGACACGCTGCGATGCGAACGGATCATCTCGACGATCTGATCGCCGACCCGGTGCACCGGGTTCAACGACGACAGCGGATCCTGGAAGATCATCGCCACCTTCTGGCCTCGCACCGACCTCATCGTCGCCGTCGACGCTCCGACCAGCTCGGTGCCTCCGGTCGTCGCCACACCCGAGACGCTGGCCGACTTCGGCAGGAGCCCGAGCATGCCGAGAAAGGTCACCGACTTCCCCGATCCGCTCTCGCCGACGACCCCGAGGATCTCGCCGGCCGTCAGATCGAGGTCGACACCACGAACCGCCTGCACCGGTCCGTTCGGTGTACTGAACTCCACTCGGAAATCCCGCATGGACAGCACGCATTCAGGTTGAGCGCTCATCGGCCGTGGTCCATCTTCGGGTCGAATGCGTCGCGGAGGCCGTCTCCGATGAAGTTGATGCACACGGCGAGCAGCACGAGCGCCCCGCACGGGAACACCACCAACCACCAGTTGCCCTGCGTCGCACCGGCTCGCGACAACAGCACGAGGTTGCCCAGCGACGTTCCGTCGGCACCGGGTTGCGGACCGAACCCGAAGAAGGCCAACGTCGATTCGGCGACGATCGCTCCGATCATGGTGATGGTCAGGGCGACCAGGATGGGGCCGATCGAGTTCGGGACCAGGTGCGACAAGATGATCCGCCGCTCGGACGCGCCCACCGCCCGTGAGGCTTCGATGAACTCGCGTTCCTTGAGCGACAGCACCTGGCCGCGCACGAGCCGCGCCACGCCCATCCAGGCGAAGAACGACAACAGCACGATGATGAACCTGATCGAGGTCTTGTCGCCGATGAGCGGCTCGAGGAAGCTCAACCCGCCGATGAACTCGCGCACGACGATGATGGCAACGAGGAACGGGAAGGCGAGGAACACGTCGGTGCCACGCATCATCCCGTCGTCGAGTTTTCCGCCACGCATTCCAGCGATCGAGCCGACCGTGGTGCCGATCACCGTCGCGATGAGTCCGGTGGCCACGCCGATGAAGATCGACGTCCGGATCCCGTACAGCAGTCGCGAGTAGATGTCGCGACCGATGTCGTCGGTGCCGAACCATGCGACCGACTGCGGCTCGAGGAACTGGTTCGGTCCCTCCGAGATCGGGAAGACCGGTTCGTTGACCCCGTAGCGGGCGAACACCGGCGCAAACACCGCGAGCACCGTGAGGAACCCGAAGATGACAGCCGAGGCCATGGCGGCCTTGTGACGGCGGAACCGATGCCAGGCCAGCTGACGCGGCGTGAGGGTCTTGATGTCGAGGCCCTCCTGGTCGGAGACCTCGTACAGCTCGTCGAACGACTCGAACTCGCTGCTCTCGTGGACTGGCTGGTAACTAGTCAAGATGGATCCTCGGATCGAGGTAGGCGTACGAGATGTCGGCCAGGAGGTTGAACACGAGCACCGACATCGTGATGATGACGAGGAAGGGCATCAACCGGGGGAAGTCGCCGTCGTTGGCGGCATTGATGAAGAACACGCCCATGCCGGGATAGTTGAAGATGTTCTCGGTGATGATCAGGCCGCCGATCAGGGCGCCGATGTCGATGGCCACGACGGTGGCGATCGGGATCAGCGAGTTGCGGATCGTGTGGCGACGCAACACCTGGCGCTCGCTGAGACCCTTGGCACGTGCCGTGCGGAGAAAGTCCGCCGACGACACGTCGAGCAGTGAGGCCCTCATGTAGCGGGTGTAGTTGCCGATGGTCTGGATCGCCACGACGATGACCGGCAGGATCATGTACTTGCCCATCAAGATGGGGTCGAAGCCGCTGTGGCCCGGTGGGTAAACACCGGCCGCCGGGAGCCAGCCGAGCTGCACGGCGAAGGCGAGCTGCAGGATGACGGCCGACACGAAGGGCGGGATCGAGCCGACGAAGAAGGCAATCGAGTTGACGAGACTGTCGATCCAGGTGCCGGGCCGCTTGCCGGCCACGATCCCGAAGAACAGTCCGATCCCGATACCGAGAACGGCCGCCGTGCCGGCCAGCCGCAGGGTGTTGAAGAACGAGTAGCGCAGCGAGGGGTACACCTCGCCTCCGCCCTTGATGCTGCCGGGCCAGTTGTCCGGGCCCCGGACGAACGCCCAGAGCCATTCGAAGTACCCGCGGATGTAGCCGCCGAAGCCCTCGTACAGGCCGTTGACCTCACGGTACTGCTGGATCTGTTCGTCGGACGCCCGTGGGTTCGCTCGGACGTAGCTCTGGACGGGATCCCATCCGATACGGACGGCGATGTACACCAGGAACGTCACGAACAGCACGGTCGGAACGAACCAGAGCAGTCGTCGGACGATGAAGCGAAACATGAGAACTACTGGGTGAGCGAGATGCGTCGGGAGATCCGCAACGTGAGTGGAGAGCAGGGGCCGGAGACTCTCCGGCCCCTGCTCAGATCACGTCAGGGAACCTTGCTCAGAGCTCCTCGACGACTGGCTCGCTGGCCAGCATCTCGGTGATCTCGAAGGTGTTCGACGAGGTTGCGTCGAACGGGGCAGGAAGCGCTGCGAAGGACACGGTCCACACGTACCACGACGAGTTGGCGCACTCGTTGATCGGGTTCGGGCAGGACGGGTCCGGGAACTGCTCGGCGCCGAAGACGAGCTGGCCGTCTCCGTCGACGTCTTCCCACTGCCACCAGTCGTTGACCGCCCGGTAGTTACCGAGCTCTGCCTGCGTGTTGGCGATCTTGTCGGTGCGGTAGGCACCGACGAGCGGGAACTGCAGCAGCGGCAAGAGGACGGCGTCGTCGCGCATGTACTGAATGGCCTCCTTGACCAGCGCGGCTCGCTCCTCCTCGTCGATGGTGACGTCGGACTGCTCGATGAGCGCAGACGCCTCCTCGTTGCACCAACCCTGCTGACCCTGGCCCTGGAAGCCGTTCTCCTCGGTCGGGATGGCTGCACACGTGAAGCTGTCCTTGAGATAGGTGGGGTCAGGCGACACGGTGCTGATGTACATCGTCATGTCGTAGTCCAGGCCCGGCAGACGGGTCTGGAACACGCACGGGACCGCTTCGCAGTTGTCGGCGAGGACGTTGAAGCCGGCTTCCCGCAGGAGCGGGATCAGGTAGGCCTGCGTGCTCTCACGACGAGGGTTCGGCGAGCTGACCATGAAGCGGATTTCCGGCACTTCACCATCGGGGCTCTCCCACAGTCCGTCGCCGTTGAGCGTCCAGCCTGCGTCGGTCAGGATCTGCGTTGCGCCGTCGGGGTCGTAGGTGCCCTCGAACGTGGTCGGATCGCAGTACGGGCCCGGGGCGATCGGCCCACAGGTCAGCAGCGGTGCACCCTGCGCCAGCGGCGCATAGATCTGGTCGTAGACGCCGTCCATGTCGATCGACTTCGAGAAGGCCTGACGGAAGTCGTCGTCCGCGAACGGACCGGCACGATCGTCGTCGACCTGCATGAAGTAGAAGGCCTCGTATGCGGTACCGAGCGCCGAGTCGTACTCGATGTTCGGGTCGTTGAGGTCATCGTCGATGCCGGTGTACGCCTGCGGGAAGATGAAGTCCACATCGCCCGACTTGAGCAGCGTGGCTCCGTCCTCGGCGGGCACGATCACCATGCGCTCGGCCTTCGGGACCTTCGAACCGGTGTATCCGGGGTTCGGCACCCAGACGATCTGCTCGGGGCTCCAGCTCTCCTGGATCCACTCGCGACCCGAGAACTTGACGCCTTCGGCGAAGTCGTCGGTGACGTCGTTGCAGTCCTCGATCTCGTCGGCCTTCAGCAGTTCGGCGTCCCAGAGCGTCTTGTACGGCGCGTACACCGTGTCCATCTCCACGACGATCTGCTTGGGCGAGTCGCCTTCGCTGATCGAGGTGATCGAGTCGTATCCAGCCGTCGAGAGCGAACCGGGCGTGTTGAGTGCCGCGTCCATGCCGCACTGGAAGTCGGCCACCGTGATCGGTGTGCCGTCGTTCCACACGGCGTCGTCGGACAGTTCGTAGGTGATGCGGAAGACCGCCTCCCCGGAAGCCTCCTCGCCTCCGTCCGTCGTCTCGGTGGCTTCGCCCTCGGTGGTGTCGGGAGCTTCGGTTCCTTCGGTTTCGGCCTCGGTCGTCTCGCTACTCGTCGTGTCGCTGGACCCGCTGTCGTCGTCGCTGCCACAGGCAGCGAGGATCACAGCGGAGGCGGCGGCGAGCGCAAGGAATTTGCGGCCTCGTCGTGAGGTGTTCACGTAGTTGTCCTCCTGGTTTGGGTTTCGTGCGAGGAGGGTATGGGTAATCCCGGAGCCGTCTGGCAGAAACCCGTGCGGGGCCGAGAAGGTGAACCGCTGACCCCCCCTCCCCCTGGATCAGCGTTGAGGGGACCATAGCAGTGCTCGTCGACGCGTGATAGCACATCGCGTTTCGGTCGCGTGAACCCGTCCGCAACATGTCAGCCACCATGGCCGATCGGCAGCTCGGGGCCCGCACCGCCGATCACCACCCGCCCCGCACTGTCACACCGTGCCGGGCCAAACGTGACAGTTCAGGAGCCGAACTGGACGATCTTGGCGAACTCGTCGGGGTCGAGGCTGGCGCCGCCGACCAGCGCACCGTCGATGTCGGGTTGCGCCATCAGCTCGGTGGCGTTGGCGCCCTTGACCGATCCGCCGTACTGGATGCGGACCGCGTCCGCCGTCGCGTCGTCGGTCAAACCGCGCAGCTTCGCGCGGATGGCAGCGCACACGGCTTGGGCGTCGTCGGCCGTCGCCGTCTTGCCGGTCCCGATCGCCCAGATCGGCTCGTACGCGATCACGAGCGACGCGATCTGTTCGTTCGTTCGCCCCCGCAGCCCCGCCTCGATCTGGCCGAGCACCTTCGACTCGGTCTCCCCCGCCTCGCGCTCCTCCAATGTCTCGCCGCAGCACATGATCGGCGTCATGTGGTGAGCCTGGATGGCGGCCACCTTCTTGTTGACCATCTCGTCGGTCTCGCCGAAGATCTCACGGCGCTCGGAGTGACCGACGATCACGTACACGACGTTGAGCTTCTCGAGAAACGCCGGCGACACCTCGCCGGTGAACGCACCGGTGTCCTCCCAGTGGCAGTGCTGGGCGCCGAGGTGGAAATCGAAGTCCTCGGTCTCGATCACCGTCTGGATGCTGCGGATGTCGGTGAACGGCGGATGGATGCTGACGTCGACCTCCTCGAGCGTCTCCTTCGGGACGAGGTAGTGGAGCTTCTGGACGGTCTGGATCGCCTCGAAGTGGTTGAGGTTCATCTTCCAGTTCCCGGAGATGAGTGGTCGACGGGCCATCAGGATCCCTTCATGCCGTTGCGAAGCGCTTCAAGGCCGGGCAGGTCGCCGTTCTCGAGAAGCTCGAGGCTGGCGCCACCACCGGTGGAGACGTGGTCGACCTCGTCGTCGAGGCCGAACTGGGCGAGCGCCGCTGCGGAGTCACCGCCACCGACGACGGTGAAGGCCTTCGTGTCGGCCATCGCCTGGGCGACGGTGCGCGTGCCGGACTCGAACCGCTCGTCCTCGAACATGCCCATCGGACCGTTCCAGAACACCATGCGGGCGTCCATGATGACGTCGCTGAAGGCGGCGGCGGAGCCCGGACCGATGTCGAATCCCTTGGCGCCGTCGGGCAGGCGCGTGCCGAACGTGGCGTACTCGCCGTCGGCGGTGGTGCCGGTGATGTCCTCGGGCAGGTGGATCGTCTTGCCCTTGGCGCCGGCGTCGTCGAGCAGACGTCTGCAGGTGTCGACCTGGTCGGGCTCGAACAGCGAGTCACCGATCGGCTTTCCCTGGGCGGCGAAGAACGTGAAGCACATCGCTCCGCCGATCACGAGCGAATCGACCACCTCGAGCAGGGCCTCGACCACGCCGAGCTTGTCGGAGATCTTGGCGCCGCCGAGCACGGCGACGAACGGGTGCTTCGGCTTGTTGCGCAGCCCGAGCAGGACCTCGACCTCCTTCTGCAGCAGTCGCCCCATCGCCGACGGCACGAACTGCGGTGGGCCGACGATCGAGGCGTGGGCGCGGTGTGATGCGCCGAACGCATCGTTGACGTAGCCGTCGATGCCCTCGACGAGCTTCGCCACGAAATCGGGATCGTTCGCCGTCTCGCCCGGGTCGAACCGGAGGTTCTCGAGCAACTCCACATCGGGTGCCAGCTCGGCGAGCCGTGCCCGGACCGGATCCATCGAGTAGTTCGGATCCGGTTCGCCCTTCGGGCGACCGAGGTGGCTGGCGGTGACGACGTCCGCTCCGCGTTCGGTGAGCCACTCAATCGTGGGCAGGGCGGCGCGGATGCGGAAGTCATCGGTGATCGTGCCGTCGTCGATGGGGACGTTGAAGTCGGTGCGGACCAGGATCCGCTTGCCCGACAGATCGCCGAGCTGCTGCTCCAGGTCCTCGAGGACGGGGATCTCGCTCATCGCCGCTGCGACCTCAGCGCTTCACCTTGGAGCCGGTGAACACGGTGAGGTCGACGAGGCGATTCGAGTAGCCCCATTCGTTGTCGTACCAGCCGTTGATCTTCACCAGCTTGCCCATGCTCATCGTGAGGCCGGCGTCGAAGACGCACGAGTGCGGATCGGTCACGATGTCGCTCGACACGATCGGATCCTCGGTGTACTTCAGGACGCCCTTCAGCGCCTTCTTGCTCGCGGCCTCGAACGCCGAGTTGATCTCCTCGACGCTGGCAGCCTTCTTCAACGTCGCCGTGAAGTCGGTGAGCGAGCCGGTCGGCGTCGGCACACGAAGCGCGGTGCCGTCGAGCTTGCCCTTCATCGACTCCATCACGAGCGAGGTGGCACGAGCTGCGCCCGTGGACGTGGGCACGATGTTGATCGCTGCGGCACGGGCCCGGCGCAGGTCCTTGTGCGGGCCGTCGACCAGGTTCTGGTCACCGGTGTAGGAGTGCACGGTGGTCATGAGACCCTGCTCGACACCGAAGGCGTCGTCGAGCACCTTGACCATCGGGACGAAACAGTTGGTGGTGCAGCTGGCGTTCGAGATGACCTTGTGCTGCGCGAACCGGAAATCCTTGTGATTGACGCCGTAGACGAACGTGGCGTCGGCGTTCGATGCGGGGGCCGAGACGATGACGAGCGGGGCGCCGCCGTCGAGATGCGCGCTCGCCGCCTCGCGGCTGTTGAAGAAGCCGGTCGACTCGACCACGACGTCGACGCCGAGGTCGCCCCAGGGCAGGTCAGCCGGGTTGCGCTCGCTGAGCACCTTGAGCGTGTCGCCGCCGACCTTGATGCTGGACTTGGTGGTGGTGACCTTCTCGGGGAAGCGTCCCAGCACCGAGTCGTACCGCAGGAGGTGGGCCATCGTCTCGATCGAGCCGAGGTCGTTCACCGCCACGAAGTCGATGTCGGCGCCGCTCGCCTTGGCGGCGCGGAAGAAGTTGCGCCCGATACGTCCGAAACCGTTGATGCCGACTCTGACCGTCATGTCTGTGATGCCTCCTCAGGCTGGGGGGAACGTCGCTGTCCGCCTTCGACTGTAGTTGTTCCGCCACTCGAGCCGCCCAAACCATCAGCCGCGTGCGGGCTTCGGACGTTTGTGTGCGGATTCGGGTGGGACGGGCCACCGAGAATTGCACGGGAACGGGGGTTGGCGCGGCTGGCTGCGCGCTGTCAGATCGAGACGTCGCGGTGCGTCGCCCGCACGGCGAAGCCGCGTTGGCGCATCCGGGCCGCGAGTTCCTCGGCGACGGCGACCGATCGATGCCGCCCGCCCGTGCATCCGACGGCGACGGTGAGGTAGCTGCGTCCCTCCGCCTGGTACTGCGGCACCAACATGGCGAGCAACTCGTCGAAGCGATCGACGAACTCCGAGCCGACGGCGGTCTCGAGGACGTAGTCGCGCACCTTCGGGTCATGGCCGGTCAGCGGACGCAGGTCGGGCTCCCAGTGCGGATTGGGCAGGAACCGCAGGTCCATCACGATGTCGGCGTCGAGCGGGAGGCCGTGCTTGAACCCGAAGCTCTCGACGGCCACCTGCAGGCGCGAGCCGGACGGTGTATCGAAGGCGTGGTCGATGCGCTCCTTGAGTTGGTGCACGTTCAGCCCGCTGGTGTCGATCACCAGATCGGCCGCAGCACGCACCGGCTCGAGCATCGAGCGTTCGAGCTCGATCGACTCGACGAGGCCGTCGGTCTCGTCCGCCAGCGGATGACGACGGCGGGTGGCGTCGTAACGTCGGACGAGTTCGGGTGTCGAAGCGTCGAGGAACACCATGCGCACGTCGTGGCCGGCCGCGCGCAGCTCTCCGACCTTGTTCAGCACCTCGGCGTGTTGGCGACCCGCGACCAGCGCCAGCCGATCGATGTCGCTGTTCGGCTTCGCCGCGAGCTCGACGATCGTGCCGATCAACGCCGTCGGCAGGTTGTCGACGACGAACCAGCCGAGGTCCTCCAAGACGTCCGCCACACCGGAGCGGCCGGCGCCGGAGAGCCCGGTGATCAGCACGATGTCGGCCACGGCGTCACCCTACCGATCCCCTCATCACCACTCAGCGATCACCACCCAGCGACCACGACCCAGCCATCACGACTCAGCGATGAGCGAACCGCCCAGATCCCGGCTTTTCGCTCATCGCCCGCTGCCTTGCCGATCCAGTGATGAGCGAACCGCCCAGATGCCGGCTTTTCGCTCATCGCTCGGCACCGGATCGGTGCGACGGCGGGTCAGCGGCGTCGGAGCCGCAGGTACAGCAGACGGGGGATGGCCGATGCCTCGGCGTACTCGAAGGCCCGGTCGAGAAATCCGTCAGGCGGTGAGGGCTCGATCATGCGGTCGAGGACCAGTCCGTGGTCGACCAGCGCATTGAGATAGCGCGAGAGCGGACGGTGCACGAAGCGGATGAACACCCCGCGCTCGACCTGTTCGACCGAGTCCTGCTCGACGAGGTACGACCCGATCCGCCAGTAGTGCTCCGGAGGATCGACGGTGTGGTCGTCGATCCAGCCCGATCCCGGCGTCTGCAGCAGCGGATGGTTGAGGAAGAACGAGAATCGGGCGCCCGGGCGCAGCACCCGCGCCACCTCGGCGATCGCCCCATCGACGTCGTCGATGTGTTCGAACACGAGGCAGGCGACCGCGGCGTCGAACGACTCCTCGGCGAACGGGAGCGCCGCCGCTCCCGATCGTGCGTAGCCCGCTCCCCCGCCGCGCTCGTGCGCGACCCGGATCTGGTTCCACGTCGGGTCGACGCCGACCACCCGGGTGCCGGTGGCAGCCAGGACCCGGCTGATCTGGCCGTCGCCGCACCCGATGTCGAGCACGCGATCGAAACCGGCGAGTTCGGCGGCGGCGAGCGGCAGGATCTGCTCGACGTACTCCGGATCGGCGCCTTCGGTGAACCCGTCGATCCACCAGTCGGCGTGGTCCTCCCACAACTCGTGATCCGCCGGAGTGCGGTCGGAGGCGTTCGTCACGAGGGTCGAGGCTACGGTCGGACCATGAAGTTCTCGATCTGGCCCAACCCCGAACGCCCACCCGCAGAGGTGCTCGACCTCGCCCGCTTGGCCGACGCCGACGGCTGGCACGGCATGTGGTACGCCGATCACTACATGCCGAACACCGGCAGCGAGACGATCCAGCCCGGCGACGTCAACGAGTGCTGGGCGATGCTGCCGGCCATCGCCGCCGTCACCGAGCGCATCCGGATCGGTCCCCTGGTGTCGCCCACCTCGGTACACCACCCGGCGCTCCTCGCCAACCGGGCGGCGACGATCGACCACATCTCCGGCGGTCGCATGGTGCTCGGCATCGGGGCCGGCTGGCAGATCAACGAGCATCACGCGTACGGCATCGAGTTGCAGGAGCCCGGCCCCCGGGTCACCCGTTTCGAGGAGGCGATCCAGATCATCCGTTCACTGCTCGCCAACGAACGCACCGACTTCAGCGGCGAGTACTACGAGATCACCGACGCACCGTGCGACCCGAAGCCCGTGCAGTCGCCGCTGCCGATCCTGGTCGGAACGGGCAGTCCACGCATGTTGCGCATCACCGCACGGCACGCCGACGAGTGGAACACCTGGGGCGGCCCCGACATGGCAGGCGGTGCGCTCGACAAGCTCCACACCGCCTGCGAGCAGGTCGGCCGCGACGCGTCGACGATGTGGAAGTCGGCGCAGGCGCTGGTCTTCATCAGCGACAGCGGCGAACTCGCCGAGAACATCCGCAACGGCGACATGGGTCCTCGCTCGATCGTCGGTTCTGCCGATGCGCTCGTCGAGCAGTTGGGCCGCTACGCCGAGCTCGGCTTCGACGAATTCATCGTCCCGGACTTCACCTTGGGTGCCAGCGCCGACGAACGATCGGCGAACTACCGCCTGCTGATGACCGACGTGATCCCGCAGCTCGCCTGACCGAACACAAGGCGACGGACCCCCGACGAGTCGTCAGGTCGCCGGGGCGTGGAACCTCGCGTACACCGATTCGGCGACGGCGTCCGGGAGGAAGCTGAGCGACTTGAGCTCGTCCAGCTCCGCCCGTTTGACCGCAGTGACCCCGCCCAGCGCCTTGACCAGCTTCTTGCGACGCACCTCGCCGAGCCCCGGGATCCCGTCGAGCGCGCTCGAGGTCATCCGCTTGCTGCGTCGCTCGCGGTGGAACGTGTTCGCGAAACGGTGCGCCTCGTCGCGGATGCGCTGCAGCATGAACAGCGCTTCGCTGCCCCGAGGGATCTCCACCGGTTCGCTGCGGCCGGGGACGTACACCTCCTCGAACCGCTTGGCGAGACCGGCCACCGGGATCTCGTCGGTAAGATCCAGTTCGTCGATCACCCGCTTGGCGGCGCCGAGCTGACCCTTGCCGCCGTCGACCAGCAGGAGCTGCGGTGGATAGGCGAACTTGCCGGGGGTGTCGCCCCGTTCGGTGACGGGCCGGTCGCGTTCGTCGAGATACGCCTGCAGGCGCCGCCGCACCACCTCGGCCATGGCGGCGTAGTCGTCACTGGCGCCGACCTCGTCGCCGCCGACACCGTTCACCTTGAATCGGCGGTACTCCCGCTTGTTCGGCAACCCGTCCTCGAGCACCACCATCGACCCGACGTAGTCGGTTCCCTGCAGGTGGGCCATGTCGTAGCACTCGATGCGAAGTGGAGCTTCAGGGAGGCCGAGATGGTCCTGGAGCTCGGTGAGCGCCCGGCTCCGCGAGTTGTGGTCGCTGGCACGACGCATGCGGTGCCGCGTGAACTCCTCCTGGGCGTTGCGGGTGACGGTCTCGAGCAGCGCACGCTTGTCGCCCCGCTGGGGCACGCGCACCTGGACCCGTGAACCTCGGCCCATGGAGAGCCACTCCTCGTAGGTCTCGAGCTCCTCGGCCTCGTAGGGCACCAGCACCTGTTTGGGCACGCCGAGGATCGGGTCGTCGCCGTACATCGACTCGAGGATGCGGTCGATCAGACGCCCGGGCGTCAGCTCCTCGACCTTGTCGAGCACGAACCCCTTGCGGCCGACCACTCGCCCTCGCCGCACGTAGAACACCTGCACGGAGGCCTCGAGTTCGTCCTCGGCGATCCCGATCACGTCGAGGTCCTCGTTGCGGTCGGCGACCATCTGCTGCTTCTCGATCGCCTTGCGCACGGCCGTCAGCCGGTCGCGTAGACGGGCCGCACGTTCGAACTCGAGGTCGGTCGCGGCCGCCTGCATGTCGGCTTCGAGGCGGTTGACGATCTCGTCGGTGTCGCCGTCGAGGAAGTCGATCAGCTCGTTGACGAGTTCGCGGTACGGCATCTCCTCGATCTCGCCGACGCAGGGACCGGCGCACTTCTCGATGTGGTAGAGCAAGCACGGCCGACCCAGCCGTTCGTGCTGGTTGAACTTGGCCGGGCTGCACGTACGGATCGGAAATGACCTCAACAACAGGTCGAGGGTGTCGCGGATGGCGTACGCATGGGCGTAGGGGCCGAAGTATCGGGTGCCCTTGCGTTTGCGACCACGCATCACCAGCGCCCGCGGCCACTGATCGTCGACCGTCACGGCGAGGAACGGGTAGCTCTTGTCGTCGCGCAGGCGCACGTTGAATCGAGGGTCGTGCTGCTTGATGAGCGAGTACTCGAGCATCAGCGCCTCGACCTCGTTGCGCACGATGGTCCACTCGACCGACTCGGCCGTTTCGACCATCTGAGCGGTTCGGGGGTGCAGGTTCGCCGGGGACTGGAAGTAGTTCGACAGCCGCTGGCGGAGGTTCGACGCCTTGCCGACGTAGATCACACGGCCGTGTGCGTCCTTGAACTGGTACGACCCCGGCGACTCGGGGATCGTGCCGGCCGGGGGACGTTTCACCATGACTTCACCGTGACAGGACCCTCATGACGTCTCAAGCATACGGACGGGCGGATACCGTGATGCCCGATGTCCGACCAGTTCGCAGCCATCTTCCGCCGCCGACCGAACGATGGCTGGTTCCGTGCGGGCAACCTCGACGTCACCACCACCGACATCCTGTGTGCGCTGGCGGTCGCGTCGATGTTCCTGTGGGGCCTGTTCCGCGATGCGTGGGATCGGCTGTGGTTCGCTCCCGTCCTCGTCCGCGACTTCGAGGTGTGGCGCCTGGTGACGTGGCCGGTCGCTACCGAGCCTGCGATCTGGCCGCTGCTCGGCATCGTCTTCTTCTGGCTGTTCGGCCAGCAACTCGAGGCGCTGTTCGGCCGCGCCAAGTTCCTCACCTGGGTGCTGGCACTCACGATCGTGCCGGCCCTGATCCTCACGGTGATCGGGCCGCTCGACGACAGCATCGACTTCATGATCCAGTTCGGGCTGAGCAACCTGTTCCTCGGCGGCATCTGGGTCTATGCCGCGACCTACCCCGGCGTGAAGTGGTTCGAGGTCATTCCACTTTGGGCGCTCGCTGCCGTGTTCACGGTCCTCAATCTCCTGCAGTTCACCGGGACGGACCAGACCGGCCAGGTGATCTTCCTGCTCGTGTCGATCGGTGTGGCGCTGGTGGCCGCTCGGTCGCTGGGGTTGGCCACCGGGTGGCCGATCCCTCACCTTCCGCTCGACGGCGTCGGGTCGTCCGGGCGCCCGAAGAAGACCAAGAAGAAGTCGAAGCCGTCGCGTTCGTCCGGCTCGTCGAAGCCCGGCGGGGTCGTGCAGGGCCCGTGGAAGAACGCACCGGCACCGATGCCTCCTCCCAGCGCACCGTCCATCGCGGACCAGATCGAACTCGACGCACTGCTCGACAAGATCGGCGCCAACGGGATGGACTCGCTCACCGGCGACGAGAAGAAGCGCCTCAACGACCTCAGCAAACGCCTCCGCAACCGCTGACGCAGCGTCGTCGGCCGGCCCCATCGCGTCCGGGTCCGACGGAAAGCGATGAGCCAACCGCCCAAATGCGGGCTTTTCGCTCATCGCCGCACCGGGTTCGCCGTAAGCGATGAGCCAACCGCCCGAAATGCGGGCTTTTCGCTCATCGCTCGAGTGGGGTCGAGGATCTACCGACCGGGCTCGTTAGCGTCGTCTGCGCCGACTCCCTCCGACGTCTCGATGTCCCGGAGGTTCGATGTGGTCCACCTCACACCCCAAGCCCACGCAGTGTTCGCGCGCCAGCACGGCGCCGCCTCGGTCGACCAGCTCCTCCAGATGGGGATGTCGCACCGCGACCTCCGTCACCTGCAGCAGTCAGGCGACCTGGAGCTGGTTCTGCGGGGCGCGTACCGAACTCCCAGCGCCCCGATCAGCGAGTCGAGCCGATGCGCAGCGGTCTGTCTCGCCCGCCCTGACGTCGCCATCGCCGGTCCGACCGCAGGTCGGCTGTGGGGCCTTCGACGGCTTCCGGCGGATCATCGGATCCACGTGATCGCCCCGAAGGCCAGCAACCCGGCCATCTCGAGATGGGTCGTTCCCTACCGCACCGACGCACGCCACCAGAACGACGTCGTCGAGCGCAGCGACGGTGTCCGCCTCACCAGCAGGTCCCGTACGGTGTTCGACCTGGCCCGATGGCTCGGCCCCGACGATCTGCTGTCGGTGATCGAGCAGGCTGCGCACGACGGATCGCTGACCGACGACGACCTGCTCGCTGTCGCCGTCGACTGGCTGTCCCCCCAACGGCCCTGGGCTCGGGCGTTCCTGCGGGCGCTCGACCGCCGGCTGCCGGGCGGAGCGGCCGAGTCCCACCCGGAGGTGCGGGTCGCCGACGCCCTGCACCACACATCGGTCCGGGGTCTCGTCCGCCAGCACCGGGTCCAGCTTCCCGGCTACGGCGAGGCTCGCTTCGATCTTGCCATCCCTCACCTGCGTTGGGCGATCGAAGTCGATCTTCACCCCCGTCACCGCGAAACGGCGGGCATCGCTGCCGACGCCGCCCGCGACCGGGCTGCTTCCACGATCGGTTGGATCACCACCCGCATCACCAAGGCGCAGTACGAGGATCGATTCAACGAAACGATCGCCGAGATCCGGTCACTGCACTCCCAACTGTTGCTGCGTGCCGCGAGCTGACCGGTGCGCACCGGAAGCGATCGACCATCCGGTCACACGGACGACCGGGACCGACCGATCGCCGTGGTGTACCAGGTAAGAACGAGGAGGAGCGCAGCCAGAGCGGTCGCTGCGTCGGCGAGGAGGTGGAACCCGAACGACGCCTTGACGAAGCCGGAACTGAGTGCGGCTGCGGCGCCACACAGACTGAGCGTGAGGTCACCGGTGCCCTGCACCTCGACGCGTGACGTCTCGGGGACCGACGCCGTCAAGATGGTGGTGCCTCCGATCAGCCCGAAACTCCAGCCGAGACCGAGGAGGAAGAGCCCCACGAACATCATCACCGGGACGTAACCGGCGAGCACCGTGCTGATCGTTCCGGCGCCGAGAATCACCGCACCAAACCGGATCGCCCTGATCGCACCGTGGCGGTCGACGAATCGACCGACGATCGGCGACAAGCCGTACATGCCCACGATGTGCAGCGCGATCACGAACGCCGAGAGGTCGGCGTGACCGTGATCCTTCATGTGCGGCGGTGTCATCGTCATCACCCCGACCATGGCCGCCTGCGATGCCGCCATGGCGGCGATGCCGAGCCGTGCGCCGGGCGATGCCCAGATCACCGACGACGACGCCCGCACCACCCGCAACAACCGCGTCCGTTCGGCGTGTGGGTCGATGCCGCCGATCACCTCGAGCGGGTCCGGCCGCAACCGGATCCAGATCACCGATGCGGCCAGCAGGAAGAAAGCCGCAGCGAAGAGGAACGGGCCGATCAACTCGTCGAACCCGAGGCGTTCGGCCACCGACTTCTCGAACGGCGTCAGCAGCGGACCGAGCGCAGCGCCGAGCGTGCCGACCCACACGATGGCGGCGATCGACGCGCCCTGGGAATCCGGTTCGGCGAGGTCGGCGGCGACGTAACGCTGCTGGAGCGTTGCTGCTTGTCCGGCACCGAAGGCCACCATCCCGATCAGGAACAACGGGAACCAGCGGAGCTGTCCGCCGGTTGCTGCGATCGATGCACCGAGCGCTCCGATCAGCAGCGTGCGGGACAACCCGACCCGCCGTCCCCGCCGACGCATGAATGCAGCGAGGGGTATCGCCGTGAACGCCGCACCGATCGTGAACGAGGCACTGCCCATGCCGGCGAGGCGGTCCGAGCCGAGCAGGTCGCTCGCAAGCAGCGACACGACGGCGACCATCCCAGCGACCGCCGCCTGACCCGGCACCTGCGCCAGTCGCAGCGAACGCAAGGTCCGGCGCTGCAGCTCCTTCCGGTCGACACCGGCGTCGATCACGGCGTCGACCATCACCGCAGTTTGTCAGCTCCGATCGCTTCCACCCCCAACGCACCCGAGCGATGAGCCAACCGCCCAAATCCGGGCTTTTCGCTCATCACTCGCCGCACGACACCCACGCCGATGAGCCAACCGCCCAGATCCGGGCTTTTCGCTCATCGCTCGGACGGGTCGGGCGGTCAGAGGACGTCGCGGAGGAAGCGGCCGGTGTGGCTCGCCTCCAGGGTGGCGATGTGCTCGGGCGGTCCCTCGCCGACGATCATGCCGCCGCCGCTACCCCCGTTCGGGCCGAGGTCGATCACCCAGTCGGCGGTCTTGATCACGTCGAGGCTGTGCTCGATCACCAGCACGGTGTTGCCCTGGTCGACCAGGCGCTGCAGCACCGTCAGCAACCGTCGCACGTCGTCGAAGTGCAGGCCGGTCGTCGGCTCGTCGAGCAGATAGATCGTGTGGCCGGTGGACCGCTTGGCCAGCTCGGCCGAGAGCTTCACGCGCTGCGCCTCGCCGCCGGAGAGCGTCGGCGCCGACTGCCCGAGCCGCACGTAACCGAGCCCGACGTCGACGAGCGTCTGCATGTACCGGGCGATGCCCGGCTGGTTGGCGAAGAAGTCGACCGCCTCGGCGACCGGCATGTCGAGCACCTCGGCGATGTTCTTGCCCTTGAACTCGATGTCGAGTGTGTCGCGGTTGTACCGGGCGCCGTGGCACACCTCGCATGGCACGTACACGTCGGGCAGGAAGTGCATCTCGATCTTGAGCGTGCCGTCGCCCGAGCAGGCCTCGCAGCGGCCGCCCTTGACGTTGAAGGAGAACCGGCCCGGCATGTAGCCGCGCACCTTGGCTTCGTTGGTGGAGGCGAACAGCTTGCGGATGTTGTCGAACACGCCCGTGTACGTCGCCGGGTTCGAGCGCGGCGTGCGACCGATCGGTGACTGGTCCATGTCGATGACCTTGTCGAGGAACTCGATGCCGTCGATGCGCTTGTGCTTGCCGGCAGCCATCTTCGACTTGTAGATGCGCTGCATCAGCACCGGCAGCAGGATGTCGCGCACCAGCGTCGACTTGCCGGACCCCGACACACCGGTGACGGTGACGAAGTTGCCGAGCGGGATATCGACGTCGATGTTCTGGAGGTTGTGCTCGCGGGCCCCCTGGATCCGGAGGAACTCGAGCCCCTGGGGACGCCGCTGCTCGGGCACCGGGATCTTCTGGCGGCCCGACAGGTACTGCCCGGTCACCGACTCCTTGACCTTGAGGATCCCGGGCACCTTGCCTGAGTACACGACCTCGCCGCCGTGCTCGCCGGCCCCCGGCCCGATGTCGACGATCCAGTCGCTCTCGCGAATGGTCTCCTCGTCGTGTTCGACGACGATCACCGTGTTGCCGAGATCCCGCAACCGCGTGAGCGTGTCGATCAGGCGCCGATTGTCGCGCTGGTGCAGCCCGATCGACGGCTCGTCGAGCACGTACAGCGTGCCGACCAGGCCGGAACCGATCTGCGACGCCAGCCGGATGCGCTGCGCCTCACCACCCGCGAGCGTGCCGGCGGATCGCGACATCGTCAGGTAGTCGAGGCCGACGTCGAGCAGGAAGCCGAGCCGGGCGTTGATCTCCTTGGTGACGCGTTCGGCGATCATGCGATCTCGCTCGGACAACTCGAGCGCGGCGAGGAACTTCGCCGACTCGCCGATCGACATGTCGGACACCTCGGAGATGTTCTTGCCCTCGATCGTGACCGCCAGCGTGGACGGCTTCAGCCGGGCGCCGTTGCACGTCGAGCAGGCGACGAGGCGCATGTACCCCTCGTACTGCTCGCGCGCCCAGTCGCTGTCGCTGCCCTCGTGACGCCGCTTGATCCACGGGATCACGCCCTCGTACTCGGTCGAGTACGACCGCGACCGCCCGTAGCGGTTCTTGTACTTGACGGTCATCTTGCCCTTGACCCCGTGGAGGACGACCTTCTGCTGCTTGGCGGTGAGCTGCTCCCACGGCGCGTGCATGTCGATGCCCTGGGCCTCGGAAACCGACTCGAGCATGCGGGTGAAGTACTGGGTGTTGGCGCTGCGCCAGGGTGCGATCGCGCCGTCGAGCAGCGACATCTCGGGGTCGGGGATGATCAGTTCCGGATCGACCTCGAACGTCGTACCGAGGCCGTCGCACGCCGCGCAGGCGCCGTACGGCGAGTTGAACGAGAAGTTGCGCGGCGCCGGCTCGTCGTAGCTGGTGCCGCACACCGGGCACGCGAGGTGCTGGCTGAACGTGAGCGTCTCCGGCTGGCCCTCCCCCTCACGCGGGACGACCTCGATCTCGGCGACGCCGTCGGCGAGCCCGAGCGCCTGCTCGAGCGAATCGGTGAGCCGTCGCTCGATGCCCTCTTTGAGCACGAGCCGGTCGACGACGATCTCGATCTTGTGGTTCTCGTATTTGGCGAGACGTTCCTCGCGCTTGAGGAACTCGTCGATGTCGACGGTCTCACCGTCGATGCGCGCTCGCACATATCCCTGGCCGGAGAGATCCTGCAGCAGGGTGTCGTACTCGCCCTTGCGCCCGCGCACCACCGGGGCGAGCACCTGGAAGCGGATGCCGTCGTCCATGTCGAGGATGCGGTCGACGATCTGTTGCGGCGTCTGGCGCTGCAGCTTCGTGCCGTCGTTCGGGCAGTGCTGCACGCCGATGCGGGCATACAGCAGACGGAGGTAGTCGTAGACCTCGGTGATCGTGCCGACCGTGGAACGCGGATTGCGGCTCGCCGACTTCTGGTCGATCGAGATCGCCGGCGACAGCCCCTCGATGATGTCGACGTCGGGCTTGTCCATCTGCCCGAGGAACTGGCGGGCGTAGGAGCTCAGCGACTCGACGTAGCGGCGCTGCCCCTCGGCGTAGATCGTGTCGAAAGCCAGGCTCGACTTGCCCGAACCGGACAGCCCGGTGAACACGATGAGCTTGTCGCGCGGCAACTCGACGTTGACGTTCTTGAGGTTGTGCTCGCGGGCGCCCCGCACGACGATCTGCGGGTCGTCGGCTGGTGCGGTGCGGCGGGCGCGGGGCTTCTTGGCGGGCGCCGATGCGTCGGCGGAGGTGCGGGCGGCCATCGCCGGCCGAGCCTATCTCCCGAACATGTGTTCCGACACCCGAAAGCCCGCCGGGACCTGCTCCGACCTGACACAGTGCGGGGCGTGGCCGAGACCTTCGACGTCGCCGAACCTCGAATGTTCCCGACGGCATTGACGATCGAGCGTGCACTCGTCGTCGCCCGGTGGCTCACCCTGATGTGGATGGTCGGCGTTGTCGTCGTGTCATCGGAGCGCGATGCGATCGAGCACCCACTCACGGCCTGGCTCTGCATCGTTGCCGTCGCCAGCGTGTCGGCTTGGTCCACCTACGCCGTGCGCGCGAGGCCCGAGGCACTGCTCGCGACCTCGTTCCTGGTCGCCGAGGCAGCACTGGCGATCGGTCTGAGCATCATCGACGGGTGGGTGTTCGAACCGGGCCACGTCTTCGAAGTGTCACAGAGCCTGGCCACGCAGTATCCGCTCATCGCGGTCGTCTCGATCGGGCTCGCCCGTGGGCCGGTCGTCGCCGCTGCCGTCGGCCTGGCGATCGGGCCGGCCGAATGGCTCGGTGCGGTACTCAACGAATTCGACGCATGGAGCACGCGACACGTGATCTCGATCGTCGCCACGTCGCTGTTCTACTCGGCGGCCGGTGCCGTGTTCGGCTGGCAGGCACAACTGCTGCGTCGGGCCGAGTCCGACATCGCCGACCGCCGCGCCCGCGACGACGTCGCCCGGGTGCTGCACGACACGGTGCTGCAGACACTCGCACTCGTCGAGCGGCGCACCGCCGACACCGATCCGGACCTCGCGCGCACCGCCCGCGATGCCGATCGCGAACTGCGGCGGTTCATCTTCGGGGCATCGGCCCAGTCGGACCACACGCTCGAGCAGATGGTGCGAACGGCGGTCGACCGCGCCGTGGACCACCACGGCACATCCCAGGCGACGATCTCGGTCGGAGTGCTCGACAACGACCACCATGCGCCGTCAGCGGCGCAGCGGGCCGTGGCCGGCGCGATCGGCGAAGCGGTCGCCAACGCGCTCGAGCATGCTGATCCCGCCCACATCGTCGTCTTCGTCGACGTCGACGACGACGGGACGATCTTTGCGTCGGTTCGCGACGACGGCAGCGGTTTCGACGTCGGGGCTCACCGGAGCGGCCACGGCGTGGACGACTCGATCATCGGTCGAATTCGTGATGTCGGCGGGCGGTCAGAAATCGTCAGTTCACCGGGAGCGGGCACCGAGGTGCGAGTCTGGACGACGTGACGATGCCGATCCGGACCGTACTCGCCGACGACCACGAATTGATGCGTGCCGGCGTCCGTAACGAGCTCGGACCGGACTTCGAGGTCGTGGGCGAGGCGGATGACGCCGAGGGCGCGATCGACGTGATCAGGGCTCGTCGCCCCGACCTGGTCGTCTCCGATCTCCACATGCCGCGCGGCGGTGGGCTCGCCGTCGTCGAGGCGTGTGCGACCATCTGCCCGATCGTGATCCTCACCGTGAGCGAGGCCGAACGTGATCTGCTCGACGCCGTCGCTGCGGGCGCAGCCGGCTACCTGGTCAAGACGGCGCCGATCGACGAGATCCGTTCGGCACTGGTGGCGGCATCGGCTGGTGAGCCGGTGTTCTCGGCGTCGCTCGCCGCACTGGTGCTCGGCGAGTTCCGCCGCCTGGCGAAGTCCGCCGACACGAACCCGCTCACCGAACGCGAGCGTCAGGTGCTCCAACTCGTCGCCCGCGGCCACACGTACCGAGAAATCGGCCTCGAGCTCGAGATCTCGCCGAAGACGGCCGAGAACCATGTCCGCAACATCCTCGGCAAGCTGCATTTGTCCCGCAGGAGCGACCTGGTGCGCTACGCCGTCGAGCATGGGCTCGACTGACGGGCCCGATACCGCTTCGTCACCGACCGCTGCCAGATCGCACCGGGAATGGCTGCGATCGCAGCGGCGACCGCGACTGCAGCGCCGACATCGGACAGCCCGGTCGCCACCGACCAGACCCCCATGATTCCGGCGGCTGCAACGAACGCTCCCGCCGTGCGGCGCCTCGCCGGGCCCCAGCCACGGCGCTCGAGGACGGCGGCGACCGTCGCCGCCCACGCCAGCGCCACCACCGTCGCCACCATCACGACGGCGGCCAGGACAGCGAGGATCATCAACACCAAGCCCCTGCAGTCGCTCTGTTCGCAGATCGCTCCGGCGATCATCGTGGGCCAGCCAGTCGGCTCGTCGAGTTCATGTGGTCGATCATCGAGATCGACATCATGGGCGTCCATGGGGAGAGTCCCCCACCGACGCCTGGGGCGCGCGGGTACCCAGGCCGTCGTAGGGGATTGCCCCGATGGTGCCCGGCTCCGTCGGCCTTCACGATCGAGGACATGGACGACGTACCGCTTCCCCCGCCCACTTGGCCCGCTCCCCCGACCGGACCATCGCCGGCCGCTCGCACCCCCGACCGGCCGGCGCCGGCGTGGCGGCCGCCAGCACTCAGCGCGGCCGGCTGGCTGGCCACCGGGGGCGCCTCACTGTTGCTCGTCGCGTCGATCATCGTCGTCGCCGGCAACTGGCGGTCGATCGACCCCGAGGTCCGCTTCGCCGGTCTCGTCTCGGCGCTCGTCGCGATCTACTTCGCCGCCGAAACCGGACGACGTCGCCTCCCGTCGACATCACGTGCGCTGGCAACACTGGCTGCTGCGCTGACTGCTCCCGTCGGCATCGCCGCGGCGGCCACGCTCGGCTCGCCCTGGCCGATCTGCACCCTCGTCGGAGGAGCCGCCGCGCTCGTGGCGACCGAACTCCAGTCACGCCGATGGGACGTGGCCGTGCTGAAGGCATCGACCGTCGTCGCGTTCGGACTCGCAGCGGTGGGGGCCTCGGCACTCACATCGGTTCCGGTGACGATCATCGTCGCCGCCGGCTCCGTCGTCGCGCTGCTCCTCGGCTCGACCCGGCGGGCCGTCACCCTGTCGGTCGCCGTGGGTGTGAGCCCCATCGCCGCCTGGTCGGCGGTGCTCGGCGTCGGATCCGGGACGATCACCCGGCTGGGGATGACCGGCGACGACCTCGTCTGGTCCGCGCCCCTGTCGTGCGCGATTGCAGCGGCCGTGTTGGCGGTCGTCGCCACCCGCCAGGCCAACGTTCCGCTCGCAGCATGCGCGTTGGCGACCATTGCCTCGGGAGTGCTCACGTCCCTCGTCGTGGGCGAAGCAGGAGCTCGCGTGTGGTGGTCGATCCCTGCGCTTCTCCTCCTCGCTGCCGAGGCGGCTGGTGCAACGCGGAACTCGTCGCCCTGGCGTCACATCGCACACCGGTCGGCGCCGGCCGTCGCTGTCGGCCTCGGAGCCTTCGCTCTCCTGGTGCCGTACTCCCTCATCTGGAACCGGTGGCTCGTCGGCATGGAGGCCGACGCCGCCGGTGCGGTCGTCCCGGCGGCCCTGACCGGCTTGGCACTGTTCGCAGCAGCGATCGGTTCGGCCCGCCGAGCCGCCGACGAGAGGTGGCGCACCGCGGCATCGCTGGCGGCCGCTGCCGCGGGGTTCAGCGCACTCGTCGTCGGGGGTGCGCCGTTGGCGATCGCATCATGTGCCGCGGTCGCAGCGTGGGTGGCCATCAGCGTCAGCACGCCGTGGCGGTCGTGGGACGTGACCACCGCCACGGTCGCAACGTGGGTCGTGTCCGCCGAACTCGCCGACACGACGCTTCCGGGATGGATCCGGGTCGCGATCGTTGCCGCCAGCGGCGTCGTCTGGATGATCAGCGTGTCGACGGTGCGCCGCAACGACGAAGGCGTGCGGGTGATCGTCGGAGCCAGCGTCTTCGGCATCGCGACCGCACTCGTGGTGGCCAACGGTCGGGTCGAAGTCGGCACGATCGTGTTCGCAGCGCTGATCGCGGTGGGTGCGACGCTCGAGCCCGACCGGTCCCGCTGGCCGCTCGCAGCGTTGACCGTCATCGGCGTGCTCACCGTCGGCGATGCGCCCACCGGGTGGACGACCGTGACCGTCCTTGCGGTGATCGCACTGGCGTTCGCAGGATCGAGTCGGAGCCTTGCGAGCAGTCGCACACACGTCGCAGCAGCACTCATGGCGATCACCGGCGCGGTCGCCCTCGCCACCGCAGGGATCGATGCCGGCACCGCCACGATGGCCGGCGTCGTCGTCGGGACAGCCCTCAGCGGCATCGCGACGCTCGACCGTCGACTCCTCCCGCTGTTGACCGCAGGCGCAACGGCAACGTCACTCACCGTGCTGTCGGGCGCCGTCGCCGGACCGGTGTTCATGTCGATCGCGGTGACGATGGTCGGCGCGCAGCTCGCGCTCGCCGGGGCGACGCTGCGCGGTCCGATCGCAGCACTTCTCGGCTCGGGCGTCTCGGTGATCGGGCTGGCGAGCATGTGGTGGACGACCGGTACGAATCCCTGGGCCATCGCTGCGATCGCACCGTACGGAGCCACCGGCGTCGACATGGCGGTCGGCGTGCTCTCGCTGGTCCTGCTCGCCGCCGGCTGGGGTGTGCGACGTACACAACCGGTCACCACGTGGTTCGCCTACGGGCCAGGACTGGCGCTCGGCGGCACCTGGTTGCTCGCCTCACAAGTCGAGCCGAACACCGACTGGGCGACTCTCGGAGCGCTCGCCCTCGGCGTCGTATCGATCGGAATCGGCGGCTGGCACCGACTCGGCGCACCGCTCGTTGCCGGCTCGGTCATGATCGCCGGCACCG
This sequence comes from Ilumatobacteraceae bacterium, assembly GCA_963728355.1. GTDB lineage: Bacteria > Actinomycetota > Acidimicrobiia > Acidimicrobiales > Ilumatobacteraceae > Sva-07. The sequence goes on along the minus strand of CAVSJQ010000013.1, from coordinate 134,404 downwards.
TCGTCGTGTCCGCCGGTGCTCGACTCGCCGCCGCCCCCACGTGGAGCTGGATCGCACTCGGCGGCACGGGACTCCTGGTGGTCGCAGCGCTCATCGAGCGTTCGGACCGTCCCCTGCTCCCGATCGGTCGGCGAGCCGACGAGCACGGGTCCCTGCTGGAGCAGTTCTGCAGGACCTTCCGCTGAGTGGCCGCACCAGTAGTGGATCGGAGGAGAGAGCGATGCAGACCGTCATCGCGGTTGCGTCTGCGCATTGTCGAACCGGCGTGACATCGCCTCGGCGGTCAGCGCGACCGCCGCTCGACTCGACGCATCGACGGACGCCGACGGGCGTGGGGAAACTCCTCGGAGAACCGTGCCTCGGCCACATCGGTGCCGACGAGGACCAGCTCGCCGGTCCCCGGCAGCGGGACATGCGGGTCGGGGTTGCCCTCGAGCACGCCGTTGCGCTCGACCGCCACCACGTTGCACGCCGTGCGCCGAAGGACGTGCGCGGATGCCAGCGTCGTGCCGGCGAGCTCCTTGGGGATCGGCGTTCGGAACACGTTGAGGCCTTGTGCCACCAACACGGTCTCATCGCCGCGCAGGTGGTTCCAGATCGCCGCCGACCCCGTGCCCGCATACGACAACACGGCGTCGGCACCCGCCCGATACAACGTCGAGACGTTCCGATCGAGCTTCGACCGCGAGACGATCCGCGCGTCGGGACGCAGCCCGCGGCAGTAGCGGGTGAGGTACACGTTGACGTTGTCGTCGTGCGTCGTGATCAGGATCGCACCGGCGTCGTCGATGCCGGCCGCCTCGAGCACCGCCCGGTCGGCAGCGTCGCCGATCACGTAGTTCACGCCGTCTCGCCGACGTTCTGCGAGCTGTTCGACGATGGCGTACTCGACGCCCTGGTCGGCGAACGCCGCTCCGACCGCTCGGCCGACCCGTCCCCCACCGATGATCACGCCACGGGCGGGTGCCGTCGAGTCGCCGGCGTAACACGAGTCGTAGGCCGCGAGCTGCTCGGACGTGCCGGCCAGGATGAGCATCGACGAAGCGGTCAGGCTCGTATCGGCGGTGGCCACCGAGAAGTCACCACGACGCCAGACCCCGATGATGCTGACGCCGAAACGCTTGCGGAGCTGCACCTCGGCGAGCGTCTTGCCCAGGAGGTCGGCACTCGGGCTCGCCTCGGCGATCTGCAGGCCGGCGAAGTCGCCGATCACGTGACTGTCACCCGAGAGCCCGAACGTACGCGCCGCCATCGCCGATCCGAGGATCTCGCCGAGCTGCACGACGTGGTCGGCGCCGGCGATCTCGAGGATGTCGACCGAAGCCGGTGAGTTGGCGCTGGCCACGATCTCGACGTCCGGTGCGATCTCCCGGACGGTGAACGCGATGTTGGTGTTGATCTGGTCGGACTGGGTGGCGATCACGAGCGCTGCCTGGTCGACGCGGGCATTGCGGTAGGTCTCCGGGTCGTCGAGCGCTCCGACCATCACGTTGCGCCCCTCGTCGTGGATCAGCCCGGCTTCGACGACGTCGTCGACGATCAGCACGTACGGCACATCGGCCTGGTCGGCGCGCTCGATGATCGCCGCCTCGACGGGTCCGAGCTGGGTGAGCAAGAGGTGTCCCGTCGTCGACGCAGGCAGCACTCTCGGCGCTCGCCGCCGGTCGCGTTCGGCCATCCACGGCATGAACACGAACTGGATGAACACGAACGGCAACATGACGAGCAGGAACGTCGACCCGGCGAGCAGCACGACGACCGAGAAGATGCGTCCGGCGTCGGACTCGAAGGTGATGTCGCCGAACCCCAAGGTGGTCATCGTCGTGAGCGTCCAGTACACGCTGGTCGGCCACGAGTACGAGCGATCCTCGTACTCCATCAGCGAATGGAAGATGGTGCTGAAGACCGCCACCATCGCCACGAACACCGCGGCGAGCGCCAGGAACGTCTTCTGGCGACGCCGGCGCTCGGCCTGCTCCGCTGCCCGTTGAGCGCGCTCGTAGTGCTGTAGCGACCGCCCCCGCTCGTCGGGCTCGCCGACCCGCACGCGCTGGGTGACCTGGGCGATCGTGGCCCCCAACGACTTCAGCACACGTGCCTCACCGCCATGATGATGGCACAGCACTCAGGACCCGCACACCGATGAGCCGACCGACCAAATCCGGGCTTTTCGCTCATCGCTCGGTGGTCGTCGCTCGTGCATCGGTCGAGTGTCCGTTGCCGAGTTTCGGCCGATCAGGAGCCGGCGGCCAGCAGTGTGACCAGCTCGGCGTGACGCCTGCGTGTGTCGGCGAGGTCGAGATCGCCCAGTGTGTCGGTCGCCGCGGCGAGCAAGGCGGTGCTTCGCTCGCGTTCGCCACGAACGAGGCAGGCCGATGCCCAGTCGACCTGCGTGCGAGCGACCCAGGGAGCGCTCACCAGCGCCGATTGCTGCGCGATTGCCGATTCGAACAGCTCGTCGGCTCGACCATGTTGCCCCTGGGCCTCGTGGAGGAGTGCGAGCAGCCGATCCACCGGTCCGAGGTACATCCCACCGATCAGGAGGTTGACCCCCGACGCCGGGCCGAGCAGCTCGATGAAGCGGCTGCAATCGTCGTTACTGCGGAGCCCGGCCACGATCTCGGCCCAGAACGCCATGCAGAGCTGCAGCGTGGCATCGTCCGCGAACTCCCGGTCGTCGAGGTCGTTCATCGCCGCGCGAGCGAACTCGAGGTCTCCTCGCAACAACCGCACGAACGCGGCGGTCGTGCGTTCGGGTCCCGCCCGGTGTGCGCCGACCGCGAGCTCATCGACGATGGACGCGAGGTCGACCATCGTGCCGCGTTCACGGCTGATCGCCAGCGTGGTGGTCGAACGATAGGCGCTCGCGTCAGGCACGCCGAGCTCTTCGAGCTGTTCTACCAGCGCGTCAGCGACGAGTTGGGCGCCCGCCACATCCCCGTCGACCGTGCACCGCATCGTCTCGTGGAGTCGAGTCATCGACATCCGCACCGCACCGATTTCCGCTCCGAGCGACGACATGGCGTCGATTGCCCCGTCGAGGACGCCTCGGTCGCCGAGTTGCAGGGCGGTGTATGCGAGATGGCCGAGGATGCGCCACCGCTCCGACGCCGACAACTCGTGCGTCTGGTCGAGCACTGTGCGCGCCTCGTCCGCCTGGTGCTGCAGGATCGGTCGACTCGGACACACGTACGAGGTCGTTCCCGCCGTCGCCACGAGCTCCACCCGCTCGCGGAGGGAGAGCTCGCGCAGGAGCACCTGCCGTTCGTCCAACGCCCGCCGTCGACCTGCGAGGTCACGTTCGAAGATCAGCTCCTTGGCCAACTCGCCCAGCAGCGCCGCCCGCTGCCACGTGTCCAGCGACGACATCGCCAGCGCTTCGCCCAGCAGGTCGACCCGTTCTGGATCGGCAGGATCGCTCGCGCTGAAGCTGTGCCGCGCCCGCACGCGCAGCGCCGCCACTGCGGTGGCGGCATCGTCGACGTCGATCGCCGCGCGGGCCGCCTCCAAGGCGTGTCGGCGGGCGTCTGCGGCGGCGCCGGACACGCCCTCGGCCTCGGCGAGACGAACCAGCACGCGGCGCCGCACAGCCGACCAGTCGGACTCGTCGTCCGTCATGAGTTGGAGTGCTCGGCCGAACCATCGGGCCCCGTTCTCGTGGGCACCGCGCGCCGCAGCCAGCTCCGCTGCGCGCACCGTCACGTCGATCGCGCGTCGGCGGTCCCCACCAACCGAAGCCTCGGTCCAGTGCACCGCCAGATCGGGCGTGACGTCATCGAGCGAGTCCTGGTGGCGAGCCTCGAGCGCCACCGCCACCTTGCGGTGTTCGCGACGGCGTCGACTCGGCGACAGCTCTGCGTGGAGGGTCTCGCGCACGAGCCGATGAGCGAAACGATGCCGGTCGGCGCCGACGTCGATCACCAGGTTCGCAGCCACCGCGGCGTCCAACGCATCCAGCACCTCGTCGACTCCTGTACCGAGCACATCGGCGAGCACGTCGACGTCGAACTCGTAGCCGATCACTGCGGCAGTCCGCAGGACCCGCTCGACCGAGTCGCCCAGTCGATGGAGCCGCTGGCCGACGACCTCCCGAACACCTTCGGGGATGCCCGCCTCGTGGACCTGCAGGTCGCTCGTCCACTGACCACCTCGTTCGACGAGTGTTCCGTTCTCGATCAGGTCGCGGAGCACCTCACTCAGGAAGAACGGGTTACCCGAGGTCTCACGCTGTACCCGGTCGGCGAATTCCAGGCCGGCAGCGTCGAGCTCGTGTCCGCCGGCTCGAACGAGCAGCTCACGTACGTCAGCGGGCCCCAGTCCCTCGATTCCGATCCGAGTGACCTCGCCGGAAGACCGGAACTCGCTGAGCATCGATGCGAGCAGGTGCCCGCGGTCGAGGTCGGTATCGCGGTAGGTGCCCACGACGACGAGACCGATGGGCCGACTCCGGATCACATGCTTCAACAGCAGCAGCGTCGGCTCGTCGGCCCAGTGCAGGTCGTCGATCACGAGCAATCTGGGCCGGTCGGCTCCGCCCTCGCCCAACCACGACTCGACCGCCTGGAACAACCGTTGACGCTCGGCGTCCGGCTCGTCGCGAAGTCGCGGCGGCAGGTCGGCAACGACGTCCCTCAGACGCGGCACCAACCGGTCGAGGTCGCCCGGGAATTCGCCGAGCGCAGCACGGTCGGGCGTGTCGTGGCGGACGAACCACTCGAGCGCGGTGCCGAACGCCTGGAACGCATCGCCGTCCTCGTCGCACCTTCCGGCGAGCACCAGCGGGGTGACCTCTCCCTGGGAGATCGCGTCAGCCCGGATCCGTCGAGCGAGTTCCTGAGCGAGCCGGGTCTTGCCGACTCCGGGCTCGCCGGCCAGCAGGACGACCTCGAAGCCACCCGCAGCGCCCGACCGCCACGTTTCGAGCAACCGGTCGAAGACCTCGGAGCGACCCGAGAACGGAAATCCCGGACCGGCCAGGACCGCCGGAAGCGTCACGTCGCGATCGGATCTCTCACGAATCGGCTCCCAGCACACGGCGCTGGCCGCGAGAGGATCGGCGAGTCCCTTGAGCGTCAGGGCTCCCAGTGACTCGAAGGTGTGGCCGCCCCGGCCACGAGCGAGATGGGCAACGACGTCGGCGCACCAGATCGAACCCGGATCCGCGGCCGACTCGAGCCGTTGGGCCTCGACCACGGCCAGGCCGAAGCAGTCGTCTCCTTCGAGACTCAGGTCGCCGACCGAGACGCCGATACGCACGTCGAGGCGCTCACCACCCGCCAGCCGGTTCGACAGGTCCACCTCCTGCTGGATGGACACTGCGGCTGCGAGCGCATCGGCGCAGCTGATGAACGATGCCATGATCCCGTCGCCGAGGCGCTTGACGACCCTGCCATCATGCGACTCGACCGACTCGGTGAGCAGCCGATCGTGCCGAGAGCGCAGCGTTTCGGCTGCCTCCTCGCCGAGGCGCAGCCGCAACTCGGTCGATCCGACGAGGTCGGTGAACATCACCGCTGCCGTCCCGATCTTGCCGTCGGCCATGTCCCCCCTCCGATGTGTCGTCGGCTGGACAGTAGTCGACGGTCCGTCTCGATCGCCGAAACGAACGGGTCAGAGGGTGAGGACCAGCAGTCCGATCACGACGAGGATGCCGATGAGGCCGCCGGCGATCATCTTGCCGGTCGAGCCGAACATCACCGACTCGTGCGTCTCGTGCTCCCACTGCTGGTTGGCCGGCGTACCGACCTTCGGGAGGTGTTTCGACTTCTCGTGGCCCTTGCGAGGCTTGCTGGTGCTACTGCCCACGAGCACGACACTACTGGGCGTCGCGGAGCTCTCGGCGCAGGTCGTTGATCTCGTCGCGCAGTCTGGCGGCGTACTCGAACTTGAGCTCGGCCGAGGCCTCGTGCATCTCCTCTTCCAGCGTCTGGATGAGGCGTGCCAACTCCTGCTGCGGCAGCGACTTGAGATCGCGTTGGACCTTGTCGCGCTCGCGCTGACGACGGCGATCCTTGCCCGGGATCGGCGCCGTGTCGTCGGGGCGCAGCAACGACAGGATGTCGCCGACCGCCTTGCGGATCGTCTGCGGGTTGATGCCGTGTTCGAGGTTGTAGGCGATCTGCACCTTGCGGCGCCGCTGCGTCTCGTCGATCGCCGCCTGCATCGAGCGGGTGATCGTGTCGGCGTACATGACGACCTGGCCGTCGACGTTGCGTGCGGCGCGACCCATCGTCTGGATGAGCGAGGTCTCCGACCGGAGGAAGCCCTCCTTGTCGGCGTCGAGGATGCACACCAGTGACACCTCGGGCAGGTCGAGGCCCTCGCGGAGGAGGTTGATGCCGACGAGCACGTCGAAGTCGCCGAGACGCAGCCCGCGCAGGATCTCGATGCGCTGGATCGTGTCGATGTTGGAGTGCAGGTACCGCACGCGGAGTCCCTGCTCGAGCAGGTAGTCGGTGAGATCCTCGGCCATCTTCTTCGTCAGCGTGGTGACCAGCACCCGGTCGCCGCGAGCGACCCGGTCGTTGACCATCTCCATCAGGTCGTCGATCTGCCCCTTCGTCGGCTTGATGATCGCCTCGGGATCGACCAGTCCGGTCGGGCGGACGATCTGCTCGACGATGTTCGTGGAGACGCGCAGCTCGTAATCGCTCGGAGTGGCCGACAGGAACACGCACTGGTTGACGCGCTCGAGCACTTCTTCGAACGTGAGCGGCCGGTTGTCGCGCGCCGAGGGCAGGCGGAACCCGTGCTCGACGAGCATGTCCTTGCGGCTGCGGTCGCCGGCGAACTGACCGTGCAACTGCGGCACCGCGACGTGGCTCTCGTCGATGACGAGGAGGTAGTCGTCGGGGAAGTAGTCGAGCAGGGTGAACGGTGGCTCGCCGGGCACGCGACCGTCCATGTGCATCGAGTAGTTCTCGATCCCGTTGCAGTACCCGACTTCGCTCATCATCTCGAGGTCGTACTGCGTGCGCATCCGCAGCCGCTGCGCTTCGAGGAGCTTGTCGTTCTCCTCGAACCACTGCAGCCGCTCCTGCAGCTCCACCTCGATGCCGGCCATCGCCGAACGCAGACGTTCCGGCCCGGTGACGTAGTGCGTGGCGGGGAACACGTGGGCGCGCTGCAGCTCGCTGAGTTGCTCGCCGGTCAACGGATCGATCGTGGTGATGCGATCGACGGTGTCGCCGAACATCTCGATGCGCAGCACCGACTCCTCGTAGGCCGGGTGGACCTCGATCGTGTCGCCACGCACCCGGAAGTTGCCGCGCCCCAGCGTCATGTCGTTGCGCCCGTACTGCATGTCGACGAGGCGACGCAGGATGTTGCGCATGTCGTAGTCGACGCCGACGCTGAGGTCGAGCAGGTTCCCCCGGTACTCCTCGGGGTTGCCCATGCCGTAGATGCACGACACGGACGCCACCACGATCACGTCACGCCGGGTGAGCAACGCGGCGGTCGCCGAGTGCCGGAGCCGGTCGATTTCGTCGTTGATCGACGAGTCCTTCTCGATGTAGGTGTCGCTCGACGGGATGTACGCCTCGGGTTGGTAGTAGTCGTAGTAGCTGACGAAGTACTCGACCCGGTTGTCGGGAAAGAACTCGCGCATCTCCTGGGCGAGCTGGGCGGCGAGCGACTTGTTGGGCGCGAGGATCAGCGTCGGGCGCTGGGTCTGCTCGATCGTCCAGGCGATCGTGGCCGACTTGCCCGATCCGGTGATGCCCAGCAGGGTTTGGAAGCGCTGGCCGTCCTCGATCCCCTTGCTCAGTGCGGCGATCGCCGCCGGCTGGTCGCCCGCCGGTTCGAAGTCGGACACGACCCGGAACCGCGCATCGTCGAGGGCCGCGTAGTTGCTCGCCGGAGCTTCGTGCAGCAACGCCTCGTCGGGCGCAACCGGCAGCGTGGGAGTGTCGGTCATCCCGTCACTCTATCGGGGAACGTGTGTTCGCTCGACGGCCGTGTTCGCGCGCCGAGCGGTGAGCGAAAAGCCCGGATTTGGGCGATTGGCTCATCGCTCCTCGAACCGGGCCGCGAGCGATGAGCGAAAAGCCGGGATTTGGGCGGTTGGCTCATCGCTCGGGCGGCTCGGGCGGCCGGGCCGGAGTCCGGGTGGGCGGAACGCGGTGGGACGCGGCGTGGCGCGACGGCCATCTCGTACAGTGAGGCGGTGGATGCGGACGCCCTGATCGCCGATCTGGATGCCGACCAATGCGCCGCGGTCACCACCGAGTCCCGACTCGTCGCCGTCATCGCCGGCGCCGGATCGGGCAAGACGCGGGTGCTGACCAGGCGGATCGCGTACCGGATTGCGATCGACACGGCGGACCCCCGCCACACGCTCGCGCTCACCTTCACCCGCGAGGCGGCCGGCGAGATGCGCAAGCGTCTCATGCGGCTCGGGCTGCGCGAACACGTCGAGGCCGGCACCTTCCACTCGGTGATGCTCGGCGTCCTCAAGCAGCACTGGGCGGACACCGAGCGCCGTCCCCTCACCGTCGTCAACGACCGCCGCCGGCTGGTGGGCGACACGATCGACGCCGGAGATCGTCGCAGTCTGGCGGCGTATCTCGCCGAGATCGACTGGGCATCGGCGCGGGGCATCGATCCTGAACGCTATGCCGCGGCTGCGCGCCGGGAACAGCGGCACCCCGCTCCCGGCATCGACCGGTGCGCTGCGGTGTATGGCGACTACGCGACGCTGAAGAAACGACGCGGCGTCCTCGACTTCGACGACGTCCTGGCGCACACCATCCGCGACCTGCGCCGCGACAGCGACTTCGCCGACGCCGTCCGATGGCGGTTCCGTCATCTGCTGGTCGACGAGGCGCAGGACCTCAATCCGCTCCAGCATGCACTCGTCGACCTGCTGCGCGCCGGCCGAGACGACCTCTTCCTCGTCGGCGACCCGTCGCAGGCGGTGTACGGCTTCAACGGCGCCGACCCGAGTCTGCTCGTCGACGTCGAGACCCGATTTCCCGGCATCGAGGTCGTGCGGCTTCCCGTCAACCACCGATGCACACCGCAGATCGTGGCTGCCGGCGTCCACGTACTGACCAGCACGGGACAACCGAGCCCGTTGGTGTCGAACCGCGCCGACGGTCCCCCGGTGGAACAGTTCCTCGCCGACGACGAAGCCGACGAGGGCCGCCATATCGCCCAGTTCCTTCTGCGCTGCGACCCCAACCTCGTGCGCTCAGGCGAAGTCGGCGTCCTCGCCCGCACCAATGCGCAGCTCGGTCCGATCGAGGATGCGCTCGAGCGGGCCGGCCTTCCGGTGCGTCGTCATGCGACCGCCAACGGCACACCGTTGCAGTCCGCGGTCAGGCAGGCCGCCGCGCTGGGCTCGGCGTCGCAGCTCCGGGGCTGGGCGCACGACGTCCTCGACGCGCCCCCGGTCGCACAGTCGCTGCGGCACCGCGCCGAATCGCCTCGCACACCGCCCAGGCGCGAAACAGCGGGATCACCGGGCGCCGTCAGCGGCCGGCCGGACGGCGCAGACGGCGATCCCGAACGGCGTGTCGCCGCTGCGGTCCTGGACTTCCTCCGCGAGCAGCCGCTCGGCGACGGCGCCACGTTCCGCGCATGGGTGGCCACCACCAACCCGTTCGACGACGCATCGACCGATGGAGTCGATCTGCTCACGTTCCATGCCGCCAAGGGCCGCGAATGGCACACGGTCGTGGTGACCGGCGTCGAGAGCAGCCTGGTGCCACACAAGTCGGCGAGCACCGTCGAGGGCCGCGCCGAGGAGGGTCGCCTGCTGTACGTCGCCTTCACGCGGGCGACCGACCGACTGCTGGTGACGCACGCGGCGCGCCGGGGCGGCTACGCCCGGACGGTGAGCCCGTTCGTCGCGGACCTCGACCTCACCGTTCCGGAGCCCGCTCCCCCACCGCGGCGCATCCGGGCACGCGTCGACCCCCTGATCGGTGCACTGCACGCGTGGCGCGACGACTCAGCTCGTCGCGCCGACATCCTGCCGACGCAGCTGTGCAGCGACCGCGACCTCGCCTCGATCGCTCGCGAACGTCCGACCACCGTCGAGGAGTTGACCGCGGTCACGTCGTTCGGGCAGATCACCGCCGAGCGCCTGGCACCCCAGATTCTCGATGTCGTGCGCTCATCGGGCGCGACCGCACAGGTCGGCGACGCGGGTCAATCGGCGAGGTCGACGATGACGGGTGCGTGATCGCTGGGCTGCTTGCCCTTGCGGGCATTGCGATCGATGACACACCACTCGGAGCGCTCGGCGACCGACCTCGAACACATCAGGAGATCGATGCGCAACCCGCGGCCCTGGTGGAAGTCGCCGGCACGGTAGTCCCACCACGAGAACACTCGGTCGGCGTCGTGGTGTTGCCGAAAGACGTCGATCAGGCCCCACGCCTCGAGTTCGGCCAGGCGCTCGCGCTCGGCCGCACTGACGTGGGTGGCGCCGACGAGCTTGGCCGGAGTGTGGACGTCTCGATCGTCGGGAGCGATGTTGAAGTCGCCACCGACGATCACGTCCTGCGCCGGATCGGTGTCGACGCCGAGGTGGGCAACGAGCCGGTCGAGCCACGAGAGCTTGTAGGTGTAGTGGTCATCATCGAGTGAGCGGCCGTTCGGCACGTACACGCTGCTGATGCGCACGCCGCCACAGGTGGCGGTGATGATGCGAGCATCGGGGTCAGCTTCGATGCCGCCGGCGAAGTTGGTGACGACGTCGTCGAGGCCGACCTTCGAGAGGATCGCAACCCCGTTCCACTGGCCCTGTCCGTAGTGTGCGCTGTCGTACCCGAGCGCACTGAACGCCAGCGCAGGGAACGCATCGTCGGCGAGTTTGGTCTCCTGCAGGAGCAGGACGTCGGGCTGGACGTCATCGACCCATTCCTCGACACGTTCCTGGCGAGCACGCAGCGAATTGATGTTCCAGGTGGCGACCCTCACGTCATCCGTCCTGGCCGTCCGACGGTGCAGCCTTCTTCGCCGGAGCCTTCTTCGCCGCAGCCTTCTTCGCCGCAGCCTTCTTCGCCGGAGCCTTCTTCGCCGGAGCCTTCTTCGCTGCAGCCTTCTTCGCCGGAGCCTTCTTCGCTGCAGCCTTCTTCGCCGGAGCCTTCTTCGCTGCAGCCTTCTTCGCCGGAGCCTTCTTCGCCGGAGCCTTCTTCGCCGGAGCCTTCTTCGCCGGAGCCTTCTTCGCGGGAGCCTTCTTCGCTGCGGCCCTCTTCGCCGGCCGCTTCGTGGCAGCCGGCTCGTTGGATGGGGCAGCATCGGCGGGGGCAGGTGCGGCCTGTTCGTCCTGCGGCTGCTCGGCCTCCTGCTTCGCCGCAGCCTTCCTGGCCGGCCGCTTCGCCGGCTTCTTCGCCGGCTTCTTCTCCTGGGTCTTCGCGGCTGCGCGTTTGCCCGAGGCCTTCTTCTGGGCGCTGGTTTCGGTCTCGACTTCGGCCGCGGCTTCGGCTGCGTGCTCTGCCTTCGCTTCGGCGATTGCCGCATCGGCCATGTCGGGAAGTGCGCAGTCGATGCTGCGCCGCAACGGAGCGAAGCTGACGACGACGAGGGTCACCGACTCGCCGATCTTCATGACCTTGCGCGCACTGGTCGGCGGCGGATCCGCCATCAGCCGCAGCGGCACGTACCCACGCACGCCGTTCTCACCGATCGAGATGTAGGCGCCATGCGACGAGTACGACTCGACGGTGCCGTTGACGCTCGTGCCCACCGGGTGGTGCTCCACGAACTCGAGGAACGGCATCAGCTCGTTGACCGTGTCGCCCGCCTTGGGGACCCGTTCGCGGCGTCCGCCGCCGGTGTCCTGCTGCGGTGAGGGTTCCGACGCGGTGGCCTCTTCCGACTTCCTGCGTCCGGGAGGCGGCGACTTGGGCACCGGCATGGGTTCCATCGCCTCGGCACTCGTCTTGCGACCGCTACGTCCCTTGTCGCTGTCCTTCTTCGAACTGCGACGTCCCCCTCCACGCGAGGAACCGGTCGCCTTCCGGCTCACCGGCCCGCGTACGGGAAGGCGATCGACGAACACCCAGCCGACGTGCGGGACCGGCTTGCCGCCGATCAGCCGACCCTCGTCGAAGAGCCAGTCGTAGTCGCCGTGGAACTCCTGGAAGGAGTCGTTGGAGAGGATCGAGGCGTTGGCCTTCTGAGCGATGCTCAACACGAAGGCGTCGCCACGGCCGACAGCACCCGCGGGTGGAGCGACGAGTTCGTTGTTCGAGATCCCCTCTTCGAACTCCTTGGCCTCGGACTTCTCGATGCGGTGGCCGAAGGTGGCGTCGACGACCACGGTGATCGAGGTGTTCGGATACTCCTCCATGAACGCCATCACCGCCTCGTTCAGCTGGGCGAGGCTGGGCAGCGAGCGGCCCTCGGTGGCGATGTTGGACCCGTCGACCACGACGTGGCTGGGCCCCTTTGATGATGTCATTGATTCTCTTCCTGAGTCGTGAATGGCACGCAGGGCGAGATGACCTCGGGATGAACCCGGGTCGATCACGTCCGCTGCCGCAGCGCCATCGTAGGCTCGCCGACCATGATCCGAGCAGTACTCTGGGATTTCGGCGGCGTGATCCTGTCCAGCCCGTTCGAGGCGTTCAACCGCTATGAAGCCGCCAATGGTCTTCCCGTCGACTTCATCCGGGGCGTCAACGCCACCGATCCCGACACGAACGCGTGGGCGCTCCTCGAGCGCAACGACGTCACACCCGAACAGTTCGATGTGCTGTTCGCCGACGAGTCCGAGGCGCTCGGGCATCGCGTCCCCGGCGCCGACGTGCTCGGGTTGCTCTCGGGTGAGATCCGCCCGGAGATGGTGACGGCGCTCGATCGCGTGATCCGTGCGGGCTACCGCACGGCGTGTCTCACGAACAACGTCGTCGGCGGCGAGCAGCGCATGGAGATCGGCGACGTGATGGTGATGTTCGACCACGTCGTCGAATCGAGCAAGGTCGGTTGCCGCAAACCCGAGCCGCGCTTCTACGAGATCGCCTGCGGACTCGTGGGCGTCGAACCGAGCGAATGCGTGTTTCTCGACGACCTCGGCATCAATCTCAAGCCGGCCAAGGCGATGGGCATGACCACGATCAAGGTCGGCGCCGCCGAACCTGCCATCGCCGAGTTGGAACGTGTGCTCGGCATCGCTCTTCGATAACCATTCTTCGGTCCCGAGGCGGGATCGGTTCGTCGGACCGCCTCAGAGGTCGCGGAAGGTGCGCTCCATGAGATCGGCCAACTCCTGGTCGTGGATCGCCTTCGAGCCGGTGGCCGGGCTGCCTGATTCGACGCGTGCGACGTGGCGCAGGTCGTAGCCCTGTTCCTTGACGCGCCACACCTTGTGTTCGATGAAGTTCCAGGCGCCCATGTTCTCGGGCTCCTCCTGCAACCAGACCAACTCGCGGGCGTTCGAATACGTCTGCAGGATCTGCTGCATCTGCTCGATCGGCAACGGATAGAGCTGCTCGATGCGCACGACGGCCACCGGTGCGCCCCGACGATCGCGTTCGTCGATGGCGTCCCACGCCACCTTGCCCGAGCAGAACACGATGCGGGTGACGGCACTCGGATCGAGGTTGCCCGGATCGTCGAGCACCTCCTGGAACGAACCTTGCGTGAGCGCGTCGACCGGGGAACGGGTCTGTTTCATGCGCAGACCCTGCTTGGGGCTGAACACGATCAACGGCGTCCGGCGCTCGCTGTGAACCTGACGGCGCAACAGGTGGAAGTAGTTCGCTGCGGTCGTCGTGTTGACGATCTGCATGTTGTCCTCGGCGGCCAGCGTCATGAACCGCTCGATGCGCGCCGAGCTGTGCTCGGGGCCCTGGCCCTCATAGCCGTGCGGCAGCAGCAACACGACGCCATTGCGCTGATCCCACTTGTCCTCGGCGGCGACGATGTACTGGTCGATCACGATCTGGGCGCCGTTGATGAAGTCGCCGAACTGGGCCTCCCACATCACCAGGGCGTTGGGGTTGGCGTGGCTGTAGCCGTATTCGAAGCCGAGCGCGGCGTACTCGGACAGCAGCGAGTCGAACACCCAGACGTGGTCGTCGGTGTCGAGGTCGTCGAGGGGGATCCACGCCTCGCCCGTGTCGAAATCGATCAACGCCGCGTGGCGCTGGCTGAACGTGCCGCGCCGCGAGTCCTGCCCTGCGAGACGTACCGGGTGGCCCTCGAGTACGAGCGACCCGATCGCCAGTGCCTCGGCGGTCGCCCAGTCGACCTCGCCGTCGGCGTAGAGCTTGTTGCGGCCCTCGAACTGGCGGGCGAGCTTCGGATGGATCGTGAAGCCTTCCGGGTACTCGGTGAGCTTCGAGAAGATCCGGTCGAGCACCGGTCGCGCCACCCCGGTCAGGATGTGCGGCAGCACGCCCAACGGCCGCGGCGGCTTCGGCACCGTGATCGCGGCGGGAGCGTGCGAACGGGTCTCGTCGAGCGCGACCTGCAGCTTGTCGTGGAAGTCGCTGAGTGCGTCCTCGGCCTCCTCGACGGTGATGTCACCGCGCCGCACCAGCGATTCGACGTAGAGCTTGCGGACGCTGCGCCGATCGGAGATCGCCTTGTACATCAGCGGCTGGGTGTAGCTCGGGTCGTCGCCTTCGTTGTGGCCGTGGCGCCGGTAGCAGACCATGTCGATGACGACGTCCTTGTGGAAGCGCTGTCGGTACTCCCACGCCAGCTCGGCGACGCGCACACAGGCCTCGGGATCATCGCCGTTGACGTGGAAGATCGGTGCCTGGATGGTCTTGGCGACGTCGGAGCAGTAAATCGACGACCGCGCATACTGCGGTGCGGTGGTGAACCCGATCTGGTTGTTGATGATCAGGTGGATGGTGCCGCCGATCCGGTAGCCGCCGATGTCGCTCATGGCGAGCGACTCGGCGACGATCCCCTGGCCGGCGAACGCCGCATCGCCGTGGATCAGCACCGGCAACACACTGAATGCGCCGGGCGGATCGATCTGGTCCTGGAGCGCCCGGGTCATTCCCATCACGATCGGCCCGACCGTCTCGAGGTGGCTCGGATTGGCGGCGAGCTCGATCGCGACGTCGGCGCCCGACGGGCTGACGAACTTGCCCTTCATCCCCAGGTGATACTTGACGTCGCCGGAGCCCTGCACCGACGACGGGTCGATGTGGCCCTCGAACTCGGAGAAGATCGCCTCGTAGCTCTTGCCCATGATGTTCGACAGCACGTTGAGCCGGCCCCGGTGGGCCATGCCGAGCACGGCCGCGTCGAACTCGGCGTCGGCGGCGTTCGACAGGATCTCGTCGAGGATCGGGATCGCCGACTCGGCGCCCTCGATCCCGAACCGCTTGGTACCCACGTACTTGGTCGCAAGGAACTTCTCGAAGCTCTCCGCGGCGTTCAACCGTTCGAGGATGCGGTGCTTGCGCTCCTTGGACATCTGCGGCTGCGGCCCCTCGAACCGCTCCTGGATCCACTGCTGTTCGTCGGTGTTCTGGATGTGCATGTACTCGACGCCGATGGTGCGGCAGTACGCGTCGCGCAGCACACCGAGCAGGTCACCGAGGCGCAGCTTGTCGACGCCGCCGACACCGTCGGTCAGGAACTCTCGATCGAGGTCCCAGATCGTGAGGCCGTACGTGGCGGGGTCGAGTTCGCGCGGGGTGAGCGGCTCCTTCCATCGCAGCGGGTCGAGGTCGGCGATGAGGTGCCCGCGGACGCGATGGACACGGATCAGCTTGGCGACCGCCATCTGCTTGGCGAGCATCGCCTCCTCACGGTCGATCGGGAAGGTGTCGGGCCGCCACTTGACCGCCTCATACGGCATGTCGAGCGCCTGGAAGACGTCCTCGTAGAAATCGTGTTCGCCGAGCAGAAGCTCGTGCACGCGCTTGAGGAACAGGCCCGACTCGGCGCCTTGGATGATGCGATGGTCGTAGGTGCTGGTGATCGTGACGACCTTGCTCACACCGAGCGAGCTGAGGTTGCGGCGGTCGGCGCCCTCGAACTCGGCGGGATAGTCGATGCTGCCGACGCCGACGATGACCGCCTGGCCGGGCATCAGCCGGGGTACCGACTGCACCGTGCCGATCGTGCCCGGGTTGGTCAGGCTGATGTTGGCGCCCTG
This sequence comes from Ilumatobacteraceae bacterium, assembly GCA_963728355.1. GTDB lineage: Bacteria > Actinomycetota > Acidimicrobiia > Acidimicrobiales > Ilumatobacteraceae > Sva-07. Next base: position 118,326 of record CAVSJQ010000013.1, on the reverse strand, counting down.
GAAGTCGTCGACGGTGAGCTTGTTGGTCTTGACCTTGCGAATGATCTCCTCGTACGCGGCGAGGAATCCGTTGAAGTCCAGCGTGTCGGCGTCGCGCAGCACCGGGACGACGAGCGTGCGACCGCCGGCCTTCTCCACGTCGACGGCGAGGCCCATGTTCACGTGCTCGTTCTGGACGAGGCGTGGTTTGCCGTCGGCACCTTCGACGTAGGTGTTCTTCATCGCCGGCACCTCGTCGGCGATGGCCCGAACGATCGCGTAGCCGATCAGGTGGGTGAAGCTGATCTTGGTCTGGCCGGTGCGGGCGCGGAAGCCGTTGATCACCTTCCGGTTGATCTCGAGGAGCTTGGCCGGAACGTTGCGGAAGCTGGTCGCCGTCGGCACGGTGAGGCTGCGTTCCATGTTCGCGGCGATGGCGGCGCCGGCCCCGCGGATCGGCTTACCCGGCTCCTCGCCGTCCGGCTCCGCCTTGCCCTCGGTTGCGGGCGCGGGTGCGGCCGGCTTCGGCGCTGCAGCGGCGGGGGCTGGGGGTGTCGGAGCGGGAGCAGCAGGTGTCGGAGCGGGGGGCGTGGGAGCGGCGGGTGCGGCGGCGGCCGGAGCGGGGGCAGCGCCGTTGCCGCCAACGTGATCGTCGTCGCTCGGCGCCCGGTGTGCGTCGGCGATGGCGCGGACCGCCGGCGACGTTGCGGCGGCTGCGGCGACACTCGGAGCCTGGGAGTGGTAGTCGGCGAAGAACTCCTGCCAGGATTCGCTCACCGAGGCCGGATCGGCCACGAACTGCTCGTACATCTCCTCGACGAGCCAGGAGTTCGCCCCGAACCCCGAGCCTTGACCATCTGGTGCTGCCACGCGGGACATGGTACCGCTCGGGCGCGACCCCCGACCGGCCAGGATGTGAGCGACGTCAGAATCCCGGCCGGAACACCATGAGGTAGAGCATGAACAGCAGCAGTACCGTCAGGGCGATGCCACCCGCATCGACCTTCTTCGCCGCCGATTCGTCGCCTCCGGCCACCACCCGCTCGGCCGGGAGCACCACCGCATGCAGCACACCGTTCATTGCGAGCCACACCACGATCGCCAACCAGAACCATGTCTGGCTGAACTCGATCACGCCGTCGGACATCCCCTGCATAGCGAAGCCGAACAACCCGGTGAGGATCAGCGCCGGTGCGTAGATGCGCCGGCCGTTGCCGGCGATCATGGTGAGCACCTTGCCACGGTTCGCTGCGTCGAGCGCTTTGGTCTGGTTCGCCAACAGCGGGTGCACGAAGGCGGGAGCGAACGCGACGAAGGCGGTCACGATGTGGAGGAACAGCATGACGTTGTAGCCGGTTTCCCGGTAGGCGGCGATCATGCCGGAACCTTACGTCAGCAGCCCGATCATTCGGGCGGACCCCGCCACCTCGGCGTCGCGCCCATCTCAGCCTTCCCGTTCCGTCGGCTCGCCCATCCGCTCGACGTGAGCGGCGGTTGACCGAACCTTGACCGAAGCTTGACCCGCTGCCCCAGGTCACCCACGGTGCTCTCGGACTACGTTCGGTGGTCAGTCGTTACACCAGGGGTCAGACCCCCGGCGTAACGCTCCGGCAGACCGCGACGAAGGGGATCACCATGGAGATGGCACGACTGAGCACCGGCGAAATGCTGTCGGGCAAGGACATCGACGCCAATGCGAACCGAGAGCGCACGCGTCAGAAGCGACTCAAGAAATGGTTGTTGATCCTCGGCGTCGTCTTCGCCTACCTGCTCTGGCGGCTCGTCAACGACAACCAGATCCGCTTCGGCGTGCCCGGCTGGCTGATGGGCAATCCCGAGATCATCATCGCCCTCGGCCTGATCCTGATTCTCGGTACGGTCATCTTCATCCCGTTCCTCACCGCCGGCCGCTCACCGCACACGCTGCTGCGGGCGTCGGACTCGAACATCCGTCTCGACGACGTGGTCGGCGCCGACCAGACGAAACGGGAAGCCATCGACTCGATGAACCTGTTCCTCGCGTCGGAAACCTTCCAGCGCGAGATGGGCGGCAACGCCCGCAGGGGCGTGCTGTTCGAAGGGCCGCCTGGCACCGGCAAGACGTACCTCGCCAAGGCGATGGCGGCCGAGGCCGGCGTGCCGTTCCTGTTCGTGTCGGCCAGCGAGTTCCAGTCGATGTACTACGGCCAGACCAACAAGAAGATCCGCTCCTTCTTCAAGGCGCTGCGCAAGGCGGCCCGCGAGGAGGGCGGAGCCATCGGCTACATCGAGGAGTTCGATGCGATCGGCGGTGCCCGCAGCGGCATGAACACCGGCTCGATGCGCGAAGGCATCGTCGGCGTCGTCAACGAGCTGCTCGTACAGATGCAGAGCTTCGACCTGCCGACCGGGCGCCAGAAGTTCAAAGCCGGGTTCATCGATTGGTTCAACGGGTTCCTGCCCGCCGACCGTCGCCGGCCACGCCCCAAGCGCAGCGAAGCGAACATCCTGATCGTGGCGTCGACCAACCGGGCCGCCGACCTCGACCCCGCACTGCTGCGGCCCGGTCGCTTCGACCGCGTGATCGGGTTCAACCTGCCCCCACGGGCGGATCGCCTGGCGATCGCCGGGTACTACCTGGCGAAGAAGAACCACGAACCAGAGGTCACCGCCGCTCTGATCGCTGACCTGTCGGCCGGATACACGCCGGTCAAGATCGAGAAGCTCCTCGACGAGGCGTTGATCATCGCACTGCGCTACAGCCGGACGTCGATGAGCGTCACCGACGTGCTCCAGGCCCAGCTGGTCACCGAGGTCGGCGTCGCCCACGAAATGGGCTACCACCCCGACGAGCGTCGTCGCATCGCCGTCCATGAGGCGGGCCATGCGCTCACCGCAGTGCTCACCCGCCGCGACGTGAAGATGGCGTCGATCCTGCGGCGGTCGGCTGCGTTGGGACTCGTCGCCCACGGCGACGTCGAGGAGCGGTTCCTCAAGACGCCGAGCGACGCACGGGACTTGATCTGTGTCGCGTTGGCCGGACGCGCGGCCGAGCTGCAGGAGTACGGCGAGGCGTCGAGTGGAATCTCATCGGACCTCGCAGTGGCGACCAACATCGCGTCGCAGCTGGTCGGACAGCTCGGCAACGGGCCGGGTCTACTCAGCCTGGAGGCGGCAGCGATCCCCACGGCGGCCAACCTCGTGGCCAAGGTGCTGTCCGACGAGCGTAGCCGCGAGGCCGCCGAGGCGTTGCTGGTCGAGGGTTCCCAACGTGCGGCGCTGATGACGTCGAACTACCGCGAGGCGTTGTTGCGCATCGCCGATGGACTGTGCGAGAGCGACGAACTCGAAGGCGCCCAGATCAAGTCGATCGTCGCGGAGTACACCGACATCACCGAGCGCCGCGGAGCCGTCCGCATCGCACCCGTCCGGACCAACTGACACCCACCGCACGCCGCCACCGGCCACGCGCTCACGCGCTCACGCGAAACTTGCGCAGATCGTTGCGCTGAGCGGGCAGATCCGCACACATTTCTGCTCGCGTCCAGCGCTCATCGGAAACGTGCGCAGATCGTTGCACTCAGCGGGCAGATCCGCACATGTTTCGGGGCCGGGTGCGAGCGCGGGAGCCGGCCCGGGTCAGATGCGTTCGAGGGCGGCGCCGTCGAACAGCGGCGTGATGCCCTGTTCGGCGACATCGGCGCGCATCTCATCGGAACTCGGCGCCGACAGGTCGCCGCAGGCCGCCGCGACGATCGTGGGCAGCAGTCGAGCATCGCTGGTGGTGTTGAGGAACATCTGCGGATTCGACAGCACGAACCGAACCGCACGGGAGATGGCCTCCGGGTCGGTCAGCGGCTCGTACCAGCTGAAGTGGGGCGACGAACCGTCGTTCCAGCGGCCGCGGGCGATCGACTTGATCGTCTGCACGGCGACCTGACGTTCAGCGCACACCTGGAGCAGTTCCTCGACGTCGGACCGGTAGGCCGGGTTGTCGAGCAGCACGAAGTTCACCGGGAACAGCACGGACGCGAAGTCGAAGCGCTCGAGGCTCCGCAGGTGCATCCCGGGAATGCGAAGGCCGTGACCGGTGACGCCGATGTGCGACACCAGGCCCTCGTCACGTGCGGCAGCGAGTGCCTCGACCGCTCCGTTCGGGGCGAACACGGTGGCGAACTCGTCCTCCTCCACGAGGTTGTGCAGCTGGACGAGGTCGACCCGGTCGACGCCCATGCGCTCCAGCGACCGCTCGAGTTCCGCGCGGGCATCGGCGCCGCTGCGCTCCCCCGTCTTGGTCGCGAGGAAGACGTCGTTGCGATGTTGGGAGAGCCATGAAGCCAACCGGTCCTCCGACGCTCCGTACGACGCCGCAGTGTCGATGTGGTTGACACCCCAGTCGGTGATTTGCGCCAGCGTGGCGTCGGCGCGTTCCTGGCTCATGCCACCGAGCGCAGCCGCCCCGAAGATCACCCGGGTCGACTGGTGACCGGTGGAACCGAACGGCGCAGCGGGCAACGAAGTCATGTCGACAACGGTAGTGGAGGCCACCTCTGAGGCTGGCGCGTCGGTGATCCGCCTGTGGGGATGTCACGGTGTCACGTTCTGGTGGGTGAAGTCGGCGACGAACACGGCGACCGCGGCCGCGACGCAGGCGCCCGAGATCAGCCAGAACCGGACGATGACGGTGGTCTCGGGCCAGCCGACGAGCTCGAAGTGGTGGTGGAGAGGAGAGAGTCGGAACAGCCGCCGACGTCGGCCCGACGCCCGGTACACGGTCATCTGCAGGCCGACAGAACCGGCCTCGATGACGTTGATGCCGCAGATCAGCACGAGCAGGAGGTGCGTGTTCGTCGTGAGCGCCAGCAGCGCCAGTGCCGTTCCGAGTGCCAGTGCGCCGACGTCGCCCATGAAGATGCGCGCTGGCGCCGCGTTCCACCAGATGAACCCGGCGCACGCCCCGGCGAACGCCGCCGCCAGCACCGCGAGGTCGTACGGGTTGACGACGTCGCCGTAGATCTCCGGGTTGCGCAGGGCCCAGAACGCGATCCCGGTGAAGGCGAAGAACCCGAGCAGCGCCGATCCTCCTGCCAGTCCGTCGAGCCCATCGGTGACGTTCACGGCGTTGGCGGTGGCGAAGATGATCAACCCGGCCCACAGCACCCACAGCACGGGCCCGAGTTCCCACCCCGGCAGGTCGGCGCGGGTCAACGACACCCTCGTGTCGATGTCGGTCGTGACGACGAGCACCGTGGCGATGCCGAACGAGACGACGAGCGACAACGCTCCCTTCAGCTTCCAGTAGATGCCACGGTTCTGGCGCGCCCGGATCTTGCCGGCGTCGTCGACCAGGCCCAGGGCCGCCATCGCCAGGATGCCGCCGATGACCACCAGCGTCTGGTCGGAGAACACCACGCCGGCTCTGATGTGGCTGAGCAGATAGCCGACCAGCGCTGCGGCGAGGATCGCCAACCCACCCATGGTGGGCGTGCCCGCCTTGTGCTGGTGCGGCGGCACGACTGCGTTCGCTGCGTTCTGCTGGAGGATCGGCTGGCTGGCACCTCGTCCGCTGAGGACACCGATCAGTAGACGCGTGCCGAAGAGGGCCACGGCGACGGCAATCGCCGTGGCGATCGCCAGTGCGATCACGCCGAACCGTCCGATTGCACAGCGACAGGCTCATGGAACACCGGCGTCGACGCCAGGGCACAACGTCACGGCTCCCGGTCTCGCTCCAACTGTCACACTTGGCCCGGCACGGTGTGACAGTTCGGCTCTGAGCGACCAAAGCCCCTGGTGCGACGACGGTGCACGCCGTACCGTCGGCGACATGGAGATCGAGGAGCTGACCGAGCGCGCCACGGAGCTGGTTCGCAGTGGCGCACTGTCCTACGACCAGAAGCTGCGACGCCTCGCGGCCCTGGCGACCGACGCACTGCCGTATCCGGCGCTGTCCGTCGACTGCGCGAACGCCCTCGACAAGCGCATCATCTGCGACATGTACGAAGGTCACGCACCGTTCACCGCGAGGTACGTCCTGCCGGACTACGAGCTGGCGATGCAACAGGGGCTGGACCATCTGGAGATGGCGCCGCCGACGACGCTCGACGATGCGCTGGCCTTCCTCCAGGTGATGTACGCCCACGTTCCGAGCGTGACCACCTACCCGGTGTACCTCGGCGATCTCGACGCGTTGCTCGAACCGTTCGTCACCGACGACCTCTCCGACACCGATCTCGACACGACGCTGCGCCGGTTCTGGATCGGTCTCGATCGCATGTTGCCCGATGCGTTCGTGCACACGAATCTCGGTCCGCACGACAACCGGGTGGCACGCTCGATCCTGCGTGTCGAGCGCTCGCTGCGCCAGGCGGTACCGAACATCACGCTGAAGGTCGATCCCACGATGACACCCGACGATCTGATCGACGATGCGGTCCGCACGGTGTTCGAGACGGGCAAGCCCCACTTCGTGAACCACCCGATGATGGTCGGGGACCACGGCGATCGCTACGCGGCGGTGAGCTGCTACAACTCGCTGAAGATCGGCGGTGGCGCACACACGCTGGTGCGTCTCAACCTCAAGGAGGTCGCGCTGGTCCACGCTGGAGGCATCGACCAGTTCCTGTCCGACACGCTGCCCCGGTACGTCGAACTGACCGCCGAACTGGGCGAAGCCCGTGTCCGGTCGCTCGTCGAACGACAGCGCTTCTTCGACACCCACTGGCTGGCCACCGAAGGGCTGATCCACGTCGACCGCTTCGCCGCGATGTTCGGCATCTTCGGGCTGGCCGAGTGCGTGAACCTCCTGACGGCCTACGAGGGGCGTGACCACGGCGGCCAGGCGCGGTACGGCCACGACGCCGAGGCCGATGCGCTGGCGGTGCGGATCGTCGAACGGGTGGCGGAGCTGGTCGCCGACCGCCCGATGCCCTACAGCGAGGGCGGGGGCGGACGCTGCTACCTGCACAGCCAGAGCGGTATCGACCTCGACGACGACGTGACCGCAGGAACGCGGATTCCCGTCGGTGACGAACCCGGCCTCCTCGAACACATCGCCACGTGCGCGCCGCACCATCACCTGTTCGCCTCCGGGGTCAGCGACATCTTCCACGTCGACGAGACCGCCACCCGCAACCCCGAGGCGCTGGTCGACATCATCCGCGGGGCCTTCGCGACCGGGATGCGCGACTTCACGTTCAATCTCGACAGCAACGACTTCGTCCGCATCACCGGCTACCTCGTCCGCAAGAGCGACCTCGCAGCGATCGCCGACGACGGCATGGTGCGCCACGGCAGCGATCATCTCGCCGCCGGCAGCGAGTCGGCCTACCACCTCACGCAACGCGCAGTGAAGCGGATCGGCTGCCATGAACGCGACCCTCGCTGACGCGGGCGGCACCGCCCGGCGGCAGTCGGGATACGTCGCCGACACCATCTCGTTCAGCAGTGTGGACGGCCCCGGCAACCGGTTCGTCGTCTTCATGCAGGGCTGCAACTTCGACTGCATTGCCTGCCACAACCCTCAGACGATCCCGGGCCACGACCCGATGCCGGGCCACGATCCACACCACATGGACGTCGACGACGTGCTCGTGGAGATCCGCCGCGCCGCGCCGTTCATCCGTGGGATCACGGCATCAGGCGGCGAAGCGACCCAGCAGCCGGAGTTCCTGCGGGCGCTGTTCTCCGAGGTCAAGGACGATTCGGCGTTGTCACACCTGACCTGTTTCGTGGATTCGAACGGCGCCACCGGACCGTCGACGTGGGATGACCTCGCACCGGTGATGGACGGCGCCATGATCGACCTCAAGTGCCTCGATCCGGCGATCCACCGTGCGATGACCGGCGAACCGAACGATCAGGTACTGGAGAGCATCGAGCACCTCCATCGACTCGGCCTGCTGTACGAAGTGCGGCTCCTGCTGGTCGCCGGGTTCAACGACGATCCTGGCCTGCTCGAGCGCACGGCCGCCTGGTTGGCCGAGATCGATCCGGCGATGCGGCTGAAGCTGATCGGGTTTCGATCCCACGGAGCTCGCCCGCACGAGCCTGCGCTCGAAGAGCCGACCAGGGAATCCCTGCTGGGAGCAGCCGATCTGATCAGTCGGATCGCACCCTTCGACATCTGCACCGTCTGAGGTCCGTCCGAGCGCGCGTTCGACGACGAACCGATGGACGGAGCACACTGGTTGCGTGCCTGCACCTCCGCTGGAACCGACCACCGAAGTCGCCGACGCCATCGATGTCGCGGCCGCCGATTTCCAGCGCGACGGCGCCGCCGTGCTGCGCGGTGTCGTCGACGACCGTTGGCTCGATCTGCTCGCCACGGGCGTGGACTACAACCAGGCCCATCCGAGCGTGTGGTCGCACTGGTACACGAACCCCGACGAGGCGGTCGGGTTCTGGAGCGATTACGTCACCTGGCCCGACGTCGAGCCATACCGACGCGTGGTGTTCGAGAGCGGCCTCGCCGACATCGCCGGGCAGCTGATGAACTCGGCGACCGTGCGGTTCTTCCACGAGCACGTCCTCGTCAAGGAACCGGGCGCCTCCGAGGAGACGCCGTGGCACCACGACGACCCCTACTACGGCGTCGACGGGATGCAGAACGTCAGCATGTGGATCGCCCTCGACCCGGTCCCCGCCACGTCGGGTCTTCGATTCATCGCCGGGTCGCACCGATGGGGCCGCCGGTTCGTGCCGCGAAGGTTCGTCGACCACGCGCCGTACGGGACAGCCGACGACCGCTTCGAACTCCTGCCGCCGGAGGACGAACTGCTGGACGGGCAACGGGTGATCGGTTGGGACATCGAGCCGGGCGACGTGCTGGCGTTCCACTTCCGCACGCTGCACGGGGCACCGGGCAACGACCTGCCGACACGCCGCCGCGCGGTCAGCCTGCGCTGGCTCGGCGACGACGCTCGATTCGGCGACCGGCCGTGGACGACCTCGCCGCCGTACGAACCCAACGGGCTCGTCGTCGGCGGCACGCTCGATGGCGATCCTCGTTTTCCGCTCGTGGTCCATTGAACAACCGATGGGACCGGCCAGATCGTGAGCGTCCGGTTGGTGACGGTCGTGGACGCGCCGACATGATGAGGTCATGACGACATCGCCGCTCCCGTCCGCGTTCGACAATCGGGTGAGTCGAGACCTCGGCGTCGACATTCCCATCGTCCAGGCGCCGATGGGTTGGATCGCACGGTCGCAGCTCGCGTCCGCGGTGTCGCAGGCCGGCGCCTGCGGAATCATCGAAACGTCGTCGGGGGAGCTCGATGCGGTCAAGGACGAGATCCGCAAGATGCGCGAGCTGACCGATCGACCCTTCGGCGTCAACATCGCCCAGGCGTTCGTCCGCGACCCGGCCATCGCCGAGTTCGTCATCGACCAGGGCGTGAAGTTCGTGACGACGTCGGCAGGGTCACCGACGAAGTACACCGGGATCCTCAAGGAAGCCGGGCTCACCGTCTACCACGTCGTGCCGACATTGGCGGCCGCGCTCAAGGCCGTCGATGCAGGCGTCGACGGGCTCGTGGTCGAGGGCGGCGAGGGCGGCGGTTTCAAGAGTCCGACGCCGGTGTCGACGATGGTGCTGCTGCCGCTCGTGCGCTCGAAGGTCGACGTGCCGATCATCGCGGCCGGCGGCATCACCGACGGCGCCACGATGGCCGCGGCGTTCGCGCTCGGCGCCGAGGGCGTCCAGATGGGCACCCGGATGGTGTCAGCGGCCGAGTCACCGGTTCACGACAACTGGAAGCAGGCGATCATCGATGCCACCGAGACCGACACGCTCTTCCTGAACCAGCGACACTCCCCCGCCCTGCGGGCACTTCGCACCACCCGTACCGAGGCGCTCGTCGACGCAGCGCACAACGTGTTCGGCGATTTCGGCAGCCCGCAAGACCTCTACTTCGGCGGCGACATGAACGCGGCGATCGCACTGTCGGGCCAGGTGGCAGGACGCATCGAGTCGATCGAGCCGGTGGCGAAGATCATCGAGAACACGATTGCCGAGTTCGCTGCGACCGTCGCCCGCCTCGCCGGCTGACCGTTACGCCAGGGGTCAGACCCCCGGCGTAACGCTGTCGACGACCACGTCCGTGAACGCCGCGGCGTCGAGCAGGTGGGCACGTGTCGCCGGTCCCGGATCGGCACGGACCGCGACTGCAGCGAGCAGCATGTCGGCGAAGTCGGGTGCCCGTTCGGCGGCCCAGATGCCGGCGGCCGATTTCGACGCAACGCCGCCGGTCTCCCACGTGTAGAGCATCCTCGCGACGCCGAGCGCCACCCATTCGAGCACGGCCCCGTCGGCGGTGTCGCTCTTCGGGTCCGCCTCGATCGCGGCGGCGAGACGTTCGCCGACGCCGCGCCAATAGGTCTGCAGGTTCTCACGTACCCAAGTGCGGCGCTCCGCGACGTCGAGATGCACACCGAGACGATCGGGTGGGTCCCCGCGCAGCGCGATGCTGTGGGTCGCCAGCGTGTACCACGTGACCGGATTGATCTCGAACGACTCGCCGTCGACGTGGTACTCGCCGTCGAGCACCCGCGGCCGCTGCACCGCCATCGGCGGCACGACCAGGTCGCCCCATGCGACGTACGGGCCGTCGACGGCGATCGGCACACGGTCGCGAACGACTGCGTGGGCCGCGGCCAGGTCGTCGAACAGGTCGGGATCGGACGGGTCGGCGACGACCGCAACGACGTCGATGTCGCTGTGCGTCGTCCAGTCGTCGAGCGCAACGGATCCGACCACATAGAGCCCTTCGATGACGCCGGGGGCCGCTTCGTCGTGGACGTCGACCCATGCCGCGAGCGCTTCGGCGACCGGGACCGGGAGCAACACGGGTTCCATGGTCCGAAGTTACCGACGGCTCCTACCCTGGATGCATGGCTGTCGACGACGAACTGCTCAACCGGATCACGTGGAAGATCCCCAACGCCCTGGCCCTGGTGGGCTCGGCCCACGACGGCGAACGCAACGCGATGACCACCAGTTGGATCACACAGCTGTCGATGGAGCCGGTCCTGATCGGCATCGGCGTCGACAACTCGGCGGTCACACACCGCCTGATCTCGGCGAGCGACGCCTTCACCGTCAACCTGTGGGACAGCGAGAACACCCGTCCGTTCGTCAAGTTCTCCAAGCCGGCTGTCGACGACGGCGAGTCGCTGAACGGCTTCGCCGTGCGTGCCGCGACCACGGGCGCTCCAGTCTTCGACGACGCGATCGCCTGGATGGACTGCGCTGTCCGCCACACGCTCGACCTCGGTACCCACACCCTGTTCGTCGGCGAGATCGTCGATGCGACCATCCGTGCCGACGAGGCGCGGTCGGCATCGATGGCGGACACGCGCATGAAGTACGGAGGCGTCAAGCGTCACTGACTTCGACGGCACGACGACGGTGCTGTCGACCGTTGCGCGGATGCTCCCAGGCGCGGGCCCAGCAACACGGCCCTCAGGGCGGAGGGATGCGTTCGAGACGAGGAGCCGGCATCGGATCACCCGCAGGAGCCGGACGTGGTCCTGCGATCGCCGTCGCCCGTTTCGTGAGCCAGACCCGTAGATCGGCCAACGGCATCGGCTGTGCGATGCCGAATCCCTGAGCGAAGTCGCACCCGAGTGCTGCGAGGGCATTCCAGGTCTCTCGCGTCTCGAGCCCTTCGGCGACCACGTCGAATCCGAGACGATGTGCGAGGTCGACGACGCTCTCGACGATCACTCGATCGGCCCGGTTCGAGAGCAGCCCGCCGACGAACACCGCGTCGACCTTCAAACGGTCGACGGGGAGTTGCCGCAGCGTCTCGAACGACGAGTAACCGGTACCGAAGTCGTCGATCGCGATCGAGACGCCGGCCTCACGGAGCCGGTCGACGGTGAACCACGAGTGCTCCGGGTTGGCCCCCAGTGCCCGCTCGGTGACTTCCACCTCCAGACGCGAGGGTGGGAACCCGACGTCGGCGAGCGCCCCGAGCACCAGCGCCGAGAAGTTTCGGTCCTGCAGGCTTCGCCGCGAGACGTTGACCGCGAGCTTCACGTCGTCGATACCGGACATCCGCATGCCCTGCGTCGAGGTCCGCAGCACCATCTCGGTGACACGCCCGATCAGCTCCGTCTGCTCGACGAGTGCGATGAAGTCGTTCGGCTGAATCCTGCCGTACACCGGATGGTCCCAACGAATGAGCGCCTCGACCGTGTCGGCTGCGCCCGTGTCCATACGCACCTGCGGCTGGTAGTGGACGCTGAACTGGCCCTCGGCCAGGGCTCGGTCGATGTCGCTCAACAACTCGACGTGGCCGCGCCGTTGGACGCGGACGCAGTCGTCGTACCGCTCGACCTTCGTGGCGAGCCGCTTGGCGCGATACATCGCGATGTCGGCCGCACGCAGCAGGTCCGACGCCGACCGACCGTGTCGTGGAGCGAACGCCACGCCGACACTGACGTCGACGCGGATGGGGAAACCGCGGACCCAGAGCGGCTGAGCGAGCTCCGCGCTCAGTGCACTCACCAAGTTCTCGACCTCCGCGCTGTCCTCTGCGCTCGTTCGCAGGGGTTGGAGCACGGCGAACTCGTCCCCCGCCAGCCTGGAGGCCACGGCTGTCGGCGGCAAGCTGTCGGCGAGCCGCCGGGCGAAGGTGGCGAGCACCGCATCGCCGACGTCGTGTCCGAGTTCGTCGTTGACCTCCTTGAAACGATCGAGGTCGATCAGCATCACCATCGCCGATGTCGATCCTCCGGCACCGCCGACGACCATGGCCACGCGCTCGGCGAAGGCCCGACGGTTCGCCAGACCGGTCAACGCATCGTGACGCGCCTCGTAGGCGCGCTCGAAGGCCTGGCGCGTCGACCGGAAGACGAGCACCGTCGTGATTGCGAGCAACGGTGCGAGCGCCCGGCTGAACTCGACGCCGACGATCCAGATCGGTGCGAGCGACAGCAGCGCACCCTCGGCGGTCACCCACGCTCCCACACCGTGCGCAAGGCCCGTCGTCAGCGCGACTCGCGAACGGGCAGCTTCGTCGATCGCCGTGATGATGCCGTCGACCAGGAGGATGGTCGCTCCGATCATCATCGCGCCGACCACCCAGCGCCACGAGACCCCGGCGACGCTGTCCATCGACCACGTCGCGTCGAGCCACATCGACATCGCCGACGCCGAACCCACGGTCAGCGCCACCTTCGACAGCCTCATGAGCGTCGAGACCGGGGTGGCGCTCACGACGAGCGCATGCGCGACCGTCCCCAACATCGCGGCCCACAACGCGCCGGTCGACGAGCCGACCAGCAACATGCCGAACGCAAAGAGGTAGACCGGGGTGACGTAGGTGTCCGGGCCCGATCGAATCCAACACCGCCGGCTCGTCTCACCGACCAACAGCCCGAACGCCATGAACGCCAGCACCCACCAGTCGGCGTCCGGCGGGTCGCTGTACAGGTCGGTCCGGATGACCGTGACGACAACGGCGACGGCGACCGACAACGTACCGAATGCGGCGACCGTCAGTGCGAGACGATCGGGAACCTGCCATGCCGCCACGTAGGAGGCGCGCTGACGTGCTCCGATCCGTACCACCTCGAGTTCATGTGGTGTCGCTGCCACGCTGCTCCGCCCAGTCGCCGATCGACTCCGTGTCGACCATGGTGTGCATCGGGCGTTCGGCCGACCTTCTTGAGCCGTGCGGGGTGCCGGCCCTGCTGACCGAGCTCCCTCGCTAGCCTCGATTCACCATGGCGCACGAATTCATCTACCAGGCCTACAAGCTCGCCCGGCACTACCCGCCCGACAAGACGGTGCTGGAGAACATCTCGCTGTCGTTCTACCCGGGCGCCAAGATCGGCGTCTTGGGCACCAACGGTGCGGGCAAGTCGTCGCTGCTCAAGATCATGGCGGGCCTCGACGACGGCTACTCCGGCGAGGCGCGCCTCACCGCGGGGTTCAGCGTCGGCTACCTCGCCCAGGAGCCGCAGCTCGACCCCGCCAAGGACGTCAGGGGCAACGTGATGGACGGCGTCGCCGAGGTGCAGAGCCTCATCGATCGCTACAACGACGTGATGGCCAAGTGGGCCGATCCCGACGCCGACTACGACAAGATCGGCAAGGAGCAGGCGCAGCTCGAGGACAAGATCGCCGCCACCGACGCGTGGAGCCTCGACCGCAACGTCGAGATCGCGATGGACGCACTGCGCTGTCCACCCGACGACGCCGACGTCACGGTGCTGTCCGGCGGAGAGCGGCGGCGGGTCGCGCTGTGTCGGTTGTTGTTGTCCCGGCCCGACCTCCTCCTGCTCGACGAGCCGACCAACCACCTCGACGCCGAGTCGGTGGACTGGCTCGAACGCTTCCTCGCCGACTACAGCGGCACGGTCGTCGCGATCACGCACGACCGCTACTTCCTCGACAACGTCGCCAAGTGGATCCTCGAACTCGACCGCGGTCGCGGCATCCCGTTCGAGGGCAACTACTCCAGCTGGTTGGAGCAGAAGCAAGCCCGGCTCGAACAGGAAGAACGAGGCAACGATGCGCGCCGACGGTCGCTCGCCCGCGAACTCGAATGGGTTCGGATGGCACCGAAGGCACGTCAAGCCAAGGGCAAAGCACGTCTCGCGGCGTACGAGAAGCTGTACAACGAGACCAAGGCGGCCGACCCGGGCTCGTCGAAGCTGGAGATCACGATCCCGGCCGGGCGTCGCCTCGGCGACCAGGTGATCGAGGTCGAGGGGTTGCGCAAGGGCTTCGGCGACCGGCTGCTGATCGAGGATCTCTCGTTCTCGCTGCCGCCGGCCGGCATCGTCGGCATCATCGGTCCGAACGGCGCCGGCAAGTCGACGCTGTTCAAGATGCTCGCCGGACGCGAGCAGCCCGACGGCGGAACGATCAAGATCGGCGACACGGTCGACCTCAGCTACGTCGACCAGGACCGCGACGATCTCGATCCCGAGGCCACCGTGTACGAGGAGATCACCGGCGGCGCCGAGGTCCTCGAGGTCGGCGGCCGCGAGATCCACGGGCGGGCGTACGTGTCGAGCTTCAACTTCAAGGGCACCGACCACGGCAAGCGCGTCGGTGACCTGTCGGGAGGCGAGCGCAACCGTGTCCACCTCGCGAAGCTGCTCAAGTCCGGCGGCAACGTGCTGCTGCTCGACGAACCGACCAACGACCTCGACGTCGACACGCTGCGAGCGCTCGAAGCCGGCCTCGAGTCGTTCCCTGGCTGCGCCGTGGTGATCTCGCACGACCGCTGGTTCCTCGACCGCATCGCCACCCACGTGCTGGCGTTCGAGGGCGACAGCCAGGTGCGGTGGTTCGAGGGCAACTTCTCCGAGTACGAGGAGCGCCGCAAGAAAGAACTCGGCGCCGGCGCCGACCAGCCGCACCGCATCAAGTACAAGAAGCTCGCCTGACCGTGACCCCGGGGGTCAGACCCCCGGCGTCACACACCCGCCACCACCACGTCGGCCAGTTGGTGGAACTCAGCTGGCAGACTGGCTCGATGCAGGAGACCGACGGACAGCTCGCCACCCGCTTGGCGACGCAAGCCGGACATCTGCTGCTGGAGTTGCGCGAGAAGCTCTTCGCCGACGGTGCGTCCACGTGGGACGTCAAGGATGCCGGCGATGCCCTCGCGCAGCGATTCCTCGCCCACGAATTCGCCACTCACCGACCCGACGACGCCGTGCTGTCGGAGGAAGGCCGCGAGGACCCGCGTCGCTTCGGCGCCGACCGGGTGTGGATCGTCGATCCGCTCGACGGGACACGCGAGTTCAGCGAACCCGGACGCATCGACTGGGCGGTGCACGTCGCCTTGTGGACCGGCGACGGCTTCGGAGCCGCAGCCGTGAGCCTGCCGGCGATAGGTCGGACGTTCACCACCGACGACCCCACGCCGATGCCGCCGTTCGACCGTGAGCGGCCGATCCTCGTCACGTCCCGGAACCGGGCGCCCTACGCCGCCGTGCTCGTCGCCGAGGGGCTCGACTGTGATGCCGTCCGGCTCGGGTCGGCTGGAGCGAAGGCGATGTCGGTGGTGATGGGCGAGACCGACATCTACGTGCACGACGGGGGCATGTACCAGTGGGACTCGGCCGCCCCCGCCGGGGTGGCACTCGCCTCCGGTTTCCACGTCAGCCGCCTCGACGGATCGCCGATCGTCTACAACGACCGAGACCCGTGGCTGCCCGACTTCATCGTGTGCCGACCGGAGTTCGCCGAGCGCGTGTTGAAGGCGATGTGGGGATGAGTGCAACGGCGCCGATCAGCGACGAGCTCAGCGCGATCCGCTGGGAGATTGCCGACCGTGTGGCCACCGTCTGGCTGCACCGACCGCACCGCCACAACGCATGGACCGGCACGATGCACGCCGAGTACCGACGGGTGATGGCGGACATCGAGCACCGCGACGACGTACGCGCCGTCGTGGTCACGGGCACGCCGCCGGCGTTCTGCGTCGGTGGCGACTCGAAGGCGCTCGCCGACCACGGCGAGCGCGGCGGCTACGACAGCGGACTGCCGTCCGAACCGGCGCGACCGGGCGGCGGCGCCGGGCTCGATGCCGACATGGTGTGGCAGCTCGGCTACCGACTGCCGATCATCGCGGCGGTCAACGGCGCCTGCGCCGGCATCGGGCTGTCACTCGTGCTGTTCTGCGACCTGCGCTTCGTTGCGGCCTCGGCCAAACTCACCACCGCTGCGCCGAAGCTCGGACTGCCGGCCGAATACGGTGCCAGCTGGATGCTGCCACGGCTCGTCGGCGTGACGCGGGCGAACGACCTCTTGCTCTCGGGGCGGATCGTCACCGGCGCCGAGACCGCCGACTGGGGGCTGTGGAACGGCGTCGAGGCCGATGGCGCCCTCACGCTCGCAGCCGCTCGGTCCTACGGACGGATGCTCGCCGCCACCGCCGGGCCGAACGCGGTGACGATGACCAAGGCCCAGATCGCCGCCGATCTCCTGCGCCACGACCCGGCCGAATCGGTCGCCGACTCACTCCGCCTGCTCGACGAGGCGATGGGCACCGCCGAGTACCGCGAAGGTGTCGCCGCCCTCACAGAGAAACGCCCACCGACCTTCTGAGCGATGAGCGAAAAGCCCGCATGTGGGCGCTTCGCTCATCGCCTCCCCCATCACCGCCCCAGCGATGAGCGAAAAGCCCGTATCAGGGCGGTTGGCTCATCACCACCACGCCCGAACCGTGGTCTCGACGCCGACTCACGGTGGTTCGAGGACGTCGCCCAGCTCGCGCAGGACCTCCTCGGTGTGCTCGCCCAGCGCCGGCACGGGACCAGCACGCACGACGTGACCGTCGAAGTCGACGGGCGTGGCGACGGCGCGGAACGGCTCGTCGCCTGCTCGGGGGGTCATCTCGACGAACCCCGACTGCGCCTGCGGGTCGGCGATGACGTCGACGATCGACTGCACCGGCGCCCACCACACATCGTGCTGGTCGAATCGCTCGGCCCACTCCGACAGCGGCCGCGTGGCGAACACGCGGTCGAGTTCGGCGATCAGCTCCTGCGCATGGGTCATGCGCGTGGTCGCATCGACGTACTTGGGGTCGTCGGCCAGCTCCGGACGCTCGATCGCGGCGAGCACCTGCGGCCAGTGGCGATCGGCCTCGAGACAGATCAACCAGAAGACCCGGTCGTCGCCCGTCCGGTAGCTGTTGATCAGCGGGGCGCGGCTGCGATCCCGAGGCTTGGTGGACTCGCGCCGATCGAAACGCAGCTGGATCCCGAAATCCCAGGCGATCGAGTACATGCCGGTACGCAGCAGGCTGGTCGACACCAGCCCGCCGCGACCGGTCCGCTCGCGCTCGAACAGCTTGGCCATCACCCCGGCGACGAGCGTCATCCCGGTCTGGTGGTCGCCCATTCCCGAACGAAGGCCGGGTGGCATCTCGCCGGGCGGGACCATCGTGTGGGCGAGCCCCGACCGCGCCCAGAACGCACCGATGTCGTACCCAGCGCGATCGCGGTCCTCGCCGTCGAGGCCGTAACCCGAGATCGCGCCGTACACGAGACGCGGGTGGCGTGCGCACACCCGGTCGGGGCCCAGCTCCAGCCGTTCCAGCGCACCGGGACGCATGTTGGTGACCAGCACGTCGGCGCTCGACAACAGTCGGTCGAACGCAGCGTGGTCGTCGAAGTCCCGCAGGTCGAGCACGATCGATCGCTTGCCGCGGTTGTCGACCTCGAAGGGCGGCACCGGCATCGTGCCGTCGAGTCCGACCGAGCCGAACACCGCCCGCTGAGGATCTCCAGAGGCGGCCTCGACCTTGATCACGTCGGCGCCCCAGTCCGCCATGATCCCACCCGCTGCCGGGCCGGCCACCCACACGCCGAGTTCGACCACGCGGACACCGGCGAGCGGTCCGCCGCCCGGCCCGTCACCCACTGCGTCGGTCGTCGAGCCGGTTGGCTGCTCCATCAGCCCAGCGCTTCGATCACGTCGGGCGGCGCCTGCACCAACTCGATCAGCACCCCTTCCCCGCTTCGTGGGGTGTCGTCGTTGCCCTTCGGGTGGATGAAGCACACGTCGTGGCCGGCCGCGCCCTTGCGGATCCCGCCGGGCGTGAAGCGCACGCCCCGTTCGGCGAGCCACTCGACGCACGCCGCCAGGTCGTCGATCCACACGCCGACGTGGTTGAGCGTCGGGACGTGCACCTTCGGTGAGCGTTCGGGATCGAGCGGCTGCATCAGATCGATCTCGACGGCATGCGGGCCGTCCCCGAGGCGCAGGATGTCCTCGTCGACGTTCTCCGACTCGCTCACGTAGTCGCTGACCTTCTGCACACCGAGGAGTCCGGTCCACAACCCGCTCAACGCCGATTTGTCGAGACCGCCGATGGCGATCTGTTGGAGCCCGAGAACACGGAACGGTCGCGCAGTCATGACGAGATGTTGCCTCGCGGCGACGAACGATCGAGAATCCGGCATCATGTCAGGGTGACGATCTCGCCCGCGGAACTCGACCGCCCCTCCGACCTCGCGTGGGGATCGTTCACCGATACCGCACCGTGGGAACTCGACCGCGACGACATCCGCTGGTCCCATCTGGCCGCTCGGCTGCGCCGCCAGGCACAGGCCGAAGTCCCTGGGCTGACGGCGCCCTCCACGCTGCCGCCCGGCGCTCGAGTGCTCACCGTGATCGGTCATCTCGGCACCGCGATCACTCCGTGGATGCTCAAGAAGCGGCGCAAGAAGTTCGCCACGCCCGAAGCCAGCCGCAGCGACGTCTCACGGCGACTCCGCCTCGCCGCCGAGGCGCTCGGCCCGACCTACATCAAACTCGGCCAGATCATCTCATCGGGCGAGGGCCTGTTCCCACCGGAGCTGGTCAGCGAATTCAAGAAGTGTCGCGATCAGGTTCCCGCCGAGCCGTTCGACGAGGTGCGCCTGACGGTCGAACAGGATCTCGGCGCCCGTCTCGAGGACGTCTTCGCGTGGTTCGACGAGACACCGCTCGCCGCCGCATCGATCGCCCAGGTGCACGCGGCGACGCTGCTCACCGGCGAGAGCGTGGTGGTGAAGGTCCAGCGGACCACCGTGGCCCGCCTGGTCCGCAAGGACCTGCGGGTGATGGCGTGGCTCGCGCCCTATCTCGTCGGTCGCATCCCGGTCGCTGCGCTCGCCAACCCACCTGCGCTGGTCGAGCTGTTCGCCGAGACGATCGTCGAGGAGCTCGACTTCCGGATGGAGGCGGCCAACATGCTCGACGTGGCGGCGATGCTCCACGACCTCGACCAGCACCAGTACATCGTCCCGCGGCCACATCCGAGGTTGGTGACGCGGCGTGTGCTGGTGATGGAGCGGGTCTACGGATTCAATTTCGACGACGTCGTCGGCATGCAGGATGCCGGCATCGACACCGAAGAGGTCGTGCGCACCGCGATGATCGCCTTCATGGAGGGCGCCATCGTGGAGGGCATCTTCCACGGCGACCTGCACGGCGGCAACCTGTTCGTGCTCGCCGACGGCCGCACGGCGCTGCTCGACTACGGCATCGTCGGGCGGCTCAGCGGTGCACGTCGCAACGCGTTCCTGCGATTGATGCTCGGTGCCACGACCAACGACGTGCGCGGTCAGATGGCGGCACTGCGGGATCTCGGCGCACTGCCGATGGACACCGACCTCGAAGCGGTGATCACGGACCTGCGGCTCGAAGAGGACGTGATCGACCCGACCACCCTGACCGGCGAGGAGATGGTGCAGGAGGTGCAGCGTGTGGTCAAGGCGCTGCTCGGCTACGGCGCCAAGCTTCCCAAGGAGCTGATGCTCTACGTGAAGAACATGGTGTTCCTCGACGGCGCGATCGCCCGTCTCGCCCCGGAGCTCGATCTGCTCGGCGAGGTCGCCAACATCTCGATGCTGTTCGCCCAGAAGCACGGCGAACGCCTCGGCCGCGAACTCGGCGTCGACCCCAGTGCGGTCGAGTTCGACATGGACGGCGTCAAGGCATCAATGGGGCTCGACCCGACGGTCAACCGCGTGACCTATCGGGAACTGCAGGACCGGCGCGAATTGATCCAGAAGCGCATGCGCGAACACGTCGAAGCAGAACGACCCCGACTCAACAGGTAGCGTCGCCGTCCGTGCGTCTGGTGATCGCCCGCTGTTCCGTCGACTACTCCGGTCGGCTCGATGCCCACCTTCCCGAGGCCACCCGGCTGATCATGGTGAAAGCGGATGGCTGCGTCGCCATCCACGCCGACGGAGGTGCGTACAAGCCCTTGAACTGGATGAACGCCCCGAACAACCTCCTCGACAACGGCGACCACTGGGTGGTCACCAACCCGAAGCAGGAGACGCTCACGATCACCCTGCACGAGGTGCTCAGCGACGTCTCGGCCGAACTGGGCGACGATCCCGGACTCCAGAAGGACGGTGTCGAGGCACACCTCCAGGAGCTGCTGGCGGCGAGCCCGCACGCGATCGAGGAGGGGCTGACGCTCGTGCGCCGCGAGTATCCCACCGCGATCGGGCCGATCGATCTCGTGTGCCGTGACGCGACCGACACGGTCGTGGCCGTCGAGGTGAAGCGACGCGGCGAGATCGACGGCGTCGAACAGCTCGCCCGCTACATCGAGCGCCTGCACCTCGATTCGTCGCTCGGCGACGTCCGCGGCGTCTTCGTCGCCCAGGTGGTCAAGCCGCAGGCCAAGGTGCTCGCCGAAGCACGCGGGTTCCGCTGGGTCGAAGTCGACTACGACGAACTCCGCGGCATGCGCCCCGACGAACTCCGCCTCTTCTGACCCAGGCGTTACGCCAGGGGTCAGACCCCGGGCGTAACGATCAGCCGCAGGTGGTGCCGGGCAGGATCGGCTTGGCGAGCACTTGATAGGTGACGCCGGCGTCCTCGAAGAACGTGAGCTGATTCGCTGCTGCGAGTGTCTCGCCGACCTCGCTGGCGGCCACGACGGTGCATTCGCCGGCATCGGCGAGGCGCATGCTCACGTCGGCCGGCCACTCCTCCACCGTGGGCTCGATCCCGTCGGAACCGTAGGCCGACAGGTCGTCGACGACCAGCGCCTCGATGCCGTACTCGGTCGGCTCGAAGATCGTCTGTTCGCCGAGCTCGTCGGCGCCGACCAGCGTGGAGAGATCGTTCAGGGCGGCGATGAAGTCGGCGAGCACCTGCCGCTCGGGGCTGGTCTCCTGGCCGTCGGCTCCCGGAAGCGCCAGCCCGAGCGCATACGCCTCGTGCACGTAGGTCTCGCCGTTCACGTTGATGGTCACCTGAGCTGTCGTCGCGTCCGCCACGTTCGTGGGCTGTTCGTAGTCGACCTGTTGCAGCAGACCGGCCTCGTCGGCGGCTGCGAGGATCGCCTGGATACCCTCCTCGCTCATCGGCTGGACCTGTACCGCAGGCAGCAGGGGCCCTGGGAAGATGGCGATCTGCGCTCCGGGACCGAAGACTCGACCGTCGCCCGACACCAACACGTTGGGTGTCTGCTGAAAAGCGAACTCACGTGGCACGAAACCACCCACCTCGGCGTACTCGACGACGACCTCGTCCTCGCCGGTCGGGTGCTGATAGCGGTCGGCGACGGGTGGCAGCGAATCGTCGGCTGCCGGCGAGTCGGAGTCACTCCCGCAGGCGGCGAAGCCCAGTGCGGCGACGAGCAGAACGGGGACGATACGTGTCTTCATGTTGATTCGACGTCTCACGCGCGGCTCCGGTTCCACGAAGCTCCGAGCGTCGGTCGCGCCGGTGTCGGACGCTTCGAGTGACAGGACGCTACGTCTTGCCCGCCATGACATCGTTCCGCTTGGTGTGAGGTGGTTGGGTCGCAGGGACATCGTTCCGCTGGCTGAGTTGGGTTTCCGCCAGGACATCGTTCCGGTCAGCGCAGCTCGCGGGACAAGTTGAAGTCGG
The DNA here is from genome assembly GCA_963728355.1 of Ilumatobacteraceae bacterium. GTDB lineage: Bacteria > Actinomycetota > Acidimicrobiia > Acidimicrobiales > Ilumatobacteraceae > Sva-07. Next base: position 95,993 of record CAVSJQ010000013.1, on the reverse strand, counting down.
CGTGGTGGATGATCTCGCCGTTGGTGTCCACGACGATCAGTTTGCGGGTGCGGACTTTGATGATCGCGGTGACGTATTGGTGGATGTCGGTCTCGGCGAGGGTGATGCGTTTGCCGAACAGGCCGAGCTCGCGGTTCGAGCGGATGTAGCGGACGACTTCGATTCGGCCCTTGGCAGGGAGCCGCGTCGGTGGCTGGTAGTCGGCAGGCAGGGTCGGGCAGAGCCGGTTGTGCCACATCTGGTTGGGGGTGGCGCCGGCGTGGGCGCTGTAGCGGTGGTGGGTGTTGTGGAACTCGACGAACGCCTGGTTCTCGGTGCACAGGTGGTCGACGCTGGTGAACACTTCGGTGCGGAAGAACGACTTGTCCCACACGTCGTTGAAGTGTTCGACAACACCGTTGCGCCACGGTTCGCGCACCGGGATGAAACGGGCGGTCACGTCCAAGTCGAGACACGCCGCCACGATTGGTGAGAAGTGCTGCCATGCCGGTGGGATGCCGCCGCGGAAGTTGGCGTGGTTGTCGAACTGGGCGACCGCTGGCACCCCGACACGTCCCCAGATCCCGCACAGCGCTTGAACGAGCACGGCGGGGCGGGTCTCGGTGACGATGTCGTTGCCGACGCGGTGCGAGCCGACATCGATCAGGTTCATCGTGTGGAACTTGGCAGCACCGAACAGATGCCGCGGGCCGATCATGTCGATCTGATGGGTGGTCCCTGGCTCGGGGTCGATCCGGGTCGGATACGGCACACCCTTGGGTTGATAGTGCTCTGGTCGGCGCCGACGCGGTTGGGCGACACCGGCACGTTCCAGCACCCGTTCAATGGTGCGTGCCGGTGGAATCGGCTCGACGCCGACACGGCGCAGATCCCACTGGATCGCCAACGATCCGTACTGGGCTCGCGGGTTGTTCACCAGCCGGGCACGCGACGCCAGAATCTGTGCCTCGAGCTCGGCGGATGTCTTGGTTGACCCAGCGAGTCGTGCGCCCCAACGCTGCTGCGATCTCGGCCGGAGTCTCGCCAGCCGATCGTCGACGTACTGCTTCCACCCGCAATTGTTCTTCCGACACTTTCGGCTCCTTGCTCGATCACCACGAACAAGCAAGCGAACCGGAACGATGTCCCTGCGGAACCAGACCTCACTGACCGGAACGACGTCCAGACGGTCGCAGCGGAACGATGTCCCTGCGGCTCTCAGCTACGTTCGCAGGCATGAGTCAGGAAGTTCGAGGCATCATCGCCCGCGCCAAGGGCCAACCCGTCACGATGGAGACCATCGTCGTTCCCGATCCCGGGCCGGGCGAGGCCGTGGTGGTGATCCAGGCGTGCGGTGTCTGCCACACCGACCTGCACTACCGCGAAGGTGGCATCAACGACGACTTCCCGTTCCTGCTCGGCCACGAAGCGGCCGGTGTCGTGGAATCGGTCGGCGATGGCGTCACCGACGTCGCCCCGGGTGACTACGTGATCCTCAACTGGCGTGCCGTGTGCGGCAACTGCCGTGCGTGCCGGCGGGGCCAGCCCCAGTACTGCTTCGACACCCACAACGCCGCCCAGAAGATGACCCTGACCGACGGCACCGAGCTGTCACCCGCCCTCGGCATCGGCGCCTTCTGCGACAAGACGCTCGTCGCCGCCGGGCAGTGCACCAAGGTCGACCCCGCCGCCTCCCCGGTCGCCGCCGGGCTGCTGGGCTGCGGCGTGATGGCCGGCCTCGGCGCCACCCTCAACACCGCAGGCGTCACCCGCGGCCAGTCGGTCGCCGTGTTCGGTTGCGGCGGCGTCGGCGATGCGGCGATCGCCGGCGCCCGGCTGGCCGGCGCATCGACGATCGTCGGCGTCGACATCGACGATCGCAAGCTCGAGTGGGCGCAAGGATTCGGCGCCACACACGTGTGCAACTCGACGCAGACCGACCCCGTCGAGTTCATCCGGTCGGTCACCGGCGGGTTCGGTGCCGACGTGTGCATCGAAGCGATCGGCCATCCCGAGGTGTACAAGCAGGCCTTCGAAGCTCGCGATCTGGCGGGCACGGTCGTCCTCGTCGGCGTCCCGAATCCGGAGATGACCCTCGAGCTGCCGTTCATCGACGTGTTCGGTCGCGGTGGCGCACTGAAGTCGTCGTGGTACGGCGACTGCCTCCCGTCGCGAGACTTCCCGATGCTGATCGATCTCTATTTGCAGGGCCGGCTCGACCTCGATGGGTTCGTCTCGGAGACGATCGGGCTCGATGGCGTGGAGGAGGCCTTCCACAAGATGGAACGCGGCGAGGTCCTGCGCAGCGTCGTGGTGTTCGACTCGCCGGACGCGAGCGCAAGCTGAGGAGCAGACGATGAGCATCGAGCTGGTCACGACCGACGGGATCTTCGCCCTCGACGGCGGCGAGTGGGAGGTCACCAACAACATCTGGATCATCGGCGACGATCGTGAGGTCGTCGTGCTCGACGCAGCGCACGACCACGAAGCGATCGTGGCCGCCGTCAACGGCCGGCGGGTCGCCGGGATCGTGCTCACCCACGGCCACAACGACCACATCAACGCCGCCGTGCCATTGCGCGACGCCGTCGACGCACCGATCCTGCTGCACGACGCCGACCGGATGCTGTGGGACGCAGTGTGGCCGTCCCATTCGCCCGACCGGGCGTTGGCGCCGGGAGAGACGCTGCTCGCCGGGGGGCATGAGTTGGTCGTCATGCACACGCCGGGCCACTCCCCCGGGTGCTGCAGCTTCCACGATGCTGCGTGCGGCGCGGTCTTCAGCGGCGACACGCTCTTCTGCGGCGGTCCGGGTGCCACCGGCCGCAGCTACAGCGACGAGCCGACGATCCTGCGCTCGATCCGCGACCAACTGCTGGCCCTGCCCGACCACACCGTCGTGCACACCGGCCATGGCGAGTCGACCACGATCGGAGCCGAGCGCGACGGTGTCCTGGCCCGCGGCGCCGAACTCGGGATCTGACCGAACGTGGTCGATGCCGCCATCCCCGTCACCGGCGTCGTGCAGCACTATGCGTGGGGTGACCGCACGTTCATCCCCGAGCTGCTGCACACCACCGCTGACGGCACGCCGTGGGCCGAGCTGTGGCTGGGCACCCACCCGAACGGGCCGGCGACGGTCGGAGACCGACCGCTGGCGGAATCGACCGGTGAACTGCCGTACCTGCTCAAGGTGCTCGCCGCCGCAGAACCTTTGTCGCTCCAGGTGCACCCGACGCGCAAGCAGGCCCGCGACGGACATGCCCGAGGCGTCTATCCCGACGACCGGGCCAAGCCCGAGCTGCTGTGTGCATTGACCCGCTTCGACGCGTTGTGTGGCGTCCGGCCGGTCGGTGCGACCCTCACGCTGCTGGGGGCGCTCGGCGCCGAGCCGCTCGCGGCTGCGATCCGTGCCGACGGTGTCGGCGGCGTCATCGAGGCGCTGTACCGCGGTCGGTTCGATCCGCGCCCCACGGTCGTCGCCTGCGCTCACAGCCAGCGTCCCGAGGCCGAGCTGGTCACGCGGCTCGCCGCCCGGTACCCCGACGACCCCAGCGTGGTGGTGACGTTGCTGCTCAACCGCGTGGTCCTCCAGCCGGGCGAGGCGATCCATCTGACCGCCGGCAACCTCCATGCCTATCTCGGCGGTGCCGGCATCGAACTGATGAGCGCGAGCGACAACGTCGTGCGCGGCGGGCTCACCCAGAAACCGGTCGACGTCGACGAGTTGCTGCGCATCGTCGACACGACTCCGCTCGTCGAGCCCGTGATGAAGTCGGCCGCCCGTTCCGGTCGTTATCCGCTGCCGGAGGCAGGCTGCGCCCTCGTACGGATCGAGCCCGGCCGGAGGCACACCTCGACGGGCCACGAGCTCGCCGTCGACCTCGACGGCCGAACGCTCTATCTCCCGCCCGGGTCGTCACTCACGGCGACCGCTCGGACGTTCGTCGTTACGCCGGGGGTCTGACCCCTGGCGTCACGCTAGGAGCGGGTGGTCTTGCGGATCTCGACGATCTTCTCGCCGGCGTGATTGGCGTCGGCGCCCTGCACATCGAGCAACCGAGCACGATCCTTCTCGGCCTCGCGGGCGGCCTTGACCAGGTCGACGCGGGCGAGAGCGGCCTCGACACCGTGCTCCTGGATGAACTCGGCCCACTCGACGAGCTGGCCGACCATCTCATCCTCGGGCACGACGGCCACGTTCTGTCCCTTGACGAACAGGTGGCCCCGCTTGTTGCCGGCAGCGATGCCGAGATCCGCATCGCGCGCTTCGCCGGGACCGTTGACGACGCAGCCCATCACCGCGATCTGCAGCGGGATTTCGCGGTCGGCGAAGGCTTCCATCGCCCGATTCGCGACCTCGATCACGTCGACCTCGGCGCGTCCGCATGACGGGCAGGCGATCAGATCGACGTTCTTGCGCTCACGGAGACCGAGCGCCTCGAGAAGCTGACGCCCCGCCCTGGCCTCCTCGACCGGATCGGCGGTGAGCGAGTAGCGAATCGTGTCGCCGATGCCCTCCATCAGCAAGGTGGCGATGCCGGCGGTCGCCTTGATCAGACCGCCGGGCGGTGGACCCGCTTCGGTCACGCCGAGGTGCAGCGGATGATCGGTGACCTCGGACAGCTGGCGGTACGCCTCGACCATCAGCGGCACGCTCGACGCCTTGACCGAGATCTTGATCGCATCGAAGCCGACCTCGTCGAAATAGGCGATCTCCTGCTGAGCGGACTCGACCATCGCCTCGGGCGTGGCGCTGCCGTACTTCTCGTAGAGCGACGGATCGAGCGAGCCGGCGTTGACACCGATGCGGATCGGGATCCCACGATCCTTCGCCTCGGAGGCGACGGCCTTGATGTGCTCGGGCTTGCGGATGTTGCCCGGGTTGAGGCGCAACCCGTGCACCCCCGCCTCCATCGCCGCGAGCGCCATCTTGTACTGGTGGTGAATGTCGGCGATGATCGGCACCGGCGAACGCGGCACGATCTGGGCCAGTCCTTCGGCGGCCTCGGTCTCGTTGCAGGTGCAGCGCACGATGTCGGCACCGGCGGCGGCGAGCGCGTAGATCTGCTGCAACGTCCCGTCGACGTCGGCGGTCTTGGTGATCGTCATCGACTGCACGGTGATCGGGGCGTCGCCGCCGACCTTCACGTCGCCGACGGAGATCTGGCGGGTCGGTTTGCGGGCGACGAGTGCGCTGGAGACGTCCACGGAACGCGTCAGCCGATCGGTTGGGTGATGTCGAGGTACAGGCCGGTGAACATCAGCATCGCCAGCACGACGATGACCCCCATCGCGAACGGCATCAACCGCTCGACGTCGGCGAAATACCGCCCGGTCATGTGTCGACGCTTCTCCTGGACACGCTCGTACACGGCAATCGCCGCGTGCCCGCCGTCGAGTGGCAGCAGCGGCATCATGTTGAACACGCCGACGAAGACGTTGAGGATCGCCAACATGTAGAGCACGCCGGCCAACCCACCCGCATCGCCGACGTCGTCGGACACCGTGGCGATCCCGTAGATCGTGGTGGGACGCGCTGCGGGGTCGGCGTTGTCGGTGTCGGTCAGCTGATCGACGAGGTTCACCGGGTTGAGCACCTTGACGATGCCCTTGGTCGATTCCCACGACACCGGGAAGATGTCGGCGACGGCGTTGACGGCCGAGCCGGCGATGCCGTGCTGCTCGTACAACGGCGGGCTGTAGGAACTGACGCCGAGAAGTGCGGATCCGAACAGCGGGTCATCCTCGGGAACCATGGTGTTGGATCCCAGACCGACCGGGACCGTCAACGTGTCGCCGTCGCGGATCACGATGACGTCGACGACGTCGCCGGGTTCGAAGCTGCGCACGGTGTCGCCCAACTCGACCGACGAGGTGACGGCGACGCCGCCAACCGACACAATCTCGTCGTCGGCGCGGATTCCTGCACCCCACGCCGGCAGCTCCTGGGCGGCGGCGCCGACGATCACGCGCGGTTCGTCCTGGGCCGTGATCTCGCCCTGGGTGGAGTACACACCGAAGAGCAACACGATCGCGATCAGGATGTGCATGATCGATCCGGCGGAGATGACGAGCAGGCGCTTCGGGAAGCTCTGCTGGCGGTAGCTGCGGGCCTCGTCGCCCGGCTCGACCTCGTCCATCCGGTTCATCCCGATGATGCGGACGAAGGCACCGAGCGGAAGCGCTCGAACGCCGTATTCGGTCTCGCCGCGCCTGAAGCTCCACAGGCGAGGACCGAAGAACAGGAAGAACTGGGTGACCTTCATCCCGGTCCACTTCGCCGTGAGATAGTGGCCGAGTTCGTGCAGGAAGATCGAGATGACGACGCCGACGACGAACACGAAGATCCAGATGTTGACGAAGGCGAGCCAGACGAAGAGCGCGAGGATCGCCGCCATCGAGAGCAGGCCCTGCCAGCCGCCGGCGAGTTCGTCCTCGGTGCGTTCGACGACGGCGCCGCCGGCCATGATCTCGCTCTTCATGCGGCCCGAGCGCGTCAGGGTGGGCGGCGGGAGCTCAGCGCCGGAGCGGTCGTCCTGGTGTTCGTGTCGCGGTGTCAGTTGGTCGGTCATGTCGTTCGTTTCGAGAGCGGTCGTCGAGCGAGCAGGTCACGGGCGGTCCGCCGAGCCTCGGCGTCGGCCTCGATCACGTCGTCGACCGTGTGGGGTTGTGCACCATCATGCATCGCAAGTACCCCAACACAGACGTCAGGGATCTCATTCCACCGCAAGTTTCCCGCCAAGAACGCGTCAACTGCCACTTCGTTGGCGGCGCTGAGCCATGCGGGCGCCGTGCCGCCCACACGCCCGGCGTCGTAGGCGAGATCGAGGCATCGGAACGTCGCCCGGTCCGGCACACCGAAATCCAGCCGCGGCAACGCCGTCCAGTCGATGCGGCCGAACGGGCTGCCGATCCGATCGGGGAAGCCGAGTGCGTAGCCGATCGGCAGACGCATGTCCGGCAGGCTGAGCTGAGCGATGGTCGACCCGTCGCTGAATTCGACCATCGAATGCACCACCGACTGGGGATGGACGACCACATCGATGTCGTCGTAGGCGGTGCCGTACAGCTCGTGCGCCTCGATCACCTCGAGCCCCTTGTTCATCAGGGTGCTGGAGTCGACGGTGATCTTCGGACCCATGCTCCACGTGGGATGCGCCAACGCCTCCTCGACGGTGACGTCCGCAAGCTCGTCGGCACTGCGACCCCTGAACGGCCCGCCGCTCGCCGTGAGCACCAGCCGGGACACTTCTCGATCGGCGGCGGCCGACGACCGCAGGCACTGGTGCAGTGCGCAATGCTCGCTGTCGACGGGTACCAGTTCGGCGCCCAGGACGTCCCGCAGCGGCTGAACGACCGGACCGGCGGCGATCAGGCTCTCCTTGTTCGCCAGCGCCAACCGCTTGCCGGCTCGCAGCGTCTCGATCGTGACCGCCAGACCAGCGAATCCGACGACGCCGTTGACCACCACGTCGGCCGGTTCGACGACCTCGTTCAATGCAGCGACGACGTCGACCGTTGGCAGCGCAGCGGCGACCTCTCGTCGGGCGGCCTCGTCGGCGACCGCCACGAGACGGGGCGAATACCGGCGTGCCTGCTCGATCACCTGGGCGGCCGACGTGCCGACGGCGAGCGCCACGATCTCGTACGAGCCCGGAACGCGCGCGTTCTCCGCGTCGACGACCTCGAGCGTCTGGGTGCCGATCGAGCCGGTCGACCCGGCGATCGCCACGCGGGTCGGCGACATCAGGTGCTCAGAGCGCCGTCCATGGCTCGACCACCCGCATCAGGTAGTAAACCGCCGGCAGTGCGAACAGGAACCCGTCGAAGCGGTCGAGCACACCGCCGTGACCACGGATGATCGCGCCGAAGTCCTTCACGTCGAGATTGCGCTTGAACATACTCTCGGCGAGGTCGCCGAGCGGCGCCGTTGCCGAGATCACGATGCCGAGCATCAATAGGTGACTGGTGCTCGACCAGGTGTCGCTGTACTCCTGGATGCCGATGACCAACATCACCAACAGTGTGAGGATGGTGCCACCGAGCAACCCCTCGAGGGACTTGTTGGGGCTGATCCACGGTCGCAGCGGCGTGCGACCGAAGGCGCTTCCCACGAAGTACGCACCAACGTCGTTCGCTACCACGCCGATCGCGATCAGGACCAGCGTGTCGGTCCCCCACGGCGTGCCGCCGAAGAGATTCGACCAACCGAGGATCAGTGCGGCGTACGAACCCAACACACCGATCCACACGACGCCGAGCATCGTGATCGCCATGTTGGGCATGGGCCCGGCCTCGACGGAGTCGGCGGCGATGAAGCTGATCGCGCCGGCGAAGAACGCGAACGCGAGCACCATCGGGATCGCCTGCTCACCGACCCAGTACGCGGCGAGGGGCGCAGCGACGCACGCGGTGACACCGATAGCGATCAGCGGGCGGTACCCCTTGTCGGTCACCCGGGCGAAGTACTCCACCGACGCCAGACCGAGCGCAACGGTCACGAAGGCCAGCGCACCCGCCGGCCGCCACATTGCGAGCGCCAGGAAGACCGCTGCGAGCGCGAGACCCGAGGCGACGGCGACAGGCAGGTTGCGGCCGTCAGCGCTCGGCGCCGTGCCGCCCGAACTGGGCGGCCGCTGCGGGGCGGCGCCACGGCGCTTGGCGTCGGGGCGACGCGGCATACCCGACGGGTCCGTGCCGATCGTGATGCGAGCCGGTTCTCGACGTGCCGGCTCAGCCGGTTCGGTGACGGGCACCGCACCCGACGACCGCGGCACCGGGGTGACCGACGCGTCGTCGACCGTGGGATCGTCGTGCCAACTGAGTTCACCGGTCGGATCCTTCGGCGCCTCGCCGGCCACGTCCTCCGTCGACGAACCAGCGAATGACGACCACACATCGACGTCGTCGGTGGGATCGGGCGACGTCTCGGCCGCCTCGATGCGAGGTACCTCGCCGGTCGGCGGATCGGTCCAGTGCGGCAGCGTGCCGGAGTCCTCCGACCCGAAGCTGATCGGCTCTCGCTCGTTGTCGAAGCCCACCGCCGGCTGTTCGGTGGTCGCACCGAAGAGCGGCCCACCGAATTCGTCGTCGTCGAACGAATCCATCTCGCTCTCGAACGGCCCTGGCTTGCGACGTGACGTCGCCTTGTCGTCGTCGTACTCACTCATGATGTGTCCTTCCCCCAGAGATCCCGGCCCGAGCAGTTCCTGCACCGGTCACAGTTCGAGCAGCTCCTGCACCCGTCATACCTCGAGCAGTTCCTGCTCTTTGCGACCCACCGCGACGTCGATGTGCTCGACGTGCTCGTGGGTCACCTTCTCGAGTTCCTTCTCGGCACGTTCGAGCTCGTCGGCGGAGATCTCTCCGGCCTTCTCGGCGGTCTCCATGGCCTTGCGGGCGTCGCGGCGGGCACTCCGCACGGCGATGCGGCCCTCCTCGGCCATGTGCTTGACGACCTTGACGTACTCGCGCCGGCGATCCTCGGTGAGCTGCGGCAACGAGAGTCGGATCGAGATGCCGTCGTTGTTGGGCGCCACGCCGAGGTCACTGTCACGAATCGCCTTCTCGATCGATTCGAGCGTGCTGCGATCGTGAGGCTTGATCAGCAACTGGCGGGCCTCGGGCACCGAGATCGACGCCAGCTGCTGTAACGGGACCTGGGCGCCGTAGTACTCCACCGTGATCCGTTCGACCAGCGATGGCGTCGCCCGTCCGGTACGCACCGTGGAAAACTGCGACTGGGTGTGCTCCACCGCTTTGTCCATCTTCTCCATCGCTTCGAGCATGGCTTCGTCGATCACAGCAGCCAGCGTACCCAGAGCGAACCCGCTGACCAGACCATCGAGTCACCCGGGCCACCGACCGGCATCGCGGCGACGCCCTGCTCAGATGCCGTGCTCACACCTCGTGGACGAGGGTTCCCTCGCGCCCACCCTGCACGATGCTGCGCAGCGAACCCGGTTTCGACATGTCGAACACGACGATCGGGATGCCGTTGTCGCGGCAGAAGGCGATGGCGGTCGCATCCATCACCTTGAGGTTCTTCGTCATCACTTCGAGGTAGCCGACCTCGTCGTACTTGATCGCCGTGGCATCGTGGCGCGGATCGGCCGAGTAGACGCCATCGACGCCCGAATGGGTGCCCTTGATCACGACGTCGGCTTCGATCTCGGCGGCGCGCAGTGCCGCGGCGGTGTCCGTGGTGAAGAACGGGTTACCGGTGCCGGCGGCGAAGATGACCACGCGGCCCTTCTCCAGGTGGCGCACCGCACGGCGACGGATGTACGCCTCGGCGATTCGCGGCATCTCGATGGCGGACTGGACGCGGGTGTCCTGCCCGAGTCGTTCCAAGGCGTCCTGGAGTGCCAGGGCGTTCATGACCGTGCCCAGCATGCCGATGTGGTCGGACTGCGTGGCGTCCATCCCGCTCAACGAGCCGGTGCGGCCACGCCAGAAGTTGCCGCCGCCGACGACAACGGCCACGTCGACACCGAGGTTCTGGCGGAGATCGACGATGTCACGCGCAGTTGCTTCGAGCGTGGCGCCGTCGAGACCCTTGCCGGACTCGCCGGCGAGCGCCTCGCCCGACGGCTTGAACACGATCCGCTTCCAACTGGGCCGTGGCCCTCCGCGGGGATGGATCGGCTCGTCGCTCATCGGACCTGGACAGTACCGCGCACGACGAACGGTCCGGAAATGCCGTCACTCACCGAGTCGTCCGGCCCCCTCCACCGAAAAATGCCGCGGATGTTGCGCCAGTGCGTCGACTCCGCACAAGTTTCGGATCTGGGAGCAGATCGAGGGTGGATATATGGGAGCAGATCGAGGGTGGATCTGGCTCGGTGCGACTATCCGATTTCGACCTGGGCGAATTCGACGATGGTGGCGCCGCCGATGAACTGGCTCACCGACTGCTTGTCGTCCTTCGCGTACGGCTGATCGAGGAGTGCGACGTCCTTGAAGAAGCCGTTGATGCGTCCTTCGACGATCTTCGGGAGCGCCGCTTCGGGCTTGCCCTCGTTGCGGCTGATGGTCTCGAGTGTCGCACGCTCGGCGGCGACGACGTCCTCGGGGATGTCGTCGCGGCTCAGGTACTTCGGTCGGGCGAACGCGATGTGCACGGCCACGTCGTGGGCGAGCTCGGGCGTGCCGCCGGCCAACTCGACGAGGACGCCGTTGACGCCGCGGCCACCCTGGATGTGCTGGTAGCTGCCGATGACGTTGCCCTCGGCGGCCTCGATGCGCTTGACGTCGCCGAGGCCGATGTTCTCCTTGAGGGTCACCTTGAGCTCCTCGAGCTCGGTCGCACGCTCGCTGACCGCGTCGACACCCCTGGCGGCGACGAGGGCGGCGAGCGCATCGGCTTCGGCCTTGAACTGGTCGGAGCCGGCGACGAAGTCGGTCTCGCTCTTGAGTTCCACGATGGCGCCCACGTTGCCGTCGATCACGAGGCTGACGACACCCTGGGACGCCTCGCGGTCTTCGCGCTTGGCGCTGGCGGCGAGGCCCTTCTCACGCAGCCACTGCTTCGCTGCTTCCATGTCGCCGTCGTTCTCCTGCAAGGCCTTCTTGCAGTCCATCATCCCGGCGCCGGACGAGTCGCGCAGGGCCTTGACGTCTTGTGCGGTGAATGACATGGGTTCAGCTCTCCGTGTTCTCGTCGGTGCTCTGACCGGGCTTGGCTGCGGTGTCCTCGGAGGCCTCCGGAATGGCGGTCTCCTTGGTGTCGTCCTGCGCATCGGCGCCGGCGGGGATCGGTGCCTCCGGCTCGGCGGCGGGGGCGGGCTGCTCGGTGTTTGCGGCCGGGCCGGTGGTCTCGGCCGGCACCGAGGAGGGGACCGGCTCCGACTTGGAGTCGGCGGTGGCGTCGGACTGGTCGGCCGGGGCGGCCTTGGCAGCAGCGAGGCGGGCGTCGCGGTCGGCTTGCGCCTGGGCGGCGGCGTCGCGGGCGGCGGCCTGCGCAGCAGCGAACTCGGCTTCTTCCTCGGGGCTGCGCTCAGCGACGGGGGCAGGTGCCGGGTTGCGCTTGTTGGCGATGAATCGGCCCTCCTCGACGGCATCCGCGATCACGCGGGCGAACAGACTGTTCGAGCGGATGGCGTCGTCATTGCCGGGGATCGGGTACTGGACCACTTCGGGATCGACGTTGGTATCGACGACAGCAACGACGGGGATGCCGAGCTTGTTGGCTTCGGTGACCGCGATGTGCTCCTTCTTCGTGTCGAGCACGAAGATCGCGTCGGGCGCCTTCTTCATGCCGCGCAGACCACCGAGGTTGCGCTGCAGCTTGGTGAGTTCGCGGTCGAGCAGGAGCGCTTCCTTCTTGATCATGGCGTCGAACTCGCCGGAGGCCTGCATGCGCTCGTACTCGAGCATCTTGTTGACCCGCTTGGAGATCGTCTCGAAGTTGGTGAGCATCCCGCCGAGCCAGCGCTCGTTCACGTAGGGCATGCCGCACTTGTCGGCATAGCTCTTGACGGGATCCTGGGCCTGCTTCTTGGTACCCACGAAGAGGATCGTGCCGCCACCGGCGACGAGGTCACGCACGAAGCCGTAGGCGGTCTCCACCCGACCGAGCGTCTGCTCGAGGTCGATGATGTAGATGCCGTTGCGCTCACCGAAGATGAAACGCTTCATCTTCGGGTTCCACCGACGGGTCTGGTGGCCGAAGTGGGCTCCGGCCTCGAGCATTTGCCGCATGGTGATGACGGCCATGATGGTTCTCCTTGTTGCGGTTGATCCCGCCGGCCGGCGCTCTCGACGAGAGCGACCGCATTGGACCGAGGGGACAGTGAGACGTCGCTGCGAGCAGCGGTCGATCCAGGTGAATCGACCAGAGCGATGCTATCGGGCGGTTCCGGCGTCACCTACGTGCATCGGGGCCGTGCCGGCGGCGCCGGCCGAGGAGGCGTGCCGTCGATCGGGATCAGCCGCACCCTCCCACGTAACGTGCCGAGGAATGGCGCCGGGTCGGCGTAGTCGTCACCGATGCGCAGACCGAAGAAGAAGGTGCCGGAGGCACGTCCCACGTCGCCGTTGGCGAGCACGACGTCGCCGGCCACCAGCGGCGTCGACGTGAGCCCACCGTAGGTGTGGCGCCACCCCGACGCCAACCGAACCACCACGTACTGCGCGTCGACGACCCTGCCCACGAACACGACGCGTCCCGTCGCTGCGGCGCGGACGTCCACGCCGCCGGCAATGCCGTAGTCGATCCCACGGTTGCCGGCGCACCAGCGGCACGGTGGCTCCCGATACGGATCGACGACCTCGCCGACGACCGGTGGGAACCAGCACGGCGCTGCCGCCACGGGTCGAGCCGCAACAACGTCGACCGCGACGAGTACGGCGAGTCCGGCGGCGGCAAGCCACCGTTCGCCAACGAAACCACCTCGTCGAACCATCGAACACCTCCCACGACCGGACGTCAGCGGACGTCATCCGGGCTCAGACCCGTGAGGACATCGATCGGGGAACACATCTGGGTCCGAGCCCCGATGTGGTCGAGTTCGGCCGACGAGTTCAGCCGACGCCGGCGGCCGACAGCCGCGAGCGCAGGTGCAGCACCGACTTGGTGTGGATCTGGGACACACGGCTCTCGGTGACGCCGAGGACCTGTCCGATCTCGGCGAGGGTCAAGCCCTCGTCGTAGTAGAGCGACAGCACGAGCTTTTCCCGGTCGGGAAGCTTCTTGATCTCTGCTCGCATGATCTGGCCGAGTTCGTGGTCCTCGACGACGGCCGACGGTGATCCCGAACCCGGGCCGTCGAGCGCGGCCGGTTCGGCGCCGGCGGCGATGGCACGATCGAGTGGACCGACCGTGGTGCTGGCGATCGCCGCCAGCCAACGGGTGAGTTCGTCGGTGGAGATGTGCAGGTGTGCAGCCAGCTCCTCGTCGGTCGGCGCACGGCCTTGCTTGTGTTCGAGTTCGGAGATCGCCTTCTCGACGCTGCGGGCCCGGCTGCGAATGGATCGCGGCACCCAGTCGAGCTTGCGCAGCCCGTCGTACACGGCCCCCCGGATGCGGGGCACCGCGAACGTCTCGAACTTGACGCCTCGTTCGGGGTCGAAGCGTTCGATCGCATCGATCAGCCCGAACACGCCCGAGCTGACGAGATCGCCGGGATCGACGCTGGACGGCAGACCGGCGCCGACACGGCCGGCGACGAACTTGACCAGCGGCGAGTAGTGGACGATCAGGTGATCTCGCGCCGCGGAGTTCCGGCGGTTCAACCACCGGGTCCACTGCATCTGGAGGTCGGCGTCTTCGGGAACGATGCTCATGCTCTGGGGTGGGCCTCGCGGTAGGCAGCCGACAGGCGTTCGCGGCTGACGTGGGTGTAACGCTGGGTGGTCGCCACATCGGTGTGGCCCAGCAATTCCTGAACGGTTCGGAGATCGGCACCACCATCGAGGAGGTGCGTCGCAAAGGTGTGACGGAGAGCGTGCGGATGCGTCGGACTCGGCGACCGGCGGTCGACGATGCGTCGTACGTCGCGTGGCGTCATGGGCCGTCCGCGCTCGTTGCCGAACAGCACGTCGCCGGCCTCGGTAGGGAGCACCTCGTGGCGGATCGCCAGCCATCGCCGCAATGCCACGACCGAGGGCTCGCTGAGCGGGACGCGCCGCTCCTTGGCCCCCTTGCCCCACACGGTGGCCGTGCCGTTGGCGACGGACATCGACGACACCAGCAATCCGCACAGCTCGCCGACGCGCAGCCCCGAGCCGTACAGCAGCTCGAGTACGGCGTCGTCGCGGCGGCGGCGCCAGTCCGGTTCGTCGTCGTCCCGGGGTCCGTCGAGCAGACCGCTCAGTTCGCGCTGATCGAGCACTCGTGGCAAGCGTCCGCCACCAGCGGGGACGGACACGCCACTGGTGGGGTCGACCTCGACGAGGCCGCGGGCGACGAGCCAGCGGTAGTAGCGGCGGATCGCAGCGATCTTGCGGGCGATCGAGCGCCGGGCGAACTGTCGGGTGGTGAGATGCGCCAGGTAACGGCGCACGGTCGTTCGCTTGACCACCGCGGGTTCGAGCAGATCGCTGCGAGCGCACCAGGCGGCGAAGGAGCGGACGTCGGACGTGTACGCGGCGACGGTGTTGTCGGACAGCGAGGTCAGCGCATGCGCGAAGTCGTCGATGCGCCAGGGGTCCACAGCGACGATGGTATTGCCCAAGGGGCAGCCACGGCGTGGATGGGAGGAGGCCGACGGGCGCGACTCCGGGATCCGGTCCTCGTCGAGGGGCCCGCGACGGGAGCCTCATGCGAGGTCGGCCCAGTCGTCGACGGACTCGAACCAGCCCGCGGTTTCTCGCAACCAGCCGGCGTGTTCGAGGCGGGCGACCGCCATGGCGGTGTCGACCAACGAGCCGCCACAGTGCGATGCGAGACCCTCGAGCGTCTGCGGCGATGGGCGACAGGCATCGATCAAGCGGCGGTCAGCGGCGCCGGGGAGCGAACGAGGATCGTGACGGCGCCGTCCGGCGCGACGGCGGTCGAGGCCCAACGCCATGAGCAGGTCAGCGGTCTCGGTGGCCGGCGAAGCGCCGTCGCACAGCAGCTTGTTCGTGCCGAGGGCGGCGCGGCTCTGCAGCGCTCCGGGGACGGCAAAGACCTCGACGCCTCGCTCGGCAGCCTCCCGCGCGGTGATCAGGCTGCCACCGCGCTCGCGACTCTCGACGACGACGAGCACCTCGACGAGAGCCGCCAGGATGCGGTTGCGCAGGGGGAACCGGAACGCGTCCGGCGCCGTTCCCGGCGGCCACTCCGAGATCAGGGCGCCCTGCGCTGCGACCGCCTCCCACAGTTGCGCATGCTGCGCCGGGTACGGCCGATCGGGTCCGGTGCCGACCACCGCAACCGGGTGCGCGCCGTCGACGGCGAGCGCGCCGCGGTGAGCAGCGCCATCGATGCCCTTGGCCAGACCGGACACGACGACGACGCCCTCGTCGGCCAATTCGTACCCGAAGCGGGCAGCTGTCTCGCGACCGCGTTGGGTGGCGTTGCGGGTGCCGACGATGCCGACGCGACGCGCGTCGAGCACGCCGAGATCGCCGCGCACGAACAGCGCCGGCGGCCGCCGCGGATCGTCGAGCAGCGGGATCGGGTATCGCGCATCGTCGGCGACGACGACGTCGATGCCCGCATCGAGACACCGCTGCCAGACCTCGTGGGGCGGCCGCCGTGCCGCCGCGCGCCGCCAGGCGACAGCGAGTTCGGGCTCGCGGGCGAAGAGCGTGGCGAACGGCTCGGGCGGAGTGCTGGCGCCCGCAGCGATGGCGAACGCCTGCTCGGGCGAACGGTGGGCGAGCAGGCCGGACAGACGGTTGGTGGTCATCCGGTCGAATCCGGCGAGCGAGGCGACGAACGCTTCCGGTTGCGTCATGCCACTCGCCCCGCGGACGACGATCGAGCGAACGTGGCCCGGAACCGCAGCGCCATGGCGATGTCGCACTCGTCGACGCCCGGCTCGAGGTGGCCGCGCAGGTCGGCGATGGTGCGCGCCACCCGTCTGATGCGGTGGTACCCGCGTCCGCTGAGACGGTCGTGTTCGAGCTCGTGACGCAGCAGCGCCATCGAGGCGGCATCCAGCCGGGCGACGTCATCGAGCCGTCCCGCCTGTAGCGCGCTGTTCAGGCATCCCTGTCGCTCGGAGGCGAGCCGCCGCGCGATGTGCACCCTCGCGGCGACGACTGCCGAACTCTCTCCCGGCTGGTTCACGAGGAGATCGTCGACCGCTGGCCGGTGCACCGGCACCCGCAGGTCGAAACGGTCGAGCAATGGTCCGGAGACCCGGCGGGCGTAGCGGTGCAGCACGGCATCGCCGCAGACGCAGGCGCCGGGCGCCCCACCGCCGCAGGGGCACGGGTTCATCGCCGCCACCAACAGGAAGTCGGCCGGGAGGACGGCACGGATCCCGGCGCGGTTGACCTGCACCACGTGGGACTCCAGCGGCTGTCGGAGCCCGTCGAGGACCGACGGTGCGAACTCGGCGAGTTCGTCCATGAACAGCACGCCGCCGTGTGCGATCGACACCTCACCGGGTCGGATGACCTGCGAGCCGCCGCCGACCAGCGAGATCTGCGACGACGTGTGATGCGGAGCGCGGAACGGCGGCTCGCACACGAGGCCCCCGGGCGGCAGGGCGATGCCTGATGCGGAGTGGACCATGGTGACCTCGAGCGCCCGGTCGCGCTCGAGTGGTGGGAGCAGTCCGGGAAGTCGAGATGCGAGCATCGTCTTGCCGGCACCCGGCGGCCCGATGAACAACGTGTGGTGACCGCCGGCCGCTGCGATCTCCAGCGCGTGTCGGGCGATCGGCTGGCCCTGGACGTCGGCGAGGTCTGGTCGTGGGCGACTCAGGGCCTCCACACACTCGGCGGCGTCGTGATCTGGCCACG
This sequence comes from Ilumatobacteraceae bacterium, assembly GCA_963728355.1. Classification (GTDB taxonomy): domain Bacteria; phylum Actinomycetota; class Acidimicrobiia; order Acidimicrobiales; family Ilumatobacteraceae; genus Sva-07. The sequence goes on along the minus strand of CAVSJQ010000013.1, from coordinate 78,611 downwards.
GTGCCTCGCCGCACAACACCTCGACCAACTCGGTGAGGTTGGCGACGAGACGGACCCGGCCGAGCGCCGCGACGTGCGCCTCGGTGGCGCTGGCGATGGGCACCACGACATCGCGTTCGCCGAGGGCGCCGACCATCGGCGCGACGCCGTTGACCGGCCGGAGCGATCCGTCCAGGCCGAGTTCGCCGATGAATGCCAACCGCTCGATCGCCTCGCGAGGGATCACGCCGCTGGCCGCCAGGACGCCGACGGCGATCGCCAGATCGAGCCCCGATCCGGCCTTGCGATCGCCGGACGGCGCGAGGTTGACGGTGATCTTGTGTTTCGGCCACGGGCAGCCGCTGCTGATCACCGCCGCCCGTGCTCGATCTCGCGATTCGCGGATCGACGTGTCGGGCAGACCGACGAGACTGAAGCCAGGGAGGCCGGCGGACACCTGGACCTCGACGTGGATCAGATGCCCTTCTGCACAGAAGAGCACCGCTGATGGGACGGATGCGAACACGCGAACCTCCTCGGGACGACCGGCGAAGTGCCGGGAACAGCGAGGAGGGGCGGAGGGGCCCCACGACCCCGACCGGGCGATGACCCGGTCGTGTGACGCACTGTACCCGCGGGGTGTCGCACTCTCCCCCGCCGCCGCAGGCGAGGCCACGGTCTTCTGCCCCGACACGACCCAACGATGAGCCAACCGCCCACATCCCGGCTCGTCGCTCATCGCCGGCGGCGGCGGGACGTTCAGGTGCCGGTGAACTCCGCCGGTCGGCGTTCGAGAAAGGCCGCGACGCCCTCGCGATGGTCGTCGCTCTTGAAGCATGCGGCAAGCGCTGCGGTGTGTCGCGCCATGTGCTCGCCGACCGGAGCCGTGAGGCCCTCGTGCACGAGCGCCTTGACAAGGCCGAGGCTGTGCGGGGACCCGGCGGCGATGGTGTTCGCGAGCTCCATCGCCGTCGGCAACAGGTCGGCGCTCGGCACGACGTCGAGCACGTAACCGAGCCGCAGGGCCTCGACGGCATCGATCATCTCGCCGGTGTAGAGCAGCCGCAGCGCCGGTTGCAGGCCGACGATCCGCGGCAGGAGCCACGTCCCGGCGCCCGTGTCGGGTACCAGGCCCCGGTGCACGAAATTCCAGGCGAAGCGGGCGTCGGTGCCGGCCAGGCGCAGATCGCACTGCGACGAGAACTCGGCGCCCATCCCGACCGCCGGCCCGTCGACAGCGCCGATCGTCGGCTTCCGAGCCTGGGCGATCGGCCACCACCGGTGGCGATCGTCGGCCTCGCCTCGGAGCCCGCGCACCTCTCCCGGCACCGTCGCCAGATCGGCCAGGTCGGTGCCGGCACAGAACGCTCCCGGTACCCCCGTGATCAGCAGCACGGTGGTCGCCGGATCATCGTCGGCGCGGGCGATGGTCTCGATGAAGTCGCCGAGCATCGCGTACGTCATGGCGTTGCGCTTCTCGGGACGGTCGATCGTGACGACGCCGACCTTTCCCTCGACGTGGTAGCGGATCAGCTCGCCGGTCATGCTGCGAAACGTAGCGTCGCGTCGTCCACGCGTCGAAGGTCGGGGTTTGACGTGGTGGGCCGTCGAGGCGCATGCTCGAAGCGGGCCGGACGTCACACGTCCCGCATCACTCGAACGAGGAGAACGCGATGACCGCAGGTTCATCGGGCGGCTCGGCACTTCCGAACGCGTCGCGCTCGACGCTCGAGCGCACCGAGACCGGCCGCCGGCCCCTCAGGATCGGTCTGCTGGCTCCGCCGTGGGTTCCGGTTCCTCCCCCCGGCTACGGCGGCACCGAGAGCGTCGTCGACCGGCTCGCTCGCGGCCTGCACGACGCCGGACACGAGGTTCGGCTGTGGACGACCGGCGACTCCACGTGTCCAGTCCCTCGCGGTTCGACGTTCGAGGTCTCGTGTCGCGGCGCCATGGGCGCCGTGGCGATCGAACTCCGACAGGCGATCGAGGGGTACGAGTGGTTCGCCGAACAACGTTGCGACCTCGTCCACGACCACTCCCTCATCGGTCCACTGCTCGACGACGTGTCGATACCGGTGATCACCACGAACCACGGCCCGTTCGAGAGTCCCGAACTCGCCACCATCTACCGCCACACACCGGCGTCGATCCCGATCGTGGCCATCTCACGGAGCCAGGCGGCGATGGCCCGTTGGATGGGCATCCGCATCTCGCACGTCATCCACCACGGCATCGACGTCGGCGAGATCGCCGAAGGGGACGGGCGCGGCGACGACCGGGGGCCATACCTGCTGTTCCTCGGCCGGATGAGCCCCATCAAGGGCGCGGCCGAGGCCATCGACGTCGCTCGCGCCACCGGCTCGCGGCTCCTGATCGCCTCGAAGGCCGACGACCCGGACGAACTCCGCTACTACGAGCGTGAGATCGCCCCCCGATGCGTCGACGGGATCGAATACATCGGTGAGGTTGGAGGAGCCGAGAAGTACCGACTGCTCGGCGGTGCCACGGCCCTCCTCAATCCGATCCGCTGGCCCGAGCCGTTCGGATTGGTCATGATCGAAGCGCTCGCCAGCGGCACCCCCGTCATCACCACTCCGCACGGCGCCGCGCCCGAGATCGTTGCACACGGCGAAAACGGATTCGTGTGTCCCGACGAGGCCGCACTCGTCGACGCCGTCCGCTCCGTCGGTCGCATCGACCGGACGGCTTGTCGCCGCGACGTCGGCGAGCGATTCGGCACGGAGCTGATGGTCCGCCGCCACCTCGACGCCTACCGGCAACTCCTCGCGCAGCGTGCGACCTGGCAGTCCTGCTCTGCCGCTCTGGAATCCCTGTGAGCCGCCGATGAGCCAAGCGATGAACGTCGAGGACTGGAGCGTCCCAGCGGTCGACTCACGATCGGTCACCCTGGTTTCGGGGCGCGACTTCGCGATCTGCGACGCCGGCGGCGACATGGTCCGCGGCGCCGTACACGGCCTGATCCACCACGACCGCCGATATCTCGACTGCTGGTCGTTGAGCGTCGCTGGGTACGAGGTGCGAAAGCTCGCGTCGACCACGCCGACGCCGTTCCACGCCGTGTTCGTCGCACGGCTCCACGAATTCGGCGGACAGCCGCTGCCGGTCCTCGTGATCAGGCGGCGGTGGGTCGGCGATGGCCTGCGCGAGGTGATCGAGGTCCACAACTCCGGCCCGCAGGCTGTACAGCTCGAGGTGACGATGGAGGTGGGGGCCGATTTCGGTCATCTCTTCGATGTCAAGTCCGGACGACCCAGTCACCGCCATGCAACCGTCGTCCCGACGACGCGCGGGCTGTCCATCGAGTGCACCGAGTCCCCACTGCGCGCCGGAATCGATCTGCGGCCCATGGCGTCGAGGGCCGACGATCGCAGCTGGACATGGAACGTCGACGTCGGTGCGCACGAGCGTCGTGTCGCGCGCATGACCGTCACCGTCGTCGACGATGACAGCGACCCCGATGCGTGGTCGAACGACGGCCAACACCCCCATCCCATCGACGATATGTCGCACCGACGCCACCGGGCGTGGGAAGAGCGGATTGCGTCGGTCGTGTCGCCGGATCCGCGACTCACGCTCGCCACGCACAAGTCGCTGGAAGACCTCGCATCGTTGCGGATCTTCGACGCCGAGCACCCGGACCGCGTCGTCGTCGCTGCCGGGGCGCCCTGGTACATGACGTTGTTCGGCCGTGATTCGTTGCTGACGTCGTACATGGCCCTGCCGTTCGCCCCCGAACTCGTGCGTGGCGTTCTCCACGAACTCGCCGAACTCCAGGGAGAGACCGTCGACACGGCGTCGGGAGAGGAACCCGGCAAGATCATCCACGAGCTGCGCTCACATGGCGGTACCGGGCCCTTCGCGCAGCGGTCCCGGTACTACGGCACGGTCGACGCCACGCCGCTCTTCGTGCTCGTGGCTGCCGAAGCCGTGCGATGGGGGGCCGTGTCGCTCACGGACGATGCATGGCTGCTGCCGGCCGTCGACGCGGCCTTGTCCTGGATCGTCGACTTCGGCGACAGCGACGGCGACGGGTTCGTCGACTATGCCCCACATGACGAGCTCGGGCTCACCAACCAGGGCTGGAAGGACTCGTGGGACGGCGTGTCGTTCGCCGACGGGTCGCTTCCGAAGGCGCCAATCGCACTCGTCGAGGTCCAGGGCTACACCTACGCAGCGCTGCTCGGCGCGGCCGACATGTACGACGCAGTCGGACGACACGACGATGCCGACCGCTGCCGCGGCCGGGCCGGCGACCTGCGCGACCGGTTCAACGCCGTCTACTGGGACGACCGCGGCTACTACGTGGAAGCACTGGACGCGTCGGGACGACGGGTCGACTCGCTCGGCTCCAATCCCGGCCATGCGCTCTGGACGGGCATCGCGACCCCGGACCGCGCCGCCCGGTACCTCGACGCCGTGATGAGTCGGGAACTGTGGAGTGGCTGGGGGGTCCGGACGCTCGCCACGTCGATGGGCGCCTACGACCCACTCAGCTACCACAACGGCTCGGTGTGGCCACACGACACCGCCATCGCGATCGCCGGTGCGGCGCGGTACGGCCGTTGGGACGTCGTCGATCTCCTCACCGACGGACTGCTCGACACCGCGATGCACTACGGCGGGCGCCTGCCTGAACTCTTCGCCGGCATCTCGCGCCGGCGTGTCCCGGTCCCGGTGCAGTATCCGGGTTCGTGCTCACCGCAGGCCTGGGCTGCGGGATCGGTGTTGCTGGCACTGCGCGCCAACCTCGGTCTCGATGCCGACGTGCCCCATGCGGTGATCACCCTCGACCCCGGTGGCGCACTGGTCAACGACTTCCGGTGCGACGGTCTGGTTGCCGGCAACGTCCGGATGTCCGTCGACATCCGTGGCGGTCGTGTCACCGCACGCGCCGACGGCCTCGACATCGTCAACCGACGCCTGCACCTCCGCTCCGAGATCTGACGTGCCGCGGCGCAATGCACCCCGAAACGCGCCAGACGCGAGACGTCGCCGGTGCGTGCGGCAGGTCCAGGACCGCCCTCACTCTGTCCGTCGACGCAGCGTCACCGCGCCGGCAGCGACGAGGGCGACGATGAAGAGACACAACACGGCGATGTCGCGCCACACATCTGGCGTGATCGAGGAGTTCACCGTCAGTTCCTGCATCGCATCGACGGCGTAGGTCAGCGGCAGGAACGCCGAGACGACCTCGAGCGGCCGAGGGAGCGCCGACGTCGGCACGACGATGCCACACAGCAGGAGCTGCGGGAAGATCAACGCGGGGAGGAACTGCACGGCCTGGAACTCGGTTCGAGCGAATGCACTCACGAACAGCCCGAGGCTCGTGCCCAACAGCGCGTCGAGCACGGCGATCAACACCACGGCGGCCACCGGTGCCTCGATCGTGAGACCGAAGAGGCCGAACGCGAACAGGGAGGCGAGCGCCGCTTGGACGATCGCGGCGCTGCCGAAGGCCAGGCCGTACCCACCGAGGAAATCGATCTTGCCGAGCGGTGTCGACATCAGCCGTTCCAGCGTTCCGCCGGTGCGTTCACGCAGGGTGGCGATCGACGTCACGACGAACATGACGATGAGCGGGAAGATGCCGAGCAGCAACGCTCCCCATTCGTCGAAGACCCCCGGCCGGTCGATCAACACCCAGGCCAGGAGTCCGACGAGCATCACCGGAGCGACGAGCAGCAGCCCGACGGTACGGGGGTCGTGGCGCAGTTGGCGCAGCACGCGCGATGCCGTCGAGATCATGATGCGGCGGTGGCTGACCTCCGGGCGATCCGCTGTCGTCAACACGAGCCCGTCCGTCGATCCGTGTCCGCGTCGATCATCGCCAGGAACGCATCGGTGAGGTCCGTGGTCCCCGTGGCGTCGAGCAGGGCATCGTGGGTGTCGTCGGCCAGCAGACGCCCCGACCGCATCAGGAGGATCCGGTCACACTCGCGGGCTTCGTCCATGACGTGGCTCGAGATCAGCGCCGCCGCCCCGTCAGCGGCGAGCTGACGGAACCGTCGCCACAGATCGCGCCGCAGGACCGGGTCGAGACCGACGGTGGGTTCGTCGAGAACGAGCACGTCCGGCCGACCCAGGAGCGCCACGCCGAGCGACACCCGACTGCGCTGACCGCCCGACAGCGAGTCGACCCGGCGGTTGCCCTCGTCGCCGAGATCGACCTCGCCGACGACCTCGCGGACACGGTCCTCGTCGACGCCGACGACGTCCGCGAAGTAGCGGAGATTCTCGAGCACGGTGAGATCGCGATAGATCGCCAGCTCCTGCGTCATGTAGCCGACCCGGGCACGCAACGCCTTGGACCCCGCGGCGAGCCCGAGGAGCTCACAGTCACCGGTCACATGGAGTTGGACGCCGACCAGCGCCCGCATCAGCGTCGACTTGCCACAGCCGCTCGGCCCGATGAGACCGACGATCTCACCCGGCTGCACGTCGAAGTCCACCCCGTCGACGACCGTGCGGCCACCACGGGTCACGCGAAGCGAACCGACGCGAATCGCCGGTGCGCCGGAGCGTGGCCCGAGCGGCCCGGCCATCAGGAGCAGCCGCTGGTGCTACCGCAGCTCGTACAGACGTAGCAGCTGCCCGAGCGGATCATCGAGATGCCGCAGGTCATGCACATCGGGGCGTCGCTCGGCCGGGATGCCGACGCCGGTATCGCAGCGGACGGAGCCGGTTCGGCGCTCGGCTCGTCGAACAAAGTCGGCGACTTGGGATCGGGAGCCAGATCGGCGCCCTGATTGGTCTCCGTCACCTGCTCCTCGACGCCGGGCAGCGTCGGCTGGAGGCGTTCGTCGATCGAGAAGATGCCGAGTTCGGCGCGCTCGTCGTAGGTCATGTACTCGATCGCCAGGCGACGGAAGAGGTAGTCCATGATCGACGACGCGAACCGGATGTCGGGGTCATCGGTCATCCCGGCCGGCTCGAAGCGCATGTTGGTGAACGCCTCGACGAACGCCCGCAGCGGCACGCCGTACTGGAGCCCGTAGCTGACCGACTTCGCGAAGGCGTCCATCACGCCCGCCATGGTCGAACCCTGCTTGGAGACGGTGAGGAAGATCTCGCCCGGCTGGCCGTCGTCGTACTCGCCGATCGTGGCGAACCCCTTGCAGTCGGCGACGCGGAACTCGAACGTACGACCACGCCGGGTACGTGGCATCTTCTGGCGGACCGGTCGGTGGACGATGCGTTCGATGACCTGCTGCACGCCCGCTTCGACCGCCGCCGGCGCCGCCAGTTCCGCCGCGGCAGAACTCGAACGGCCCTTGGTGGACGACAGCGGCTGGCCGAGCTTGCAGTTGTCGCGGTAGATCGCCACCGACTTCAGCCCGAGTTCCCAGGCCAGCATGTGCAGCCCTTCGACGTCGTCGACCGTGACGTCCTCGGGCATGTTGGCGGTCTTCGAGATGCCCCCGCTGAGGAACGGTTGCACGGCGCCCATCATACGGATGTGACCCTCGTAGTGGATCGTGTTGTCGCCCATCGAGCAGGCGAACACGGCGACGTGCTCGGAGGCGAGGTGGGGCGCACCCAGCACCGACATGTGCTCGTCGATGTACGCCACGATGTCGTCGACCTGCTCGGGCGTGTAGACGAGGCGGCGTAGCGCCCTCGGGATGGTCTGGTTGACGATCGACATCGTGCCGCCACCGACCAGCTTCTTGGTCTTCACCAGTGCCAGGTCGGGCTCGATGCCCGTCGTGTCGCAGTCCATGGCCAAACCGATCGTTCCGGTCGGGGCGAGCACGGTCGCCTGGCTGTTGCGGACGCCATGGCTCCGAGCGTCACGCAGCGTTCGCTCCCAGGCGTCAGCAGCAGCGTCGACCAGATCGTCGGGCAGCGCAGCGTTCTCGGCGAGGCGGTCGTTGGCCTCCTGGTGCATCTCGAGCACGCGCAACATCGCCTCGGCGTTGTTGTCGAACCCGTCGAACGGTCCGACACGGGCGGCGGTGCGAGCGCTGGCGGCATAGGCCGAACCGGTCATCAGCGACGTGATCGCCGCCGCCCAGGCGCGGCCGTCGTCGGAGTCGTACGGCAACCCGAGCGCCATCAGGAGCGCCCCGAGATTGGCGTACCCCAGACCCAGTTCGCGCAGCGCCCGAGTGGTGTCGCCGATCTTCTCGGTCGGGTAGTCGGCGCGCCCGACGAGGATTTCCTGGGCGGTGAACACCGTGTCGACCGTGTGTGTGAACGCCCCGACGTCGAACCCGCCGTCGTCCTGCAGGTACTTCAGCAGATTGATCGAAGCCAAATTGCACGCTGAATTTTCGACGTGAAAATACTCGGAACAAGGGTTACTGGCGGTGATGCGGCCGTGGTTGGGGGCGGTGTGCCAGCGGTTGATCGTGGTGTCGAACTGGAGGCCAGGGTCGGCGCACTCCCAGGCCGCCTCGGCGATCTCACGCCACAGCTGACGGGCCTTGACGGTGCGCAGCACCTCGCCGGTGGTCACGGCGGTGAAATCCCAGTCGGCGTCGTCGACGACGGCCTGCATGAACTCGTCGGTGACACGCACCGAGTTGTTGGCGTTCTGATACTGCACCGAGAACGAGTCGGCACCGTCGAAGCCCATGTCGAAGCCGGCTTCGGCGAGCACCCTCGCCTTGCGTTCCTCGATCGCCTTGGCCCACACGAACTGCTCGATGTCGGGGTGGTCCGCGTCGAGGATTACCATCTTGGCGGCCCGCCGGGTCTTGCCGCCGGACTTGATCGTGCCCGCCGACGCGTCGGCGCCACGCATGAAGCTGACCGGTCCCGACGCGGTGCCCCCGCCCTCGAGCGGCTCGAACGAGGAGCGGATCCTCGACAGGTTGACCCCGGCGCCGGAACCACCCTTGAAGATCAGCCCCTCCTCGCGGTACCAGTTGAGGATCGACGGCATCTCGTCGTCGACGGCGAGGATGAAACACGCACTCGCCTGCTGCGGCACGCCACGGACACCGATGTTGAACCACACCGGGCTGTTGAACGCGGCGCGCTGTGTGACGAGGATGTACTTCAGCTCGGCACGGAACGCCTCGGCCTCGTCGCCATCGAAGTAGCCGTCGGCGATTCCCCAGTCGGTGATCGTGTCGACGATGCGGTCGACGACCTGCTTGAGCGACTGCTCGCGTTCGGGCGTGCCCAGCGTGCCGCGGAAGTACTTCTGGGTGACGATGTTGGTGGCGTTCAGCGACCAGGTGATGGGGAACTCGACGCCCAGCTGCTCGAAGGCGACCGAACCGTCGAGCCAGTTCGTGAGCCGGGCATCGCGGCGTTCCCAGACGATCTCGTCGTACGGATCGACGCCGGCGGAGGTGAACAGGCGGCCGAGGCCGAGCGTGCCGTCAGCGATGCGGTCCGGTGCGAGCGACATGGGCGAACCTCCGAGAGTCGAGAGACCTCCAAACTACAGCGGTGTTGCCCGGGCCCCACCGACCTCGGTTCTCGGAGACCCGGCCGCTGGGGAGGGACAAGCGGTCAACCGACCGGGTGTGACGCACAGGTCGAGGGAGCTCCCCAAGCAGACACCGTCCATGACCTCGAGAGGTCGGCGCCGCCTTCTTGTCCGTGCGCCACACCTCAGTCGGCACTGGGGGCACTCTAGGAACAACACCCTGTGGGGGGAAAGAGGGACAACCATGTGAATTTCGGACGACGGGATGTGGACGCAAGGTGAACAACGGGTAGTTGTCCACAACGACACATCCGGGGGCTGGCGGTCAAGTCAGCCGGCCGGATCGACGGTGACCGGGATGCCGTTGAGTACCGACGTGCCCGAGAGCGGGTCGAGAGCGGCGTCGTCGGACAACGTGTTGGAGTTGACCCCGGCATGTTCGGCGGCGACTCGCAGCCGCGTCCCCGGCAGATCGTGGCCCCATCCATGGGGCAGGCTCACCACGCCGGGCCGGATCGACTCGGTGACCTCGACCGGGGCCTGCACCGAACCGACCCGCGACGTCACCCGTGCTGCGCCGCCGTCGACCAGACCGAGCACATGGGCGTCGTCGGGATGCACCTGCAGCGTGCAGCGGGGCTTGCCCTTGACCAGCACCTCCACGTTGTGCATCCACGAGTTGTTGCTGCGCAGATGGCGACGGCCGACGAGCACGAGGCCGCGCTCGGAGAGTTCGTGTGCACTCGCCCGCAACCGATCGAGATCGGCGAGCAACGGTTCGGCAGCGAGTTCGATCCGCCCGCTCGGCGTCCGCAACACCTCCGGCACCCGCGAGACCAGGGCGCCGAAGTCCCGGCCGTGGGGCCTGGCCAGCAGGTCGTCGAGCGACGTGCCGTCCGGGTCGACACCGAAACCGTCGCCGAATGGCCCGGTGCGCAGCATGAAATCGAGCATCCGCTCGGGGCCTCGCCGGTCCGACGAGTCCAGCTCGGCGAGCAACTCCTCGGCATCGCGCCCGGCGACGGGCGAGTACTCGTCCTTGACCGCGCTGCGCACCAGCCCGGCGATCGCCAGATCGTCGGCCACGGAGGGCTCGACGTCGACGCCGAATCCTTGCGCGATCGCGGTCAGCTTGGCGATGATCTCCCATTCGTCCGGCTGGCCGTCGTCGAGCGGCAACACCGGTGGCGAGAAGTTGGCGACGTTGCGGACGGCGAACTGCAGCAGCAGTAGGTCGTAGTGGCCGCGCTGCAGCTGCGACGGCGGGGGCAGGATGACGTCGGCGTGGCGGGTCGTCTCGTTGAGGTAGAGATCGATGCTGATCATGAAGTCGAGCTGATCGAGCGCACTCGCCAACCGTTCGCTGTTGGGAGTCGACAGCACCGGGTTGCCGGCAAGTGTCACCAGCGCTCTGATTTGGCCGGCGCCCGGCGTCTCGATCTCCTCGGCGAGCACGGCGACCGGATACTCGCCCATGACCTCGGGGTGCCCGCTGACCCGAGAGTGGCCGCGGCCCACGTGGAACCCTCGACCAGAGCCCGGCTTGCCGCGCGTCGTGGCGCCACCGGCCGCCGGGGTGGGGAACATCGCCCCGCCCGGCCGGTCGAGGTTGCCGCTCAGGATGTTGACGACGTCGATCAGCCACGACGCCGTCGAGCCGAACTCGGTGGTCGTGGTGCCGATGCGCCCGTAGACCGCCGCCGATGGTGCGTTTGCCAGCTCGCAGGCCATCGTGCGGATCGTGGCGGCGTCGACACCGGTGATCGGTGCGGCGAACTCGGCCGTGAACGGCTCGAGGGCGGCGGCGACCTCGTCGAGGCCGGCGAGATGCTCGGCGATGTGGGCACCCGGATCCGCCAGTCCCTCGGCGAGCATCGTGTTGGCGATGGCGGCGAGCAGCAGAGCGTCGGTGCCGGGCCGGATCGACACCCATTGGTCGGCCTGCTCGGCGGTGCGCGACAGGCGCGGATCGACGACCACCACCGTGCCGCCCCGAGCCTGGATCGCCTCGATCCGGCCCGGGAAGTCCGCTGCGGTGCACACGCTGCCGTTGGAGGCGTACGGGTTGGCGCCGAGGATCAGGAGGTGATCGGTCCGGTCGAGGTCGGGGACCGGGATCGCCACCGGCGACCCGAAGACGTAGCCGGAGGCGACGTGGCGGGGCATCTGGTCGACCGTCGAGGCGCTGAAGCGATGGCGCGTCCCCAGACCGGTCAGCAACACCCGGGAGAACATCATCGCCGACAGGCTGTGCGCCGTCGGGTTGCCGACGTAGGCGGCCAACGATTCACGTCCACTGCGTTCGATCACGTCGGCGAGCCCTGCGGCGACCACCTCCCAGGCCTCGTCCCAACCGACCGCGACGTGCTCGCCGTTGCGCTTCACCATCGGCGTGCGGAGCCGATCCGGATCCTCGTGGAGGTGTTTCAGCGTGGAGCCTTTTGGACAGATGTAGCCCTTGGAGAAGACGTCCAGCCGATCGCCACGGATCCGCTGCACCTCCTCGCCACCATTCCCGTCCGGCCGCAGTGAGATCTCGAGCCCGCAGCTCGCCTCGCAGAGTGGACAGGTGCGAAAAGCGGTACGGGACCCGGTCGGCGATGTCATGGTGAGATCGTCGCAGATGCGGGGCCGACTCGGCCCAGCCGGAACGGCGTGCCGGAGGACGTCTCGCGACGTCGTCGGCTCGGCCATGATGGTCCGATGCGCCGACTGCTGCCCGGGCCCACCGACGACATCGAGGTCGACGACGCCTACGGGGCCCCACTCGGATCCCGGCCCGACGCACCCTGGGTGGGACTGTGCATGGTCGCGTCGATCGACGGCTCGACGGTGGTCGACGGCGTCTCGGCGAAGCTGTCGAGCCCCACCGACAGCGCGGTGCTCAGCCGGCTCAGGCGGCTCGCTGACGCGATCGTGGTCGGGGCGGGCACCGTGCGTGACGAGGGCTACGGGGTCCCCCGTAAGCGCGGCCAGCGCATCGGCGTGGTCACCCGGACCGGGCAACTCGACTTCACCAGCGATCTGTTCCGCTCCGGGGCGGGGGTCGTGATCACCGCCGAGTCGACGGCGCCGCACGTACCGCGCGGGATCGACGTCGTCCGAGCGGGAGACGAGCAGATCGATCTGGTCGCCGCCGTCGGGAAGCTGGCCGAGTTCGTGGGAGGCGCCGACTTCATCCAGGTCGAGGGCGGCGCCGCCCTGAACGGCGCGATGTTCGAAGCGGACCTGATCGACGAGATCAACGTCACCACGTCGCCGGCCACCTTCGGCGGCGACGGACCGCGTCTCGCGACGGGCGCGCCGGCGCACTCTCACCGTTTCGAGGCTGCTCAACTCGCGATCGACGACGAGTCGTTCGTGTACGCCCGGTGGCTACGGCGCCGTGACTGACTTCTCGAGCAGCGCCAGCTCGCGGTGGAAGTCCGCGGCCGCGTCGAAATCCTTGTACACGCTCGCGAAGCGCAGGTAGGCGACCTCGTCGAGGCTGCGGAGCTGGTCGAGCACCGCCACCCCGATCGCGGCACTGGTCACGCTCGAGCCGAGCAGGCGCATCGAGTCCTCGACGGCGGTGGCGATCGCCTCGAGGCGCTCGTCGGAGACGTTGCGGCCCTTCGTGGCCGCGCTGAGCCCGCCGATCAGCTTCTTCCGATCGAACGGTTCGCATCCGCCGTGGGACTTGACAACCGACAGCGGCGCGTGGTCGACGCGCTCGAACGTGGTGAACCGTTGGGCGCACGTGAGACATTCGCGGCGCCGGCGGATCGCCGTGCCCTCCTCGGCGACGCGTGAGTCGACCACCTTGGTGTCATCGGCTCGGCACGCGGGACAGAACACGCCTGCACGATAGTGCGCGGCCACCGCTGAGCCCCGGCAGGAAAGCGCAGCGGTGGCACGCGGAATCAAGGCAGGCGGACGGCCTGGCCGACCTGGATGACGGTGCCGCCGTTGACATCGATGAGCGCATCGACGAAACGGTTCCGGCCGACATCGCCCCGATAGCGATCGGCGATCGACCACAACGTGTCACCCGGCTGCGCGACGTGGATGCGCACGATCGGTGCGCCGGATGTCGCTGCGGCCGCCGACGCCGCTGCGGGTCGGCCTCCGACGTCGGCCAACGCTCCGGCCAACGCCGACACTGCGACGGCGACCATCGCCACGACCACCACGACGACGATGGCGGCGACGGCACGTCGGACGCCGTAGTCGACATCGTCGACACCGGCGGTCGGCCGAGTCGATCGATGGTCGACCGGTCGGGGGGTGATCCGGTCGACGCTCGAGGAATGCAAGGTGGCGGTCATGGTGCTGCTCCGTGGCGGTTCGTGATGGCACTCGTGTTCGGTGTACCGTTCGAAGGGACGACGATATCGAAACGTGTGTTCGCCCCGAACGGCTGTTCGCCAGTGAAGCCCATTTCATGGCCGTTGTCAACACGTCAGGCGACTATTTCCGAACGGACGTTCCGGGTACAGATGTTTGACCGCATCCGTCCCGATCACTAGGCTGTTCGCATGGCACCCACGATCAGCACGCGTCAGCGAAACATTCTCGAGTTCATCGAACAAGAGATCCGCGAACGCGGCTACCCGCCGTCGGTCCGAGAGATCGGTGACGCCGTGGGGCTCACCTCCCCGTCCACGGTCCACAGCCACCTCAACACCCTGCAACGGCTGGGCTTCCTGCGTCGCGACCCGACGAAGCCCCGCGCCATCGAGGTGCGGTACGACGTCAACAGCGGTGCGATGATGGAGCGCCGTCCGGTTCGCCACATCCCGCTGCTGGGCGACGTTGCCGCCGGCACCGATGTGCTCGCCGAGGAGAACGTCGAGGAACTGCTGCCCGTGCCCGTCGACTTCACGGGCGACGGCGAGCTGTTCATGCTCCGTGTGCGTGGCGACTCGATGATCGAGATCGGGATCCTCGACGGCGATTTCGTGGTGGCCACCCAGATCGCCAACCCGAACAACGGCGAGATCGTCGTCGCGGGCATCCCCGGCGGCGAGGCCACGATCAAGACCTACAGCCGCTCCGGCGCCGAGGTCACGCTCACCCCGGCGAACTCCACGATGGAGCCGATGCACTTCACTGCCGAGGAGGTCGAGATCTACGGCAAGGTCGTCACGGTGATGCGCCGCTACTGAGGCGCGCTACCGAGGCGGCGATGGTGGACCCCACGGCGGCCGTGGGGCGCCTGCGGCTGGCGGGCCACCCGGGGCCGTGGCGCCGGTCGTCGCCGGTGGCGTCGGGAAGCCGGGCGGGCTCGCGGGCCAACCTTGTCCGTCGGGTGTCCACGGAGCCTCCGGCGTCACCGGCGTCGGTGGGCGTCGGCTCCCGAGCACGAGGAACAGGCCGCCGAGGACCAAGCCGCCGATCGCCGCGGCGACCGCAGCCCAGCGCAGCAGCGCCACGCCGTCGTCGGGTGACCGACCCACGGCGACGGCGAATGCGTCGCCACCGGTGGGCGCAACGGTGAGTAGGTGATCGCCCGGCACCTCGATGTCCACCTCGTGCACGGCCGAGCCGACGAAGCCGTCGACGTCGTAGGAGATCTCGGGGGCTTCGTCCAATTCGATGACATCGCTGTCGGGATCGCGCAGCGTCAGCTCCACCCGCGGCACGTCGTCGGCGTTGCGGTCGTAGCGCAGTTGGGCGTCGCATTCTCCGGCGAGGTCGTCGAGTCGGCCGGTCGTCTCGACGTACATCACGAACGTACCGGTCGACTCGAAGTCGAGCGTGGTGTCGCAGCCGACCGGGGCGCGGGCGAATCCAGCGACGTTGTCGGCCCGGCGGTCCACCGCCGCCTCCCACAGCGCGACGGACGTCGCGAGGAGCACGACGAGGAGCAGCGAGCCGACGGCCACCATCCACACTCGCCGGCCGGCACGCTCAGACATCGATGACCTCTGCGCCCGGCGGACCGAGATGGTCGAGGGTCGTCGTGCGGGTCACGGTCAGGTGGGTCACCCTCTCATGCGTCACGATCATGTGGTTCACCGTCATGTGAGTCACCGGCGGGCGGCCGACAAGCGATCGGCGACCAGTCGCACGCGGTCGTCCGGTTGTACCACGGCGACGCGCACGAACCGGGCACCGTCGCGCCCGTAGAACTCGCCGGGGCTGACGAGCGCTCCACCGTCGCGCGCCAGCCGCTCGGTGTAGTCCCAGCCATCGCCGACGGGGATCCACAGATAGAAGGCACCCTGTGGTAACGGGACCGGGTCACCGGACCACTCCGAGAGCACCGACGCCAACAGCGCGAGTCGGCTGCGGTAGCGATCACGCTGCAGCTCGACGTGGTCGTCGTCGTCGAGCGCAGCGATCGCTGCGGCCTGCGCCGGACCGGGAACCATCATGCCGACGTGCTTGCGAATCTCCTGCAGGTAGGCGACGAGTTCGGCATCTCCGGCGTAGAAACCGACGCGGATGCCGGCGAGATTCGACCGTTTCGACAGTGAGTGGACGGCGACGACACCATCGAGGCCCGATTCGAGGATCGTGCGGCCCGGACCGGTCCACGTGAACTCGACGTAGCACTCGTCGGAGAACACGGGCACCCCATGGCTCCGCCCCCAGTGCGCTGCGGCATCGAGGTCGTCGAGCGCACCGGTGGGGTTGGCCGGGCTGTTCACCCACAGCAGCAGCGCACGCTCGGCATCGGCCGGTTCGATCGCGGCGAGGTCCATCCGTCCGTCGGGCAGCGCCGGCACCGCCAGCGGTCGGCAACCCGCGAGGATCGCTCCCATCTCGTAGCTGGGATAGGAGATTGCCGGATACAGCACCGTGTCTCGCGACGGCGTGCGCAACTGCATCCACTGCGGCAGCGTGGCGACGAACTCCTTGGAGCCGATCGTGGCGCCGATCTGGTCAGCGGGCACGTCGACGTCGAACCGTCGACGCATCCATCGCGCGGCGGCCTCCCGGAACGGCAGCGTGCCAATGCTCGGCGGGTACGAGCGCTCGCTGCCGCTGGACGACAACGCCTCCACCACGTCGGCCGGCGGCGGATCGGACGGGGTGCCGATCGACAGGTCGACCGTGCCGCCGGCATGGGCCTCGGTGATCGGTGTCAGCCGGTTGAGGCGGTCGTACGGGTACGGCGGCGGAACGAAGCCGGTCACGAGGGCGCTCCGGAGGCGAACTCCGAGAGCCGACCCGCCGAGGCATCTGACAGCCTCGCCCGGATCGTCCACGCCTCCGGACCGTCGGCGACCGAGACCACCTCTCCCTCGCGATGCACGGCGGCCAGGACGTCACCGCGGTCGTACGGCACGACGAGTTCGTGCACCACGGTGAGCGCACGGAGGCGGTCGGCCAGGGTGCGCAGGAAGACGTCGATCCCTTCGCCCGTGACCGCCGAGATGGCCACCGAACCGGGGTGATCCTCGACGAGTTGCTTCGCAGTGCCCGGGGCGAGGTCGGCCTTGTTGAACACGAGCAGCTCCGGGACGGCGGTCGCATCGATCTCGCCGAGCACGTCGCGCACCGCATCGATCTGGCCCTCGGGATCGGGGGCACTGGCATCGACCACGTGGACCAGGTAGTCCGCCAGCGCTGCCACCTCCAACGTGCCCTTGAACGACTCGACCAGACCGTGTGGCAGACGGTTGATGAACCCGACGGTGTCTGAGAGCAGTACCGGTTCGCCGCCGGGGAGCGCGAGGCGCCGCGTCGTGGGATCGAGCGTGGCGAACAGGCGGTCCTCGACGAGCACACCCGAGGCGGTCAGCCGGTTGAGCAGCGACGACTTGCCGGCATTGGTGTACCCGACGATCGCCACCGCCGCGAGACCACTGCGACCGCGGCCCTTGCGCTGGAGTTCGCGGGTGTCGGCGAGGGCTTCGAGGTCACGCTCGAGCTTGTTGATGCGCCGCATGATCCGACGGCGATCGACCTCGATCTTGGTCTCGCCCCCACCGAACCGGGCCCCCACACCGCCGCGTTGCTGCGACAACTTCGCGTCGGCACCGCGTCGCAGCCGGGGCAACCGGTAGCGCAGCAGTGCGAGCTCGACCTGTGCCTTGCCTTCCAGAGTGTGCGCGTTCTGGCCGAAGATGTCGAGGATGACCGCGGTGCGATCGAGCGCCGTGCGACCGAGCAGTTTCTCGAGATTGAACTGCTGGCCCGGTGAGAGTTCGTTGTCGAAGACGACCGTGTCGGCGTCGACGGCGAGACACAGCTGCTTGAGCTCCTCGACCTTGCCCTTGCCGATGTACCACGTGTGATCAGGGCTGTCGCGGCGCTGCACCATCCGTGCGACCACGTCAGCGCCGGCGGTGTCGACCAGCAGTGCCAACTCGTCGAGACCGGCGTCGACCGCTTCGTCGGCCTCCCGGGGATCGGCGACGGCCACGAGGACGATCTTCTCCCTGATCGTCCGGTCGATCAGGGTGCCGGCGAGCGCCTCGTTGTAGGGGGTGTTGCTCACGCGACCTCCACCTCGTCGTCGGCGCCGACCACGACCTCGACCGTGGCGACATAGGTCGCCGGGCCCGTCAACGCAGCATGCTCCGGGGCCGCGTCGGAGAAGCTGACCGTGGCGGTCCCGCCGTCCATGTGCACGATGACGTCGCCGGCACCGCGGGCGACCAGACCCCACGACCGAGCCGCGTAGGCAGCGGCGCACGCACCGGTGCCGCAGGCCTCGGTGATGCCGGCGCCGCGTTCGTGCACGCGCATCGTGATCGCGTTGGGTTCGGGGCCCGGCTCGACGATCTCCAGGTTGACGTGGGGCAGCTGGCTTCCCAGCAGCGCCAGGTCGACGACGGCCACCTCGTCGACGCCGACCACGCTGTGCGGGTTTCCCAAGCTGAGGTGGGCGACGGGACGATCGGGATGGCAGCCGAGCACCGACCAACCGGCGGGTTCGTCGAGCGTCGAGACCTCGCCCATCTGGACCCGAGCCGTGATGGTCGCCGGATCGTCGGTGGCGTCGAGGACGACGAGGCGATCGCCGGCGTCGGTGATGATCAACTGGTCGGACAGGTCGCCGCGCCGGGTCGCCAACGCCTGAGCGAAACAGCGGATGCCGTTCCCGCTCATCTCGGCGCGTGATCCGTCGGCGTTGTACAGGGTCATCCGGGCCGCGTAGCCGTCGGCTGCCTCGGCGATCAGCAGCCCGTCGGCACCGACACCACGTCGCCGATCGCACACCTGCCGGGCGAGTTCCGCGAGGTCGTCGTGCGCGAGGTCGAACGCGACCAGGAAGTCGTTGCCCAGGCCGTGGTGTTTGGTGAGGGTCAGTGTGGTCATCTGCTGAGGGCGTCGATCACGGCGGGTGCCGCCTCGGCCACCGCGTCGCGTTCGATCTCGATCCAGCGTACGCGTGGATCGCGACGGAACCATCGCTCCTGACGGACGGCGAATCTGCGGGTGCGGGTGATGATCGTGGTGATCGCTTCATCCTGGCTCATCCGGCCGTCGAGGACGTCGAGGATTTCGCGGTACCCGAGCGCTTGTGCTGCGGTCCTCGAGAATCCGAGAGGCTGGAGCGCACGCACTTCGTCGATCAGACCGTCGTCGGCCATCTCTCGGACGCGCTGGGCGATGCGATCGGTCAGCACGTCACGCGGCCATCGCAGGCCGATCTGAACGACGTCGGTCGGCGGGTACTCGTCGACACCGGGGCCGTACGAGCTGAATGCCCGACCGCTGCCGAGGGTGACCTCCAGGGCCCTGACGATCCGACGCCGATTGGTCGGCTCCATCCTCGTCGTCGCCGCCGCGTCGAGGGAGCGCAAGCGTTCGAACAGTGCAGCGGTGTCACCGCCTGCCTCCAGTTCGGCGCGCACCTCCGGCCACTGTCCCGGCAGGTCGAAGTCGTCGATCACCACGCGGTGGTAGAGCCCGGTACCGCCGACGAGCAGCGCCCGGTGACCTCGCTCTCCGATTCCTGGCAGCGCATCGACGTACGCCTTGCGGAACTCCGCCACCGTGAAGTCGTGGTTCGGGTCCACCAGGTCGAGGAGGTGGTGCTGGATCTCGGCGCGTTCGGCCGGTGTCGGCTTGGCGGTACCGATGTCCATGCCGCGGTAGACCTGCATGCTGTCGATCGAGACCAGTTCCACGTCGCCGAGCTGGCGAGCGACCGCCATCGCCACGGCCGACTTCCCCGACGCGGTCGGCCCGACGATCGCCACCCGGTCGGGGGCGTGAGGGCTCAGAGCTGCTCGCCCTCGGCGATGCGCTGGTGGTGGTGGATCACCTCGGCCACGATGAACCGCAGGAACTTCTCCGTAAACACCGGATCGAGCCCCGATTGCTCGGCCAGCGCCCGCAGCCGTTCGATCTGGACGCGCTCACGGGCCTCGTCGGCGGCGGGCAACTCGACGGTCGCCTTGTAGCGGCCGACCGCTTTGGTGATCTTGAATCGCTCCGCGAGGAGATGTACGAGGGCGGCGTCGATGTTGTCGATGCTGGCGCGGTACTCGGCCAACTGGGGGTCGACGGTCGCCTCGCTCATCACCACGACGCTACTGCGCCTCCAGACCCGAAAAATGTGCAGATCTGCCCGTCCTTGACGCGGATCCGCACAAGTTTCGGGTCTGGACGGCGTGCGACGACCTCACAGGGCGGCGACGGGGATGCGAAGCTTGTGCGTCGGCTCGGAGATGAACTCGACGAACCGGCCCTCGAGGAAGTGCGGGGCGCCACGGGTGATCTCGACGGTGGCGTAGCTTCCCGTGCGCAGCGGACGGGGCGGCACGAAGTGGACGAGCTTGTTCTGACGGGTACGACCGCTCGTGACCGACGGATCACGCTTGCTCGGACCCTCCACCAGCACCTCCTCGACACGCCCCAGCCTGGCCTCGTGGCGACGCAGTGCCGACCGCTCGACGACGAGACGCAGACGCTGGAATCGCTCCGAGGCAACGGCGGGATCGACGAAGTCAGCCTCCATCGCGGCGGCTTCCGTTCCCGGTCTGGGCGAGAAGACGAAGGTGTACGCGTAGTCGTATTCGGCGGCGGCGGCCACGGCCAGCGTCGCTTCGAAATCCGACTCGGTCTCGCCGGGGAACCCGACGATGATGTCGGTCGACACGGCGAGGTCGTCGACGATGCGGCGGGCATCGTGCAGGCGAGCGAGGTAGCGCTCGGCGGTGTAGCCCCGATGCATGAGGGCCAGCACCCGATCGCTGCCCGACTGCAGCGGGTAGTGCAGGTGCTCGCACACCGCAGGCGTCTCGGCCATCGCGGCGAACGTCTCGGGACGCATGTCCTTGGGGTGCGGGCTGGTGTAGCGGACCCGTCGGATGCCGTCGACGGCGCCGACGTCGCGCAGCAGGTCGGCGAACAACGGGCGCAGCCGAGCGGTGTCGTCGCCACCCTGGCGCGCTGCGAGCTGGAGGTCGCGGCCGTAGCTGTTGACGTTCTGGCCGAGCAACGTCACCTCGGTGACGCCGGCGGCGCTCAGCTCGGCGATCTCGGTGAGGACCTCGTCGTAGGGACGACTGATCTCGGTGCCACGGACCGCCGGCACGATGCAGAACGCACAATTGTTGTCGCAACCGATCTGGATCGTCACCCATGCGTTGTAGGACGTCTCGCGACGTGCCGGCAGCGCCGAGGGGAACAGGGCCTGGTCGTCGATGACCGCTTCGGAGAGGATCTCGGTGATGGGGCGTTGCGCGGTGCGTGCCTCGGCGAGCAACGCTGCGGCTCGGTGCACGTTGTGGGTGCCCATGACCACGTCGACATGTCCGGCGCGCCGGGCGACGAGATCCTGGTCCTTCTGGGCCAGGCAACCTGACACGACGATCTGGCGACCCTCGCGTTCGCCCTTCCACGTCTTGAGGTGACCGAGATTCCCGTAGAGCTTGTTGTCCGCGTTCTCGCGGATGCAGCAGGTGTTGAGCACCACGACGTCGGCGTCGGCCTCGCTCTCGGCACGCACGAGTCCGTCGGCCTCGAGCAGGCCGGAGATGCGCTCGGAGTCGTGCTCGTTCATCTGGCACCCGTAGGTGCGCACGATGTAGCTGCGGGACATGGGCTCCGAGGCTACTGGCACGGCGACCGGGCTCTACGAGGTCTCGCTCGCTAGCGTGCCGGCCGTGCTTGCCATCCTCGTTCCCGAGAACTACGACCTGTACCGGATTCTCTACTTCGTGCACCTGCTGTCGGCGATTGCGGCATTCGGCCCGCTGTTCCTGTACCCGCGGCTCCAACGTGCCGGAGCGACAGCCGAGGTCGCTCGGTTGCACATGCGCCTCGTGTTTCCCGCCCTGGTGCTGCTGTGGGTGGCGGGGATGGGCATGGCCGGTGTCGGCAAGATCAGCCTGGCCGGCACGCCGTTCGTGACCGCGACGATCGTGCTCTGGCTGATCGCCCTGGCGGTGAGCTGGTTCATGATCCGCCCGGCGCTCACCGAGACCGGCGACGACACCCGCAAGATCATGGCAGCCGGCATCGGCATCACCCACCTGATCCTGATCGTGTCGCTGTATCTGATGATCTTCAAGCCGGGCGGCTACGAGTTCACCACCTGAGCATCGCCGTCAGCCGCCGCCCATCACGAGACGACCGTCGTCGTCGAGACGGGCGTACGGGTTGTGGGCGAGTTCCCACAGGTGGCCGTCAGGATCGGCGACGTACGAGGAGTAGCCGCCCCAGAACGCGGTGTGCGGCTCGACCATCGGCGTCGCTCCGGCCCGGATCCATTCGGCGAAGACCTCGTCCACCTCGCCGGTCGAGGCCAGGTTCATGGCCAGGGTGACACCGCGGAATCCCGAGCCGTCCGCCGGCACGTGCGCATCATCGGCGAGTGCCGACCACTCGTAGAGACCGAACACCGAACCCTGCATGTCGAAGAACGTGATCGTCGGCATGGATGCACCCGACCTGGTCCAGCCGAGCGCCTCGTAGAACGCCGTGGACCTGGCGAGATCGGCCACGCCGAACGTGATGATCGAGATGCGGTTGGGAACGGTCATGTGGGCCTCCTGCGGTTGCCGCCCATCATGACCGAACCCGCCCGCACCGGGCCCAGCCGGATCAGCCGAGGTCGATCGGGGCGTCGTCGGCCTCGGTGAACTCCTCGGCCAGGTCGGCGATGCCGGGTTCGTCGGTGGGCTTCTTCAGCCCAGCCGCGGTGAGCACCTTGTCGCTGATCTCCATCATCACCTCGGGGTTCTGCCTGAGGTACTCCTTGGCCTTCTCTCGGCCCTGGCCGAGCTGCTCACCTTCGTAGGTGAACCAGGCGCCGGACTTCTTGACGATGCCGAGGTCGACCGACATGTCGATCAGCGATCCTTCGCGGCTGATGCCCTGGCCGTACATGATGTCGAACTCGGCCTGGCGGAACGGCGGCGACACCTTGTTCTTGACGACCTTGACCCGGGTGCGGTTGCCGACCACTTCGGCGCCGTCCTTCAACGACTCGATGCGACGGATGTCGAGACGGACCGACGAATAGAACTTCAGGGCCCGCCCACCCGGCGTGGTCTCGGGTGAGCCGAACATCACGCCGATCTTCTCACGGAGCTGGTTGATGAAGATGGCGATCGTGCCGGTCTTGTGCAGGTTGCCGGTGAGCTTGCGCAACGCCTGGCTCATCAGCCTGGCCTGGAGACCGACGTGGGTGTCGCCCATCTCGCCCTCGATCTCGGCGCGCGGTGTGAGGGCGGCCACCGAGTCGATCACGAGGACGTCGATCGCACCCGAGCGGGTGAGCATGTCGGCGATCTCGAGTGCCTGTTCGCCCGTGTCGGGCTGGGAGATCAGGAGCTGGTCGACGTCGACACCGATCGCCCGGGCGTACACCGGGTCCATCGCGTGCTCAGCGTCGATGTAGGCGCAGACACCACCGTTGCGCTGGGCCTCGGCCACCACGTGCATCGCGAGGGTCGACTTACCGGACGACTCGGGACCGTAGATCTCGACGACGCGCCCGCGGGGCAGACCGCCGACACCGAGTGCCAGGTCGAGCGACAGTGCGCCGGTCGACACGACCTCGATGTCGAGATTCGTGCGCTCGCCCATCTTCATGACGGCGCCCTTGCCGAACTGCTTGTCGATCTGGGCCAACGCCATCTCGAGTGCCTTGTCGCGGTCGTTGCTCATGTCGTGTCTCGCTTTCGTCGTGCGGCGGGCGAACCCGGTGCGGTTGGTGATGTGCACCGTAGAGAGGGGGTGTCACAGAGTTGGTCGAGATGGCCGACCGGGACATCGGCTCGTTCGGGACAACCGAATGACATCAGTGTAGGCAACGAACAGTCGTTCGGTCAAGCATCCGTCGAACGAACGCCCGCGTGCGGCGAGCGGCGTCAGCTGCCGTGGCCGGGCGTAGTATCCGTCGACGGCTCCGCGGCGGCGGTCCCAGCCGCATCGTCGAGGGGCTCGAAGTCGTCCGGTTCCGGCGGGCGCAACAGGATGTCGATGGCCTGCCACATGCAGTACGCGGGCCCGTAGGTGAAGAACGGGAGCCCGACGGCCAGCACCGCCAACACGATGAACATCGGCACGACGTTCACATCCGGCCAGGTCGCCGCCACCATGGCGCCGAGGATCAGCATCAGCGGACCGAACGTGATGATCGCCGTGACCGCCGCCGCACCGAGTTCGAAGCCGACGTCGCCGCGGCGCCACTTGAGCCCGCAGGTCTGACAGTGCTCGGCCTTCTTGAACCATCCGACGAAGAACGCACCCCGGCCACCGCACCATGCGCAGTGCCGGAAGGCGCCTCGGAGGAACATGCGTGGGAGTCCGGGTCGCTTCACGATTCAAGGTTACGCGCTGGATTTGTCAGACTCTCGAAATGCGAAGATCGCTCGGGGGCCTCATGTTGATCGTGGCTGCGGTCCTCGTCGCGCTCTCCGTCGGCATGTGGTGGCTGCAACGGGTGGCCTTCTCGCCCTCCAACGACTCCGGGGTGGCCCATTCGATCCTCGGCGACGAGGACATCCGCGGCCAGGTCGCCACCATCGTCGCAGGCGCCGACGCACCGCTGCTCAGCCAGTCCCCTGCCGAGCTGCGGGAGTTCATCGAGGAGATCGCCCGCATCCCAGAAGGGGCGGCGCTCATGAGCGATTTCGTCAGCGACGCACACGGTTCGGTGATCGGATCGTTCGACGGGCGCGTCGTGATCACCGCCCAGGAACAGGTGAACATCGTGCGCAACGAGTTGGTCGGCGAGGCCGCCGCGCTCACCCTGCCGGTGCAACGGGTCGGCTCGATGGCATTCTTCGACGAGTGGCTCGGGCGGGTGGCCATCGGCGCTCTCGCCGTCGCTGCCCTCTTTGCGATCGCCGGAGTCGTGCTGCGTCCGGAACGGGGCGAGGGAACCTTCGCGCTCGGCGTGCTGTTCGCCGCGTCGGCCGCATCGCTGGTGCTCTTCGGCTATCTCGTTCCGCTGTTGTTGCTGCCCGCCTTCTCCGACGATCCGTGGATGGGGGTCTTCCCGCGTCTCGCCAACCACCACCGCAACCTCACGCTGCTGCTCGCGGTGGCGTCGTTCGTCGTGGCCGCGCTGATCGTGTTCGGCACGAGCAGCCGACGCGAGCGACGTCAGCACTCGACGCCACTCAACGTCGGTCGCTATCGCGACGAGCGCAGCTGGAGCCGCTGAACGGCCGATTGTCGGCCCGACGTCGCGAACCTCAGCGGCGGTACGGGTGCAGGCTCAGGTTCCGGCCAGCTCGGCGAGTTGGCGTTGATGGCTGGCGAGGTCGAAGTAGTCGCGCCAGAGCGTGATCAGACCCGAACGAGCGTCGTGATCGCAGCAGCGGCGGGGTTTGGCCGGCGCCGCAGCCGTCCCTACGATCGATTGCGATGGTTCGAGACCCGAGGAGGGCATGCGATGTTCCAGTGGAGTGACGAACACCAGATGATCCGTGATGCGGTGAAGCGATTCGTCGACGACGAGATCCGCCCGCACGTCGACGAGCTGGAACACGGCGACCTGCCGCCCTACGACATCCTCCGCAAACTGTTCGCCACGTTCGGCATGGATGCGATGGCGCGCGACGGCTTCAAGAAACGCATCGAACGCGAACGGGCGGTCGAAGCGGGCGAAGCCGTGGCGGCGCCCTCGTCGACCGGCGGTGACGGTGGTGGTGGGATGTCGCTGATCCCGATCATCGAGCTGTGCCGGGTATGCCCGGGCATGGTGACCGCGATGGGCGTCTCGATGGGTTTGACCTCGGCGGCGATCATGTCGAAGGGCACGATCGCCCAGAAGGAGCGATGGGCGCTCGACCTGCTCACGATGGACAAGATCGGCGCCTGGGCGATCACCGAGCCCGGCAGCGGGTCCGACGCGTTCGGGTCGATGCGTTCGACCGCCCGCCGAGACGGCGACGAGTACGTCCTCAACGGGTCGAAGACGTTCATCACCAACGGCCCGTACGCCGACACCACGGTGTTCATCTGCAAGCTCGACGACGGCGAGAGGCCGCCCGAGCAGCGCAAGGTGCTCTCGTTCGTCCTCGACCGGGGGATGCCGGGTTTCGAGCAGTCGAAGCCGCTGCGCAAGATGGGCATGCACTCCTCGCCCACCGGCGAGCTGTTCCTCGACGACGTGCGCGTCGGTCGCGACCGGTTGATCGGCGAGACCGAGGACCTCCCGGCCGGCGGCCGCGACGGTGCCAAGGCGACATTCCAGCAGGAGCGCTCCGGCGTGGCGGCAATGGCACTCGGCATCATCGAGGAGTGTTTGCAGCTCAGCGTCCAGTACGCGAAGGACCGTGTGCAGTTCGGCAAGCCGATCGGTGAGTTCCAGCTGATCCAGGACAAGCTCGCCCGAATGGAGGTCGCCCGCCTCAACGTGCAGAACCTCGTGTTCCGCACGATGGAGATGGGCGCCGCCGGGGTGTCGATGACCCTGGCCGAGGCCTCGGCGATGAAGCTCTACTCGGCCCGGGCCGCAACGGAAGTTGCCCTCGAGGCCGTCCAGCTCTTCGGGGGCAACGGCTACATGAGCGAGTTCCGCGTCGAACAGCTCGCCCGCGATGCGAAGGTGCTGCAGATCTACGCCGGTACGGACGAGATCCAGATCACCGCGATCGCCAAGGATCTGCTGCGGTCTTGAGTGTGTCGCCGGGGGTCTGACCCCTGGCGTCACGGGTGGTGCTTCCCCTGGGATTCGAACCCAGAACCAATGGATTAAGAGTCCACTGCTCTGCCATTGAGCTAGAGAAGCGAGCGGCATGAGAGGGTACCGAACGATCGCTCGCTCTGCACCCTCTCAGTGCCTGCGTATGGGGTGGCCAAGGGGACTTGAACCCCCAACCGCCAGGATCACAACCTGGTGCTCTACCTGTTGAGCTATGACCACCATGTGGGCGCACAGTCTGCCAGGTCGGACCACGAACGCCACCAACGGTTGCGAGGGCCGATCCGCCGACGCCCTCAGGTCGACGGGACGAGTGCCACCTTGCCGGCCACCTTGCGGTCGGCGAGGTCACGCAGCGCCCGAGCCGCCTCGTGCAGCGGATAGGCGACAGGCTCCACCGGGTCGAGGTCGCCGGCAGCGATGCGGGCGACCACCTCGGCGAGCAACGCCCGGTTCGCGTCGCCCTCGCGCCCGACCCAGGCACCCCAGTCGACGCCGATCACCCGTCGATTGCGCAGCAGGACCTGATTGGCCGGCAGCTTCGGGATCCCCGCCACGAAGCCGATCACGAGGTACTGACCGTCCTCCCCCAGCGCCCGCAGCGCGACCTCACCGACGTCGCCGCCGACCGGGTCGTACACCAGGTCGACGCCGCCACGGTCGGCACGGTCCTCGAACGATGCGGCGAACGCCTTGGCGGCATCCTTGATCCCGGCCGCATCCAGCGCCGAGTTGTCGATCGTGGCCATCGCGCCGCGGGACTCGGCGAGCGCACGCTTGTCGGGTGTCGAGGCCGCCGCGATCACCCGCAACCCGAGGGCCGAGCCGATGTCGACCGCCGCGAGACCCACCCCACTTCCTGCGCCGAGCACCAGCATCGTGTCGCCCGCGGAGGCGCCGGCGCGCACGCGTAGGGCGTACCAGCCGGTCAGATAGCTCTGCATGAACGTGGCGGCCTGCCCGTCGCTCAAGGAGTCGGGGATGGCGACGAGTTGCCGCGGCGTCACGACCAGCTCGCTCGCGAAGCCGCCGAGACCGACGTTCGCGAACACCCGGCTCCCCACGGCGAGCCCGATCTCCGAGATGTCGTCGGCCAATTCGACGACGCGACCGACGACCTCACCGCCGGGCACGAACGGCAGCGGCGGCGTGATCTGATAGCGGCCCTCGACGAACAGTCCGTCGACGAAGTTCACACCAGCGGCCGACACGGCCAGGCGCACCTGTCCCGGGCGCAGCGCCACCGGATCGCGTTGGACGACGCGCAGATCCTCGACCGGGCCGAACTGTGCGCATTCGATCGCCACCACCATCGCGTCAGCCCCGCATCCGCTCTCGCCACGCATCAGGCTTGAGGCCGAGTTCCACCATGCGTTCACGGGCCCAGATCGGCGGCTCGAACTCACCGCCGGCCTGGAGGCGCTGGACCTGCTCGCCGTCCTCGGCCCAGACATGACAGGTGTTGAGGTTGAACCGCCACGCCATGTCGCGCTGCTCGGGCGATGGCTCCTGCGCCATCGCTCCCCCACTGCGCTTGGCCTGCGACGCCCGCATCGACCACATGCACTGGATCGCCACCGGAGCCATCGCCTGGAGCAGCGCCGTGGTGTGCGTGCACCCGCGCGGGCCGCCGAACAGCTCGCGGACCTTGTGGGTGAAGCCCCTGGCGATCGACAGCCCGACCAGCTTTCCGTAGTGCGACTCGATGCTCGGGCACGACTCGCTCGGATGCGTCTCGATACCCACGGTGGCGCCGACGATCTCGAGTGTGGGAAACGCGATCTCGAGATCGATCTGCATGTGGTGGATCGTCATCGGGTTCGGGTCGGACTCGATGTAGAGCCCCGGCGGCTTCTGATCACGCACGGCGCCACGGATCAGCAACAGGTCGTCACGCTTGCGGAACGCCCGCACCCGGTACTCGCGGTCGTGGAGCACCTCGAGCGGGGCACCGTCGTCGCCGACCGGGTCGCTCGGCAGGATCGAGGAGGTGTCGAACAGGTCGTCGGTGACGGTCGGATCGGCCATCGACGCAACGTAACGCAGCCCGATCCGGCACCTCGGATCGGCCAGACTTCACGGAGATGAGCCGCCTCGACGTCCCCACACTGATCGGCCGACACGTATCCCTGGAACCGCTGACGGTGCACCACGCCGACGAGATCGCCATGGCCGGATCCGGTGACCGCAGCACCTTCGGGTACACCCAGGTCCCGGACGGACCTGACGAGGCCGCCGAGTACGTGGCGTGGCTGCTCGACGACGCTGCACACCGCCGCGCAGCGCCCTTCGTGCAACGCCGCGCGACGGACGGCGTGGTGGTGGGATGCACCCGGTTCCTCAACCCATCGTGGCCGCTCGGGCGGAAGGATCCCGACGAGGTCGAGATCGGCGGCACCTGGTTGGCGGCGTCGGCGCAGCGCACACCGCTGAACACCGACGCCAAGCTGCTGCTGTTGACCCACGCCTTCGAGGGGTGGGCCGTGCAGCGGGTGGCGATCTGCACCGATGCGCGCAACTCGCAGAGCAGACAGGCGATCGAGCGCATCGGTGCACGCTTCGAAGGGGTGCTGCGCCGTCATCGCCGGTCCACTCATCCCGGCGACGGCACACGGCTGCGCGACACGGCGTCGTATGCGATCACGATCGACGATTGGCCGAACGTCCAGGCGTCCCTGAGGGAGCGCATCGCGACGTGAGCGGCCGCGCGGAACCGAACTTCGACGGACGGGCTGATCCGCCGTAGGGTCGCTCCCGGTGCCGCTCTCACACAGTTCCGTCAAACTCAGCCAGGCCGTGATCATCGGGCTGGCCGCAGGGCTGCTCGGAGGCTTGTTCGGCGTGGGCGGTGGGCTGATCATCGTCCCGGGGCTGGTGAGCATCGCCGGGATGGACCGCCGCCTCGCCCACGGCACCTCGCTCGCCGCCACCCTCCCGATCGCATTGGCCAGCCTGATCACCTACGTGTCGCACGGCAACGTCGACTGGACAGTCGCACTGTTCCTGGCGATCGGCGCCATCGCCGGAGCGGTCGTCGGCACGACGCTGTTGCACATCATTCCGAAGAACGTGCTGATCATCATCTTCGTCATCACGGTGCTGGCGACGGCGACGCGACTCGCCGTCAGCACCGACTCCACCGGGCGTGACGAGCTCACCCTCGCGATGGCCATCCTCCTGATCATCGTCGGCCTGCTCACGGGCACGCTCGCCGGTCTGCTCGGTATCGGCGGCGGTGTGATCATGGTGCCCGCGATGGTGGTCCTGCTCGGCATGGTGCCGGTCGTGGCGAAGGGCACGTCGGTCGCCGTGATCGTGCCGACCTCGATCATGGGAACGATCCGCAACCGCAAGAAGGCCAACGCCGACATCCGGGTCGCCACCGTCGTCGGGCTGTGCGGCGCCGCAAGCGCGGTCGTGGGGGCCACCATCTCGGACCGGCTGAGCGATCACTTCTCGAACATCATGTTCGCCGCACTGCTGGTCTTCGTGGCGATCACCCAGCTCCTGTCGCTGCGCTCCAAACCCGCCGCGACCCAGCCCGAACACGCCCTGCCACCGAGCGAGTGACCGTGCTGGCGCTCGTGGTCGTCGCACATCCGTCGGCCGACAGCTATTGCCATGCGCTGGCCGCCCGCGCCGAGACGGGGCTGCTCGCCGCCGGCCACGAGGTCGTCGTGATCGATCTCTACGCCGTCGGAATGCGAGCAGAGATGACCGCCGACGAACGCGAGGCCTATCACGGCGAGTCACCGATCATCGATCCGCTGGTCGCCGCGCACGCAGCGCTCGTCCAGCGGGCTGAGGCCATCGTGTTCGTGTATCCCACGTGGTGGAGCGGACTCCCGGCGATCCTGAAGGGCTGGCTCGAACGGGTGATGGTGCCGGGCGTCGGCTTCGTGCTCGACGAGCGCACCAACAAGGTGCGCCCGGGCCTCGGCCAGATGCGGCGCCTCGTGGGGATCTCCACCTACGGTTCGCCTCGGGGATACGTGCGACTGATCAACGACAACGGGCGTCGGATCGTGGCGCGAGCGCTCCGGATGAGCTGCGGGCTCCGCGTGCGCACCACCTGGCTCGGGCTCTACTCGATCGACACCTCGACGCCGGCGCAACGCCAGGTCTTCCTCACCCGGGTCGAGCAGGACATGGCGCGCCTGCGATGACCCGAGCGCTCGTCGTGTACTGCCACCCGTCGGAGACGTCGTTCGTCGCCGCCGTGCGCGACCGGGTGGTCGCCGCACTGGCGTCCGGCGGCGCCGAGGTACGGCTGACCGACCTGTATGCGGATGGCTTCGACCCGTTGTTCAGTGCAGGCGAACGTGAACGCCATCTCGTGCCCGGCACCGACCCGTCGATCGCCTCGTACGCCGACGACCTGCAGTGGTGCGACACGTTGGTGCTGGTGTATCCGACCTGGTGGTCCGGGCAGCCGGCGATGCTCAAGGGCTGGATGGACCGGGTCTGGGTGAACGGCGTCGCCTGGACACTGCCACCGGGAGCGAACCGGCTGCGGCCGGGTCTAGGCAACGTCCGTCGGCTCGTCGCGGTGACGACACACGGCTCGTCGAAGTGGATCAACGCCATCGAGGGCGAGAGCGGCAAGCGCACGCTGACACGGAGCCTGCGCACGATGTGCCATCCGCTGGCCCGGACGACCTGGCTGGCGATGTACGGCATCGACAACGCCTCCGATGGCGACCGGCACCGCTTTCTCGACCGCGTCGAGCGCCGCATCACACGCCTGAGCTGAACGGCGATCGGGTCGGAGGCGACGCTGCAAGATGCGCACCGACGGGCGCTGGCGGGCGGTCAGCTCAGCCGGTGGCGGTCGATGGCCGGCGGTCGACTCAACCGGCGGCGGCGAGGTGGGCAACGGCGCCGGCCACCTCGGCGGCGACGGCGGCGTTGTGCTCGGCGAGGGCGAGATTGGCGGGCACGCTGCGGCCCGCCGTGGCGGCCGCGATACGACCCAGCACGAACGGGGTGACCGCAGCGCCGGTGATGCCTGCGCGCTCGCACTCCGCCAATGCATCGTGCAGCACACCGTCGAGTTCGGCGGCGTCGAGTTCAGCAGACTCCGGGATCGGCACCGTCAACAGGATCCCGGACTCGGCCCGGCTGCGAGCTCCGAAGATGCGTGCCACCTCGTCGGCGGATTCGACCCGGTGCGGCACCGGCAGCCCTGACGAACGGGTGTAGAACGCCGGGAACCAGTCGTGGCGCCAGCCGAGCACGGGGGCGCCGGCGGTCTCGAGGAACTCGAGGGTACGCGGCAGGTCGAGGAACGCCTTGGCGCCCGCCGACACCGTGATCACCGGGTGTGAGGCGATCGCATCGAGGTCGGCGGAGATGTCGCCCGTGAGTTCGGCGCCCCGGTGCACGCCGCCGATTCCTCCGGTGGCGAAGACGCTCACCCCGGCGGACGCGGCGATCGCGACCGATGCCGACACCGTGGTGGCACCGACGTCCCAGCGCTGGCCGACGGCCACGGCGACGTCGCGTTCGGCGGCCTTGCGCGCCGGACCGAGGATGCGTTGGTGTTCGGCGTCGGTGAGGCCGATCCTGACCTCGCCGTCGAGCACCGCCGTGACCGCCGGCACTGCTCCCCTGGCGCGCACCGCAGCGGTACAGCGCTCCAGTGCCTCACGATTGTGCGGAGACGGCAGCCCGAGATGGGAGAAGATCGTCGACTCGAGCGCCACCACCGGTCGACGCTGTTGGAGGGCGTCGCAGACCTCGTCGGAGCACACCGGTGTCAACACGGCGCCAGGCTACGTCGCTCGTCCCGGAGCACCCCCACCCAACCAACCGATGAGCCAACCGCCCAGATACGGGCTTTTCGGTCATCGCCCGCCCGGCGCCGACCCGAGTCGGTCGGGGCGTGGATCAAAAGGAGCCGACGAAGGCGCCGTCGGGATTGCCGTCGCTGATCACACCGGGATACTGCTCGATGGTGATCGCCAGGGCGGCGACCGTTCCCTCGACGGTGAATGTCTCGATCTCGGGGTTCGGACCGAAGATGCCGAGCGAGATCACGTCACCACCCTCGACGACGCCCCAGAGCTGGTACGTCTGACCCTCGGGCAGCGTCGGCAGGTCGCGAGCGAGGACGTAGCCGTGTCCGTCCTGATCGATGATCGCCTCGGCGGCCGCATCGGAGCCCTTCGCGACCAACGTGGTGGTGAGCGAGTCCCGGTCGGCGCGGGCCAGTTCGACGGCGTTGGCCAGCGGCTGGTCGGGGGCGTCGGCGCTGTCGGCGAGTCCGATCGCAACGAACACGATCACTGCGGCCGCGGCCGCCGACATCAGCCATGGCGCAACGGTCGAGATGCGGCGACGACGAGGATGATCGTCGAATGACATCACCTTGGCGAGCTCCGGGCCCGGCGGCGGGGCCTGCTCACCGATCTCGCCGGCGATCCGACCCCACAGGTCGTCAGGTGCGTCCATGCCCGTGAAGGCGAGCATGGTGGCCACCTCACGGTGGGCCTGGACCTCGGCCGCCGCTCGCGGATTGACCTCGAGGTAGTCGTCGACCCGTCGACGCTCGTCGGCATCGACGGCGTCGAGTGCGTAGGCACCGAGCAACCCGTCGAGTTCGTACGTGTCTCCGGGGTCACCCGTCATGTCGTCCATCGCTCCACCCATCTCAGTCAGCCCCCACGGTCACACCGGCCTGGGACAGCTCGCCCCGGAGACGCTTCAGGCCGGAGCGGATCCGACTCTTCACCGTGCCCTCCGGTTCGCCCAACCGCTCGGCGACTTCCTTGTACGTCAATCCGGCAAAATACGCGAGTTCGATCGCCTCGCGCTCGCCGTGCTGCAACGTTTCCATCGCCTCGCGGACGTGCCCTGCCAGCGCCAGGTCCCACACCTCGTGAGCGACGTCGTAGCCGCCCACCGCCTGCTCGCGGGCCTCCTTCTCCTCGCGCGTGCGTCGGGAGACGTCGGACCGGATCATGTCGACCGAGCGGCCGTGGGTGTGCGCCAGCAGGAAACTGCGCAACGTGCCCCGTTCGGGGTCGTAGCGGTTCGGTTCGTTCCAGAGCCGGACGAACACCTCCTGCACCACCTCCTCGGCGCGGGCGTGGTCGTTCAGGAGACGCTTGGCGAGGCCGAACGTCGCACCGGCGTGCCGGCGGTACGCCTCGGCGAGCGCGGCCTGCTGATACCGACCGATCGACACGACGAGCGCCGCATCGGAAGCATCGGTGTATTCCCGTCTCACATCGTCTGTACGTTGCAGGGCGTCCTCCCGGATGACGTAGCGGACAGATTATTCCATCGCGGCGGAAACGAACCGCGTCACCGTCTCCACATGATGGGTGTTGGGGAACAGATCGAAGACCTCCACGCGCTCGGGTGCGTAGCCGGCGTCGGCCAACAGGGTGACGTCGCGGGCGAGCGACACGGGGTCGCAGCTCACCAGCACGAGCACCGCCGCACCGGCGGCGGCGAGCGCTGCGACGCCCGGCTTGCCGAGTCCGGGACGGGCAGGATCCGCCACGATGACGTCCACCGGCGGTGTCGGCCCGTCACCGGTCGGCGCGGTCCATCCGGAGACGTCGGCACGGACCACGTTCGCCTGGCGACCGCGGAGGTTGTGTTCCGCGTCGAGGCAGCCGGACTTCGACGACTCGACCACGGTGACGTGCTGGGCGGACTCCATCGTGGTCACGGCGAACAACCCGACGCCGCCGTAGGCGTCGACGGCGTGACGAGCACCGACCAACTCGGGCGCGGCCGCCTTCACCGCCGCCACGAGAAGTTCGGCGGCCTGCACACCGGACTGGAAGAACGATCCGGCCGACACCCGCAGGTCATGGCCGGCGACCCGCTCGCTGAGCCAGGCACGCTCGCCGATGTGGACCGTCGACGGCACGCCGCGGATGCTCTTGCGGTACTTCTTGTCCCAGACGGCCGTCACGGCGCCCGTTGCGACCGAAGTGCGCAACGTCAGCTCGGCGCCCTCGTCGGCCTCGATCGCAGGCAGGAGTCGGGACAGCGTCGACTCGGCGATCGGACAGCTCGTCACCTCGATCACGTCGTTGGATCCCGCCGCCCGATACCCGACCGACCCGTTGGGCCCGCCGACGACCCTGATGGTGGTCCGGTAGCCGAACGGGCTCACGGCGGCGCCCTCGTGCACGAGGGCGTCGACGACCGCCGGATCGAGCCTGGCGATGCGTCGCAGGGATTCGCGCACGATCTCGACCTTGGCGTCGAGCTGGGCCTCGGGTTGCAGGTGCATCCAGTCGCATCCGCCACAGCCGTTGCGGCGGTGGGCGCACGATGGAGAGTCGCGAAGCGGCGACCGCTCGAGGATCTCGACGAGACGCCCGCGGGCGAAGTCCTTCTTCGCCAGCTCGATGTCGACGTCGACCAGCTCGCCGGGAAGTGCTCCTTCGACGAACACCACCCGGCCGTCGGCGTCGCGGGCCATGGCGTCGCCGCCCGCGACGAGCCGATCAGGAGTCAGTTGCATCCCCCCAGGGTACGGGTGCGACTGTTTGATCGATCCGGGGGTGCGCGACACTGAGTCGATGAGCGCTGACACCGAGTGGTACTGGGATCTCAACAGGAACATGGCGGTGCCTGCGTCGGACCGTGGCGCCGGTGACCACGTCCTCGGTCCCTACCCGTCTCGCCACGAGGCCGAGAACTGGAAGGCGAAGGTCGAGGAGCGCAACGAGGGCTGGGACGAGGACGACCAGGCCTGGGAGCATGCGGGAGAGACCGAGGAGCACTAGGTTGCGGCCTCGATGAGTCGTCCCGTTCAGATCGCCCCGTCCGTCCTGCCGGCCGATTTCTCCAAGCTCGGCGAGGAGGTTGGCGCACTCGAGGCCGCCGGCGTCGACCTGATCCAGTGGGACGTGATGGACGGCCAGTTCGTACCGAACCTCACGTTCGGCCCCGACGTGATCGCCTCGGCCCGCCCGCACACCTCGGTGCCCTTCGAGGCGCATCTGATGGTGTGCACGCCCGATGTGATGGCGAAGCAGTACGTCGACGCCGGGTGCTCGCGGCTGATCGTGCATGCCGAGGCGTGCACCCACCTGCACCGCACGCTGGGCAACATCGGGGATCTCGGCGCCAAGGCCGCCGTGGCGCTGAACCCGGCGACGCCGGCGTCGGCGATCGCCCATGTGCTCGATCTCGTCGACCTGGTGCTGGTGATGACGGTCAATCCGGGCTTCGGCGGCCAGGCGTACATCGCCACGATGGAACCGAAGATCCGCGAGATCCGCGCCATGCTCGACGATGCCGGCCTGTCCGACACGGTCGATCTCGAGGTCGACGGCGGCATCAGCCCCTCCACCATCGCCGGTGCCACCGCCGCAGGCGCCAACGTGCTGGTCGCAGGCAGCGCCCTCTACAAGGACCCCGAGGGCCTCGAGCACGCCGTCTCCGACCTCCGCGCCCGGGCCGAGGCCGCCCGTCCCACCTGAGCCGGTCCTTCCGTCCTTCCGGACCCGACCCTGACGGCAGCCGGTCCTTCCGGACCCGACCCTGACGGACAGGTCAGCTCGCGGGGCGGTACATGCCCCACATGTGCGGGCCGGTGGGGACGTCCCACTCGGATCGCACGGCGAAGCCATGGTGCCCGTAGTACGCCACGTTCTCGACCGTCTCGGTCTCCAGATAGCACGGCAGCCCGTCGGCATCGGCACGCTCGAACACGACGGCCATCAGTGCGGCGCCGATCCCGCGGCGTTGCCAGTCGGGATGCGTGGCCAGGAGCTGCAGATACCAGTGGGGCTCCGGCGGGGTGTGCCGTTCCATCAGTGGCCCGAGGATCGCGAAGCGCTCCAGCCGATCGGGCGGCGGCTCCGGCGCCGGCGGATCGACGGTGAAGTCGACCTCCGGTCGGCCCGGCGGAATCCAGACGGCCGCGCCGGCACCATCGTCGGTGCACCACACCTCGCCGAGACGGATCCAGCCGCTCATCGCCGGGCGCAGCACCTCCCCGCCGGGAGCGAGGAACACCTCGTCCTCCGGATACAACCACCGCATCACCGGATCGTCGACGAAGGCCCGCACCGCGGTGACGCAGAGCGCTGATCGGTCGTCGTTGTCGGCCCGGCGGACACGCATGCGGCGATGGTAGACCGCCGACTGTGACACCCCTTCCCTACGATCGGTGATGTGCCGATCTCTGCAACGCTCGTCGCTCCCCGAAGCGCACTGGACGCACTGGCCACCGCGATCTCCCGCGCAAAGGGGCCAGACCCGCTCGCCCCGGTCACGGTCGCAGTGCCCACCAACACCTGTGGCGTCATGACCCGCCGGGCACTCGGACGCCAGGGCGGTTTCGCAGGCGTCGACATGGTCACGTTGAACCGCCTGGCCGAACTGATCGCCGGCCCACTGCTCGCGGCCGAGGGCAGGTCGCCGATGTCGACGCCGGTGATCGACCTCACGATCGCGGCGCTGCTCAGCAACGACCCGGGCCCGTTCGGTGCCGTCGCGACCCACCCGTCCACGGTGGTGGCGCTGCGCGAACTCCACGCCGAACTCCGACTGGCCGACCCGGTCGACGTCGCGCGGCTGCGGGACGAGTCGTTGCGCGGCCGCCAGGCCGTGCGCATCAGTTCGGCGATCGACACGGCGCTGCGTGCGCGGTGGTACGACGAAGCCGATCTGTTCACCAGGGCAACGAGCTCGGTCGAACAGGGCGTTCCCGACGGGTTGCGCAGCCTGGTGCTGTACCTGCCGGTCGAGTTGTCCGGCCTCGCAACCAGCTTCGTGCGGGCGCTCGGTGACCAGATCGACGTCCGGATCGTCGCTCAGCTCGTCGGCGATACCGATGCCGACGCCGACAGCCGGGACCTGTTGGATGCGCTCGGCGCCACCGGCCTGGTCGACACCGCTCGCGACGCTCCCGGCCACCCCCATCGCGACGCCGACGCGGCGGCCTGGCCGGTGGCGATCGTGTCGACCACCGACGCTGACGAGGAGGTACGCGAAGCCGTGCGTCTCGTCGTCGATGCCGCGCGCCGAGGCATCTCCTTCGAACGCATCGCCGTGCTCTGGCCGGCGCAGCGTCCGTACGCGCGGCTCGTCGAACACCACCTCACCGCCGCCGACATCCCGTGGAACGGTCGTCCGGGCACAACGCTCGCCGAGCGCCTCGCTCCACGACTCCTGCTCGACCTGCTCGACGTCGACCGACGCGGTCTGCGCCGGCGCAACGTGTTCGACATGCTGGCCGACGTCCCGATGCGCGGCGCCGACGGCGAACACCTCCCGACGGCGAGCTGGGAGCGCGTCAGCCGCGAGGCCGGGGTGGCGAGAGACGACGACTGGGACCGCCGGCTCGGGTCACTGGCCGGCAGCGAGCGGTGGAGTTCCTCGGCGGCGTCGCTGCAGGCGTTCGTCACGGATCTGCGCACCCAACTGGGGCATCCGGCGGCCACCCGCACGTGGGCCGAGTGGGCAGCCTGGTGCAGCGAACAGCTGCAGCTGCGCCTCGGCCACCACACGATCGAGCGGCTCGCCGAGCCCGAATACCGCGCCTACGAAGCGCTGGCAGGCGCACTCGACCGGCTCGGCCACCTCGACCCGGTCAGCGAACCGGTGACGCGCCACCGCTTCCGGTCGACCCTCGGAAGCGAACTCGACGCCACACCACCACGGCAGGGACGCGTCGGACATGGTGTCACCGCTGCGCCGTTGGCCGGTGCCGTTGGGCTCGACGTCGACGTCGCGATCGTCCTCGGCGCCGCCGAAGGCCTGCTGCCCCCGCGACCGGTCAGCGATCCTCTGCTCTCCGAGACCGACCGCGCACTGGCCGGCCTGCCCACGGCCGACGCTCGTGCCGTTCGGCTCCACCGGGTCCTGCTGTCCACACTGGCCACCAGTGCCGTCACCCTCACCGCGCCACGCGGCGATCTCCGCTCGACCTCGTCGGCCGAGCTGTCACGGTGGGTTGCGCCCTGGGTCGGCACGCAACGCACGGTTGCGTCCCACCATGCGGGTATCGAATCCGCGGTGTTCCCGGTGAGCGACGTCGAACACCGTCTGCGGAGCCGGGCACATCACGTTCGCTCCGGCCGTCCACTCAACGACCACGCCACGGGCTCCGACGACCCCGTGCTGCAGCGCGGCCTCCGAGTGCTCGACGGTCGACGCAGCGACGTGCTCACCGAGTACGACGGCGACCTCTCGTCGGTCCAGGTGCCCCGCCTCGACGAGGTCGTCTCACCGAGCCGGCTCGAGGCGTGGTCGGCGTGTCCGCACGCCTACTTCGATCACCATCTGCTCGACGTCGAACCGGTCGAGGAGCCCGGTGACGAGATCAGCATCACGGCACGCGACCGAGGCACGGCACACCACGCGGCACTCGACCTCTTCCACCAAGCGGTGGTCGACGGTGCACTTCCCCAGCCGGGGCCTGACGGCTGGAGTGACGACCACCACGACGCACTGACGACGTTCTTCCACGAGGTGTGCGAGCGCACCGAACGGCGTGGACGTACGGGACGGCCGGCGTTCTGGGCCGACGAACGCGCCCGCATGCTCGACGATCTGCTCACGTGGCTGCGCCACGACAGCGACCTCGTCGTCGCGCGCGGATCGGTGGTGCTCGCCTCCGAGATGCGCTTCGGCGCCGACGACTGCGTCTCGATCGCCTTGCCCGACGGACGTCCGATCCTCCTGCGGGGCACGATCGACCGCGTCGACCGCACATGCGACGGCCGCCTCGTGGTCACCGATCACAAGTCAGGGGGCAAGGACAAGTTCAAGGATCTGTCGGTCGACGATCCCACGCTCGGCGGCATGTTGTTCCAGCTGCCGAGTTACGCCGCTGCGGCCCGTGTCCGCTTCGGCGGACCCGACACGCCGGTGTTGGCCGAGTACGGCCTGCTTCGCAAGGGTCAGTACGCCCGGCCGGGATACGTGATGACTCCCGCCGTCGACGCCCGGGTGAGCGAATCGTTGGCGAGCGTCGTCGCCGGCATCGAGGCGGGATTCTTCCCGAATCGGCCCGAGCGACCGGGATGGCGGTTCTTCGTCGGCTGCCACTACTGCGAGCCCGACGGGCTCGGAACGGCCGAACGGTGGGCCGAGTGGGATCGCAAGCACCACGATCCCCGCCTCGCCGCGTGGTTCGGCGTCGAGGAGCCCAGCCGATGATCACCTCCCCCACCACGCTGTCCGTATCACCGCCGGACGATGCCGAACGTCGACGGATCCGATCCGACCTCGCGACCACGCTCTTCGTCGAAGCCGGGGCGGGCGCAGGCAAGACCAGCTCGCTGGTGGCCCGGATCGTCAACCTCGTGCGTTCGGGTGTGCCGATCACCGGGGTCGCCGCGATCACGTTCACCGAGAAGGCGGCCGCCGAACTGCGCAGTCGCACCCGGCAACGTCTCGAGGCAGAGCCCGGACCCGAGACCGCAGCTGCGCTCGCTCGGCTCGACCATGCACCGATCGGCACCCTCCATTCGTTCGCCCGACGGATCCTGTTCGACTTTCCCATCGACGCCGGCCTGCCGCCCGGCTTCACCGTGCTCGACGAACTGCAGAGCGGTCTCGCGTTCGAAGAGCAGTGGAACGACCTCCTCGACCGTCTGCTCGACGAGGCCGATCCCGCTGTGGGGCTCATCGGTGGTGGCCGGGCGTTCGTCGAGTTGTGCGAGTTCGACGGCTTCGGCGTCAACAAGGGCGCCCGACGCATGGCCGACGACTTCCGGGCCAATTGGGACCTGGTGAGCGACCGCGTCGACCTGTCCGATCCCGGTCCACTGCGGCTCGACACCGCCGAGCTCGGTCGGCTCGTCGCCCGCATCGCATCCACGGAGGTGCCGGCCGACGACAAGCAGGCCGACATCATCGCCGAGCTCGTCGCGCTGGCAGGCGGCCTGCAGAGCGAGAGCCTGCGCACCCGACTCGAAGCGCTCGCCGCACTCGACGCCAAGTGTGGCCACTGGGGCGGCTTGAAGGTGCTGCCCGGCGCGAAGGGGAAGTGGACGGCAGCGTTCGGGGCCGGCGGCGAGGACGCCCTCGACTCGCTCCGGACCGACGAAGTCGAGCTCGGACGCCTCGCCAACGGGCACCTCGAGGGCGTCAAGCGGCATCGACGTCTGCTGCTCGGTGCGATCATGGGCCGTTTCGTCCTCGATGCGGCCACCGAGCGCGCCACGTCGGGACAGCTCGAGTTCCACGACCTGCTGGTGCTCGCCCGCCGCGTGCTCACCGACCACCCGCACCTGCGCCGCCTTCTCCACGAACGGTACGTGCGCGTGCTGCTCGACGAGTTCCAAGACACCGATCCCATCCAACTGGAGATCGCCGTACGGCTCACCGCCGACCCCGACGACCCGGCTCAACAGCCGGTGGCGGGGGCGTACGAGCATCGTTCGTGGCGAGACCTGCGTCCGTTGCCGGGACGCCTGTTCATCGTCGGCGACCCCAAACAGTCGATCTACCGGTTCCGTCGCGCCGACATCTCGCAATATCTCCGGGCAGCCGACCAGGTCGGCGCCGACACCGTCCGACTGTCGGCCAACTTCCGATCGACACGAGACGTGATCGACTTCGCCAACGACGTGTTCGGCCGGTTGATCAGCTACGAGCCCGATGCGCAACCCGCGTTCCAGGCGCTCGACGCCTGCCGGGCGGCTCCGCGGCTCGACCACGGAACGGTGTCACTGATCGGCGCCGACCGCCACGACGACCTCACCGCCAACCAACGCAACGCCGACATGGGCGCGGCCGACGCACTGCGCCTCCGCGAGGCCACCGACGTCGCCGCCACGGTGTCGACGGCGCTCGCCGAGGGCTGGCCGGTGTACGACGAAACCCTCGACGAGTTGCGCCCGTGCCGGCCCGGCGACATCTGCATCCTGCTGCCCACCCGGATCTCGCTGCCGTCGCTCGAAGCCGAGCTTCGCCGGGCAGAACTGTCCTACCGGGCCGAGAACTCTTCGGTCGTGTACGCCACCACCGAGATCCGCCAGTTGCTGTTGGCGCTGCGCGCCGCCGACGACCCCACCGACACGCTGGCACTGGTCGAGGCCTTGCGGAGCCCGCTCTACGGCTGCAGCGACGTCGAGCTGTGGGAATGGAAGTCCAGTGGTGGCACCTGGAATCTCTGGGCGGCGCCGCCCGACGAGGTGCACGACCACCCCGTCGCCGACGCGATCGCCCACGTCAGGTCGCTGGCCGAACGGGTCGGCACGACGTCGGCTGCCGATCTGCTCGCCGCGCTGGCCGACGAACGCCGTGCGTTCGATCTGGCGTTGGCGGGTCCCGACGCCCGCGATGTGTGGCGGCGGCTGCGGTTCGTCATCGAGCAGGCCAGGGCCTGGGCCGATGCGGGCGGACACGGCATGCGCCGGTATCTGCAGTGGGCCACCATGCAGGCCTCGGAGAGCCGGGTCGCCGACACGATCCTGCCCGAGAACGACCACGACGCCGTTCGGGTGATGACCATCCATGCGGCCAAGGGACTCGAGTTCCCGATCACGATCGTCGCCGGGCTCACGACCAAGCCGCGACGGGCAACGACGAACGGCGTGGTGTGGGCGAACGACACGTGGATGCTCGCCGGGCGCGGCGACGACGGCGTGTTCGTCGCCCACCAGCCGATCGACGAGCAGATGGGTGACGCCGAGCGGCGGCGCCTGCTGTACGTGGCGTGCACCAGGGCCGTCGATCACCTCGTCGTGTCGTTGCACCGGGGGGCGCCCACCAGGAACAACGCCGACTACGGCGACTGGGGGCCGCTGACGTCCGCCGAGTTGCTGTGGGCGGCCGGTGCCGCCGAGCCCACCTCGGGCGCTCGGAGCATCCAGGCCACCCTGCAGACGCAGACGAACACCACATCCGAAACGGGTGTCGTCGAGTGGAGCGATCACCACGAGTGGGCGGCCGAGCGTCACCGCGTGTTCGCAACCGCATCACGGCGCACCGGCATCGCCGCCACTCGACTGTCCGAGGAACTCGCGGGTGCAGCCGGACGCAACGAGGTCGACGATCCCGGCCTCGACAAGCGACCCGTCAACGTCGAGCTGCCACCCTGGCAACGCGGGCGGTACGGCACCAGCATCGGTCGAGCCGTTCACGGCGTCCTGCAGTTCTGTGACCTGTCCGCCGGCGCCGACATCGAGAACCTCGCCCGGGCGCAGTGCGCAGCCGAAGGCGTGATCGGGCTCGAACAGGAGGTGACGGCGCTCGCACGTTCCGCGCTCGCGGCGCCGATCGTGCGGAGTGTGGTCGCCGGGGCCGAGCACTGGCGCGAGTTGTTCGTGGCGGCACCGATCGGCGACCGGGTGCTCGAGGGCTACGTCGATCTGCTCGTGCGCACCGCGGACGGTCTCGTGATCGTCGACTACAAGACCGACCAGTGGTCCGGACCCGTGCAGTCGTCGGAACGCATCGGCCGGTACCGGCTCCAACTGGCGGCGTACGGGGCTGCGCTCGCCACCGCGCTCGACGAGCCGGTCGTGGGCGGGGTCCTCGTACGGTGCTCGACCAAGGGCGATGCCGATCAGATCGCGATCGACGATTGGAGCGCAGCGCTCGACGAGGTCCGACTCGCCGTGCGTTGACGCCCGCTCCCGCAGCGGCGGCTCACTCCTCGGGCGGTGTGGTCACGAGGTCGGCTTCCCGTGGCCGGTGCGTCCTCAGACGGACGGCCCGATGGTCCGGGACCGGGGTCACCGCAGCGCGTCCGAGCTGGAACATCCCACGGAACGCGAGGCCACCGAAGGCGCGCAGCACCACGAGCGCCAGCAGCACGGCGAACACGATCATGGTCGGAACGGCAATGGTCGCCAGCAGCAACCGTCGGTCCTCGGTCATCAGGCTGAGCACGCCGGAGTCGACGCTGGTGCCGTCGACGTGCAACGTCCGGATCGGGTCGTCGAGTTCCGGGCAGTCGATCGCCAGGTCGTCGACGCCGACGACGTCGTTGCCACCGAAGGTCGGCTCGGCAGGCCTGACCGTCGATGCCAGAACGCCGTAGACCGGGTCGAGGCCGGCTCCGACGAGGTACTGCTCGTCCTCGGCAAGGAAGCGGTAGTCCGGTCCGTATCTCACGTCGATCA
Organism: Ilumatobacteraceae bacterium; assembly: GCA_963728355.1. Classification (GTDB taxonomy): domain Bacteria; phylum Actinomycetota; class Acidimicrobiia; order Acidimicrobiales; family Ilumatobacteraceae; genus Sva-07. The sequence goes on along the minus strand of CAVSJQ010000013.1, from coordinate 35,122 downwards.
GGCCGTTGGCCGCCCAGGGTTCGGCGGAGCCGGCACGGAGTTGATCGATGCGAAACCGCACGACCTCGGTGACGTCGTCCTTGCCGATCATCGTGCCGGTGAACACCACGGCGGCAGGGTCGGGGGCCGGGCAGCCGGCCGGGACGGGGATCAGCGAATCCGTCAGCACAGCAGGCTCCGGCGGCGGGATGTCGGGCGGCAGCGTGGCGGGCGGCGGGTCGTCGGGCGGTGGCGCGGCCGCAACGGGGCCGCCGGTCGGTCCGAGCAGCACGAGCGGCGCGGCGCACAGCAGGCCGAGCAGGCCGACTCGTCGCAGCCGTCGTGTCATTCCGACCAGGCTAACGAGCTGCGGCGATCGAGAACCGGCAGCCGACACTCCCGCCATCGACTCAACACCCGAAACTTGTGCGGTTCGTCGCGCTGGGCGGGACGATCTGCGCACAATTCGGAGGACCCGACGCAATCACCCGAAACTTGTGCGGTTCCTTGCGGTGAACGGGACGATCTGCGCAAATTTCGGTGGTCAGCGGCCCTCGAAGAGGGGATCGCGCTTCTCCATGAACGCCTTGATCGCCTCGACGGTGTCCTTCGTGCCGAAGTTGACCGTTTGGGAGAGACCTTCGTCGTCGAGGGCTTCCTCGAGCGTGACGTGCATCGAGTTGTTGAGGAGCCGCTTCGACATGGCCAGGGCGATCGGTGGACCGCCGGCGAGCCGGGCGGCCCAGTCGTCGACGAACGCGTCGAGTTCGTCGTCCGGCAGCACACGATTGACCAACCCCATCTCCGACGCCTGCTGTGCGTCGATGATCTCGGCGAGCAACGCCAGTTCCTTCGCGCGGTGCATGCCGACGAGCCGAGGCAGCAACCACGAGCCCCCGAAGTCGAGACTCAGACCCCGCCTGGCGAAGATCTCCGAGAGGCGGGAGTTCTCTGACGCCACCACCAGGTCGCACGACAACGCCAGGTTGAGGCCGGCGCCAACCGCGATCCCGCGCACCTTGGCGACGGTCGGCTGCGGGACGCGGTGCAGAGCGAGGCACACATCGGTGATGTGCCGCATCGCGGAGAGCTGGTGCGGCGGCGGACCGTCACCCGACGCGCCCTGCCACAGATCGGCACCCGAACAGAAGTTGCCACCGGCGCCGGTCAGCACGACCGCACGATCGGTCGCGTTTGCGGCGATGGCCCGGAACTCAGCGAGCAGCTCGTTCCACATCGCGGCGTCGGCGGCGTTCTTCTTCTCGGGGCGCCGCAGCGTGATCGTGACCACCCCGTCGGCGCGTTCCACCGTGATCGATTCGAGCTCGCGAGTGTCAGAGGCCATGCCGGCCGACAATACTGACCCCTGTGGGACTCAACCCGTACCGGAAGTTCAGGGCACGACCGGCCGACTACGCACTCGTCGCATCGGCCCTTCTCGTCTCGCTCGCCCTGCTGATCTGGGCCCTCGCCGGCTGAGTCGCGCACCGTGGCGTAACGGTCAGAAGGCGTCGGTGATCAGTTCGAGTTCGTTGCCGGTGATGGCGACGACGTCGAACCGGATCGACCGAGCGCTCACGTCGTTCGCCCGGAGCCACTCCACGGCGAGCTGCCGGATCCGACGCTGCTTGGCGACCGTCACCGCAGCGGATGCCGGACCGAAGTCGGCCGTGCGACGGGCCTTGACCTCGCTGAACACGTACGTCGAGCCGTCGACGACGACCAGGTCGAGTTCACCCGTCGGCGAGCGCCAGTTGCGGTCGAGCACCTCGCAACCCAGGCGTCGGTAGTGGCGGGCAGCCAGGTCCTCGCCCCACTGGCCGCGAGCGCGATTCGAGAAGTCGGGTGGTTTGCGTGCGGTCATGGCTGCCTCCGTCATCGTGATGAGAGGGGCCGCTGCCCGATGTGGGACGCCGGTAGGCGTCGATGTCGGCTCCGCAGTCGCGGAGCCGTGTCGCTCAGAAGTCGCGCTTCTCGCGGATCTTGGCGGCTTTGCCGCGGCGATCGCGGAGGTAGTACAGCTTTGCCCGGCGGACGTCGCCGCGCTTGACGACCTCGATCTTCTGCACGGTCGGCGTGTGCAGGGGGAACGTGCGCTCGACGCCGACGCCGTAGCTGAGCTTGCGGACCGTGTAGGTCTCCTGCAGTCCGCCACCCTGGCGGCCGATGACGTCGCCCTGGAACACCTGGATGCGCTCCTTGCCGCCCTCGACGACGCGAACGTGCACCTTGAGCTCGTCACCCGCCTGGAAGTCGGGGATGTCGTCGCGGATCGAATCGTTGTCGATGAGGTCAGTGGCTTTCATGGCGTCTACCTGCGTTGTCGGGGCTGCGAATGGGCTGCGAGCCGGTTGGCCGATGCGAAATCGGTGGCCTGATCACCGACGCTCACGCGCGCCGAACAGGGCCCGTCAATGATACGGGACGGCGGGGAACTCTTCCAACAGTCGCGCGTCATCTGTCGAGAGCCCGCCGACTTCCTCGATCAGGTCGGGACGGTCGCGCAGGGTGCGATGCAGCCGTTGCGCTCGTCGCCACCGCTCGATACGTGCGTGGTCGCCACTGCGCAGGACGTCGGGGACCTCCCACCCGCGGAACTCTGCAGGACGCGTGAACTGCGGCTCCTCGAGCAGACCCGACTCGCCGAAACTCTCGGTCACCGTGCTGACCGCATTGCCCATGGCACCCTCGCGCAGGCGGGTGACAGCCTCGATGACCAGGCACGCAGCGACTTCTCCCCCGCTGAGGACCACGTCGCCCACGCTCAGTTCACCGTCGACGAGGTGCTGGCGGACCCTGTGGTCAACGCCTTCGTAGCGCCCGCAGAGCAGGCTGAAGCCGTCACCCTCCGCAAGTTCGGCAGCCATCGCCTGGTCGAACCTCCGCCCGCCCGGTCCGAGCAACAACAGCGGCCGTGGCGGGTCGGCGGCCTCGACCGCCTCGAAGATCGGCTGGGCGCGCATCACCATGCCCGCTCCCCCGCCGAACGGTGCGTCGTCGACGGTGCGGTGGACGTCGGTGGTCTGCTCGCGAATGTCGTGGCAGCGCAGGTCGAGCAGCCCCTGACCACGTGCCTTGCCGAGCAGGCTCTCCGAACAGAAGTGGTCGACGAGGCGCGGAAACAGCGAGAACACGTCGATGCGCAGCCCGGGTCGACGTTGCGCCGGATCCGGCCTGGACGAATCGGGACTGTCCGTCGGGGTCGGGTCCGGAAGGACCGGTTCGGGGGAACCGGGCATCACGCGTCCAGGTCGAACAGGCCATCCGGGGTGTCGACGGTGATCGTCTCGGCATCGACCGACACGACGAAGTTCGACGGCACGAGGGCGCCGGAGTCGAGCTCGAGGAGATCGGCGGCAGGGTTGGCGAGCACGGACACACACCGGCCATGGTCCGTGCCGTCGACCTCGATCACACGACGGCCGATCATCTCGTGCACCCACAGCGCATCAGGGTCGTCGATCGGCCGACCACGCAGGACACGGTTGGCGTAGGACTCCGCAGCGGTCCGGTCGCCGATCTGGGCGAACTTCACGACACGGCGGCCGTTCGACGCGCTGCGGGACGACTCGACGATGAGGCGTTCACCCTCGGCGAACAACTCACTGCCAGGAGCGACGCGGGCGTCGGAATCGGACAGCAACTGCACGAAGACCTCGCCGCGCAAACCGTGGGCACGGCGGATGTGGCCGACTTCGAGCAAGCCGTCGTCGGTCAAGAGCGTGACTCAGTCGTCGAGGAACTCGATGTCGACCTCGACATCGTCCTTGCTCGCCGCGGCACGGGTGACGGTGCGGATGCTCGACGCCGTGCGTCCACGCCGACCGATGACCCGTCCGAGCTCGCCTTCGCCGACACGCACGTTCAGGGTCGGGCGGCGACCGGAGTCGTCGACCTCGACAGTGACGGCATCGGGTTCGTCGACGAGCGACTTCACGATGTGCGTCAGCACGGCGACGGCGGTGGGCGCCAACTCGTCCGACGACTCGGGGGTGGTGTCGGTGTCGACGTCGCTCACTTGCTTGCCTTGGCGGCCTCGAACTGGTCGATGGCGCCGGAGATCTGGAGGAGCTTGGCGACCCGCTCGGTGGGCTGTGCGCCGTCGGCGAGCCACTTCACGGCCTTGTCGTTGTCGACGGTGAGCACCGACGGATCCTGACGCGGGTCGTAGTGACCGAGGATCTCGATGAACCGACCGTCACGCGGCGAGCGGGCGTCGGCCGCGACGATGCGGTACTGGGGCTGCTTCTTCTTGCCGATGCGGGTGAGCCGCAACTTGACTGCCATGTGAAATCGATACTCCTGGGTGCAAATGAGAACGTGGCAAGGCTAGCGGCGGGCGTCGGAATCCCCTCGCCGGGCCGGTGCGATGATCTGGGGTCGTCAGCGGTTCGGAACCCCCGGCAGACCGGGCATGTTGGGCATTCCGGGCAGGCCGGGGATGTCCATGCCACCGGGTGCGTTCGGGTCGAGGAGCCCTGGCGGCAGGCCCCGACCCTTCTGACCGGAGCTCTTGCGGCCCTTCTTGCCCTTCTTGCCCTTGCCGGGCCGTCCCCCGCCCGGGCCGCCCATGCCCATCTTCTTCATCATCTTCTGCATCTCACTGAACTGCTTGACCAGCCGGTTGACGTCACCGACCTCGGTGCCCGACCCGTTGGCGATGCGTTGGCGCCGGCTGCCGTTGATGATGACCGGTTGAGCGCGTTCCTCGGGCGTCATCGAGCGGATGATCGCCTCGATCGGCTTGAGGTCGTCGTCGTCGATCTTGGCGCCCTTGAGCTCCTTGGGCATGCCGGGCATCATCCCCATCAGGTTGCCGAGCGAGCCCATCTTCTTGATCTGCTGCATCTGCTCGAGGAAGTCGTCGAGGGTGAACTGTCCCTCCATCAACTTCGCCGCCGCCTGCTCGGCCTGGTCGGCCTCGAAGGCGCGTTCGGCCTGCTCGATCAAGGTGAGCATGTCGCCCATGCCGAGGATGCGGCCGGCCATGCGGTCGGGGTGGAACTGCTCGAACTCGGTGAGCTTCTCGCCGGTGGACGCGAACGCGATCGGACGGCCGATGACCTCCTTGACCGACAGCGCCGCACCGCCACGGGCGTCGCCGTCCATCTTCGACATGATCACGCCGTCGATCTGCAACGTCTCGTGGAACGCCTCGGCGGTCTGCACGGCGTCTTGCCCGGTCATCGCGTCGACGACCAGGAACGTGTAGTCGGGCTGGACCGCGCCCGAGATCTGGCGCACCTGCTCCATCATCTCGGCGTCGATCGACAGACGACCGGCGGTGTCGACGATCACGACGTCTCGTCCCAGGCGCTTGGCCTCTTCCAGGCCGGCTGCGGATGCGCTCACCGGGTCGCTCGGATCGGAGAACACCGGCACGTCGATCTGGCGGCCGAGGGTGCGCAACTGTTCGACCGCGGCGGGCCGCTGGAGGTCGGCGCCGACGAGCAGCGGCTGGCGGCCCTGCCCCTTGAACCAGGCCGCCAACTTCGCCGAGTTGGTCGTCTTGCCGGAACCCTGCAGGCCGGCCATCAGCACCACGGTGGGCGGCTTGGACGCGTAGGTGATCGAGAGGGTCTCGCCGCCGAGCGCCCGCGTCAGCTCGTCGTTGACCGCCTTGACGACCTGTTGGGCCGGGTCGAGCGCTGCGGATCGTGTGGCCCCGATGGCAGTTTCGCGAATGCGGTTGCAGATGGAACGAACGACGGTGACGTTGACGTCGGCTTCGAGGAGCGCCGTGCGGATCTCCTTCATCACCTCGTCGACGTCGGCCTCGGTCAGACGACCTTTGCCGCGGATCCTCTTGACGATGCCTTCGAGTCGTGTTGAGAGATTGTCGAACATCAGACCGTCGAGGTTAACAAGGGGCCTTCGGGGTCCGACCCCTACTCGCGCAGACGAGCGAACCGGAGAGCGGGCGTCGCCGTATCCGGTTGACGCGTTCGACCGCAACCACCACGCTGGCGCCATGAACGAGCCGGCCCATCCAGACGCCAGGGCACGCGTGATTGCAGCGATCAGGAACGCGGCGGAGGCCGCCTTCGGCGACGAGATTCCGGCGGGCACCACGGTCGTCGCCTCGCCTGACCGTGCAGGATCGAATCTTGCGGTGGCCTACCCGTTCGGCGACCGGACGATCGTCTGGTGCGCTCCCGGTCCGATCAGCGTGACGCTCGAGCCGTTGAACGGGCCCGTCGCACTGAGCAACCAGGAGTTCCGGGCTCGGATCGAGCAACTGGGCGGCGTCTTCGTCGGGGCAGGTCATCACCGGGTGCTGTCGAGTCCCGCTCCAGATCCGCAGATCGAGCCGTTGCGACTCGTCGCGCTCGATCGAGACGACGCCGCCGACGTGGCGCTCATTGCCGCCTTCGTCGAGCACTGCTCGGCGGACGACCTCAACGAGGCCGAAGTCGCCATCGACCAGCTCGACGAAGCGATCGTGGGCGTGCTGGATGGTTCCGGCGCACTTGCGGCGTATGCGAGCGCTCGTCGGTGGTTCTTCGATGCGAGCTTCGACGACGTGGCGGTGATCACGCACCCGGCTCACCGCGGCCATGGCCTCGGCACGGCCGCGGTGGCGGCTCTGTCACAGCGACGACAGCGCTCGGGGCGCACGATGTTCTACGGCTGCAACGTCGAGAACCACGCGTCCGGCGCGCTGGCCGAGGCCGCCGGTTTCGAGCTCGTCCACACGGTGACGGCGGTCTCGTTCGGCTGAGCCACCAGCGATCTCGGTCAGTTGCGGGGGACCTGGTTCCAGGGAACCGACTTGTCGACGCGGGGCTCGCCGGGCAGGCCGAGGACCTGCTCGCCGATGATGTTGCGCAGGATCTCCGACGTCCCACCCTCGATCGAGTTCGCCCGCACCCGCAGGAACGAGTACCGGGTGCCGTGGGTGCCACCGCTGATGTCGAGGTCGCCGGGACGGCGGAACGTGTAGTCGTAGCCGATCAGGGCATCGGCACCCATCAGATCGATACAGAACTCGTACAGCGGCTTGTTCAGCTCGGAGAACGCCAGCTTGGCGATCGTCATCTCGGGACCGGGGTTGCCGGCCTTCGCGTTCTCCCCGGCACGACGGTTGGTGAGACGGTTGACCTCGGCCTGGCACCACAGCTGCATCAGACGATCCTTACGGGCGCCGTCCTGCTCGGACGGGTCGAGCGTCTTCCAGATCTCGACCGCGTCGTTGGCGGCGGCGCCGCGACGGCCGACCGAACCGCTCCCTGCGCCGCTGCCGGTGCCGATGGCGTTGCGCTCGTTCATCAGCGTCGTGAGGCTGGCACGCCAGCCCTCACCGACGTCGCCGATCCGGTGGGCATCCGGGATTCGGGCATCGGTCATGTAGACCTCGTTGAACTCGGCCTCGCCGGTGATCTGGCGCAGCGGTCGCACCTCCACGCCGTCGGCGTGCATGTCGAGCGCGAAGTAGGTCATGCCCTTGTGCTTCGGCGCCTCGGGATCGGTGCGGGTCACGAGCATCCCGAAGTCGGACATGTGCGCCATCGTGTTCCACACCTTCTGACCGTTGACGATCCACTCGTCACCGTCACGGTCGGCCCTCGTCGCGAGCCCAGCGAAGTCGGAACCGGCGCCCGGCTCTGAGAACAGCTGGCACCAGATCTCCTCGCCGGTGAACATCGGGCGTAGAAACCGCTCCTTGGCCTCGTGGCTGCCGTGAGTGACGATCGTCGGGCCGGCGAGCGCCATGAAGAAGCTCACCGGCTCGGTCGGCGCCGCACCGGCTTCGCGCATGCGCGCCTCGACGATCTTGTTCAGTTCGGGACGGACGCCGAGGCCGCCGTACCCCTTCGGGAAGTGCACCCAGGCCAGTCCGGCGTCGTAGCGGGCGCCCCGGAAGGTGACGTTGTCCATCGCAGTCGGATCGTTCACCGTGAGGAAGGCGTCGACGGCGTCGAGCACCTCACGGGTCTCCGGGTCGGTGGAAGCAGCGTCAGCGCGCGATTCGAGGGTCGTCATGGAGACAGTCTGTCAGGCCACCGCCGTCCGCCCGAAGCCCGCGCGACGCCCCGGAACCCCGAAATGTGCCCACATCGTCCCGCTCAGCGCAATCGTGTGCGCATTTTTCGGAGCGGAGGGGGAGGCGCGGCCGAGAGGAGCCGTGTCAGGGTTGACGAGGTCAGGGGTTGACGAGGGCGGAGACGAACTCGGTGGGGTCGAACGGGATCAGGTCGTTGATCGTCTCGCCGATGCCGACGAGTTTCACCGGAATCCCGAGTTCGGTCTCGATCGCGAACACGATGCCGCCCTTCGCCGACCCGTCGAGCTTGGTCAGCACCACGCCGGTGACGTCGGTGGCCTCGCCGAACTGGCGAGCCTGCGTCAGGCCGTTCTGGCCGGTGGTCGCATCGATGACCAGCAACGTCTCGGTGACGCGACCGGCACCCTTCTCGGCCACGCGCCGCACCTTCTTCAGTTCTTCCATCAGGTTCGACTTGGTGTGCAGACGCCCGGCGGTGTCGGCCAGGACGAGTTCGATGTCGCGCGCCGACGCCCGTTCGACCCCGTCGAAGACCACGGCGCTCGGATCGCTGCCCTCGGCGCCGCGGACGATCTCGGCACCGGACCGTTCGGCCCAGGTCGTCAGCTGCTCGGCGGCCGCGGCCCGGAACGTGTCGCCGGCGGCCATCAACACGGTGCGACCCGCGCGGATCTGCTGGTTGCCCAGCTTGCCGATCGTGGTGGTCTTGCCGACACCGTTGACGCCGACGAACATCCAGACGTTCGGGCTGCCGGTCTCGCCCGGCTCGAAGGTCAACGAGCGGTCGGATCCCTGGAGGCGCGACACCATCTCGGCTTCGAGTTCGTCGATCAACGCCTGCGGTTCGGTGATCTCCTTGGCGGCGACCTTCGCCCGCAGACCGTCGATCAGTTCGGTGGTGACACCGACACCCACGTCGGCCCGCAACAATGCCTCTTCGAGGTCCTCGAAGCTCTCCTCGGTGATCGTGGTGCGACCGAGCACGCCGGCGAAGGCGCCGGTGAATGCGAGCCGGGCCTTCGACAGGCGATCGCGCAACGAGGCCGGCTTGACCGGTTCGACCTCGACGACCTCGAGTTCGATGACCTCTTCTTCGATGACGGCGTCGGGCCGTTCCTCGACGAGCGTGCCCGTCGCCGGACCGCCGTCCGGGCCTTCCGGCCTGGGGGGCGGCGCTGCCGGACGGGTCGGACGCGCCGGAGGCGCAGCGGCGCGTCCGGCGTTGCGCCGATTCACGACGACGACGGCGATCCCGAACACCACCACGAGGACGGCCAGGATCAGGAAGATGACTTCGATACCCATCGCCGCCTGACGCTACCCGTGATGCCGCACGCCCACGCCCGACGCTCGACGTGGTCCCTCAGAGCCCGGGCCAGCGGAACCGCGGTCCGTCAGGTGGCGGCCGCGGTGATTCGTTCGGTGACCACCTTGCTCGAACCACCGGGCTGCATGCTGACACCGAGCAGGCAGTCCCCGGCCTCCATCGTGCGCTTCTGGTGCGACACGACGATCAGCTGGGCGTCCTTGCGGAACTCCTGGATCAGCCCGAGGAACCGATGCAGGTTGACGTCGTCGAGGGCGGCCTCGACCTCGTCCATCACGTAGAAGGGCGACGGCCGCGAGCGGAAGACCGCGAAGAGATAGGCCAACGCGGTGAGGCTGCGCTCACCGCCGGACAGCAGCGAGAGCTTCTTGACGTTCTTGCCGCTGGGCTTCGCTTCCACCTCGATGCCCGTGTTCAGCATGTCGTCGGGGGAGGTCAGCTTGAGCTTGCCGACACCGCCGGGGAACAGCAGCCCGAACAACTGCGTGAAGTTCTCGCTCACATCGGCGAAGGCCGACGCGAACACGTTCTGGATCTCGGCGTCGACCGCGGCGATCACCCGTGACAGCTCGCGGCGCGTCGAGCGGACGTCCTCGAGCTGTTCCTCGAGGAACGTGTGGCGGGTCTGGAGTTCGTTGAACTCCTCCAGCGCCAGCGGATTGATCGGCCCCAGGAGGCGGAGTTCTCGTTCGAGCTCACGCACCCGACCGGCGGGCGTGGCGCCGTCGGGCAGCACCGGCATCGGCGCCGCCTCCGCGACGGACGGTTCGATGTCGAGGTCACGCCGCAGCGTCTCGATGGCGGTCTCGAGGCGCAGTTTGGCCTCGGCCTCGCCGAGTTCGGCCTGACGTGCACGCTCGCGTGAGGCGTCGAGCGCGTGCTCCTTCTCGCTGCGTTCCCGACGGTGCTGGTCGAGTTCGGCGGTGAGACCCCGCACCTCGTCGCTCTGGCGCCGACGTTGCTCGACGAGGTCGGTGTGCAGTACCTCGACGACGTCGCGGTGGGCGGTGACCCGTTCGGCGAGGCGGTCGATCGCGCCGATGTCGCGTTCGATCGTCTTCCGACGTCCCTCGGCGGCGATGCGCGCCTCGGCGTCGGCAGCCAGACGACGCTCGGTCTCGTCGAGGCGACGCTCGAGGAGTTGGTGGCGTTCGTGCAAGCCGGCGTTGTGCACCTCGAGGTCCTTGCGACGCGACGCCAGTGCTGCCGCCCGCGATTCGAGTTCGGCGCGCAGCTCGCCCCGGGCGCGGGCGGCGTCCGCCTCGGCCTGCTCGTCGGACTCGAGGGCCGGCAGCAGCGCTTCGAGCTCGGAGATGCGCTGTTCGTCGCGCACGATGTTCGCGGTGACGTCGTCGATCGACCGCTCGAGGTTCTCCAGTTCGGCTTCGGCCTCGCGGTGCTCGCGCTGAGCCTGCGCCAACCCTTCGGACGCCGCGGTGAACCGTGCGTCGTTGGCATCGAGTCGACGCACGAGGTCGGCTTCGTTCGTGCGGGCGGACTGCAGGGCACGTTCGGATGCAGCGACGGCCTCGGTCGCACGTTCCAGTTCGTCGGAGGCGAGGCGGGCACGTTCCAGCGCATCGTCGAGCGCGGCGGCGGTCGCCCCACTGCCGGCAACGCCGACTCGCCAACCGCTCAGACCGAAGCGGTCGCCGGAGGCCGTGACGACCACGGCGTCGGGATGACTCAGCGCTGCGTCGACGGCGGCACCCAGGTCGTCGACCCGTACCGCCGACCCGAGCAGACCGTCGAGCAGCGTGTCCACTCCGGGGCGCGACGAGCGGGCGTGCGGACGCACCGCATCGCCGACGTCGGGTCGCGGCTGCCCCGCGGGCCGGGTGCCGAGCGCGATCACCGCACCGGTCGTGTCGGAGCTGCGCAAGGCGTCGAGGGCGCGTCGCCCGGCCGACGGATCGTCGACGACGACGGCGGTCAGCGACTCGCCGAGGGCGGCCTCGACGGCAGGCTCCCATCCTTCGTCGATCTCGATCAGGTCGAGCAGCGTGCCCAACACGCCGTCGACACCGGCGAGCCGCTCGGCGCCGGCGCGAGCACGGGCGGCATCGAGCGCCAGTTCCAGCGCCTCGACGCGAGCGGTCCACCGAGAGGCCTCACCGACGGCGTCGTTGCGCAGCGACTGGCGGGCCTCGTGCATGGAGACCGCCTCGGCGAGCGCTGCCTCGGCGAGCTCCACTTCGGCGACCAACGGCTCTTCGATCGTGCCCGCCTCGTCGCAGTCGGAACGGAACCTGACCGCACGTTCGGCGCTGGCGTCGCGCTTGGCCGCGAGCGAGTCGAACCGTTCACGGAAGCGTCGCAGATCGCCGCTGGATCGCTCGAGCGACGACCGCACCGACCGCAGTTCGCCGCGCACCTCGGCGGCGGCGCTGGCGGCCTGCGAACCGGTCTGATCCGATCCGACGGCCTCCATCATCTTCGAACGCTCGACGCGGAAGGCCTCCTCGTCGGCGATCAGCGCCTCCGATGCCGGCTCGATCTCGGCGAGCGCAACGACGACGTCGTCGAGCTCCGAACGGAACCGAGCGGCATCCGCCTCGAGGTTGGCGACCACGCCGGCATCGAGCAGCTGGCCCTTGTCGCGCTCGAGCGACCGACGACGCTCGACCAGGACCGCCGCCAGACCTCGCGCTCGTTCCCGGAGCTGCTCGACGTGCACCAGGCGGTCACTGACGTCGCTCGCCCCCCGTGCGGAGAGCTGGGCCTCGATCGCCATCACCTGGGTGTCGAGCGCGGCGAGCGCCGACTTCAGTTCGGATTCTGCGGCAGCACTGTCGAGGCGGGTCACCGCGAGCGCTTCGAGTTTTGCTCGCCACGATGCGATCTCGCGTCCGGACACGTAGGTCTTGACCTCGGTGAGTTCGGTGATCAGCGAGCCGTGACGTTCGGCCGCCTTGGCCTGGCGCTCCAACGGGCGCAACTGGCGACGCACCTCGCGCAAGAGGTCCTGGACGCGGAGCAGGTTGGCCTCGGTGGCGTCGAGGCGCCGTTCGGCCTTCTCCTTGCGCTTGCGGAACTTGAGGACGCCGGCGGCTTCCTCGATGATCGCGCGTCGCTCTTCTGGGCGCGCATTGAGGACAGCGTCGATCTGACCCTGGCTGACGATCACGTGCTGCTGGCGTCCGACCCCGGCGTCGGAGAGCAGCTCCTGCACGTCGAGCAGGCGACAGGGGACCCCGTTGATCGCGTACTCGGAGTCGCCGGTGCGGAACAGCACCCGGGTGACGGTCACCTCGCTCAGCTCCACGCCGAGTGTGCCGTCGGAGTTGTCGATGGTGATGCTGACCTCGGCACGCCCGAGCGCCGGACGGGTCGCCGTGCCGGCGAAGATCACGTCGTCCATCTTCTGGCTGCGCACCGCCTTGGGCGCCTGCGCGCCGAGCACCCAGGCAATGGCATCGACGACGTTCGACTTGCCGGACCCGTTGGGACCGACGACGACGGTGACCCCGGGTTCGAGCACCATCGTGGTGCTGTCGGCGAACGACTTGAACCCCTTGAGGTTGAGACTCTTCAGGAACACAGCAGGCGCGAAGTTACCCGCTCCGGCGCCCGTCTGACCGAATCCCTGCACTGGGTAGCGCACTCAGCGCTGACAGACGGGGCACCAGTGCGTGCCACGACCCCCCGTGACCGACCGGCGGATCCACCCTCGACCGCAGGTGAGGCAACGTTCGCCGCCGCGCCCGTAGACACGATGGTCGTCCTGGTACGAGCCGCCCTGCCCCATCAGATCGACGTACTGGGCGTCACCGAGCGTCGAACCTCCGGCGTCGATGGCCTCGGTGAGGACGTCGACGATCGAGCGCTGCAGCGCCGTGAGACGGCGACGGTCGAGGCTCGATGCCGGCCGATCGGGGGCCAGGCGGGCACGGTGCAGGATCTCGTCGGCGTAGATGTTGCCGATGCCGGCCACCACATGTTGGTCGAGCAGCAGCGGCTTGAGCGCCCGCGAGGTGGTGCCGATCGCACGACGCAGCGTCGCGGTGTCGAATGGATCGGCGATCGGGTCCACGCCGAGCCGGGCGAGTTCGGGAAGCTCGGTCTCCGTGCGATCGGGGTCGAACACGACGACCTCGCCGAAGGTGCGCGGGTCGACGAACCACACCTCGCGACCGTCGTCGAGGTGCAGCGCGACGTGGGTGTGCGCCGGGCGTGGAGCGCCGCCGGGAGCGATGAGCACCTGGCCGCTCATGCGCAGGTGGATCATGGCCATGTCACCGGAATCGAGCGCGAGCAGCAGGTACTTGCCGCGCCGGTCGGCCGTTCGGACGACGGTGCCGGTGAGCCCGGCGATCACCGCCTCGCGGGACGTGCGACGCACCGACCGCTCCCGACCGACCTCGACCTGCGCGATCCGCCGTCCCACGACGTGCTGCTGCAGCCCGCGACGGACCGTTTCGACCTCGGGCAGCTCAGGCATCGACCGTCACGTCAACCGAGCGTGAGGCAGGCCTCGGTGGCGGCGAGTTGCTCGGCGGCCTTCTTCGAACGGCCGACGCCCACCCCCAGCACGTCGTCGTCGACCAGCACCCGAGCGTGGAACGTCTTGGCGTGATCGGGCCCCTGTGACGAGACCTCGTACACCGGTGCGCCCATACCGAGGCGGGCGGTCAGCTCCTGGAGCTGCGTCTTCTGGTCGAACTGGCCCATCGAGTCGGCCGACGCGGGCATCCGGGGCACGACGAGCCGCTCGACCATGGCGAACGCTGCCTCGGCGCCGCCGTCGAGGTACACCGCGCCGAGCACCGCCTCGAGTGCATCGGACAGGATGGACGGCTTGTCGGCGCCGCCGGCGGCGGCTTCGCCCCGCCCGAGCAGGATGTGGTCGCCGAGCCCGATGGACTGGGCGACCTCGGCGAGGGCGATCGCGTTGACCACGCTCTTTCGCAGGTCGGTGAGCTGGCCCTCGGCAACCGGATAACGGTGATACACGATGTCGGCGATCGCCCAGCCGAGTACCGCATCGCCGAGGAACTCCAGCCGTTCGTTGCTCACCGACCCAGGTGTCTCCGCACACCAGGACCGGTGGGCGAGCGACCGTTCGAGCAGACCCCAGTCGGCGAAGCGGTGACCGATGCGTTCGGCGAGTTCGGACAGACCGGCCGCTGGCTGGACGTTGCCGGGCACGGTCACAGGGCGATCAGCTCGCCGTGGCTCGTTCGTGCACGTAGTCGACGGCGTCTCGCACGGTCTTGAGGTCCTCGAGGTCCTCGTCCTCGATGCGAAAGTCGGCGATCCGGTCGCCCAGTTGCTCCTCGAGCGCCTCCACCAACTCGATCAGCGCCAACGAGTCGGCGTCGAGGTCGTCGACGAACGACTGGCCCTCGGTGATCGTGGACGGTTCGATCTCGAGGATGTCGGCGAGGCGGTCACGGACGATCTCGAAGATCTCGTCGCGGTCGAGTGGGGCGGAGTCTGCTGGCACGGGCGTCGAGTGTAGTTCTCGGACCAGTCAGGCGGCGTTGCCGGCGATCGCCCGCCGGATCTCACCGACCATGTCCTGTTCCACCATGTCCCTGGCGACACCGATGCCGTTGGCGATCGCGGTCTCGCCGGACGATCCGTGAGCGATGATGCAGACACCGTCGACCCCGAGCAGCACGGCGCCGCCATAGGTGTCGGGACTCAGCGATTCGTACACGGGCAGCAACGCCGGCATCAGCGCGTCGGCGTGCGGCTTGTAGTGCTCCTCGGCGGCGAACGCCTCGAGCAGGGCCTTGATGACCACGCGCATGCCGCCTTCGAGTGTCTTCAAGACGACGTTGCCGGTGAATCCGTCGGTGACGCACACGTCGAGATCTGGGCTCATCACGTCACGCCCTTCGACGTTGCCGACGAAGTGGAGGTGGGAGGCTGCTCCGAGCAGTTCGTACGCCTCCTTGCGCAACGTGTCGCCCTTGCCCGGTTCCTCACCGATCGACAGCAGGCCGACGCGTGGCGACTCGATGCCGAAGCGGTGTTGCGCGTACACGGATCCCATCAGAGCGAACTGCACCAACCACTCGGCCTGCACCTCGGAGTTGGCGCCGGCGTCGAGGAGCACCGTGGGCGTGGCACCGGGCACCGGGATCGGCGTGGCGATCGCCGGACGCTTCACACCGGAGATGCGGCCCATCCGCAGCAGCGCCGACGCCATCGTGGCGCCGGTGTTCCCGGCGGAAATCATCGCGCTCGCGCGGCCGTCACGGACCGCCTCGGCGGCACGGACCAGCGTCGAGTCCTTCTTCCGGCGGACCCCTTGGGCGGGATCGTCGTGCATCCCGATCACCTCGGTGGCCTCGATCAGGTCGAGTAACGCGCCGTCGGGAGTGGCCCGACCGTCGAGGTCGGCGGGCCCGACGAGCACGATGGGGATGCCGGACGCGGCAGCGCGGTGCGCTCCGGCGAGGATCGGCCTGGGGGCGTCGTCGCCGCCCATGACGTCGACGGCGACGGGGAGCATGAGGTGGCTCGGTTGATCAGCCGACGTCGACGACGACGCGGTCGCGGTACCAGCCACACGAGGGGCACACGACGTGCGGGGTCTTGGCGTTGCCGCAGCGCGGGCACAGGCTGCGAGCCGGCGCATTCAGCTGCCAGGCGCTCGCCCGACGGCTGCGGGTCTTCGACTTGGACGTCTTCTTCTTGGGAACGGCCATCGTTCGCTTCCTGGTTCTCGGGGACGGTCGTCGTGCGACCGGTACTGGATCGGGGCCCGATTCGGGCACACGTGCCGCAACGGCCGGATCACGTTATCGGGGGCGGGGGCCGTTGCCATCGGGCATCGGCACGAGCGACTCAGTCGTCGTCGGGGACGAATCCCTCGAGCGCTGCCCAGCGATCGTCGCGCACCGCGGTGTCGCAGGAACATTTCGTGGTGTTGCGATCGACGCCGCAGACGGGGCACAACCCGGCGCAGTCGTCGCGGCAGAGCCGTTCGCTGTCGAGGTCCAGCAACACGGTCTCACGCACGAGCGGGGCGAGGTCGAGCTGGCCATCCTCGATCACGTAGGCGTCCGGGTCGAGCGGCTCGATCTGATAGAGCTCGTCGACGACGCCGACGGCCGTCCCTTCGACGTCGACCAGGCAGCGGCGACACACCGTTGCCCACGCGGCGCTGACCGTGCCGGTGACGTCGATGCCGTCGTTCAGGGCGGTCAGTCGCAGCTCGACGTGGATGTCGCCGACCAGTCGCTCGTGCTCGGCGTCGAGCGACGATGCGTCGACGTCGAGGTCGACGTCACGGACCGCGCCGGGCTGGCGGAGCAGTTCGACGGCGTTGATCCGCAACGGTCGCAACGGGTCGGACACGGGACCTCCGGCGGCGATCAGTGGTCCTGATCGAAGAACCCCTTGGTGGGGTCGTCTTCCTCGATCGTGTCGGTCTGGTCGACGGCTCCGCCGATGGAGAGCCGCTGGCGACCGGCTCCGACCGTCTTCTGCAGTTTGTCGAGGAGGATCTCGAACGACCCGAGCCGCTGATCGAGGAAGTCCTCGGTCTCGTGCTTGAGCCGCCGGGAGTCGGCCTCCGCGGTCTCCATCACCTGGCGGGCACGCTGCTCCGCGGCGCGCACGACCTCGGTGCGCTGCACCATGCGCTCGGCGCGCACACGAGCGGCCTCGAGCAGCTCGTCGGCCTCCCGGCGCGTCTTGGAGACGAACTCCTGGCGCTCCTTGAGCATCCAGCGGGCCTGGCGCAGCTCCTCGGGGAGACGGTGCAGCGACTCCTCCAGCAGTTCGATCATCTCGTCGCGGTCGATGCGTGGCGACGACGACAACGGCATGGTCGGCGCCGTTGCGATGATGTCGATCGCGCGGCGCAACAGCGTTTCGGCGTCGCCGACGAAGCCGCCCGGCATGCCCGGGTCGGGGTACTCGTCGTCGATGTCGTCGTACGCGTCGTGCTCGCCGTCGTCATAGCTCATGATTGGCTCAGTTCTGTCCGCTGTCGTACGCACGGCGCAGTGCGTCGGCGACATGCGCCGGGACGAGATGGTCGATGGATCCACCGTACTTCGCGATCTCGCGCACGAAGCGGCTGCTGATGTACCCGAGATCGGGGCGGCAGGGAAGATACACGGTGCGAACGCCGGTGACCGCGTGGTTGTTGTGCGCCATCTGCTGTTCGATCTCGAAGTCGCCAGCGGACCGCAGGCCCTTGACGATGAAGTCGACGCCGGTGCGCTGTGCCGCCTGCACGGCGAGACCGGTCTGCGGCACGACACTGACCCCGTCGAGATGCGCGAGTGCCGTGGACGCCATCTCGACTCGCTCGTCGACACCGAACAGCCCGGATGCCTTCGCATGGTTGTGCATGATCGCCACGACCACCGAACCGAACAGCTCGTGGGCCTGCTCGATGACGTCGACGTGTCCGAGGTGGATCGGATCGAAGCTCCCTGGATACAGCACACGCAGTGACCTGCTCATCGGGTGTCAGACCCTACTGCTCGGACCCGGCGGCGGAGTCGACCGTACGTTCGAGGAAGGTGACGCGGGTCCTGCCGTACTTACGGTCGCGGGTGACCGTCCATCCGGCGGGCGCTGCGACCGGCGCACCCGACTCGGCCACCACGAGGTCGGCGCCGACCCGGCCGAGCAACTCGGGCCACGAGTCGAAGTCGTAGGGCGGATCGGCGAACACGATGTCGGCGTCGATGGTGGCAGCGACCGACATCACGTCGGACGTCAGCACCTTGGTCCGGTCGCCGAGGCCGAGTGCGTCGACGTTGTCGTACAGAGCGCGCAGCGCCGCACGGTCGCGCTCGACGAAGATGCAACGTTCCGCCCCACGTGAGAGCGCCTCGATACCGACGGCCCCGCTGCCGGCGAACAGGTCGGCGACGACAGCGCCCTCGAGCACGCCCGAGCTGCCGAGCGAGTTGAAGATCGCCTCGCGGACGCGGTCGGTGGTGGGACGCGTGGACGTGCCGGCCGGCGTGACCAGCCGCCGTCCTCCCAGCTCTCCGGAGACGACTCGCATCGTGTCGAGGATAGGAGCGGTCGCGAGCGGCCGCGCCGACCGGCAAGACTGGGGCCGTGCTCTCACCGACACCACAGATCATCTGCGTCGACTGCGGTGGCCGCTGCTTCCTGCTGACCCACCCACCGGAGGACGGGATCTGGGAACCGGGCGACGTGGTCGCCTACCGCTGCGAGGACTGTCTCGACCGCTGGGACATCGTGATGTCCGACGAGGACGACGCCGAAGTCGCTCGTGGCGACTGATCGAGCTCCGGTCAGCTCTTGGCGAGGAACTCCTCGTCGGACTCGCTGAAGATCATCGCCAGTTCGACGGCCAGTTCCGGGTGCGCAACGAGTTCCGGGTCGGCGTCGACGATCTCGAAGGCGGCCTCGCGGGCGAGTTCCACCAGGTTGCGGTCACGACGCAGCGACGCCAGCTTGAGGTCGCTGCGGCCCTTCTGGGACGTCGACATCAGCGTGCCCTCGCCGCGCAGGTCGAGGTCGATCTCCGCGAGTTCGAAGCCATCGGTGGTGCCCACGAGTGCCTCCACTCGCGGATTGCCGATCGGGTCGCCCGGCTCGTCGCGTTGCTGGGTGACGAGCCAGCAGGTCGACGGATGCACCCCGCGCCCCACGCGGCCGCGCAGCTGGTGCAGCTGGGCGATGCCGAACCGGTCGGCGTCGAGGATCACCATGACCGTGGCGTTGGGGACGTCGACACCCACCTCGATCACGGTCGTGGCGACGAGCACGTCGAGCTCACCAGCGCGGAACGAATCCATCGTCGCCTCCTTCTCGGCCGGGGTCAGACGACCGTGCAACAGCCCGAGTCGCAACCCCGCCAGCTCGTCGCCGGCCAACCGCTCGAACGTCTCCTCTGCCGACGCGACTTCGAGTTTCTCGCTCTCGCCGATCAGCGGACAGACCACGTAGGCCTGACGGCCTGCGGCGACCTCGCTGCGCACGTCGGCCCACACTTCGGCCTCGAGCAGCGGTCCGTCGGCCCACCGGGTGACGATCGGGGTGCGGCCGGGGGGAAGTTCGTCGAGGACGCTGACGTCGAGATCGCCGTACACCGTCATCGCGGCCGTACGTGGGATCGGCGTCGCCGTCATCACCAGCATGTCGGGGACGGCACCTCCGACGGTCTTGGCTCTGAGCGCCGCGCGCTGCTCGACGCCGAAGCGATGCTGCTCGTCGACCACGACGGCGCCGAGGCTGGCGAAGTCCACCGCCTCCTGGATCAATGCGTGGGTACCGATCACGATGTCGACCGAACCGTCGGCCAGGCCGGCCAGGACGTCCTTGCGGTCGGACCCGGTGACGCGGTTGGTCAGCAGCTCCACTCGGAGCGGTCGGTCGCCGAAGAGGTTGCCCGGGTCGGGCACGGTCACGCCGTCCAGCAGCGCCCGGACCCCGGTGGCGTGCTGCTCGGCGAGCACCTCCGTCGGCGCCATCAGGGCCGCCTGGTGGCCGCCCTGCACCGCCACCATCATCGTGTCGACCGCCACGACCGTCTTGCCCGAACCGACGTCGCCCTGGAGCAGGCGATGCATCGGGTGCGGTGCAGCGAGATCGCGCTCGATCTCGGCGATCGCCCGCTGCTGCGCTCCGGTCAACGGGTATGGCAAGGCGTCGTGGAACCGCTCGACGAGATCGCCGGTGAGGTCGTGAGCGATGCCACGCTGATCACGCTCCATCGCCCGTTTGCGCAGCACCAACACCAGTTGCACGCGCAGCAGTTCGTCGAAAGCCAGCCGGCGCCGTGCCTGCTCCTTGTCGCGGACGGTCTCGGGCAGATGGATGTTCGACAACGCGTCGAAACGACCGATCATGCCGAGACGCTGCAGGACCTCCGACGGCACCGGGTCCGCGATGCCGCGCTCGCGACATCGCCGCAGCGCCTCCTCGACCCACCCGGCGATCTCCCACGTGTTGATCTGGGCCTTCTCGCTCTGCGGATAGATCGGCACGATGCGCCCGGTCCGGTCGCCGATCAGGTCCACGACCGGATTGGCCATCTGCAGGCCCCCGCGATAGACGTCGGCCTTGCCGAACAGCGCGATCTGCAGCCCGTCGCGAAGCTGGCGCTCACGCCAGGGCTGGTTGAAGAAGACGACCTCCATGCGACCCGACCCATCGCCGACGTTGACGTTCACCATCGTGCGCCGGTTGCGGGTCACCCGCTTGGTCACCGAACGAACGGTGGCCAACACCAGCGCCTCCTCCCCCGGCACCAGGTCGGCGATCCGGGCCTCGTTCGACCGGTCGACCCATCGGCGTGGATAGAAGGTGAGGAGGTCAAACAGGTTGTCGACACCGATGGCGGCGAGCGACGACCGCTTCTTGTCACCGACGCCCTTCAGCCGGTCGACGTCGATGGCGGCGAGGTCGGGGAACGCCAGTGCGTTCACTCGACTCCGAAAAGGTACGGGTAGAGCGGCTGGCCGCCGTGGTGCACGTCGATCTGGACGTTGCCGCGATGATCGCCGAGCCAGCCCACGATCTGATCGGTCACCCCGGCGTCGGCGTCGGCGCCGGTGACCACCGTGACCAGCTCGGCCGTCTCGCCGACGATCGCTTCGAGGAGCGTCATCGCTGCACCCTCCACCGACGGTGCCACTGCGATGATGCCGTCGCCGCGCACCAGACCGAGCCAGTCGCCCTCGACGATCACGCCGGCACCGCTGGTGCTGTCGCGGACCGCACGGGTGATCTCGCCCGTCACCACCGAACCCGCTGCCTCGGCCATCTCGACGGCGTTGTCCTCGGCCGATGCATGACCGTCGTACGCCACGAGCGCGGCGAGTGCCTCGGGCATCGACCGGGTCGGTACGACGACGACGGTCTTCTCGGTGAGCGCGTCGAGCTGCTCGGCGACCGGGATGATGTTCTTGTTGTTCGGCAGCACGACCACCTGGTCGGCGTTGACCCGTTGCACCGTCTCGAGCAGCTCGGCGGTCGAGGGGTTCATCGTCTGGCCACCGGTGACGACCCCCTGCACGCCGAGCTGCGCGAACAACTCGACGAGGCCGTTGCCGGAGCACACAGCGACGACGGCGGTCGTCACTGCCGGCAGCTCGTCGGCGACCGGCGCCGACAGCGCCGTCGAGGCCAGCTCGGCCTCGCGTTTGGCGTGCTCCTCGTCGACCTCTTCGAACAGATCGCTGACCCGAATCGATTTCGGCCGCCCTCCGAGGTCGAGCGCCACCTCGATCGCGGCGCCGATCTCGTTGGTGTGCACGTGGCAGTTCCACAGTCCGTCGCCGCCGACCACCACGATCGAATCGCCGATCGCCCCCCAGTGCTCCTTGAACTCGCGGATCCGTTCGTCGGGGAGATCGAGGAAGTACATCACCTCGTAGCGCTGCTCACTCACGTCGAGCTCGCCGGGCGTCGCCGCATGCCGATGGGCCACGACGTCGAAGGCGGCGCCGACGGCACCGGCCGTCCCGTCGTCGGGTTCTGCCTCGGGCAGTGGCTCGCCGTCGACGACGTAGAGCACCGAGTCGAGCAGCAGGAGGAAGCCGGCGCCACCGGCGTCGACCACACCGGCGTCCTTGAGCACCTGGAGTTGTTCAGGGGTGTTGTCGAGCGCCACCTTGCCGGCCGCTCGCGCAGCGCGGGCCACCTCGACCAGCGAGCCGCCGGCGTCGGCGGCGACCTTGGCGGCCTCTGCGCTCTCGCGACAGACCGTCAGGATCGTGCCCTCGATCGGCTTGAGCACGGCGTCGTAGGCCCCGGCGGCCGCCGCCTGCAGCGCTTCGGCGAACTTCGCGCCCTGCACGTCGGCGTGCTCCTTCACCGTGCCGGCGAACCCGCGCATGATCTGGCTCAGGATGACACCGCTGTTACCGCGGGCACCCATCAACGACCCGTGGCTGATCGCCTCGCATGTCGCGTCGTGGTCGTCGTCGGCAGCGGTGTCCATCTCGGCCACCACCGCATCGAGCGTGCGCGCCATGTTGGTGCCGGTGTCACCGTCGGGCACGGGATAGACGTTCAGCCGGTTGAGCCCGTGCGCGTGCTCGCGCACAGCGTCTCGAAACGTACGGACCGTCTCGCGCAGCGCAGCGGTGTTCAACCGTTCCAGAGTGGGCACGGCGAACGAGCTTACGAGAATGCGTCACGCTTGGCGCCAGAGCGACCACGTCGAACCCGCCGGCCGGATCGCGGGATGCAGCGTGGGGCCGGCCGATCGAGTTGGTAGCATTTCATGGCTGTCCCGACAGGCGGAGTCGTCGGTCGGGCACCACCATCGTGATCGAGCCGGGTTTCCGGCAGCGCTGCAGGAGAATCCAATGGCATCGAAATGTGAAGTGTGTGGCAAGGGCCCGTCGTGGGGCATGTCGGTGTCGCACTCGCATCGGCGCACCAAGCGGCGCTGGAATCCCAACATCCAGCGGGTCCGCGCCAGCGTGAACGGCGCCTCCAAGCGCGTCAACGTGTGCACGGGCTGCATCAAGTCCGGCAAGATCGTCAAGGCGGGCTGAGTCCTCGTCATGCAGGGGGTCATCAAGGCCTACGATCCGGCCACCGGCGACGGACTCGTCATGTCCGACACCGACCTCGCTGATTACGAACTGGCCGCCGACGCGTTGGCCGGTTCCGTGTTCCGCATGCTGCGCCAGGGCCAGCGTGTGGTGTTCGACCTCGACGATGCCGGCTTCGCCACGCGCCTGCGCCTCGGTTCCGAGGTCGACATGGCAACTCCCGGCGCCTGAGCCCACCGACCGTCCGGCACCGTCCCGCCGAACGTCCGCACCGTCGCGCCGCCGACGTCGTAGCCGGGTTTGCCCCGATCGATTCGGGGAGATCGTGACGTTGTACCCGATGCTCTGTTTCACCGTTCGACGCCGCGCGACCTACGATTGAGTCAACAGATCGATGTCGTCGTCGACGTGACGCGCGGACATCTTCCACGGATCTCAACCCCCGGCACTCGACGAGGAGTCACCAGATGAGCGGAACGACCAGCAACCAGCGACTGAAGGACTGGGTCTCGGAATGGGCAGCGGTGATGCAGCCCGCCGACATCTACTGGTGCGACGGTTCTGCCGACGAGTACGAACGGCTCTGCCAGGAGCTGGTCGACTCCGGCACGTTCACCAAGCTCGACGAGGCCAAGCGGCCGAACAGCTACTGGGCGCATTCCGACCCCGGCGACGTCGCCCGCGTCGAGGACCGCACCTACATCTGTTCGCTGACCGAGGACGAAGCCGGTCCGAACAACAACTGGCGTGACCCCGCCGAGATGCGCGCCGAGATGAAGCGGCTCTACACCGGCTCGATGAAGGGCCGCACCATGTACGTCGTGCCGTTCTCGATGGGGCCGCTCGGCTCGCCGATCGCCCACATCGGTGTGCAACTGACCGATTCCGCCTACGTGGCGACCAACATGCGGATCATGACGCGGATGGGCCAGGGCGCCCTCGACGTGCTCGGTGACGGCGACTGGGTCCCGTGCCTGCACAGCGTCGGCGCACCGCTGGAGAACGGCGCCGAGGACGTGCCGTGGCCGTGCGACGCCGAGAACAAGTACATCGTCCACTTCCCCGAGACCCGCGAGATCTGGTCGTACGGCTCCGGGTACGGCGGCAACGCGCTGCTCGGCAAGAAGTGCTTCGCCCTGCGCATCGCCTCGGTGATGGCACGCGACGACGGCTGGCTCGCCGAGCACATGCTGATCCTCAAGCTCACCAACCCCGAGGGTGAGTCGAAGTACATCGCCGGCGCCTTCCCGTCCGCCTGCGGCAAGACGAACCTTGCGATGCTCGTCCCGACGATCCCGGGTTGGAAGGCCGAGACCATCGGCGACGACATCTGCTGGATGAAGTTCGGCGACGACGGCCGGCTGTATGCGATCAACCCCGAGGCCGGTTTCTTCGGAGTGGCGCCCGGCACCAGTTACGAGACGAACGCCAATGCGATGGACACGCTGTGGGGCAACTGCGTCTACACGAACACCGCACTCACCGACGACGGCGACGTCTGGTGGGAGGGAATGACCGACACACCTCCCGCCCGGGCGACCGATTGGAAGGGCAACGCCTGGAACCCCGAGATGGACACATCGGCGGCGCATCCGAACGCCCGCTTCACCGCACCGGCATCGCAGTGCCCGTCGATCGCCGACGAATGGCAGGATCCCGCCGGCGTGCCGATCTCGGCGATCCTGTTCGGCGGTCGGCGTCGCACCACGGTGCCGCTGGTGACCGAGGCGAACGACTGGGAGCACGGCGTGTTCCTCGGGTCGATCATGGCGTCGGAGAAGACCGCCGCCGCCGAAGGCACCCAGGGCGAACTGCGCTTCGACCCGATGGCGATGCTTCCGTTCTGCGGCTACAACTACGCGGACTACTTCGCTCACTGGTTGTCGATGGAGAAGGCCACCGATCCGGCGAAGCTGCCGAAGATCTTCTTCGTCAACTGGTTCCGCCGCGGCGACGACGGTCGGTTCCTGTGGCCCGGCTTCGGCGAGAACAGCCGTGTGCTGAAGTGGGTCTTCGAGCGGGTGAACGGCAACGCCGATGCGATCGACACACCGATCGGCAAGCTCCCGACGAAGGAAGCACTCGACACCAACGGCCTCGAGATCGACGAGGCGGACCTCGACACGATCCTGTCGGTCGACGTCGACGGGTGGAAGGCTGCGATCCCGCAGATCCGTGAGCACTTCGCGCAGTTCGGCGACCGCCTCCCCGATCGGCTCAACGACGAGGTCGACGACCTCGAAGGCAAGCTCGCCAACGCCTGATCGGGCCGCAGCCCCTCGCTGCGCCAAGCAACTCGACGGAAGCGATGGTGACGCGCCCAGATACCGGCTTTTCGCTCATCGCTCGCAGCACCTCGACGGAAGCGATGAGCGACGCGCCCAGATACCGGCTTTTCGCTCATGGGGCCTGGACGCGAACCGGCCGGGGCAGAATGCCCCGGCCGGTTCGGCGTTCAGATCGGTTGGGCGATGATCAGGCGTCGACGGGGAGCACGCTGACCGTCTTGCGGCCCTTGCTCTGCCCGAACTCCACTCGGCCGTCGACCAGGCTGAACAGGGTGTCGTCCTTGCCCTTGCCGACGTTCTTGCCAGGATGGAACTTCGTGCCGCGCTGACGCACGAGAATCGTGCCGGCGGTGATGTCGCTGCCGCCGAAGGCCTTCACGCCGAGGCGCTGGGCGTTGGAATCGCGACCGTTGCGGGTTGAGCCGCCACCTTTGGTCTTTGACATGAGTGTTCTCCGTTCGGATCGGGCCGGTGCCGGTCAGACCGTGATCGAGGTGATCTCGACCAGGTGGTACTTCTGGCGATGGCCGTAGCGACGATGTTGGTTGGTGCGGCGTTTGTAGGTGTAGCCGTTGATCTTCGGGCCCTTGACCTGGCCGACGATCCTGCCGGTGACCGACGCGCTCTTGAGCTCGTCCGGGGTGGCGAGCACGGTGCTGCCATCGACCACCATGACCGGGATCAGCGACACATCGCTGCCCTCGTCGGCGTCGAGCAGTTCAACTCGTACCTGCTGGCCCTGGGCCACCTTTTCCTGCTTGCCGCCTGAGGCGATGACTGCGTACATAGCGTTGTCCGATGCTAGCGCCGGATCCCGACGGCTCAACCCGCGCGGCCCGCTCAATCCTGCCGATCACCCGATTCGGCGACCGCCTCGGATTCACGGGCTGCGCCGGCGTAGATGCCCTTGGCCATCAGCGAGGTCTCAGCTGCCCGACGGGCCCGGTACACCACCGCTCGGGCGGCGTGGACGCCGGTGTCGTCGGGAGCGGCCCAGCCCGCGAGATCGGCGAGATGGCAGGCGAGGCGATGATCGCCGGCGTCGGACAGCACCGTCGCCCGTTCGATCAGCGCCGACGCTCCCCCGGCGAGGCTGGCCAGCTCGGCGGCCAGCACGGCGTCCGGTGACGGCTTGAGGCGGCTCGGGGCGCCGTCCCACCAGCCTCCGAACTGACGCCAGACGTTGCGGACGACGAATTCCGGCTCGTCGTAGAGCGGGCGGAGGTACGGCTTTGCGAGCACGTCGTCGGGAACATGGACGCTGTGGACGATCGTGTCGAGCACCTCGCCGGCGTTCATCATGTCGACGACCTCGGCGACCAGCCGCTCGAGCGCTTCCGCGATGTCGCCGAGCACCGTGGCGATCCGTTCGCGCCCCTCGATCGGCAGGCCGTGGGCCGGCAGGAGGAGTTCGGGCTCTCGGGAGATCATGTCGCGCAGCGCGGCCGCCCACTCGATCGGATAACGCTGGACCTTCTGCGGGTTTCCGGCGTTGGGAAAGTTCCAGATGACGAAGTCGCCGACGAAGGCCCACTTGCGCTCCGGGTCCCATCCCCAGAGGTGATCGTCGGTCTCGCCGCGTGCGTGGTGCAGTTCGATCGTGCGGTCACCGATGCGTAGCGTGCCCTCGTCGTCGATGACGTGGTCGGGACGCAACGTCGCGGTCGGGATGAACTCGCCGGGTGCACCAATGCCGAAGTCGCCTCGCACACCGCCGAACTGCCGGGCGTTGATGCGCACGTTCCAGGCGTTCGTGTAGTCGTAACGGTCGAAGCGACGCTCCACGTTGGTGTGGCCCACGACCGTCATGTCGCCGAACGCTTCGGCGAATGCCGGGCTGCCGCCGACGTGGTCGGTGTGGCCGTGGGTGTACACGAGATGCGTGACCGGCGTCGAGGTCCATCCACGAATCGCCGCTGCGACATCGGTTCCGGTGCGTGCGTGCGATGCATCGAAGGCGACGAGACCCTCGCCGGCATCGAGGACGACCGAATGCGAGAAACTCTCGACGACGGCCAGACCGTCGGCCACCTCCGAGAGCTCGTTGGTGATGCGATTCACCGGTTCGTCGACCACACCCGAGTCGATGATCCGTGACGACAGCGCGAGCAGATCAGCCATGTCCCGAACACTACGACCGGTTACGCCGGTGCCTGGCACCGGCGTAACCGGTCAGATGGCGCAGGAGTCGTCAGTGCTGGGGCTGGCGGCGCTGGCGCGGAATTCCACGGCCAGCGACTTCGAGAGCCGGCCCTTGGTGATCACGCGCATCGAGTCAGCCATGCCGATCAGCGTGGGGGTGATCAGGATCTGGAACCGCTCGTGCCGGAGCTTGCGGTACGCAGCGGTGTTCTTGCCCTTGACGTTGGTGTCGACCGACACCTCGGCGACCTTGCCTCAACCGGTCGGGCGGATGAAATCGATCGACATCGTGCCGCCCTTGCGTTCGAGCAGCTGCCGGGCATCGTCGGTGATCTCGATGTTCATCATCACTCCAACAAGCTGTAGTCGACGAGCACGCCGCGACCTTCGCAGTCGGGGCAGATCTCGGAGTACTCGGTGAGCAGACCCTCGCCGATGCGCTTGCGGGTCATCTCCACCAGACCGAGTTCGGTGATGTCGAACACCTGCGAGCGCGTCTTGTCGCGAGCCAACGCGTCGCGAAACTTCTCGATCACCTTGGCGCGGTTGCCCTTGACCTCCATGTCGATGAAGTCGATGACGATGATCCCGCCGATGTCACGCAGCCGAAGCTGCTTGGCGATCTCCTCGGCGGCCTCCATGTTGTTGTGGAAGACGGTCTCTTCGAGGTTCGACTTGCCGACATTCTTGCCGGTGTTCACGTCGATCACGGTCAGCGCTTCGGTGTGCTCGATGATCAGCGAACCGCCCGACGGCAGCCACACCTTGCGGTCGAGCGCCTTGTGGACCTGCTCGTGGATGTGGAACTTCTCGAACAGTGACAGCCCACCGTCGGTCCCACCGTCGTAGTACTCGATACGGTCGGCCAGCTCGGGATTGAACGCAGCCACGTAGTCGCGGATCTCCTGATGGAGACGCTCGTCGTCGATCACCACACCGCGGTAGTCGGCGTTGAACTCCTCGCGAATCACCCGGACCGCCAGCTCGGGCTCGCGGTACAGCAGCGCCGGCCGCTGGGTCTTCTTCGCCTTCTCCGCGATCTGTTCCCACTGCCGCAGCAGGATGGTCATGTCGGCGACCAGTTCGTCCTCGGTGGCGGTCTCGGCCGCGGTGCGCACGATCAGGCCGTGCTCATCGGGCTTGACCCGGTCGAGGATGCCCCGCAGGCGTTTGCGCACGTCATCGGGCAGGCGCTTCGAGATGCCGTAGGTCTTCGAGTTCGGGATCAGTACCACGAAGCGGCCCGGCAGCGACACCTCCTGGGTGAGCCGTGCGCCCTTGTGGGCGATCGGGTTCTTGGTCACCTGGCAGATGATCAACTGCTTGTTCTTGAGGATGTCCTCGATGCGAGGGTCCTTGCCGCCCTCTTCGATGTCCTCGGGGTCGTACTGCACGTCGCCGCGGTACAACACGGCGTTCTTCGGTGTCGCGATGTCGACGAAGGCCGCCTCCATGCCGGGCAGGACGTTCTGGATACGACCGACGTAGATGTTGCCGTGGATCTGGCTCACGTCGTCGGCCGGGCGACTCACGTAGTGCTCGATCAGGCTGCGCCCCTCGAGCACGGCCACCTGCGTCATGCCGGAGCGGACCTGCACGGCCATGAAATATCGGCCGATCGGCTTGCCGTTGCGCTCGCGCCCGCGGCGCTGCTCGAGCGTTGCGGCATCGAGTTCGGCGCCGTCGGACTGAGCTTTGCCCCGACCGCGGCCGCGGCGGCTCTTCTTCGCTCCACCGCTCGATGCGCTGTCTCCCGATCGCTGCCCCGAGCCGTCCGTGGCTCCGCTCGACGGGTTGCGTCCGGATCCGCCCCGGGATCCGCCTCCACGACGGCGGCGCTTCGGTTCTCCCTCGGTGCGGTCGCCATCGTCGTCCGATGTCGTCACGGACGCCGGTCCGGGAGGTGGCGAGGTCGGCATCGGCATCGTGTCACCGATCTGCGGTTTGCGTACCAGCGCTCGTGCCGCGGCCTCGGGCGACGGCCGGCCCTCGCTCATGGGCTCGGGCAGTTCGATGTCGTTGCGATCGTCGACGTCGCCGGACGGCGCTCCGTCACCAGCAACGCCCTGTCCGCTTCCTCGACGGCGCTGACCGCCCCGAGACCCTCGGCGGCGCTTGGACCCGGTCGAGCCGGTCGACGAACCGGTGGACGCACCGGAGGGCGCGTCAGACGAGGTGTCGGTGGTGTTGTCGGTCGAACGCTCGGAGTCGGCGTGATCCATGGGAGAAGCGGTCCCTTCTGGGATGAGCAGCCGTACCGGCGCTCTGCGTGGCTCGAACCGTCCGCACGGTGCAGTGGGGACGAGCCGATCGTGAACGTCGGCTCCGCCGGTTGACGGAGCCGTTGCATGCGCCGGAGATCAGCGCAACGACGAAAGCGACGGTCAGCGCGGCCGTCGGTGACCAGGCCTCGACAGGCGACGGCGCCGCGTCGCTGGAACCATGCGGTTCACGGCGTGCGCCGGAGGTTCGTTCGCTGTCGATGGCCACTGGGTGACATATTCTATGCGCTCGTGGCGCTGTCGGCGGGATGACCGCCGATTTGGGATCAGCGGTCGAACTCAGCGCATGCGGCGCATGTGCACCGACTGCACCAGACCGAACAGGGCGAAGTACACGATCAGCCCCGAGCCGCCGTAGGAGATGAACGGGAGCGGCAAGCCCGTGACCGGCATGATCTGCACCGTCATCGCGATGTTCTGGAACGTCTGCCACAGCAACATCGAGAACACGCCGGCGCAGAAGTAGGTGCCCAGCAGGTCGCGTGACAGGTGGGCGATGCGCCAGATGCGGATCAACGCGATGACGATCAAGCCGAGCACCACCGACGAGCCGACGAATCCGAACTGTTCGCCGATCGCTGCGAAGGGGAAGTCGGCCCACATCACCGGGATGTCACGACCGTTCGTCAGCGGGCCCTGCAGCCATCCCTTGCCCCACACGCCGCCGGTACCGATCGCCCGCATGGCGTTCTCGGCCTGGTAGAGATCGTCGGCGTTCGCGGCTCCCGGATTGACGAGGGCACGGATCCGAGCGGCCTGGTAGCTGTTGACCAGCCGGCCGACGAATGCAGCCAGCACCGTGGCGACCGACAACACGGTGATCAGTGCGATGTAGCGGGCCTTGGCGCCGGCGACCAGCAGCACGCCCATCGCCATCGACACCAGCACCGACGCCGAACCGAGGTCGGGTTGGATGATGATCAGCACCGCGGGTGCGCCGACGATCATCAACCCGCCGAGGAACCGCGCATACGAGACCTCGTCGCTGCGTTCCTGCGCGAGATAGGCGGCGAGCATGAGCAGTGTCGTGAACTTCGCCATCTCGGCCGGCTGGAAGTTGAACGGTCCAAGGTCGAAGGAGATCCGGTCCTCGCCCGACGCGACACCCAGCAGGAACAGCAGCGCGAGGATGACGAGCGTGAGGCCGTAGAGGAACCTCGCTCGGTCCTTCCACCACTCGTAGTCGATCGACATGACGACGAACATGACGACGATGGCCACGATCGCGAAGATGACCTGGCGGGTGGTGAATGCGTAGGGGTCGCCGCTCACACGGGTCCTCGAGGCCGAGAACACCACGAAGCAGCCGATGATCGTCAGCGCGAACTGCACCGCCATCAGGACCCAGTCGACGTTGCGACTGGGATCGGCGGGGCTCGCACCGAGGTTGCCGAGGCCCGAGTCGGGCTTGCGGGACAGGAACGACGCAGCCACGAGTGTCTACTCGGCCACGCGCACGTTCGAGAATCGGCCCGCGTAGCAGCTGGTGTCGGCGAGTTGGCGGGGCTGAGCGGCAATGGTCGACGTCGTGTCGAGCGCATCGGAGAGGCGGACCGGATCGGCCTGGGTGATGCCCGACATCTGCAGGAACATGCACTTGACCACGGGAGCGGCGGCCTGGGATCCGTAACCGGACTTCTCGAGGTAGGCGGTGACCGTGTACGGCCGTGACGGGTCGCGGCTGTAGGCCGCGAACGCCGACGAGTCGTTCCACGGGTAGTTGCCGGCGCCCTGTGCCGTACCGGTCTTGCCGGCCAGCGGGATGGCGCCGTCGGGATAGGCGTAGAACAGGTTCTCGCCCGTGGTGTGGTGGTAGTAGTCGCTGGTGGTGCCCTTGCCGTAGATCACGCGCGTCAGGCCCCGGTCGATCTCTTCCCACGACTCCTGCGCCAACGGCAACTGGCGCATGACCTCTCCTGCGACGTTGGGTTCGCTGGCCAGAATGGCCTTGGTCAGGTCGACATAGCCCTGGATGGCGGAGTCGGGCACACCGGGCTGGTACACCGCCTTGATGATCTCGGGCTTCATCAGGTAGCCCTTGTTGGCGATCGTCGAATAGCCCATCGCCAGTTGCAGCGGCGACGCCGACAGCAGCCCCTGCCCGATGGCGAGCTGCACGTTGTCGCCGGTGAAGTAGCCCGACGCCTCGGACTCGCTGATCACACCGCGCTCGCCGTACAGTGCCTTCAACTCGGCGTCGGGGACCGTGCCGTCGAAGGCGTACGGCAGGTCGATGCCTGGATCGGATCCGAACCCGAACTTGCGCACCTCCTCCTGGAGGACCGGCTGGAAGTCGTTCCGCGTCATGATCAGCTCACCGATGCGGTAGAAGAACGCATCGGACGAGACGGCGAGTGCGGTTTCGACGTCGACGGCGCCGTAGACGCATGGCCGGCCGGTGCCGCTGCAGGTGGCGTTGCGGTACACGCAGCGCACGAGCCCATCGTCGCACTTGTCCGCCTCGACCGATTCCATCCGGTACGACCCCACGTCGCGGTAGTAGTCGCCGATGCCCATGAGTCCGGTGTCGAGCGCAGCGAATGCGACGAACGGCTTGAACGTCGAACCGAGGTTGTAGCGGCCCTGGATCGCACGGTTGACGAGAATCGACTCGTCGGGGTCGATCGGGTCGCCGTTGGCGTCGACCGACGGGAAGATCTCGTCGAACTTCCCGCCGCTGAGGTCGGCTTCGAACCACCGGTTGTCGAAGGTCGGATAACTGGCCAGCGCGATGATCTGGCCGTTCTGGTAGTTCTGCACGACGACCGATCCCGCCGGTGCCTTGTAGGGAACTTCGCGTGGGTACTCGGGGAACACGAGCTGTTCGAAGTTCTTCTCGGGGTCACGCGGGTTGATCGCCACCTGCCGCTGACGCAGCCTGAGCTGGGTCTCGAGCGCCTGTTCGGCGAACTGCTGCTGATCGAGGTCGATCGTGAGTTGCACGTCGTTGCCGTTGATCGGTGGGACACGTCGGACCTCACGCACGA
The DNA here is from genome assembly GCA_963728355.1 of Ilumatobacteraceae bacterium. Taxonomy (GTDB): domain Bacteria; phylum Actinomycetota; class Acidimicrobiia; order Acidimicrobiales; family Ilumatobacteraceae; genus Sva-07. The sequence continues at coordinate 2,655 of CAVSJQ010000013.1, read as the reverse complement.
TCCGGCTCGCGTTGTCGACCTCGTAGGTGACGTAGCCCCACTTGCCGTGCAGTTCCTCCTCCATGCTCAGCTCGATCCCGAACTGGCCGACACGCTCGTTGAGGTAGTAGCCCTGGCCCTGGTAGAGGTCCTTCGTCTCCGCCGTGATGCGACCCATGTAGCCGATGACGTGGCTGGCGATCGGTGCGTAGGGATAGACCCGTCGCGACTGTTCGAGGATCTCGACGCCGGGAAGGTCCTCGACGCGCTCCTGGATGGCGATGGCGGTGCGTTCGTCGATGTCCTCGGCGACCGGCATCGGTAGGAACGGGCTGTACACCTGGCTGTCGAAGCGTGCTTCCATCTCCTCGACCGGCACGTCGACCCAGCCGGACAGACGCCGGAAGATCTCGCTGCGATTGTCGCTGTCGCGGATCACGCCCCAGTCGACAGCAACGGTCAGGACGCGGTCGTTGTCGGCCAGGATGCGACCCTCGGCATCGAAGATGCGGCCGCGTTCGGGCAACAGCGGAACCGTGCGCAGCTTGGTGGTGTCGACCTTGGCCTGCAGGGTCTCCTGTTCGACGGTCTGCAGGAACCAGATGCGCGCACCGACCAGCCCGAACAGCAGCATGCCGACGAGCGCGAGGACGCCGAGGCGGGCGGCGCGCTTGTCAGCGGCCATGGGGCGTGCACCCGTCGTTCGGCATCCAGATCATCATGACGCCCCGCATGTTACAAACGTGTTGCGGCCCCCGTGGGTCAGCGACCCCACTGACCAGGTGACGGTGTTCACGCCGTCTCCGGCACATCCCCCGGGAATCACGACGTCGCATCTCCGACGGGCTGCTTCCACTCCGGCCGACGCATCCGCAGGCACCATCGCCCGAGCGGCACCAACAGCGGACTCATCAACGCAGCCGAGGCAGCGACGACGGCGACGACGACGCCGAGCTGGCGCTGGAACGGCTCGGACTCGCCGATGAAGGCCCGCACCACCGGGATCATCGCCACGCCCGCAGCGGTGCCGAGTGCGGTGAAGATCGCCTCGAGCCACCAGTGGGGATCGGCGGCGATCAGCGCCAGGAGTCCACCGACCGCCCCAGCGATCGTCATGGCCGTGGCCGTCGATCCGAGAGGTGTTCCCTCCGCGAGGTCGAACATCACGCCGAGGGTGAACCCGACGACTGCGCCCCGTTCGCTACCGCCGGCCACTCCCGCGGCCGCAGCCATCGCCATCATGATCTGGATGATCACGCCGCCCACCTGGATCTCGACGAAGATCGTGCGCTGCAGCGCCAGCAGGATCAGGCCGAGAGGGATCACCCGCACGAGCGGGCCCTGGACGAAGGACGCAAACATCGGCGATCACTGTTCGACTTCGGAGAGCGGCTTGTACAGCACGACTCGAACGAAGTTCAAACGGGCGAGATCGGCGTAGAGCTCGACGTCGAGCAACGGACCGCCCGATCCGGGACGGTTCGCCCGGTTGACGACCCGGCCGACGGGAATCCCGGTGGGAGCGAGACTCTCCGACCCGCCAGCGGTCTCCACGAGGTCACCGGCGACCAACTCCGACAACGACGGCGAATCCTGGAGGAACTTGATCTGTGGCAGCCGGAGCCGCCCGCGTCCCTCGAGCGCACCGTACTCCTTCTCGATGATCTCGGCAATGGTCGTGGTGGTCGTCGTCGACGTCGTGGACGTGTCGGCCGCCGCGTCGGCGTTCTGGGGGGCAACGTCGGTCGTCGAGGTCGGGTCGGTCGTCGAGGTCGGGTCGGTCGCCGTCGTCCCGTCGAGCGCGTCGAGCAGCGCGGCGATCTGCTCGGCGGAGAGGGGCCGTCCCGTGAGGGGATCGATCACCGGCTGGCCATCGGGTCCGACGGCGGCCCCCGGCAGCGTCGTGTCGGGCGCCGGTGAACCGTCCGGCAGCGTCACGCCGGGCACGATGGCGCCAGGCAGGGCCGGCGCGGTCGTCGACGTGGTCGTGGTGGTGCCGGCCGCTGCGATCTCCGACGGGCTGAGACCCGACGGTGACGTGTTGGTGGGGACCGAGTCGTCGGCGGCCGACGCCGACGTCACCTTGACGGCGACCGTGTAGCGGCTGTCGGTCACCAGCATCACGCGAGCGGAGGTCCGTGTCACCTGCGTGACCTTGCCGACGAGTCCGGCCTGGTTGACCACGGCCATGCCCACCTCGATGCCGCTGGAGCTGCCCTTGTCGATCTCGATCACCTGATCGAGGTTGTTGGCCGCGTAGCCGACGACGCGCGCGACCTCGGTGTCGATCCCCGACAGTGACGGGAGGCTGTACAGCGCCTGTAGCTCCTTGCCCTCGATCACGGCAGCCTCGGCAGCCGCCTGCGTACCGATCAGTCGATCCACCTGTTCCTGCAGGGCCAGGTTCTCGCGCTCGAGATCGTCGTAGTTCGTGATCCCGTTCCAGATCTGTTCGATCGGATTCGTGACCACGCCGGTCGCGTCCTCCACCGGGCGCATCACGTAGGTGAATCCGTCACGGGCAGCGTCGATCACCGGATTGCCGCGCAGATCGAGCGTGAGCAGCAGCACGGTGGTCAGCAGCAACGCGAGAATGACCCGCTTGCGCCCGACGGAATAGATGGCCATGGTCGTGACGAGGGTCGTGGACGCCGACGCGTCAGTCCTCGCCGCCCA